>NC_012968.1:1273785-2547570 GCF_000023705.1 Methylotenera mobilis JLW8
GTATCTCACTAGGCACCCTGCGCAAGTTGTGGATTTCCTTCAGTACCTGGGTTAAACATTTAGCGTAAACACTTTATAACGATTACTGAGAGTACGTTTGAATACACATCAGCATATTGCAATCATTGGCGGCGGCTGTGCTGGCTTAAGCGCGGCGGCGACTTTAACCGAACGTGGTTATGCTGTCACACTGTTTGAGGCCAGCTCGCAGCTAGGCGGGCGCGCACGTAGTGTGGTAGTGGAGAACAAAGACTTATTGCAACTGCTGGACAATGGTCAACATATACTGTTGGGCGCTTACAATGCTACGCTATCTCTGCTGGAAAAAGCTGGCGTAAAAGAAGAAGAGGCATTTCTGCGGCTGCCATTACAGTTGAATATGCAGTCGGCTTTGACCAAAGCCACCCTTTCACTCAAATCTGCACATTATTTGCCGGCACCACTTAATTTACTGGTTGGTTTCTTGTTTAGCAAAGGTCTGACTTTCGGTGAGCGCATTGCCGCATTAAAGTTTATGCGCTATCTGCAAGCATCTGGCTATGAGATTCACAATGACTTATCACTCGCTAGCTTTTTAAAACAGCACAAACAGAGCAGAAAGTTAATCCAAATGCTTTGGGAGCCTTTGTGTTTAGCTGCATTAAATACACCGCTCAAAAAAGCGAGTAGCCGTATATTCTTAAACGTATTGCGCGATACATTTAGTGGGCATAAAAAGAACAGTGATTTTTTGATTCCCAAACTAGAACTATCAAAAATCATCTCGCAGCCGCTAGCGCACTATATACAAGCAAAAGGCGGCACCATTAAGTTAAACCATAGAATACGCTCACTGGTAGAGGCTGATCACGGTTTTCACTTAGAAACTAAACACGGCATGCTGCATTTTAGCCATGTGATTGTTGCCACCTCGCCCGCTAGAACAGATAAGTTGCTGGCGCAACTACCGAAACTCAAGGCGAGTCAGGATAAGACGCATCATTATCAATACCAGCCTATTTATACGGTGTACTTACAATACCCGGTCGAAACTAAACTGCCGCAAGTGATGACCGGATTGACCAATAGCACTAGTCAATGGGTGTTTGACCGGGGTGAGCTATGCGGAGAAAAAGGATTGCTGGCGGTGATTGTTAGCGCTGAGGGCGCGCATCAAAAGCTGACACAAGATGCGCTGGCATTAAGCGTGGCAAATGAGCTAAAACAGGTGTTCCCCCACTTGCCTAAGCCGCTATGGCATAAAGTAATCGCAGAAAAGCGCGCAACCTTTGCATGCTTACCGGACTTGGCTAGACCTACCAATAGAACAGCACAGAATAATCTTTACCTGGCGGGCGACTACACTTACGCCAGCTATCCAGCTACGATTGAAGGTGCAGTAAGAAGCGGCATATATTGCGCCAATTTGATTGCTAACGCATCTTAAGCTTTTAAGCAGATTTTAAGCGCTGAGCGTTGTTGAAGCACCTAGCGTTGTTACATAAAGTGACGAGTTGTTAAGCAAAGAGTTCTTAGCCTAATAATTTTTAACATAGTTAAGCGCTTGTTCCAAACGCTCTACTGCAATCACCTCAATACCATCGATACGTTGCTTAGGTGCATTCGCTTTAGGTACGATTGCTTTAGTAAAGCCAAGCTTGGCAGCTTCTTTCAGGCGCTCTTGACCGCGTTGCACCGGCCTCACCTCTCCCGCCAAACCAACCTCACCAAACACTATAAGTTTATTGTCTAATGGTTTGTTTTTTAATGAAGAAGTGATGGAAAGTAGCACAGCCAAATCTACGGCTGGTTCTGAGATTTTAACGCCGCCCACTGCATTGATAAACACGTCTTGATCAAAACACGCGACACCGGCATGACGGTGCAATACCGCTAACAGCATGGCCAAACGGTTTTGCTCCAAGCCCACACACAAGCGTTTAGGGTTAGGCGCGTGTGCTTCATCCACCAGTGCTTGTATTTCAATTAGTAATGGGCGCGTACCTTCCATGGTCACGGTAATGCAAGAGCCCGCAACCTGCTCGCTGTGGTGAGATAAAAACAAGGCAGAAGGATTAGTAACTTCGCGCAAACCTTTTTCGGTCATCGCAAATACACCCAGTTCATTCACCGCACCAAACCTGTTTTTAAATGCGCGAATCAGGCGGAAACTGGAGCTTTGGTCACCTTCGAAATACAGCACGGTGTCTACAATATGCTCCAGCACACGTGGGCCTGCTAACGAGCCCTCTTTGGTAACGTGGCCAACCAGAATCACCGTAATGCCAGCTTGCTTGGCTAAGCGTGTCAATTGTGCGGAGCATTCTCGCACCTGCGCCACAGAGCCAGGGGCTGATTGCAATGCCTCTGAATATACAGTTTGAATGGAGTCAATTACCGCTATATCAGGCTTATACTTTTGCAGTGTGCTGATAATTTTTTCTAGGTTAATTTCTGCCAACAGTGATATTGGACTAGCGTCCAAACCAAGCCGCTTGGCGCGCATGGCAATCTGCTGTGGAGACTCTTCACCACTGACATAAATAGCCTTACGTGCACTGCCTATATGACACAGGGTTTGCAACAACAGAGTAGATTTACCGATACCCGGGTCGCCACCAATTAATACCACACCGCCGGGGACTAGACCACCGCCCAATACGCGATCAAACTCACTGACGCCTGTAGGCTGGCGCGGTACTTCCGCTGCTTCGACCTCTGCCAACTTTTGCAAGCCTGCAGTTTCAGCCAATGGTGCAAAGCGGCTGGTGCTGGCCGTTTCTGCAATGGTTTCAACTAGTGTATTCCATGCATGGCAACTAGGGCACTGGCCTTGCCACTTGGGCTCATTAGCACCGCACTCTGTGCAGGTGTAAACGGTTTTGGCCTTAGCCATTAGTCAACAACTTTCATTGGTACGCGTGGCGCAACAGCACATAACAGCTCATAGCCTACGGTATCAGAAGCTGCAGCAACCGCATCTACCGGTACCTGTTTACCCCAAAGCTCGACTGGGGAACCGATATTGGCATTTGGAATATCAGTTAAATCACAAAACAGCATATCCATAGAAACACGGCCTAATGTGTTAGTTAATTGGCCAGCCACGGCAATTGGCGCACCGCTACTCTGACCACTCACTAAGCCTGCATGTCTTGGGTAACCATCAGCATAGCCGCAAGCCACAATACCTATCCGTGTAGACCTAGTTGCGGTAAAGCGATTACCATAACCTACAGTCTCTCCGGCCTTAACTTCTTGCACCCCGATAATTTCTGATGTGAACTGCATGGCTGGCATTAATCCATAAGTAGCCGCGGCAGTGTCGCCGACCGGACTAGCGCCATACAGCATAATGCCAGGGCGCACCCAATCCGCATGCGCTTTAGGGTGACGTAAGATCGTGGCGGAGTTAGCTAGGGATACGGGCAAATTTAGCCCTTGAGTGGTAGTTTTGAATAGATTATATGGCTGTTCAATGCCAGTTTCATCATCGGCTGTCGCAAAATGTGTCATCAACGTAATGTCGGCAACATTCTCGCACGCTAGCAAACGCTCATAAGCGCGGTTAAACGCCTCTGGCTGGAAGCCTAAGCGATTCATGCCGCTGTTCATTTTAAGATGAACATGCATAGGTTTGTTTAATACTGCTGACTCCAGCATTTCTAGCTGCGGCTGTGAATGAATCACAACATTAAGGCCTAGATTAGAGGCAACATTGAGCTCTTGCGCGCAAAACACACCTTCTAACAATAAAATGGTTTGCTGAAAGCCTGCATCGCGTAAATCCATGGCTTCATTGATGCCCAGCACGGCAAAACCATCTGCGGCACTCAAGCCATGCGCAACATTGATTAAGCCGTGACCATAACCGTTGGCTTTAACCACTGCCATGATTTTTGAGTGCGGTGCAAATTTATGCACAACGGACAAATTGTGCCGTAATGCATTAAGAGAAACTGTGGTAAGGATGGGACGCATGCAACAGCTCTAGTATTCGTCTGCCATGTGGGCGCTGCCGGCAAAGTTCTCAAAGCGCGTATGTTGACCAAGGAAGGTCAAGCGAACCCGGCCAATTGGACCGTTACGCTGTTTACCAATAATAATTTCTGCCGTGCCTTTATCTGCGGAATCTGCGTTGTAGACTTCATCACGATAAATAAACAAGATTACGTCCGCATCCTGCTCAATCGCGCCAGATTCACGCAAGTCACTCATTACCGGACGCTTGTCTGGGCGCTGCTCTAAGCCACGGTTAAGCTGTGACAGTGCAATCACCGGCACATCTAACTCTTTAGCCAAAGCTTTTAACGAGCGAGAAATTTCAGAAATTTCGGTTGCACGGTTTTCACCCTGCTTACCGGCTGGCGCAGCCATCAACTGTAAGTAGTCGATTACGATTAAGCCCAGCTTACCGGTTTGGCGGTGTAACCTCCGCGCCCTTGCGCGCACATCAAAGCTGCTTAAGCCTGCACCCTCATCAATAAAGATAGGTGCTTCGTTTAGTTTACCCAATGCGGTGGTGAGCTTTTCCCAGTCTTCATCTTCCAACTTACCGGTACGCATGCGGTGCTGATCCAAACGCCCTACTGAGCCTATCATACGCATTGCGAGCTGTGCGCCGCCCATCTCCATAGAGAACACGGCGACTGGCAGGCCTGTATCCAAGGCTACATTCTCAGCGATATTGAGTGAGAAAGCGGTTTTACCCATAGAAGGACGCCCGGCTACAATAATCAGGTCGCCGCCTTGTAGGCCTGAAGTCATAGAATCCAAATCCGCAAAACCGGTTGGAATACCCGTCACATCCGATTGATTATCACGTGAGAATAACTGGTCAATACGATCAGCTACTTGCGGTAGTAACACTTTAATATCAATAAAACCTTCACTGCTGCGCTTGCCGCCCTCAGCAATCTGAAAAATTTTAGCTTCAGCTTCATCCAGCAACTGCTGCGCATCACGGCCGTTGGGCATGTAGGCGCTCTCTGCAATACCAGAGCCTACGACTACCAATTGGCGCATCACGGCGCGTTCATGCACGATTTCTGCATAACGACGGATGTTGGCTGCGGTTGGCGTGTTTTGTGCCAGCAATCCTAGGTAAGCAATGCCACCCACACCGGAAAGCTCTGCAGCATTTTCCAAAGATTCCGCCACAGTTACGATGTCGGCAGGTTTGTTGTGTTCGATCAGTCTGGAAATGTGCTCAAAAATAACTTTGTGGTCAAAGCGATAAAAATCTTTAGCGCTAAGAATATCCGCAACTTTATCGAGTGCTTCATTTTCAAGCAGCAAGCCGCCAATAACGGATTGCTCTGCTTCTACAGAATGTGGGGGTACTTTAAATGCATCTAATTGTTCGTCAGCCATAGGCGTGATTATATCAGCGCACGATTAACTCGCTAATAATTTATAACATCTAAAATCAACTATTCGGCGCCGTAAAGGCAATGATGCTCAAGCTTTACGTTGCGCAGCTTAAGATAGTAAGCGTGATAAGTGCTAATGGACTAAAAGAAAAGTGGATGGTAGAAAACAAAAAAGCCGACCATCAGGCCGGCTTTCTTTTAAAGCAGCAAAAGCTTACGCTTCAGCAACTACTGTCACAGTGATGTCAACAACAACATCATGATGCAATGCTACTGACACTGCGTGGTCACCGATTGTTTTCAATGGGCCGTTTGGTAAACGTACCAATGATTTAGCAACTTCATGACCTTGTGCAACTAAAGCTTCAGCGATGTCACCGTTGGTTACAGAACCAAACAGACGGCCATCAACACCAGCTTTTTGTGTGATTGACACAACGAAACCAGTTAATTTTTCGCCACGTGCTTGCGCACCAGCTAAAATTGCAGCTTGTTGTTTTTCTAATTCAGCGCGACGTGCTGCAAATTCAGCTTTGTTAGCTTCTGTTGCACGTTTAGCTTTACCTTGTGGGATTAAAAAGTTACGACCGAAACCGTCTTTAACTTTAACAACATCACCTAACACGCCAAGGTTAGCTACTTTTTCTAATAAAATTACTTGCATGCTTATCTCTCCTTAGCCTGGGTGTTTGTCAGTGTATGGTAACAATGCCAAGAAACGAGCGCGTTTAACTGCTGATGTTAATTGACGTTGATAACGAGCTTTAGTACCCGTCATACGTGCTGGGATGATTTTTGCATTTTCTGAGATGAAATCTTTTAAAAGATCAACATCTTTGTAATCTACTTCTTTGATGCCTTCTGCTGAAAAACGGCAGTAACGGCGGCGTTTGTACATATCTCTTGCCATCTTAAACTCCTAAATTCTTTAATTTATGTAAGCGCTGCTTACATACTCTTCATGTCATTAATATGCATAACCAACTGTGTGCTTTTAAGACTGCGCTTAGCTAGAAATCCTTGCGCCACTACTTGTGCGCCTAACTTCAAGCCTGTTAATGCTAAGTTACCTAAAACTACTGCATTAACTTCACACTCTACTTTGCGCTTCATGCCAGCTTCTACTTGCTCTGAAACATGTCGCAATACAACACTTAACAACGGTATGCCTGCTGGTGTGTAGCGAAGCGGTTCAATTTGCACCACTTCAGCTTGGATCACCAATTTATTCAATTAAGCAGCAGCTGCCTCTGTTGGTGCAGCTGGAGCCGCATCTTTACTCAACACTGACTTAGATTTCTCTTCTTTCATCATTGGTGATGGTGCAGTAACAGCAGTTTTTGTAGCCATAGTTAGATGACGCAATACTGCATCGTTGAATTTAAAGCCATGCTCTAATTCTTCTAACACTGTTTGGTTACATTCAATGTTCATTAACACGTAGTGTGCTTTGTGAATTTTTTGGATTGGATAAGCCAATTGACGACGGCCCCAGTCTTCCAAACGGTGAATTGCACCGCCGTTGCTGGTGATAAGTGCGCGGTAACGCTCAATCATCGCTGGCACTTGCTCGCTTTGGTCCGGATGGACGATAAATACTACTTCATAATGTCTCATAGACACTCCTTTTGGATAAAAGCCACCTGCTTTACGCAGTGTGACAAGGTAAAAAAACAAAAACTACTCGATATCACTACCGAGCAAGCGCAGGATTATAGACAAAAGCGTAGGACTAATCAAATTATATTTAATAAAATCAATTGTTTTGTGCTATTCAACTGCATGCGTTAACATTTTTGAGTGCGAATCACGTGCGGCTGCGCTAAACAAGGTCTGGCATTTCTGCCCCGTAGAATTTAACCCGGAGTTTTTTCAGTTGATCTCTAAAGTCCGCAGCCTTCTCAAACTCAAGATTTTTAGCCGCATCATGCATAGCCTTTTCCAGGCGCTTCATTTCTTTGGTAATTTGCTTCTCACTTAGCGCTTCGTAGCTAGCCTGATCTTGCATAGCTTTACGCTCACGCACTGCCTCATCTTTATCATAAACCCCATCAATAATATCCTTGATGCGTTTACTTACGCCTCTAGGTGTGATGCCATGCGCCTCATTAAACGCTTTTTGCACACCACGCCTACGCTCAGTTTCATCCATCGCCAACTGCATGCTACGAGTGATTCTGTTGGCATAAAAGATTACCTGACCATTTAAATTACGTGCCGCACGCCCTGCCGTTTGAATCAAGCTGCGTTCTGAGCGCAAAAAGCCTTCTTTATCTGCATCCAGCACTGCTACCAAAGACACCTCAGGAATATCCAAGCCTTCACGTAGCAGGTTAATACCTACCAGCACGTCAAATTCGCCTAGGCGTAAATCTCGAATGATTTCTACGCGCTCTACGGTATCAATATCGCTGTGCAAATAGCGCGTTTTCACGCCATGCTCGCTTAAATAATCGGTAAGGTCTTCCGACATGCGCTTAGTTAATGTGGTCGCCAATACGCGCTCACCAAGCTCAACACGTTTTTTGATTTCACTAAGCAGATCGTCAACTTGGGTATCAGCTGGCTTCACAATAATTTCAGGGTCCATCAACCCTGTTGGCCGTGCAATCATTTCCACAACTTGTTGCTGGTGCTCCTTTTCATAATCTGCCGGCGTGGCAGAAACAAACACGCACTGGCGCATTACGCGTTCAAACTCTTCAAATTTGAGCGGTCGATTATCCATGGCGGATGGCAACCTGAAGCCGTAATCCACCAAATTCTCTTTTCGTGCACGGTCACCTTTATACATGGCGCCTATTTGAGGCACGGTGACATGGCTCTCATCAATAATAAGTAAGGCGCTGTCTGGCAAATAATCCATCAGAGTGGGTGGCGGGTCGCCCGGTTTTGCACCTGTTAAGTGACGGCTGTAATTCTCAATACCTTTACAAAAACCGATCTCATTCAACATTTCCAAGTCAAAGCGTGTACGCTGCTCAACGCGCTGCGCTTCAACCAATTTGTTTTCCTTAATATAGAAGTTAACGCGATCGCGTAGCTCTTCCTTGATGGTTTCCATGGCACGAATCGTAGCTTCGCGAGCCGTTACATAATGGCTGGACGGAAATATCCTGAAATTATGGATTTTGTTAAATATCTGCCCAGTCAGCGGATCAAATAACTGTATGCCGTCAATCTCGTCATCAAACAGACTAATGCGCACGGCGGTTTCGCTGTTTTCTGATGGGAATACATCAATCACGTCGCCACGCACACGGAATGCGCCACGGTCAAAATCAAAGTCATTGCGGTCATACTGCATGCGGATAAGGTGATCCACAATATCGCGCTGACCTATCTTTTGGCCTAAATGAATATGCAGCACCATGCCATGATACTCACTTGGGTCACCGATACCGTAAATGGCAGAAACCGTTGCCACAACGACGCAATCCTCTCGTTCCAGCATCGCCTTGGTTGCAGATAAGCGCATCTGTTCGATGTGATCATTAATACTGGAGTCTTTTTCAATGAACAAGTCTCGCGACGGTACATAGGCTTCAGGCTGGTAGTAATCGTAATAACTCACGAAGTACTCAACCGAGTTGTTGGGGAAAAACTCCCGAAACTCACTATATAACTGTGCAGCCAACGTTTTATTCGGTGCCATCACAATGGCAGGTTTGCCAGTACGCGCAATCACGTTCGCCATGGTGAACGTTTTGCCTGAGCCGGTCACTCCAAGCAAAGTTTGGAATTTCAGCCCATCATTCACGCCTTGCGTCAGCTTTTCGATAGCCTGCGGTTGATCACCAGCGGGCGGGAATGGTTGATGCAATTGATATTTACTATTAGGGAAGGTAACGAACACGTTATGCTTTATGTGGATATAAACGCTTAAATTTTAACAGAAAATCCAAGCACATCAGCCAACAATGTGGGTGCTATTATCTTAAATATAAATTAATGCGAACTTTGCCGAGGATACATAGTCATTTAACAAAATAAAGTCACTTAGCGAAATAACAATACGGCCCTCTAACCAGCGAAACTCTAGCCAGCTAAGTGCAGGAATTCAAATAACGATCAACCATTAAGCTGCCAACCCTTGTCCACTTTAATTTGGGCTTACCTAACAATAAGCAGCCATTAACTCTTGGAGTCACTTATGCGTGGATTTATTCTGCTTGCAGCACTAATGAGCTTTACACAAACGTCCTTAGCCTTGGACCAAGCCAAGGTGCTTAAATCTCTTCAGTCAGTCGTGATGATACGTGGTTACAACAGCAGTGGCGGACTAGCATATGGCTCCGGTGTTGTGGTTGAGCAAAACAAGGTTATTACCAACTGTCATATTTTTCGCAGCACGAGCGCACCGTGGGTAACGCGTGGTGAAGATGCCTATGAAATTGAATCAGTACAGGCGGATCGTAGGCACGATTTATGTTTAGTGACCGCCAACATCCCTTTTTCACCTGCGCCTATCGGCAATAGCGACTACATTAAAAGAGAACAAGAAATACTATCTATTGGCCACTCTAACGGTACCCCCAGCCCCATCACCTCTTCCGGCGTTATTAAAACCACTTATAACTTTGATGGCGGCAAAGTGATTCGCAGTAGCGCAAAGTTTTTAATGGGCGCCAGCGGTAGCGGCTTGTTTGATACCGAGGGCAATCTGCTGGGTATCAATACGTTTAAAACACCCGGCCGCCCTGCTTATTTTTACTCCCTGCCCATAGAGTGGCTGGCGGATTTGAAAAAACTGCCTACAGAAACTAAGTTTCCTATCACTGGTAAGGCATTTTGGGAAGACGAGGACGACGATAAGCCGTTCTTCATGCAAATGGCGATTCCGGAAATTAACCAGGACTGGCCAAAACTGGAGCAGATTGCCACCAAATGGACAGAAGTTCACCCCAAAGATACCGAGGCATGGTTTGAGCTCGGATTAGCGCAGGAGCATTTGAATAAAATTGACGATGCAAAACAATCTTATTTGAAATCTGTAGCGATAGACGCTAACAACACCAGTGCGCTATTTAGGCTAGGGGTGATTGCCCAAACTCAAGGCGATAAAAACAGCATGTCAACCATCAACTCGACCATTGCTAAAATTGATGAAAATCTAGCCAAAGAATTTAGTGAAATGTTAGGTTGCAATATCCACTGCTAGCCTAGCATAACTCAATCGCTAGCCAATCAATTCAAGACGGCATACATTTGCATGCCGTCTTCTTGCACTTTTTAGACTCTGTGCTATTCCTAATCCACATATTTGTGCGTAAAATGGCGGCAATTCAACCGGTTACATACAAATTTGTCTTAAGGAACAGACCTTGTCACACTCCGTATTATCTCAACGCGTTTTATCTATCAAAGAGTCTCCTACATTAGCGATTACCGCTAAGGCAGGTAAATACAAAGCTGAGGGTCGAGACATTATCGGCCTTGCGGCTGGAGAACCTGATTTTGATACGCCTCAACACATTAAAGATGCGGCAAAAGCGGCAATTGATGCTGGCTTTACAAAATACACCCCAGTTGCAGGTATTCCTGGGTTAAAAAAAGCGATTGTTGCAAAATTTAAAAACGAAAATGGTTTTGATTACGCACTAAATGAAGTGATTGTAGGCGTAGGTGGCAAGCAAACTATTTTCAACCTGTGCCTAGCCGTCCTGAACAAGGGCGACGAAGTAATCGTTCCTGCACCGTACTGGGTATCTTATGCAGATATCGCATTAGTTGCAGAAGCAACACCGGTGATTCTTGAGTGCGGTATTGAACAAGGCTTTAAACTAACTGCCGCACAATTAGATGCTGCGATTACCCCTAAAACCAAGCTGTTTATGATTAACTCGCCGTCCAATCCGACGGGTGCAGTTTACACACTGGCTGAGTTGCAAGCTTTGGGCGAAGTATTGCTTAAGCACCCACACGTGCTAATCGCAACCGATGATATGTATGAGCACGTTAATCTCACAGGCGACAAGTTCTACAATATCCTGAACGCTACACCAGCGCTTAAAGACCGCTGCATCGTGCTAAATGGCGTATCAAAAGCTTACTCAATGACTGGCTGGCGTATTGGTTATGCGGCAGGCCCGGCATACATTATTAAAGCGATGGAAATTTTACAGTCGCAATCAACCAGCAACCCGACTTCCATCTCCCAGGTAGCCGCACAAGCCGCGCTTGAAGGCTCGCAAGAATGCATCGTGCCGATGGTGACTGCATTTAAAGAACGCCACACTTATGTGGTCAATCGCTTCAACAGCATGCCTGGCTTGAGTTGCCTGATGGCAGGCGGTGCATTTTATGCGTTCCCAGATGCGCGTGGCGCAATTGATAATCTATTTCAAGCTGGCAAAATTAAAGCTGCAACCGATATGGCTCTGGCTGAATACCTGCTTGAAGAGTTTGACGTTGCTGTTGTGCCAGGTTCAGCATTTGGTGCAGAAGGCTATTTCAGAATCTCGTTTGCAACTTCTATGGACAACCTGCGCAACGCGCTAGACCGCATTGAAAAAGCACTCCAATAAGATAGCGACGTAAATGGCAACATGAGCTCAACTCACGAGCTCTACTTAAGGGGTCCCACTAAAGTTGCCACACAAAATTAAAGGCTTATTTAAAACGGTTATTCGTTCTTAAATAGGCCTTTAAGCTTATCTAAAGCGCCCGCGGCTTTAATCCCCACGCTGGTACCGAGACCTGGGCCCAAAATAGCAGTACCGGCAACCGCGCCCGCAACTGCAGCCTTAGAAGGTAAAATCACCGGATTATCCAGCGTACCTGATATATCCAGCGGCACTGCCACCAAACTCACGCCACGCTTAATCTCCACCTCGCCACTACCATCCAGCTCTTTATTCGGTGCAATTGCCACTTGCCCACTGCCTGACAGTAAACCCGAACTAAGCTTAAGATCTTTTAGATGATACTGCTTGCCTTTAGCGTTAGCCACGCCAGAAAAGTCATCAAATGCAGTTTCGCCACCCGTGGTTTGCTTAGTGAGCAAGCTCGCCACCTTGATTAAGTCCACCCCATGCACCACTCCGTCATGCACTTGAAATGTAAAGTTAGCATTGATGTTATCCATTAACTTACCAGCATCTTTTGCCGTGGCTGAAAAATAGCCATTGCCAGATAACTGGCCACTCAAGTAAACCGCCTTGCTGATCAGCTTGCTAGGCTCTCTGACAGAAAGTCCCGCTACTTTCACTTTGCCGTTAACACGCCAATCCTTATGCCACAATAGGTCAAGATTGGCATTCACTTTACCGCCATATAAATCCATCTCAATACGCGGCACATCTAAACGCTGTCCTTTTAAGTGCATTTCCAACACCGCGTTATCAATCATCATCGGCAAGCCTACTGGCAACGTCAATTTTTTAGCCAAAACAGATATTAAATGTCCATCCTGCTCAGGTGTCACTGTGGCACTTAAAGTGCCATCCGCAGACTTAAGCGCTACAGCGCTTAATTGATGGCCATCCAACAGGCTAAACTCAACATTAAGCGCCGGTAACGATAGCTTAGGTAAATCCAATTGCAAGGCATCAATCTTGACATGCCTAACATTGACCATATTAGGTTCACTGTTATCCCCTGTCTTTTTGCTGGCCAAGGCCAGCATCATATCTACACCATCATTACTAACGACGGGCTTGTTGATGTGAATGTCAATCACTCTAGGAGCTGAAAAAATGCTGCTTAAAGATGGGGTCACAGTGAGTTGTTCAATCTTTATTGCCCCATTCTCTGCAATACTTACTCCGTTAATAACCACGCGCGGGCTGGGCAACAATAGCAAACGACCAGAAGATATGGTCACTGACACACCTAATTTGTCGCTAGCTTGCTTTTCCGCCTCATTTAAGTAAGTTTTGATTGGAATAAAAAAAGGTAGAATAATCAACAGGCTAATTAGAATCAGCATTCCAATTAATATTTTTTATTTTTTTCATGAAAATAACCTAAAAAATTCGCTAGTAGCGATTGACCAAAGCCCGCTCGGTAAGTATTATAGCGCCTTCACCGATTCCTCAATAGCTCAGTCGGTAGAGCGCCGGACTGTTAATCCGTAGGTCCCTGGTTCGAGCCCAGGTTGAGGAGCCAAGTTTGCATAAGCTTATGTGTCCGAGCATAAACTTATTTCGAGTGATAAATATTCCTCAATAGCTCAGTCGGTAGAGCGCCGGACTGTTAATCCGTAGGTCCCTGGTTCGAGCCCAGGTTGAGGAGCCAAACATATAAAGCCTTGCAGAAATGCAAGGCTTTTTTACTTTCTGGCACAGGCTAGGTAAAGAAATCAGGTAGTAAAAAACTAGGTGAATTAGTTAAATATGCACACCCTCTCCTTATTGCGCGCTGGCAAGCTGGCAGGCATCAAGCGCCTTGATCTTGCCTGTGAGCTAACAGAGTTCCCTAGAGAAATCTTCCAGCTAAGCGATTCGCTGGAAATTCTTAATTTATCGAACAACGCTCTATGCAGCCTACCAGATGATTTACCTAAGCTACGCAAGTTACGCGTTATCTTTTGCTCCGAAAATAACTTCACCCAACTACCAGAAGTATTAGGCCAGTGCCAAAATTTGGAAATGATTGGGTTCAAATCCAATCAAATTAGCAAGGTTACGGCCTTAGCTTTGCCTGGCAAATTGCGCTGGCTGATTTTAACAGACAACAAAATAGCAGAGCTTCCGCAAGAACTGGGTAACTGCACCGCACTGCAAAAGCTAATGCTTGCTGGAAACAAATTACAAGATTTACCGGCATCCATGGCAGCTTGCACTAAACTGGAGCTGCTACGCATCTCAGCCAACTGCTTTACCTGCTTACCTCACTGGTTACTGACACTACCCCGCCTTGCTTGGCTGGCGTATGCTGGCAACCCTCTCAGTGATGTATATGAGGCAGCCGCCATTGGGCGTCAAAACATTCAACAGATAGATTGGCATCATCTTCATATCCAGCAGCAGCTTGGTGAAGGTGCGTCCGGTACTATTTACCATGCCACGCAACAAGAGGCAGGCACGGAATCACTGGTAGCAGTAAAGATGTTTAAAGGCACATTAACAAGTGATGGCTTACCAGGCAGTGAGCAATGTGCGAGCATCGCGGCTGGCGCACACACCGGGCTAATCCCGATTGTAGGAATGGTCACTGGGCACCCTGCAAATCAATCAGGCCTAGTCATGTCATTAATCCCAAACAGTTTCGTTAATCTGGCTGGACCACCGAGCTTAGCCTCTTGCACGCGTGACTGCTATACAGAGCGAACTAGCTTTAGTCTAAGCTCTGTACTAGATATAGCTGCGACCATCGCTAGTGTTGCACAACACCTGCACGCACAAGGCATTATGCATGGTGATTTATATGCGCATAATATTCTGTGGGACGAACATAACGGCTGCTTGCTGGGCGACTTTGGTGCTGCCTCTTTTGTTCCCGAGCACAACAGTCAACTCGCATCCAGCTTGGAGCGCATAGAAGTACGCGCATTCTCTTGCCTGCTTGAGGAGTTGCTTGAGCGTTGTCAATCGCTTGAAAATAAGCATGCTCATAAAAATCAACATACCAATGAAAATCAACATACCAATGAAAATCAACATATCATAGGTGCCTTAGGTGCACTGCAGCAACGTTGCGGATTACCTGAAGTAAGTATGCGCCCTGCATTTAGCGAGATAACTTACACGCTCAGAACGCTAGCCCAGAATATAAATAGCCAGCTAATTACTCATGATTAAAGGTTGCCCCAATGATTTTGGACACAATCACCAACGCACATCGCTACGCTAATCTGCATCCACTGTTTGCAAAGGTGTTCGCTTATATACAAAGCACCGACTTATATGGGCTAACACCAGGCAAGCATGCCATTGATGGTGATGACTTATTTGTCATCATCGAACATGTGCAAGGCCGCAGTAGAGAATCTACGCAGCTAGAGTGCCACCGCAAATATATTGATATTCAACTGGTGCTGGATGGCGTAGATGAAATGGGCTGGAAATCACTTACCGACTGCCAAAATCCCGTAGACGAATATAGTCCAGCGTATGACGTGCAGCTGTTCAATGCTATGCCAACTGCTTGGATTGCTACCCCTGCCAACTCATTTTGTATTTTCTTTCCTGAAGATGCACATACCGCATTAGTTGGCACAGGTAGCATACACAAAGCGGTGTTTAAAATTGCAGTAAATCCTGAAACTAGAATCTAAGCTCACTTACCATAATCATAAAACTTAAGAGCTTTACCGAGGTTTTTTTAGCCAACCTGACAGGATGCACAATAAAGCCTGAATAGCATCACACTGTACCTCTGGGTCTATCTTCCATGTGCATAGTGATAAATGCCACTGAGTTTGTTGCACATTCAATACGTTCGGTGCAATATACAGCGTATATATTAATTAAAGAGTAAATTTAAGCATGCTCAGGACAAACTCAATTACTTGCCAAGTGTAATAATCAATCATCACAAAACTAAACACTAATAAAATGAATAAACTTGAGGTTTAAATGGCACGTCCTGAAAAGATTCGCCTTGGTGAAGTACTGGTTCAGCAAAACCTGATTTCTGCTGACGATTTAAATAAATCACTAGAAGAGCAAAAACGTACAGGCCGCAAGCTAGGCCGTATTTTTGTAGACAGTGGCTATGTGACAGAAACACAAATTTCTGAAGCACTCGCACATCAGTTAAAAATTCCCTATATCAATATCCAGCAATTCAGTACCAAAACTGAAGTGATTAACAAACTTCCAGAGGCGCAAGCTAGACGCTTCCGTAGCGCGGTTTTGGAAGACAGAGGCGCCACTTATCTAGTTGGCATGGTTGATCCGACTGACCTATTTGCTTACGATGAAATCGTTCGTATCCTGCACAAAGATATAGAGCTAGCGGTTGTGCAAGAAAATGCACTACTACAGTTGATTGACCGCAGTTATCGCCGTACCGACGAAATTTCAAACCTTGCCATGGAGCTTGGTCAAGACCTTGGTGACACCACAATTAACTTTGCTGCACTAGGGATTACTGGGAATAGCGAAGAAGCCCCAGTTGTTAAGCTACTACAAACAATTTTCGAGGATGCCGCACAAGTGCGCGCATCAGATATTCATATTGAACCACAGGAAAACAAGCTATATATTCGATTCAGGATAGATGGTGTTATGCACCTACAAACTGAAGCAGAACTAAAAATCGCTTCAGCATTAGTGTTACGTCTTAAATTAATGTCTAGTTTAGACATTTCTGAAAAGCGCTTACCTCAAGATGGTCGCTTTGCATTAAAAATCAAACAACAGCCAGTTGATATTCGTATTTCCACCATGCCAACTCAGTACGGTGAGTCTGTGGTCATGCGTCTGTTGATCCAAAATAGTAGCAACTTTGCATTAGAAAAACTAGGGATGCCGCCGGATATGCTGGAGCGCTTCCGCAAGCTAATTCATCGCCCTAGCGGTATGGTGCTCGTAACTGGTCCAACTGGTAGCGGTAAAACTACAACACTATATGCCGCGCTAAACGAGAGAAACTCCTCTGCCAATAAAATCATTACAGTTGAGGATCCTGTCGAATATCGCCTACCCGGCATCAATCAAGTGCAAGTTAATGAGAAAATTGATTTAGACTTCTCGCGCGTATTAAGATCAGCACTGCGGCAAGATCCTGACATTATTCTTGTTGGTGAGATGCGCGACCAAGAAACAGCGCAAATTGGTCTAAGAGCGGCGATGACCGGCCATTTGGTGCTATCAACACTACATACTAATGATGCAACCAGCACACTAATTAGAATGATGGATATGGGTGTCCCTCGCTACATGGTGGCCACTTCAATCGTAGGCGTTGTTGCTCAGCGACTAGTGCGCCTGCTGTGCGAGGGATGTTCTGAACCCTACGAGCCTTTACCGTTTGAGCATGCATGGCTGCGATACGAAATCGGCAATGAAACCGAAAAACACCAATATGCACATGGCAAAGGTTGTAGCCTCTGCAATGGCACCGGCTATCAAGGGCGGCTTGGCGTGTATGAGTTGCTAGAGATGAATAACGACCTAGTTGACGCTGCTAGCCATAGCGATCCGAATCAATTCATTAAATTAGGCCGCCAAAACATGGCTGGGAAAACCTTACGTAAAAGCGCGATTGACCTAGTGTTAGCCAAACGCACGACGATTGCCGAGGCTATGCGCATCAACAATCAGTTCGAGGAATAAAGTAGCATGCCATCGTTTGTTTACAAAGGTAGAGACAGCCAAGGGGTATTGGTACAGGGCACCATAGAAAGTATAGACAGCAGCAATGTTGCCTCGCAACTATCCAGCCTCAATATCACGCCGATAGAAATTAAAGCTCAATCTGCAAAAACGGCAACTAAAGAAGTCAACTTTAATTTATTTAAAGAAAAGATTAGTACGCTAGATGTCATGCTTTTTAGCAGACAAATGTACACCTTATTAAAAGCCGGCATTCCAATTATGAACGCACTCAACGGCTTACAAGCATCCACACAAAACAAAGCTTTTTCTTTAGTCATAGGTAATGTACGGGAGAGCTTGGCTGGTGGCCGTGAACTCTCAGTAGCACTAGCGCAGCACCCTAGCGTTTTTTCAAGCTTTTATGTCAGCATGGTACGTGTAGGCGAAAGTACAGGTTTATTGGATAGCGTATTTTTTAGGTTATTCGAACATATAGAGTTTGAACGGTTTATGCGCGATCAAATTAAAGCTGCATTGCGCTACCCTACTTTTGTGGTAATTGCGATGGCTGTTGCTATTGTGGTAGTGAACTTATTTGTCATTCCGGCGTTTGCAAAAGTATTTCAAAGCTTTGGTGTTGAGCTCCCCTTAATGACTCGAGGCTTGTTGGCGTTCTCAGGCTTTATGCAGGCATTTTGGCCATATTTATTAGCCTTAATAGTTGGTGCTGTGTTTTTGTTTCGCTCATATACTGCAACCAGTATCGGTAGGTATAACTGGGATGGCTTCAAATTAAAAATACCTATTGCCGGTAAAATTGTCCATAAAGCGACCATGGCACGCTTTGCCAGAAGTTTTGCACTCTCAAGTAAAAGTGGTGTACCGATTACCAATGGGCTAAAACTCGTTGCACAAACTGCTGATAATGATTATGTGGGTAGCCGTATCGACCAAATGCGCGAAGGTGTAGAACGTGGTGAAAGCATTCTACGCACTGCAACCAATAGCGGTGTATTTAACCCAATAGTTCTGCAGATGATTGCCGTAGGTGAAGAATCAGGCTCATTAGATGACCTCATGGAGGAAATTGCCGACATGTATCAGCGTGATGTTGAATATGAAATTAAAACCTTAGGTGCACAGATTGAGCCTATCTTAATCGTATTTTTAGGGGTGATGGTGTTGATTCTGGCACTGGGTATCTTCTTACCAATATGGGATCTTGGCAACGTTGCATTACACAAAGGCTAATACTCCGTGCCCACTTTGTTAAAAAAGTACAGTGCTGGCGCGCACCGATTTGACTTTGTCGTCACGTTGGTCATTATTAGTATATTAACAACCTGGCTGCTTTACAGCCTGAACCGGGCGCAAGTGAGCATAGGTAAAGTAACGCGTGATGCAGAGCTTAACAATATACGTTTAGCAATTGCCGAGAGCTGGGTACACAAACAAGCAAGACATGAATCGGCTGATGTA
Organism: Methylotenera mobilis JLW8; assembly: GCF_000023705.1. Lineage (NCBI taxonomy): Bacteria > Pseudomonadati > Pseudomonadota > Betaproteobacteria > Nitrosomonadales > Methylophilaceae > Methylotenera > Methylotenera mobilis. The sequence goes on from NC_012968.1 coordinate 1,292,822, forward strand.
AAAAAATTGGTCAAAACCAATCCAATGCGCTTCATTAATGAAATACCAATCAACTATATTGGAGAAATGTCAGCCAAACCGCCCGGATTACATACGGTTTGGTATTTCGATATCAACAAAAAACAGTTAGTATACGTACATAGTGATGATACTGAAGCGCGGTATGAGCTCATTAACACCTCCACCAGTCAAAGTTCATCAAAACTGAGTGCCGGTGGTCTAGATTTAGCGTTGGTAACAAATTAATTATTTTTGTTAAAAAAAGGAAAAAAATGCCTAGCAAAATTAAAGGCTTTACCCTCATTGAGTTAATTGTGGTAATTATTATTCTTGGTATTTTGGCAGCAGTTGCCCTACCTAGATTCACCAATCTACAGCGTGATGCGCGTATTGCAAAACTGAATGCGGCTAGAGGTAGTGTTGCAGCAGCAGCAGCACTTAATCACGCCACAGTGCTGGCAAGGAATAATGTAGCCGACACAACAGCCTGCCCAGGCGGTGGTACTGCAGACAATAGCAACGGGGCAACCGGTACAGTATGTACGGAAAGTGGCATTATTAACCTAGTAAACGCATACCCTGATGTTACTGCAATAGGTACGGCTGGCGTACTTTCGGCTGCTGGCTTGACCACAACATTTAATCCTACACTGGCACAGTTGCAGGCAGATGGCTATAACTACACAGAAACAGGCACGGTTGCAACGTTTCAAATTCAAGGTGCACCTACGCCTGCACAATGCCAGTTTACTTACACTGAGGCAGCTGCTAACGGTGCGCCAGTGATCACGCCGATTGACCCAACTGGTTGCTAACTTTTAAAAAATCTAAATTTCAAGTATGGCTCTTCATTAATTGGATATCTGCCCGTTAAAAACTTAACACTGCTTTTATTTAATTGTAATTAACATAGACACTTTAAATTTATAAAAAATCTATTTAATACCGTATAACGTATCAAGGAGTTTTAACAATGAAGCAACAACAATCTGGTTTTACCTTAGTTGAATTAGTAGTGGTGATTGTGATTTTAGGTATTTTGGCGGCCACTGCTTTGCCTAGATTTATTAACTTAACAAATGATGCTCGGATTGCAGCGGTAAATGGTCTGGCTGGCGGACTGCGATCATCAGTAGGTGTAGTACAAGCAAGACATTTTGCAAATGGTGGCACAGCAAATACGGTAACTATGGTTGATGGCACGGCAGTTGCGGTTGCTGCAGCTACCGGCATACCTACTGGCACACTCGCTGGCATTGGAGCTGCAATGACAGGCTTAACCGTTGCAGAGGGAGTTACGCCTGACTACACAACAGCAACGGCCGTTACATTCCGACCAGTTAACGGCGGCAATGCAACATGCCAAGCTACTTACAACGGTACTACAGGTGCAGTTGCTGTAGCAACTAGTGGATGCTAGCTACTTACTAATCCCAGCTTAATGTAAACATCATAAGTGTCAATGCAGCGTAGATTCTTTTAAGCATGCGTCAATTAAGAGGCTTTACTGTTGTAGAACTGGTAGCAGTGATTGTGATTACAGGCTTAATTGCCGCAATTGCTGCCCCGCGCTTTATTGGTAGAGATGCTTTTGATGCAAGGGGTGCCTATGGCACCCTGATGTCAGCCTTACGTTACGCTCAAAAAACAGCTATTGCGCAGCGCACTACAGTTTTCACCAATGTGAACACCGCAACACGAACCGTTTGCTTAGGCTACACCAACAACTGTAGCACGCCCGTACTAGACCCTGCCACACGCGCTGCATACGTAAAAGTATTACCTAATAACGTAACCGTTACTGCAAGCACTGCTATTATTGGTTTTGATGGCTTAGGCAGCCCATTACCCAATGCCGTAGCGACCTTCCAAATTCAAAACGCGGTGGTACCATCAGAGCCAGCACGTACAATTACAGTGGAAGCAGAAACCGGTTATGTTCGATAAACCTAACCAGCTGCCAGCACATGCGCGCCACGCCGGGGCAATAAAGCCCTCAATCCCAGTCGCTTTGGCAAGCGCAGAGACTACTACTCAACGCGGTGTTACTTTGGTAGAGCTGGTTGTGTTTATTGTGATCATTGGCGTTGCTTTAGCCGGTGTGCTGAAGGTACTGGAAATCACTGGACGCAGTAGTGCTGACCCGCTAGTAAGAAAACAAGCTTTATCTATTGCAGAGTCACTACTACTAGAAATCCAGCAGCAACCCTTTACCTTTTGTGACCCAGATGATGCCAACGCATCAACAGCAACCACTACCACGGGTTGTGCCACACAAACACAAGACATAGACCCAGCAGGTGCCGGAGCAATTGCTGGACCATTCCCCAGTTCAGAAAGTCGTTACAGCAACACCAACCCTTTTGATAATGTTGCAGATTATGGCGGATTCTCGATGCCTAATGCCGCATGCGCCGGTATTTGCAACCCTAACGACACTACACCACTGGCAGGTTTGGGAACGTACGCCGCCGCAGTCACCATTAGTCGAGCTGGCGGTTTTTTCGGCTTAAGTAACGATGCAGCACTGAAAATTAGTGTGCGAGTGACAGGCCCTGCCAATACCGATGTCACCTTATCAGGTTACCGTGTTCGTTATGCACCCAATATATAAGCATCCACTAAAAGCTAGCCACTTATCTGTACGTTATTTACAGATGAGCCCCCTTGCCCGCGAGCGCTTTAAGCCAGCCTTCACACAAGGCTTTACTTTGGTTGAGCTGGTTGTAGTCATTACAATCGTCGGCATACTGGCAGGGGGAGTGGCATTATTTATTGGTAACCCTACTCAGTCTTTTTTTGATGGTGAGCGACGTGCAAATTTATCAGATCGTGCTGATACCGCTCTACGTCGCATGTCTAGAGACATCAGAAACGCTCTACCTAATAGTGTAAGAACTACGGTCAACGGTGCTGACAGCATGCTGGAGTTTACCCCTGTACTCAATGCAGGACGTTACCGAGCAGCTGTAGGTACTGCACCTGCTACAGATAATCCTTTGGATTTTTCAAACCCTACGGACAATAGTTTTGATGTATTAGGCACGGCAATGACCGTCACAAATAATCAATCTTTAGTCATCTACAATTTAGGTATTCCTGGGGCAGATGTTTACCAAGGAACTAGTAGGCGCACACTCAACGCTGCAACCAATAGCAACACTTTGAGCTTTACTGGCAGTAGCTTTCCACTCGCCTCCCCCTCTAACCGTTTTCAAGTTGTCGCTACGCCAGTCACTTATGCATGCGATATGACTAATCGTATATTGTGGCGATATCAGGGCTATGCGTTTCAGGCAGCTCAACCAGCCAGCATTGCCGGGCTTGATGGCTTAGCTGGCGTTCAGCGTAGCCAACTTGCTAATAATTTGGCAAGCTGCCAAATCACCTACACGGCTGGTGTTTTGCAAAGATCAGGCATTGTTTCTGTCAATATCAGCTTAACGGAAGACTCAGCCAGAGTAACGCTTATGCATCAAATTAATGTGGCTAATTCACCATGAATAAACACTACGCACGTGGATTTTTACTGCCCGCTGCAATTTTCTTACTGGTTATTTTGGCTGCACTAGGCGCTTATGCTTTAAATATCAGCAGCATACAACAAGCAACCTCTAGGCAAGATGTACAAGGTGCGCAAGCTTACCAGGCAGCACGAGCAGGACTTGAGTTGGCAATATTTCAAGTGTTGGACCCAGGCACAGCAAACCTTGTGAACTGCCCTGCTCCAGCGACCATTAATATTGAATCCTATTTGGTTTCTATTACTTGTAGTCAATCGGTAGATTACTTTGAGCAAGGCACCGATCGTACTATTCGCATCTTTGAAATCACATCCACAGCAAGCTCAGGGGTTGCTGGTACAATCGAATACAGTGAGCGCCGCTTACAGGCAACTGTAAGTAAATGCCGTGCAACGGACACCACACCAGCCAGCCAGCCAGTGCAATTAGGCCAAAATAATATTTAATATTGATGGTAATTTGGATTAAATAATAATGAACTTCCGGTTTCTTATTTTAATATTAAGCTTAGCGCTATCATTAATAAGTAGCCTTGCGCATGCTGCAACCTATGCATATAGGAATGACAGCTTTAGTTACGATACACCTTCAGTTTCAGCCAGCACGGTTACTTGGCACGCCACTGGTGCGTCACCGGCATGTACAACTTACCCTCTAGGCGATGATGACTGGGCTGACATTAGCTTTCCATCCGGGTTTAAGTTCACGTTTGGCGGTGTTGATTACACTAGTGTTCGAATTTACTCTAACGGCATCCTAAAATTTGGTAATGACGCGTCTGGCTACCATCGAAACTACTCAAACCTAGCACTCCCAATTACTGCCAATGCACTGGCTTTTTCGGGTTGCTCACAAGGTGTGCCGACCAACATTATGTTGCCTTATTGGACTGATATTGTTGCCGGCACGGGTAACAGTACAGCTGGCGCTTCTGTAAAGTATGAGCTTATTACCGACCCTGTAACTAATCAAGATCGCTTTGTGATCTCATGGGTCAACGTGAAGTTATACAATACCACTACGCGCTACAACTTTCAGGTTGTACTTTACGAAAGTAACACCGGTGTTAACGGCAATTTTAAGTACAACTACACCACAGGCAGCAGCACAGGCTCTGCGGCTACTGTAGGCGTGCAATTAAGCACTACTGACTCCACACAATACTCGTACAATCAAGCGTTTATCGACACCACCAACGGCACTTCTATTTTATGGTATCCAGCCAATCAATTAGACCCAAAAACTGCTGAGTACCGGTTCGATGAAAGCATTTGGGCTAACACCCCTAATGAAGTTAAAGATACTTCTGGTAACAGTCAAAATGCATCAGTGGCTGGACTGGCTACTAATACCGCTGCTGGTAAGCTTTGCCGTGGTGGAAGTTTTACCAACAACACATCTAACACTACAATAGACGCAATTTCCACGCCAATTGTGCCGGGCAATACAGGCTCGGTAGATATGTGGTACAAATCAAATGTCGCATGGAATGCAGCTGCTTCAGATGCAACATTTTTTGATGCAACCAAAATTGCTACGCGACCATTTTTTTTATGAAACTAGCCAACGGTAGGCTACGATTCGTTATTACAGACAGCGCAGGCACAGTGCTTACTGCAGAAACCTCGACGAGCCGTACTTTTTCCGCAAATACTTGGCACCATGTAGGCGTAAGCTGGAACATCAAACCGGGTAGCAGCCAGACTGTTTTGCAGGTCTTTCTTGATGGTGTTTTAGAAACAACCAACACCACCACACCTTATCGCTCAACCTCCAGTGGTAATATTACAAACTTAAGCTCCATCTACATTGGTGACAACCGAACCTCTGGCATAACACCCAATACTGGCACGCCTAATGGCGCAAATGGCACCATTGATGAGGTTTACATATACGCCAGAGATATTAGTGCAACACAAGCTGAAGCCGATATGAATATCGTACGTACCACTTGTACGTCATTAGATCATTTCCATATTGTGCATAGTGGGCAGGTCGTTGGCTGCAACCCTGCAAATATCGTAGTGGAAGCCCATGATGCGACGCATGCGTTATTTAATTTAGCTGGAACGACCATGCAAATTGCAACCTCAACCAGCCATGGTACTTGGTCTGGCATTTCCACCATTAACCCAGTTAACGACACTGGTAACGGCACAGCTAATTACACATTCAGTAATGAATCCCGCATCACGCTCGGCTTAACGAACGGTTTTAACGAGACACTTAACATTAATTTAGCGTCAGGCTTAATTAGCGAAGCAAGCGGCGCAGGTGCTATTTGTGTAAATCAAGACTACACATTTGGATCTAGCTGTGACAGCAACCTTACCTTTTTGGAAGCAGGTTTTTTATTTGATGTTTTAAACCATATTTCAGAAGTCAGTCAAACAGTCACAGTCAGTGCAGTTAGAAAGTCGAATAACAGCCTAACCTGTACGCCTGCATTCGCTAGCGTTAACAGAAATATCAATTTCACTTGTAACTACAGCAATCCTGCCACAGGCGCTATGCCAGTAAGAGTTGGCAGTAAGGCATTAAACTCTAGTAACAGCACAACCACGGCCTGCGACACTAGCGGCCAAAACGTTAGCTTAAGCTTTAACGCTAGCGGCGTTGCCACTACTACAGTGCAATATGCAGATGTGGGCAATATGACTCTAACCGCTAAAATTACCACAGGTGGTCTAAATATGACAGGCTCTGATAATTTTATTACTGCACCAGCTATTTTTGCATTTTCAGGAATTAGTACAGCCCCGATTAAAGCCGGTAGCAACTTTGGCATCACCGTCACTGCACAAAACTCAGCAAATGCAACTACCCCAAACTTTGGCAAAGAAACTACGGCAGAAGGCGCTTCACTGGGTTTTAATAAATGCCAACCATCCGGTAGCAATTCAGTCAACGGTAGCTTTACAGGTTCATTAGGACCATTTACAAATGGCGTGGCAACAGCCAGTACGCTAAAATGGACTGAAGTTGGAAACGGAGATATCACGGCAACTTTAACCAGTGGTAGCTATTTAGGATCAGGGATAACGGCTAGCAGTAATACTGGCAATAGTGGCACCGTGTGCAATGGCGCAGGTAACGTTGGCCGTTTTATCCCAGATCACTTTGATACCATCGTTACACAAGGATGTAATGCAGGAAACTTTAGCTACTCTGCCCAACCCTTTAATGTGCAAGTTAAGGCAATGAATGCGCTTGGCAACATCACAATAAATTATGATGGCACGGCAAATACCAGCCCTAACTTCTCCAAGACCGCAACATTGAGCGATGCTAATGCAATTGCAACCGGCTCGCTTTTAAACGCAAGCGTGCCTTTGGCATCCTTCACACAAGGAATTGCCAATGCCACACCAAATTACACATTCACCAGTGCACTTACTTCACCTGCCACCATTAAATTGAGAGCTATTGACACCGACTCTGTAAGTTCTGCATCTGGAATAATTGAAGGTGGCACGTTGGTGCGCAGTGGCCGTATGCGCATACAAAATGCCTACGGCTCTGAGTTGCTAGACTTACCAATGCCAATGGTGGCACAGTACTGGAATAATGGTTCATGGGTACTCAATAGCAACGACATTTGTACAACAGGTATTAGCTTGGCTCTGACAGATCCCAATATCGCAGATGGCTTAGTGCCCAGTGAGTTGTGTGTTCTGGATACAGGCAACCCAGGCAGTAGCGGTTTAGGTTGTACAGCGTCAGGAATTGCATCCAAACGCTTTAAAGTACCGCCAAGTAATGGTAACTTCAACCTAACACTCAGGGCGCCCGGTGCAGGCAACACCGGCTCAATGGACGTGACTGCAACCGTGCCTGCTTGGCTTAAATATAACTGGACAGGCACAGGAAACACTAATCCAAGTGCACGCGCCACATTTGGCACTTATAGAACCCCTATTATTTACTTACGAGAGGTTTTCTAGTGCTCTCACTTGACTGAGCCTACATAAGTGAAAAACAAAAGGTTAATCAAAATAAAGTTAAATAAATAAATGATATATTACAATAAGTTACGACGCACAACTTAATGTAGTATATACTATTTGGAAACAACAAGAAATTTTGGCTCCTATTAAATGCTCATGATGAAATTTTTTACCAAGAAAAAATCGCAAGGATGGCTGTATATCGAACCATCTGGGCATAGCACGCAATTAGCTCATGTGATAAAAATCCGCGACCGTAAGCCCTTGGTAAAAATGACGCTTACACAGGTAAATAACAATAAAGAGACTTTTGACATTAAGTCAATCACTGCCGATGCTGACTTAGATTTCAATAATTTCCATTGCGCTTTGCTGATGAAGCAAGGCGAATACCAGATATTTCAGATTGAAAAGCCAAATGTGCCTGATAATGAATTAAAGCAGGCCATTGGTTGGAAGCTTAGAGATATGATTGATTATGCCGTTGAACAAGCAACTGTAGACGTGATTCATATCCCAGTTGATGATACCAAGTCAAATAGACAGTCATATGTGTATGCGGTGTCAGCCAAGAATGCCTTGATTAGCAACTATATGCAGCCATTTGCAGATATTAGCAAATCCGGCTTAGAGGTGATTGATATTCAAGAGATGGCGCAAAGGAATATTGCATCATACATTGAAGAAGAAAACCGTGGGCTAGCGTTATTATCTATCGACAGCAATGGCGGCTTGCTTACCTTCACAGCTAATAAGGCGCTATACCACGCGAGGCAGATTGAATTAAACACAGAGGCGTTTTCCAGCGACAACAGCGAACAAAAATCCAATATTTTCGAGCGATTTGGATTGGAAATCCAACGTTCTCTAGACAATTTTGAGCGTCAGTTTCCACAACTTACAATTAACCGCCTAGTGCTCTCACCTTTTGTCGGACGTGAGGACTTTTACGATTATCTAAGCTCTTATTTGTACATTAAAGTTGAACGTTTGGATTTATCGGACATATTCGACTTTGAAAGTAATGCTAAGCTCAATACTTTAGAGTCACAAGCCCTGTTCTTCCCAGTGTTGGGTGCTGCTCTGCGTGACGGGGGCGAACAGTGAGCCAACAGATTAACCTCGTAAACCTTGCATTAATCAAACAAAAGCAATTCTTAACCCTGAATAGCATCGCTGTAATACTTGGGGTGATCACAATTGCAATGCTAACTTATTACGCTTATGTTAAAAGCGAAGTTAACTCTCTTAGCATGCAGCGCCAGCAAGTGGCTAATGAGCTCATCAAAATACAAACCGAACTCAAAGCAATCACTGCATTGCACATGCCGCGTGATAAAGACAACGCACTGGAAAAACAGATTGAAGCGCTTGAGGAAAGCGAAAAAATACATCAGAAGATACTTAACACACTTAGGCAATCAAGCAATATGCCGACCAACAGCTACGCTGCATTAATGCGAGCATTTGCCAAACAGAACATTGAGGGGCTTTGGTTAACTGGCTTTAGTGTTGATAGTCAAACAGATACACTTAATATTCAGGGTCGTGCTCTTCGTGGCGATTTGGTGCCGCAATATATCAATGGCTTAAGCAACGAACCTGCACTAAAAGGTAAATTGTTTTCTGGTTTAAATATCAGCATGCCTAAAGTAGCTAGTACACAGACGCAAACAACGCAAAACAAGCCAGAAGCGGAAAAAAGTAATACAAAGAACACATTAACGATTACAAATGAACCTAATTACATTGAGTTTTCATTAGAGTCCAAGTTTGATAACACATCAGCAGCAACAGCTAGCACTCCCCTTCGCAACACGAACACAGTTCCCATGACTGGAGGTAATCCTTGAAAGCCACCTTTATACAAAAATGGGTACTACTTTCCAATAAAGTTGAATCACTTAATCAACGTGAACGTTTGATGGTGCTTGGAGCAGCTGCGTTACTTACCTATACCGTCATGCAGATGCTTTTACTCGACTCATTGGAGACACACAAAAAAAGATTGCTAACTGAAATTTCGACAGATCAGGCACTAGTGCAAGAGTTGCAGCAACAGACAGCCTTATACATAAACAAACCTCCTATTGATCCAGACGCACAAAATAAGGAGCGGATTGCGGAACTAAATACGCAGCTACAAGCGCTTAAATCCGCCCAAAGTCAGCTTGATGTTAGCTTAATTAGTCCAGAAAAAATGCCTGAGTTATTAAGGGATTTACTATCCAAAAATGGCAAATTAAAATTAATCGCATTAAATACGCTGCCTACACAAAATATCGTAGAGATGCCATTAAAACCTACTGATAGATCCGATGCACAATCTACACCTAACTCAGCCGAGCAAAATCCAGCACCTACTCAGGAGGACACTTTATTTAAACATGGCGTGGAAATTACAGTAGAGGGTCGTTATTTAGATTTACTGGAGTATGTTGCTACTATCGAAGGTATGCATTGGCATGTGCTGTGGGACCGTGGTGAACTTACTGTAAAATCATTTCCGAATAACCAGCTTAAACTAACGGTATATACTTTAAGCTCAGATAAAACATGGTTGAGCATATAAGTATGAACATGACTTTTAACCAATTATGGCAGATCGGGACAATATGGTTGCTTACACTAAATACTGCTTACGCAGAAGCACTAAAAGACCCAACCCAACCGCCTCTAGCTTTTTATAATCAGGCGCATAGCATTGACGGTAGCGGTTTGCTTGATGGCCCCGTGTTACAATCAATCATCCTCGGCGCCAATTACCATGCAGCGATTATTAATGGGCAAAAGGTAATGCTAGGAAAAAAATATGACGGCGCCACATTAATCAGGCTTAATGAGCGAGAGGCCGTTCTGCGCAATCCAGACAATACTTTAAAAATATTAACGATGGAATATTCTATACAAAAGAAAATACTACCGCCTAATGATCAAGCTAACCTCGCTAAAAAAAGCAGTCAACTCAAGCAAAAATGACTGTTCAATATAGAAAAATGTACTAAACGAGAACAAAATGCCGATAACTGCAATACGACTATCTCCACTACTGATTGTAATGCTGCTCACTAGCTGCGCTGGATTTTTGCAGCCTCATGATCAAACTACGCTAAACACAATCAAAGATGAGTTAACAGTTGGGGCTGAAACAAAGTCCACTAAGTCTGTTACGCCAGTAGAAATCAATGACGCACTACTACCACCATTAAAAATTGAAATCCCAAAAGCTACCGCCAAAAAACTTGAACAACGTTTTGATTTAGTCATTAACAACGCCCCGGCAAATCAGGTTTTGATGGGGATTGTAGGTGGAACACGTTACAGCATGTTGGTGCATCCCGACATTAAAGGAGATATCTCGGTTAATTTAAAAGATGTCACTGTCTTTGAGGCTCTAGACGCTTTAAGAGAGCTTTATGGCTACGAATATAAGATAGATGGCTCTCGCATCTTTATTGAGCAACAATCAATGCAAACCCGAGTATTTCAAGTGAATTACATTGTTGGGCAACGTAAGGGCGCATCTGATATACGCGTCACATCAGGCTCGATTAGTGGTGGCAGCCAAAACAATCAGCAAGGTGCTAATAGCACTGGAGCTACTTCACAAGTATCAAACAACATTAGTGGTGGCGCCAACAACAACCGTACCTTTACTAGCTCAAGTATTAACACTACGTCCAATAACGATTTTTGGCGTGATTTAACAGAGTCTTTAAATGGTATTGTGGGTAACGAAAATGGCCGGCGCGTTATTGTTAACCTGCAATCAGGTGTGATTGTCGTGCGCGCAATGCCGAACGAGATTCGTAACGTTGAGTCCTTTTTAAACTTAATGCAGGTATCTATTGAGCGCCAAGTGATACTTGAAGCCAAAATACTCAATGTACAGCTGAATGATCAATCCCAAAGCGGTGTGAACTGGTCCGTATTCGGTCGCAGCGGTTCTAATACCGGTATTGTAGGAAACATCAATGCAAACACTCGCCTTTCAAGCAGTGGAAATGGCAACCTAGTAAGCGGTGACTTAACGGCTTCTACCGGCACCGTATTGTCTAATGCTGCAACAACCGCCTTAGGTGGACCGCTGTTTGCCATTGCACTTCAAGGCGCTAATTTCTCTACCCTACTATCTTTCTTAGAGACACAAGGCGACGTACAAGTACTATCCAGCCCACGTATTTCTTCGATTAACAATCAAAAAGCAGTGCTCAAAGTCGGTACTGATGAGTTTTTTGTAACAGGTATTTCTTCTAATACTACTGCATCAGTAGGTGCAACCACCACCGTGCCAGAAGTAATATTACAGCCATTTTTCTCGGGGATTACCTTGGATGTAACGCCGCAGATTGATAAAGATGACAATATCATTCTGCACATGCATCCTTCTATCAGCCAGGTTTCAACCGTCAATAAACAAGTAACATTAGGTGGGACCGCTGGTCAAATTAACCTACCATTAGCATCTAGCAATATTAGTGAGACCGACAGTATTGTTCGTACCCGTGACGGGCGCGTGATAGTGATTGGCGGTTTGATGACAGAAAGCGCATCAAGCACTAAATCTAAAGTACCTGGCTTGGGTGATGTCAAAGGCGTAGGCGCAGCTTTCCGCCAACAGAGCGCTAGCAAAACAAAAACTGAACTGGTCATTTTGCTAAAAGCATCTGTTGTTCAAGGCCAAGAGAGCTGGTCAAACGACATGTTATCAAGTAAGCAGCGTATCGAAGATATGCGCAGGCAAGACACGGGCGCCGAAGGTCAATAACCCATGTATCTGCAACACTTCGGGCTTAATGAATTTCCTTTTAGCATTACACCAGATACGAGTTATTACTTTGCATCTGCTAGCTATCAAGATGCACTAAACACAGTCATATTCGCAGTAACCACCGGTGAGGGATTTATTAAAATCACCGGTGAAGTTGGCACAGGAAAAACCCTGCTATGCCGCAAGCTCATGTCCAGCTTAGATCAGAGTTATAAAATTGCATACGTACCCAACCCATATCTAGAGCCGCAATCTCTTTTAATGGTATTGGCTGAAGAGTTAAACATTAATTTACCCACTGATACGCAGATAACGCAACACGTGATACTCAATGCGTTGACCCATGCTCTGTTAAACTTTGCGCGAGACAACATTAAAGTAGTGGTCTGCCTTGATGAAGTACAGGCTATGCCTATAGAAACATTAGAGGCACTACGTTTACTCAGCAACCTTGAGACTGAGAAAAGAAAGTTACTGCAAGTTGTCATCTTTGGGCAACCAGAACTGGAAGATAAACTCAACCATGCATCCATCCGTCAACTGAAGCAAAGAATTACTTTTTCTTATCAGCTTGACCTGTTAAACCGTGATGAAATGGCCTACTATCTGAATCACCGCCTCACGATTGCCGGTTACAAAGGCAGCCGTATGTTTAGCCATACTGCTTTATATTTAATGTATCATTACTCAAAAGGCGTGCCTAGGCTTATTAACATATTGGCACATAAAGCTTTATTGGCCACCTATGGTAAAGGCAAGCATCAAGTAGGCATGCGCGAAGTATTGGCAGCTGCGTCTGACACAGAGTCAGTTGGTACAAAATGGCAATACTTAGGGTCAAAAAGCTTATCCTTAACTATGCTGCTTGGCGCGTTCGGCTTAATCCTGTTTATTTTCATTAACAATCTTAAGCCATATTAAATCTCAATAAAAAAGACAATCGATGAGTTTAATCAATCAAATGCTGAAAGACCTTGAACAACGTGGCGCAACATCCACAGAGGTTCAACAATCTTCCATCACGCCGCAATTTGGCGCATATACCAAAAGAAAAGGCAGCAAATCCATTTATATTATTGGTGCTAGCCTGACTATCATTGCATTTGGCTACACAGTACTTTCAACCCCTTTGCAGTCAGCCCGCATCAAAGAAGTGCTAAATCGCAATCAATCTGACAACAATGACAGTGGTAATCCTGCCTTAAAAATTGAAGCCTCCAAATTTGGGCACTCAATACAAGATAAAGTGGCAGCCCCGGCTACACCACACGAAGCATCAGCGCAAATCCAGCCATCTCAAACCGTTAATATAGACATCAGCAATGAATCTGATATCACCCCCCCTGTTATTAGCAATCTCGCCACTAGCAATTTAACCAAGCCTAATAAGCTCCCGGCGAATTTATTTGAGAGAGCACTTAAATTCTCACCGCAAACAATTAAAGATCAACCAGCTAAAAACCCAGACCCCAATCTGCAAAAAAAAAGCGCACCATCATTAGTGCAGGCTGAAAAAAACAGCGCAGCAACACCACAAATAAACGAGGCCACAAAAAAAGAACCTGACGTTAAAGAACCTACATTAAAAGACAGTATAAAAAATGAGGTAGAAAAGTCTGTTAGCAATAAAGCTACAAATGCGCCGACATTTGCCAACAAACAGTCTAATATCCATAAAAAATTGAGCCCAGAACAAACGGCTAATAGCAATTATCAACAAGCGTTGATTTACTTACAGCAAGGTAGAGTGTCAGAGTCTGAGGCTTATTTGGCAAAAGCACTTGAGTTTAATCCTACGCACCATGAAGCTAGACTTACGCTTGCAAGCCTATTACTTGATAACAAAAGGCTAAATGACGCAAAAGACGTGCTCAATACAGGGTTACAGATTAGCCCTGAGCAAAATGAGTTCCGTATCGCCTTAGCTCGCCTGCAAATCAATGCAAACGAGCAAGCTGCTGCTTTAAGCACTTTAGAGCAAGGTTTACCTTATGCAGGAAATCGTGCTGACTATTATGCCTTTCTCGCCACATTACTACAGCGCAGCGGCCAGCATGATATGGCAATCACCCACTACACCAAGGCCATTGCACTTGAAAACAACACCGCCAGTGTAAAAGTTAACACCTTGGTAGGATTAGGCATTTCTTTACAAGCCATAGGCAAACTGGAAAATGCTCAACAAGTATTTACTAGAGCGCAACAATCCGGTTCTCTCAGCCCCACCCTTGCTAGTTTTGTTGATCAGCAACTCAAAAAAATCCATCAAAACCTAAGCAAGTAAAAAATATCAGTCAACGCTTTATGTCGGCCGCCAGAGCTTAAGCAATAGCGCATTGGAAATCACACTCACACTGCTTAACGCCATGGCTGCACCAGCCAATACTGGGCTTAATATGCCCATCGCCGCAAGCGGGATGCCAACTACATTATAAATAAATGCCCAAAATAAATTCTGCCTGATCTTTTGATAACTGCGCTTAGAGATATCAATCGCGTGTGCGATTAAAGCCGGATCGCCGCGCATAAGCGTAATACCAGAAGTGTGCATCGCTACATCGGTACCACTAGACATAGCAACACCAACGTCTGCCATGGCAAGTGCTGGCGCATCATTCAAACCATCCCCCACCATAGCAACCAAGCCATCTTGCTTGAGTTGCGCTACGATGCTAGCTTTTTCATCCGGCAACACTTGCGCAAAATATTGAGAAATCCCCAATTGATGAGCAACATTAGCGGCACTGCCTTGGTTATCCCCCGATATCAGCACAGTTTTGATACCTGCCTTAGATAAAGCAGTAATCGCCTGCTGTGCTGTGGGTTTGATGCTGTCACCAAAGCTAAAAAAACCTAATAGCTTAGGTGCAAAATTATCTAGCACCCTCGCCTGCGCTATCCATGAAACACTTTGCCCAGATTGCTCCAGCAACAATGCATCTTCCTTATATTTAGCAAGGTTAACTTTCAACTCAGTCATCAGGCGCGTACTGCCAATATACAGCTTTTGTCCGCCAACCTCACCCACTACGCCTTTACCAGCCAACGCTTGTAATCCCTGTGCTAATTGTAGCGTTATACCTTTGGCCTTAGCGGCATCTGTCACCGCCTTGGCTAATGGATGCTCACTGCTCGCCTGCAAGCTTGCCGCCAACATCAACAACTGATCACTATCTAGTGCATCACCTTCTTTCGCAGTGGAGCGCAACACAAGCAATTTTGGATGTCCTTCAGTCAGGGTGCCTGTTTTGTCAAACGCTACGGTTTTAAGTGCATGTGCTAGCTCCAACGCCTCTGCATCTTTAATTAAAATACCATGCTGCGCAGCAACGCCAGTCCCCACCATAATCGCTGTTGGTGTTGCCAAGCCTAGCGCACATGGGCAGGCAATAACGAGCACGGTGACTGCATTAATAATGGCAGCCTCCCAATTGCCATTGTAAAAGCCCCAAACTAGCAAAGTAAGTGCGGCAATTGCCATCACTATCGGCACAAAAACTGCGCTGACTTTATCTACCAAGCGCTGAATTGGGGCTTTTTTTGCTTGCGCTGATTCAACCAATCGCACGATACGTGCCAATACCGTTTCAGCACCCACCGCAGTGGTTTTAACGTATAGCACGCCTTCCCCATTCATCGCGCCGCCAGTGACCTTATCGCCCATATTTTTAGCCACTGGCAGGCTTTCACCGGTAATCAGAGACTCGTCTACCTGGCTATCACCTTGCTCTACATTACCATCCACCGCAATGCGCTCTCCTGGCCGCACTAAAACCACATCACCAACTTTCACAGTAGCAATCGCGACTTGCTGCGTTTGCCCATTGCTAACAACTGTCGCAAACTCTGGCCTCAAAGTATTGAGAGCACGGATTGCCTGTGTTGTTTGCGATTTTGCGCGGCTTTCTAACCATTTTCCAAACAGCACCAGGGTAATTACTATCGTAGATGACTCAAAATACAAGTGGTGCAAAGCCCCACCGTGTGATGGGGTAAATAACAAATACACGCTTAAGCCGTAAGCCGCAGAGGTGCCGATAGCCACCAGTAAATCCATATTGCCGGCTCTGGCCTTGAGCGCATGCCAACCAGCCTGATAAAAACGCCAACCAAGCCAAAACTGTACCGGCGTTGCCAGCAACCACTGCAGCCAGCCGGGAATCGCCACTTGCCACCCTAGCCACTGCGCAACCATAGCAATCACCAGAGGCATTGAGAATAAAGCAGCCAACGCACTTGGCCACCATAAATGCTGTTTATCTTTATCTGCCAGATGTTCTACTCTATCCTGCTCTGCACTTAACAACTGTGCTTGGTAACCAGCTGCCACCACTGCATCAACCAACTGCTGAGTCATGACTTTATCTGTAGCCGTAACCTGAGCGGTTTCTAAAGCAAGATTAATCTCAGCGCTTGTCACCCCAGGCACTTTAAGCAGCGCCTTCTCAACGCGGCTCGCGCAAGAGGCGCAAGTCATACCGTTAATCGCGAAGGTCCGTTCATTATTTACTTGATTAGCCATGATTTTTTAGTATTGATAAAGATGATTATGTTGGTAATCCATTATAATCCTCGACTATCCAATTCACCCTCAACTTTTGTGTAGAAACGAGCAATCATGGCCGGCGCCAGTCTTTTAACACTGATTGATGATATTGCAACCATCTTAGATGATGTATCTGTCATGACTAAAGTTGCGGCAAAAAAAACCGCAGGTGTATTGGGGGATGACCTTGCACTCAACGCACAGCAAGTGGCAGGCGTCAACGCAGATAGAGAGCTACCTGTCGTTTGGGCGGTGGCCAAAGGCTCAGCAGTAAACAAAGTGATACTAGTACCGCTGGCATTGGTGATTAGCGCTTTAGCAAATTGGCTGGTAACGCCCTTGCTCATGCTGGGTGGTTTATTTCTGTGCTTTGAGGGCGTAGAAAAGCTGTTTCACAAGTTTTTCCATGCTAAAGAAGATATCCATCATGACCCTAAAAAATTGATAGGTCAGGATGAGAGCAAAACCTTAGAGGTGTTAGAACAAGAGAAAATCAAAGGCGCAATTCGCACTGACTTTGTACTCTCAGCCGAAATCATTGTGATCACCTTAGGTACGGTGGCAACCGCAGCATTTACACAGCAAATACTAGTGCTGACAGGGATTGCTGCCATAATGACGGTTGGGGTTTATGGCCTAGTTGCAGGTATTGTAAAACTGGATGATGGCGGCTTATACCTAGCCAGTGACAAAGGTCACACTTTACTGGCCAGCTTAAAACGTAAACTTGGTTTCGGCATTTTATGGTTTGCACCGCACATGATGAGGATCTTATCCGTGGTGGGTACGGCCGCTATGTTCTTAGTCGGTGGAGCGATTTTGGTTCACGGTATTCCAGTAGTGCATCATGCCATTGAGCATATCAGCGCTGGCATGAGCAGCGGCTTTTTACAAAACATCATGCCAACCTTATTAAATGGATTATTTGGTGTTGTTGCAGGCATTGCCGCATTGATGGCAATACTGATAATTAAAAAATTACTACCAGTTGCTAAAGCGAGCTAATGTTGAATACGACAGATTTTATTGGCTATTTATCCGCATTTCTAACGACATTTGCTTTTGTGCCACAAGCGCTACACTCTTGGAAAACCAGGGACTTATCTGGGGTATCCCTGCCTATGTACAGCATATTTAGTCTAGGCGTGTTCGGCTGGCTGGTTTATGGCATTTTGATGACATGCTGGCCGATTATTGTTGCCAACAGCATTACCTTCATGCTGGCCTGTGTCGTGCTTTATCTAAAAATCACACATGCCAACTCAACAATAGCTAAATAAATCCATATAGAAGTAAATCTATATAAGCCAGTCCGGTTTTAGTGCTTTAACAGGCCAAAGTCCGATAGAGACTGCTTTAAACCACTAGCCACAATGCGGTAACCCTCGGCATTAGGATGCACAGGATCAGCTTTTAAGCTATTCTTACCTAACACATCTGAAAACACATTTTCCACTAGCGGCGTATTGGTTTGCTCTGCCAGCTTTTCATACAAAGGGTGATCTTCAAGGCTGCCCAAGGCGGCGCTTATCGGGCTAAACTTTGGTATAGCTATCAATACAGTATTGATATTGCGTGCTTTGCTTTTTTCCAATATTGCGCGCAGGTTACGTACAGTTTCGGGTTCAGGAATGTGTCGCAAAAAGTCGTTACCGCCAAGCTCTACGATAAGTAAATCAATTTTCTGCTCGCCATTATCATGTGATGCCAACAAGGCATCAAGCCGTTCTAGGCCGTCCGCAGAAGTATTGCCTGGCACGCCAGCATTGATAATGCTCCAGCCCGTACTGCTACTTAACAGACTTACATAATCTTCACCATCCGCCGCGCCGGTACCGTAGGTTAGGCTATCTCCCAGCGCAACCACGTTAGCGTTGGGAGATAGCGCCGTAAACTGATGGCCTCCGCCACAAGCTGAAAAAAATAGTAAAACAGCTCCTAGCAAAAAACTTTTAATCATTGAATACTTATCCTATGCATTAATGCAGGGCGTAAACCAGCACTTCATCCCCAGCGGGGAAGCCAAAAATAGCATTACCGCCGGCAACTACAGCCACATACTGTACGCCATCAATCTCATAACTGATAGGCGGTGCATTCACGCCGGCAGTAGCTTTAGACTGCCAAACTTGCTGGCCCGTGCTGCTGTTATAGGCTTTAAAGTAACCATTGCCCTCACCCATAAACACCAAGCCGCCACGCGTTGCCAACAAGCCACCCATTAACGGCTGCTCGGTTTTTACTTGCCAGCGCATTTTGCCTGTGCTTAAGTTAATTGCAGATAGCACGCCCCAACGCGCATCATTGGTTGGCTCTGATGAAACGTATTGGATAGCAGGTAAATCACCCTTGGCTGGCTCTTCCACTAAGGTATATTTAATTGGTGCATGGATGCCCGCCACATAACTGGTTTGGCTGCTTTCATCTAATGCACTAGGGCTCCAGTTTGAGCCGCCCAGAATGCCTGGATACAGCACAGTACCTTCTTTGCTAGCCTTGGCAAACATATTGTGTTGCGGTACAAACGCATCTGATTTCGCTAATAAAACACCGGTTTTTCTATCGTTGACGTAGTACCAGCCGGTTTTACCCGCTTGGCCAACGGCAGCAATTTTTTTACCGTTTTTCACATAGTCAAACAGCACTGGCGGGCTTGCTACATCGTAGCCCCAAACATCATGCGGCACTTGCTGATAATGCCATTTAATCTTGCCAGTTTCAGTGTTTAAGGCAACGAGAGATACCGTGTATAAATTATCACCTGGACGAGATACATCATTCATCTGCGGTGAAGGGTTACCTGTGCCAAAAAACAAAGTATTGGTTTTGGTATCAATCGCAGGTGTCGTCCAAGCCGAGCCGCCACCAAATTTCCAGGCATCTTGATGTGTCTTCAGATTTTCTTTTTCAGCGGCAATGTCACGATTGAGTTGCACACCATCTGAGGTGGTTTCAGCAAAAGCCCCCTCCCAGCCCTGAGATGGAATGGTATCAAATTGCCAGACTTTAGCGCCGTTATGTACATCAAATGCAGCCATAAAACCAGAGCGACCATATTGACCACTCACCCCGACCACGGCGCCTAACGGTGCATCTATCCTAGGTTTATCAATGTGCAAGCCATAACCCACGCCAGTCACACCTACAATGACCTTGCCACGGTACACTACCGGTGCCATTGCGATACCAATACCAGTGCCGCCATATCTTTCTTTTTTGCTTTTAGCATCTGCCTTGCTGAGCAAGCCTGTGTTTTCAGTTAAAGCGGTATCTTCCGCCACATCAATGTCCCATAACTTAAGCCCGGACTTTGCATCCAGCGCGATAAGTCTAGCATCTACAGTACCGATAAACACTTTGCCATCGCTCACTGCCACACCGCGACTAGCCGGCCCGCAGCACATTTTCCAATCTGCTTTACGGTTGTGCTGATAACGCCAAATTTCCTTACCGGTTTTTGCATCCAGTGCGACAACGTGGTTATAAGGTAAGGCTACATACATCACCCCATTCTGCACGATTGGAGTAGCTTGGAAACTCGCAGATACGCCTGTTTTAAACGACCAGGCTAGCGATAGCTTATTGATATTTTGCGTGTTAATTTGCGTGAGAGGTGATAAACGCTGGTTGGTGTAATCTCTGCCATGTAGCGGCCAATCCTTTTCTGTAGAGGCTGTATGCTGATTACCTAAGCCAGAACATGCAGACATTGTAACTGTGGCAACCACTAGTAGCGGACTTAACCGCCCCAAACTCAATTGCTTATACATGAAAAACATCCTTTTATTTAGCCTAAATTGGCAAGACTTAATTAAAGTATACAGATGTGTATAGTTTTTGCCAACGAGCTGTACGGCTAATTACCTTATCTCTGCCAATTCACCAATATAGCGCTATACTCACCGACAGGGAGCATCAAATGCTGTACTGTAATTTATATAAGCCATTTAACCAAAGTATTGCATAAGGGGTTTGCATGAACGAGCGGATTCAACAATTACTTAACCAAATTACCGAGCTTGAAGATGATTTACGTACCGCATTAAATGAACAGCAATCCACCATATTTTTTCAAATCAAAGGCAAGCGCGTTGAGTTTGAAAAGTCAATGAAAGATACCCACAAACGGCTTAAAAGAAACTTTTTCACTTGGCTAGTCACCAACCGCCCACAAAACCTGATTACCGGGCCTATCATCTACGCCATGATCATTCCCTTAGTGATTACTGATATTTTCATCACGTTTTATCAGTTCACGTGCTTTCCCATTTACGGCATCAAGAAAGTACGCAGGGCTGATTACATCATTTACGATAGACAGCAACTGCACTACCTAAATTTCATTGAAAAATTTCATTGCACTTACTGCGCTTATGGCAGCGGTATGATTGCATACATCAGTGAAATCGTGGCTCGCACAGAACAGTACTTTTGTCCGATTAAGCATGCCAGAAAGATACTGGGCACGCACTCACGCTATGCGCGCTTTATTGATTATGGGGATGCTGAGCATTATCAGGAAAGACTTGAAGAATACAGACGTGCGCTGAATAAAGAAAAGTAAATTAATCACATAATTTAAACAGAAAGCACCGCAGCACTAGCGGATTAGACACGATGTTTAATTCGCTTAATAATTAATGCAATGAGTAATTAATTTATTCAGTTATTGCGGTAATTAGTACCGAAAAACTCCATCATTAAGAAGTCTTCCAAACCGGCATTGTCTTCTAACCGAGCAGACTGCGTGACCGAGCGTGCAAGTCGACGAGACTCCCAAGTAAAATCACCTTGATAATGCTCACGAATTAACGCAATCATCCGTTTTATTATCATCAAGCGAATATCCTGGCCGCTGCCAGCCTCTACTTCAAAGTACTGTAGTTTGGCGTTGCTATAGTCATTAGTCCAGCCTTTAAAGGCAAAAGTCGCGTGACGTGAGCTTTTGCTAGTAATCTCAAAAATACCATTGGTACCGCTTTTAAAGTTGTTTTTAATACGTTCATCACGCATTTGCTCTGCACTAGGTCCGCGCTCCTTGGCAATTGCCTCCGCATTTTGCCGCGCTGCGTCGTACTCAGTGCCCTGCCTGCTGGCCTGTACCGCTTTCATATAGGAAGCCATATCCGGAAACTTACTTGGGTCTAGCTTATTTTCCTGCACCGGCGGTGGAGGCAATGTAGGTGTATCAGGCACTTTTAGGCTGGAATCAGCCTTGGTGGTTGGTACATTAATAATGGGTTTATGCTTTTCTGGCTTAATTGGCGGCGTTTTCTTAACGGGCTTTGCTATAGTCTCGTTTTTTGGCGGTTCGATTTTGGGCTGAGGTGCAACCGCTGGCTTTTGTGGAGGAGCCAAACTAACCTCAATGCTACTGGCTGGGCTGGCTGGTGGCTGATCAAACTCAACTTTGGGCGCAAAAAAGAAAATTCCCAAATGCACCAAGATTGAAATAATAATCGCGAGCAAGGTGTTACGGCTGACGTTCACACGTATCAGCGGTTCGCTAACAGGCTTGAATTTAAGCGCTCGCGCTAAAAACTCATCAAAGTTTTCTTCGACATGATTGCTATCAACTTGGCTGCTATTGGTTTGATTTAGGTACATGAGATAGGTAAAAGAGCGTTAAAAGCGCATATCTGCCCAAGTTTTTTCCAGACGCTTAAGCGATACGGGAAACGGTGTTTTAAGTTCTTGCGCAAACAAAGACACTCGTAGCTCTTCAATTAACCATCTAAAATCCTGCAAGTGCTGCGGGATGTCTAAATGTGCGGCATGCAAAGCGCTCACCTTATCCTGCCACTTCTGCCAAACCAAGCCCACACTTGCAGCATTTTTACCATCACGGTCTGGGTTAGCCGGGTGCTTCTCAATACGCAATCTGAGTGCCTTTAAATAGCGCGGAATATGCTGCAATTGCTCCCAAGGTGTTTGGTGAAAACAACCCTTATATACTAACAAACCAATTTGCTGCTCTAAATCACGCTTTAACCTATTGGCTGCGGCGCCCATTTGACCTTGCTTCTGCACCAACAACTGGTACTCAGTGGCAATAGCCTGTGCTTGCCGCGCTACTGCTTGCGTTACGGCAGGCAAGCGTGTTCTGGCGCGTTGTTTTAGCACCATAAACTCGGCATTGGTGCGCGGCAACTCATCTTCACCAATAAAGGCACGGTCTGCGATTGCTAGAATCATGTCCTCACGCAAATCATCGGCCTGCATCACATTACGTAAAACTAGCGCGTATTGATTAAAGTTTGGCAGACTTTTTTCCAACTGTTTCATCTGCTCTTTTAATTCGAATCGCATCAAACGGCACACACCTCTACGATGGCTAAGCGCAGCCTCACGCTCCGTATCAAACAGCTTCACGGCGATACTGTCATGCGCATCTTCCAGTGCTGGATAGCCTGTGACTTTGAGGCCATCACGTTCGAAACTAAGCGTTTGTGGTAAGTCGCCAAAGTCCCATTGTTTTAAACCCGTTTTTTCAATATCTGGCGAAGTGTTTCTAAAAGTAAGCTGTGCAGCCGACCCCAGTTGTTTTTTCAGGGCATTCCAGTCACGCCCCATGGCCAGTTCCCTACCGCTATCATCCAGCACGCTGAAGTTCATTAGATGGTGCGGCGGTATATCGCTCAGGTCCCAATCTTCTTTACTAATTTTAAGCGTGGTTTTACGCTGTATGTATGAAGCTAATGCGTCTAGCATGGGCTGAGAAAATTGCTCGTTCACATCATCTAAAAAGCCGGTAACGAACTCTGGCACAGGAACACACACTCGCCTGAATGTTTTAGGCAACGCTTTAATCAAATAGGTGATTTTCTCGCGCAGCATGCCCGGCACTAGCCATTCGGTTTGCACTGGGTTTAACTGATTCAACAAGGCAAGCGGTACCGTGGCGGTCACGCCGTCCAGCACGTGCCCCGGCTCAAAACGATACTTCAAATTGGTTTCAACCCCATCTAACATGACTTTCTCAGGAAACTGCACTGCGGTAATGGCATCTGCACCATGGCGCATTAAGTCATCACGCGTCAGATACAACAGCCTTGGCGATACTTTTTCCGCATCGGTGCGCCACTTTTCAAAACTGGCGGCATTAAAAATATCAGCAGGTATTTTGGCATCATAAAAAGCAAAAAGTTTATGCTCATCCACCAATACGTCTTGGCGGCGCGCTTTATGTTCCAGCTCTTCAACCTCGGCAATCAAGCGCTCATTCGCGCTAAAAAAGGCCGCTTTGGTATCAAACTCGCCATTGGCCAATGCTTCGCGGATAAATATCTCACGGGACTCTACCGCGTTAATCGGGCCATAGTGCACACGACGCTTGGGGATAATGGTCAGGCCATACAGGCTCACACGCTCCCAAGCGTTAACCATACCCATTTTTCTATCCCAGCGCGGGTCTGAATAATGGCTGTCGGTGAGGCCTCTGGCAAGCGGTTCTATCCAGTCTGGCTCAATCTTAGCCACACCACGTGCGTACAGTTTAGAAGTATCGACCAACTCGGCTGCCATCACCCATTTTGGACGAGTTTTCTTAAGTGTAGAGCCTGGCGCCACATGGAAGCGGATACCGCGTGCACCCGCGTAAGAATCACTATCACCATCTTTAAAACCAATATTGCCTAATAACCCAGCCAGTAGCGCTTTATGGATTTGCTCAAAGTTCGCTTCTTGTTCATTCAGCTTAAATTCCATCTCTAAAACGATATCTAGCAACTGCCCGTGTAACTCACGCCATTCCTTCAAACGTAAGAATGATAAAAAGTTGCTATGGCACTGGTTAAGTAAGTCTTTATTAGATTTTTTAGTTTTAAGCGCATTATCGAAGAAATCCCACAGCTTGAGATAGCTCATAAAATCTGAGCCTTCACCTGCAAACTTGGCATGTGCATTATCGGCGGCTTCACGCTTATCCATGGGACGTTCACGTGGGTCTTGTATGCTGAGCACACTGGCAATAATCAATATTTCTCTTAAGCAATGCTCACGCTTGGCGGCAAGTATCATGCGCCCCACACGCGGGTCTAACGGCAGTTTGGCTAATTGCAAGCCAGTATCGGTAATTTGGCGACGTGCATCTACCGCGCCCAGCTCTTGTAATAACAGGTAACCATCAGCGATTAAACGTGATGAAGGTGCCTCGATAAACGGAAACTCGGTAACATCACCCAAACGCAGTGCGGCCATGCGTAAAATGACCGCGGCTAACGAGCTACGTAAGATTTCCGGCTCAGTAAACTCTGGTCGACCATTAAAATCTTGCTCAGAATATAGACGCACACAGATACCATTTGAAACCCGGCCGCAGCGCCCTGCTCGCTGCTTGGCAGCTGCCTGGCTAATCTTCTCAATTTGCAGTTGCTCAACCTTGGCGCGGGTACTATAGCGGTTCACCCGCGCTAAACCTGCATCAATCACGTATTTAATGCCAGGCACGGTGAGCGAGGTTTCGGCCACATTGGTTGCCAGCACAATGCGTCTGCTGCTATGGCTTCTAAATATCTTCTGCTGATCTTCAATACTTAAACGGGCAAACAGCGGCAGTACTTCTATATGCTTAAGCTTGGCGGAGCGGCCTTGATATTTGCGCAAATGGTCTGCTACATCACGGATCTCACGCTCGCCGGGTAAAAACACCAGAATATCGCCATCACCTTGGCGTAATAAATCATCGGCCGCATCTAAAATAGCCTCTTCAATCGCCTCTTCTTCATCATCTTCTTCCAGCCAGCGTGCTTCTGTTTTGGCTTTGCGTGCAATGCCAAAAATAGTGTCATCATCCAGATCAAATTGTGCGTTCTCTGCTTCAGCCACTTCACGCGCACGGAAGCCAGCTGCGCCCAAAGGACGATAGCGAATCTCTACCGGGAAGGTACGCCCGGAAACTTCAATCACGGGGGCGCCATTAAAGTGCTGTGAAAAGCGATCAGCATCAATGGTAGCTGAGGTGACAATCACTTTTAAATCAGGGCGTTTAGGTAACAGCTGTTTGAGGTAACCCAGCAGAAAGTCGATGTTGAGACTACGTTCGTGCGCCTCATCAATAATGATAGTGTCGTAAGCGTTGAGAAACTTATCGCCCTGGGTTTCCGCCAGCAAAATACCATCAGTCATCAGCTTCACGTAGCTGGATTCAGATAGCTTATCGTTAAACCTAACCTTGTAGCCCACCGCTTCGCCTAACGGCGTTTTAAGCTCTTGGGCGATGCGGCTAGCGACCGATCTTGCAGCAATACGCCGCGGCTGGGTATGACCGATAAACCCAGAAACGCCGCGCCCTAGCTCTAAACAAATCTTGGGTAACTGTGTGGTTTTACCTGATCCGGTTTCGCCGCATACAATCACCACTTGGTGTTTGCTGATGGCGGTGGCGATTTCCTCCCGTTTTCCGCTTACAGGCAAATCTAACGGATATTCTGGCTTAGGCAGTTGTGCTAAACGCAATTGGTACTTTTGCTGTGAAGTGTGCATTTTTTGCACTACTTCATTCACCATGCGCTGCACCTTGGCTAATGACCTTTCATCTGCAAGTTTTTGCAGTGTTTTGATCTCTTGCATTTTGCGGCGTAATGCATGCCTATCAGCCAGCATGCAGCTATTTAGGGCGTGTTCAAAGTTAGTGGGAATTAAATTATCAGGTTTACTCACGTTCATAGGCGCAAATTTTAACATGCCATGCTGTTCTACTTTAATAATCATACAAAAGCATTTGTAAATGACACTTAATTTACAAAGAGTGCTAACGATTTGACTTACATCAAGCTGCTTTTATAGTAAATAAAATACCGTAGCCCATAGTAATTAGATTATTTGAATTAGGCGCGGTAACCAATGCCCGTAGAAAAATTAGCATCATCAGCCGTATTATATTTCTCTAGGGCTGGCAATATGTTGAATGAAAGGCTTTGCTCAAGGCTGTCATTCAAACACCCCAGATTTATCGTTTTTAATATCATGCTGTCATTGGGAATGCTCATCATTTCCTCAGCGGCAATGCTCACGAGTACAGAGCAAAGCAAAATCTCTGCTCATACATTAGAACAAACCTACCAGTTACTGAATCTATCTAAAAACCTACAAAGTGGATTTTATGACCACAAATCCCTAATCAACCAGTATCTACACAACCCAACCCCCAGCCTTCTAGAAAACTTGCAGTCAGTACGCTCCAATGTGTTCGAGTCACTGTCCACTATAAAAAAAATGACGGGCGAAAACATTGAAATGCAACGCCAGATTAGTAGTGTCGAAGAAGTTTTCAGAGAGTCCATTGAGGAGTCTGAGTCTATTTTACCGACTAAAGGCGGCTTAGTAATCGTTGGCCCCAGTATTTCTATCATTACCGAAGGAAACATCAATCATCTCACTAATTTATTGACTTCAAAACTACATACCTTTGATATCACCGTGCAAAACAGATCAAATGAGCGTCAGAAGTTTGCCTCTCTTAAAGTTGGTCTAGCGCAAACAGTAATGCTAGTTAGCTTGCTGATTGGTATTGGCATTCTGTTTTACACACTAAAAACCTTGCGTGATGAAATGACCAAACGCATTGAAACAGAAAATAGATGGCGATTTGCAATTGAGGGAACAAGTGACGGCGTTTGGGATTGGAACCTAGAAACCAATAAAACGTATTATTCAAGCAAATGGGCAGAGATCCATGGTTTAAGCAATAAGATTATCAATAATGATATGGACACTTGGGAGAGCAACATCCATCCTGAAGATAAGACGCGCGTTTTTTCAAGTGTACTTGATTACTTAAACAGTAAAACAAAAACATACAGCAGTGAGCATCGTATTATTGATGAACACGGAAACATCAAATGGATACTTGAGCAAGGGGTAGCTGTTGCTCGTAACGCAGCTGGAGAGCCCACACGGATTATTGGTGTGCTAAGAGATACAACAGAACATCAACTATCCAGACACGCGCTGCAGGACAGTGAATCACGCCTTAGAGGATTACTTACAGCAATTCCAGATTTGGTTTGGTTGAAAAGCCCTGACGGTATATACCTCACTTGCAACTCTCGCTTTGAGAAGTTTTTTGGTAAGAAAGAATCTGAGATTGTCGGGAAAACTGACTACGATTTTGTAGATACTGCGCTTGCCGAATCTTTTAGAAATAACGACAGAAAAGCGATGGAAAGTAGTGTGCCGTGCATTAATGAAGAGTGGATTACATTTGCAGATGACGGACATGTTGAGTTATTAGAAACCACAAAGACTGCAATCTACGATGAACAAGGCAACGTTACAGGTGTTCTTGGCATTAGCCACAACATTACTGAACGTAAAAGTATAGAAAATGAGCTGAAAATTTCAGCATATGTATTTGAAGCGCAAGAAGGAATGATGGTCACTGACTCAAAAAATGTAATTCTTCGTGTCAACCATGCATTTACCTCTATTACTGGTTATCTTGCTGAAGAGGTCATTGGCAAAAACCCCCGCATACTTAGCTCCAGTAAAGGTGATGCCAATTTTTATAATGCCATGTGGGAAAGTATTGCCAATAAAGGTTCATGGAGTGGGGAAATATGGAATCGTCGTAAAAATGGTGAAATTTACCCAGAATACCTCACGATTACTGCAGTATAAGACCAGCATGGCACGGTGACTAATTATGTAGCGACAATGGCTGATATCACCTCTAACAAGGCTGCTGCAAAAGAAATAGAAGTGTTGGCATTTTATGACCCACTAACGCTGCTTCCTAATCGTCGATTATTTACCGACCGTTTAAATCACGCCCTCGCCTCAAGTGCTCGTAGCCAAAATAAAGGGGCTTTACTATTTATTGATTTAGATAACTTTAAAAACCTTAATGACTCACTGGGGCATGCTGTTGGTGACATGCTTTTACTTCAGGTTGCGGAAAGGCTCAACAACTGCGTGCGAGAAGGCGACACTGTGGCTAGACTGGGTGGCGATGAGTTTGTGGTTACCTTAGAGGATTTAAGCCTGCAGTTAGATGAAGCGGCATCTAAAACAAAATTAATTGGAGAAAAGATTTTACACCAGGTAAGCCAGCCTTACAATTTGGGCGGTCATGAGCACCAAATCACCTGCAGTATTGGTGTGGCATTGTTTCATCATCACGAACAGTCGCAAGATGAATTACTTAAACAAGCTGACATTGCTATGTACCAGGCCAAAAAAGTTGGACGTAATGCGATATGTTTCTTTGACCCAGGAATGCAAACTAGTATTAATGCACGTGTTGAACTTGAGAGAGATCTGAATATCGCCATTAATGAGCAGCAATTTGAGCTGTTTTACCAAATACAACTAGACATCCACGGTCAGGCAATCGGTGCGGAGGCCCTCATTCGCTGGCCACATCCAGAGCTAGGGTTAATCTCACCAGCCAAGTTCATCCCACTGGCAGAGGAAACTGATCTAATTATCCCTATCGGCTCATGGGTACTTGATACAGCCTGTGCTCAACTAAAACAATGGCAAAAAGACACATCAACTCAAGGTTTAGTACTATCTGTGAATGTAAGCGCAAAGCAGTTGCATCAAGTTGACTTCACCTCTACCGTGCAAAATACGATTAACAAGTATGCAATAAACCCTAATTTACTCAAGCTCGAGATTACTGAAAGCATGCTGCTTAACTCGATTGAGGACACGATTAACATCATGAGTAGATTACAAACCATTGGCGTTAGATTTTCACTCGATGATTTTGGTACAGGTTACTCTTCACTCCAATATCTAAAACGACTCCCACTTAATCAATTAAAAATCGATCAATCATTTGTGCGAGATATTACAGTAGATGAAAGCAATCGAGTGATTATTCGTACCATTATTGCTATGGCACAGAGCCTTGGTTTAGAAACGATTGCGGAAGGGGTAGAAACTGAAGCCCAGCGCACATATTTACTCACAAATGGCTGCACACACTTTCAAGGCTATCTGCTAGGAAAACCTTTACCAATACATGACTTTGAGTCAGCACTTAAATCTTAAAATAGTGTATCTAGTAACATAATAGCGCAGAATGTCATAGTAAATTTAAGCTTTGGCAGCTTCTTGCAAGCGATTGCTTAGCTGCTCAACATCAATCATTTGTAGCATAGTCTCCTGTGAACTAGAGTGAACCAAAGATTTCACTACCTAGTTGTAAGCTGAGCTTTACGGCCCAATTGGCGAACCTGCTCCATCACAACATCCATCATTTCAACTAGCGGGAAACGTTTCCCCGTAGAAACAATCACTGATTTATTCGTATCAGAAAATAAAACCTACCAATTAGTTAATCATGAACAACTAATTGGTAGGACATCTAGAAAAAACCAATAATCATTGTGCCTCAACAACCCATGTCATTAACTTCAACACAATAGGCCTTACAAAAAGTATGCATATAAAGGCTGATGGCATAGCTAATGTATAGGCATGGATAACACGTAGCAAGTAGCCAGCACCAACACCACTATTAGCAGCTACAATAATAGTGCACATTAAAAA
This sequence comes from Methylotenera mobilis JLW8, assembly GCF_000023705.1. NCBI lineage: Bacteria > Pseudomonadati > Pseudomonadota > Betaproteobacteria > Nitrosomonadales > Methylophilaceae > Methylotenera > Methylotenera mobilis. The sequence continues at coordinate 1,323,110 of NC_012968.1, forward strand.
TGCCATGATGGTAGCCATAAAGAATGCGAACACGTAGCCAGTGTATCGGTGATGAATTTTCATCATAGTCCTAGAAAAGAATGATTAGGCTGCAACTTTAACGCTTAACTAAAATGATGCATAGACCACTAACACTACACTCAGTTTAAATATAAACTATCGAATAACCACATAAACTCGATAGCCATATGGATACATTAAGAAGTATTGAAAGTTTTGTTAAAGCAATAGAAGGAGGGAGTATTGCTGCCGCCGCACGTATGCAAGGCATTACCCCTGCGGCTGCCAGTCAGAATATTATCCGGCTTGAAGCTTCACTGAACGCTCGTTTGCTGACTAGAACAACGCGAAGTTTAGCCTTAACGGAGGCTGGTGCAATCTATTATGAAAAAGTGCGGCTTGTTATCAATGATATTGAAAACGCTCAGTCATTGGTAACAGAGCTTCAAGGTGAACCTCAAGGACGGCTAAAAATAGCAACATCCGTGGCATTCGGTCGACATGTACTTTCCACCATTATCCCGTCATTTACTGCCATGTATCCAAAACTATCGATTGAACTGATTTTGACCGATCAGAATATTGATCACGTCAAAGAGGATATCGACATCAGCATCAGATTCAAGCAACAATTAGAGCTTGGCTTGGTTGCAAAGAGAATTGCCGTTGTTCCTGTGCTGTTTTGTGCATCTCCGACTTATATTAGTCGTAAGGGAGAGCCGCATACACCTGAGGGCTTACAACGACACGACTGTCTCATGTTCCGCATGCCCACCAGCGGGCGATTATTAAACTGGGGCTTTTTGCGTGACGAACTACGCTTTGAGCCTGAGCTTAAACCGTCCATTATCAGTAACGATATCAATTCGTTAGCAGAGTTAGCGATCGCCGGCGCTGGCATAGTAAGACTTGCTGCATTTATTGCCAACCCTCTCATCAAGAATGGACAATTAATCCCATTGTTCCAGCGTGATACAAACAATCCTTCAATTATGCATGCGGATAACGAACCACTGGAGTTTTACGCCTGTTTTCGTGACCACCATGCCATGACGTTAAAAGTTAAAACATTCATCAATCATTTAACCTCTGCCCTGCCCGCCAATTGGGATGTAATTTAATATAAATTAATTACCGCTAGATTTACCTGCTTCGCCTAGCTCAAGCGCGAGCAAATCTTTAAGGTCCTGACGCCCTTTTTCTGACATGCTCAGCAATGCGTTCATATCGTGCTTGATGGTACGGGCTGACTCAATCTGCTCTATATCATGACGCTCAAAGTGTTTAATGATTTTTGCGGCAGAGGTTGGCGTTTCACCGAGTGCCAACAAAGCTTGCTTGGCAGCCACTAATGAAGAATAGAAAGTTTCGCGTATAGGATCTAAGCCTATATCAAGCAGATCAAAAGCATCGGTTCTACTACGCGCCCTTGTAACAACAGCAAGTGTAGGCCACCTCTCTCTTACAAGCTTACCAATATGCAGGGCAGCCACAGGATCATTCACAGAAATCACCAACAGTTTGGCTGTGGCTATGCCGGCCTCCTCCAGCAAATCCAACCTGGATGCATCGCCATAATAACAACGCCATTTAAACTTGCGCATCAGATCAACCTGATTCGGGTCATTATCAATTAGCGTTGCGGCAATACCCTTAGCTAGTAAAACCCTACCAACAATTTGGCCAAAACGACCAAAACCCGCAATGATTACTGAATTGTTTTCCTCAATATTATCCTTAGGGCGCTCGCCGCATTGTAACGTTAAAAATCGATCATAAAGTAACAACAATATAGGAGTGATAAGCATAGATACCGCCACAATTGCATTAAGCACATTGTAAATCTCACGCGGAATAGTATTTTGTGTGAATGCAATGCCAAATATCACAAACGCAAACTCACCAATTTGCGAGAGCGCGGCACCATATAACAATCCATCTCTCAATGAGTATTTAAATACATAAGCCAAACCTAACAATATCGTTATCTTTACTAGTACAACGAGTAAGGCTAATCCAAAAATCATCAATGGTGAGTTTGCCAATAACGACAGATCTACAGACATACCGACCGCAATAAAAAACAAACCTAGTAGTAAGCCTTTTACCGGTTCTATATCCAGCCTCAGCTCATAGCGATACTCTGAATCTGCTAACAATACGCCTGCCAAAAAGGTGCCTAATGCCATAGACAAGCCTACAGATTGCATTGCCAGTGATACACCAATCACTAGCAACAATGAAAATGCCACGAAAATCTCACGAATCTCCGTTTGTGCAACAATACGCATAATGGAACGCAGCAAAGTTCTACTGGCAACGATAATAGCGGCGATCACAGCTAATGCTTTCGCGACTGCCCATACATCAAAACTAGATTGGCCGCTATCTGGTGCAATAAATGCCAGCAACATAAACAATGGAATAACAGACAAATCCTGAAACAGCAATGTGGCAAATGATGCTTGCCCTCCATGCGTGCTTAATTGTTTTTTTTCTGCAAGTGCAGTAAGTCCAATCGCAGTAGATGACATTGTCACACCCATGCCAATCACAATAGCTACAGGCCATGAAAAATGCATCATGTGCGCAATAATTGCTATCAGACCTAAAGTGCTAACGACCTGCAGGCCACCTAGCCCTAGTAATATCTTTCGCAGCTCCCAAACTTTTTGAGACTCAAGCTCAAGCCCAATCAAAAACAGCATTAGCACAACACCAAATTCAGCAAAATGCAGAACATGTTCAGGATCTGGAATCAGCTTCAACGCATAAGGACCAATCAATATACCTGCGATTAAATAACCAAGTACTGAACCCAAACCTAATCTTTTAAAAATTGGCACAAGCAGTATGGCTGATGATAAATAGATCATCGTTTGAATCAGAAAGTTAGAGGTGCCCATAAAAAGTAACCGTTTTTTGATATTGATAATAAATGTAGCGTTATTTATGCTCAGCTTGTTTTGCATGCCCTTTAACATTAAGCGACATTGGAATATTCGAGTAAATTTCCGCCTCACGCAGGTTACATGAATCCCCACAAATATGCATCATATGCTAGCTAACTGAGCAATAAATACCACAAAAATAATTAATATTTAACTTTAAAAAAACAATTAAGATAATGAATATTAATAATTAATTAAGATGCAAGTAAAATGCAGAAAGAAAAATTCTAGAAATTAAACTATTACATGACAGAAGATTAGGTGAAGGACTTATATGAATATATTGCCCGCATGTTGCGCAAAAAGCTAACAGCAACTTAAGATTATCGACTAGTAAAAGTGGCTTACAGCAGCTAGCTATTAATGAATAACTGCCTGATTTTTCCCTGTTGATTTTGCTTTATACATTGCTTCATCTGCAGCAGAAATTAGAGCTTTAATACTTTTCACTTGGTCAGGATAAATCGCAATACCGATACTAACCCCCATAAATATATCAGTACCTGTTACCTTAATTACTGGCGTATTGAGCGCCTCAATAATACGATTAGCAAGGATTAACAACTCACTAGCATCGTTAAAGTTATGCGCCACCAACGCAAATTCATCTCCGCCTACCCGCGCAATAAAATCAGAATCACGCAATACGTGATTAATTTTAGCCACAGCTCCGACGAGCGCATCATCACCTGCATCGTGTCCATATTGGTCATTGATCAATTTAAACCCATCAAGATCCATATATAACAAACCAATTTTTTGCTTACTGCGACCAGCCTGTGAAATGGATTTCTTTAGATACTGCTCAAAGTTTCTTCTATTTGGCAAATGAGTCAAAGCATCATGCATTGCAAGGTAACCAAACTCCTCAGCAAGCTCTTGACTTGAGGATGCATGCTCAAACAACGAAATAGTTCTTCTGTAATTAATCAGCAATATACTGATAATTAAGAACACAACAACTAACGATGCTAATTTCAAACGATTAATGGTTAAAGAGAGTGTCACCTCTATACGATCATTCTCATCTCGCAAAATCTTATCGAGTTTATTCACCTCATTAGAAATTTCGTCTGTAAGCACTTTGCTAGCGCCTGTCGAAAATTTCAAATGAGGAGAATATGACCCTGCCGTGAGCTGAACTTGGAGCGTAGATTCAATAGCACTGAATTTTTCTTGAATCAGTTTATCAAGCGTAATTAGAATAGGCGTAAATTCGGCGAAATCTTTTTCACGATTTTTGATTTGAGAAAAAAATAAAGCTGTATCTTTAGCAGCGCGGTTGTATGGCTCAAGAAACTGTACACTACCTGTGAGAAGGTAGCCTCGCAGCCCAGTTTCCGCATTCACAATCGTGTTCATGAGTTTAACTACTTCGTAACGGGTGTCTGCAATTTTAACTTTGCGATCACTCAACACCAACAAACTCTGGGCGCTAAAAAAGACCCATGACATCGCAATCAATAGTATGACTGATGCAACAATCGGCGGTAGTAGAATCTGTTTTCGGTAATTTAGAATAGAGACTCCCCTTCTGAAAGCACCAAAACCTACAACAACAATTTAAATTACATTAAATAGTAAAAAATATCAAAACATTCAACCCATTACAGTATACATAATGCACCAAATATGTGCAAAACGTATATAAAGACTACGTTTAATCACTCATTCTCAACACCATACCCGGATGAATATATTGATTTAAAGTCTGGCGAAGAGTTTTGTTATTTATATTTTAGTTGTTTGTATTTAACTATTCGAGTGTTGCTATTTATGATGGTTCACTAATGGATTAATGCATATACATACCACTTAATCTCATTTCTATTAGAGAAAAAACTTAATAATAATTAAGGATATATGCTATTTTTTATTCCACTTGAATAAAATTACGTGTAGATTGTTAACAATGCACAGTTTTATTTTCGTTATGATTATAGAACTGAAAAACAAAAAACTCTAAAGAGTGAAATATCTTGACAAAACATAGTGTTAAGAATCAATCAACTGGAGAAATAAGTAACCAATCAGTGCATCAGATTGGTGAGGCAAGCTATCGGGCACTCTTTGAATATGCGCCAGATGGCATTCTTATTGCCGACGCCCAAAGTTACTATCTGGATGCCAACCCAAGTATCTGCAATATGCTAGGCTACACTAGAGACGAGCTGATTGGTATGCATGCCACAGATATCGTTGTTCAAAGTGAAGTACCTCATATCCAATCCGCACTGGATATCATTCAAACAAAATCTGACTATACCCGAGAATGGCTGTTAAGACGTAAAGATGGCTCAGTTTTCAGCGCCGAAATCATGGCAACCACTATGCCAGACGGAAGCCTTCTGGGGCTAATACGAGACATTACAGTGCTGAAAGAACAGCAACGTGAAATCTCTCAACTATCTCGGCTTTATGCTGCGCTGACTAAAATCAATCAGGCCATCATTTGGCTACCAACTAGAGAAGAGCTATTTAAACGAGTATGCCAGATACTTGTGAATGAAGGCGGCTTTCAAATGGCTTGGATTAACTGGCATGACAGCAAAACTCAACAACTAACACCAGTAGCCTCTTGGGGCGAACACTGCGATTACTTTAACAACATCAAAATTTATGTAGACAGCAAGCGTGCTGACAAAAGACCAATCAACTTAGCTTTTAGCACTGGCGAGCCCTACATTTGCAACAATATGCTGGAAGATCCAGCAAGGCAAACTTGGTGTGATGATTTAGTTCGCTTAGGCTTTCGCGCTTTAGCCGCTTTTCCGATTCAGGCAAAAGATAAAGTAAGTGGCATTTTAAGCGTATACACCAACCAAACTTTATTTTTCCATGATAAAGAAATTGCATTATTAGCAGAAGCCGCCGGCAACATATCCTTCTCTCTAGAAAATCTAGAACGCGAAGAAAAACGTAAAGAAGCAGAAATTAATGCTAAAAATGAATCATTATTTTCAGACATGATGATTGAGAGCATGCCTGGAATTCTCTATTTTTATAACTACGAAGGCAGGTTCTTACGTTGGAATCATAACTTTCAATCTGTTTCTGGCTACACAAATAGAGAAATCACAAAAATGCACCCATTGGATTTCTTTGCGCCTGAAGAAAAAGCTGCTGTTGCAAATAAAATATCCGAAGTATTTACCAAAGGACAAGCATTTGTTGAGGCGTCGCTATTATCCAAAGATGGTAAGAAAACACCTTATTTCTTTACCGGTCGGAATGTTACTTTCAAAGGCACTGACTGTTTAGTTGGTATGGGTATAGATATTAGCGAAAGAAAAAATGCAGAGTTAAAGCTTAATGAAAGCGAGCAAAAGTATGGTGAACTGGTAGAGTCGGCAAATAGCATCATTTTGCGCTGGAATGCACAAGGCTACATCACTTTTCTTAATTCATTCGGCCTGCATTTTTTTGGATATGCTTTTGATCAAATCGTCGGCAAGCATGTGATTGGGACAATCGTGCCAAATACGGATAGCGCCGGACGTGACTTACAAATGCTGATGCAGCAAATCTGCTTGGATACAAAGGTATTTGAACAAAACATCAATGAGAATACACGCAGCAATGGCGAACGCGTCTGGATTTCCTGGACAAACAAGGTAGTGTTAGATGGACAAGGCCACGTGGTAGAAATACTTAGCATTGGTAACGACATCACTGAGAGATTGCTCGCCGAACAAGAGATTAGAGAACTGAATGCAAGCCTAGAAAAGCGTGTGACAGAACGTACAGAAGAATTACAAACTGCGCTGATCAGGGCTGAAGCAGCAGATAAAATCAAATCAGCCTTTTTAGCGACGATGTCGCACGAACTTAGAACGCCATTAAATTCTATTATCGGCTTTACCGGCATTATTCTACAAGGCTTGGCTGGCCCATTAAATAATGAGCAAACTAAACAGTTAGGTATGGTAAGAGGTAGCGCCAGGCATCTGCTAGAGCTAATTAATGATGTGCTCGATATTTCTAAAATAGAAGCTGGTCAATTAGAGGTAAACTCAGAAACATTTAATCTGGTGGCACTTATTGAGAGAGTGGTTAACTCATTAACACCAATGATAGAAAAAAAAGGCTTAGTCCTGCACACATCGATCAGCAAAGAGCTAGGCGAAATTGTGAGTGACCGCAGACGACTTGAGCAGATACTCATCAATTTAGTTAACAACGCTGCCAAATTTACAGAAAAAGGCAGCATCACTATTACCGCAGAAATAGTCAATGACTTAAAAGACTCATTAGACACCACCCCTACCCGTTTTTTAAAATTGAGCGTCATTGATACAGGCATAGGCATTAAGCCTGACGACCTGGATTTGCTATTTAAGCCATTTCACCAAATTGACAGTGGTCTTTCACGCTTGCATGAAGGCACTGGGCTAGGGCTAGCCATCTGCCGACGGCTGTTAGAGCTTATGGGCGGTCAAATCTACGCTGTGAGTGAGTGGTCAACTGGTAGCAAGTTTACTGTTTTATTGCCAATGGGAACTGAGGTTAAATCATGAAAAAAACTATCCTACTCATTGAAGATAATGAACAGAATAGCTATCTAACCACTTTTCTTTTAGAAACGAATGGCATGAATGTAGTCACCGCAGCAGATGGCGCGACAGGTATTGATTTAACAAAAAAATTACTACCTGACTTAATACTGCTGGATATACAACTCCCCATGATGGATGGTTACGCTGTTGCTAACGCCCTAAGAAAAATAGAATCATTAAAACAAGTTCCGATTATAGCTGTCACATCATACGCAATGGTTGGCGACCGTGAAAAATGCTTGGCCGCCGGCTGTAATGGCTATATAGAAAAACCAATCAATCCTGAAACTTTTGTAGCTGAGATTTCCCTTTATCTAACCACTTGATGAGTTGTACAAGGAAGTTTATGAAGCATATTTTGATTGTTGACGACAAAGAGGAGAACCTTTATTACCTACAAGCGCTGCTAACAGGTAACGGGTATATGGTTGAACTCGCTCGTCATGGTGCTGAGGCACTAGTTAAGGCGCGCCAGAATCCACCTCAGCTTATCGTCTCTGATCTACTTATGCCAGTCATGGATGGCTACACGCTACTGCGCCACTGGAAGAGTGATACTAAGCTTAAAAAAATTCCGTTTATCGTTTACACAGCCACTTACACAGAGCCTGAAGATGAAAAGCTGGCGCTCAGTCTGGGTGCCGATGCTTTCATTCTTAAACCATGCGAGCCAGAGGATTTTCTTGCACGATTTATTGACGTTCTGGTTAAAGGCGTAGCAGCCTCACCTGATATCGCCAGCGAGGTGAATAGCGGCCATAGTGATACGCTCAAAGACTACAGCGTAATACTTATCCGTAAGTTAGAAGAGAAAACACTACAATTAGAAGAAGCTAACCAATTTTTACAGCAAGACATAGCCAGAAGGAAAGAGGCTGAAGATAAAATCCAACATTTGGCCTACTATGATTTATTAACGAACCTGCCAAACAGACTACTCTTGATTGATCGCCTGCAACACACATTAGCAATGAGCGCAAGACATCAAAACCATGGCGCCCTGCTCTTTATTGACTTAGACCATTTCAAAACCTTAAATGACACCAAAGGCCATAGCGTTGGTGACCTATTGCTAGTAGAGGTTGCTAAACGATTACAAACATGCATGCGTGAGGGTGATACATTAGCAAGACTAGGCGGTGATGAGTTTGTGGTGATCCTGCAAGACCTGAGTGAAGATTCATCCCAAGCAGCAGTCCAAGCAGAAACAGTTTGTGCCAAAATTATCTCTGCAATCAACTTACCTTATTACTTAGATAGTTACCTATATCACAGCTCTACCAGTGTTGGTGTATGTCTATTTCGCAACCAAGAGTTTACAGTGGATGAGTTGCTAAAAAGAGCTGACATAGCCATGTATCAAGCAAAAAGTGCCGGGCGCAACACACAACGTTTCTACGACCCTACTATGCAGGCAGCACTGGAGGCTCGCGCTGCATTAGAAAGTGATTTGCGGTTAGCAATCAAAAAAAATCAATTCAGGCTGTACTATCAGATGCAAGTTGACCATTCAGGGAATGTGCATGGTGCAGAAGCACTCATTCGTTGGCAACACCCTCAAAAAGGGCTAGTACCACCGTTACAATTTATACCTCTCACAGAAGAAACTGGGCTAATTATTCCAATAGGGCACTGGGTAATGGAAACAGCATGTGCTCAAATTAAACGTTGGGAAAGCGACCCCCTTACCCGTAATTTACAAGTTGCGGTTAATGTTAGCGCATGCCAGTTTCACGATCCAAGCTTTGTCGAGCGCGCGATTGAAATGTTGAGCCGACACAAAATAAAACCTGGCAACCTCAAGCTTGAGCTTACAGAAAGTCTAGTGTTAGACAATGTAGAAGAAGCCATTATGAAGATGCAGGCACTCAAATCTTATGGTGTACTTTTTTCCATGGATGACTTTGGGACCGGCTTTTCATCACTATCTTATTTAACTAAACTGCCGCTGGATCAATTAAAAATCGATCAGTCTTTTATACGGAATATGTGTATGAATAATAGAGATGCCGTAGTCGTGCAAACGATTATTGGCATGGCAAACAATCTAGGAATTGAAGTCATTGCAGAAGGCGTAGAATCAGAGACTCAGCGTGAGTTTCTAGAGCAAAACAAATGCAACTTGTGCCAAGGCTACTTGTTTAGCCAGCCTTTGCCTATTGACGCGTTTGAAAACAAATTAAGACAAATACATGCAGGATACATAACACAGTCTTAACCGGATGAAAAATGATACTAAATCACAAATCACTATGTTAAGTATGCAACAAATCATAAACTATCACTGCATTTAAAATTAACGTCAGAACACGCCCCGAGCGTGTAAATTTTTATCGAGTTTACGTCACATCCCAAAATAAAAAGACCTGCGCATAAGCACAAGCCTTTGATTTTACTGGTAGGAGATGCGAGGATCGAACTCGCGACAAATGGATTAAGAGTCCACTGCTCTACCAACTGAGCTAATCTCCCGAATACAGGTACCATTATAAACGGTGTGGTTGTTAGACGCTAAAAATCAAGTTTAGCTCTCAGTATACACACCCTTTCAAACCATCAATTCAATCATTATTCATGAGCATTATTGAACGCTACAGTCTTCAATGCCGGTATTGCCGCCTTTAAACTCAGGTTCAAAGTAGAACTTATGAAAGCTCCACTGGCCTTTGGCATTCTTTTTCATTTCGGCAATGCCAGTGCCGTAGTCTTTAGTGCTTTGATCCTGCAACGCAAAGTGCATAGCAACGTGGTGGCCATTGGCGGCAGCGTGGCCTAAATATAGGCCATAACCCGGTACTTCTAGCTTGAAATCGTAGCTCGCATAACTACCTTTACTATGTGCAGGCTTTAGTGCCATGGTCACCACCCCGGTATATTGCCCCTCATGCGCATCATCGCCCACGCAGTTGTATACACCGCTAAAATCCTGCACGGAGGTCTGTTCGGCGTAAGTGCTCAAGCTAACAGAAAGCAATAAAACGCTAATCCAGTATTTCATCTCTAAACCCCTACTTACTGCGTTAGAAATCTAGATTTCATCGTGTCTAGATTCAACTCACTCAAAATATTAGTTATGCGTTCGTTCGCGTTTTTACGTGGATGCCCCGTATATTTGGCAATGATTAACTCGTTTTTCATCGAGTGCTCCCAGCCCACCAACTCGGTGACGGTTACGCTATATCCAGCAGCTTCTAACTGCAGGCAGCGTAGTACGTTGGTAATTTGGCTGCCAAACTCTCGGGTATGAATCGGGTGACGCCAAATTTCGCTCAATGGCGTTTTACCGAAGCTTTCATTTTTATGCTGCCTTAAGGCCTCCGCTACCTCAGCCTGACAGCACGGCACTAGCACCATGTATTTGGCATGTTTTTTTAGTGCAAATTGAATCGCATCATCCGTTGCCGTATTGCACGCATGTAAAGCTGTCACAATATCTACCTTGCTAGGAACAACATCGGAACTAGTCGACTCTTCTACGGTTAAATGTTCAAAGCGCATACGTGCAAAGCTAAGCTGCTGTGCTAACTCTTTAGACTTAGCAACCAGTTCCGCTCGCGTTTCAATGCCAACCACCTCCCCTGCCGCTAACTGTTTCAGCAATAAGTCATACAAGATAAAGCCAAGGTAGGATTTGCCGGCACCATGGTCTACCAGCACTGGGTCGGGATTATGCGCCAACACATCGTTGAATAATGGCTCGATAAAATTCACCAAGTGATACACTTGTTTGAGTTTACGGCGGCTATCTTGGTTAAGCTTGCCATCACGGGTCAGGATATGTAGCGCTTTGAGTAGCTCAATCGATTGATTAGGCTTAATTTCTGGAATATTTTGCATATCGTTATTTTAATGGAAAATAATATTTTTATCTGGCTTGTCGTCAAACTAATCGCAACTGCGTTTTGTATAGCATGAGCACTCAACATCTGTTCCAGACGTTTGTGTTTTGGGCATGTGTGTTCAGGTAGCAAAGTTCAAACAGACCTAGATTTAAATATGCCTGGATTTTAATAAGACTAGATAAGGACATCATGATGAAAAACATTCTCTCAATCACAACTATTTTACTGACCATACTGGCATCCGCATCTGCAACTGCGGATGAAGCCACCCACGAAAAAGTAGGCCTGGATGCACGTGGCGATCGTATCGAACAACGCCTTGATAACAAAGGTGACCGCATTGAACAACGTCTTGATAATCGCGGTGATGCCATTGAAAACCACCTAGATGCCAAAGCAGATAAAGCACGTGAAAAAGGTAATACGAAGCGCGCTAATCATTTGGAAAACAAAGGTGATGTTATTGATCAGCGTTTAGATAACCGTGGTGAGCGCATTGATAACCGCATGGATAGACAAGGTGAACGCATTAACAACCGTATGGATAGACACGCTAAACGCAAATAGCCATCACAAATATTTCATGCATATGGAGCGCGATTTCGACAAACAATATCTCAGTATGAATCATTTTCTTGCAGATGTTGAGGGTCGCGCTTTCCGCATGGCACAGTTCGCCACCGGCAATCGTGACGATGCGCTGGAAATAGTACAGGACACAATGCTAAAGCTAGTACAGAAGTACAGCCAACACCCGGCCACAGAATGGAAAGCATTATTTTACAGCATACTGAATACACGCATTTTAGACTGGCACCGCAGGCAATCGGTACGCAACCGTTTTAGAAGCTGGCTGAATTGGGGTGATGACGAAGGTGAGGAAGCAGAAGATTTGCTGGCTCAACACCCTGGCAATGGCGGCCATGCACCAGACGTTAAATTGCAGGACAGTCAGTTTATGACAAGTTTAAATGTCGCACTCAGCGCACTGCCGTTACGCCAGCAACAAGTATTTTTACTACGCGTTTGGGAAGGCATGGATATCAATGAAACCGCCACCATCATGCGCTGTTCAGCAAGTAGTGTAAAAACCCACTATGCACGTGCATTAGAAAAACTACGTGAGAAGCTAGAGGATCACCAATGAGTACCAATCCTATAGAATTAGCGTCCAAAATCAAGGCCGGCCTAGATGCCAGCGTTCTGAATTTGGATCAAGATACACAACACAGATTAGCATCCATGCGCGCCAGTGCGCTCAAAAAGCAACCGACACGCACTTGGTTAGACTTTAAGGCATGGGGGTCGGCAAGCGCCTTTGCGCTAACTGCGTTGCTGGCGATATTGTTCGTTTCCCCGCCTAAGTACATAAATGACACATTGCCACCGTTGGCAATCCAGCAAAATATTAGTCATGCACAGCCAGAGCAACTTACCATGCTGGAGTTGCTTACTAATGCAGAAGATATGGAAACCGCTACCGATCCGGATTTTTATGTCTGGATAGACGAGGTATTGGCAACTGAGGGTAAAAATAATGCGGTTTAAATTAATTGCCTTAACCGTATTAATACTCGTCAATTCGGCCTACTCCGCAGCAGTGATGGCAGCATCTAACCCACCTTTAGATATCATAGAACTGTTGGGTGAAATGGAGGATGACAGCATGCTAGCCGCAGCATTGACCGAGCTGGATAAGAAACCAGCCAAAACTGCCAACATAAACAGCTCAGAAATCAGCAGTAAACAGCACACTGATACCGCCACACCTGCAGGAGGCAATAAAAAATGAACAGCACTTTCTTTTCCATACTGTATCCCATGTTGCATTCTCAGCAAAAAATCATTGCGCACACCCTGTTAGTAGGATTCAGCTTATTTGCAAATTATGCTTGGGCAGAAGGCGTGGCCTGGGAGTCACTCAATGCGCAACAACAACAAACGCTAAGCGCAGTCAAAGAGCACTGGAATGAATTGCCTCCACATCGGCAGGAAAAGCTGAGCAAAGGAGCAGAAAAATGGGCAAATATGCCACCGGAACAAAGAGAACGTGCTCAGGAAAACATCTCGCGTTTCAAAAACCTGTCGCCAGAAGATAAAGCCCTGGTAAAAGAGCATATACAGAAATTTAGACAACTCCCACCAGAGCAGCGTGCTGCGTTGCGTGAGCGCTGGAAAAATATGTCGCCTGAGCAAAAAGAAACGTTTAAAAACCGTATCAGAAACATGAGCCCAGAACAACGCAAAGAATTACGCGAAAAAATTAAAGCAAGAAAGATAGAGCAACCTCAATAATCAGATACTTATATAAATATTCTATGGAGAGTCACAGATAAAAACTTGAATTGAAGCCGTCAATGCTAAAATAACGAAATTCGTTTAAAGCAATTTTCGTTTCAAGATAGCAAGGCACAAAGCCAAAGAAACCATACTTTAGACACTACACTTTTATGTAGCCAAGCAATAGGTTACATAGTCAGAATTATTGAGGGAATAAAATACATGGCAATTCAATGGTACCCAGGGCACATGACCCAAGCGCGTAAAAAAGCTGAAGAGACCATGGAATTTACCGACATGGTGATTGAGGTATTAGATGCGCGTGTACCTGCAGCCAGCCATAACCCAATGATTGATGAAATGCGCTTATTCCGCCAACGTCCGCAGCTTAAAATTTTAAATAAAGCAGACTTGGCAGATCCAGCCGCCACACAAGCTTGGCTAAACTACTTTAACGCGCAGCCTAATACTAAAGCTGTTGCTCTTTCCTGTAAAAAAGCCGGCGATGCTAAAAAAATTCCCGCTATCTGCAAGAAAATCACCCCGCATCGCGGCACCCACTTAAAACCATTACGCATGATGATTATGGGTATCCCTAACGTAGGGAAATCTACGCTCATGAACGCCCTGCTTAACCGCCGTGTGGCAAAAGTGGGCGATGAGCCTGCTGTTACCAAGAGCCAACAGCGTTTTGATCTAGACGACACCATGAGCATTACCGATACACCGGGCATGATGTGGCCTAGAATCGCTTACGAGTCAGATGGCTACATGCTGGCTGCCAGCCACGCCATTGGCAGAAATGCAGTGATTGATGAAGATGTAGCCACCTTTTTAGCCAACAACCTATTAAAAAGCTACCCTGCTCTGGTGAATGCACGTTATAAGCTAGACGCGATGAAACTTGATGTAACACAAATGGATGGCGTTGACTTACTTGAGGCAATTGCCAAACGCAGGTCTTACAAACGTCACGATGGCTTATGGGATATGGAAAAAACAGCGGTTGCATTTTTAACTGATTACCGCAGCGGCGCTATCGGCCGAGTAAGTTTAGAAACGCCAGCTTCCAGAGCCGCCATGATGTCCAGTTCTCAAGTCAACCCAGTTGATAACGCAGAACAAGTCGAAACACAAGTTGAAGCAACCGACGACTCAACCTCCGCATAACAGTAATCTGCAATGTTAAATTCGATGAATTCGCCTCAACGCGAGGCGGTAAAGTATTTAGACGGCCCACTTCTCGTGCTAGCGGGTGCTGGTAGCGGTAAAACACGCGTCATTACCCAAAAAATCAGTTACCTCATTAACGAGGCGGGCTATGCACCGAAAGAAATTGCCGCGATTACTTTTACCAACAAAGCAGCATTAGAGATGCAAGAACGTGTGGGTAAGCTGATGCAAGGCACCAATATCAAAGGGTTAACCATTGCCACCTTTCACTCGCTGGGCTTGCAAATGCTACGGGCGGAGGCAACTTTGCTTGGCTATAAGCCACAATTCTCGATTTTAGACTCATCCGATAGCTTTAAAATTTTGGCAGATGTACTGGCCACCACAGATAAACAACTGCTACGTAAAACCCAGTGGCAAATTTCCAGCTGGAAAAATGCGTTTATTAACCCGGACCAAGCTAAAGCACAGGCAGATGAAGAACTGACGCACGCCGCTGCCAAGGTGTACCAGATTTACCAGCAAACTTTAAAAGCGTATCAGGCTGTAGACTTTGATGACTTAATCAAGCTACCTGTAGAACTATTTGAGCAACACGAAGATGCACTCAACAAATGGCAGCGTAAACTGCAATACCTGCTAATTGACGAATACCAAGACACCAACGCCTGCCAGTACAAGCTGGTAAAAATGCTCACAGGTTTACGCGGCCAATTTACCGCAGTGGGGGATGATGATCAGGCCATTTACGGCTGGCGTGGTGCCGACGTTGAAAATCTGCGTCAATTAACCACAGACTTTAGCAAACTAAAAGTAATTAAGCTGGAGCAAAATTACCGCTCTACCGTAAGAATATTACGTGCAGCTAACCAAGTCATTTCTAATAACCCTAAATTATTTGAAAAGAAACTTTGGAGCGAGCTAGGCACCGGCGATTTAATTCAAGTCACCGCGGCGATGAGCGAAGAGCATGAAGCTGAAAGCGTAGTCATGAAGCTACAAGCACATAGGTTTGAGCATCGCACATTTTATAAAGATTACGCCATTCTTTATCGCGGCAACCACCAAGCTCGCATACTTGAGCAACATCTACGTAACCATAAAATCCCCTACACAGTATCTGGTGGACAATCTTTCTTTGATAAAGCCGAAATTAAAGACCTCATCAGTTATTTAAGGTTAATTGCCAATGAAGATGACGACCCTGCATTTATTCGCGCCGCCACCACGCCGAAAAAAGGAATTGGCAACACCACGCTAGAGCGCTTGGGTGAATATGCCAGCCTACACAAAATCTCGTTATTTGCAGCAGCTTTCGAAGGTGGATTCCAAAGCGAAATTGGCAACAAGCAACTAGAAGACTTGCTTAACTTCTGTCAGTACATCAATAAACTACAAGATCGCGCGGTGCGAGACCCGGCCAACGAAGTGCTGAATGACTTATTGACAGCTATCAATTACGAAGCGTTTTTATACGACACTGAAGAGCCGCGCGGCGCAGAAGTAAAATGGGCTAACGTGCTGGACTTCACTGGCTGGCTATCTAAAAAAGGTGAGCCTAGTACTGAGTACGGTAATGAAAAAGAAGGCAAAAACCTGCTAGAACTCACGCAGATGGTATCACTCATGAGCATGTTGGAAGGCCGTGAAAACGGCGAGCCCGATGCTGTGAAACTATCAACGCTGCATGCTTCTAAGGGTCTAGAATTCGGTCATGTGTTTTTGATTGGCGCCGAGGAAGGCATACTGCCGCACCGTGAGTCTATCGATAACGACAAAATCGAAGAAGAACGCCGCTTAATGTACGTGGGGATTACCCGTGCTCAAAAATCACTGAATATTTCATGGTGCAAAAAACGTAAACGTGCAGGTGAAATGGAAATGTGCGAACCTAGCCGTTTTATTGCCGAGATTCCTAAAGATGACGTGCGCCACTTCGGTAACCCATTTAATAAAGACCCAGAAGCCAGTAAAGATTTTGGTAAATCCAAAATGGCTAACATTAAAGCCATGCTAAATAAACAGTAAGCTGTTTGTCAAAAACTAGCTGAAAAACTAAATCTGTCAGCATTAAACTATTTAAGTAACAATTAATTAAGTAAAGAATTTGAAAGCCACTCATGCCATACATTACTCTCGATAACGCCTGCCTCGCTTTTGGTCACCATGCCCTGCTCGACCATGCTGCATTTCAGCTAGATGCGGGTGAGCGCGTTGGTTTAATTGGCCGCAATGGTGCAGGTAAATCCAGCCTGCTCAAGGCTATTGCCGGCACGACCAAACTTGATGATGGTACAGTCTGGCGCGCACCTAACGCACGTGTGGTCTATGTGCCGCAAGAACCAGAGCTGGTCGCGACCCACACCGTGTTTGAAGCGGTGGCAGAAGGCTTGGGCAATCTGCAGCAAATCCTCGTGGATTACCATCAGGTCACTCATGATATGGGCTTGCCAGATGCAGATATTGACGCGCTAATGACAAAAATGCAGGCACTTCAGCACGATTTGGATGCGCAAAATGGCTGGGCAGCACAATCGCGTGTGGAGGCAGTGCTTAGCCGCTTAAACCTAGATGCAGATGCACTTATCAACACCCTATCTGGCGGCTGGCGTAAACGCGTGGCTTTAGGTCGCGCGCTAGTGGCCGAGCCAGAAGTCCTGCTGCTAGACGAACCAACCAACCATTTGGATTTAAGCGCGATTGAATGGCTGGAAGATTTATTACTCGGCTTTAATGGCAGCGTACTGTTTATCACCCATGACCGACGATTTCTGGACAAACTGGCGACGCGCATCACTGAGTTAGACCGCGGCAAACTGACTGACTTTATCGGCAACTTCAGTGCGTATCAAGTAAAAAAAGAAGAGTTAATCGCTGTAGAAGAGACCCATGCTGCCAAATTTGACAAGGTACTCGCGCAAGAGGAAGTATGGATACGCCAAGGCATTAAAGCACGTCGCACACGCAATGAAGGCCGCGTGCGCAGGCTGGAAGCACTGCGCTTGGAGCGTGCCGCACGCCGCGAACGCCAAGGCAACGTGAAGTTGAATATCGATGTAGGTGAACGTAGCGGCAAGTTAATCGCCGAGCTTGAAAACGTAAGCAAGGCCTACGGCAATAAAGTACTGATTAAAGACTTTAGCACACGCATACTGCGTGGCGACAAAATTGGTTTACTAGGCCCGAATGGCGTAGGCAAAACTACCTTGCTCAAACTGATATTAGGTGACATTGAGCCGGATAGCGGCTCAATTGAACGTGGCAGCAAACAAACAGTTGCCTATTTTGACCAAATGCGCGAACAGCTGAATGAAGAAGCCACCTTGGCCGATACCATTAGCCCAGGCTCAGACTTTGTACAAATCGGCGAAGAACGCAAACACGTCATTAGTTACCTAGAAGACTTTTTATTTCCACCGCAACGCTCACGTTCACCAGTTAAATCACTCTCTGGTGGTGAGCGTAACCGTTTGCTGTTAGCACGTCTGTTTGCGCGCCCTGCCAACATTCTGGTGCTAGATGAGCCAACCAATGACCTAGATATCGACACACTAGAGCTATTAGAAAATCTATTGCAAGATTTTAATGGCACACTGTTCCTAGTGAGCCATGACCGTGCATTCTTGGAAAATACGGTGACGCAAGTGATTGCGTTTGAGGGCAATGGCGTGTTAACCGAGTTTGGCGGCGGCTATGATGATTGGCAGCGCTTCAGCACCAAACGCGAGGCAGAGAAAGTTGCACAAGCTAAAGCACAGGCCAATAAGCCGGTAAACAAAGAGGCTGCCCCTAAAGCCGCTAGCAGCAAACTCAGCTTTAAAGAACAAAAAGAGCTAGATGAACTGCCAGCATTGATTGAAGCATTAGAGGCAGAGCAAAACAGCATCAATACCACACTGGCAGAGCCCAGCACCTATGAAAACCCTGACCAGGTTAAAATCCTGCAAGCTCGAATAACTGCAATAGATGTGGAAATTGAAGCCAAAATGATGCTTTGGGAAGAGCTAGATCAACGCAAAGCTTAGCAGCATACAGCCTAAACAGGCTGAAACTAAAAAGCCAGCTAATACTTAGCTGGCTTTTTTATTATTCCCTTACTCCACACTATCGACTTTCTAGCTTAATCAGCACCATCTAGACGCTAACGACCATCAAGCAACTACAGCTTAGGCTCATGTCGCCAAAGATCAAGATACAACTCTGATTTATTCAACAGGTCTTGATTCATTTCTTCATAGTTAAGTAATAACGACAAGTCTACATCTTTAGATAAAGCGTTATAACCTAGCCCCAGCTTTCCACCCGGCACGTTAAAACCAATGAAGTCTAAAATAGTTGGTAGCATATCGAACGGCAAAATCTGATCACGATTTTTCTCAAAATGGTCATTGGAAATGAATTGATTATAAATATGGCGCTCTTTGATTCGATCTAACTTTTCGCTCACTGGATTTTCCATCGCCAAATGGTCACCAAGAATCAGTACGTTGGTATCTTTCAGATAGCCACTTTTCTGCATGAACTTTACAAAACGAGTGACCTGATTTGAGGTGCACTCAACGATACCTTCAAAGGTCTTAATACCCATAGATTTACAATAGTTAGAAAAATGTCCGTCTGGCCCGTGCGTATCAATCGTGGTCACCGTCAGGTTAAATGGCTGTTTACTTTTATGCAGCTCAATCAGCTTAGCTTTGGCTACAGCAAACAAATCATCATCATATAAGCCCCAAAAGTTCATTTGTGCATCAGTGAGTTTGCCTTTCAGCTCATCACGGCCATACACCTCATCATAGTGATGGTCTTGAAAAAACATACCCTTACCTGCAAAGCCAAGCGCATCGCCGCCCAGATACACATTGTGATAGCCAGCGTCATGCAAAATATCGCCTAGGCAAATGGCTTTTGGCAAAAAGCTTTTCATCTTTTCACCCTGATCATTACCGTCATACAAGCTAACGCTCTTTAGCGGCACCGCACATTGCGTTGCGGTAATGCCGGCAATCGTCCACCAGGTGCCAGGCGCTTTTCTATACTCGGCAAAACTTAAGCCTTTTAGATGGTCTAGGCTACTAAGCAGATTTTTACCAAACAGCTTAGGTTCTTTATAACTATTTTCTAAGCTCTCCACATAAATCAACACCAGATTTTTAGGTTTAATGGCTTCAACCTTCACTTCTGCCGGGTTCAGGTAATGCGCTGCAAAATAATCATTACCGAACAGATTGTGTAGAAAAATGGTGACGGAAAACTGTACGCCAAAATACACCGTGGCCGCGGTTAATGCGTATAAAGGTGCCCTGTGCCCAATAAACCAATAAAACACTTTGATAAAATGAATATTGGCAAGTCTTGCTGGTTTGGTTAGCCAATGTGAAGAACCATGCGTGAGGAATAGCGCAATTGAATATTCAATCAACACCAAAAACAAAGAGGCAAAGATAGGTAAAGCAATACACCAAAGCACAAAGCTCTTAATAATGGCGGCATCTGTATCAACCAAACCACCCATGCCAAACTGTGCGTGGTATAACAGCTGCTCCAGTGATGGTTCGCCAAAATTATCAGCTATCCATACGGCAACCGCCATTAAGAAAAATGCACATAAATAAGTGATAAATCGAATCGCACCACGCAGCACGTGGCGCCTGCGATGATGCGCACTCATTTGATGTGACGCTTGTGTATTCATGTTCATCAAATGCTATTAACCATTTTCTCTTTTACTGATGATTTGGCAGGCAACCGCACTTAAGTAAGGTAACGCTTGCAAGCTCAGCATAGCCACCCAGATTTGTGCATCGCTATTTGTTACGCCGCGCGTGGCTAGCATAGCAACACTACACAAGATTAACGCCGTCAGTAAAAACAGTTCTTCTTGGATTGGTGCAATCCAGTCAAACCAATTGGCTTTTTTGAGCCCTTTGCCTTTTGCTGTTACCTTAAATACACCGTCTTTTTTAACGATGCCGCTGATAATGCCTCGCGCAATCGCATGTGAAAGCCCCAAACTAGCAATCGATGCACCAAAGATATCAATCCATCGGCAGGTCATGGTTTTGATATACAGCATCGGGCCCATAATCGCTTTAATCACCAAGAAGCAAATAATGGTGGTAATCATCAGCGAAACTGGCAAGCTCGCCTCTTCTGGGAACGCCAGCATGGCGACTGACCAGCCGATTGAACCTATGGTGAAGCCTAACTGCAGAGCCTCGCCCAACCAACCAAACCAACCGGTTAAAAAGTGATAACGCTGGCCAAATGTAAGGGTTGAATTTCCTAGTAGCTTAGGTAAGTGGCGCTTGAGAATCTGCATCGCACCAAACGCCCAGCGGAACCGTTGTGACTTCAGCGCTTTAAAGTCTACTGGTGTTAGGCCACGTCCAAACGTATCATCAATGTAGCGTAGTTCGTAACCGTCTTCCAGCAGGCGCAAACCTAACTCGGTATCTTCACAGATGCACCACTCAGACCATTTGCCGCTAGCCATTAGCGCCTGGTATCGCACCAAGGTCATCGTACCATGCTGAATCAACGCATTACGTTCGTGCCTATGGTGCATACCTATACGGAAAAAGCCTTCGAACTCCCAGTTACCCATACTGCGGAAGAAGCTATGCTCCCAATCCCTATGTGCCTGCGGCGCCTGCACTACGGCAACTTTTTGCTCAAGGAAATGCGGCACCAAGTCAGACAGCCAATCAGGCGTCACCTCATAGTCAGCATCTACCACCCCTACCACTTGCGCATTAGGATTGGTTTGCTCTAAGGCAAAGTTTAAAGCACCAGCCTTAAAGCCCGGCCACTGTGGCAGATGGAAGAATTTAAAATTCTCCGGCATTTTTGCCATATAAGCTTCAAGCGGTTTCCATTTGGCTTCATCTTTAGTGTTGTTATCAACCACAATCACTTCAAAATTGGTGTAGTTGAGTTTAGCCAAGCTTTCAATAGTGGTAATCACCATCTCCGGCGGCTCGTTGTAGCAGGCCAGATGTACAGAGACAAACAATTCATCGTTGGCAGGTAACGGTTTCGCACGCTTGTAGGCACGGTTCCAGCCTTTTTTAAACATCACCTCACTGAACTCTACTGCGTAAATCATCAATACGGCTGATGTTAAGCCCATACCAACCAGTAGCGCGATCAATACGACAAAATCCTTCATCGTATAGTAGTAGTCACCAGGCAGGTTCCAAGCAACTACCAGAGTTGTAATACAAGCTTGCAGCAACACGGCCATAGAGATACGCGCACGCAAACCCCAATGCCTAAAACGATAAGCAATAAAGAATATAGGCAACAATCCTAGCAAGGTCGCCCATAAGGCCTTCTCCTTCCAGCGGTCATCTTTAGGTACAGCACCCTGCAAGGAGTACTTCTCATGACGCTCAGCGTCAAACATACCCCAATACGCACCAGCCCAACCTTCCAGCTCTTTTTTCCATGGCTGGTCAAATGCTTCCATTAAATAATAATCATAATTTTTATGCGCAGTTTTAGCCAAAAACTCACGTACAAACAGCGCTTGGTTCACCTTGGATGCAACCGCAGCACCTAATGTAGGCCCATTGCTAGGCCAACCGATTTCCGTAATCACGATTTTTTTTCTTGGGTACACATCCATTAGCTCCTGATAACGCTTCAGGGAGTATTCCACCGCGCTATCTACCGGCACGCCTTCATGGTAAGGCAGCAAGTGCACCGCAATAAAGTCAACGTGTTTGACCAATTCTGGATTTTTTAGCCAGACATGCCAAGGCTCTGCGGTAGAAACTGGCAATTTCGTGGTTTTACGTACCTCTTCAATATAACCAATCAACTGATCTGGCGTCAGGTCATTACGTAGTAACACCTCATTACCTACAATGGCACGCTCAATTTTTGGGTAGATTTTAATCTTGGCATTCAACGCCTCAATTTCACGATAGTTTGCAGACGCATCACTACCCAGCCATGCACCGGCCGTCACATAAAAGCCTAGATTAGAAGCCAGCGCAGTGACTTCACTATTCTCAAGCGCACCATAGATACGGACGCGGTTAGTCAAAGGCTTGAGTAGACGTAAGTCTTTTTCCAACTCTGCCGTACTTGGGTACTCTTTTCTTAATGGACTCTGGTTTTCTTGATATCCACTGAAGGCAAAGCCGTTCACAATCGCTGGTGCATTAATCAAAGGTAATGCGCGATTGGAAATGTACCAAAGACTAAAATGAATCGCGGCCACCAGCACTGCGAAAAAAAGTGGAATTAAATAGCGTTTAGTTTTGTTAATCATAGAGTTACGCTGAGGGTTTCTATCAAAGTAATGAAGAGGTTTGAGGTTGTGGTCTACGTGACGCTGGCCATAGTGTAGCCACCATTAAGCCACACAGTCCAAGCCAATAATAAGCAGATATATTTTCTGTTTCCAAGTAAACGCAGTACAACGCGGCGGGTATTAACACTGCGCTCAATGCATAGCCCAACCATCGAGGTGGCCTAACGTCTATGTCTAGAAAACCTGTAGAAAATGAGAACAGTAAGATTGGTAACGCATATAAGCTAATGGGGAAGTCGCGGTATCTACCATCAACAATTAATAATACAGTTGCGCTCACTGCCGCGGCCGCAAGTATCAGCACGCCGGTTTTCAACAGCCGTGCATGGTGTTTGCTTGGTTGGCAGATGCGCCATATCAAGCCAATCATTAGCATCCAGCCAAGCAAAGCTAAACCACCCAAAGCTAACCACTCTGTCATATTGCGGCAAGCACTGGCTAAGTATTGAAACTGCAGCCAAGCTGATATGCCAAACACGGCACCAGCTGCGCACAAACCTAGTTTGACAGAAGCTGCACGCGTTTTAAACAAGAAGGCCAAGCCCATAAATAAAACCAAGCCCAGTGCACCGGATAATGCAATCTGAGTGGCATCATGGCGAGGCTGTATATCACCAGTGAACGTAAATTTAGGAGTCAGCTCAGTATCAAAAATGCCCCAATACCCGCCTACCGTACCTTCCAGATCACGCTTCCATGGCTGATCAATCGCTTCAATCAAGTTATATTGCCAAGCGTGCTCATGCGCAAGCTGTAAGAAGCCACGTAAATAACTCGCCTGATTAATTAAACTAGGCTCCGAACCTTGACGCTGCCTGCCCACGGAAGGCCAGCCGGTTTCACCAATTAAAATAGGTTTTTTAAAGGTATCGGCTAGTAGACTCATCACCGTCACCACATGCTGCCCTGCCTCTGTGATGGCCTGCGGATCATCTTCCCAATATGGCAGAATATGCACGGTTACAAAATCCACATGAGCTTCCAGCGAGGGGTGCTTACGCCAAAACTCCCAAACATCGGCGTAAGTCACCGGCACCTTTGTTGCGTGTTGTGCTTTTTGCAAATACGTCTGCATCGCAGCCTCTGACTGCTCACCACGCAACAATACCTCATTGCCGACTATCAGCGCTTTCACCGTTTTCGGATACTTGTTTGCAATGCTAATCGCTAAATCAAGCTCTTTATCGTTATTTGCGGCAACCCAGCCTATCCAAGCACCCAGGTAAACCTGCATCCCCAATTTAGCAGCAGCCTCCGGTACGTAACTCAGACCTTGAGATACCGAATAAATGCGCACACAGTTAAATTGCTTGGAAAGCGCAGCCAAATCGCGATCAATCTGTGCCGGTTGGATAAAACTATTCGGATTTAACGGGGTTTGCCCCGGATGATAATACGGAGAATAAGAAACGCACTGCAATTTACCATCACTAGGCAATTGTGGCTGTACCACATTGACAGCTTGGCTTGCCTGCCAAAGCCAGAGAATCAACCCCAATAGCAAAGCAATATTGAAGATACTGAAACGCCAAAGTAACTTGGTAGATAATGCCTTAACTGAGGGGATTTGCATAAAATTTTGATCTACTAAGTCAAATAATCGATTATAAATTGATTGAGGCGCCCATCATAATGCAAGCACCACCACAAAACAAAACATTAAGGCATAAAAAAATATAAAAAGTAAGCTCCATCGCATGCCAGCCTCACGCTACAATAGACCCTTTTAAAATATTCTAAAATATCCATCATGAAACGTGCGATTCTTACTTCTTTATTAATCACTATCAGCACCATTCAGCTAGCCGAAGCAAAACCTAATTTTGTTGGTGCAAACTACAGTGGCACATATTTATGTAAGGGCAACAACAGCAAAGTTGGCGACTACCAAGTAGTGGCAAAACTAACACTCAATCGCGCAGTCAGCAGAGGAAGCATAGGCATTTACGACTTAGCGCTAGAAACCGAAAACTCTTTCACTTATAAAGGCAAAGCAGTCGCCAATGCCAACAAGATCGCGTTCAATTTAAGCATGTCTGAAGTCAGTTCAGCAGAATTCAGCACCGGCATTGCAAATATCAGTAAAAGCGGTGCTGGCAAGTTTTCATACACCAATCACTACTACGAAGTAGACTCTAATGTTGGCACTTATGGCCAAGAAACTTGCGTCATGCAAAAGAGTACTAAAACAGCAAAAAAACCAGCAAAATCGGTCTAAATCAGCACTCAATTTAAGTAAGTAGAAACCGTCAACTAAACATAGTGCTGCAATACTAACGGCAGCACTCATATTAGCTAAGGCTCACGCACAAGACTCACTTCATTAAAGATTGTGCCAAAAGCATCACTATTCAGCACCTTAAACTCATTCAGCCTTGCCGGGTAAATCGGGTCATTGATGTGCCCATTTGCCCCTTCCATGGCTGGGTGGCACATCAGCACAGAGGTACCAACACTTTTCTTGGCCTGCTTTGCCCAATCCATTAAACGCGTTTTATAGTCGTGCATATCTCCGCTGAAGTTATAAACACCCAATAACGCACTGCTATACTTGAACCCTAACTGCTTAGCTTCGCGCTCCAGTGCACTAGCACCAAGCATTTTAATGATGCGTCCTTTAAAGCCACTTTCATCATTAGGCTTGGCAATGCGTATCCAAGGCAACTGATGATGATAACGCCGCTTTAATACCGCCAATAACACTTCGCGAATTTGTGGCAGTTGATGCACATGTTGATGCCCATCCACATAGTCTGGCTGTGTACCTAACGCGACTTCAAATTGATTTAACTGATGCTCAATGCTATTTTTAATCGCAGCCTTAGGCAGGCAACGCAGCAGACTCAACACAGTCAATACCGCGTGCGGATAGCGGTAGCCAAACAAGGTAAAATCAAGATGCAAGCCTATGTGCGCCTTGTCCCGGATGTCGGCAGTCAGCAGTTTGGCAGACGAAGTCCAGTATGGACTATTCACCATACAGGAGGCTGCAGTCAGCCTGCCATTTTCTATCAAGCGCACAATAGCCGCATCGATTTCCGGGCTTTGCGCAAAATCGTCAGCACAAATAATCAGCTTCATGACGGCTTGCCTTTAAACGCCCAGAAACGGCTTAAAAAATAAGTGGAAACTGCAACAATCACCATCACCACACCCAATACCAGCCAAAATGGAATAGCTGTGAAATAAATCGCGTTAATCACTAAAAACTGATTGGCTAAAAAGCCGGAAACGGCAACAGCAAAAAAGCGTGGGAAAGCATGCGCATGCGTAGATGAGTGCCCAGAAAAGCTTAATTTACGGTGCCCAAAATAACTCACAGGAAAGGCAAACAAAAAACCGGCGGTATTGGCATAGATTGCAGTAAGCATATGGCTATACTCTAAGCCCACGGCAACTACATAATGTACGCCAGCGGCCAATGCGCCTACCACTGCAAACCAAGAAATTGAATGTCGATGTTTTTGCATCATTGCTGCGTTGCGATAGCTTTCGGTTTGAGCACTTCCGCCACGATGTAAGGCGGGCGCCCTTTCACTTCATCGTAAATACGAGATAAATATTCACCCAAGATGCCAATAAATAATAACTGCACCCCTGCAAAGAACATCATGCTGGCAATAATCGTTGGCCAACCAGGCACCGACTTATCAAAAAACATATGATCGACCACGACATACATGCCATAGGTAAACGACAATAGCGCAAGCAAGGCCCCTACCGCACTAGCTAAACGCAATGGCATGACAGAAAAACTAGTCACCCCAGTCCAAGCCAACTGAATCAGCTTTAACTTTGAAAACGCACTTTCTCCATGAGAGCGAGGTAATGGAATGTACGGAATACCAATAGAGTGGTAGCCCACCCATGCATAGATACCTTTCATAAAGCGATTACGCTCAGGCAATGAAAGCAATGCATTGACCACTTGCCTATCCATTAAGCGAAAATCTCCCGCGTCGCGCGGAATATGAATCTGACCACCTAAGCTAATTGCGCGGTAAAAAATACGTGAACCCCAACGCTTAAACCGAGACTCTACGTCACGATCTTGCCTGTAGGCATAGACCATATCGTAACCTGCACGCCACTTCGCTAACATCTCAACCAAGAGTTCAGATGAGTGCTGGCCATCTGCATCCATGCAGATCACCACATTACCTGTTGCATACTCCAAACCCGCAGTAATGGCATATTCCTTGCCAAAATTGCGCGAAAAGCGCACCAAGGTTGTTTGTAAACTTTCAGGCAGACTACGTACGATATTCGCGGTTTGATCACGACTACCATCATCAATCACGATGATTTCCCAATTTGCACTCAGCTGTTTAACACGATCTACGATGGTGTGAATCGTGCTAACAATCGCAGCCTCTTCATTAAAGGCTGGGACGATGATGCTAATGTGCGCTTCAGCATCTACGCGTGGAAAAATGTTTTTATTCATGTCCCTAATCCCGTGGTGCGGCACGCGGAATCCGCGCATCGCCTATTAATGTTCTACGATCTTTAACTACGGCAAGCGGTGCACCCAAACGTTCCACTACACCAATCACCTCACCTTGTAACACTTTATCGCAATTCATATTGGTACTAGACATAAAGAAGTCTGCAGTCACCCAATCTTCAGTGATATTAAAACGCTTATCCAAATATGCCTGCCCCTGAAAAGCCTCAGCACACACTGCTACTGAATAGGGGGTGGCATTTTTCTTTTGTGACTTCACTTCTTCAGCATCCACGTATTGTTCTAGCATTTTTGTCGCATCAATCAGGCTACTAGACCAATAGTCTCCCTCCCAATTATGCTGAGCATGCTTAAAATCGACGCCGGCAAAATGGTTGTAGTATAGATATTGATACGGATGCAACGCGTAAAGCGTACATATCGCTTTCGCACTTAATAGCAAGCATACAGCCGCAAAACCTAAACGCCACTTCTTACAATCAACTAGAACATCCAACATTTTGGATAAACCAATACCTGCAACAATCGCTAAGGTTGGAATCACAAAAGTAAAATGTCGCACACCATTATAGAGTGCTGGGCGATCCCAAAGCACAAATAACAAAGGCGTGAGCAAAGCAATGCTAACCGTAATCTCGGGCAACTGACAAAACTTCAGACACGATGCTTGCTTTAGCTTCGCCCCCAATACCACAAGTAGACTGAGTAAGCCCAGTAAGAAAACTTCTGGCAAGCGGATACTAAGGTATTGAAACAGGTAAGTGCGTGGCACATCACCGATGTTAATAAACTTGCCATTCACAATGGTGTTCATATCAAAAGCAAAGTGTGAGAACGACTTTGCAGCAATCAGAATATGACCAAAGCCCATCACTGACCAAGGCCAGAAAATAGCCATTAAGCCAAAGGCGACAGCGCCTGCCGGCACAAGACCAACAAAGCTCTGCCAGTAAAATGCAAGTTTTTGTTTGTAGTTACCTACGGTAAGAAAGCCTGCGATGAACACCATTAAAAGCAAATAGATAACGGCAAATGCACCGCCTATTCTTAAACCTAAAGCCAGACCCACTGCCACACCCAGTTTCAGGCTCAACGCTAACGGAATACGCGGTAGCTGTTTAGAAATTAGCAATGTGTAATATAGCGCCCAAACCATACAAGCAGCAAAAGACACATCCTTGGTATGCGTAAACATGGCACCAGTCCATGCTCCTGTGATAGCAAGCAAAAAGGTAGCGAAAAAAGCAGCTCGCGCACCTGCAAGCGTATGGGTAATTTTTTGCACGGCAACAATGCCCGCTAAGCCAAATAATGCGGAAAGTAAATGGCGGATATCCCACACCCACAGCGGCAAAAGCTTTTCAAGAATGGCGGCGATTAAATCAAACAAACCGCCGTAGAGGTAAAGGTTTTTATAAGTAAATGCTGCGTGGTCAACGAAACCTGTGCTGTAAAACTTAAGCAACAATTGGCCATAAACGTGCTGCACTTGTTCGTCATTGCTAATACCATACTGTTTAAATGTCACCACAATAAAAACAGCAAGAAATGAAAATAGCGCCAGGGATAGTCGTTGAAATACTGTTGATGTCATTTTATAGGTTTTCTAATAGCCACTCGCAAGGAGTACAGTTATTCCCAAATACACTTAAAGTACGCTTATTTTCAAATACATCTATTTTAAGCACCGTTAATGAAGTACAGCCAAACTAATGTGTTGCGTAGTTTAATGCTAATACTAATTCTAGAATCCGCTAAATCAATGGCGCCCCCGACACGAATCGAACGTGTGGCCCTCCCCTTAGGAGGGGGATGCTCTATCCACTGAGCTACGGGGGCAACTACTCTGCAAGCCTTATTTTATAACGTGTGCAGGCAACTGCTAAAATTATTTGCTTCCCAAACACTCGCTTGCTCCGCAAAACATATTTTCAACAGCCGCACATTTTAGCATCAAGAGATTAAACTTTATCAAAAAATAGCTACTCACCTACTTAATCGCTACTGATTGCGATGTATTGATGCCTAATTTTAAAAACACCTGCATATTTCAGCTCATGTTCAACATGGAGATTGGTTAAAACATAAAGTTAATTACCAATAACAGCCGTTAATTTTTGATATAATTGATAATGATTATCATTTGTAAGTTAATATGAAGTTTATCATTTATATTGTATTGTTAGCCATGTCCAGCCGTGTATATGCGGAGATAGAACGGGATGACCGTATATGGCTCACATACCAAGCTGATTACAGCTTATCACCTCAACTCAAAGCCATGATTCAAATCCAGCCCTATTGGCGGAACGAAGGCAGCCATCGAGACCAAGTGACCATTAGACCAGGACTGTATTATCAAATCACCGACCGTGCTTTTGTCGGGGGTGGTTATGCGTACAACCTTGGTTTTAATAACAACAATCAACATACCCATGAACAACGCTTATGGGAGGATATTGGTTTAACGTTATTTGAAAGTAACACGTATAAAGTTCAGGAACGCAGCCGTTTCGAGCATAGGCAATTTGAACATCAAGGTGAAATATCAACCGGCTTGAGGCAATTGCTTAAAGTCAGCGTTCTATTATCACCGACCTACACTGCTATTATTTCTGATGAAGCCTATTTCAATCTAAATAAAACTGCTCAGGTGCAATCTGGTTTTGACCAAAATAGGTTATTCCTAGGCGTAGGCAGAAAAATTCTGAATGCAACTAATTTAGAAGTCGGCTATTTAAACCAGTACGTAGCAATTAGCTCACCTGATAGAATGAATCATGTGCTTGCTATCAATATCAGCCAGTCTTTTTGAATCCAAACCCATACCAATCTGTTAAAGCGCATGGGAATCAACTCTAAACAGTGCTAACATCCCAGCAGAATGTTTTATCCCAGCATAAAAACTAAGCAAGGTGATCACATGTTAATTAAGACTCTATTCTACGCAGCGGTTATATTGGTTGCGTTTATCGGCTATCGTCATTACTCAATCAAGCAACCAAGTTTAACTATTGGTGAAAATGCACCTGAGTTTGCATTGAAAGATACAAAAGGAACTCAGCATACATTATCAGACTATAAGGGAAAGTATGTTGTGCTTTACTTCTACCCTAAAGACGACACGCCAGGCTGCACGAAAGAAGCTTGCAGCTTTAGGGATGATTTATCTAAATTAGAGCACTTGAATGCCAAAGTGATTGGCGTTAGCGTAGATACAGAATCATCTCATCAGCAATTCGCAGAAAAATATCACCTGCCTTTCACCTTGCTGGCGGATACAGATGGCAACGTTGCAAACGCATACCACGCGCTCACTAATTTAATCTTTATTAAAATTGCAAAACGTTATACATTTTTAATCGGCCCAGATTCAAAAGTGATTAAGATTTATGACAATGTGAATGTTTCTAACCACTCTCAGCAAATTATCGATGACTTAACCAACATTCAAGCTAACTAAAATTAGCGAACTACAATTGGCCAACAACTTACATAGCCCACAAATTAAAAAGGCTCACCAAATAGCAATTTTGCTATTTGATGAGCCTTAAATGATACGGCTGATATAACTAATTAAAAATAATAACTAGTTAAAAACCCAAGCTATCTAGCAAGTCGTCTACCTGCTCTTGGCTGGCCACAACATCCACTGCATCAGGGTCAATTTGCGGACCATTCAGAAGACTTGAGTGGGTATTCACAACATCCGCCTTATTTGCTTCAGTGTCTTTTTTAGGAATTGCTGGCGAGAAGTCTATCAACAACTGTACCAACTGCTGCTCTAGATCTTGTGCTAGCCCAGTGATTTTTTTAATTACTTGCCCAGTTAAATCCTGAAAATCCTGCGCCATCATGATATCCATCAATAGCGCTTTGGTGTCCGCGGTGTTCTTACCTGCCATTTTCAAATAAGTAAGCGTTTCGGTAGCTGCTAAATTGTACTCACTCTTTAGCGAAGGCTCACGCATCACGTCTTGCCATCGCTGCTCTAGCGCTGTTGCGCCAGCGGCAAGCTCCTCTTGTAGCGGAATCGCTACGTCAGTTGCATTTAAAACACGCTCTGCTGCCTGTTCCGTCATACGTGCAACATAAGCCAAGCGATCACGCGCATCTGGGATATCTTGCGCAACTTGCTCTAATATTTTATCTAAACCTAAACCACTTAAACTATCGTGCAATGTTCTTGTTACGTGGCCTACACGGTTAAGAATCTCGTCACTTGACGATAGCCCCAATGCAGACTCTACATTTGAAGCTTGTTGTGGTGTAGCTTCGCTAGTCATAGTTAAGCCCCTGCTTTCTCAAGCTTCTCGAAAATTTTTGATAATTTTTCATCAAGTGTTGCGGCAGTAAAAGGTTTTACCACGTAACCATTAGCACCAGCTTGCGCTGCCGCAATAATGTTTTCTTTCTTTGCTTCTGCCGTTACCATGAGCACAGGCAACTTGGATAATTCTGCATCGGCACGGATGTTTTGCAACAGTGTTAAACCATCCATATTAGGCATATTCCAATCGGATACCACAAACTCAAACCCACCACCTTTCAGTTTGCTTAGTGCTGCAACACCATCTTCAGCTTCATCCACATTGGTGTAACCCAACTCTTTAAGCAAGTTGCGAACAATTCTACGCATCGTAGAAAAGTCATCCACAACAAGAAATTTAGTATTTGTATTTGCCATGCTCCACTCCATTAACATTAATTACTCTTAGTGTTAAAACGCTCAATTAGATTTGAACACTTAAATTTGAAGACTTAAGAATTAAACACTATGAATAAATTTATAACTTTTATCTATTGTACTGACTTATGACAAAGCCTGCAGTATTAACTAAAGGCACTATGATCAACAAGGAACTGCCTGCTTCATCAACATAACCTAGAGCATACTAAGACTTAAATCAATGAGCTCGCTAGTTTCACTAAAACTTACACACGTAGAGCACGAGTACTATTCACCATTAAATGATTCAGCACTAATTTTGGCAAGTCATTCAAATGTGCAACTTCATCCACACCGCCATGCGCCACGGCCTCTTTTGGCATACCATACACTACACAACTCTCCTCGTTTTGAGCAAAATTGTAAGAGCCAGCATTTTTCATTTGCGCCATGCCAACCGCACCGTCTTTACCCATACCGGTTAAGATGACACCAATAGCATTCTTACCAGCATGTAATGCCGCAGAATCAAACAACACATCAACTGATGGCTTATGGCGATTCACTGGAGGTGCATCACTTAGTTCTGTGACATAGTTAGCGCCGCTTCTTGCCAATAACAAGTGCTTATCACCAGGGGCAATATAAGCATGCCCAGGCAACACGCGCTCACCACCTTCAGCTTCTTTAACGGATATTTGGCATAAAGAATTTAGTCTATTTGCAAAAGATTTAGTAAAACCTGCAGGCATGTGTTGTGTAATTAATATCCCAGGGCAATCTGACGGCATCTGCAGTAGAAACGATTTAATTGCCTCAGTTCCGCCTGTAGAGGCACCGACAATTAACAGCTTCTCACTACTAATCAATGGATTACGCAACTGAGCTGGGCGCGCCTCAGCGTTTGCTGTTATAGGATGACGGCTAGGTGATGAAACTTTTGCTTGTGAAGCCGCCCGGATTTTATCGGTGATTTCATGCGTATACTCACGCATTCCCTCTGTGATGGACATTTTAGGTTTAGTCACAAAATCGGTTGCACCCAACTCTAATGCGCGCATCGTGATTTCCGAACCTTTTTCAGTCAGTGTAGACACCATCACCACCGGCATCGGACGTAAACGCATCAGCTTTTCCAAGAAATCCAGACCATCCATCTTAGGCATTTCTACATCAAGCGTTAATACATCAGGATTTAACTGCTTGATCATTTCTCTTGCAATCAATGGATCCGGTGCAGCCCCAACGACCATCATATCTTTCTGATCGTTAATAATTTCAGTGAGTAAACTTCGAATTAGTGCTGAATCATCTATAACAAGTACTTTTATTTTCATTTGCTTATTCTCGTGTCTTGTTGCCCATTCAATTAAAACAAATCAATTGCACCACCGACGTCAGTAGTCTTAAGCTTGCTTGCGTAAACCTCTTCACGTTTAAACAAGGTGTCATTGTGCATTTGTTTCAGTTTTTTCACTAAAACTCGGCCGGTTTTAGGAAAGAAATAAACTTTTCTAGGATAAATATCTAATAGATCCTCACCTGTGATCCGTATTCCTTCAGCATTCAAATACTTTCTCACAAAAATAGCGTTACGATCGCCTACATTGGTCGTAGTAAAACTCTTCAAAACATTACCGCCACCAAATATCTTAGCCTCCAAGTTCTCACGACGCGCACCATTGCGTAGCAATTGGTTAATCAAAACCTCCATGGCATAAGTACCGTAGCGCATCGATTCAGAAACTGGGCTATCCTTATCCGCAGCCGCACTATCTGGCAACATAAAGTGATTCATACCACCTACACCGGTTTTGCTATCACGTATACATGCAGACACGCATGACCCTAACACTGTCACAATCAACATATCTTTATCAGTAAAGTAGTACTCCCCAGGCGCTATTTTTGCTGCATCGCAGTCGAAAGTCCGGTCAAAATAAAGTGTAGTAGAGACTTCTTCTTCTAGCATGCTCATGACGTTTTCTCTCTTGCCTGATGGCCAGAGCGTTTCAATTGCCCCCCGTCACTTAACGTGTAGACAGTTTTACCTTTTAAATGGAAAGCGTCTGATACATAAAGAAAATTCTCTGAGTGTCCTGCAAATAACAATGCATCTGGCTTCATTAGAGGTACATATCGGCTCAAAATCTTTGCCTGTGTTGGCTTGTCAAAATATATCATTACATTTCTACAGAAAATTGCATCAAAAGGCTCGTGTAAAGCCCAACTCTCATCAAGCAAATTAAGCTGATTGAAAGTAATCATTGCTTTTAATTCTTTTTTAACGGCAACCAAGCCATCATTCGGACCGGTGCCTTTTAGAAAGAAACGTTTACGTCTTTCTTCTGACAGTTTGCTCACGCGCTCATAGGGATAGATGCCGCGTGCTGCTGTAGACAATACATTGGTATCGATATCTGTAGCAATAATATCAACGGGGGGATTTAGGCTGCCAAACGCTTCACAAGCGGTCATGGCAATTGTGTAAGGCTCTTCGCCTGTAGACGCGGCAGAACACCAGATACGAATAGGCTTTTTGAGCGATCGCAGATGTTCTGCAAGGATGGGAAAATGATGTTCTTCACGAAAAAAAGAAGTCAGGTTTGTTGTGAGTGCATTAGTAAATGCCTCCCATTCGTCAGAGTCGCTTTGACTTTCAAGGGTGTCCAGGTACTCCTTAAAGGAAGTTGCACCTAAAACGCGTAACCTTCTGCCAATACGACTATAAACCATATCAGATTTAGCATCTGATAAAGAAATACCTGCATGACGATAAATTAAGTGACGTACCCTAGCAAAATCTTGAGCAGTAAAACTAAACTCTCGCCCCTCATCGTGCTGCTCTTTTTTCAACATTCAATATTCACCACGTAATTATTGTAAGTTACTTACTGCACCGGTTTGGTACAAAGCACTTTAGCAATATGCTTTTGGCACTTTTAATTTATTAGTTATTAATATGTTGCGGTTAACTGCATAATTACAACTTAATTGTTTATCAGCAATATTAACGTAATGATTATGCAGCAATGCAAGATGTAAATATCGACAAAACCTTTTAATTAAACTGGTTAATTAAAACTGGCTTTTTGACATTTTCATCTTAAAACATTGCTCCACATCATTTTTTACTTATTTTACTTACTATTTATTACTTTTTACTTACTACTACTTATTACTTGTCTGTTGCTCTTCTGTTTTTGTCTGGTGCAGCAAAAGGGTGTGCTGAATTTTTGTATACTTTCAACAAATCAGCAGCTTTTGGCTCTCGTGCAACAGCGCTCTTAATCGCTTGTTTAGTAGCACGGTAGTTCCAGTCTTGAATACGGTCGTCCATATCCGCAGATTGGTCAATAAATACACCAACAGAAATAAATACGTCATCAGCTTCTTCAACTGGAATTGTGCCATCTTCAACACACTCCATCACAGCCATCGCAACACCGCGTTGTGCTGGGCCAAACATTTGCACAGATTGTTTAGTATTTTTCAAAGTCACTTTGTTAAACATTACTGTGTTTGGTTTAACCATCATGTTAGGTGCAACAATAGCTAACAAGCCATTAACACCTTCTTTTTGATCAGTTAATGTGCGGCAAAATGCATCTTCTGCAGCGCTACCACGTGGACCCATTACTAGGTCAATGTGAGCTACATTTTTCAGATCTAAACCACTACCATCTGGACGATCTTCGATCACCAATGCTTCACCAATTAATACACGATCAATAACAGCCATTTCAGTCTCCTAGAACTTCTTAATAAATTTCAAAATTAACTACTTTGTTACATTTGGCAGCCGAGTGTAGCGTTACTGCCAATTTTTCTTGCATATGGTGGATAACGTTACACTCACCACCTTACCTTATCGGTCATAGCTAGCAGCTTGCTAACCATCAGCCAGCTATTATAAACCATTAGGTACCAAACCATAAAATCCCTTTTTAAAACTCTTCCCAATCTCCATCATCACTGTTCGTTTTTACGCTCAGTTTGACCGGTATAGGTCTTGTCGACTGCGCAACTTTACTAACAGCAACTTTAGACACAGGGCGTATCGCTACTCGGCTTTCATTGCCACCACCTAGCTTAAATACGCTAATCGCGTTCATCAACTCATCCGCTTGTTCCATCATGGATTCGGCTGCCGCTGCCGCTTCTTCTACCAAGGCAGTGTTTTGCTGGGTTACGTCATCCATTTTCATGATGGCTTCGTTCACTTGTTCAATGCCCGCGCTTTGCTCTTGTGATGCCGCTGAGATTTCACCAATGATGTCAGATACACGTTTGACTGAGCTAACGATCTCTTGCATGGTTTCACCAGCAGTTTCTACTTGTTTGGTGCCTTCTGCAGTTTTGTTCACGGAGTTGGTAATTAGTTCTTTAATTTCTTTTGCAGCTGAGGCTGAGCGTTGAGCTAGATTGCGTACTTCTCCTGCAACCACCGCAAAGCCACGACCTTGTTCGCCGGCTCTGGCTGCCTCTACCGCTGCGTTCAACGCGAGAATGTTGGTTTGGAAGGCAATGCCGTCAATCACGGAAATGATGTCTTCAATCTTTTTGGCACTCTCGTTGATTTCTGCCATGGTGTTGACAACTGCTGATACGGCTACACCGCCTTTTACCGCTACGCCTGATGCTGCTGAGGCGAGTTGGTTGGCTTGTTTAGCGTTGTCAGCATTTTGTTTCACGGTAGATGAGAGTTCTTCCATGCTGGCTGCTGTTTTCTCTAACGATGCCGCTTGGTCTTCTGTACGGCGTGATAGATCCGCATTACCTTGCGCAATCTCTCTTGCAGCTGTGTTGATGGTTTCTACTGATTGCTGCACGGTGACGATCGGGGTGACGATCATTTCCAGTGTTTCGTTCATGCCGTTCACAATCTTGCGGTAGTCACCTTGGTGTCTGTCTGCATCAGCACGTACTAACACATCACCTTCTGCCGCAGCATCAGAGAGTTTCCTTGCATCGGCCACCAATGCATTAATTGATGAGAAACAGGTATTTAAATTATCTTTAATTTTATTAAAGTCACCGTTGTAACGACTTGTGATTT
This sequence comes from Methylotenera mobilis JLW8, assembly GCF_000023705.1. Classification (NCBI taxonomy): domain Bacteria; kingdom Pseudomonadati; phylum Pseudomonadota; class Betaproteobacteria; order Nitrosomonadales; family Methylophilaceae; genus Methylotenera; species Methylotenera mobilis. The sequence continues at coordinate 1,360,428 of NC_012968.1, forward strand.
GCTGAGGTATATCGCCTCTTGCAATATCTTCCACGCTATTTGCAGCCATATTTAAAGGCTCAACAATTGCATCTAGTGTAGCATTAAGCCCTTCAATTACCTTACGGTACTCTCCCAAATGTTTAGATGCATCAGCACGTGCAGTTAAATCTCCAGCCTCAGCAGCTTGCGCTAGTAGATTACCATCTGCGACTAGAGACTTGATTGCCAAACCACAAGCGTTAAGGTTGTTTTTAATAATATTAAAATCACCTTTGTAGTCTTTGGTAATTTCTACAGGAATTACACCTTTTGAAAGACTATCAACATAGTTTGCGGCCATGTTAAGAGGGCCTATTACAGCCTCTAACAATTTATTCATGCCTTCACTGATCTCTTTAAGGAAGCCCTCCGGATACTGTGTTGCATCGATTCTATTTGTTAAATCGCCAGCTACTGTCTGCTCAATTAAGCGAGCGATACTTTGCTCAGCAATGAGTTCCTCCGTGCGGTCATCCCATTGAATCATGCGACCTAAGTAATGTCCTTCAGCGTTATGTACTGGATTAAAAGTTAACCTTAAATGGCGACCACCCATTGCGGTATTAAGTACTTTGCTGCCTTTAAGTTCTGCAACATAAGACGCTCGGTCCTCTTCACTCTCAATATACTTGCCCAGTGTACCGCCAATTAATTTATCTACTGCAAAGTCAGGATGTAGTTTTTTGATATTTGCGCTCATTTTTTCCCATAACGCAAAGCCAGCCTTATTCATGTAAATAAGTTTATTATTCTCATTTCCTACAGTGACTGGGATAGAAGCATTGTCTAGCGCAGACTTAATTCGGTCTACGCCAGCCAGTGTGTCTGTATAGTTAAAGTCCATCCGTGTTTTTAATGCTCTATAAGCATCCATCACGTCGGTCATTTCATCGCGGTGACCTGTACGTAGGACTGAGTCATGATCTTCACCTTGTGCACTTGCCATCAGATATTCGATTGCCATACGTATACGAGGCATGATGGCATGATAAAGTTGCCATCCGAGGAAACCTGTAATCAACAGCCCCAGCAAGATAAACAGAATATTTAAATTACGTTTTAAAATGTAATTCTCTTGAGCCTGATTAAATTCCTTTGCAGCAATATCTAATTGCAACAATGTGAGTTGGCTAATCTTTTCAGACAAAGGTTCAATCGCTGGGTACAGTTGATTAACCGTGAACTCAGTAATTGATGCTTCATCCCTGGCTTTTAAAATCTCTTTTAATTTTGCTGTTGCTAAATTTGCTTGCACAAAAAGCGGCTTGGTTTCAGAGATTAGCTTTTGCTCTTCAGCTACCAAGTAGGTATTTGTATATGCTTCCCAGTTTTTATCTACTGCTTTAATTGCATCATCTACGTTTTGCTCTGCTTGTGTCCAAGTGATATTGCCATTACGGACTTTATGAGAAGTATCAACAATATTGACCGCATACATATCAGCAACAGTTTTCAATTGTTGAAGTGGTACAACACGATCATTGTAGACCGTCGACAACCTTTCATTACTGTATTGAATACCATACAACCCATTGACACCTAAAGAAAAACAGGTAAGTGCCACTGCCATAAAAATACATACAATTCTCGCTTTAAGTGAGAAATTCCGTTTAAAGTTATTAACCTTAGTCATCACCCCTTCTAGCCATGAATGGTGCTCCTTAAGGTAACGATGATAATTAAGCGCACCTTGTATCTGCTCTAGAGACGCCTTCTTACGTACTGAGATATAACCAGAAACTTCACCATTTTCTTTTACAGGAGTAACAACCGCTTCTACCCAATAGTGATCGCCATTTTTACATCGGTTTTTAACAATTCCAATCCATGGCTTGCCAGACTTTACAGTACTCCATAAGTCATCAAACGCTTCTGGTGGCATATCAGGATGGCGCACGATATTGTGGCTCTGCCCAATCAATTCGTCCTCAGCAAAACCACTGACTCTGATAAAGTCTCTATTAACGAATGTGATTCTGCCTTTTAAGTCTGTTTTAGAAACCAGTTGGTGAGTGCTATTAAGCTCCAGTTCTCTCTGCGTCACTGGCATATTGATTTTCATGGTTTTATTCTTTCAGGCACTTTAAACAAATGTTAATCTTGCAAAAAACGTTTTTAACTTAACTAAATACTATGTAATTAAATGTTAATAAATACAATTCAAAATACTGAGTGATGATTACTCATAACAACAGAGAAAGTCATTCCAGTTGATTACAACTAAAACTCCTCCCAGTCGTCACTAGACTGACTGGTGACTACCTTGGTTGAAGCCTTACGCACATGCACACTAGATTCAATTGCATCGATAGCATTAATTGTTCGTTTTGAGGTCTTGGAGAACTCACCTCCCAATAGTTGCTTTGCTTTCACCTGATTTTGGTCATGCACACATCGCACAATATGCCCTACGCTCTCATGAAACTCTGCGTGTGCAGTTTTAAGCTCTTTGTATTCTGGAGTATGTGCATGCTTTTGCGCGCGACCATATATCCAACCACCTAATGGGCACTTGTCATCACGACAAACTATATCCACCTCCAGATGCTCTTTTGAACGGCCGGCAATGTAATCTACCAAACGCGTTTTCCACTTAATATGTGCCTGCTTGGCTTCTTCAAATGAAAAATCATGAGTTAATTTTGGTGTAGTTACACCTGAAATACGCGATGGCTGTGGAATTGTTCTTAGATTTGGTCTACTTTGTAAACCATGATCACCACTTAACTTAAACGCACTGACCGTATCCATTAAGGCAACAGCCTGATCTACCAATGACTCAGCCGCTGCTGCTGCCTGCTCAACCAAAGCTGCATTCTGTTGAGTCACCTCATCCATGCTAGTAATAGCGTTGTTCACCTGATCAATACCTGCACTTTGCTCAATAGAGGCAGCTGTAATTTCACCCATAATGTCTGTTACACGCTGTACAGAAGTGACAATTTCTTGCATGGTGGCACCGGCATTCTCTACTTGCTTGGTTCCTTCTGCAGTTTTATTCACAGAGTCAGTAATGAGCTCTTTAATCTCTTTCGCTGCACTCGCTGAACGTTGGGCCAGATTGCGCACTTCTCCGGCCACCACTGCAAATCCACGACCTTGCTCTCCTGCTCGTGCAGCCTCTACCGCTGCGTTGAGTGCAAGAATGTTAGTTTGGAATGCAATACCATCAATCACACTAATGATGTCTTCAATTTTGTGAGCGCTTTGGTTAATCGCGTTCATGGTGCTCACAACCTGACCAACAACTTCACCACCTTTTACGGCGACACCTGAAGCGGCACTAGCTAACTGGTTAGCTTGTTTTGCGTTCTCGGCATTTTGTTTCACAGTAGAGGCAAGCTCTTCCATACTTGAGGCAGTTTCTTCTAGGCTTGATGCTTGTTGCTCCGTGCGGCTTGAAAGATCAGTGTTGCCTGATGAAATTTCGCCAGCTGCTGTGTTGATTGTCTCTCCAGCTTCTTTGACTTGAATAATGACTTCTGTCATTTTATCCATCAGCGCATTCACACCATCACAGAGGCTGGAAATTGCACCTGCCTTACCTGCGAGTGAAACACGGTTACTAAGATTACCTGCTTTAGCAGCTTCAATAATCAGTTGTGTCTCTTCTACAGCATCCGATAACAATTGTGCTTCTTGTGCTTTTTCAGCCGCATCTGCAGCAGTTTGCTGCATCACGGCATCCAATGTACCGTTCACGCCTTCAACTACTTTTCGATAGTCACCCCAATGCTTAGAAACGTCTGCACGCGTGTCTAGCTTATTGTTTTGCGCAGCCTGTGCCAACATATTTGCATCTGACACCAGTAAACTCAAAGCATCAACACAAGCATTCAGATTATTCTTAATAATATTAAAATCACCATTGTAATGCTCGGTAATTTTGGCGGGGATAATGCCTTTTGCAAAATTATCAACATAACCAGCAGCTATACTTAATGGACCAACAACCGCATCTAAACAATTATTGAAACCCTCAACAACTTTACGGAAATCGCCTTGGTATTTAACAACATCACCACGGTTATTCAAATGGCCTGCAATAGCAGCATTTTCTAAGCTAATCGCTTCATTGACTAAGTTTTTGACTGCATCAATACAAGTATTTAGATTATTTTTAATCGTATTAAAGTCGCCATTGTAATGATCTACAATTTTCTCAGGAATATCGCCTTTAGAGATTCTGTCCACATAATTTGCTGCGACATTAAGCGGCCCAACAATCGCATCTAAAGTATCATTCACACCGCTTAGTACTTTACGGAAATCTCCCTGATGACGCCCAACTTCAGCGCGTGTGGCTAGGCGACCTTGTTGTGATGCTTGTGATAGCAGAGCAATATCTGAGATTAATAGCTTGATATTAGCTTGCATAGTACTCATTGCAGCCATGGTGCTACTACGATCATTCTTCTCTAGCGGAATAGTAAAATCCAAATCTCCTAACGCAATACGCTTAGCTGTGTCATACATCGTATCAGGCTCACCACCTAACGCTTTCGTAATAGACCTAGTAATTGCGAACCCTAACCAAACCAGCATTAACAACGCTAAGGTTAGCCCAGAAAACGTTAACAAACGCACTTTTTCATAATTCTTGGATGCTGTGATGTATTCGTTTTCAGCTATTTCCAGATTAAATTTCAGCAATACTTTTAAGTCAGCTTCTGCTGCCTCATACAAATCTTCAGCCTGATCACTAATTGGTTTTAAGGCCTCATAATTATTGGCGCGTAATTGAGTAACAGCTGGCTTTAAAACTAAAGAAACAAATTGACCACGGCTTTTTGCAAACTTCTCTGCAAGCAATCTTTCCTCAGGAGATAAATTACTGTTTATATATGTATCCCATATTTCCGTTATTTCTTTCATTCTATTTTCAATAAAATCAGCTTGCTGATTTGAATATTGTGCGTCCAACTCAATAGTCACTTGCCCATTTTCACCCAATGTAGCTTTATAGTGACCTAACGCAGCATTTAATCGAGCGCGATTTTTCAGCATATTGATTGCAATCTGATTTAACGTGCCAACTGGCACCATTCGATCCTGATAAACAGACTTCAAACTATTTTTTACTTGGCTAAGCTCAAAAAGACCAATTGCAGCTTGTGATATAACCACTACAACAGCGAGAGCAATAATTACCATTAATCGCTGCGCAACAGTTAGCGCTCTAAGTAGCTTCATCCCAACATCTCCATTTTTATTACATATTTAAAACAATAAAACTAACGCCATCACTAAATAAAACCGCATGCTTTTAGTTATTTATACGCGTTCATTTTGAGTATTTATTAAAACTCTTCCCAATCACCATCATGACTAGCACCGTTTACCTTGAGTGATTGCGCTTGCGAAGCCTTAGTTAATGGCTGTTTTAATGCACCGTTAATTTTAGCCATTGCAACAGGCTTAGGGCTGCCACGCCCAGTATTGGGCTTATTTGCATACACTGAACCTTGACTCAACTTAAACGCATTCACCGTATCCATCAGCCCCATCGCTTGATCTACTAGCGACTCCGCCGCAGCAGCTGCCTGCTCAACTAACGCAGCATTCTGCTGGGTAACCTCATCCATACTAGTTATAGCGTTGTTCACTTGATCAATACCGGCACTTTGTTCGATAGAAGCTGCAGCAATCTCGCCCATGATATCTGTCACTCGTTGTACTGAATTCACGATCTCTTGCATGGTTTTACCAGCAGTTTCCACCTGTGCCGTACCTTGTGCAGTTTTGTTGACTGAATCGGTAATCAGCTCTTTAATTTCCTTTGCTGCACTGGCTGAGCGTTGCGCCAAGTTACGTACTTCACCTGCCACCACTGCAAATCCTCTGCCTTGCTCGCCGGCTCTGGCAGCTTCCACTGCTGCGTTAAGCGCCAGAATATTAGTTTGGAACGCAATGCCGTCAATCACAGAAATAATGTCTTCAATTTTCTTAGCACTGGCATTAATATCACTCATCGTATTCACGACTTGTCCGACTACTTCGCCACCTTTAACCGCAACACCTGATGCTGCTGAAGCTAGTTGGTTGGCTTGCTTAGCGTTCTCTGCATTTTGTTTTACGGTCGATGCAAGCTCCTCCATGCTAGAAGCTGTTTTCTCAAGACTTGAGGCTTGTTGCTCAGTGCGACTAGAGAGATCTGTGTTACCAGAGGATATTTCTCCTGCGGCTGTGTTAATCGTCTCTCCAGCTTCGTGTACTTGGATAATCACTTCGGTTAACTTATCCATGAGCGCATTCACTCCATCACATAAGCTGGCAATTGCTCCAGTCTTGCCTGCTAGAGGAATGCGGCTACTTAAGTCCCCATCTTTAGCAGCCTCGATTATGTGATCAGTCTCTGCAACTGCAGCTGCTAATTCGATTTCTGCAATATGTTGCTGTGTAACATCGATGGCAACTTTAAAAACTTTAACTGGACGGCCTTGCACATCGCAAATTGGGTTATAACTCGCTTGTAACCAAATCTCCTTACCACCTTTACCTACTCGCTTATAAATCCCGTGATCAAACAAACTCTTATTTAGATTTTCCCAAAACTGTTTATACTCTTGACTATTAGCATAGGCTGGATCAACCAACTTGCTATGGTATTGTCCAATTAGTTCTGCCTTTGAGTACCCCACAACATTTTCAAAATTTTCATTAATACTAGTTACCCTGCCATCCATACTAAACTCAATCACTGAATAAGCACGATCAATAGCAGCTAGTTGCCCCGCGTTACTAGCTTCTCGTAGACTTTGTTCTGTAATATCTATCGCATAATTCACGACTTTAATTACCTTGCCACTCATATCTCTAATTGGGCTTAAATACGCTTGTACCCAAACTTCCTTGCCACTTTTGGCTATACGTTTCACCCGGCCCGTCACATACTCACCCGAGATTAGCTTTTTCCAGTTTTCTGCATATACAGGGCTTTTAACATCCACGGGATCAAGTAGCATTGATGAATGTTTGCCTAACAACTCAGGCAACTGATACTCAAGCAATTTAAGATAAGTATCATTAGCATGAATGATATTGCCATCTAAATCCATTTCTATCATTGCCTGAAATCTTGCAATTGATTCATTTTGTGTACGACTGTCAAAATCAGCGACTTCACGCGCTTTAATCGCAGTAACATCTCTCCACTCTAAAACATTACCAATGTAATCCCCTTTAGCATCGTAGGTAGCGGTGACATAAAGTGAAATGGTAAGTGAACCTACTTTAATTTCTGTTGAAAATGGTAAACGTGCTGGAGTAGCCAACATTTGACGCTGGTGTTGTGGGTTTTTATGGAATACATCAATGCAAGTACCGATAATTTTAGCCGGATTAAATGATGGAAATACTTTTAGAAACTCAGCTCTATTGTTATTAAAGAGACTCATACTTGCGACATTCACATACGTAACAATGAAGTTACGATCAACCATCATAATGGCTGAAGAGGAGCTATCCATCGCATTTTTAATAGTTGCCAATATTGCTTGTTGTTGCTTTAACTCCGCAATTGCTACATCTTTCTGAGCGACTTCTAAAGCAGTTTGCTCAATCAGCGCTTTTTGCTCTTTTAATTCTTTTGATGTTTTACCTGTTAATCCATTAATTAATGCGGCAATCATGTGTGAGCTCCCAAAAGTGATGTAACAAAGTATTTAGTCGGAACTAATATTTTATTTTTATATTGAGCATATTGATTAAAAATTAACCAATCAAATGTTCGCGATGCTTACATTAAACTGTTCTAAATTCTCACTTTTCAAAGTTGAGCACCTATACTCCATTAACTTAGCGCTAACTCCCTATGCTGCAACAGCATCAACTAATGCCATCTCCTGGCTAGTCATTAACTGTTCAATATCAACTAAAATCAGCATTCTTTGATCTAGTGTTGCCAAGCCAACAATGTATTTAGTGTCGATACTTGTCACTAAAGAAGGTACATCACGGATTTGCTCATCTTTTAACGCAATCACATCTGAGACACCATCCACCACAATGCCAACGACACGACCATGCAGATTTAAAATGATGACGACAGTAAATTCGTTATATTCAACTTTCCCTAAGTTGAATTTAATACGCAAATCTACAATCGGCACAATCTTGCCGCGCAAATTAACAACACCTTTAATAAACTCAGGTGTATTTGCAATTTGCGTTACCGCATCATATCCGCGGATTTCCTGCACTTTCAAAATTTCCAGGCCGTACTCTTCTGCGCCTAACACAAAGGTTAAATACTCGCCCTCTGCGCTTTTCGCTCTTGAACTCACATTATTTATTACATTATCTGTACTCATTGTTTAAGCTCCTTATGCATTGCGTTGCATATGCTGATTATTTTGGTTTGAAAATGAGGCTGCGCCGGTAATATAATTGGTGTTTTGCCCCATTTGTATCAAAGCAGCAACATCCAAGATTAAAGCAACTGAACCATCACCCATAATGGTTGCACCAGACACACCGAGCACTTTTTTAAAGTTTGTTTCTAAACTCTTAATCACAACCTGCTGCTGCCCTACTAATCTATCAACAAATAAAGCCGACTTTTTACCATCAGACTCTAACAACACCAACACGCCTTCGGTGGGGTCAGTAATATCGGTCGCGTGATTAAACAGACTATGTAACGCGATGATAGGCAGATACTCACCGCGCACGTGCACCATGCGCCCCTCACCTGTCACGGTTTTAATATCCTCAGCACGTGGCTGTAAGGTTTCAACAATCAAATTCAGTGGGATCACATAAATGCTCTCACCTAGTGAAACCGACATGCCATCCAGAATTGCAAGTGTCAGTGGCAATGAGATTGAGATCGTGGTACCAAAACCAAGCGCCGAGCGAATATCCACAGTTCCGCCCATCGAGGTAATGTTTCTTTTTACTACATCCATACCCACACCTCGACCTGAAACGTCGGTCACAACTTCAGCGGTAGAAAAACCTGGGGCGAAAATTAGTGAGAAAACCTCGCCATCAGTCATGCTCTCACTTACCGCCAAGCCATTTGAGTGGGCTTTGGCTAGAATCTTGTCTCGATTCAAGCCAGCACCGTCATCCGTCACTTCAATCACAATGCTGCCGCCTTTATGTGCAGCAGACAATGTTAATGTCCCCGTCTCGCTCTTACCTGTTTTTCTACGATTTTCTGGGATTTCAATACCGTGATCGACGCTATTTCTAACCAAATGCGTAAGCGGGTCTACAATACGCTCAATCAAGCCTTTATCTAACTCTGTAGTCGCACCAACCGTGACAAAGTCCACTTTTTTGTTTAGCTTTGCAGCTAAGTCCCTTACCATGCGTGGGAAGCGAGAGAACACGAAGTCCATTGGCATCATACGAATAGACATGACAGACTCTTGCAAGTCGCGAGTGTTACGAGTCAGTTGTCCAACACTATTAATTAACGCTTCATTTTGCACAGGATCCAGCATGCTGATGCGCTGCTCAATCATCGCTTGTGTGATGACTAATTCACCCACCAGGTTGATCAACTGATCGACCTTTTCAACACCAACTCTTATTGATGAGGCTTCCGCGCTTGCAGGTGCTTTATCCGATTCACGACGTCCAAGATTTTTACGCTCATCCTGTGCTGGTACTTTAGTCGCCACAATCTCCGTTTTAACAGCATCAGCTGCAAGCTTGGTCATGCCACTATTTGATAAAGTAAGCGCGGTGTCATCACCAATCAACTCTGATTTAACTGCATCTGGATGAGGCTGGAATGGCGCAAAAAAACCGTAGCCCTCCTCCTGCTTCTCTTGACCTTCATCTTCAAAGAGGCCATAACCTACTTCTTCGTGAATAAGCACCTTGGTGCTAGATTCAACGTTGCTTACAACCGCCTCTGCGACTATTGGCTTAATCTCTTCAATCTGGGTTGCTGCTGAGGGCGTGGCTGTATTAGTCTTCAGTGAAATAACCAAATCGTCAGGATCAACAATGAAGGAACAAATAGAAATAATGTCTGCTTCAGACGAGTCTGTCGTCAACGTAATGACGTAGTGTCCATCAGCTTGCTTGCTTACGGCAACATCACCCAATAAACCGAGCTCTTCTTTTAGATTCTCAGCATCTTTTTCTGTGATGTCCGGCATCACAATATTGAAACAGCTCATCCCGTCAGGAGGTAGCGCAGATGCAACTTCAACAGGCTGAAATACCGGCGGCGCTTCTGCAACAACTGGGGCTGGTGTTGGGGCGGGCGCTGGAGCAGATGCAGCATCCGCCTCAGACAGCTGCTTCAGCATCATTTTGACATCAGCGACTTGATCTTGATCTACATCGGTAGCTAGTCTATGCCCATCCAGCTCCATTTTAAGCACGTCTTTAGCAGCAAGAAACGCGTCGACATGCTCTGAGGTCAGCGCCATCTCGTGTTTACGAATTTTATCTAACAAATTTTCGAGGACATGCGTAATTTCAGTCATATCCATGAAGCCGAAAGTAGCGGCTCCACCTTTAATTGAGTGAGCCGCACGGAAAATTGCGTTTAATTCTTCATTGTCAGGGTCATCAATGTTAATACCCAGAAGCAAGCGCTCAGCCTCAGCTAGTAGCTCCTCAGCCTCATCAAAGAAGACTTCGTAAAACTGACTCATATCAATTGTCATTGCCGCACTCCAATTATTTACGGACGTCAACGTACAAAATGTACAGCCCACGTCAATATTCATTACCACATTTATCGCATTTATTCAGACACTTTATTTTTAGCAAGGCAGGTTTAAACTTCTCAACTATTAAAACCTTAAAATGCTGCTTAAACTACAATAAAGCCAAACACTAATAGTTAAGAGCCAATGACCTTCTGCACAACTTCAATCAAACGTTTTGGATCAAACGGCTTTACCAACCAGCCATTAGCGCCAGCCGCTTTGCCTTTGGCCTTCATCTCATCACTAGACTCAGTTGTTAACATCAAAATTGGCACTTTCTGATACGAGCCTAGGCCACGTAAGTTTTTAATCAAGGTCAAGCCATCCATAATCGGCATATTTTGGTCTGTTAAAACCAAATCTACAGTTTTCTCTTTCGCTTTATTCAAACCATCTTGGCCATCTACCGCTTGAATTACATCATAGCCTGCAGCTTTGAGACTAAATGCCACCATTTGGCGTAGTGAGCCTGAATCATCTACTGCTAATATTGTTTTTGCCATTTATCTACTCACTTTATTACTGTTAACAAACAATCACTCAAATCACTAAAACCAGAGCGTTTTTATGCTTAACCTACAATGCTTAACGGCACTAAATTTAATATATTTAGTGCCGTTCATTAAAAAAGGTCAATTTCACCCGTTGCCATGTCTTGCTGACCAACTGACTTACGTAGCCCACCAGACAATGCACTACTACCAACCTGTAAACTACGATTCATTTCTTCTAAAAATTTAACTATTTCCTCGTGTTCATGACCAGGATCCATCTCATTACTATGGGCTTCCAATTCATGCAGTAAATCTTTCAAACCGTTAACTCTTTTGATTGTTCTTGCGACTAACTGGCTGGTAAGGTCTTGAAATTGAAGACTGGTAATGACCACATTAACCTCATTTCCAATTTTAGACTTATATGAGTCCAGTTTTTCTAAGATCGGCTCTTCGATTGCGTACTTCGCTACTAATGCATCCAAAACCTGCTGCTGAGCACAAACCGCGTCATGTACTGCAGTAAAGCTAGTACTAAGCTTTTCAATTGCCTCACTCAACAAAAAGGTTGTTTGCAACAAATCTGCCTCAACCTCAACCAAGTGCTGCTTACCGTGGTCAGAGACCGCAGCTAGCAACTTTCGTAACTCAGCTATTGGTAATGTTTTTGTTTCCATACAGCAACAATCCTAACGCGTTAATTCCGTTTAATTAAGCTTACCTATCAACAACCATAAAATCTATAGCTCTAGTGTTTTTAACTAGCAGAGCCGGCACAACAATGGCCTATCAGTTATTTTTATTCAATACGTTACCCACAGCAGCTTGATCAGCATTTGATTGCAATTTTGCTTCCCCGTCATCTTTTAATGCATCCAATTCAGCCTGCTTATTCATCACAATAATACTGATACGTCTATTAATAGGGTTGAGCGGATCATCTTTATCAAACAACGAAACAGAGGATAAGCCTACTACACGCAACAATTTTGCTTCATCCATGCCACCTGCAATAAGCTCTCTGCGTGACGCGTTCGCACGATCGGAAGAGAGCTCCCAGTTACTGTAGCCTTTTTCTCCGCTAGAGTATGGCGCGGCGTCAGTATGACCTGACAAACTAATTTTATTAGTCACGCCATTGAGCATCTGCCCAATCTCTTTCAAAATCTGTTTAGCATATGGCTGCATTTCCGCTTTTGCCGATTCGAACATTGGCCTATTCTGCTCATCGACGATTTGAATACGTAAGCCTTCTGTGGTGATATCAATCAGCAATTGCTTCTTGAATTTACTTAAAGTTGGGCTATCCTCGATACTTTTTTCTATCTTTTCTTTTAGTAACTCTAGCTTTTGCTCTTCAGCTTTCTCTAGTGCAGCCTTGGCATCTTTAATATCAACAGCCTTTTGCTTACCTGGCGGCCCATCAACCGGCTTTACTTGGCCTTGTTTTTTCGTCATATCCTTACCGCCGCCGCCCTTAATTAAGGTGTCACTGGCACCAACGGAGTCCCCTCCCATTAGTGCTACTTTCAGCGGTGTTTTAAAGTACTCAGAGATACCTTCTTTTTGTGCTTTGGATGTTGAGCCCAACAGCCACATCAGCAAGAAGAAAGCCATCATTGCCGTTACAAAGTCAGCATATGCAATTTTCCAGGCACCACCATGATGGCCGCCGCCGCCCTTTTTGATTTTTTTAACGATAATCGGCTTGCGCAATTCCTCTGCCATAACAAGCTCCCCTATTTACCTTTAGCTTGTTTAACGTGCGATTCAAGCTCGGCAAAGGTTGGGCGCTCTGTTGAATAAAGCACTTTACGTCCGAACTCAACTGCAATGGCTGGTGCGTAACCATTAAGGCTAGCTAACAGCGTCACTTTAACTGTTTGATACATCTTGGTACTTTCTTCTAGCTTCTGCTCTAGCAAGCCAGAAAGAGGTCCGATAAAACCATAGGCAAGTAAAATACCCAAGAACGTACCAACTAATGCATGTGCAATCAGAATCCCTAACTCAGCAGGAGGCAAGGCAACATTCTCCATTGTATGCACAACCCCCATTACCGCTGCTACGATACCAAAAGCAGGTAAGCCATCCCCTAATTTGGCTACGCAATGCGCAGGCACATGCCCTTCCATATGATGGGTTTCAATTTCGTTATCCATTAAATTCTCAACTTGGAAAGCATCCATGTTGCCTGAAACCATTAATCGTAAGTAATCTGTAATAAACTCGATTAAATGGTGATCGTGCTGCAATGCTGGATATTTACTAAATAGTGGGCTGGCCTCAGGATTCTCTACATCATTCTCAATTGACATCATGCCGTCTTTACGAATCTTGGTGAGAATTTCAAATAGCAGCGCCAATAGATCCATATACAGCGCTTTATTAAACTTTGAGCCTTTAAACAAGGTTGGCAAAGCTTTCAGTGTCGCCTTCTGCGCCTTAGAATCGTTACCCACAATAAATGCACCGACTGCACCGCCAAAAATCATCAACACTTCTAAAGGCTGCCACAACCCACCTAAGTGACCACCTGCAAGTGCGTAACCACCAAAAATGGTACCGCAAACTACAACATAACCAATGATTACAAACATACTTACGCACCCCAGGTTTTGATACGACGATTTTCAAACATTCCCAATAGAACAGCCAATATAACGTAATTTAATTACTAGAATAAAGTAATTTTTTCTAACTGCGCAACCAATTCAAAACCAGTCAACACGGACTGACCAACTATCAAACTAGATATATACCTAATAATCATGTGGTTATATAAAAAAGCGGCTACAGCCTGACGACGAATGCAGTCGCATTAAATTTGTTAGATTTCCCACACGTACAGCATCCTTTGATGGTCAGGCAATTGAATAACCTTTGTCGGCTCAACGCCCTCAATCTCAAACTCATAGCTGACCAATAAGCAACCAGTACGCATTTGCGCTTGCACTTTTTGCCACAAAGCAGGCATTGCTGCCGGTGACAAGTAAGCAAAAACAATATCGTAATCCGCAAAATCTAGGGCATGGTAGTCACCAAGCTTGAAATTTACTCTAGAACCCTTAAATTTGGAACGTACAGCACTAACTAGCCAGGGTAGCGGCGCTATTTCTGTACCATCCACTAAGCAATCCGGCCTTTTTTCTGCAATAAACATAGACATATCACCCAAGCCACTGCCTATATCCACGATACGCATAGATTGATGCGCAGGAATTAAAGTTAAAACTTGCTGCCATACAATTGGCATGGATGGATAAAATGGGACTTGTGTGCGAAACGTGGTCCAATACAGACTAAGACTAAGCAAAAAACCTATCAGGTAAAATGTATTGGATATCTGCCATTCAGACATTAGCCAGACGGCCATAGGGAAAGTAAAATGTATCCAACGCCACCATTTAGCCATATTAGCGACATACGCTAAATATACCGCAACACTGGCCTGCATTAACACGAAATAAAATGAGAACTGATAGCTAACCGCATCAGCAACATATAAAGACTGCGTTTGGAGGGTGTAATCTAATGAAAATACGAAGAAAAACGCAACAACCTGTATCAAAACAGCGAGTGTTGCAGGCTTTAGATGGATTTTATTGAAAAATAACTGCAGCATTTTGATGCCAAATTAATTCCAATACACGCTCATCTCCCCAGTATGCAGAGCATGTATTGATGTTTTTATATTATTTTTATGTACTGCTAGGCAGTCAAAACTTTAACACAATATAAGAACATTACAAGCACCCGTTAGGCTGTCATTGTTACAACCTTATAAGTGACAGATTTGGTCTTTTTTGTCTTTCCGGCACGTGATGGCACATGGCACAAATTACAAACGTAACTGTTGTTTAAATCGTATGCATTCACAATAAAATTACCGCCGCAACAACTGCAACTTTGCAATTTCAACATTTTACTTTCAACAAACCGCACCAGCGTCCAAGCACGCGTCATTGACAATACAGGCTCTGCAGATTCTGGCGTTTCCACCTGTTGTAAATACAAGCTATATGCTTTGATGATGGCATGAATACCAGTTTCACCTGTGTAATCAAGCATAAACTTGTAAATATTATAGAAAATAGATGAGTGAATATTGGGCTGCCAAGTCAAAAACCAGTCAGTAGAGAAAGGCAACATACCTTTAGGTGGCGATACACCTTTAAGCTCTTTGTATAATTTAATCAGGCGCTCACGAGACAGAGTGGTTTGCGACTCCAACAATTGCAGCCTTGCACCTAACTTAATCATCTGGATAGCAAGCTGAATCTGCTCGGATTCATTGACCACACTTTTAACAGAAGTCACTGGGCTTTTATTTTCCATGATAATTTCCTTCTTATTCTTAAGCTGCGTACTTAAATCAACCTAGCTACACTTAATCAATCACTACTTAACCAATCGCCTCAGTCACTTGACCGGACATCAAAATGGCCGCATGCAAATGCGCTTGTGAACGATCTTTTGTATAGTTGGTAAGCATACCCAGAATTGCGCTATCATCAAAGCGAAACCTTGCCAACATAACATTTGCGCTACTTAATTTGACCAACTGCATATTACTCAAACCCTCTAGTAAGTCTGCAATCTCGCTGCTAATACCTAAACGGAAAATTGCGGTAGCCTTATCAGCCCGAATAAGCTGCTGCGCCAACATTAAATAGTTGAGGTTGGCATCTCTGATCTCCGACATCAATTCTATTTCAGTCATGTTAAATCCCGATTCTAAATATCCTGCAGTTATTAAAACCACACCTAAATATGGTTAGTTGCACTTTGAACTCTTTTAAGGCAATTAACAAGAATATGCTGTCGGTATTTTTTGTGAGCAAACAAGAATAGCCAGTGTAGGTGCTTGTCCTACAAGCACCTACACTGGCTTAATTGAAACCTAAAATGTATTTGTATCTGTTCACACATTAATTAGCGTGATAAAAAAATACAAAAAAAATTCTTTAACCGGCTACAGTCGATAAAATTCCTAAAGTTTACGCGATGAATTACCGTTAAAAATACACTGACCAACATCAGCTAGCCACTTATAAAAAATTAACGCTTATCATCCAATAAACACTTATCGGCAGCGCTTTAGGAAACTTTAGGGTGATTTATAAAAAATTTTAATAAAATTTCAAAATAAATTATAAGCTATTGTTTTAATTATTATATTTATTTTAAATATTTTTAAAAAAGTTTTAAATAATGTTAAAAACCGTTAAAAATCATTTACAGTCACCAATAACCTAGAAGAAGGCAGGGGTTTCACCCCTTATTCTCAAGATACAACAGCAGTGTTTCAATGAATAATTTAGTTATTGAAGAAGTAATTAGTTTTTTAGTAATGGATCTATTAGTAAGGTCAAACAACAGGACGCGGAATGGCTGAAGAAAGCGACTTAGAAAAGACGGAAGACGCCTCCCCCAAGCGACTGGAACAGGCGCGTGAGGAAGGCGATGTCCCGCGCTCTAGAGAGCTAGCTACTGTCACTGTATTACTGGCCGCAGGCCTTGCCATGCTGATGATGGGTGGACAACTGGCTGATGCGCTAAAAACATCCATGAGCTCCGGGCTTAGTTTTCAGCGTGCATATGCTTATGATCCGATGTTACTGTTGATGAAAATCTCAGATAACATTTATAACTTGCTGCTAGCATTCTCCCCACTTGCACTTATATTGTTTTTTGTAGCGATTGCATCGCCTGCGCTTATTGGCGGTTGGGTTTTCAGCGAAAAGGCACTTATACCCAAATTTGGAAAGCTAAATCCGATCACAGGATTCAGCAATATGTTTTCCAAAAACTCGCTTGCTGAACTGATTAAATCCATTGCTAAAGCCATATTAGTTGGCTTTGTTTCTTATGTTGTTATTTCGCATGACATGGAATCCATACTTTCACTGTCATTACTACCTTTGGATCAAAGCATTGCTGAATTAAATCATCTATTACTCACCAGTTTTTTGGCTATCGTTAGCGTGCTGGTACTTATCGCTGCAATCGATGTGCCATTTCAACTGTACCAATACGCAGATAAACTTAAAATGACCAAAGAGGAAGTCAAGCGCGAGTCTAAAGAGTCTGACGGCAACCCTGAAATTAAATCAAGAATCCGTCAGCAACAGCGTGAGATGGCAAGGCGCAGAATGATGGCGGAAATTCCTAATGCGGATGTTGTAATTACCAACCCGACGCACTATGCCGTAGCTATTAAATATAAAGAAGGTGGTATGCTAGCACCTGTTGTTGTGGCAAAAGGTGCAGACGCTATTGCGCTAAAAATACGTGAGGCCGCAGAGGAACATAAAGTGCTTATTGTTGAAGCGCCTAAGTTGGCACGTGCCATCTACACACACACTGAATTAACGCATGAGATTCCGGAAGCGCTATACACAGCCGTTGCAGAGGTGTTGGCATACGTCTTTCAGATGCGTATTTTCAATAAAAATGGTGGTTATCAACCCGAAATTCCAAGCACGCTGCCTGTGCCTGATGAGCTGGACCCGCATAGTTTGATACCACTTCCCGGAGTGGATGATGTATAAAATGAATCTGGAGCAATTGTTGCATGAATCCAATTAACTTACCGGCTTGGATGACCAACCTCGGCAGCCGCTCCGTTGCGGCGCCACTCATCATTGTTTTGCTTTTATCAATGATGATTTTGCCGCTGCCGGCGATTGCATTGGATGTGTTATTCAGCTTTAACATTGCCTTATCTATCATGGTCTTGCTAATTGGATTACAAACCAAGAAGGCGCTGGATTTCATCGCATTCCCAACTGTGCTGTTAGTCACCACCATGCTGCGTTTATCATTAAACGTAGCATCTACACGTGTGGTGCTTACCGAAGGCCATACTGGCCCGGATGCTGCAGGCAAGGTGATTGAAGCATTTGGTCACTTTTTGATTGGCGGCAACTACACAGTAGGTATCGTTGTGTTTGTTATCTTAACAATCATCAACTTTACCGTGGTCACTAAGGGTGCGGGTCGTATTGCTGAGGTTGGCGCACGGTTTACTTTGGACGCAATGCCAGGTAAACAAATGGCGATTGATGCCGATTTAAATGCAGGCTTAATCGGTGAAGATGAAGCAAGGAAACGCCGCGCTGAAATTAGCCAAGAGTCCGAGTTCTACGGCGCTATGGACGGTGCGAGTAAGTACGTGCGTGGTGATGCTGTAGCTGGCATCTTAGTGACCATCATCAATATTGTAGGTGGCTTGTTTGTTGGCATGATACAGCATGGTCTGGCATTTGATGACGCAGTTAAAATCTACACGCTGCTTGCGATTGGTGATGGCTTAGTTGCGCAAATTCCTTCTCTGGTAATTTCTGTGGCAGCTGGTGTGGTGGTATCTAGGGTAGCTAACAATGAAGACATTGGCGGCCAGTTAACCACACAGTTATTTTCCAACCCTAGAGTCATTTATGTCACCGCTGCCATCGTGGGCGGCATGGGCGTGATTCCAGGCATGCCGAATGTTGCATTTTTAACATTGGCTGCCTTGCTTGCGGGTATTGCTTACCTAGTTGATGAGCGCCAGAAGATCACTGATGCGGAACCGCAAATAGAAGAAGTACCGCCAGCACCACTGGAGGTAGAAGAAGCCAGTTGGGACGATGTAACGCCTGTAGATACAGTAGGCTTGGAAGTCGGTTATCGGTTGATCCCATTGGTAGACAAACTGCAAGGTGGCGATTTACTCAAACGTATTAAAGGGTTGCGTAAAAAGTTTGCTAATGAAATTGGCTTCCTCGCCCCTACTGTGCATATTCGTGACAATCTTGAACTCAAACCATCGGGTTATCGCATCACCTTAAAAGGGGTAGAAATAGCGACAGGTGAATCGAATTATGGCCAGTACCTAGCCATAGACCCTGGCATGGTCACCGGCCCGCTTGCTGGGCAAATTACTACAGATCCAGCTTTCGGCCTTCCGGCAGTATGGATTGATGCCGGTCTTCGTGATGAAGCACAGAGCATGGGCTACACCGTGGTTGATGCTGGCACCGTCATTGCCACTCACATCAACCATATTATTTCCATGCATGCGGCTGAGCTATTAGGCCGTCAGGAAGTACAGCAGTTGTTAGACCATATCAGCAAAGAATCGCCAAAACTGATTGAAGATTTAGTACCTAAACTGATGCCACTGTCTGTCGTGCAAAAAGTGCTGCAAAACTTGTTGACGGAAGGTGTACACATTCGTGATATGCGCACGATTATTGAAACGCTTTCAGAACACGCAAGCCAAACTCAAGATACAAACGACCTAACGGCATTGGTGCGCGTGCAATTAGGCCGTGCCATTGTGCAGCAGCTATTCCCTACCGGCAATGAAGTCACGGTGATGTCACTGGACAATAACCTAGAGCGCCTGCTGTTACAGGCAATGCAAAATAACACCGGCGGCTCGGCAATGGAGCCCGGAATGGCAGAAACTTTATCCAGACAGGCCGAGGAGGCAGCAAGACAACAAGAACAAATGGGCTTAACGCCTGTACTGCTAGTCTCAGCCCCATTGCGAGCTGCACTAGCCAAATTCCTGCGCAGGGCTGTACCAAATTTACGCGTACTTTCACATGAAGAATTACCGGATTCCAAAACCATACGAGTGACTAGTCTGATTGGAGGTTCTGCATGAACATTAGACGATACTTTGGCAAAAACTCACGAGAGGCGTTAGCAATCGTGCGTAAAGAGCTTGGCGATGATGCGGTGATTCTCTCTAATCGAGCTGTGTCCGACGGTAATGAAATTATGGCGTTCAGTGCAGAAGAAATGAACACCGTCGTTAACAACACTCCATTAATACGTGCACATGATGGCGAGCCGAATACACAACGTGCAGAATCTGCGCCTTGGCTGTCATTGCTAAAGCAAAATTCAGATGAACCAAATCATCCCTTAGAAGCCACAAACGCAAAAGCTGAATCCAAGGCTAGCAATACCATGCCCAGCAAACAAATGCTGTGGGTACTCAAAGAAATGCGCAGTATGCGTAACGTAATTGAATCACAACTTGCTACTATTGCCTGGAGCAATATACAGCAGCGCGAGCCGATAAAGGCTGAAGTACTTGGCACTTTGCTAGGTGCAAGTTTTAGCCCGGCACTATCAAGATATTTAGCAGAAAAACTACCTGCCAATCTGGATAGTGACAAGGCTCAAGCATGGGTCAAATATATCCTGAGTAAAAACCTGAACACGGTAGAAAATGAAGCCGAAATATTAGACCAAGGCGGCGTATTTGCATTAATTGGCCCAACTGGTGTTGGTAAAACCACCACCACGGCAAAGCTGGCTGCACGTTACGTCATGAAACACGGCACCCAAAATCTGGGCTTAATTACAACGGATGCCTACCGCGTTGGCGGACACGAACAACTCAGAATTTACGGCAAAATTTTAGGTGTTATTGTGCATGCCGTGAAAGATGAAGCTGATCTTGCACTTGCGCTTAATGAGCTAAAACATAAGCACACTATTTTGATTGATACGGTTGGCGTCAGCCAGCGTGACCGCATGGTTACCGAGCAAATCGCCCTACTCTCAGCCGGCAACACGCCCATTAAAAAACTGCTGTGCTTAAGTGCCACCAACACGGGGGAGACTTTAACCGATGTCATTAGTGCTTATAAGGGAAAAGGTCTGGATGGCTGCATCATTACCAAGCTGGATGAAGCCGCCACCATCGGTAATACGCTTGATGTGATTATTCGTGAAAAGTTAAAACTTTATTACACGGCCACCGGACAACGCGTGCCAGAAGATATCAATCTGGCCGATAAAAAAACGCTGATAGCCCTAGCGTTAAACTCGAAATCACCAGCTAATCGCCCTTTTGAGTTTTTAGTAAATGAACTGCCATTTATAATGGGACAAGCCAACAACACAACAAATATCTCGCTAGCGGAGATTTAATCATGGCTAATTATAACCATATCGTCATGCCTAACGACCAAGCCGCCGGATTAAGGCGGATTATGGCAAAACCGAAGCCTAGGATAGTGTCAGTTCTATCTGCATCATCTACACAAGCGCAGCCTCGCCTCATCACAAACCTTGCCGCTACCATGGTGAGCCAGGGTAATGAAGTGTTGGTCATGCATGCATCTGAGCACGCGTTCGAGCACCATTATGAATTAGCACAATCCCCAACCCTACTGGATGTAATTTCTGATACACATACACTAGCGCAAGCCATCAAAACCACCACCAATGGTTACGCTAGTGTGAAGTTAATGCACAAAAGTTTGTTCAAAAAAGCAAATGATGCCCATAGTGCTAGTCAGCTTAACTTGCTCTTCAACCAATTAGCCCAGCAATATGACATCGTGCTGGTTGATACCATGCTGAACGCAGATAGCGTATTGCCGTTGCATCAACTCAATGAGAGTGAAATTATTATCCAACTCTCACGCAAGCCAGAATCGATCACAGAGGCGTATTCATTGATTAAACAAGTTTGCGGTGAGCTTGGCAGGCGTTCTTTTGGTATCATTGTCGATGACTCAACAGACGCGCAGGCACAAATAGTATTTGGTAATATAGCGCAGGTGGCAAAACGCTATATGCAGATTGAGTTAGAGTTTTTTGGTGCAATTCCTGCTGACAGCCACATCAGCCGAGCTTCTAAATTAGGTCGCTCCGTGATTGATGCGTTTCCGCTCGCAATGGCGTCAACCGCATTAAAACAAATTGCACAACGCTTAGATTACAAGCACGATAATATTTTTAACAATAAACAGGCACAACTAAGCTAAAGACGATTTATGTACACAGCGCACGGGAAAAAAGATCAAAAAGACGTTTTGCTGGATCAGCACGCTATCTTAGTTAAAAAACTCGCCTATCAATTAAAAGCAAAACTTCCACCAAGTGTAGAGCTTGATGACCTTATCCAAGCAGGCATGATGGGCTTACTGGACGCTGTTAACCGCTATGAAGATACGCACGGCGCCCAGTTTGAAACCTACGCCGCACAAAGAATCCGCGGGGCAATGCTAGACGAACTACGCAGTTCAGACTGGCTACCCCGTAGCATCCGTAAAAACATGCGTGATGTTGAAAATGCGATTAGCCAACTGGAGCAACAGCTTGGTCAATCCCCTACTGAAAACGATGTTGCCAAAAAACTTAACATGTCGCTCGCGGAATACCATGAAATGCTAGGCGACTGTAGCGGGCACCAACTTATTTATTACGAAGATTTCCATGAGGCTGACAGCGGTGAGCACTTTTTAGACCGTTTTCAAACTGACCATGATAACGACCCGATTAAAGGCCTGCTCATTGGCGACTTTAAAGATGCGTTAATCGGCGCTATTGACTCACTACCCGAGCGCGAGAAAATCCTGCTAGGTTTATATTACGAACAAGAGCTAAACTTAAAGGAAATTGGTGCGGTAATGAGTGTTTCAGAATCGCGCGTATGTCAACTACATAGCCAGGCGGTCGCCAGGCTACGTGCCAACTTAAGAGAGAAGTCATGGACTGGGGCAGTTTAATCGGTTTAATCCTTGCTGTAGCAGGGATTATACTAGGGCAAAAACTTGAGGGCGGCAACGTAGGCTCCCTGCTGCAATACGCAGCTTTTCTTATCGTCATGTTTGGCACTTTTGGTGCGGTGCTTGTACAAACCCCGGCCAAAACTTTTATTCAAGGTTTAAAAATGCTAAAACTAGTGTTTAAAAAACCGATTGATGATAAAAAAGAGCTGAGCAAGCGTATTTTGATATGGAGCAATTTTGCGCGCAAAGAAGGTATTTTCATGCTGGAACCTTTTTTAAAAAAAGAGACAGACCCCTTTATTATTAAAGGCATGCGCCTGATGATTGATGGCACTCCACCGGAGAAAATTCGCGAGATATGCGCAATTGATATCTATTTCCATGAAGTGCAAATGCGTAGTGCCGCAAAAATTTGGGATGCAGCTGGCGGTTATGCACCTACTGTAGGTATTCTAGGCGCCGTACTAGGCTTGATTCATGTGATGGAGAACTTATCTGACCCTAGCAAGCTAGGTAGCGGTATTGCTGTTGCGTTTGTGGCCACGATTTACGGTGTTGGCTTTGCCAACCTGATATTTTTGCCTATTGCCAACAAACTAAAAACCTATATCCAAGCTGAATTAAAAAGACGTGAAATGTTACTTAATGCCTGGGTGTCTATTGCCAATGGCGATCACCCGAGAATCGTTGAAGAGCGCTTAGACAGCTATCTTGATAAGCCACATTAGCTAATATACCAATAAAACAATTTGAATACAGGCCATGTCGAAACTCATCCGTAAAAGAGTAGAAGAAGACCAAGAGAACCACGAACGGTGGTTAGTCTCTTATGCGGACTTCATCACGCTTTTATTCGCGTTCTTCGTCGTGATGTACTCAATTTCCTCGGTTGAGATAGGCAAGTACAAACAGCTCACCAACTCAATCGGCACTGCTTTTAGCGGGAATGGCAGCTCTGGCGTCAACCAGACCAGCACAGAAAAAGGCCTGGGTGCGAAAGGCATTACTGAGGCAAATAGCTCGATTGTAAAGCCACTCCCACTCAGTCATTTATATTCAGAGAAATTGCGTAGAGAGCGTGATTCTATGGCTAAAACTGGCGTAGAAGTGTCCAACAAACTTGCACCGATGATTAACGAAGGCAAGATTCAAGTCATACAAACCAGCCGCGGTATTCGTATTGATATTCAGGATAACCTACTATTTGGTGCCGGCTCAGCTGACCTCTCCCCCACCGCAAATGCAATTATCAGTGAAATTGTGCCTTTAATTAAAGACAATCAGCGCAAAATTCAGGTAGAGGGGCACACCGACAACACTCCCATTCATAACGCTACGTTCTTCTCGAACTGGGAGCTCTCCGCAGTGCGTGCCAGCAGCGTCGTACGCTTACTAAGTGCTTTGGGTATTAGCGAACAACGCTTGAGTGCTACCGGGCTAGGTGCATCACAGCCGATTAGCGAAAATGAATCAGAAGCTGGTCGCGCCAAAAATAGGCGCGTATCCATCATCATTACCTATGAGTTGCCTATACAAGAGGACACCTCTAATGTGATTACACCAAAGGCACTCTTCTAAGGTTCCGAGAAACTAAGCACATTAATTTGTCTTTAAACTGAAACATGCCAAAATCAGCTTCTATCGTTGAAACTATATATAGAATAAATATAAATAATTGATAACAAATATATCTCTAAGATGCATCACCAGAAAGCACTAATCTAATCTTAGTAAAAGCACCAATAGATTCATCTGAATATAAAGCTGGAATAAAAACTGCATCAGAGTTGACTTTTGAACTTAAAATTTCTATCAAGTTAAATAAAGTGTTATGTGTCATTGTATTGCTAACAACAACCAACAATACCCCACAAACATTATCAAATCTAATCCCATTAGAAGTTATATCAGCAATCAAGTTTTCAAGTTCTAATTCTACACTTTTAATTTCAGGAACGTTGATAGCATAACTATTTATTGGCTCTGAGTGTGATAGCGCGGATATGAAATCATCCGCATCGGTACCAACAAAAGCGTCATTTTTAAAATTGTAAGCTAACTCTCTTAGCAAGCAATCAGTCACTTGTGGTAAATGCTGTTTGAAATGTTCATAAACTTCATCGCACTCTGATTCAGAATAACCTTGATTCATAACACTCCTTTATTTCAAGTTATAAAACTAACCCACTCATATTAGCTGCTATTATAAAACTATACTTTGTATTAATCAGGAGATGATTTTGGATCAAGTTAGAATATTACAACAAGGTCACTTTGATGGATTCTGCTTACTCTACGCTATTATGAATTCATTTAAATCCATTACTGAATCTAATGCATCGGCAGAATACTTCTCTTATAAATACTCAACTGAATGGAAAAACATAATCAGCATTACACCTTCGATTCATGAGTTTGCCAACGGCAATGGTAGTAACTTCGTGAACGTTAATATAAAAACTGAATTACCGTTATTAGATACTTTTATTAATACCAGCTTTTCAATTCTGACCAAAAAAAATGAGAAACAAAAGATTTCTGCAGTAAGGATAAGTAGATCAGAAATTTCGAGCTTAGATTTTAAAAGTTCTGCTGTTATTTTCTGCACCAAAGAAAAAGCAAAGACTGAGCATACCGAAGGACTTGATCACTGGTTATGTATTGTAGGTAAAAAAAACAATAAATACTTGTTAGCTTGCTCATACACCTCCCACTGCATCAACCCATGTCAATACAATGAAAAATTGGATAGAAAAACATCAAGAATATACAACAATACAATTAATGAAGAAGAGCTAAATCAAATATATAAAAATGCAATTTATAAAATTGAATTTAACTATTAAATAAAATTATTGAATTTATTTAATGAGATACCCAAAATAAAAAAAGCCAGCTATCGCTGGCTTTTTTTATTGAATCTAAATTACTCTTTACCGATTTGGTATTCTTCGTAGCTCACTTCTACAATCTTACCGGTAGCCGCATCCACTTCTACCTTAACTTCTTCTTTGTCAGCTTCTAAAATATCAAACTCGTAAGAAGCTTTACCATCAGACTCGAGCTCATACTCTGTTTCAACGACTGTACCAGGATGCGCAGCTAATGCAGTTGCTTTAGCATCGGCCTCACTCACTTTAGCAAGTGCTTTGAATCTAGGATCATCAGCTTTAACCTCTTCTTCGATCTCAGTCACTTTACCAGTTTTAGCATTGCACTCAACATCCCATGCTTTGCCATCTGCAGTTTCAATATCAAACTCATAAACACCCACTTTTTTCTCAGACTTGAACTCTGTCTTTACAATCGTGCCTTCGTGTTTAGTTAATGCGGCTTTTACGCATTTACCCAAGCTATCATAAGCTTTCGGTTTGATTGTTTCATGGCCAGCAACTGCAGAGTTTGCAAAAAACACAGCAGCGACTAAAGCTGCACCTAAAGATAAACGAAACATAGTTAACTCCTATTATTGTTAGTTAAATACTAAATTATTGTTGAAGTACGACAAGTAGCTAGAAAAATCTATTACTGCCACCGATTCTACCAAACTTGCACTAAGCACTTGATTGTTTTACACAATTATTACATTTCTGGTTGTAATCAACCAATTTAAGTATTACTGCGGTACTAGGAGTGCTGATTAACGCGCTAGGCACAATAAAAACCCAGCACATGGCTGGGTTTTTAAATTACTTTAATTACTCTTTTGATGCGCGTTTACGCTCATGCTCAAGCAAGTAACGTTTACGGATACGGATGTTTTTAGGTGTGATTTCTACCAATTCATCATCATCAATAAACTCAACTGCAGACTCTAATGACAAT
This sequence comes from Methylotenera mobilis JLW8, assembly GCF_000023705.1. Classification (NCBI taxonomy): domain Bacteria; kingdom Pseudomonadati; phylum Pseudomonadota; class Betaproteobacteria; order Nitrosomonadales; family Methylophilaceae; genus Methylotenera; species Methylotenera mobilis. The sequence goes on from NC_012968.1 coordinate 1,386,975, forward strand.
GCGACTGGCGGAATCAAACGCACAGCTTCATCGGTACCAGATGCACGCACGTTAGTCAGTTGTTTACCTTTAATTGGGTTAACAATCAGATCGTTGTCACGGCTATGAATACCAATCACCATACCTTCGTATAACTTGTCGCCTGGCACTGAGAACATACGGCCACGGTCTTGCAACTTCCACAGCGCATAAGCCACTGCTTCACCTTGTTCAGCTGAAATCAACACACCATTACGACGACCAGGCATATCAGCTTTTACAGGTGCATATTCATCAAAAATATGTGCCATTAAGCCGGTACCGCGCGTTAGAGTTAAGAACTCACCTTGGAAACCAATCAAACCACGTGCAGGGATTTTGTACTCTAAACGTGTACGGCCATTACCGTCAGACTCCATGTTTTGCATTTCACCACGACGACGACCTAATTCCTCCATTACGCCACCTTGGTTTTCATCTTCTACGTCTACCGTCAAGATTTCATATGGCTCACATTTTTCACCATTGATTTCACGGTACACCACGCGTGGCTTACCAACAGCCATCTCAAAACCTTCGCGACGCATATTTTCTAAAAGAATCGTCAAGTGCAACTCACCACGACCAGAAACGCGGAACACATCAGCGTCTTGTGTATCTTCAACACGCAATGCCACGTTAACCAATAATTCTTTAGTTAAACGGTCACGGATTTGACGTGAAGTCACAAATTTACCCTCAGTACCAGCCAATGGTGAAGTGTTCACCATAAAGTCCATGGTCAAAGTTGGCTCATCCACACCTAGGTGCGGCAAGCCTACTGGATTTTCACGGTCACAAATAGTGAAACCGATACCGATATCATCAAGGCCAGAAATAATCACGATGTCGCCTGCTTCAGCTTCTTCCACCGGCACACGCTCAAGGCCTCTAAAACCTAGCACTTGGTTGATACGACCTTGTGCAATTTGGTTGTCTTCATTCATCACTACAACAACCTGACCTGGCTTGATTCTACCGTTACGCACACGGCCAACACCAAGACGACCTGTGTAAGTAGAATAATCTAATGCAGAAATTTGCATTTGCAATGGTGCATTGCTGTCACCTTTTGGTGGCTCTACGTGGCTTAAAATCGTTTCAAACAATGGGCGCATATTATCGCTAGCAACACTCATATCTAATGTTGCAAAACCATTCAATGCTGAAGCAAATACAACTGGGAAGTCTAACTGCTCATCTGTTGCGCCTAAATTAGCGAACAAATCAAACGTTTGGTCAATCACCCAGTCCGTACGGCTACCTGGACGGTCAACTTTGTTAATTACCACGATAGGTTTCAAACCTAACGCTAGTGCTTTTTTCGTTACAAAACGTGTTTGCGGCATTGGGCCTTCTACAGCATCAACCAGCAATACCACACCGTCCACCATACCCAATACGCGCTCTACCTCACCACCGAAGTCCGCGTGGCCTGGGGTATCTACGATATTAATATGTGTACCTTCGTAGTTCAGCGCAGTGTTTTTCGCCAAAATAGTAATGCCACGTTCTTTTTCAATATCACCACTATCCATCACACGCTCAGACACTGCCTGATGAGATGAGAATGTGCCTGCTTGATGTAGAAGTTTATCAACCATAGTTGTTTTACCATGGTCAACGTGGGCAATAATTGCGATATTTCTTAAATTACGAGACATTGTCTTGCTACCAGTTCATTGAAAGGCGGCGATTTTAACACATTAAGCCCCAATAATGATTTAAGAATATGCAAATATAGAAAAAACTCTTTGACAAAGTGTCATAAATGCATATAATGCGCACAACTTAGAACTTTAAATAGCTAAACAAATAGCTCTAGAAGTTTTAGATTCATCGCCCTGACCCTCAGTCACTCGTGAAATTTTGAAGTGGCTATCTTTAGATTTAATTTTAAATCTATCTTTACTGGTTAGCGGCTATGCCCGTGCGCTGGTAAATAAAGCATCTCGAAACTATATATTTGAAACTTGCTTTTTGCGTTATGTTGTTTTTTACAACATCACTGTAAACATACATGTATTTGCTCGCGCCCTTTTATTGTTTTTATAAAACTGCTTTTGAAAGGGACTACCTTGTCTTTTGAATCATTAAACCTTAACCCTGCCATCCTTCGTGCTATTGAAGAAACAGGTTACACCACCCCTACTCCTATCCAAGCACAGGCAATTCCTGTAGTAATGGAAGGCCACGATTTGATGGCCTCAGCACAAACAGGTACTGGTAAAACAGCTGGCTTCATGTTGCCAGCACTTAACTTACTTGCAACGCCACACGAATCAAGAAGCCGCGGCCCACGTATCTTGGTATTAACCCCTACTCGCGAATTAGCTGCACAAGTGAACGAAGCAGCACGTAAATACGGTAAATTCTTACGCGCTCGTACGGTAAGTATCGTTGGTGGTATGCCTTACCCACTACAAAACAAATTATTGTCACAACCTCTAGATATTCTAGTTGCGACACCAGGCCGCTTATTGGATCACATGGAGCGTGGTCGTATTGACTTATCACGCTTACAAATGTTGATTTTAGACGAAGCTGATCGTATGTTGGACATGGGTTTCTTGCCTGATGTTGAGCGTATTTGTGAGCAACTTTCTGCTGAACGCCAAACACTATTGTTCTCAGCAACATTAGATGGCGATATCGCACGTATCGCGCAACAAATTCTTAAAAATCCAAAAACAGTACAAGTGGCTGCGCAAAAAGAAAAACACGCAAACATTGAGCAACGCTTGCACTTTGTGGATGACATGACACACAAAAACAAATTGCTTGAGCATTTGTTGATTGCACCGGAAGTTAACCAAACCATCATTTTCACTTCAACCAAACGTCATGCTGACGTATTGGCAGAAGACTTATATGCAGCTGGTCACAAAACCGCGGCTTTGCACGGCGACATGACTCAAGGTGCACGTAACCGTACATTGACTAAATTGCGTCATGGCGATGTAAAAGTACTGGTAGCTACTGACGTTGCAGCACGTGGTATCGACGTTCACGGTATTACTCACGTGATCAATTACGACTTGCCTAAATTTGCAGAAGACTATGTGCACCGTATTGGTCGTACTGGCCGTGCAAACAACACAGGTATTGCAATCTCATTTGCATCAAACATGGACAGACATTTATTGCGCAAAATCGAGCAATACACTGGCAACCGTTTAGAAGCATCTGTGATTGAAGGTTTTGAACCTAAGCGTCCAGTTAAGATGGATGGTCCAAGCGGCGGTCGTCGTGACGGTCATAAAGCAGGTGGCCGTGGTGGTTTCAAATCGCGTGATGACCGCGGTGGTTTTGGTGGTCGCGACGGTAACCGTGGTGACAATCGTGGCGGTAGCCGTCATGAGTCACGTGGTGACAACCGCAGTGAACGCCCAAGCTTTAACCGTGACAGCAATGAAAGTCGTGGCAATCGTGACTCAGCACCACGTGAAGTGAATGGCAATTCAGCTGGTTATGCTGGCAGATCTGATGCTAACCGCTCAGAGCGCCCAGCAGGCGACCGAGCACGTAGCTTTGGTGACCGTGTAGCCTTTGATAAAAGCTCAGGTGACCGTAGCCGCGGCAACAATGCAGGCGCACCTAACCGCAGCTTTGGTGATAGCGTAGCTTTTGGTAAAAAACCATACGCACGTGACGGCCAACGCAGCGAAGGTCGTAATGATCGTGGCGCAGCACCTGCACGTCGTGATGGCGCTCGCAATGACAGCCGTAGCCCAGCACGTAGTGGCTTTGGCGGCGCAAATGCAGGCGCTGGCAACGGCGCACCACGTCGCTCACGTAGTTTTGCATAATTTAAGTAAAGACTTTAATTGAACAGTACCCAACAAATGACAGACATCGTAACAACTGACAGCCCAAGTTTCAGCACATTAGGACTCGCACCCGAGCTTCTACGTGCATTAACTGAATCTGGTTACACTACCCCAACCCCAATTCAGGCACAGGCAATTCCTGTTGCCTTAGCTGGCGGGGATTTGATGGCAGGTGCACAAACAGGCACAGGTAAAACTGCAGCTTTTTCACTGCCCCTGCTACAGAAGTTACTACCGCTAGCCAACAACAGCACTTCTCCTGCTAAGCACCCGGTGCGCGCGTTGATTTTGACGCCTACACGTGAGCTTGCGATTCAAGTGGAAGAAAGCGTGAAAGCCTATGCCAAGCATACGCAATTGCGCTCTCTGGTGGTTTATGGCGGCGTAGATATCAAAACACAGACGCCTCACCTTAAAACCGGGGTAGAAGTATTGGTAGCGACGCCTGGCCGTTTGTTGGATCATATTGAACAAAAAACGCTGCAACTCAACCAAGTACAGATGTTAGTGCTTGATGAAGCAGACAGAATGCTAGACATGGGCTTTATGCCTGATTTAAAGAGAATTTTGGCTTTACTGCCAAAACAGCGTCAGAACTTAATGTTCTCAGCAACATTCTCCAACGAAATTAAAAAGTTAGCAGATGACTTTTTAACAAAACCGCAGTTGATTGAAGTGGCACGCAGCAATGCTACCAATGACAATGTAACGCAAAAAGTGTATCAAGTTGCACAATCAGACAAAGAGGCTTTGTTAATTCAGCTGTTAAGAGAAGCCGATGCAAAACAAGTCATCGTATTCACCAAAACCAAATTAACGGCCAGCCGTTTAAGCCGCAGCCTAGTACGTGAAGGCATTGCCGCAGACGCGATTCATGGTGATAAAAACCAGCAAGAACGCATTAAAGCGCTGGATGCTTTTAAAGCTGGTACGGTTTCAGCGCTGATCGCAACAGACGTTGCCGCACGTGGTTTAGATATTAGTGAGTTACCAATGGTAATTAACTATGAAATCCCAAGCGCGCCAGAAGACTATGTACACCGTATTGGCCGTACCGGACGTGCCGGTGCGTTAGGTGTTGCCATCTCATTTGTCAGCGATGATGAAGAAAAATACCTGGTAGAGATTGAAAAGCTAATCAAGCGCCAAATTACTAAAGAAACCGTCACTTTGGACAGACCAAGCGCACGTGTACGCAGCCACGCCAGCAGCCATAAAGAGGCAGCAGCACCGGTAGCTAAACGCATGCCAGCTAAGAAGAAAAGCGCAGACCCATGGTTTGATAAGCCTTATGAGCCAAACGCGCAGCGCGGCAAAAGCACTACCGGCAATAAAGCAGTTATCACTAAGAAAGCCCCTGTTGCGGCCCTGCTTGGTGGCTTATCCAGAAAATAAAGTTATCCAACTTTAAGTTGGTAAGTTAACAATACAAATTAAGCAACAAAACATACAAAATAATAAAGGGCACATCAGTGCCCTTTATTATTTACTGCCCTTGTTTATTCCGCATAAAGTCAGCAACACCATAAAGCTGATTTGCTAATTTCTTCATTAAGTCATCGTCATACTCCAGTTGATGCATCGCTTTAATCATGCAATACATCCATTGGTCGCGCGCAGATTCGCCAATCTCAAAAGGCAAATGCCGTTTACGCAGCATAGGATGGCCATAACGCTCAATATACAACTGCGGCCCACCTGTCCATCCAGTGAGGAACATAAAGAGCTTCTCGCGCGCCGAGGTTAGGTCTGGCTGATGCATATCACGTAGCGGCTTCGCCTTAGGGTCGCTATCCATGATGTCGTAAAACGTTTCTACCAACAGGCGTATATTTTGTGTGCCATTTTTCGCACCACCGAGCAGCTCAAAAAATGTACGTTTATCGCTGCCCGCTTCTTCTATTTCATTCAACATTATCTTAAAACCTTGATTGCCGCTTGCCAACAGTCTCAATCATCAAAACTAAGGCAATGGACGCAGCACTTAATTGCATATTTACTCAAATACTTACCGTGATTACGGATTGACTGGGATTACAAATCGACCGGAGTTACTAAGCTGGCAGCGAGCTTTGCGCTGGCTCTGGCTTCATCAACATCTTTGCCTGTGGCTAATGCCACGCCCATACGTCTTTTAGTGAATGACTCTGGTTTACCGAACAAGCGGACATCTGCATTCGTCACAGCCAAAGCTTTTTCTACGCCTTCAAACGCCAATCGCTTGGTATTATGGCCGCCGTAAATCACTGCGCTCGCACCAGCTTCACGCAAACTCACATCTACTGGCAAGCCCAAAATCGCACGTGCATGTAAATCAAATTCACTAAAACGCTGCGTCGCCATGGTCACCATGCCAGTGTCGTGCGGGCGTGGGCTTACTTCACTAAACCACACTTGATCACCCTTCACAAACAGCTCCACACCAAACAAGCCCAAACCACCTAGGCTATCGGTCACGGCTTTGGCGATGCGCTTAGACTCCTCTAGCGCTTTGCTTGCCATCGCTTGCGGCTGCCAGCTCTCGACATAGTCACCTTTTTCCTGCTTATGCCCAATTGGGTCACAGAAATAGGTACTAATCTCACCTTGCGCATCTTTAGCACGTATTGTTAATAAGGTAATTTCGTAATCAAAATCAATCTGACCCTCAACAATCACCACACCTTGATTAACGCGACCAGCCGATGCTGCATAACTCCACGCGGTAGATACCTCACTCGCTTGGGTAATGCGTGACTGCCCTTTACCTGAGGATGACATGGTCGGTTTAATAAAGCACGGATAGCCAATGCCACCATCAATAGCAGCTTGAAGTTCAGCTTCACTTCTAGCAAATGCATACGGTGAGGTTGGCAGGTTAAGTTCTTCAGCGGCAAGTCGGCGAATCCCCTCACGGTTCATCGTCAGCTGCACTGCTTTAACAGTAGGAATGACGGTTGCAATTCCGGATTTTTCAATATTGGCAAGCGTTGCTGTGTTTAAGGCCTCAATTTCAGGCACGATTAAATGCGGTTGCTCAAGCGCGATGAGCTGACGCAATACATGATCATCGGTCATATCGATCACATGCGCGCGATGCGCAACCTGATGGCCAGGCGCATTTTCGTAGCGGTCAACCGCAATCACTTCTACACCTAAGCGCTGCAAAGCGATAATCACTTCTTTGCCAAGCTCGCCGCTACCCAAGAGCATGACACGGGTTGCATTAGGACTTAAAGGGGTACCGATTCGCATAGGGATTCTTTCGTTTGACGATTACTAGAATCATACCACGCAGCTATTTTTAAGAAAATTGAAGATGTAGGTTAATTCACAAGAAAATCAGAAATGGAGGCTAATCAAAAATAGAAGAAAACTTTTATAGTGAAGCAACAGGCCGTGCAGTAATGCTCACACGTTTGAATACATGTGTCCAAATGCAGCGTGTCTTGATCACACTAAACTTTGACGACCAAGACGTTGAGCATAGGCTAGATTAGGCTTTGATTTGATGCTTATCCATGCGGTAACGCATTGTCATGCGCGTGATGCCAAGCTTACGCGCAGCTTCAGACACATTAAACTTCGTTTCTGTTAACACCTGTAACAGTATCGCTCGCTCCGCAGAATCTAAAGCAGATTGATGCGAGTCCAAAGACATGAGCGGAACTGATTCAACAGGACGCATATTGGGTAAGGCCAAGTCGGCATCGGTTAACTCGCCGTTATGGCAAAGCAGCATAGCGCGTGTCACCTGATGCTTAAGTTCGCGCACATTGCCAGGCCACCTGTAGGACTGCACAGCGCTAATTGCCTCTCGCGTAAAATGCGGGCTGTTCAAGCCATAGCGCCGCGCCGTTTGCGCCGCAAAATGCTGGGCGAGTAACATCACATCCTGACCACGATCACGCAATGGCGGCATAGATATGCTCATCATATTGAGTCGATAGTACAAATCCTGTCTAAAACGACCACTCTGCGACATTTCATGCAGGTTGCGATTGGTCGCAGCGACAAATCTAGCAGGCACAGCACGTTCTTTAGTCGACCCAATACGCCGAACCACACGACGCTCAAGTACATTAAGTAATTTGGCTTGCAGGGCTAATGGCAACTCCCCAATTTCATCCAAAAATAAAGTGCCGTCTTCAGCCGCTTCTATCAATCCGGGTCTTGCACCTACTGCACCAGTAAACGCGCCCTTTTCATGCCCAAACAGCTCACTTTCCATCAACTCTGCAGGTAGCGATGCACAATCAACCTGTACGAACGGCTTTTCATTATTGGCGCATGATAAATGCAATAAACGCGCCGCCACATCTTTACCAGTACCGGTTTCACCACCAATCAGCACCGTTGGCGGCACACTATCATTTGAAACCAACTGTGCAATGCGCGTAATCTGCATTTTTACATTCTGCATGGCAGGGCTATCACCCAATAGCTCAACGCCCTCTGATGCATGCGCATTGCGCTGACGTGAGTAATCTAAACTCTTACTTTGCTTCGCCGCATTTTCAGCTTTTTGAATCGACAACAGCAGCTCTTCTAAATCTATCGGCTTTTTAAGATAATCCATCGCCCCCTGTTTCATGGCGTTGACTGCATCGCTAATTTCACCATGCGCAGTCATCACAATCACCACGGCACCTTTAGCCACAAATTCAGATAGCAGATCGAGGCCATTACCATCAGGCAAACGCATATCAAGCAAAACAACATCCGGGGTAAATTGCCTGACGATATCACGGGCACCCTGCAAACTTTCTACGTGCGCACATTCATAGCCTGACTTTTGCAAACGACGCACCACTGCGCGCGCAAACAATGCTTCGTCTTCAACAATCAGTATGTTTGATTGCTGTTTCCCTAGTATTAATTTTTCGTTGGTATTAAGGTGCGCTAGTTGCAATGCTTACTCCTGAAATGCATGTGTTAGGTTTACGTATAGCGATAACGTTAGCAAAAAACATTCCAAACAGTTTTATTCTGAAATCCAATTAAAAATTAACCAAACGACACTACGCTAAACAGCAATAAAACAACTGCGTTAAATGCCTATCCACCATGCCTGAGGCTAGCAAACATTGAAAATGTGTAGGTTATTTTCATGACATGATTTATTCATCACATCATGACATATTCAACCAAAATATGGTTCATTACAACCAAATTTTGGTTACAAACAACCAATTAATGGTTAATAACAACCAACCAACCATAATCAATAGCAAACATCACAATATAAAATATTTAATATATTTTATAAAATTCATATAGTTAGGTAGAAATTTCAACCAAATTAGCAACATGGAATATTTATTGCATTAATTTTAAATAATTATCCACAAGACGATAAGTTAGATTTTTTATTGAGAGTAGCAAAAATGAAGAAACCAGTAATGAAACTGAGCGCTGCTGCGGTAATGTTCGCGTTTGCAAACACATCAGCATTGGCAGAAGATACAGCAATCAACCTAAAAAAAGTTGAGGTATACGGAACAACACCACTACCTGGTATTGGGTTGCCGTTAAATAGAGTGCCAGCCAATATACAAATGGCATCACCAAAAGAAATCAAGAATCAATCTGGCGTCTCAATTGCAGATTACATGACAAACAATATGCAAGGCGTGACCGTATCTGATATGTCAGGTAACCCATGGCAACCAGAAATTAACTTCCGCGGTTACTCAGCATCATCACTACTAGGCAACGCGCAGGGTTTATCTACCTATGTAGATGGCGTGCGTGTTAATGAGCCATTTGGTGACGTGACACTTTGGGACAAAATTCCAAGTTTTGCCATCGACAATATGCAGATGGTGCCTGGCTCTAACCCTTTATTCGGCTTAAACACCTTAGGTGGCGCAATTGTAGTCCACACTAAGAGCGGGCGTAACAACCAAGGCATGGCCTTGGAGTACGAAGCTGGCTCATGGGGGCGTCAACGTGCATTAATTGAAGCTGGTGGCGTATCAAAAGATGGCTCTACTGACTACATGCTAGGCTATCAACATACAACGGAGGATGGCTGGAGAAAACAATCACCTTCTCATCTGAATCAGTTATTTGGTAAATTCGGCTGGCAAAATGAAACTAGTAAATTAGACCTCACCTATATTGGTACAGATAATAGCCTGATTGGTAATGGTTTCGCACCTGAAAACTTATTAAGCGGCGACCGTGATCAGATTCACACGCGCCCAGACTTAACCAACAACTACTCACACTTCTTGGCGCTGAACGGGTCACATTGGATCAATGAAGACACAATGTTCTCTGGTAACGTTTATTACAGAAAATCTAATCGCCATACAAAAAATGGTGACTTATGGGAAGGTGAATCTGATAGCAGTGGCACCATTGGCAGTTTTGTAGGTCAGTTTGACGCCGATGAAGAATATACTGGTTCAGTACTGAATCGCAGTAAAACCACACAAGATACCTATGGTGCAACTGGCCAAGTAACATTTGACCAAGACTGGATGGGCAAGAAAAATCAATTTGTGATTGGTGCTGGTTATGACTACACCTTAATGCGATTTAAGCAATCAGCGCTTATCAATGTTTACAGCGCAGGTGACAATGAAGTGTTTGACGCTAGTCGCGCCCCAATTTTCAACAGTCCAGCTTATAACTCTACTGATGAGTTTGGTGTATTACCTAACACTCAAACCACAGGCCTTACTGGCAAACAATATACTGCTCGCTTATTTGCCACAGATACTTTATCCCTCAACGATAAATGGCATTTAACCGGTGGTGCAAGCTGGAACTTCACTCGTGTTGACAACGTGGACACATTAAGAGGCGACCGTTCAACGACCAACCCAAACAGTTTAACGGCAAGAGATAGTTATACACGTTTAAATCCAAGCGTTGGCCTGACTCACACGCCTAACGACAATTTAACGTTCTACACCTCTTATAGCGAATCTAGCCGTGCGCCAACGGCAATTGAACTTGGCTGTTCTAACCCTGCAGCACCATGCTTACTCCCATCAGCAATGGCGGATGACCCTCCTCTAAACCAAGTGGTTGCAAAAACTTATGAGTTTGGTGGCCGCGGCTTGCTTACTGAGAACATTCGTTGGAATGCAGGCGTTTATCAAGCTGTTAACCATGATGATATTCAATTTACTGCAGCCGGCTCAGTGAATGGTGCTGGCTACTATAAAAACGTAGGCAGAACCAAACGCCAAGGCATAGATATGGGCCTAGCAGGGGATGCCGACAAATTCAAATGGAGCGCTTCATATAGCTATGTACGTGCCACTTACGACTCCGATGTATCGTTTGTCAGTCCATCAAACTCATCACAAGACGCTGATCACGTAATTAACGCAAAACCAGGCGATCGTATTCCGTCTATTCCAGCGCATCAGTTAAAACTGCGCGGTCAATATACTGTAACGCCAGCATGGACTGTTGGCACTAGCGTGATTGGCTTCTCTAATGCCTATGTTTGGGGTAATGAAAATAATCAGCACCAAGCCAATAGCGCTACTTGTGTTGCAGATAACCAAGAGTGCGCTACAGGCAACGGTAAAGTTAGCGGCTATTTCATTGTTAACTTAGATACGCAATACAACATTGGCAATGGTTGGAAAGCGTTTGCTAAAGCCACTAACATTTTTGACCGTGAATACAATGTGAGCGGCCGTTTAGCTGAAACAATGTTTGCCGCTGACGGTACATATGGCACCGAGTCAAAACAACTTGGTCTATTGCCAGGTGCACCTCGTGCAGCCTGGATTGGTGCCCGTTATGAATTTGGCGGCCCAAAAACCTCTGCAAACAAATAAGCGGCATAAGCAAATAAGCCGCAAAGGTCATTGATTGAATGACCACTTCAAAAAGGGGTGACAGCATGCTGTCACCCCTTTTTTTATCCACCTGTTTTTATATCCACACGAACTTCATATCCACTTACGTTTATACACGCGCGATGAAATCGCGTATACATTAAGAGACCATCTGGCCGACTACACCCTTAGCCTTTACCGTTAAATACTATTGAGCAATTGTCTTGGTGGAATATTCAAAAAACTACGTAGCCCCAGCCAGGCAGCGGCAGGGATAAGCACCGTCGCAATCAGGGTACCCAATAGTAATACACTGAGATTAAACTGGAACGGAATGCTGAGTACACGTACGCTGATGTAATACGCTAAAAAATTTGCCGCAACAGACGCTATCAGCGCAGAAATAAAACCAATACAAGCAAACTCAGCAATATAGGCAACGCTCACCTGCAACCGTGATGCGCCAAACACTCGCATCAACGTTGCCTCCTTAACCCGCTCTTCTCGCGTTGCCACCAGCGCAGCATACAACACAGCAACACCCACTAGCAGGCTAAAAGCAAATACGTATTCAACCGCTTGGCTCATCCTTTGCATAATGCCGCGCACCTGCTGCATCAGCGCAGCTATATCTATTACGGTTAAATTAGGGTACTGCTTAATTAATTGATTAAGGGGCTGCTCTGCGCCTATGGGTAAATGAAAGCTACTGATATGGCTAGCTGCAAACTTATCTAACACCCCCGGTGGTGTCACCGCAAAGAAGTTAGCACGCATGGTATCCCACTCCACTTTTCTGAGGCTGCTTACTGTCAATGTAAGTGGGCTGCCTGCAACATCAAACTGCAGCTCATCGCCGAGCTTGATATTCAAGCTTTGTGCTAAACCCTCTTCTAGCGATATTAATGGCTTACCTTCATCGTGGCCAGACCACCAGCGCCCGGCAACCAGCTTATTGTCACTTTGCATTTCTGCCGCCCAAGACAAGTTGAACTCTCGTTCAGCTAACCTTTTGGCACGCTCGTCTTGCCACTCTGCAGTTTTAATCAACTGCTTGTTTTTGCTGACCAAACGCGCACGTACCATAGGAAAAATAGCCGTGTCTTTAATGTGCTGAACAGTGAAAAACTGACCCACCTGGCTAATCTGGTCTGGCTGTATGTTAATCACAAACCGATTGGGCGCATCCGTAGGCAAAGAGGCTTGCCAATTACGAATAAGGTCACCACGTATCAATGTCAGCAGCATAATCACCATCAGCCCCATACAAAAGCCTATCATTTGCACAGTTGACAGCCCTAGCCGCCGCTTTAAGCCTTGTATACCCAGATTGACCGATGCTAGCACTTGAGTTTTGGGGGTGATTTTTAAGAAGCGCTGCAGTATAAAAGTCAGCACATAGACAAAACCCAGTACCACTAGACTCAATGCCAGCACTGCCACAATCGTAGATAGTGCAATTTTCACATCATGCGCCTGCCAGAAAATCATCAGCACCATCATCAGTGCAGCAGGCAGATACTTGGCTTGTGCAGACAGTGGCTGCACTAACGTATCTATCCTTAGTATATTCATCGCAGATAGGTTTCTCATTTGCCATGCATGCGGCAACACCACCGCAACCATCATGCCAATACTGGCGCAAATACCAATCAACAACGGCGTTACGGAGGTAGGTGGCAAGATTTCAACAAACAAGCTGCCAGCCAATTGTGCCAACCCTAGTTGCGCAACAAACCCCAGCAATGCACCAACTAACGCACTGAGTAAGGCAATAATTAAGGTTTGAATAGTCAGGATTTGCAGCACCGTATTTTGCTGTGCGCCGAAGCAGCGCATCAATGCAAACGTATTAAGGCTTTGCTGAATATAAGGCAGACTAGACAGCAACATAGCCACCATCGCCAGCACTACGCTCACCATAGCCGATAAGCCCAAGAACTGCTGCGCTTTATCTAGCGCTGTTTTAATTTCCGGGCGTGCGTTACGCACATCATCAATACGCTCACCGCGGCTCAGCCTAAGTTTTGCCTGCGTGGCATAATCGTTGAACTTTTCAGGTGTAGATGCCAGCAGCAGTTGGTATTTCACGCGGCTGCCGTATTGAATCAGCTGGGTTGAGGCTAAGTCAGATGCATTCATCATGACGCGCGGCGCAAAGCTAAACATATTACCGCCGCGCGAAGGCTCACGTAGCAAGATAGCAGCCACCACCAAGCTACGCTCCCCTACTTCTAACTGCTCTCCCACCTTAACACCTAGCAATGTGGCTAAGCGCGGCTCTATCCACACCTCACCGGGTTGTGGCGCAGACTTTGCCGTGCGCCCAGTATCTGTGCCATGCAAACCAATAGTTAAATGACCACGTAATGGAAAGTTAGCCTCAATTGCTTTAATTTCCACTAACTGGCTAGCTTCTCCATACACCACCATACTAGGGAACTCATAGGTATGGGTGGTGAGTATGTTTTGTGTGATTGCCTGCTGAACAAAAATTTGCGGGATGGGATGATCCGCCACAACCGCCAAGTCACCTCCAATCAGCAAACTGCCCTGCTGATTAAGCGCAGACTCAATACGCTGTGTAAAGAAACTCACAGCGGTGATGGCAGCAACTGCTAATACCAAAGCAAATACCAGCACCCTTAACGCCCCAGCCCGCCACAAACTCACGGTCTGCGACCATGCCAATTTAGTAGCTAATATCATGATTGCGTCACTTCACGCAAAACACCGCCATCCAACTTAAGCAGGCGCTTACAGCGATTTGCCAGCTGTATATCATGGGTCACTAATACCAAGGTAGTACCAGCCTCTTGATTCATATTAAACAGCAGCTCGATAATCATTTGCCCTGTGGCGCTATCTAAATTACCGGTAGGCTCATCTGCAAATAAAATACTTGGCTGCGTGGCAAAAGCACGCGCAATAGCTACGCGCTGTTGCTCTCCGCCCGACAACTGCTTAGGATAATGCTGCACACGATGGCTCAGACCCACTTTTGCTAACGCCTCAAGACTTAGCTTCTCTGCATCTGCACGGCTCTTTAGTTGCAGAGGCAACATCACGTTTTCTAGCGCAGTTAATGCCGGTAATAATTGGAACGACTGAAACACGAAACCCATATCCGCAGCACGCACTGCCGCACGGCTATCTTCATTTAACGCGCTAAATGCCTTGCCTCTAATTTGAACGCTTCCGCTACTTGGGATATCCAATCCTGCAAGCATGCTAAGCAATGTTGACTTACCTGAACCTGAGCTACCAATGATTGCTACCTGATCGCCCTGCGCCACGCTGAGATTTAAACCACTGAGTATGCGAATTTGGTTATCATGGTTGGTAATTTCGTAATGTAAATCTTGCGCTTGTATCATAGGAGGCTGTTGCATTCATGTTGTTCCGTTTATTGTTAGTATTTAAAACCGTATTGCTTAGTTTGTCCTTTTTGCATTTCGTTGCATGGTCTAGCCCGGTTTTTGCAGAAAACGCAAAAATCATGGTGTACGGCGATAGCTTATCTGCGGCGTATGGCATCCCACAGCAACAAGGCTGGGCATCCTTGCTACAAAAAAAGTTGAATGCGGAGCGCTATCAATACCAAGTCATCAATACCAGCATTAGCGGTGAAACTACCAGTGGCGGGGTCAGCCGCATTCAGCAAGCACTTAACCAAACTAAACCCAATATTGTAATTATCGAACTAGGCGCGAATGACGGTCTGCGTGGTTTACCTATCCAAGACATGACCGCCAACCTCAACATCATGATTGAGCAAAGTAAAAAATCTGGCGCCAAAATATTATTGGTGGGGATGAGAATACCGCCCAATTACGGACCGCAATACACGAAGCGATTTAGCCAGAGCTACCTCAAGCTCAGTCAAGAACACAATGTACCGCTGGTACCCTTTATGCTGGAAAACATCGCCGCTAAAGCCAATTTGATTCAGGATGATGGACTACACCCCAACGCCATTGCACAGCCATTAGTACTGGATAATATTTGGCCACATCTTAAGCAGCTACTTAAAAAGTAATCTCTATAAATAAGCTCAGTAAACAACTAGCTACTAAGCCAATCATTGATGCATTGCATCTGTAGCAGGTTGCCAGGTAACGGCTATCCCCGGCTCCCCGCCTGCGGCTTTGAGCTCATGCGCAATACCGACGCCCGGCACGCAGGCAAGGCTGTCCTGCCAGTATATTAGCGGTAAATGGTCACGCTGCCACGGTGGGATATTAGCGGCTTGCAATAGATGCTTTAATGTCCGGGTTGGTCTGGCAGCATCGGGTTTAAAACGCTCGCCGCCACTGCGATTAGTAATTCTAAGCCTAGTCATGCCAAACTTAAGTGCTAAGCCAGCGCCTTGCACCTGCTTAAATGTGAGCAAACCGCCATCGGGCATCATCAATGTCGCCTCACCATTCCACACCAAATCAAACGGCTCGCAGACCTGCACTACACAAAGATAAGCGCGCTGCTGATAACGCCTTAAGGTGTAATGTTGAATCTGGATGCTCAACTCTGCATCCGCCCTCGCGTTAAGTAACTGCTGCAACATTTCGCCAAGATGCTCCGATGTAGGCATAACAAGCTTATGTTGCGCCAGCCACCACCTCAGCAAGTTCTTGGCACGCGCCTGGCTTAGCAACGCTAAACCCTGCAAACAGAGGCTATCGTTAGCGACTAAAACCTGTGCGTCAATTTCAGCCAACTGTTCCAACAATGTGCTTGCTTCGGCTAAGTGCGAGGCTGTTCTTGCAATAACGGACTGCACGCTAGGGTAACGTTCCTGCAAAATAGGCATCACATCATGGCGTATAAAGTTACGCTCATACCTAGTGTTGTCATTACTCTCGTCATCACACCATGTAAGCGCATGCTGTATTGCATAGGCATGAAGCGATTGCCTGGAAACACCTAGCAATGGTCGCATCAGGCTACGCGTATGGTCTACAGCCGCCATACTGCTCAGCCCCTTCACCCCGCTGCCCCTAAAGAGCTGCAAAAGCAACGTTTCTGCCTGATCATCCTGATGATGGGCGGTGACCACAAAGTCGGCCTCAAGTGCCTGCCGCGCATCAAACAAAGCTTGATAGCGTAACAGGCGCGCCGCCGCTTCGATGCCTAAGCCGCTTGCCTGATTAACCTTGACTCGACTAATACTGATAGGCACTTGTAACAATTGACATTGCTGCTCACACCAAGCTGCCCAAGCGTCGGCATTGGGGCTTAAGCCATGGTGCACGTGTAAAGCGTACAACTCAAAGCCAAGCGATGACCTAAGTCCAGCCAATAAGTGTAGTAATACGGCGGAATCTAAACCGCCACTCAAGGCAAGCAACAGTCTGGGCGGTGCTGCCAACGCAGGCAGACCTGTATCAGGTGTCAAATGAGGGTTTGGAAATAAGTCAGGATTTGCAAGTAAGTGATGACTTGAAAATAAATGCTGGCTTAGAAAAGAATGTAACTCGGATAATACGGGATGAGGTAAAGCGGAAACAGGCTGGCTGGCTTGAGTTTGCTTACCAGCCCGTTGGGCAGCTGCTTTATTTTTCAGCAACTTCTTTGAATTTACCATAGCTCATTAAGCGCTCGTAACGGCTCACTAATAAAGTTTTAATTGATTTAGATTTATAACGCGTCAGTTCTTCTTTTAACGCAGCTTTTAATGTCGCCATCATCTCATCAGGGGCACGGTGCGCGCCGCCCAAAGGCTCTGGAAGAATCTTATCCACTAAACCTAGTGCTTTGAGCTTATCTGCCGTAATGCCTAATGCTTCGGCCGCCACAGAGGCTTTATCTGCACTCTTGTATAAAATAGAAGCACAACCTTCTGGTGAAATCACTGAATAAGTACCGTATTGCAGCATCAACAATTGGTCTACAACGCCTAATGCCAATGCACCGCCAGAGCCACCCTCACCGATAATCACACCGATGATAGGCGTTTTCAACTCAGCCATCACGTATAGGTTTCGTGCAATCGCTTCGGATTGACCACGCTCTTCAGCACCAATGCCTGGGTATGCACCTGGGGTATCGATAAACGTCACAATCGGCATGTTAAATTTTTCAGCCAAGCGGAATAAGCGCAAAGCTTTACGATAACCTTCAGGACGTGGCATACCGAAATTACGATACTGGCGCTCTTTGATATCGCGGCCTTTTTGGTGACCAATCACCATGACTGGTTGACCTTCAAATCTAGCGATACCGCCCACAATAGCTGGGTCATCCGCATATGCACGGTCACCGTGCAACTCTTCAAAATCTGTAAATAAAGCCTGAATATAATCCAGCGTGTATGGGCGCTGTGGATGGCGCGCCACTTGGGAAATCTGCCAAGCAGTTAAATTACCATAAGTATCTTCAGACAGTTTTTTGCTTTTCTTTTCTAATGCTGCCAATTCTTTTGAGATATCCAAGTTATCGTGGTCATCATGTGATGAGCGCAAGCTTTCAATTTTCGCTTCTAATTGAGCGATTGGCTGTTCAAAATCTAAATAAGTAATTTTCATATCGTTATGTTTTGTCTCAAATAATCTGATTCTATTAATGCCTGAATTTATTGCCAGGTGCAGGCTTGCACTCAACACAAGCCCATTAAAGAAACGTTAAGTTTGCATAAATCCGTATTATCAGCGGCGTTACCACTTAGATAGCTGTATCCACAATGCGCTAATTATATAGGATTTTTACATTATTCTTACTCAACCATTCGCTTAAACTCGCAATCAGCTCATCATGCAAATCCACGCGCCAATCATTCCCTAGCATCAGTTCAACTTTGCTGGTTTGATTATGGTACTCAATTTTAATCGGGCAACCGCGCACTTCCTCAGAGAGTCCTACGCAGTAAGGTTTTAATAAAGTCTTTAACTTCGCAGCATCAGACTGGCCATTGCACATAATCTTCAGAAAGCTAGCACGGGTGTTTCTTAACGCAGAAAGATCATACATCTTGCGTGCATTCACGCGCACCCCGCCAGAAAACTCATCATGGCTTACACGCCCTTCCACAATCACCAACTGGTCATCTTTCAGCAGCTGCTGCGATTGGTTTAACAAGTCATTGCCCACCACCACCTCAATTCTAGTGGTGCCATCATCTAAACCGACGATGGCCATTTTGCCACGGGCAGTCATACGGACACGTACACCAGAAACAATACCGGCCAATAACTGCGGCTGCTCTTTAGGCGCCAAATTGGCTAGTGTAGTACTGATAAACTGGCTTAAATCTTTTTGGTAAGACCAGTATGGGTGACCGCTAAAGTAAAAGCCTAAGGCGATTTTCTCTTCTTGCAGCCGCTGCTGCTCCGGCCAAGGTGTAACGTTAGGCAGCACATGTACAGATTGGTCTGACGCCTCACCGAATAGACTATTTTGATTACTATTGGCATTAGTTTGTTCAGCCGCACTGATCGCTAAGGCCACCCCCGCCAATAAGGCATGGCGGTTAGGCTCCAGCTTATCAAACGCACCGGCACGTATCAGTGACTCAATCACGCGCCTATTCACCTTGCGCAAATCTAAACGGCTACAAAAATCAAATAAACTGGTAAACGGGCCGTCTTTAGCGCGCGCCTGCAAAATCACATCAATCGCGGCTGAGCCTGTTCCCTTCACAGCACCCAACCCATAAAGGATTTGATTCTTGCTCACAGGCTTGAACTTAAACTCGCTTTCATTCACATCAGGCGGCAGCACTTCCACCTGATTTGGTGCGCAATCGTCATAGAAGATATGCACACTGTCTGTGTTGTTCATATCGGCAGACATGGTCGCAGCCAAGAACGCTGCTGGATAATGCGTTTTCAGGTACGCTGTATGGTAAGCAACCAGTGCATAAGCCGCAGCATGCGACTTGTTAAAACCATAGCCGGCAAACTTTTCCAGCAAGTCAAACAAATCACTGGCTTGCTGCTCAGTCATGTTGTTTTTGGTTGCGCCCTCGGTAAATATCTTACGCTGGGCATCCATCTCTTCTTTTTTCTTTTTACCCATCGCACGGCGTAGCAAGTCAGCACCGCCTAAGCTATAGCCGGCCACTACCTGTGCAATCTGCATCACCTGCTCTTGGTAAACCGCAATACCGTAAGTTTCTTTTAGAATCGGCTCTGTCAGTGGGTGTGGGTACTCCACGCGCTGCTTACCATGCTTACGGCGGCAATAATCCGGAATCAAATCCATCGGACCTGGGCGATACAAAGCCACCAGCGCAATAATGTCCTCAAAGCAGTCGGGCATCGCCTGTTTCAGCATGTCCTTCATACCACGCGACTCCAGCTGGAACACTGCTGTGGTATTAGCGGTCTTTAACAACTGAAAAGTGGGTTTATCATCAATCGGCAAGGTTTCAAAAAACAGCGGTGGTAGCTCACGCTCAGCACGTTGTTTATTCGCATTTTCCAACGCCATATCTAAAATCGTCAGCGTGCGTAAGCCCAAAAAGTCGAACTTAACCAAGCCGACCGCTTCAACATCGTCCTTGTCATACTGACTGACCAAACTGGCGCCATCAGGTTGGCAATACACCGGTGAAAAATCAGCAATCTTGCTGGGTGAAATCAATACGCCGCCCGCGTGCATGCCGATATTACGCACCAAGCCCTCTAAGCGTAATGCCAGCTCTAGCAGTTCTTTTACTTCCTCTTCGTTTTCACGGCGCTCGGCTAGCTGCGGCTCTTTTTCCAGTGCATCGGATAAGGTAATCCCCAGCTCTAACGGAATAAGCTTTGCGATACCATCGACAAAATTAAACGGCAAGTCCAGCACGCGCCCTACGTCTCGAATCACGGCCTTTGCCGCCATGGTACCGAAGGTGGCGATCTGTGAAACAGCATCTATCCCGTACTTTTGTTTTACATAGTCAATGACGCGGTCGCGCCCTTCCTGACAGAAGTCAATATCGAAGTCAGGCATGGATACGCGGTCTGGGTTTAAGAAGCGCTCAAACAGCAGGTTATATTCCAGCGGATCCAAATCGGTAATGCCCAAGCTATAGGCAACTACAGAGCCCGCACCCGAGCCCCGGCCAGGGCCTACCGGCACACCATTATTTTTCGCCCAGTTAATGAAGTCAGCAACGATTAAAAAGTAGCCGGCAAAGCCCATCTGGTTAATCACGTTGGTTTCAAAATCCAAGCGTGCAGCGTAGACATCTTGCTTACTGGCACGCACCTCTTCATTCGGAAACAACACCTCCAGGCGCTTAGCCAGCCCTAGGCGTGCCTCTGAGATTAAGTAATCGTTCAGGCTTTCATTATTAGGCGTAGGAAACTGCGGTAAATAGTTTTTACCCAAAGTGAGACTTAAATTGCAGCGCTTGGCAATTTCTACACTATTGGCAAGTGCCTCTGGCATATCGGCAAACAACGCGGCAATATCTGCCTGTGTTTTAAAATACTGCTCAGTAGTAAAATTCTGCGGACGTCGCTTATCCGCGAGTACATAGCCCTCTGCAATACAAGTTCTGGCCTCGTGTGCGCGGTAATCATCTGGAGAGGTAAATTGTATAGGGTGCGTTGCAACAATAGGCAAACTCAACTCATGCGCAATATGGCGCACATGTTGAATATACATTTCTTCACTAGCTTTGCCTGCATCGGTTGCAATGCGTTGCACTTCTAGATAAAAGCGCTCTGGAAATAGCTGCTGCCATTCGTTGGCAAGTTTTTTAGCTAAAACCACATTACCTTGGGCACAAGCTTGCCCTACGTCGCCAGCAAGACCTCCAGATAACAACAGCAAACCTTCAGTACCAGCCTCTGCAAACCATGCGCGCTTAAACTCAGCACGGCCACGATATTGATTAGTTAAATAAGCGCGGCTTAGCAAATGACATAAAGTTAAGTAACCAGTATGGCTTTGGCACAGCAATAATAAGCGCGAAGGAAGCTCACGATTTTCAGTGTTTTCCAGCCAGATATCGCAACCGATGATAGGCTTGACACCCTTACCTCGCGCAGCCTTGTAAAATTTGACTGCACCGAATAAGTTACTCAAATCGGTCAATGCCAGCGCTGGCATTTTGTCACTCACCGCCTGTTTCACGTAGTCGTCTATGCGCACGATACCATCCACCACAGAATACTCACTATGGCAGCGCAAATGGACAAAACTTGGAGAAGCTGGAGGGGTGGGTGTTGTTTCTAACATAAGGTAATTTTACCTTATTACGGATAGCGTTGTCGGCAATGTATGGCGTTAACTCGACAAAAATATTTACTCAAAACCATATGTTTTGTATGATTTAAGGCTTGCTAAATCATACTTTTTAATGATGGGTAGCACACGATACAGGTACCAGCATAAGGTGAAAAACACCTGATGCCGGCACCTGATTTATACACATCGGCTATTAATGGTTAAGCAAGGCATGCACTTGCTCAATCAACACCTCATCCTGCACTGGCTTACCCAAAAACGCATTCACGCCGATTTCAGCTGCCACATTACGGTGTTTTTCTGCGGTACGTGAGCTGATGATAATCAATGGTGTATGCGAGGTCTGTGCGTTATCGCGCACATAGCGCGAGAACTCAAAACCATCCATACGCGGCATCTCGATGTCGGACAGAATTATCGCTGGGGAGATCTGCTGTAACTTCTGGATCGCATCCATACCGTCATTAGCCGTCACCACTTCAAATCCATCACGTTCCAATACACGTGATAGCACCTTGCGCATGGTGAGTGAGTCATCCACCACCAAAGCTACTTTTTTCAGTTTTTCCACAATAGGTGCGACATTAGTAACCTTAATTGCGCCGCTGGACAGTTCTTCTCTGTTTGCCAGCAACACAGGGTTAATCACCAAAATAATGGCTCCGTCACCCATTACCGTCGCGCCAATCATGCCCGGCACATGCGAGAGCTGGGTGCCCATCGGCTTCATCACCACCTCTTGGTTACCAATCAATTCATCTACATGCAGCGCAGTACGATAAGCACCACTGCGTAGCAACACTACCGGGGTATAGGTATGCGCCTGAGCAATATGGTCAACATCGCCCACCAATTTAGATAAGAAATGCAATGGATATTCGCGCCCAGCCCAACTGACTTTGCCCGCATTATAGGCATCGCTTAAGTTTAATGATTTAAGCTTTTGCACCTGCTCCACCATTACAGATGGAATCGCATAAGTTTGCGTACCGACACGTGCCAGTACCACTTGTGCGACAGACAATGTCACCGGCAGGTAAATGTTAAACATTGCACCCAAACCTGATGCATTGCTTACATCAATACGGCCACCTAACGCAGCAATATCGCTACGCACCGCATCCAGCCCTACCCCACGCCCTGCAATTTGAGAAACGCTATCAGCAGTAGAGAACCCTGGCTCAAAAATAATGGTCATCAGCGCCTGATCAGAAACTTCCTGATCTGCGCCAAATAAACCTTTCTCAACAGCTTTCTGTTTGACCTTAGCTAAATTCACACCTGCGCCATCGTCGGTAATCACTAAGGTAATTTCGTCATTTTCCAAGCTCACTTTAAGCTTGATATGACCAACCTCAGATTTACCTAGCTTCACGCGCTCACTGGCAGACTCCAGCCCGTGCGCCACCGCATTACGCAGCAAGTGCTCCAGAGGGGCACCCATTTTATCAAGCACGCCACGATCAAGCTCGATGTTCTCGCCCTCGATGGTCATTTCAACGCGTTTATTCAACTCCCTAGCCGTTTGGCGCACAATACGCTGCAAACGCTCAGATATAGTCGAGAATGGCAACATACGTACCGTCATCAAACCTTGTTGCAACTCACGGTTCATGCGGTTTTGCTGTTGTAATGCAGCATCAGTCTGGTCAAGGTTCAGCAGCAAACCATGTTGAATGGTGGCCACGTCGTTTACGCTTTCGGCCATCATGCGAGTCAGTTCTTGCAAACGTGTAAAGCGGTCAAACTCTAGCGGATCAAACGTTTCATTGGCTTCCTGCAGCAAGCTCATACGAGATTGCAGCTGTGTTTCCGCCTCAATTTCCAGCTCACGCAGATAAGTGCGCAACCGACTAATACTATCGGTCAAATCAGTAGAAGACTGCTTGAAGTTCTGCATTTCCCTATCCATACGAGAACGCATAATCGAAACTTCACCAGCCTCGTTAATCAACCTATCCAGTACATCGGCACGCATACGCAGGAACTGCGTTTTACGCTCGCTCTGTCTGGTTGATTTTGGTGTAGCCGCTTTTACTTTAGCTTGTGCTGGTGTGTCGCTCACTACAGCGCTACTCATATCACCTACTACGTCTTCCAGCATGTAACCGATACGGTCGAACTCAACAAACATGGCATCAAAATCATCCATGGTTACTTGATGCCTTAACGCGCGAATCACGTGATCTTCCATGCCATGCACGCTATCGCCAATTGCGGCTTGCCCAGCCATACGCGCACTGCCTTTCAGTGTATGCAGTGCACGCTGTAAAGAGTCTGGATACTCAGCCTCCTTAGGATTGATGCGCCAACCTCTTAAATCTTTACCGATTTGCGGAATCAGCTCACGTGCCTCTTCTACAAACAAAGCAAGTAACTCGTCATTGACGATAGCATCTTTACGTTGCAACGCCTGCTCTGCAGCTAGTAACACGTCAGTTTCCACTGGCAACTGAGCAAGCTCAACAGAGGACTCACCAGATAGCTCGGTCAACGGCTCAACCTGTGTAGTTGCGGCTTGGATAAGATCAGGCTCAACCATGGCAGTTGGCGCGAGCTCAGTCTCAGCCGGCTCTGCTGCTGCCTTAACTTTAGATTTGGATTTTTTCTTGGATTTTTCTGCACGCTCAATTTCAAGCACAGCGGCTTCTGCCTCTTTCGCCGCAGATGCCTGCATTGCAGCAGTGGATTCACCCAAAGCTAAAATCAGTGCGCGTGATGATCTTGGGTTTTTAAGCGCCTTGGCTTTTTCTAAGCCATCTGCCAATGCCTTGACCACATTGCCATACAGTGCAATATGCTGCTCGGTCCAAGTACTATGGTGCTCATCCAACCAATGCTCTAGAGCCCTAGCAAGCTCGCCAATTGCTTTAAAGCCTGCGGTAAGTGCATTACTGCCTAGGGTGTGCGCAGCACGGCAGCTTTCCGCTGTAGGCAAATCGGTAGAATCCACAACCAATGCCGCATGTGCTTCCTGCAATGCCAGCAAGTGCTGCTGTGCTTCACCCAAGAATATATTAAAGAAGGCCTTGCTTAATTTACGTGTGCCGCCGATCAGCACCTCTTCTTTTTGCACGGTAGGTTGAACCGTGGCTAAATTCTGCTCAAGCTCGTTAATCAGTGCTGAGGCCTGCTGTTGGAATGGAGTTGGGTTTAGACTAACTTTTTGTGCTTGTTGCAGCTCTGCTATCCAATTAGCAAACGCCGCACTTACCTTCTCGACAAAAGCCAAAATAGCCGGTGTAGGAAAAGTCTTACGATCCAACACAACATTAAGTAAATGCTCTACAGCCCAAGCCACTTCGCCCATTGTCACCAAGCCAACTGTACGCCCACTACCTTTCAGTGTGTGATAAGAACGACGCACCTCGACAAAAGCCTCGCTATCCGTTGCGTTAACACGCAACGCCTGCAAGTTCTGCGCTAACGTAGCAAGCACTTCTTCAGCTTCCGCCAAGAATATATCCAGCAACTCAGGATCAAAGGCTTGATCTAGTGCTTCGCCTGCATCAGGTACCGCCGGTGTTTTGGCTTGTGCCTCAGCGATATCGTTTGCGTCACCCAGGTTTAAATCAATCGCTGACAAATCAATTGGCAACACATCCTCAATGCGATCAGGCGCAGATGAAGCAAGCTCAGACGCAGTGGACTCCGCTTGAACTAGCCCCGCAGGCGCAAGGCCTAACATTGCAGCTGCATCTTCCAAACGTAACAGTGCATCAGCCAGCGCACGTTCAGCTTCGGTATGCACGTGCGGCAATTCTTCTGCATACAACCCTAACATACTCAGGTTTTCAGCAATCAATTCAAATATCGATAAGTGACCTGTACTGTCGTGATCTTTAAAGTGTTCAACGAAGTTTGCACTCAACTGAGCAATAGATGTCGGCACCGGCATTTCCAACATATCAAATGCGGCTGCAATTTGTTGCAATGGTTTGCTGGCTTCTTCTAACTCATTCGTGTTTTCTGGATTTCTGAAGAAGCTATCTAATGCTTTCTCAACAATAGCCAGAGCTGCCAACACTTGTTTAGCAACCGCTTCCACCAAGGTAGCGTCATGCTGTGCCTGCGCAAACGCATCCACAGCAGGAGCCAGTGTCTCGCCGCGCATTACCGCTTGTAAGCGTGAAATTTGCGTATTGATTTTCTGGTTAGCTTCAGCATCTAGCTGCTGATAATGATCGCAGCTAGACTCCAGTAAGTTCAACGAAGCTGCAATCTCAATAAAGGCCACATCATTCAGCTTGGCTGCATCATTTTGCAAATCTTGCACTGTTTGATAGCTTACGTTAAATAAATTAACCACACCCTCATGGTTAATGCCCTGCTGCACCGTGTTCAGGATATGTTCAAACTTATTAACCAAGGTAGCTAAATCAAGCGCGCTAGTGAGTGCATCATTCACACTAATGTTTGCCCATAAATCTTTTAGCGTTGGAA
Organism: Methylotenera mobilis JLW8; assembly: GCF_000023705.1. NCBI lineage: Bacteria > Pseudomonadati > Pseudomonadota > Betaproteobacteria > Nitrosomonadales > Methylophilaceae > Methylotenera > Methylotenera mobilis. The sequence goes on from NC_012968.1 coordinate 1,413,229, forward strand.
TATCTGCAATCAGCTGAGCCAATGCTGCCTGCTCAGCCGCACTGGAGCTAGCGGCTTCCACCACTTGCGCTGCTGAAGGCAAGGCAGCATCAAGCTCAAAGGTGTTTTTAACTGCTGAAATCGTGTCCGTGCTTCTATCACTAATCGCAACGTAATACAGTAAATCTCGCAGCAAACGAGATGGAACCTTAGCATCACCCATCGCTACATTGCGTAATTGACGATCTAGCTTACTGCACAGTTTTTTTGCGCCGGGATTATCTGCTAACTTCTGCTGCGCAAGTGCATCAGTAAAGGCTGATGCAGCCCACCAAAGCGTTCTCGGCGCGCTTTTTGATTGCACCTGCTGCACTTGGGCAACCGCAACGCGCATGCCCTCTAGCGCCACCGCATCTTTAGTACGTAACCAGTCCAGTAAAGATTTTTGAAAAGCAGCTCTTTGCTCTGAGACAAAAATCGGGATTGAAGACTCTTCAATCGGATTACTTGGTAAATCCTTAGGTGCGCTATTGTCTACATCTGGGAAGAACAACTCACTTTCATCCAGAGTCTCGCCTTGCGCTTCTACGATAGGTTTTAACGCTTTGTATAGACGAATGGGCTGATCAGGCTGCCCATTCAACAAATCTTGCAGGTACTTGGATAATGCCTCAACCGCACCAATCAAATGCTCCATCAACTCTTGGCTGACTGCAATTTGCTGTTTGGCTAAACTGTCAGCCAGTTTTTCCAGCTCGTTACAGTAACGTTTGCAGCCTTCCAATCCAACCATATCCAACGCACCGCTCACCTGATACAGGTGGGCAATGGTAAACCTCAAGTTGGCAAACTCACTTGGATTCTGATTTACCTCATTAAAGCTTTCCAGCACTTTTTGCAGTGACTGATCAATCTCATCTTTAACCCAAGACAACGGGCCAGTATCAAATGCTTCAGGCATTATTTACTTCCATTTTCGGTGTGTAGTTTTTCATGGCTTTTTATGTGTCTTATGCTAACAATTAAACTTCTATGCAAAATAGTCCATGTCTTAAAGTTTAAAACCAGCTACTGAATCACGTAACTCTTCCGCCAATGAGGTGAGTTGACCTACAGACTCTGCAGTCAGCTTAGTACCCTCTGTAGTCTGCGTTGTAATCTCTTGAATCATCTGCATGTTATTTGCCACAGTGGTCGCTGACTCTGTTTGCGCATTAGTTGCAGTAGAAATAGATTGAATCAAGCGCGCAAGATTAGTCGTAACAGACTCGATCTCGTTCAGTGCCTGCCCGGCAGCATCCGCAACTCGCGCCCCTTCAACTACACCCTCTGTTGATTTTTCCATCGCTGCCACCGCGCCGTGGGTATCGGTCTGAATCGTTTTCACAATCGCACTAATTTGTTTAGTCGCCTCAGATGAACGCTCTGCCAGACGCTGAACCTCCTCCGCAACCACAGTAAAGCCTCGACCCGCTTCACCGGCAGACGCCGCCTGAATTGCCGCGTTCAACGCCAAAATATTAGTTTGTTCAGTAATGTCTGAAATCAGCTCCACGATCTCACTAATCTCTTGTGAGCTTTCACCCAAACGTTTAATACGCTTAGAAGTTTCCTGGATCTGAGTACGAATCTCGTTCATCCCCGAAATCGTATTCTGCACCGCTTGCGAACCCTGAATCGCCGCTTCTAGTGAGCGCTGCGCCACTTGAGAAGCCTGTTCCGCATTGCTGGACACTTGCAAGATAGAGCGGGTCATATCGTTAACCGCTTGTGTTGTTTGCGTAATCTGAGCTGCTTGTGTCTCAGCAGCAGTTAGCAATTGTTCCGAAGTACCTTGCGCCACAGAGGTCGCCGAAGTCACCTGCTCCGTTGCACGGTTAATCTCAACAACAAGGTCTCGCAAACTATCAATTGTATAGTTAATAGAGTCAGCAATCGCGCCGGCAATGTTATCGCGCACTTCCGCCTTTACCGTTAAGTCACCATCGGCCAAGTCACCCATCTCATCAAGCAACTGCAATACTGCCTCTTGGTTCTCTTGACCTTCTTTAGCAAGTTGGCTGGTCAAAGTTACTGACTGCACAGCCTGTTTCTTACCGTAAAAATACATCAAGGCTAACAACACCAGACCCAGTAACAACAAACCTAACAATACCAACTGAATAAATCTGGTTTGCGACTCAATCAATGATTTGTTTTCTTGAACAATCATTTGGGTAAAGGTATTACCCGCTTGTTTCGAGGCTTCAAAAGCAGCCGTCAATTCCAGCAATGGCGCAGATGCTGCTACGGTGCCTAATGGTAATGCCGGAATATATCGCTTATTGGCCACCTCAAAAAAGTTAGCACCAGCGCTAATCACTGCTTCTAAAGGCGCGGCCAGTTTCTTATTGCTTAAGTTCTTACGCCAGTATTCAGAACGCTCTTTAAACATGGCCTCACTTTTTGCAGCATTGGCCAAGGCATTATCACGCTTCTGATTATTAAAGCTGGTAGAAGCAACATAAGCCTCGTTATAAGAAGCAAAAGCGTCTAACGGGAACATCGGCGGCGGATTCGTATCTGCCGTTAATCGATCATAAGTATCTAGAATATTATAAATAGGGCCGTTCACACGCACCTGATTAATTACCCAGAAGCTCAGCAAAGCAAACAAAATAAATGCAACAATCTGCAGGAAAAGCTGGCGATAACCAGCACTCATGCTACCGCCATCAGAATTAGTCTTTTTGACGATGGTTGAGTTAGAAATTTTTTCCTTAACGTTCGTCAAGAACCCACCCATCAACGACCCTATTTGCGGTGGCAGGCTTTTGATAGCTGCAATATTTAATGCCATTATGAACCCCGATTTCTAAATTTATTATGCTTAACTAAACCACTATTCAATCACTAAATATCTACACTTAAAATATCTACACTTCACTACTGTTCTGCATTTAACCACGGCACTAATACAGCATCAACATAACTCAGCGCGATTACAGCAGCCTCACTTGCAGTGCGCACACTTCACCAAGATAATCATTGAACTCTGCCAACTGTGAGCTACATCCGCATGCTGGTTATATCTTAAGTTGGCTGTACAAAACTCTTATTTTGCACCAGCGCTTCCACATCAAGCTCCAGCCAATCCCCACCCTCAGCATCCTGATAAGCATTCATGCTAAAGAAACCTGCATCGACTTCTGCAGATTGCAACTGCATCCCTTGAACGCTACGCAGACCAATCAAGCTTTCCACTAGCAACGCCACCTGCACCGTAGATTCTGTGCTAAGCAATAAAATTCGATTATTAACCGATTTAGGCGTCGCTGGCATACCCATGAACTGCGCCAAATCTGAGATGCTGTATAAATTACCGCGAACGTTTGCAACACCCAAAAACCATGGCTGCGTAAATGGCACTAATTGCATTGGCGGCACTGGCAGCACCTCTTTTACATCCTGCAAATTGATTAAAAATCTCTTACCGCCGACCACAACGCCTAAACGAGACGAAGACTCACCTCCAACTTGGCTAGCGGCATCTTTCAGCTTAGAAAGAATCGCCTCTTGAAACTCACGTAAATTAGAAGTTTGCGCCACGATTAATTATTAGTCCTAGTCATTACCATTAAAAGAAAAGCGTATGGTGAACCACTTACTTTAAAAATTTATTACTCTAGTGTTTTAATGATTGCCAGTAAATCAGACTCCACCACTGGCTTGGTAACACAGGCTTTAGCGCCCATTTTCAGCGCCCAAGCTAAATCTGTAGCCTGTGACTTACCTGTACACAGTACAACCGGAATATGTGCAGTGGCAGGATTCTTAGTCAGTGTGCGCGTCACCTGAAAACCAGTTAAGCCAGGCATCACTACGTCACATAACACAAGATCAGGCGGACTAGCAGTCACTTTAGTTAAACACTCCTCGCCGCTTTCTGCCCCTATTACTCGGTAGCCCGCAGTTTCCAACATTTCAGTCAGAAAAAAACGATCTGTTGCAGAATCATCGACAACTAAAATAGTTTGTATTGCCATATTCAATCCACCTCTTTTTGATAACTTTTAGCCTTGGCACCATAGATTTGCACTGCTTCTATCAGTGTTTCTTGAGTGAAGGGTTTGGTAAGGTATTGGTCGGAACCGACCATGCGGCCACGCGCACGGTCAAACAAGCCATCTTTGCTAGACAGCATAATCACAGGTGTTGCCTTGTAGCGTGCGTTTCTTTTAATGAGGGAACAAGTTTGATAGCCGTCTAATCTCGGCATCATGATATCAACAAAAATCAGGTCGGGATGCTCATTCGATATCTTTGCCAATGCATCAAAACCATCCTCCGCGAGAATCACTTCGCAGCCAGATGCTTTAAGAAATATCTCAGCACTACGACGAATCGTATTGCTATCATCTATCACCATCACTTTGATTGTTGAGAGCTGATCTAATGTCAGCTTTTCCTGAAACGGCTTTTCCTGGCTCACCAGTAAGCTCCTTTATTTTGTATGCATTGCTACTTAAGTATCAATTCTGCACTTGTTATATTTCATTTTATATACAGTATGTCTTAATAAGCAATACCATTATTCTATAATCAAAAAAAATAATAATATCTATTTCAATCCCTCTAAAGGGTAATCTATAATGAAGAAAGTTACAATTCATTACAATTTATTACATTTGGCAGAATACAATAAAAATCTTAAGCGGTAATAAATATTTTTAAAGGTCGATGCAGGTCACCAAGGGATAAGCATGATAATCAGACAAGAATCATTAACAGCTAAAATGTCACTCAAAGATTTAGCCGCCACTTCACCTCTACCATCCGCTAACTTGGTATTGGTATTCGGGTCAGTAAAGCGCTTTAGTGAAGCCAAGCTTCAGAGCACATTAAAAGCACGTTACCCAGCAGCGCAAATCATAGGCTGTTCTACCTCTGGTGAAATCACCGCTACAGGTGTTTACGATGATAGCTTGCAAATCACTGCAATCTTGTGGGAAAAAGCGGTACAGCGTGTTACCCACACCAAAATGACCGGCATGCAAAACTCATTTGAAACCGCAGTGACCCTGGCAAAACAATTAAAATCAGACAGTCTAAAAGCAGTGCTTGTGTATTCTGATGGTTTAAACGTCAACGGCTCTGAGTTGCTAGAAGGCTTTAAAAGTGAACTCGGTGAAACGCCAATTATGGGCGGCATGGCTGGTGATGGCTTTAACTTTAACAAAACCGTACAGTTATTTAACGACACATCATCTGATGGGCTGGTGATTGCCGTGGGCTTATACGGCAACAGCTTAATTGCCGCCACAGGCGTAGGCAGAGGCTGGAAACCTTACGGCCCTCCACGCAAAGTAACTAAATCCGATAAAAACGTGGTGCTTGAGTTAGATGGCAAGCCTGCATTGCCGCTGTACAACATGTACATCGGTGCACACTCTGCTAAAGAGCTGCCAGGTAGCGGCCTAAAATTCCCGTTTGCTGTGATTGAGGAAGGTAAACGCGACATTGAGAAGATTCGCACCCTGCTCGCTATTGACCCGAAAACCAACAGCCTGACCTTTGCTGGCAACGTAGATGAAGGTGAAACCGTGCGCTTATGCCAATCTACGCACGACCGCTTAGTAGAAGGCGCTGGCGATGCTGCGCATTTAGTATCTAGTCATGCGAATGTAAACCAAACAGGGCTAGCTATCTGTGTAAGCTGTGTTGGCCGTAAAGGTGTAATGGCAGACCTAGTGGCGGACGAGGTTAAACTAGTCCAGCAAATTTTAGGCAACCAAACAGCAATCACCGGTTTTTATTCATACGGCGAATTTGCGCCAAGACCAGACACTAACGATAGCGTATTACATAATCAAACCATGACGATTGGTTACTTGAGCGAAGACCTACTCGCGTAATAAGCTCAAAAAACCAATCAAACAAGTGTGTAAACGGCTAGTAAGATACCTAGCCTGTTACTAACCCACAATGAATTTATGGTTGATTGGTTTAACTATAAACGATAAAGTTAGCCACTTTAAACATAAGGAGAATTAAGCATGGCAACAGTGACCCTCAAAGGCGGCCCAGTTAACGTAGGCGGTAACCTGCCACAAGTAGGCCAAACAGCCCCAAACTTTGAACTAGCCGATGCAAAGCGCGTGACACAATCACTCGACGCATTCTCTGGCAAACGCAAAGTGTTAAACATTTTCCCAAGTATCGACACACCAACTTGCGCAACTTCTGTACGCACATTCAACCAAAAAGCCAGCAGCGTAGCTAACACAGTAGTGCTATGCATCTCTGCAGACTTACCTTTCGCACAAAGCCGTTTTTGCGGTGCAGAAGGCATTGAAAATGTAGTAACACTATCTACATTCCGCAACACCGCTAAATTTGCAACAGATTACGGCGTATTCATCACAGACAGCAGCCTAGCTGGCCTAACAGCACGCGCAGTAGTAGTGCTGGATGAGCACAACAAAGTACTACACAGCGAGTTAGTAGCTGAAATTGCAGACGAGCCAAACTACGAAGCAGCTTTAGCTGTTTTATAAGTTGTAAGCTTGAATAATCAAAGCCCAGCAGATTAGTTTGCTGGGCTTTTTTTATTTAATACCAATCAGTTTATCAGTATAGAACTAAGCAGCCATAGTAGAGCTTGATGCATATAAGGAGAGTTGGATTTGCAAGATACAACAATAAAATTAGCGCACCCAGGCAAGCGATTTCTAGGTCAATTTATTGATGGTTTAATCACCTATTCTTTGAGCATTTTTACCTTTTACTTATTGCATACCACCATCGGCAAGGATGCTGCGCTCTTTTTGGCAGTCATCATTGGTCTAACATACTTTCTTTTTTCAGATGCACTGCCAAATGGTCAAAGTATTGGTAAAAAACTCTTAAAAATAAAGGTTATTGATCACTTAACAATGCAACCCTGCTCATGCGTCCAGTCATTTTTAAGAAACATTACTTTTCCGCTAGGAATTTTTGACTGGGTATTTATTTTTTTCGGGTCGCATCGTAGGTTGGGTGATTTTATGGCATCGACATTAGTAGTGAAGATCTAATGTACCTTTGCCCTCCCTCACTAACGTGACCCTTAGGGACATTCCAACTAAGCCGATGCTTTAAAGAAGCATAGCAGCTTCTAGGCTAGCTTAAACCTTTACGAACTCACTTTCATCTGCACCAGCTAATAAAGTGAGTAGATCTTTGCATTTAAGTGCGATGGCATAGCCTAACACGCCACTGCCTATCACCACTGTTTCATATTGGCGGACACTTTTATCTACCAAGACACGCACAGTTTCTGGCAGTGCTATCGGCGGCACTGCACCAACCACATAGCCCGTAGCTTCAGGCACTTCGTCATACTCCGCCATGCGTAATTTACGCTCGTTTAGGTGTTTGCGTAATATACCCCAATCGGCACGACCACCGCCTGCTGTCGCGAGTAAAGTGTAACTACCAGAGTCCGCTTTAAACACCACACTGCGTACGACTGCATTTAGGTTTAAGCTTTTGCTAGTGAGTAGTTCCTCTAAGCTGCGAATTGGTTTTTTATCTTCACTTAAGGGGATTTCAATAACGTCAAAAGGAATGGCCTGCTGTTGAAGCAACTGGGTCACTGGAGATTGAATTACATCACTCATCTTTTGCTCCTCACAACAATAACGCTGGCTAATATAGGGCTAACTAGTGTTGGACTAATAGCCTAGTTGGTTATTCGTACGCGCTATATTTAGCGTTACTGCCTTTGCATTTATCTACTGGATATTTTTGCGCGTTTAAGTCTATTTTTTTATTCGCTGCTTCAATTAAATCAATGCCGCAAACTTCGGCAATCCGCAGCAAATAAACCAAAGTATCAGACAGCTCCTGCCCGACTTGCTCTCTAGTCTCTGTATCCAAATTGCGGCTTTCGTCTTCGGTCATCCACTGAAAGTGCTCTACCACCTCGCCCGCCTCTACGATCATGGCCATGGCGAGGTTTTTGGGTGAGTGAAACTGTGCCCAATCACGCTCAGTGACAAAGGCATTAACGCGGGCTATGAGTGCATCCAATGAGTCTGCCATGTGGTTTCCTTATACCTCTGGTTTATCTTTACGATTAGACCCTGCCACCATTTTAATTTCAAACAAGCGGCACTCTAGCGGACCATTAAACAGCGGTGTTTTTTTGCTTGGTGAAAGGCGCATCAGCTTAGGCATGCGTAAATCGTTGGTGAGGAAGTAAGTGTTCCAGCCCGCAAATTTATGTTTAAGCGTTTCGCCCATTTTTGGGTAGAGCAAGGTGAGCACTTCATCTTCACCAATACGCACACCGTAAGGTGGGTTGGCGACTAACACGCCATGATCAACTGGCGGAATTACATTCAGCATATCTACGTGCGATACTTGTACAGCCTCCAACAAACCCGCGGCTTCCAAATTTTGTTTAGTCACGCGTACTGCGCGTAAATCCATATCTGAGCCATAGATTTTTTGAAAACTGACTTTTTTAACTTTGCTCAGCGCTTGGTTTTTAATCTTTTTCCAAGTATCTGATTCAAACGTTTTCAGTTTCTCAAAACCAAATTCACGTTTAATACCTGGCGCCATGTCTAGTGCCACCATAGCGGCTTCTAATAAGAAGGTACCGCTACCGCACATTGGGTCTAACAGCGGTTGCCCTACTTGCCAGCCTGTGAGTTTTAAAATACCAGCGGCCAAGTTCTCACGGAGCGGCGCTTCAATACTGGCACCACGGTTGCCGCGCTGGTATAGCGCTGCGCCTGAGGTATCCACGTAGTATTGATACTCATCAGTAGTGAGGTAGGCATGAATACGCACGCTTGGTGTTTTAGTATCAATGTAAGGGCGGCTACCAACGGCTTGCCTGAATTTATCACACACCGCATCTTTGATTTTTAACGTGGCAAACTCTAAGCTTTTTAACGGGCACTTTACGCCGGTAACTTTCACCATAAAGTCATGCTTTACATCAAACCATTGCGGCCAGTTCATTTTGTAAGCCGCATTGAACAAATCTTCTTCATTCAAATACTTACCGCGACCCACTTGCCACAAAATACGGGTAGCAAGGCGTGAGTGTAAGTTAGCCGCATAGCAAATTGACCAATCCCCATCAAAGCTCACACCACCATCCGTCACATTCACCACTTTTGCGCTGATTTGCTTCAACTCATCTGCCAGTAGCTGCTCTAAACCACGTGGGCAGGTTGCAAAATAGCGGTTAGGTGCTTGTCTACTGGCTTGTGGTGGTCTGCTTTGCTGGCCTTGTGGTGCGCGCTGATTGTGTTGCTCACGCGTATTGTTTTGAACGCGTGGTTTGTTGGTATCAAATGCCATAAATTAACGATCGCTTTTCATAAATATTCGGTTATTACTGCTGTTGTTATTGTCTGCCAGTTTTTCTACAAACTGCATAAATTCAATTTTGTGTGTTTGTTCTAGCGATTTGGCACGCTCACGCAGGCTATTGAGCCTTAAGTCTGCAATGCCTTGCTTAAAGCCAAATACGGCGATATTGCCCGGTTTACCCGTACGCAATATCAATACGCGCTGATTAAAGCTTTGTTCGATTCTGGCCAGATACACATCAAACTTTTTATCACTGCCCCAGAGATTAATCACAAATATGCCTTCCTCTTTTAAGGTATTGGCACATTGGTCAAAAAAGTCCTGGCTGCAAAAATCAGGGGGAATGCCATTGCTATCAAAAGCATCAATAAATAAGACATCAGCAACTTCGGTATGCTCAGCCAAATAAGCCAAGCCATCGCCTTCGATCACTTCAAGTTTTTCGTCATTTTCTGGCACAAAAAACTGATTTTTAGCCACTTGAATGATTCTTGGGTTTATCTCAACGACAGTGCCTTTAATCTCCGGACAATGCGCATACACATATTTGGCAACTGAGCCGCCACCCAAGCCTATTGTCAGCATGTGTTTAATATTGTTGTGAAACAATAAAAAACACATAATGGCGCGCGTGTAAGTGAGCTCAAGTTCAAACGGCTCTCTAATCCGCATCGCGCTTTGTACCGTGGCTGAACCTAAATGCAGCGCACGTACACCATTAATTTCACTGACATCGACAGCTTCATTCAAAGCAGCGTTTGCCAGCCCTCTTAGCATCTTTTTAGCTGCAGTGAACACTAAGCCGCCTCCACTTCGTTAGCCTCATCCTCAGCAGGCATTTCAGTGACAACGGCTTCATTCTCTAACACATGTAGGAACTTAGTTTTCAGCTCCATCATTAGCGTATCCACCTCCTGCACTTGCAGGCTGACACGGGTACCGACCTTTAACTCTGGCAGACCATAAACTTTGGCCATATACGGCAAGTTGTCTAAGCGCACTAGGTTTTCGCGCCATACAGTCGCGTGTACTTCTTGGATATTTTCCTGAATTAGATACTGCAAGCACCAATAGCGCTCCATCCGTATCTGAAACTCACTATACGCCTTATAGGTAAGCTCAAAATTACGCATGTGCGTGGTGAGCGCATCACTATTTTGCGGATAAACCGGTGGCTGATTTTGCACCACGCTGATAATTTGCCTTTGATTGATCAAATCGACCGCACGACGTAATGGTGATGTGCTCCACGAGTATTGTGCAACACCTAAGCCCTGATGCGGCTCAGCTTTGGTGGTCATATACACCTTACCGCCCATTTGCGCGCGGTATAAACCCGGCACTTGGTGGCTAGCTAAGAGCGCACCCCACTGGCCATTGGCTTCAATCATCAACTCCGCCACTAACTTATCCATCGGCGAACCGCGGTGGCGCCCTACTATGCTGACTTTGCCATCATTCACGTAGAAATTGTAATCTACTTGTGGCGGTTTAGTCGGGTCATACTTGCCGCGCGCTTTTTCCAAAGACTCGGCCAAGTTAAATAAAAACAATAACTTAGACCAATACGGGTGACCACTATCTGCCGCCAGCGTTGTTTCATTAAAGTATGGCTCCAGCGCATCATGTCGCAGATTTTCTGCCACCTTAATCAGCTCCACTTTGCTATGGCGCTGAGCAATCGTCAGGTCAGGATTCACGTGCAGATACATCGACAGCACTGGTTTAATCTGCCCCTCATCTAGGCTGAACGGACGTATCGCAGACTCAGGCAACATGGTGATTTTATGACCAGGCATATAGACCGTAGATAAACGGTGCATCGCAGCAAGATCTAAAGGGCTATCCACATTAATGCCTAATGCTGGCGCTGCAATATGGATACCTACGCATATCACACCATCCTCTAGCTCGCGGATGGAGAATGCATCATCAATCTCAGTCGTGGTGCTGTCATCAATACTAAACGCCTCAGCTTCGGCCATAGGTAAATCGAAACTGATATCACTAGACACTGCCGAGATTTGCTCATCCGTAAACGCAGTACCTTTGGCAAAATACTCGCGTAAAAAAGCGCCTAGGTGGTAGTCGTGCACAGAGGGAATCGCGCCACAAGCATGCAACAATTTAAGGTGGCTTAAATGCAAGGCGCCGGCAGCGGTATCTACCACTTTATATTCAAATGCGTTTTTATCAGGCTCGTACAGCAGCATATCGCGCTTTTGCATGATTTCATCTGGCATGGTGAGCGCCTTTAGCTGCTCCACATAGCCTGCCATTTTTTCTGCCAGCAAACGCTTTTTCTCTAGCCCGGCTAATGCTGCTTTTAAAATATCTGCTGGCGCAGCCTTGTAACGGCCTTTGCCTTTGCGGTTAAAGTAAACCGGTGCACTATGCAGGCGAATAGCAACGGCTGCAGCCTCTAGATTTGTAGGTTTTTTACCGTAATATTCTTGTGCAAAATCTTCAAAGTTAAACTCGTCCTCGCCGCAACACTCCCACAGAAAATCAAGCTCAAGCTTATCGGCCTCAGCTTGTGCGGTTTCTAAAAAGCCAGACAATGGCGCGTCAAAGCGTAACAACACATTAGCCGCTTTTATTTTGCTGCGTTTGCCGCTAATTGATTCAATTTGCATCGAGCTTTCAGCCTCGCTCATGATGCTGGCAACCTTAAAGTTACCGTCTTCTTCGTAAAATACGTTCATTCCGTTTTTTCTATTTCCAATATAACCGCAATGATACATGAGCCGGCCTATGATTCACTGCAAAAAATTGTAACTTTAAGTAAGCCAAACCATCTAAAATGCAGGTATGAGAACACTTAATTTTGATAATCGCTTTTACAGAGAACTTCCTGGCGATGCCATCACAGACAACTACACACGCCAGGTAAAAGACGCACTTTGGTCTAGCGTCATGCCCACACCGGTTAAAGCTCCTTCTCTAATGGCTTACTCAAGTGATGTGGCGGAGATGCTGGGGCTTTCAGATGCAGACATGCACGACCCAGACATGGTGAACGCTTTAGGTGGCAATCAACTACTGCCGGGTATGCAGCCTTACGCGACCTGCTATGGCGGCCATCAGTTTGGTAATTGGGCAGGCCAATTAGGTGATGGCCGAGCCATTTACCTAGGCGAACTGGTACACAACAACCAGCGCTTTGAATTGCAGCTTAAAGGCGCTGGCGAGACCCCCTACTCGCGCCGTGCCGATGGGCGTGCGGTCTTACGCTCATCATTACGTGAGTTTTTATGCAGTGAAGCGATGTACTACTTAGGCGTACCCACCACTCGCGCGCTAAGCTTAGTTTGCACCGGCGACCAAGTAGTACGTGACATGTTTTACGACGGCAACCCACAAATGGAACAAGGCGCAATTGTATGCCGTGTGGCACCTTCGTTTACGCGCTTTGGACATTTTGAGCTACTAGCCAGCCGTGGCAACCTAGCACTTTTAAAACAAATGATTGGTTTTACGATAGACCGCGACTTTAGCGACTGGCTTCAACAACAAAACCATACCTTATCCAAAGACGAACCCTCTACAGCACTGATTGAAGCATGGTTTACCGAGATTTGCGAACGCACAGCACGCATGATCGCCCACTGGATGCGCGTCGGCTTTGTACATGGCGTGATGAACACAGACAATATGTCGATTATCGGCCTCACCATTGATTATGGCCCTTATGGCTGGGTAGATAATTTTGACCCAGGCTGGACCCCAAACACTACCGACGCACAAGGCAGGCGCTACTGCTTCGGCAGGCAGCATGATATTGGGCGCTGGAATCTGGAACGTCTTGCTGATGCACTATCCACTATTTTGCCAGATGCTGTTGGCTTAAATCACGCTTTAGACCAGTATGAAACCGTTTACACGCAAAGCCTCATTGATGCACTTGTAGGCAAGTTTGGCTTAGACACATGGCAAGATGACGATGGTGAATTAATTAACCGCTGCTTTGAGCTGATGACCCGTGCCGAAGTGGACATGACATTATTCTTCACCCATTTATCACATATCAATTTAGCCTCACCTAATATCGCAGATTTAAAAATCGCGTTTTACACCGAGCAAGGTTACACCAATTTCGAGAGCGACTTTAACGCTTGGCTAGCCCAGTATGCCAAGCGCATATTGCAAAGCACAGAATCAATTGCTGCTAGGCAGGCACGCATGGCTAGCCATAATCCGCGTTATGTTTTGCGTAATTACTTAGCTCAAGAAGCGATTGATTTAGCAGAGCAAGGTGACTCCAGCATGATTGAAACCCTGCTTAAGTTATTAAAAAACCCATACACCCAACAAGCGGGCATGGAGAAATTTGAAGATAAACGCCCAGACTGGGCAAGGCATAAGGCGGGTTGCTCCATGCTCTCGTGTAGTTCATAATCCGCCCCTAATTCATCATAGTTACTTATGAACACACAACAAATTTTTATTGATGCTGGCCTGCGCCCTACCAAAGCACGCCTTGCCGTTTTAACTGTGCTAATCAGCACGCGCAACGCGCTCAGCCACTCTGAAATTTTAGAGCAAATGGCCAGCCAAAAAGAGTTTGACCGTGTCACCATCTATCGCGTGCTCGATTGGCTCACCGAGCATCATCTGATCCATAAAATTTCAGGTGAAAATCGCGCATGGAAATTCCAGTACTCACGCAACACCTATACACATAGTAAAGGTAGCGAAGCAAGCACTGACCAAAAACAGTTATTGCCTAATGCACACCAGCATGCCCATTTGCACTGCACAGCCTGCGGTGCAGTAACATGCATACATGAAGTAAAACCGCAGTTTCCGGAACAGGTGCTCAAGCTTTACCATGTGGAATCGATTGACATTAATATCAAAGGCTTGTGCCAACACTGCAATACGTCCACACAGACACACTGATTTGCAAACTGAAGCAACGCTTAATCAACTCGAACACCAGATTAACCCAACATTAAGACCAATCTCAAACTATGGATAAACGCATCCCCGTTACGCTGCTCACAGGCTTTTTAGGTTCAGGCAAAACCACTTTACTTAACAAACTGCTAAGTGACGCCAAAATGCATGATTCAGCCGTCATCATCAACGAACTCGGCGAAACAGGCTTGGACCATATTTTAGCCATGCAGGTAGATAGTGAACATATTGCAGACAATACAGTGCTATTAAACTCAGGCTGCATCTGCTGTAGCCTAAAAAATGAGCTGGCAGACACGATGCGCGATTTATTCTTTAAGCGCGCGCTACAGGCGATTCCGCAATTTAATCGCTTAGTGATAGAAACCACCGGCATGGCTGACCCTGGCCCGATTTTAGGCAATTTAATGAATGAGCCAGTGATTGAGTCAACCTTCAGGTTAGATGCAGTTGTGGTCACCATTGACAGCGTTTATGGCTTAACACAATTGGAGAGCAATCCCGAGGCACTCAAGCAGGCAGCGGTGGCCGATGTATTACTGCTCACCAAAACCGACATCGCAAGCCCAGAGACAACACAGGCGCTGCAGGAAAAACTCGCAGAAATTAACCCAGGAGCCACCCAGCATTTGATTCAGCATGGTGAAATCAACCCGGATAGCATTATTGATGTTGGCTTATTTGACCCTACCGGCAAAACGGCAACGCCTCAGCGCTGGCTACGCACACCAGGCAAAGCTAGCACGCCTAAAGGTACGTTACCGCAAAAACCACATCAGGATGGCATCACCAGCTTTACCGTCACCATGCCCAAGCCACTCAACTGGCGCGATTTGAAACCTGTGATTTTGAAGCTATGCCAAACCCATGGCGCAAAACTATTGCGCCTAAAAGGCATTATTCACGCAGAAGACCAGCCGGCACCGCTCGCTATTCATGCTGTGCACTTTACCCCTTACCCGCCAACGCTGCTTGAGGGCTGGGATGAAGAAGAAGCCATGTCGCGCATCGTGATTATTGGTAAAGATATTGATGAAGCTGAAATCAGAAAAGCATTGATGCAGATTTAGCCAACAGCAACTGAGCACGCTGATAGCGAGCACAAAGGCCTTACAACATAAATCACTCGGCACGCTCACGCTGACTTGGCTTGCGTTGTGTAGGCCGCACCACTAGTGGGGATGTAACAGGCTGCGCTTTCCAGCTAGGCTTCAGGGGGGTCATGCCTACCACGCGTTTTTTGGCCACAATAAAATACACCCCGCCGATAGCCGATAGCCATTTTGCGCCCAGCTTACCCATAAAACCAAAACGGCGATGCCAGGATTCCTGTTCAAACGGCGGAATATGGCAGCACATTTGCACGGAAACCACTTCAAAACCCAGCAAAGCCAGCCAATCCTTCAGGCGGCCTAAGCCGATAAAACTACCTGTCCACGGAAAAGATTTCGCAGCAGCATCATTGCTGTGCAGTAAGTTTCTCAGAAATAACGCCATACCCCACAAGCTCAAGGGATTAAAGCCGGAGATCAATAAATGCCCTTCCGGCATCATTACACGCTCTGCCTCACGTAGGGTTTGGTGGGGACGTTCACTAAACTCAAGCCGATGTGGCAAAATCAACAAGTCTAGGCTTGCGTCTGCAATAGGCAAAAAGTCATCACAGCAGTACAAATGTGGGAACTCTGCCACGTTAGCGTACTCTGTAGAGCTGTAACGGTGTGCAATGCGTGAATTACGCAGCAAGTCCATTTGCAAACAGCCAATTTGCAATGCATTAAACCCAAACAAATCGACCACAGCCTGATCGTACAGCACTTGCTCCTCTTGTCGTAAGTAACGACCTAGTGCGGAATTTAGCCATTGATGCTCTGGATGCTGCGACGCTGTTGTATTCAATAGCTGGCTCATAGCGTTGATATCACTTTAAATTGAATTAAAATAAACTTTGTCAGGCAATATACTTAGAAACAGATGATAGACGATATGCAACATCCCGTACAAATTATTCCAATTCCGGCGTTTAACGACAATTACCTGTGGTTGATTCATAACCAGCGCAAGGCAATTGTGGTAGACCCAGGCGATGCTGCGCCTGTGATTAATACGCTAAAAAAACTTAATCTGGATTTACAAACCATCTTAATTACCCACCATCACCAAGACCATATCGGTGGAGTGGAGTTATTACTAAGAACATATCCGAATGCAGAAGTTTTTGCCCCTAAATTGGAACACTACCCATTTAAGCACACTCCGGTGGGCGAACCACAGCAGGTGTATCTGGGTGACTGGGTCAGTAGCGCCAAAGTGATAGACGTACCAGGGCATACGCTTGGACATATTGCTTATTACATTGAGCATGACGCACAACAGTGGCTATTTTGCGGTGACACTATGTTTGGCGCCGGTTGCGGCAGATTGTTTGAAGGCACACCGGCGCAAATGCAGGCATCTCTGCAAAAGCTTACAGCCCTGCCTGCCAGCACCCAAGTGTACTGCACACATGAATACACATTGCATAACATCAGCTTTGCACTCACGCTTGAGCCTGGCAACGCGTCACTAATCAAGCGCCAGCAGGATGCGAAAGCACGCATTACCTCTGGTCAGCCTACGCTCCCATCTAATCTTGCCTTAGAACTTGCAACCAATCCATTTCTGCGTTGCCATATGCCTGAAATTCAAGCATCCCTGCATACAGAAAACACTAATTTACTACAAACATTCAGCGCAATGAGAGGGCTTAGAAACTCATATTAATCATGAAGATAGGCAATATTTATAAAGTAATTTACGGTGATTTTAACTTGACTTACCGAACGCACGTTCGTTACTATGTTGCATTATGATGAACAAGAGCGTTTCTATGGGTATTCAATTTTTCTTACGCATTGGTCAATCCATCCAAACCCCTGCCCAAAACACTGTTAATTTCGTGCGCACATTTCATGCCACACTGTTCATCAGCTTAGCCTCTGCAGGTGTATTGTTCAGCCCTGCATTACAGGCAGAAACCAACACCATTTCCAACGTAGCTGGCGATGAGATTATTATCTTCTCAGACGACTCGTTTAAACCAGCCATCCGTGATTTAGGCAGCAAACCGGAAGCGAGCAAAGATCTGCAAAGCCAGAAAAGCACTCGTGGCGGGCGCCTGGCCGATAGCTTTGAAATCAATATCAAAGATAACAAAACCAACGCTGGTAGCGAAACCAACACAGCCAATTCAGACCAGTCTAACCCACAGCATGATGACCTGTGGCAACGCATTAAAAACGGCTACGCGATGCCGGAGTCAACCTCCGCACTCACCACCAAACATGAAGAGTGGTACAGCTCACGCCCAGACTATGTGCAACGCATGGTAGAACGTAGCCAGCGCTATCTATTTCATATCGTTGAAGAAGTTGAAAAACGCGGCATGCCAACCGAAATCGCGCTATTACCAATGATTGAAAGCGCATACAACCCTAAGGCTTATTCCAAAAGCAGTGCATCCGGCATCTGGCAATTTATTCCATCTACCGGTAAACATTTTGGCTTAAAACAAAACTGGTGGGTAGATAATAGACGCAACATCACCATGGCAACCGACGCCGCGCTGACTTACCTGCAGAAATTGCACGCCATGTTTGGCGCGTGGGATTTAGCATTGGCTGCTTACAATGCCGGTGAAGGCACCGTAGGTCGCGCCATCGAGCGTAATCGTAAACTCGGCTTGCCGACAGACTACGAAAGCCTCAACTTATCAGATGAAACCAAGAACTACGTACCTAAATTACAGGCAGTAAAGAACCTGATGACCGACCCTGGCAATTATGGGTTAAAAATACCGACCATCGCCAACACACCCTACTTTGCCAAAGTGAGCGCACCGGCACGTATTGATACGCACTTGGTTGCAAAACTGGCAGAGATTAACCATGAAGAGTTTCTGGCGCTTAATCCAAGCTATGACCGCCCACTCATTAATAGCGATAACGGCAATCTTGAACTATTGCTGCCTATCATGGCGGCACAGACTTTTAGAACCAACTTGGCTAACTATGAAAAGCCGCTAGTGAACTGGCAAACTTACCAGGCAAAGCGCGGCGAGAGCATGGATAAAATCGCCAACAAGTTCGGGATGAATCTAGCGCAACTCAGAGACGTCAATGATTTGTCTGCGCAAGCCAAAATGAAAAAGAGCACCACCATCTTGGTACCTAAAGCGGATGGCAATGACGATGCACCACTCACGGTGATTGAAGAGCCAGCAGTAGAAAAAGAAACTGCGCCGCAAGAGCAAACCATCACGCACAAGGTGAAAAAAGGTGAAGTGATGCAATCTATCGCCAAGTATTACGGCGTGAGTGTTAAACAAATATTGGCGGCCAATGCGCTGCGTAATGGCAAATTAAAAACTGGCCAAATCTTAAACATCAATGTTTCTAGCGCAAAAGAGGCAGCTGACGCTAAAAAATCTGCAAACAAGAGCAAGCCGCTAGATAAGAGCAAATCTGTAGAGAAGAAGCAAACTTATATCGTGAAACGTGGTGATACCCTACACAGCATTGCAGATAAATTTGATGTAGCGGTGGTAGACCTAAAACGCTGGAACAAAAAGTCATCCGCCCATATTAAACCTGGTGCCAAACTGATCATTCAATAACTGCATAACGTTTAAGCTATCATACTGCCGATGCCCCCACTCTTTCGTTTACAAACTGCAATCAGCCTGTCACTCACCTTGCTTATTGCTGGGTGTGGTGCGCCGGCAGACCAAGCCAACCAGATTGATTACAACGTCAGCTCTCCTAAAGAATCAGGCGGCACATTAATTAATGCCATGACCGGTGAGCCTAGTGGCTTGATCTCAATGATTGCCGGGGAGTCAGCATCTTCTGCCATCAGCAGCAACATTTTCAATAGTTTGCTCAAGTACGACAAGAACTTGGAACTAGAGGGTGATTTAACCCAAAGCTGGCAAATTTCCGCCGACCAAAAAACCATTACTTTCAAGCTTAAATCCAATCTGAAATGGGCAGACAATCAGCCACTCACCAGCGCAGATGTACTATTTACATGGCAAGCGGTAACCAATGAAAAAAATGCCAGCCCCTATGCTTCAGATTTCTTACTGGTAAAAAAAGCAGAAACGCCGGACCCGCAGACCTTTCGCGTCACTTACGAGCAAGCCTATGCACCAGCCTTAGATAGCTGGGCAGGCCTGCAAATACTGCCAAAACACTTGCTTGCAGGCAAAGACCTGCACACTACCGCGTTCGCGCGCAACCCGGTAGGCAGTCACTATTACAAATTGGATAGCTGGAAGCACGGTGAACACCTGATACTCTCCAGAAACGCAAACTCCGTGCTGGGCCAAGCGCAAATCGACCGCCTGATTACACGCATCATTCCTGATAACTCTGCACAGTTTTTAGAGTTAATGGCGGATAATATCGACCTCATGGGTTTAGACCCGATTAAATATTCGCGCATCATCCCTGCTCGTCCTGAATTACTCAAAAAACTCGCCCTGTATAAAGAGCTGGGCAACAGCTACACCTATATGGGGTTTAACCTCAAACACAAACCATTTGACGACGTGCGCGTACGCCGTGCCATCAACTATGCTATCGACAAGCAAGAAATCATAGACGGTGTTTATCTAGGCCTAGGCATTAACATCGCCTCCCCATACAAGCCCGGCACGCGTTGGAGCAACCCTAGCCTCAAACCTTACCCTTATGATCCAGCTAAAGCACGCGCCTTACTCAAAGAAGCAGGCTTTAGCGACAGCAATGGCGACGGCATCCTGGAACGTGATGGCAAACCATTCAGTTTTGAAATCATCACCAACCAAAACAAAGAGCGTGAAAAATCTGCCGTGCTGATTCAACGCAGGCTGAAAGAAGTGGGGATTGATGTCAAAATCCGCGCTATTGAATGGGCAAGCTTTATCAGTCGCTTTATCAAAACCGGTGACTTTGATGTGGTCGTCTTAGGTTGGGGCTTGGGCTTAGACCCTGATCAATACAATATCTGGCATTCCAGCCAGCAGGCGCCAGGCCAGTTTAACTTTATTGGCTACAACAACCCTAAAGTGGATGCACTACTAGAACAAGGGCGCTTAGAACTCAACCCTGATAAACGCATGGAAATTTATCACAAGTTCGCAGAAATATTGCTGGAAGACAGCCCTATCATCTACCTCTCTGCTGGCTACGGCTTGACTGCTATCCATAAACGCGTCAAAGGCATTGATGACCCCGCACCACCGGCTGGTATAGGCCACAACTCACAAGATTGGTATATTCCACAATCATTAAGAAGAAATGAAATTAGCACTCAATAACTATTATGTTTAAATATCTAGTCAAACGTGTGTTGTGGATGATACCGATGCTGATAGGCATCAGCCTGATCTCATTTTTTATCATGCATCTGGCGCCTGGTGACATTACTAATAATGAAGCCGCGTTCAACCCCAAAGCGAGCGAAGAGTCCAGGCAAAAACTACGTGAGATGTATCATTTAGATAAGCCCGTCATCGTGCAGTATGGCTTATGGTTAAAGCGCATGGCCACATTAGATTTTGGCAATTCGTTTGCATCTCACCAGAAACCGGTGTTTTGGCAAACTGTAGATGCAGATGGCAACGTGACCGAAGGCATGATTCAGCAGGCCCTACCTATTACCCTGATGATCAACCTGCTCGGGCTAGGTATTACCTTACTTTTGGCCATACCGCTGGGCATTATTGCCGCGCGTAAATATCAAGGCTGGCAGGACAGATCTATCACCCTTTTTAACTTTATCGGTTTTTCTATCCCTAGCTTCTGGCTATCGTTACTGCTTATGTACTGGTTAGGCGTGGTGCACAACTGGTTTCCTATTTCAGGGTTACACAGCCTCAATTATGAGTCGATGGACACTTGGCACAAAATCAAAGACTCATTCAGCCACTTATGGCTGCCCGTTGTGATACCGTCTATCACAGGGTTAGCAGGCATTACCCTGTTTGTAAAAAACGGTATGCTAGACGTACTGCAGCAAGACTACATCACCACCGCACGCGCCAAAGGTCTAGGTGAGCGCAAAGTGGTATACACGCACGCCTTACGTAACGCGCTGTTGCCGCTGATTACCATTGTAGGCTTATCCATCCCCGGCCTGATCGGCGGTTCAGTCATTGCAGAAACCATTTTTGCCATTCCGGGCATGGGTAAATTATTTTACGATGCAGTCCTGATGCGTGATTTCCCGGTGGTGATGGGCATATTGACCATAGGCTCAGCATTAACGCTTATCGGAAACTTGCTGGCCGATGTTGCATACGCATGGGCAGACCCGCGTGTACGTCGTGGCGTGGCAAGGACATAAGCCAATGAATATGCAGACTAGCCTGATGAAAAAAGCATTAGCCAACCCACTCTCACTAGCGGGCTTCATTATTATTATGTGCGTGTTCGTATTATCCATGCTCGCCCCCGTCATGGCACCCTACGACCCTAACTATATTGATGTGAAAGCCATCTTATTACAGCCCTCTATGCAGCACTGGATGGGTACAGATGGATTAGGACGCGACGTTCTGAGCCGCATGCTTTACGGCGGCCGTATCTCATTGCTGGTGGGACTGGTAGCTGTCGGCATATCCACCGCCATTGGCATATTACTTGGTGCACTTGCTGGCTTCTACCGCGGCTGGGTAGATACACTCATCATGCGCATCGTAGACGTCATGCTCTCTATCCCCAGCTTCTTTCTGATACTGGCGGTCATTGCATTCTTAACGCCCTCTATCATTAACATCATGATTGTGATCGGTCTCACCTCATGGATGGGGGTGACCAGACTGGTACGTGCGGAGTTCTTAAGCTTGAATGAACGTGAATTTGTCATGGCTTCACGTACTTTAGGTGCAAAAAACGCAAGGCTAATCTTCACTCACTTATTGCCTAATAGCCTGACCCCTATCATTGTCAGCGCAGTATTAGGCGTAGCTGGTGCCGTCCTCATGGAGTCAGGCCTCAGCTTTTTAGGCTTAGGTGTGCAAGCGCCGCAAGCATCATGGGGCAATATTCTCACCGATGGCAAAGAATACATACAGTTTGCATGGTGGCTATCCTTGTTTCCAGGATTAGCGATTTTAATTACCGTGTTAGGTTATAATCTGCTCGGTGAGGGTTTGCGTGATGCACTAGACCCACGAAGTGGAAGTAATCGTTAGTTCCACACGTCTATCGAATCTACATGATCACGCAGCTATCGAGTTTAGCGGACGCTAAACCACCCCTTCCTCTAATGACAAGTAAATAGGAAATAACTATGGGATTCTTAGCTGGTAAAAAAGTACTCATCGCGGGCTTATTAAGTAACCGCTCAATCGCTTACGGCATTGCTGCAGCAATGAAACGAGAAGGCGCTGAACTTGCTTTCACTTATCAAGTGGACAAACATGAAAAACGCGTTGCAGACTTAGCCGCAGATTTTGACTCAAAAATTGTGTTGCCATGTGATGTTGCAGAAGATGCACAAATAGACGCACTGTTCCCTGCACTAGCCAAACACTGGGATGGCTTAGATTCATTGGTACACTCTGTTGCATTTGTACCTAAAGTCGCACTTGCTGGTGACTACTTGGAAGCTGTTGACCGCGAGTACTTCCGCATTGCGCACGACATTAGCTCTTACAGTTTTTCTGCACTAGCTAAAGCCGCTTACCCAATGATGGAAGGCCGTAAAGGCAGTTTATTAACATTGAGCTATCTTGGCGCAGAGCGCACCATGCCTAACTACAACGTAATGGGCTTGGCTAAAGCGAGTTTAGAAGCGAATGTACGCTATTTAGCACAAAGCCTAGGCCCACGTGGCATCCGTGTAAATGCAGTGTCTGCAGGCCCGATTAAAACGCTTGCAGCGTCTGGTATTGCAGACTTTGACAAGATGATTGGCTTTAACGAGAAACACGCAGCATTACGCAGAAACGTTACTATCGAAGAAGTAGGTAACGCGTCAGCTTTCTTATGCAGCGATCTAGCTTCTGGTATCACTGGCGAAATCACCTATGTAGACGGCGGCATGAACATCACTGCTGCTGGCAGCATTGATTAAGTAATAAGAGATTCACGCTCAACAAAAAAGGCACCTAGGTGCCTTTTTTGTTGTCTTCGATCAGTAGGTCTAGCTAAACAGTACTAAGTTAAACTATAGCGTATAGCTGAATGAGTCCGTCAGTGCTGCGATAAGCATGGTATAAACAAGGCTATATATCTATCACACCGTGTGTAGTACAGTAATAATGATTTTCATATCTCTATCTTTTAATTCATAACATTAAGGCTTAGTGAGTCACTGCTTTAGGGTGCGTATTGATTGGAATGCACAATAGCATGCTGGTGAGCGCCAACATAATGTGTATAGAGTACATGCGATGAAAGTCAGCAATTTGTAAATCATATTTTGCTAACAACAATACGGTGATAGAAACGCCAATGACTGTACCAATCTGACGCACGGCGTGATTGATTGCGCTGCCCACCGCGTAATCTTTTGTAGGTAGCCCGAACACAGAAGCCGCAGATAATGAAGGCAATACTAACCCTACCGACAATCCACTCAATAGCAAGCCTGGTAGCCACTCTGTTACATAATTAGGGCTGGCGTCTGGCACCGTCATAAACCACAAGCTACTTAATGCATAAGTGATGGTGCCTGTAATGAGTAATGGTCGATGCCCTATTTTTGAAGCGATCTTGCCTGAGATAATTGCTGTAGGCACCACGGTTAACGGGCCAGGCATAATGGAAGCCCCTGCCAGAAACTGACTAAAGTGCCAAATATTTTTCATCCAGAAAAAGAATGAAAAAAACATAATGGCGAATGCAATCGCAAATACAAACCCTGCCACATTGGAAAATAAAAACGTTTTGTGCTTAAACAAACTAAGTTCAAACAGTGGTTCAGCATTCGCATTTGCCCAAGGAATATAGCTCAGCAAAATAACCAATCCCACAACGGCAATGCTGGTTAGCTCCAATTTTGACCAACTAACAGAATTAAGCTCAACAATGCTAAATGCAACCGCACCAACACCAATCATGAGCTGCAATACGCCAACCCAGTCTAAGCGCATTTTATCTCTTAGTTGTACAGACTCCTGAAGCGTAGCTACGCTTTGCCAAATACAAAACAAGCCAATCGGAATGTTGATAAAGAATGCCCACTGCCATCCACCCAACTCAATAATCAGTGATCCAATACCGGGTCCTAAAGCTGCAGCCAATGCACCCACGGCACCCCAAGCTCCCATCACCACCATACGCTTTTCTCTAGGGAAGGCTTCCAGCACTATTGCCAATGCCGCAGGCGATAGTAAACATGCTCCTATCGATTGAACAACCCTAGCCACGATCAACCAAAATACACTAGGTGAAGCGCCGCAAGCAAAGGAAGCTGTCACAAAAAGTAGCACACCAACGAGGAATACCTTTTTTCTGCCATACTTGTCGGCAATACCTCCGGCAGGAATCAGCATAGCCGCATAGACAATTGAATATGCATTCATCGCCCACGATAAGTCAGCCGCTGTCGATGTAGGAAAACTGTGCAAGATATTGTTAAACCCTGCGTATAGTACCGTGGTATCGAGCGACACCATAAAAATCGCAATACAGGTAATCGCAAATACACGCCATGCGTTTGCCATTACTTTATCGTTAGTAATATATGTCGCATCAACTAGTGCCATGTTTTATCTCGGGTAAATAGAAAATGTTATTGGCCACAATCTTTACTAGATGTGGCCAGCCTTAAATAAGCAACTAAAATTAATGGTCTAAAAAATAGTTAGTCGTATTGACGAATGCATCGTGATACTGAAAAATAGAGCCATGATTTGAATCTGGGTACAGCACCAATTGCGCATTTTCTAATTGCTTGTACATGGTGATGGACCCTTCAGTATTCAGCATTGTGTCATTACTGCCTGTTACCACTAATACAGGCTGATGAATTGCTTTAAGTGTTTTGTAATGATCAGGCGTACTGGTCCACATAATCAAAGCCTTGCCATGCGCATCTGCTATTTCTTTACCACTTTCCGGATCCCGATCTTTGGTTCTTGCATAGACTCTAGACAAAAACTCTGCGCCGGCTTTTTTGCCTGCATCTGTTTGGGAGAAAAATAAATAATCACGTGGATCAGGTGCATTGGCCCTAGAGAAAGCCTCGCCAAGTACCTGCATTAAATTGTTGCCGCCGCCTTGATAGGTCGTTCCTGCAAGAATCACCTTATGGACTAACTTAGGATGTTGAGCTGCCAACTCCTGTGCAATAAAACCACCCATAGAGAAACCTAATAAATCGACTTGCTTATAACCAAGTGCTTGAATAAAGGCATAAGCATCAGTTGTCATTTGACCGATATTGTCAGCGACCACACCGTTTGTAGCACCAACACCTCTGTTGTTAAATACCACTACAGGGCGGGTTTTTGCTAAAGTATTTACAACAGCCGGATCCCACGCATCCATTGTTCCCGTAAAGTGCTGCAAAAACACCAAAGGCGTACCTGACGTTGGCCCTAAAGTACGATATGAGAACTTAATACCATTGGCTTCTATATATCGTGTGGGCACATCTTCTAACTTTTCTGATGCCAAGGCAATGCTAGGCTCAATAATAGAAAATGCAGCAGTGATTAATAATAGTGACTTTAATAATTTAGTCATGTTTATCTCTTTTATATTGAATGTATATTTTTGAAAAAAGTGTATTTAATTTTTAGTTGATATAGCGTGTTGCGGGCGTGGTATGAGATAAGTTAGGCGCCAAGTTTTTACGGGCAGCCTCTAGCGCTTGCCAATCTGCAATATTAGGTAGTGATGGGATCGTAACCACTTCACCTAAATCAAACCCGGCTAGCGCAGCATCTACCAACGTTTCCGGCTGCATCACTATTTGTGATGGAAGATTGCTAATAGGTAACCCCCCT
The DNA here is from genome assembly GCF_000023705.1 of Methylotenera mobilis JLW8. Taxonomy (NCBI): domain Bacteria; kingdom Pseudomonadati; phylum Pseudomonadota; class Betaproteobacteria; order Nitrosomonadales; family Methylophilaceae; genus Methylotenera; species Methylotenera mobilis. The sequence goes on from NC_012968.1 coordinate 1,439,462, forward strand.
TTATCCCAGAATGGAGTGTCAATCGCACCAGGCAACACGGCTTGCACTCTAATACCCTTATCAGATAACTCATGATGCATTGACTGCGTGAAGTTAACGACATAAGCTTTTGACCCGCTATATGCACCATTCAGCAGCTCAGGTGCCAGCGCAACGATTGATGCAATATTGATAATTGCACCATTACCACGCGCAATGAAGCTAGGCACAACAGCGGCAGATAACCTAGTCAATGCAATCACATTTAAATCTATCATAGCTTCGATTGCATTCATGTTTGATTCTGCTAGCGTAGTGACCGCACCCAGACCAGCGTTATTCACTAATAGAGAAATGTTTTCATCTGAGCGCAAAATATTTTCCACCTGGATTAACTGCACTTTATTGGTTAAATCGGCTGGAACAATCTCTACTCCAACTTTATATTTGCTCTTTAGATCATCTGCCACTTGAGTAAGCTTAGCCTCATCGCGTGCAACTAAAATCAAGTCATAACCGCGCTGAGCAATACGGTCAGCATAGATAGCACCCATACCAGTTGATGCTCCTGTTACTAGGGCTTTCCCTTGTTTTACTGCCTTATTCATATCCTAACTCCTGTGAAATTTATATTTAAATACCGATTGGTAAATAAATAGTATTTAATCGCACTTGCTTTGTCAATCTTTTTTTGTAACAATTGGTATATTATTTAATGAACAGTTTAATCATGACCATTGAAACCAAAAAAACACGCGGCCGCCCTAGAGTATTTGATACGGATGAAGCGCTAGAAAAAGCATTGCAAATCTTTTGGAATAGAGGCTATGAAGGCGCCTCTTTGGCAGAACTAACAGAAGTTTTAGGCATTAATAAGCCGAGCATGTATGCCGCATTTGGTAATAAAGAAGAGCTGTTCAAAAAGGCGCTGACAAGATATACAACATATCACGTCGCATTTGTAAGAGAGGTCATCAAAATGCCTACCGCCTATGAAGTAGCGCAGAGTTTCTTATATCAGGCTGCTGAGTTTTTAACCGACTCATCACACCCCAAGGGATGCATGATTGTACAAGGTGCACTATCTAGCGGCGAAGGTGCAGAGTTGGTGAAAGCTATACTCATACAATATAGAGCCTCGTATGAGAGTTTATTAACAGAACGTTTTGAAAAAGCAAAAATAGATGGAGACTTAACCAACGATGCCAACTCTAAGTGTTTGGCAAAGTACCTTGCAGCATTGCATCAGGGCATGTCGGTACAAGCCACCAGTGGCGCATCTAAAGATGAACTGATAGAAATAGCTAACTTAGCACTTAATGCTTGGCCGCGTTAAATGAAGCTTGAGTAATTAGTAAGATAAGTCTTCTAGATAAAGTAATACAAGACGAATAATGAAGGTAAATAGATAGTTGAGCTAGAATAAAAAAACAGGGATATTATTTTTAAATAATATCCCTGTTTTTACAGCTTAAACTTATGACACCAGCTAAACACTGGCACCACCATTGGTAGAATGGCCTCATCCCGAGGCCATCAATATCATTAGTGACTAGTATTTTCTAACAGCAAACGTTGGTTAACCGTCACTTTAGCTTTTTCACGCAACGATTGCTTATACGCTGACAAGTATTCATCTACTAACACTTGGCTCAGCTCACCTTTAGCTGTTTTCACTGATTCAGCATCAGCAATACTCTCTGTATCCACTGCAATGATTTTTACAATCAAGTAGCCAAGTTTGCTGTCCGCCAAGCCAGAATAAGCTGGCAACTTGCTCACATCAGTTTTAAATACTTGCGTCATCGCTAATTGTGTCAGGCCTTGTGCATTTTTACGGTCAACCTTCACCTCTGGGATCCAGTCTAAATTCGCTACTGAACCGCCAGCACGTAAGGTTTTCAACGCTTCCTCACCCTTAGCAATTGCCAATTTTGAAGCAGCTTCCAGTTTAAGCAAGTCTTCAATACCTGCTTTTACCGCATCAAATGTTTTTGTCGCTGCAGGTTTGTACTCTAGCACACGAGCTGAAACCAAGTTGTTAGGTGAAATCTCAACAGCCTCGGTGTTACGGTGTTCTTTGATAGACTCTGGTGAGAAAATCAAACTAACAATTTTATCGTTCTTAAAGAACTTAGCCGCTTCTTCACGTGAAGTCCAACCTGAAAGCTGTAACTGGCCGCCAAACATTTTAGCAACAGGCGCTAAGCTATCCGATTGCTCATAAACTGCATTGCTAAAGCTTTCTGCTTTTTCCACAAACTCAGCCTGCGCTTTTTGGAAAATCAAATCACCTTTAATTTGCGCTTTCAATGACTCAAAATCAGAGCCTTGACCGGTAATTTCCGTTACTTTGATAATGTGGTAACCAAATTCAGACTCCACTAAATCACTAACTTCATTCACCTTCATTTTGAACGCAGCTTCTTCAAATGGTTTTACCATTGCGCCACGGCCAAAACTACCCAAATCACCGCCTTTAGTAGCAGAGCCAGGGTCTTGTGAGTTTTTAATCGCTAACTCTTCAAAAGACTTAGGATTCTTTTTAATAGTATCTAACAAAGCCTGCGCTTTATTTTTAGCCTCTTGTTTTTGCTCTGGTGTGGCATTCACACCAAAACCAATCAAGATATGACTAGCACGTCTTTGCTCATTGCCTTTGAATTTAGCTGAGTTTTCATCGTAATAACGCTTCACTTCAGCATCGTCTACTTTAATACCCGGCACCAAGCTGCTTGCAGATAATAACAAGAACTCAATTTTCACTTGCTCAGGGTCACGTAGCTTGTCTTTATGCTTATCGTAGTAAGCTTTTACCTCTTCTGGAGATACTTTAACTTGGTCTAAATAGTCCTTAGTTTTAAGCTCAGACACAGTAACTACACGTTTTTGATTTAACAGTTTTAATGTTTTGTCTGCACGCGCGGTAGAGATAAAACCAAGCTTAGCGATACCATCCTGCGCTTGCTGCGCTAATAAAGTCGCGCGAATCTCCGCCTCAAATTTTTTCGGGGTATATCTGTTTTGCTGCAACAGCTCATCGTACAACTCTTGTGAAAATTTACCGTCTTTTTGGAAAGATGGCATCGCCGTAATATAAGTTGCTAACTGTGCATCGCTAATTTTATAGTTAGCGCGTTGAATTTCTTTTTCTAGCAATTGTTCATTAATCAACTGATCCAACACCATTGCTTTCACTTCAGGGTTGTCCAATTGCGCCTGATCTGCTTTCCCTTCAGCCTGCATCCGACTACGTAAATTCTGCATTGCATTTGCATATGCTTGCACAGAGATTTCGCTACCATCAACTTTTGCAATTGCCGCATTATTACCGGCTTGGCTCAAATAAGAGTCAATCCCAAATAAAGCAAAAGGCACAGTAATGAAAGCTAATATAGCTTTCCCTACCCAGCCTTTAGCTACAGAACGGATACCATCTAACATAAAGTTCTCTTCTTAAAATATGCTGAAAAATCATTAAAAATGTAAAAGCTTACAATCGAAAATCAACCACAAGCCAAGGGTCATTAATATATCACAAGTTATAGTTGAAACATGATTAGAGTGAGTAATAACAAGAGATTAGCACAACAAGTTATGATGACTAATCATCAGACTTAACACATAAAAAAGAGATGCTAGGGAATTGAGATGCCTAGAAAAAAGCATTAGGTAAGATAGAAATAAAAAAGCGAGCCTAATGGCTCGCTTTTTTATTTGGCGGAGTGGACGGGACTCGAACCCGCGACCCCCGGCGTGACAGGCCGGTATTCTAACCAACTGAACTACCACTCCATAACTCAGTATATTATTTTAATAACATACCTAAAAATTTGCGCTTCTAATTATTGCAGTGATTAACACTACAAATTTTTTACAAAATAAAGAGCGCCTAAATTACCAGCACTCTGAATTTATAAAATTAGAAACGGCTTAGTCACATTATAGCTGGTTTTTTGGTGGGTGCTAACGGGGTCGAACCGCTGACATTCGCCTTGTAAGGGCGACGCTCTACCAACTGAGCTAAGCACCCTGCCTAACCAACGAAAACGCTAGTTTACAGCATCTTTAAGCGCTTTACCAGCCCTAAATTTAGGAGAATTTGCAGCTTGTATTTTAATTGTCTCGCCTGTGCGTGGATTACGGCCATTACGAGCCTCGCGTTTACCTACATAAAACGTACCAAAGCCAATCAATGTTACTAGATCACCTTTTTTAATTGCTTTTGTTATTGCAGCAGTTGTTGCATCTAGCGCACGACCAGCAGCAGCTTTTGAAATACCTGCGGCACTAGCAATCTCGTCAATTAGTTCTGATTTATTCACGTGTAATCCCCTCTCAAGGTTTATTAAATAAAATAACAACTTCGGCAGACAGTCTTAGGTAACAAACTACCCGTATCAACTTTATATCAAGCCAACAAAGGCCGTGTCAAGCGTTAATACGGGTTAAAACACACTTATTTTTTAATGTTTAGTGGTTTCTAGTGCAAGCTCTGATTTTTCCTTAGCGTTATCAGTAGCTTGAACCTCATTCGCAACACCAACCGCCTCTGAACGCGGCACCGGTTTTGCAGCTAAAGCTAGCGCTAATACGTCATCGATCCATTGCACAGGGTGGATATCCAGATGGTTTTTAATGTTTTCCGGTATATCAGCCAAGTCTTTCACGTTTTGTTGTGGAATCAACACGGTTTTAATACCACCACGATGCGCAGCCAACAGTTTTTCTTTCAAGCCGCCAATTGGTAATACTTCACCACGCAAGGTAATCTCACCCGTCATCGCCACATCAGCACGCACAGGAATACCAGTCAAAATTGAAACCAGCGCGGTAGTAATGGCAATACCTGCACTTGGTCCGTCTTTTGGCGTAGCACCCTCTGGGAAGTGGATATGAATGTCATGCTCTTCGTAAAAATTACCCTCTATACCTAAGCGTTCAGCGCGACTACGCACTACACTCATCGCGGCCTGGGTAGATTCTTTCATCACATCACCAAGCTTACCTGTAGTTGTGGTTTTACCTTTACCTGGTAACAGTACTGCTTCAATAGTTAGCAATTCGCCACCTACAGAAGTCCACGCCAGGCCTGTTACTTGGCCCACTTGGTTCTCTTTGGCTGCAACACCAAAGTCGTAACGCTGCACACCTAAATATTTATCCAGATTTTTCGGTGTCACATTAATCTTTTTAGGTGCTTTTGCGCCCTGCTTCGCTTTAGTCGTGAGCAATTCCTTTACCACTTTGCGGCAAACTTTCGCCACTTCTTGCTCTAATCTACGCACACCAGCTTCGCGTGTATAAAAACGTACGATGTCACGAATCGCGGGTTCTGAAATATGCACTTCCAGTTCATTCAGACCATGTGATTTAAGCTGTTTAGGTAACAAATAACGCATCGCGATATTTACTTTTTCATCTTCGGTGTAACCAGAAAGATTAATGATTTCCATACGATCCAGCAAAGGCGCAGGAATATTCATTGAGTTTGCTGTCGCCACAAACATCACATCGGACAAATCGTACTCAACCTCTATGTAGTGATCCGCAAATGTATGGTTTTGCTCTGGATCCAGCACCTCTAACAAGGCTGAAGATGGGTCACCTCTAAAGTCTTGGCCCAACTTATCCACTTCATCCAACAGGAATAATGGGTTTTTCACGCCTACCTTGGACATGCTTTGCAGAATTTTGCCTGGCATAGAGCCAATGTAAGTACGTCTATGGCCGCGAATCTCAGATTCATCGCGCACGCCGCCCAGCGCCATGCGAATGAACTTTCTATTCACCGCTTTAGCAATGCTTTGTCCTAATGAAGTTTTACCAACACCAGGAGGCCCCACCAAGCACAGAATAGGTGCTTTAATTTTGTCTACACGTTGTTGTACTGCGAGGTACTCAACGATACGCTCTTTCACTTTTTCCAGACCAAAATGGTCATCGTCCAATACTGCTTCGGCTTTGACTAAATCTTTGCTGATTTTGGTTTTTTTCTTCCAAGGCAAGTTGATCAAGGTGTCAATGTAGTTACGCACCACAGAAGCCTCTGCAGACATAGGCGACATCAGTTTTAGCTTTTTAAGCTCACTAGACACTTTAGCCAGTGCTTCTTTAGGCATACGAGCTTCATCAATGCGCTTTTCAAGCTCATCCATTTCGGCGTTTTCGTCTTGCTCGCCTAACTCTTTTTGAATCGCTTTCACTTGCTCATTCAAATAGTATTCACGCTGTGTTTTTTCCATCTGGCGTTTTACACGGCCACGGATACGCTTTTCTACCTGAAGGATGTCAATTTCACCCTCCATCAGGCGTAGCAAGTGCTCCAAGCGCTCGGCAACATCAATCATCTCCAGGATTTTTTGCTTTTCTTCCAGCTTCAAGGTGAGATGCGCAGCGATAGTATCGGCTAGGCGGCTCGCCTCATCAATGCTGGCAAGTGAAGTGAGAATCTCTGGTGGAATTTTTTTATTCAGCTTAACGTACTGGTCAAACTGCGCAAACACGGTGCGCATCAATGCTTGGATTTCCACATCGCTTACAGACTCTGCGATTAACTCTGCACGTGCGGCAAAGCATTCATCAGTTTCTGTGAATTCGCTGACACGTGCACGCTGTACGCCCTCAACCAGCACTTTTACTGTGCCGTCTGGCAGCTTAAGCATTTGCAGCACAGTCGCTACTGTGCCAACCTCATGTAAGTCGCTGGCCTCAGGGTCATCTTTATTGGCAGACTTTTGCGCAACCAATAAAATTTGCTTATTGCCTTCTGACGCAATCTCAAGGGCTTTAACAGACTTCGTGCGCCCAACAAAAAGAGGGATAACCAAGTGCGGATATACAACGACATCACGCAAAGGTAATAATGGCAATAAGCCACTATCTGGATTGTATGAAGGTAATGATTGTGCCATGTGTAAACTTCCAAAATTAAGCTAAGAGTTAAGCCCAAGTGAGCTTATATACTGATTGATGGGGATAACTATTAACAGTTCAAGTATTTATTAGTATTTAACACTAAATTTAGCAAGTAATTGTAAAAAGTTTAAAGAAATTTGATGGTTGCATAGCAAAATCCAGCTAGACATAGATACTAAATTACTAGGTTGATATAGCTAGATTGATGAGCATCATGGTCGCATCTAGACTAATGAGCGCAGTCAATGCACCACAAGTGTAAAACGAGAGCATTTAAGTGTAATATGAATTAAGTACGTTAAATTTGAAAGACATGCCCTAGAAAGCTAATACATACAAAACTGAGCCACAAAAAAACTAGACCCCAAAAAAACTAAAAAGCCAGCAATTTAAGTTGCTGGCTTTTTAGTTAAGCTGAAGCCTCGTCGGCTGGCTTGTCCTCATAAATTAACAGCGGTGGGCTATCACCTCGAATTACACCGTCATCAATCACCACTTTACTCAAGTTCTTCAATGATGGTAATTCGTACATCACTTCCAGTAGCGAATGTTCCATGATAGAACGCAGACCACGTGCGCCAGTTTTACGTTCTAATGCTTTTTTCGCAATTAGTAATAAAGCAGACTCTCTGAACTCTAAATCAACACCTTCCATTTTAAACAACTTGATATATTGTTTAGTCAGTGCATTTTTTGGCTCAGTGAGAATCGTCATTAAAGCTGCTTCATCGAGTGACTCTAATGTAGCAACTACCGGCAAGCGGCCGATAAACTCAGGAATTAAACCAAATTTAATAAGATCTTCTGGCTCTACATCGCGTAATACCGCGCCAACTTCACGCACATCAGCTTTGCTTTTCACTTCTGCGCCAAAACCAATACCACCTTTTTCAGAGCGTAGGCGAATGACTTTTTCCAAACCATCAAATGCGCCACCGCAAATAAACAAGATATTGGTAGTGTCTAACTGCACAAACTCTTGATTAGGATGCTTGCGACCACCTTGTGGCGGGATTGAAGCAACCGTACCTTCAATCAATTTCAACAACGCTTGTTGCACACCCTCACCAGACACATCGCGCGTGATGGATGGGTTGTCTGATTTACGTGAAATCTTGTCTACTTCGTCAATATACACAATGCCGCGCTGCGCTTTTTCAGTATCGTAATCACACTTTTGCAGCAGTTTTTGCATGATGTTTTCTACGTCTTCACCGACATAACCAGCTTCGGTTAACGTAGTGGCGTCAGCCATGACAAACGGCACATCTAGCAGTCTTGCCAGTGTTTGCGCCAATAAGGTTTTACCTGAACCCGTAGGCCCAATCAGCAGAATATTGCTTTTTGCAATTTCCACTTCATCTTTTTGACCACCGTTAGCAAGGTTGTTATGACCAAGGCGTTTGTAATGATTATAAACAGCAACCGCTAAGTTCTTCTTGGCTTGCGTTTGACCAATCACGTACTGATCTAATATTTTGCAAATTTCCTGCGGGGTAGGCAGGCTGGTGTCAGTGGATTTCAATCCATCTGAATTTTGAATTTCTTCTTTGATGATGTCATTGCACAAATCTACGCATTCATTACAAATGAATACAGATGGGCCTGCTATCAGCTTTTTTACTTCATGTTGGCTTTTGCCACAAAATGAGCAATAAAGTAATTTATCGTCGTCGGCTTTAGTCGCCATTTAGTATTTCCTAAAGTAGTGTTGCGCGCTGATTGACAGGCGTCTAGCCCACTGAATCTCTTCAATGAGCATAGTCGCCTATAATCAAATTAATAGTTTAAACAGCTTCGTTACGGCTACCGATGACTTTGTCGATTAATCCATAAGCGACAGATTGCTCTGCGCTCATAAAGTTATCGCGCTCTGTATCGCGGTCGATTTCTTCTGCTGTTCTACCTGTATGATGGGCTAAGATATCATTCAGTTTCGCACGTAAGTAAAGAATTTCTTTCGCGTGAATCTCGATATCTGAAGACTGTCCTTGAAACCCACCAGAAGGCTGATGGATCATAATGCGAGAGTTTGGCAAACTGTAACGTTTATCTTTTGCCCCAGCCGCTAATAAAAACGCACCCATACTCGCCGCTTGGCCAATACATAAAGTGCTCACGTCTGGTTTGATGAACTGCATTGTGTCGTAGATAGACATACCCGCTGTTACTGAACCGCCTGGTGAGTTAATGTAGAGCGAGATATCTTTATCTGGGTTTTCTGCCTCCAGGAACAATAGCTGCGCAACCACTAAGTTCGCAGACATATCGTTCACAGGGCCAACCAAGAAAATCACGCGCTCTTTTAACAAGCGCGAGTAGATATCAAATGAACGCTCACCGCGACCACTTTGCTCAATCACCATTGGGATGTAGCCCAAACCAGTGGTGATTAACTCAGATTGAGCTTGAGGTTGCAGGTGCTTATTCATTTACGCGTTTCCCATTAGATCATCAAATTTAACTTTTTTATCAGTCACTTTAGCTTGAGACAACACCCAGCTCACTGCGTTCTCTTCAGTTGCTAATGCAGCAGGTTCGTCTAAACGTTTGTGGTCCGCATAGTACCAAGTTACTACATCCGCTGGACGCTCAAAGCTTTGTGAGAATACATCTACCATTGCACGCACTTGGTCTGCATTTGCATGCAGGCCATTTGTGTTAATCAACTCACCTAGTAGCAAGCGTAGTTTAGTGCTGCGTTTTGCTTGATCTTCAAACATTGCAGGCTCTAACTGGATGTTAGCTAAATCTGCACCACGTTGTTTCAGATTTTGCTGCGTTGTTTGCATCATGCGATTGATTTCAGTTTCTAGCAAAATACGTGGAATATCAAAATCTGCTGATTCCACTAACGCTTGGAATACTTGCTCTTTTAATTTTGCGCTTACACGTTTAGCTACTTCTTGCTTTAGGCTTTCAGCAACTTCTGCTTTCATTTTTTCAACGTCGCCATCTTCAACGCCTAAGCTCTTTGCAAATTCCGCATCCACTTCTGGCAATACTGGCTGAGAAACAGAAACAAAAGTCACTTCATAACCAACTGTTTTACCAGCTAATTGTGCTGGGTTGTGGTCTTCAGGGTAAGTAATGTCGAACTTCTTAGTTGCGCCAGTTTTACCACCGATTAACTCGTCGTCAAATGCAGACATACGGCCAGCTTCACCTAGCACTAAATCAATACCGTTATCACCGGTAGACTCAACTTCTTCGCCATCCATAAAGGCTTTTAACGTTACGTTAACGCGGTCACCTTTTTTAGCTGCGCGTTTTACTGGCTCAAACTTAACGCGTTGTTTTACTAACACGTCTAAAGTTTTTTTCACGTCAGCTTCGCCAACTTCAAGCACTGGGCGTTCGATTTTAACTTTTGACAAATCACCCAACACAACTTCTGGGAATACTTCAAATGTTGCTGTGTATTCTAGTGTTTCTGATGCAGCATCAAATGGTTTGTGTTGAATATTAGGGAAGCCGGCAACACGCAACTTTGCTTCATCTACAGCTTCACCAAAGCTTTTTTCTACTGCTGCTGAGTAAACCTCATCACGTACTTGATTGCCGTAATGTTGGTTAACCAAGCCCATAGGCGCTTTACCTGGTCTAAAACCAGAAAATTTTGCAGTACGTGCAACTTGATTTAATCTTTGTTTAATTTGCGCCTCTAGCGGTTGCAAAGGAACGCTGATAGAAATTCTACGTTCAAGATTGCTGAGGGTTTCAACATTCAGAGCCATGCTGTCATTCCTAAATTCTTAACTGCACATCACAAATAAGCGTCCGTTATGAAGCGCTATCTACAATCATGCTATTTATAAAGTAAAGTGGGGACGAAAAAGTTATCGTTTGCTATCACACCAGATGGTATCTAGATATCAAACTAGTCTTTAACGCCTACAACCTATTTTGTCACTTAATGTTTTAATAGACTCAGGTAGATTACCTGAAAAATTCAAAACCTTACTCAACAATTAAGGTTGAAAGACTGTGGATGTTACACAAGAAAACCCATGAAGTCTAGATGAATAAAGCAAGTAAAAAACATATATAAATATAGGGATTAGGCCTATTTATAAAAATTGATGCATAGCGCGAATCAGTTTTTGCAAAACAGTCACTTAATCATGGATTTGACCCCTCACTACGGTCTTAGCGCCATACAAACAATCAACACTATCTAATCACAACCTAATCACAACCGCCATGATGCGAACCTTTACACAACCTTACAAAAGTTTACATCTATTTCAATAACATACTATTTGTCGATACTGCGTTGAAAATTGCGGCTAAAAAACAGTAACTAAAAACAAGCACAGCACTTTTAACTTAACCCAAACCACTGAAACTAAACAAGACTTGAGTTTAGAGCCGCACACATTAAACATGCTGACATAGCCAGTAGCGACATAGTTACCGATGGCAAATTGAACAGGTTTGCGCTTCATAAAGCAAAAGACTAAGCATCGCATGCTGTTTGATTAGTACAGGTAGCGTTTTTAAAGTTTCATTTATTTAGGAGCGATTAAGATGACCAGTATTAATAGTATTTCATCCTCAAGCAACATATACCAAACCTCACAAGTGAGCTCTGGCACTACAGCGGCACGATTCAAACCAGACGATGCGTCGCATCACGGTAAAGATGGCGGTGTATTGCTAGGCGCTATTGATAGCGCCCTTAAAGCTGCCGGCATCAGCGGCGGTCTTTCATCTATATTAAAAGAAACTGACAGTACAAGTACATCATCTACCAGCAATACTGAATCAAGCACAGACACAGCCTCCACAACCGATGCTAGTTCTGCGCTAAGTGAATTTATGGCCAATCTGATGGCAGCGTTACAGTCACAAAATGGCAAAAGCGTTGATGCTTCGTCAGAAACCAGCGATATGCCACCGCCACCTCCTCCACCAATGGGCATGGGTAAAGGTGATATAGAAGACAAACTGCAAAGCTTGATTGCACAACTAAACAATGCAAGCAGCATCACATCCAGTAATAGCACCGATACAGGCAGTGATGCATTAAGCACCAGTTTTAGCGACCTAATGAGTGCATTGGGCAAACAATCTTCCACCAGCAGTGATTTGGAAGCGTTTTTACAAGCACTATCAAGCAAGTTATCAGGCCAGGGCTCAGCTGGCAATGTAATTGATACGAAAGCTTAAGCCGGCTATAACGCAACCTCATCTATATAATGCAGCTAGTAGCTAGATTGGATGCACCCTAGCCAACCACTAGCTGCAGTTATTCATAGCACCGATTAGTATCCGCTGCTTTGTATCACGCCTAGCTTACAGCAAGCGCTCTAGCTTTTTGGTTTGATCTGAGCCGTGATGAAATCTGCTTTTGCTAAAGCCTTCAGCATGATGCTGTCTCATTTCAGCCAGCTGTTTACGTTGCTCTGGGCTCAAAATCAAAAAGATCTGATTATCTGTAGAAGCACGATTAAACATAGACTCCTGCTCAATTTCTGCTAACTTTTCTGTAAGCTGCTTGGCTTTATCGCTATCAAACGTAGCAGAGTTGGACAGCGCTCTTAGCTCAGTCATTAACTGCTCACGCTGCTTCTCAGATTGTCTGATTTTTGGCACTTGCGGATAAACAATTTCGAACACTTTATCTTGCTGGCTATCAGACAAGTTCAACGCAGACAAGTGCGGTGGCAAGCCTCTTGCGCCAAATGCATCATGCGGGAGTCTTCCTGCACCATGTGATTTTAGCGCATGCTCACAACGGTCACGCTTCACTGGATCAGCCTGCGAAGCTAAAGGAATAGCCATTGTGGCTAATGCTAATACTAAAATTGGGGTTGCGATTTTCATTTACAGTCTCCTGATGAATAAATTAAGTATCATGGTTGGAACATGACCAATCAAATGACAGTTGCATTTTGCCTTGGTCGCTTGTAAATGCAGGTTAAGCAATAGTAAAGTTAGGTAAATGTCCAGCAACACTATTGTCGCGAGCTTAGTGTCGTCGTTATGATGTTGTATCTTTATAATGATTTTCCATGCCGCCATGCACAAAATACTGCTAATTGATGATGATATTGAGCTCACCGCAATGCTTAAAGAGTTTTTATGCACGGAGGGTTTTGACGTAACCACCGCTAGCGATGGCGTTAGCGGTGCGCAGCTTGCCCTTAGCAATCAATTTGACCTCGCGGTGCTAGATGTCATGATGCCTAAAATGAATGGCATTGAAACGCTAGGCCTCATCCGAAAAAGCAGCCAAATTCCGGTAATCATGCTCACTGCCAGAGGAGACGAGTCTGATCGGTTCTTTGGCCTAGAGCTAGGTGCGGATGATTATGTACCTAAGCCATGCACACCGCGTGAGCTCACTGCGCGCATTCGTGCGATATTGAGGCGCGCAAAACCAACGCAAGAAAGCTTACAAACCGAGAGCCAGCTCACTGTCGGCGACCTCACCATTTGGCCGGAACAACGCCGCGTAGAGTTAGACGGCAATACCATCAACCTCACCAGCACCGAATTTAACTTGCTAGAAGTACTGGCTAAGAATGCCGGTCATGTCGTAAGTAAGAAAGAACTGGCCAAACTAGGCATGGGCAAACCGCTGGCAAGATTTGATCGCAGCATAGACGTACACATGAGCAGTATTAGGCAAAAAATTGGCACACTGAAAGATGGTAGAGACTGTATCCAAACCGTGTATCGCATGGGCTATCAGCTCATTAAAACACTACCGATTAAATCATCATGAACAGGCTATTCTGGAAGTTCTTTATGTTCCTGCTGGTGGCTCAGCTCACCGCGGTCACTGGGGTCAGTGTTGCAATCTGGCTACAACATCGCCATGAGGCCTTGCAAAGTACTGGGGTGGAAATGTCACCGCCAGCACGTTCATTGGTGGAAGCTTCAGCCTCCACACTGCAATTTGGCGGTGTAGAAGCACTCAGGCATTTATTGCAAAGCTGGCAAAAACGCCCAATGCCGCAGCTACTGGCGATAGATAACAAAGGGCAAGAACTATTACAGCGCAGCTACACCAAGGCAAGCTTTGATACGGCCATTGCATTAGTGCGCGAAGACCAGCGTCAACGTCATGTAAAACAGATAAAACTGAACAATGGGCAATCATTTTTGCTGTTTGTACCGGACAATGGGCGCCCCTCCGTCGTTGCACCAGCTCCTACCGAGCGTAGCCACAATCACCGGAGCCCTGTAAGCGATGCACGCATGCCAGCCGCGGACAATATGGAACAATACAGAAGCGCACCGCACAGGCCGCCGGTACGCTTTCCGTTAATGCCATTATTAGGCGGTGTTGTTGTAAGCTTTTTATTTGCAGCACTGCTGGCTTGGTATTTTTCTAAGCCGATTAACATTTTACGTAGTGCATTTGAGCAGGCGTCCCATGGCAAACTGGATGTGCGCGTCGCCAACGCGATGGGTGGGCGGCGCGATGAGCTTTCAGACCTAGGCCATGATTTTGACGCAATGGCATCGCGCCTGGAAAGCTTACTGCAAAGTCAGACCAAGCTACTGCACCATGTTTCTCATGAGCTGCGCTCGCCGCTTGCCAGAATCCAAATGGCGCTAGGGCTAGTAACACAAGCACCACACAAGATTACCGAATTTATTGACCGCATCACGCTAGAAGCCAACCGTATGGATGGATTAATCGGAGAACTACTCACACTCTCAAGGCTAGAGTCAGGTGCCGTGCAAATTAAAAAGGAAACGCTGGCGTTAAATCAGCTTCTGCATAGCATAGTGGAAGACGCCCAATTTGAGGCAGCATCTAAAGATATCAAGCTAGGCATGAACTTAGCGCGTGAATATTCGCTGCAAGGACAGCCAGACCTGCTATATCGAGCAATTGAAAACGTAGTGCGCAATGCCATTAAGTATAGCCCTGAGCACAGCGCGATTGACATCAACTGCCATCAAGACGCGACAGATGACTGCCTTCACATCACAGTAACAGACGAAGGCGCTGGTGTTGACGCACTAGAACTGGAGGATATATTCAAACCGTTTGTGAGGGGCGTTTCCGGCAGCCAAACCGTAGGGCATGGCGTTGGGCTGGCCATCACCAAGCAAGTAATTGAAGCGCATGGCGGACATGTACGTGCAGACAATCTCAGCCCGAATGGCTTTAGAATTGAGATCGCTCTACCCGGCTAAGCTCAGACACGACTAAGTTAAGGAGAAATCACCGCTAAGCGAGCAGTCCAATTGACGCCAGCGAGCTATTGCTCAGCAATCGTGCCAGTGGCAAAGCAATTATTAGCCTGGAAAATTGTTGAGCTAGAAAGTTAACCTAGAAATAAGAAAACCCCACTATTCAATGACCAAAGTCACAAATAAATGGGGTTCCAATTTACTGCTAAATTCTGGTGCGAAAGGAGAGACTCGAACTCTCACGCCTCACGGCGCTGGAACCTAAATCCAGTGCGTCTACCAATTCCGCCACTCTCGCAAGGTAGTGTTTGAATAACGTTTAAGTGCTGTCGTTCAAACAAGGACGCCATTGTATATCAAGTTATCCCATTCCGAAAAGGGATAATACAAAAAATATGCTATTTATTTTCAGATTGCCATTTTTAGACCATTTTGAATCATGAATAATCTGTTTAAGCTTGGAATATCTAGCAGTACGGCTAATGATTGTGAGAAAATACACTTAGTACTATACTCAACTTATAAATAAAAGTTATTCCATTATGCCAAACACAATCAATCAAAACGAAATCAACATGCTGCGCACCGAGCTTGAGCTCCTTATGCGCGAGCGACAAGCTTTATTAAAGATTGCTGGCGTTGCTGCTGGGTTAATTGCTGAAATGGATAGTCATAACTTACCTATTGCCACCGTTGAAGCAGCGGATATTCTTGCAACCTCCATCAATCAATTAAGTGAAGAAACGCTACAGGATGCATTAGATGCAGTACATGCAGAAATTGTAAGTTAGCTTTAAAGCACGACTAACCCAATCGGCGCATGCATTTAATCTCTTGCAAAGTTAGATTTCAATTTCTGCACACTAGTCTCTGGCTAGCATGCCTGCCGCTGACATTATCAGCATGCGGCTTTGTGGAGTACTTTGCCAAGCCGATTGACCAGCAAGCGCTGATTCACAAGATTGAAAGCAAGCATCCTGACAATGCGGAATTTAAGCAGTATTTAGCTGACAACAACTACACACCGAGCACTTTCCCGATTAAGCAGTGGAATTTAGATGAACTCATCTATTGCGCACTGTTTTTCCACCCGAATTTAGACCTGGCACGTGCGCAATGGCGTGCCGCTGAAGCAGCGCAAACCACTGCAGGTGCTAGGCCATTGCCCACGCTTAGTGGCAACTATGGCAAAAGCGACAATGTCAACGGTGATATTAGCCCTTACACTTACGGCTTAAGCATAGACATCCCGGTTATCACAGCCAATAAGCTCCACATTCGCATTGAAAATGCACAGCACTTGTCTGAGGCCGCCAAGTTGGATGTGGCGCAAACAGCATGGAGTCTGCGTGCACAAGTGGCCACCACTTATTACGAACTGCAATTTAACCAAGCGCAAATACGGGCGCTATCGCAAGAGCTAGCCTACCGCCAAGACATTGTTGCTGTGTACCAAAAGCGTCAAGACTTAGGCTTAGCTTCTAAAGTTGAATTAAGTCATGCCAAACTTTTGCTGCAAACCACCAATACAGACTTAAACACGCAACAACAAAACAAACTGGTGCTCACCACCAAGCTGGCCAGCAATCTAGGCTTGCCGTTAAGTTTGGTGCAGCAAATGACATTTGCTGAAACACATAGCGCGGAAAGCATCATCGAGAACGCGCCTTCAGACTTGCTAGCTAACGCACAATCCGCCGCTTTATTAAACCGCTTGGATTTACGTGCGGCACTAGAGCGCTACGCAGTTGCAGAAGGCAAGCTCAAACTGGAGATCGCAAAGCAATACCCCGACCTTACTTTCAGCCCGTCCTACACCTATGAGTTTGGCAGTCAGGTGTGGTCATTAGGCTTATCCGGTTTGATGACCATACTGAATAAAAACAAGTACGCAATTGCTGAGGCTACGCAACTGCGTGAAGTAGAGGCCGCGCAGTTCGAAGCTTTACAAAGCCGTGTGATTAGCGAGACACATGCAGCGCGGGCTAAATTGACACAAACCCAGCAGTCACTGGCTGATTACAAAAGACTGTACGCCCTGCAGCAAGATAATACCAATCGTATGCAACACTTATTTGCAGGTGGTGAAATTGATAGACTAGAACTCACCATGGCAAAGCTTGAAGACTTAATGTCTGAGAAAAGCGTCTTGCTTGCCAACTTCCAACTGTACAGCTCCATTAACAATCTGGAAAACACCTTACAGCACCCTTTGCATGAACTGGGCAACCAACCTAACGCTTTAAATGCTGTGCGCACCGATTGATAAGCTGAGGCGCTAAATCCTAGCCGCATGATGGAGAAAAACTGAATGAATCGTAAACTTGCCATTATTATAGGCTTACAAGCTTTTTTAATTGTTTTGTTGTTCTGGCTATTAGTCTTTTATGGCAAAGATGAATTTGAGACTATTTCTGAACAAACGGAAGAAGAAATTGAAACCATCAGCCGTGTTGCCAATAAAGATGGCATAGCCGTTGTCAGCGTGAGCCCTGCCGCGCAAAAGCAAAGCGATATATTCACGGCGCAACTCAAGGCCAGCTCGCATCAGGCCAGCATCAGTACATATGGTAATGTAGTGAGCATTGACGGTCTGATCGAACTGCGCAATCGTTATTTGGCAGTGAAGTCTGAAATTGACGTGTTAAAAGCATCGTTTAACCATAATAAAAATGAGTTAGAACGCTTTAGAGCGCTGAATCAAGACAACAAAAACATATCCGATAAAGTAGTAGCTAATGCCGCAGCCACTGCAAAAGCGGATGAGACAAAAATCACCGCAGCAGAGTCCAACGCCAGAAATATTGTAGACAGCATGCGCCAACTGTGGGGCGACACACTGGCACAACAGGCAACCAAACCGCAAGCCAGTGAGTTGCTGCAAGCGCTTATCTCCAATAAAAAAGTGCTGATTCAAACCACACTGCCGTTTGACGCTGCTGAGCCGCAAGCCAATAGCAGCATCACCATTGCGCCAACCGCCGCGCCGTCACACACCATGCGCGCTGACTACATCTCCCCTGCCCCTATCACCAATAGCACGATACAAGGTAAAACCTACTTTTACCACGCGGTGACCAATGAGTTGCGTACCGGCATGCAAATCAATGCCGTGACCGCCACATCTAACAAGAAGAGCAGCGGCGTGGTGATCCCTAACAACGCTATTATTTGGTATGCAGGAAAGCCGTGGGTATACCAAAAAACCGGAGATGCTGCATTTAAACGCAAGCCGATACAAACCGACATTGAGGTGGAAAATGGCTGGTTTTACCAAGGTAACCTAAAAGCCAATGATGAGGTGGTGGTTAGCGGCGCGCAGTTATTGCTATCAGAAGAGTTCAAATCACAAATCATGAACGAGAACGATGACTAGCACGCTGCTTTAAGCGCATTTAGATAAAAAATAATGCGGCACACCATCATGCCGCAAAACAAGGGACTAGCAATGCGAACAATTATTTCAGTTCATCGCTTCCATCATACAGACTGCATCCAAACATCACTCGAGGCTCGCTCACTATGATGCAAGCCTTGGTTCGCTTCTCCATCCGCTTTAGTGGCGTGATTATTGGTTTAGCCTCACTCATTATTGTTTATGGCTTGTTTAGCCTGACGCGCAGCAATCTTGATGTGTTTCCTGAGTTTGCACCCACCCAGATTATCATTCAAACTGAGTCACCCGGCCTATCTGCAGAGCTGGTGGAAAGTCTGGTTACGCAACCTATTGAAACCAGCGCTGCCGGTACTGTTGGCATTAAAAGCATGCGCTCACAGTCCATTCCTGGCCTTTCTATCGTCACCATTATTTTTAATGAATCGACCGATATCTATCGTAATCGCCAAGTCATTGCAGAGCGCCTTTCCACCTTGGGCAATAAACTGCCGCAAGGTATTACCCCTAACATCACGCCACTTACCTCCTCTGCCAGCACGGTATTAGGCTTTGGCTTAACATCAAAAACACGCTCGCTTACAGAACTTCGCACCATGGTAGATTGGACCATCGTGCCGCATTTGCTGGCGATACCCGGCGTAGCAGATGTCAATGTGTTTGGCGGCAAAGTCAAGCAGCTACAAGTGCAAGTTGACCCTGAAAAAATGATCCGCTACGGCATCTCACTACTGCAAGTAGAGGATGCCGTGAGAAAAGCCACAGGGGTGCGTGGTGGTGGCTATATTGAGAATAAAAACCAGCGCATCGTGATTAACACCGAAGGGCAATCCACGACGCCAGAAAAATTGGCACTAGTTACGCTGCTCCATAAAAATGGGCAAACCATCAGACTAGGCGATATAGGTAAGGTTGCATATGGAGCAGCACCCTCTATCAGCGCAGCAGCCATTAATGAAGAAAGCGGCGTTTACCTTTCCGTACAAGGTCAGCTGGGCGCCAACACGCATGGTGTAACGCTTGCAGTAGAGCGCGCATTAAAAGAACTGGAACCTAACCTGACCGCTGAACATATCAAGCTGCATCAAGGTTTGTTCCGGCCAGCTAACTTTATTGAAGTAGCAATCAGCGGTGTGCGAGCGGATATTCTTATCGGCTCAGTACTGGTGATTACCATTCTATTTCTATTTTTGTTTAATGTACGTACCGCATTTATCTCTGCAACCGCCATCCCACTATCACTACTCACCGCGATTGTAGTCATGAGCTACTTTAATATTGGCTTGAATATCATGGTACTGGGTGGCCTTGCCATTGCACTTGGCGAAGTGGTGGACGATGCAATTATCGATACCGAAAACATCTTTAGACGCCTGCGTGAAAACCGTTTGCTGGCACAACCCTTACCTACCTATCAGGTGGTGTTTAATGCATCGATGGAGGTGCGTACCTCTGTGGTCTATGCAACCTTTATTGTGGCATTAGTATTTTTACCATTACTCACCTTAGGTGGCGTTGCCGGCAAACTATTCGCGCCGTTAGGCCTGGCTTACATTGCTGCGATTATGGCCTCATTGTTTGTTGCACTAACGCTAACCCCTGCGCTGTGCTACATCATGCTAGGTAATGCCAAACTTGACGATACAGACCCACCATTGATTCAATTTTTCAAAAGAATCTATGTAAAAGTGCTGATGAAGGTGGATGCGCATTACAAAGTAGTGATTGCCACCAGTTTTATCCTAATTGCCATTGGCTTAGGTACCCTACCGTTATTTAAAAGCCAGTTTATCCCTGCACTTCATGAAGGCCATTACATCATGCATATGACAGCGGTACCTGGCACCTCAGAGCAAGAGTCGTTGCGTATCGGTAAAAAAGTCTCAGAGACCATTCGCAAAATTGATGGCGTTAAATCCGTTACCCAATGGGTAGGCCGCGCACCTAATGCCGCAGATACTTTTGGCACGCACTATAGCGAGTTTGAGATTGAAATTGGTGCTATTTCGGGAGAGGAACAACGCCGCATTTTAGCTGATATCAGAGAAGAACTTTCTGGTGAAGATGTTGATCGCGACGGTGATGGTGTGGCCGAAACCGGCTTTGTAGGCGTCAACTTTGCCATTAATACCTTTTTAACCGAGCGCATTGAAGAAACCATCTCGGGTTACGCAGCCAGCACAGTGATTAACATCTATGGACAAAACCTAGACGCGTTAGATAGCGATGCAAATAACATAGCCAGAATCCTGAATGATATTAAAGGCGCGGCAGATGTTACCGTGCAATCACCTCCAGGCACGCCGCAACTGGTTGTGCGCTTACGCCCAGAGAAAATGGCACAACTGGGCTTGTACCCGACAGATGTATTGGACAATATTCGCGCGGCTTATGAAGGCGTACCTGTCACACAAGTTTATGAAGGTAACCGCGTCATTGGCGTTAGTGTGCTGCTGGACTTGGAGGCTAGGGATGACGTACAGGAAGCAGGCAGCCTACCGCTATTCAATGCTGAAGGTAAGTTATTTAGATTACGCGATGTGGCAGACATCGTGCAAGAAAACGGCCGCTCAAAAATACTGCATGCCGGTGCCAAACGCATTCAGACTGTCACTGCCAATGTTTCAGGGCGTGACATTGACTCGTTCACCAGTGAATTAAAAACTCGCTTGAACTCCGAACTAACGCTGAGCCCAGGCACCTATTTGGAGTTTACCGGCGCAGCAGAGGCCAATGCCAAATCTAGGGAAAAACTGATTTTACAATCGGCAATCGCCGGCGTGAGTGTATTGTTAATGTTGTATATCGCATTTGGGCGCTTACGTAACCTACTGCTGACCTTTGCCAACTTGCCATTTGCCCTAATAGGCGGCGTAATTGCGGTGATGCTCACAGGGGGATGGATTTCATTAGGCTCACTAGTAGGCTTTGTGACGCTGTTTGGTATTACCCTGCGCAACTCAATTATGATGGCCTCACATTTTCAGCATCTGGTGGATGAGGAAAACTGCGTATGGTGCCTGGAAACATGCATCCGCGGAGCATCGGAGCGCCTGCCTTCTATCTTGATGACGGCGCTGGTAACTGCTTTGGGCTTATTACCACTGGCGGTTGGCAGTGGTGAGCCTGGTCGAGAGATTGAAGGGCCAATGGCCACCATTATTGTCGGTGGATTGGTGACCTCTACGATACTTAACTTGCTGATATTGCCAACAATTATGCTGCATTTTGGTAAATTTGAGCGTAGCGTCAAGTTTGAGCCACACGCAGGCTAAAGCACTACCAACAGCAGCACAGCCAGCAGGCTGAATGCTATTTATCGTCGTATTTGATGTATTTGAAGCGCACGTCTTCGTTTGGCGTTCCCGTTAAGGCACCACCTTCCTTAGCGGGCTGCCAAGCAATCACAGATTCAATCTTTTTCGCTAACTCAAAGTCTTTTTCGGTAATGCCTTTTGCGTCATGTGTGCACAATTTAACGATAACAAACGCATAAGACACGGTTAAGTCAGGATGATGCCACGCTGCCTCGGCCAAATGCCCTACCGTGTTCACCACCATCAGCGTGGCTTTCCAGCCACTGGTTTTATACTTGCGGCGTATCCAGCCATTTTCCAGATACCAATGCGGGAGTTCTGCCGCTAATCTTGCTTCGACTTCTTGCTCAGAAAATACAGGGGTTGTAGACATAATAAAACTTTCTTTTAATAAGCCAATTTAATAATCAACCAGCAGCACATGATCGGTGGCAACGCTCACATCTTCCATACGGCGCTTACTTAATATAGGTTCAACCGCGGCATAATTGGCTTTATGTACTACATAAGTTTGGAAGCGCTGTTGCAGACAATAATCACTAAAGGCACTGTCCACTAGCTCATCTTGTACCAAGGTTTGCAGTAACACTGATGTTGAGTTTGCATAGTCACTCAGCGGCTTGGACTTCACCAGCAGCAAGCGCTCCGCTCCTATTTTATGTGCCAGCCATGCACTTAAGCTATCGGAGGTTACTTGCCAATTCTTGGCAATGGCATCATCAGCCAATACCATCTTGCTAGGTAACCAGACAATAGCCCTATGCTGCCAGCCGCGTTCGGCAAGCTCTAACTCACTGCTAGCGGTGACCAAATGAGGGTTAATGCCAGTCAGTAATAAACCAAACTGGTCCATAGCCAGCAATGCCAAGTGATGCGCCATGGCATCACTCACGCCGGAGCGCTGCTGCGCCACACGCACAGCGTCAGCAAATACACTGCCACCGGGTACGATAATGACTTTGCCATCGCTGATTTTAACCAACATTTCCAGCCAACGCGGCAGCTCTGGTGAGCCCAGCAAGCTACCCCCTAATTTTACTACCCACATAGGCGACCCCTTGGTTTAAAAGCTAAAGTCTAAAGCTAAAGTTTAAAACTACTGTTTAAAGCGATGGTTTAACGCTCATATCTAAAACTAGGGCTTATTTAAAACTACTCAGGCTTGCGGCTAAAACACTCTACTACTTTTAGCATACTGGAGGCTTTATCCCAAGTTTCCACATACTCTTTTTCAACATCTGAATCTGCAACAATACCGCCGCCGGCATAAAAGCTGACTTCACCTTCGCCATTTTTCTTTTCTACATAAACCGCAGTGCGTATCGCAATATTCGTATCCATATTGCCATCAAAGCCGATATAACCAATCGCGCCGCAATATACACCACGCCGATGCGGTTCTAACTCTTCAATAATTTGCATGGCGCGTAGTTTAGGCGCGCCAGTAATTGAACCACCTGGGAAACAACCACGCAATAAATCTATGGCAGATTTATCTGCCAGTAACTCCCCCGTTACGATGCTCACCAAGTGATGCACGTTGGCAAAGCTTTGTAATTGAAATAGCTTATCTGCCTTAACTGAACCTGTTTTACAGTTTTTACTGATGTCATTACGCAGCAAATCCACGATCATCAGGTTCTCTGCACGATCTTTCAGGCTTTCAAGCAAGTCCTGCGCATACTCTGCATCTTGCTCCGCATCTGCAGCGCGCGGCCTAGTGCCTTTAATTGGTCGCGTCTCCACATACCCATTGACCACTTGCAAAAACCGCTCAGGTGAGCCGGAAACCACATGCATATGCCCTAAATTCATATATGCCATAAATGGTGCAGGGCTAATTTCTCTTAGCTTTTGATAAAAAGCCCAGGCATCACCGTGCGCCGTAGCGGAAAATCGCTGCGCCAGATTGACCTGATAACAGTCGCCTTCATGAATATAGGTTTTAATCGCGTTAAAAGCCGCGCTATAAGCCGCCTTATCCATGTTAGAGCGTACCGCCGATGTGATTTCAAAGTCAGCAGTCTGTGCTGCCTCACTTTGTCCTACCCCATCAAACAGTTCACATAACGACTGCCAATCATCATGCGTTTGGCGATCAAAGCCATTAGAAACCAAATGCGTAGTTTTCGCGCGGTGGTCCACGATCACCGCCCAATCGTAAATGCCGACTTGCAGTTGCGGAACCAATCCATCATCCACAGCGGTACTTTCTAGCTTTTCCAACCGTCTGGCTAAATCATAGCCAAAATAACCAACCGCACCTCCGGTAAATGGCCACGCTGATTGAGCGGCACGCAGTGGCTGTAAGGCATCATTTACCAACTTGAAGGGGTCCTCAAGTGAAGTATGCTTTCCATCTCTACTCACCACTTCGGTGTGCTGACCATTGCTAGTGAACGTAATAAACGGTTTCGCCACCAAAATATCATAATGGCCATATTGGCTGCCAGCCTTGCCTGTTAGCGGATTCAGTAGTTGGCCGCTATCCAAAAACATTGCCCATGGCATCTGTGCGATCCGTGCAAAATATTGCGCACTATCCGCTAGGTAATGCAACTCATGCTTTAAAAAACTCATCCAGACAGCCCCAGTGAAGCAACTGCAAAAGCTGGAAAACAAACCTTCGCCATATTTTTGATTACACTACTTTCTGCACTAATAAACTCGCTCACCGAGCGATATGGAAGCCCTAACTGCTGGGCAAGAGATGCCGTTAAAAACTCACCGGCACCTGCGCCTATCAACTGTAACGAAGCCACAGCATCTTGTTGAGATGATAGCTTGCTTAATACAGCCTGTCGCACCATGTTGAGCTGCGCATGTTTGAATGCATGGGCAAGCCCTATCCAGGCAGCTAAAGGCGCGTCATGCGCATCCCACCCGACCATTCTGGCGATACGGCGTGCGCTGGATGCTACGCTTTTATCGGCACCATCTGCCGTATCAGCCATATTATCTTCTGGCGCCAACTCACCAGTTAGGGTGTAAACATCGGCTGTGGTCGCAAAATGCTCGGCAGCCACATTCACTAATTGCCCTGCGAGCGGGATTTTTTGCGCCAACGCCATTAATGGTGTTCGCACAACCCCAGTATAAACCAACTCATCAAACCTCATACGTGCTGCATCGGTAAAACCCTGCACATCTGGCTTACCATCACTTAACAACGCAATATCCGTGGTAGTACTGCCAATATCAAGAAAAATCGCTTGCGGTAATTGCTGCGCCAAATACTGCATGCTGGCTAGCCAGTTCATCGATGCTATCTCACTCGTCACCTGCGCAACAGCATCTGGCGCTATGAGGCCCTTATTTCCTGCAAAAAACTTAAGCTGAACGACACGGTTAGCTGTATTGAGTTTGCGCTGCATGGTTTGCGCAATAGCTAACACACCGCTATGCCTATCTGCAAAAATATCAGCCAGCTCACCGGTCATAGTCACCATGTGCGACTCAGCCTGCATTTCAGACAAAATAGCATCAATCGCTGATTCCAACTCGTTTAGCCCACGCCACAAAGGGCAATAGACCTGCTTTGCATGCAGCACTTGTCCCTGCGTATTGATTAATACCGCTTTCAGGTGCGCGCCACCGACATCCCAACCAATAATATCTTGCTGACTCATAGTGGGATAAATACCTGTTTTTTGGCTAGATTCGGCATAACAAACTTATCGGTCAACACACAATCCATGATTAATTTAGCAGGATTATAATCTAAGGCCTGCTCCAGCCCTACGTAGCTGGTGGTCAAGCGCGGATTAATTTCAATCACATAAATCTTATGGTCATGCTCGGTATCCACAATCACATCAACACCGACATAACCCAGCGCGTCTGGTAGCATTTTGGCAACTTTTCTGGCGATGGTTTCAAAACGCTGCCAATAAGCTGACATGCCGTTAATTGTGATGCCAGACAACTTAAAATGGTTGCCGTCACGCGTGATATGCTGCTCATTACAACTTAACAGCCATGCCTTGCCATTGCGGCACAACATCGAAAAACTGGCCGCCACACCAGCTTGATAGGGTTGAGCCAAATAGGTCAGATAACGCTCACCCTGCTTAACCCAATGCGTTAAGTCATCGATAGAATCAAACAAGTTAATACCCTCACAGCCAGCGCCATCCTCTGGTTTAGCAACCCAAGTGCTAACATGTTCTGTACTTAGCTGCTCACATTTGCCCGCTACGAGATCTTCCCCCGCATACACTGGCAAGGTATAGATATTTGCATCACGCAAAGCCTCAAAACACAAAGTCTTGCTGGTGCCAATTAAAGTAGCATCAAACCCGCAACCTAAAAATAATGCACCTTTATCGTGGCTTGCATAACATAACTCGCTCAGCTCTAACAAAACACCATTGCTTTCCGGCGCAATGAGCCATACCAACTCCACGCTAGGCAGTGTTTCAGCAAAAATGCGATTAAACTGCCCAGACTCCACTGCAATACTATGATTCGCCAATGGTGAGGGAGTAAGCCTGGCATCGTGCAATGTCACGATTTCAAATTGACTCATCTCTGTCAGATTACGCAGTAAAGCATCCCGCATCAACGAACCCTCATTCACCAAAGACTCAGGTAACGCTTCTGTGCCCAAACCACCGCCGGTAATATATTCACAGACTAATATTTTTTTTAATGCTTCGATGATGAATATTCCTCTTTAATTACATTATGCGACGCATCACGCTGATACGCTCAACCCAAAGCCGCCCTAACGAGATGCATGCCAAAGCACACAGAAGCTGGGATAATACGTCCTAGTCAACCAATCTTTATAGCCATTGAAAGTGTAGGCTAAGATGCCAATTAAACAAAGCAGCCATTACCTTTCTTGAGATACTCATGCAAATAATTCCAGTGATTGATCTACTTAACGGCATTGTCGTTCACGCAAAAAAAGGTGAGCGCCACCGCTATCAGGCAATCACATCAGCACTTACCCCCTCAAGCGAACCTTTAGCGATTGTTGCCGCCCTGCTTGCTTTACATCCTTTTCAGCAACTATACATTGCAGATCTAAATGCTATACAAAAACTTGGCAACACTCAGGACTGCACTCAAAGCAACAACTTTGACGTGATTGCATCTATCGCGCAACACTATCCCAACCTAACGCTTTGGGTGGATGCCGGTATCAGCAATTTAACCGAGCTTGATTTATGGTCACAACTAAACTTATCCTCACAACCAGATTTATCGTCACAAGCAGGTGTAAAGCTCATTCTAGGTAGTGAGAACTTTGTAAGTATGGAACAGTATCTGGCTATCTATCATGTAATAAGTGAGCAAACCATACTCTCACTGGACTTTATGCCTACAGGCTACCAGGGCCCACAAGCCTTACTAGAGAGCACTGCTTACTGGCCACAAGCGGTGATTATCATGTCACTTGCACATGTAGGCGCCAATCAAGGGGTTAATCTGCAGTTGCTTACACAAACTCAAGCAAAGGCTGGCGATTTTAACTTATATGCGGCTGGTGGCGTTAGAGATATAGCAGATTTAAATACACTAAAATCTTTAGGTATCCATGGCGCACTCATTGCCACAGCTATACATAGCAAGCAGTTAACACAGCAACAACTCACGTTACTTCAGCAGCAATAAAAAAAGCCCGAATCATCGGGCTTTTTTTAACTAACGACTATAGCGTATGGCTATAGCAGCTTGTGACTATACTGCAATTTTTCGGCGATTACACCGCAAGCTTTCGACTACTCTAGGTTTGCGTGGATAGCGCGCATACCTTCTTCAGTTAGGCCTTTTGCAAAAATCAAATCAGCAATAGTAGCTTCTAAGAATAGCAATGTTGAAAGTTCAAATTGTGAACCCATAGGCATACCGTTAGTTAACGGGAAGCTGCTGTCGTTACCAATTTGGATGGTTAAGTCAGCTGCATCAGCCATTGGTGAAGTTTTCTTCATAGAAATCACTACCAATTTAGCACCAACAGATTTTGCTTTTTTCACGAATGGCAATAGTGTTTCTGTACCGCCTGAACCTGAAACCAAAACTAGCAAGTCGCCAGCTTTGATTGCTGGTGTAACCACTTCACCGATCATGCTTACATTGTAACCAGCGTGTACTAAACGCATAGCGAAGAAACGTGATACTAACAATGAACGGCCAGCGCCACCGATAAATGTACGGCCTGCACCTTCAACCAGTTTTAACAACTCAGCTGATTTAGAATTGTCTGTTTCAGCCAAGATACTTGTTAACTTGTCTAAAATTAGTTTTTGACTACTACTCATGATATTTCCTTATCGAATCAATGATTTTAGTGAATACTTAAAATCCCAAAAAAAATCCCGACCCATTACTGAGTCAGGATTTTTTAACCGTTCATTTCAATAAAAAACTTATTGAAAAGAGCTTAAATTAAGCGTGAACGATAGATGTGATTTCTGCAGCAGCAGCAGCAGGATCAGCAGCGCCGTAGATAGCAGCACCAGCAACGATGATTGTTGCGCCAGCGTCTTTAACTTGTTTAGCTGTAGCAGCTTTAACGCCACCAGCAACAGAGATTTCAACGCCTAGGTTCAAAGCAGCAACCAATGCTAAGTCAGCAAATGGAGTTTGACCAGCAGCTTGTTGGTCAAGACCAGTGTGCACGCCAATGATGTGTGCGCCAGCAGCAGCAGCAGCTTTAGTAACAGCAGCTTTGTCAGCAACGTTGATCAAGTCGATTTGTGCTTTTTTGCCGTATTTGTTAGCAGCATCGATTACACCTTTGATTGTACCCATATCAGAAATACCTAATACAGTAACGATGTCAGCACCAGCTTTGTAGAATGGCTCAGCTTCGTAGAAACCAGCGTCAGCTGTTTTCAAGTCAACTAAGATTTTGTTGTTTGGGAATTTAGCACGTAATGTTTCAAGCAATTTGATACCGTTGTGCTTGATGCATGGTGTACCGATTTCAAGGATGTCCACGTGTGGAGCAACTGTTGTTGCTAATGCAACTGTTGCGTCGAAATCTAATGAATCTAATGCCATTTGTGTTAATGCCATGGTGTTTCTCCGTTTAATAATTTTAAGAATTACATTTATTACTATTTTGCGAAACTCGACTCACATCAAGTTTAGCTAATTTTATCCGCAATAAATTACGAAATAATTAACTAAAAATAACTGCGCTTCGACTTTCACTCGTTCGAATTTAAGTGCCTAAATTCGGCCTCATAAAAAACTGGACACTCATGGTAAATGCCCAGCTAATTTATGTCAATTCTAAAGCGCAACGATTACGCTTTAATTACAAAAATAATACCAAAGTATTACAGTTTTTCGCTTAATGCTGCTTCAAGTTTGTTTTGGTCAACTACGAAACCACGGATACCTTCAGCAAGTTTTTCTGTTGCCATTGGGTCTTGGTTCAATTCAAAACGGAACTCAGCTTCTGTCATTTTTGCCGGTGCTGGTTTAGTTGCGCCAGTGTCTTTCAATACTTGGGTCAATGTGCCTTCAGTAGCAGCCAGGTCTTGCAACAAGTTTGGTGAAACTGTCAAACGGTCACAACCAGCTAAAGCAACCAACTCGCCTGTGTTACGGAATGAAGCGCCCATTACCACTGTTTTGTAGCCATGCTCTTTGTAGTATTGGTAAATAGCACGTACTGAAACCACACCTGGGTCAGTTTCTTGTGTGTATTCTGTTGTTGGGTTTTTAGCTTTGTACCAGTCTAAGATACGGCCAACAAATGGAGAGATCAAGAATACACCAGCTTCAGCACATGCACGTGCTTGGCCGAAACCGAATAACAATGTCAGGTTACATTGGATGCCTTCTTTTTCTAGGATTTCGCCGGCTTTGATGCCTTCCCATGTTGATGCTAGTTTGATCAACACGCGGTCTTTGCTGATGCCTGACTCTTCGTATAGTTTGATCAATTTACGGCCTTTAGCCACCATTGCATCTAAATTGAAAGATAGACGTGCATCAACCTCTGTTGAGATACGACCTGGCACTTCTTTAGTGATTTCTGCACCAATCAACACTGCTAATTTGTCAGCAGCGTTATCAATTTGTTCAGCCTTAGTACCGCCTTGTGCTTTTGCGTAAGCAACCGCAGCTTCGATTAAAGGCGCGTATTGTGGCAATTGGCTTGCTTTTAGCACTAATGATGGGTTTGTTGTTGCGTCAACAGGCTTAACTGCCTTGATCGCTTCAACGTCACCAGTATCCGCCACGATAGTGGTCATAGATTTTAATTGCTCTAACAAATTAGCCATTACTGCCTCCTAAAAAATTATCTGAATACAACTCTTGTACAAAATCAAGTGCAAGATTATATCTTAAAAGTGATGATGTTAAAAACTATATGGTGTCATTAAATGGCGACACATAATGCTTTCTGCGGTCAGATTCAACAGGTTGATGAGTTTTGCGTCGCTCCAACGGTAGTGAAACAATAAAGGTGGCTCCACGCCCCTCTTCGCTATGAACAGATACGCTGCCACGATGCTTTTTAATAGTCACACTCACAAAATATAAACCTAAACCACTGCCTTCCTGCGCCTGATGTTCGCCTTCAGCCCTGCTAAAACGTTTAAACACTTTGGCAATTTTTTTTGCTGGTATTCCCGGTCCCTGGTCGATCACTTTTAGCACGATTGATTGCTGATTATTTTCTATGATTACACTGATCACACCGCGCTCTGGTGAGTACTTAACAGCATTGAGCAAAATGTTTGAAACTGCCCTAAGTAGCAAACCAAAATCCCCCCTTACCCATACACACTCCTCTGGAAAATCTTTATGCAACTTTAGTCTTTTTGCCACAGATATTTCATACACATCATCAATCGCCTGCTGCGTGAGGCTAACCATATCAAGCTCATGAAATCTATTCACATTTGCCATCTCCGCTCGCGATGCCTGCAAAAATCCTTCCGCCATACTATGCGCACGAATTAACATTTTGCTCATACGCTGGGAGTATTTATTGGCCTCAAACTTGTCCAACAACATCATTGCTGCGCCAAGGGGGGCTCGAATATCATGTGTGATGAACGCTAAAGTATCATTTCTACTCTTATGTAAGTTTCGTAAGTGCTGCGCTGTTAAATTCACCTTTAAAATTCTTGACTGCAACGGATCAACATTAGACTCATCTAAACTGTCTTCTGTCACCATACCCAAGGCAGCCAACTCATCACGCAACCTTTGCAACTCTTTATCTAAGGACAGTTGGGCAGAATTAAGCTTACGCCAACTCCAGATTGGATAAGCTAACAAGATAGCCGCTAAAGCACCTGAAACAGGGATCCAAACTTGCCACCAGTGCACAATAGAAAGTGAAGCTAAGATAATCATGGGGAAATATACTGCAATCATCACCACAGATTTCAAAGGCTGCATCCTAGGCAACCATAACAATGGAAACATTGCCAATAGCGCACATAGCAAACTGACGAGCCAACCTGGCGCATCCACGACCAATGATGCATCTTGCATCGCGGCAATCGCATTAGCGTGAAACTCTATCCCCGGCATTGGTTGCGAGTAGCTTGAAACTGGCGTATACAGCACATCACCGCCTCCTAATGCTGTCACACCAACCAGTACAATTTTGTCCCTGAAAAAATCAGATGAATACTTATTAGCCAAAACATCCACATAGGAGATCTGATTAAAGTGTCTAGGTGGTCCAAAGAAATCAACTTTCCGCGGTGAATATGAAATCAAGCGCTGCGCAGCATCTCCGGCATAATTTAGCGCACTCGGGTTCGATGGATGAATAACTGGAGCAACAGTATTCACATAGGCAGGAAGCATATGAGCAACCTGCAATACCGATTGTGAAAAATGTGGCAGTCCTACTGAGGTGAGGGCTGATGACGACAAACCTTCCCATAGGTAAAAGCTACGTGCGACGCCATCAGAATCAAGCAAAACGTTAAGTCGACCAAAACCAGCAACTGATCCAACTAATGGCGGAATAGGTAAACTCTGCTTAACAGCAGCACCAACATAAGGCGCCTCAAGCAAAACAGGTAAAACAACATTACCGGCACGTCTAATCGCTTGCGCAAAAGCATAGTCTACTTCTTCAGCATCGCGCTCTGGCTCAGAAAATACGACACCAAAACCTATTACCTTCGGTTGCTGACCGACTAAATGATTAATAAGCTCCGTATGGAATCGCTTAGACCAAGGCCATTTACCAATGGCATTAATACTCGCCTCATCAACTGCAACAATCACTATATTATCTGGTGCATTTTTGAAACTTAGGCGCTGCCCTAGATCATAATAAAAATGATCAAACCGAACTAAAACCTCACTTAAAGTAAATGCACAAGCTATAAGGGCTAGGGCAATGGCAGTAAACAATCTATCATTTATTTGCATAAATCGTTTACTAGTTGATAGGGTTTATGTAAATTGGGCACTAAATTGCAAGATTGGACCAAATCATCGGCAATGGCAATATTTGCCAAATTTAGTAGCAAACCTAATGTACAGCACGAAATTTTTGTTATTTTAATGGTGTTCATGCAAGTCATTTTTTCAAACTGGAACTGACACACAAAGTACCACGAACAACCCTATTTTTTTCAATATCAAGCCGCACTGATTTGTTAAGTTTTGTAAATTGTCAGCAACTGACAATAGTAAATCGCTAGCGATTGCGCTCTAGGCGGTAGCCTTGCTGGTAAATTGAAGTTAATCTCCAACCATATTCTGACGTCAGTTTTAGTTTAGTACGTAAGTGACTAATATGCACATCAACCTTGCGCGTTTCTACTTCTGACGTAGCACCCCACACCACATTCATTAAGTGTACTCTTGATAACAAAACACCTTCATTTTTCAAAAAATACAATGCCAAATCAAACTCTTTATCGGTTAGCCTTACCGCCTCTCCGGCAAGTGTTGCGACTCTCAGTTTAGTGTCAAACCTCAGCGCATAGAACTCATAATTAGTTTTATCAACAAGCTGATTCGATGTGCGCCTTAGTAGTGCATGGATGCGCGCCATTAGTAGAGGTCGACTGGCTGGTTTAACAACATAATCATCGGCACCGGCTTCAATCACACGAACAATATCCTGTTCTTCAGACCTGCCAGTAAAAAAAATAATTGGGGGTAACTTTTTAGCTCTAAGCTTGATGCTCACCATGACATCCGGCCCTTCCATATCAGGTAAAGCCCAATCAAACACACATAAATCATATTGCCCGTGTGAAAACTGACGTAAGAAATCCAATCCAGTTTTAAAGTGATCCACCTCAAAATTATCTTGCTGCAACCACTCAATCAGCACATCGGCAAAGGCCAAGTCATCTTCCAACAATGCAATTTTCATTTATATTTTTATTCCGAATTGTTGATGCTTACTACCCAATTACACCGAACTGTTTATAGCACTCAAGGAATGCCTAGGAGTCAATCGCTGAGTTAGAGTGAGGTAGTGAAATACTTGTTATATTGCAAACGCCAATTCACTCGCTAGCAAAGTAGCCACAGTTAAGTCTGCACTAGTACCAGGGTTGATTTTTCTTGCTTTAAGAGAGGCATCCCACACAAGCAATTGCTTCTGCATTAGTTTGGGATTGTGTGTTGCCCAATAGTTAGACTGCATTTCTTTCGCTTCCTGCATCAGGATATTGGCAACACCTTCTCCGTGCTTACGTACCACGTGCGTATCGGCATGTTTAGTTAAAAATCCCAAATACAAAGCCGTTGTTGCCCAAGCCGCATTCTCCCATTTGAGTAATGCATCAGCGTATAAATTAACACCAAAATCCACTATATCCTGAAAGCAATTTGAATACTGCCAAGAAACGCGGTCTTTATCTTGTGCTGAACGCATCATTTCAAGAAGACTAACACTAGGCGACTCATGAACATCATGCTGACTAGATGCACCCAATCCACCCGGATTTGCCAGCACAATCGCCTTGGCAACCCAAACTGCATCATCTAAGCTCAGTTGATTTAGCGTTTGGTACAACTGGCCCCATAAAGATTGGTTAGCTTGCAAGTTTGAAGCTGCATGAAGCAAAGGTGCGCATAATAAAAGCATGCCTAAATTGGTGTTTTGCCCTACCGCTTTTTGCGTAGCTTCTACCGCATAAAAAACGCGTTCACCTACAGAAAGACTCGCCTTAGCAATCGGCTCTGCCGACACATCCGCGCTTTGAATAAAGTCTTGAATAGTCATGCCGTGACCATCAGAGAATGCATGCACATTGCCAGGCTTCAATGCCTGCAATTCTCCCATACATGAATTTTTATAGGCTAGAGCCAATTGCGTAGGTGTGAATTGACTAGCCATTATTCAACAGGCCCGTTTAATTTATGCAAAAAGTCATCCACCAACACTTCCGCAATATTAAAATTGGTTACGCTTTGCAAACCGCGCCATGCAGGGATGCTGTTCACTTCCAACACGTAATATTCACCACTCGCAGCTTGAATCACATCAACACCACAATAATCTATATCAACCGCCTTAGTTGCTTTTAGCGCGATTTCCACCATAGCATCATCAGCTTCTACTGCTTCACAGCGCCCGCCAGCGGCAACGTTATTCACAAAGCCATCACCTAATCTGCGCATCGTAGAGATCACTTTGCCAGCCACCACAAACACACGGTAATCATGTGGCGCATCGGCGGTTTCTATAAATTCCTGAAAGTAATAAATGCCATCTACGTACTGCTGCATGGGCACAGGTAAAGGCTCATATGCCTCCAGTTTACGCACACCCTGCCCTTGTGAGCCGAACAATGGTTTCAATACCAGCTGCTGATGATTTTTCGCAGCTTGCTGACGCACTATTGCCGCCTGCTGTCTTGATTCGCACACCCAAGTAGCTGGCGTCCTCACCTGATGCTCACGCAGCAAAAAACTGGTCATGGCTTTATCTACGGTGCGCTCAATGGCACGCGCTTGATTGTAAATGCGTACGCCTTGCACAGTTAACAGATGCAGTACATTCAAACGTGTAATCACCTGCTGCAAAGTACCACCGGCCACACCACGTACAAAAGCTGCACGCGGGTTACTATCAAAACCTGGAATATGGATCTGCGAACGTGGCTGTGAAAGGTCAATCACACAGTCCTGCAGTGATACAAAGCTGGTTTCAACCCCACGCTTTGCGAAGGCAAGCTTGAGCTGGTTGCCCTGCCAACCAGCATCATCGGTAAAAATAGGTATTTTCAAGTGTGCGTAAAACTAATAATTAATATGATTCAGGGTTTAATTCACACGCGAAGAATTAGCGGAATGAGATGTTGATCAAATCTGCATTTAACTGACCAGCTTCAAACACATTGCCAGTATCAACGTTGGTTACCTTTACTTTAGCTGGGCTAAACAACATTGGGTCAATTTTGTAGAAATCCATCTCGTAGAATTTAAATACTTCAGCAAATGTTTTGCCGTAATCTTTAGATGCGCTACTTGGCAAATCTTGCGCTAATTTCGCTGCCGCTGCATCGTCACCTTTCACTTGCAGGCTTACAAAACCGCCAAACAAAATAGCGTCGTTAGTACGACCCATACCGGTCATAAAGTCACTTGCCACTGGCGGCAATACCGCCAAGCCTGTGCCACTCACGATATTTTCTAATGGGAAGTGCAAGGTGTGCGCTTTGTGCAACGCAACTTCCAATACGCGGCCTACAATCTGTACCACGCCAGCCACACTGGTAGTTGGCGTCAAGATAATGGTTAACTGCTCTGCAGACATTTTGGTGTCACGCAAGATTTTTTCAATCACTTCCACTGGCGGGACTTTGTCTGTTTCCAACACGATACAAGTGCTGGTGCCGCTATCTACGTAAGCTAGCTCTTTAAATAACTCTTCACGCTGTGCCAAAGCACGTGCAGGCCCTGAACCTAATGAAAAGAACTTCTCATGGCTGAGCGCCCAACCTGCGTATTGGCTGGCCAAGCAAGCGTGCACAGGCTGTGTTGAACTCACGGCAATTGCGTCATGCCAGTCAGCGAAGCGTTCATCCGCTTGCAAACTAACTTCGCCTAAACCACCCATGCAAATCTCAGCGATTAAACGACCAGCCTCTGCACAGCCAGGAAACTGGATGCCAGCATCCACGATGGTACAGCCAGAAGCGTGTTGAGATACACCAACGTGCAAAGTCTCCGCTTGCTCTATTAGCCTTTTTACCAACGGCGCACTAAGCTGATTAACACTAGGCGCTGTCGCCGATGTTTGGGTTGAAGAGGTATTTTGCATTTTTTTTCCTTTGCACTACTCACCAGCCTCGTGGAAGCAAGGTTTGTTTAATGAGTAGATTGTAATAAATTTTTAATCTGCTGCACTCTAGTCAGCACTTCTTTTTTTGCCGCGTCCGCACTATCTGCATACGCCAGCACACTGCAAACTGGAGCACCAGCTACAATCTTTAATGGTGCATCCAACTGGACAGGCGTATCCGTCACCCAGTCAGGCCAAACCATTTCTGTATTTAATGTAACATCAATATCGGCATACACAATCGCATGCGCTTTAGATACCGTTTTATACTCATGCTGCCACGCATACACACCAGCTAATCGCCTATGCATACACGCCTGCACATGGCGTTCAAACAAAACACCACCATTATCGTATAAATCAATCGTGGCGCTTAACCGCGGGTTAATTTCCAATACATATACCTGCTCTACACCAGTCCCTGTTTGATGCACAATGGCATCCAAACTATTTAAACCGAGCAGTCCAAATGCCAAAGTTAACTGCCTAGCTGCATCTAACAATTGCTGCTGTACCTTAGCAGATAACACAGCATGACTCACTGCACCGCCATACCGAAACGGCAACTGCGCACTGGCACAGATCCATTGCTCATTAAAACCCACCACTTCAACATCAGTGCCATTGGCAATAAACAATAGCGAAACTGGCATACCTGCAAGCTTGCGTTGAAAATAATGATGCGCTAGTGCACGACCCGGTGTCGACGCGGCGGGTTTGATATGTACACCACCGCTACCGCCAGAGAGTTTACTTACATACAAATCTAAATCGACATCAGCAGGCAACTGCTCAAAAGTTTCAGGATGCTGGATATTTAGCTTTTGCATCACTGCAAAAAACACGTTCATATCTTTGGCTGAGGCCAAAGTGGCAGGAGCATTACCAACTACTGGAATTAACGCAGCCACCTTTTGTAACAAATCTGGTTGCGCTTCAAACCCACTACCATACACAACGCCTGCAAACTGACAAAGCTGCAAGCCACCATCTAAATTTTCGACATCTAGTGCATTCAACGTTTGTAGCAAGTCTTCTGCATCAAATCCAAAAGCATCATGCTTTACTATCAGCGCTTTCTCTACCAAAGCAACCGTTTGCGCATCAGAAAATGCATCAATCGCTACAACCCTATAGCGAGCGCTGACCGCGGCCTCAACATAAGGCCGCGCTGATAATGCGATGATTAAGAGTGAACTTTTAATAGATCACGCGCCAACTTAAATGCAGCTGAGAATTCCAAATATTTTGGTTTTTCAAACGGTTGGTCTGATGGCAACATTTGTTTTAGCAATTGATGTTGCGTGTTGTATTTCAACTGACCAACAGCAATCGCGCCAATACCGTAAATGTTGGTACCTTCAATTTGCACGCTGTCATCACTTACACTCACGCCTTGCACGCCAAGTGGTGCAACTGCATTTACGTCAGCAACAACTTTTAGTTTTTTCGCAATGGCTAACTGTTCTTTGCTAATCACTTGAATACCAGCAGCAGCTGAACAAATCACGATGTCAGATTCAGCTAAAATCTCTTCTTTTTTCGCTTCAGTTGTACCATCAACTACTTTCATGCTTACTTGGTATTTTTCATTCCAAGCAGTAGCCTTAGGTACTACTGCTTCTACTGAGCTATGTGCAACCATTTGTACGTTAGCACCTTGCTGTGCTGCAATAATTGATGCACAGCTACCAACTGGGCCAGTAGAACCAAATACGCTCAAAGTTTTGCCAGCTAGGCTCTCACCAAAGTTTTCTTTAAGGCTAGCTTCTACTTTTGCAATCATTGCTGCTGCAGTAGTGAACGCGCCTGATGGGTCAGCAAATGCTGAACAGGCAAAAGGTGCAAACATTGCTTTCTTAGCAGTATTTAGCATATCCATCGCCAAATCGATATCACGACCACCAATAAAAATTGCTTCACGCTTAACACCTGAAAGGCCACGTGAGAAAATTGCATCTTGCGTTAAACCAGTTACCTCAGAGAGTTCAACATTCGTATACGGTACAACTTTATCAAAACCAGCGTCAAACGCCATGTTGACATCGAACGGACTTGCGTTCTTAGCGGCCGTGAATACATGCAAAATGCTAGCTTTTTCCATTGTTACTTTCCTTAATTTTAGTTTGTTTGTGTTAATTTTCACTAACCTAACCATTGTAAATTTATACGGTTACGTCGAATTTATTGAATTTTGCACCATGATTGCACGCACTGCAAATTTTCCATGAAAGTGCACTATCGGTGAAACTTGTTTTTAGCTGCTGCAAATGCAGCTCTGCCTGGTTTTTATTCGCAAATATAGCAAAACCAGTTGGCCCCCAAGAACTTTGGCCAAAACATGGCACGCCCATCAGCTCAAGGCGCTCCAGCACCGCGCTTACCAATCGGCTGGCATACCTGCCACCTTGCACCGGTAAAAAGTAATCGCCTACATGCTGCTGCAGCACTTGAATGCTTTGGCCAAAAGCGAGCAAATCTCGCTCAACTAATGCGGGCAGCGCCTGCATCAGCACATGCCTACACAACTGGGCGGCCAAGCTTTCCGGAAAAGTCGGCAATTCGTTAAACGCTATCTTCTCCTGCTCGCCGTGAATACCTGGCTCACTTGCATCAAAAATTAACAAGATAGCCCACTCTTCAGGGAAGTCATACCTCGCCAGCATTGGTGGTGGGCTAGCATTTACAGCAGAAACTACTCGTCCGCCATCCACCAGTAAACCACCGTAATCAAAAGCAGAAATACCAACCCCAGAACGCCTACCGCGTCCTGTTAATGTGGCTATTTGCATGCTAGTTAAATTAAGCTGGTACAAATGACTTATCGCAGCACCAGCCGCCAGTGCCATTTGGGTACCAGACCCTAAGCCTGAGTGCTCAGGCACAGCCTCGCTAATATTAACTTCAACAGCATCTGTAATGTTCATTGCATTTAAAATCTGCTGCGAAACTTTAGCAATCCGCGCAACGACCGACTCCGGCACAACACTCGCAGCTGACACCTGAAGCGATTTTGATCGCTTGGCAGTGAGCACCAAATTGGGCTCACTCAGGCTCAAGCCTATACTACCAAACTTGCGCCCAAGCCCACCATGCAAATCGAAAAAACCCATATGCAAGCGACCGCTAGTTGACACCTCAACGCTAGTGGCCATTGATCATTCCTGCTGAACTAATTTTTAGCAATCCGGCTTGATGCGAACGCTTCGCTCTGTGTAACATTGCATGGGTGTAACATTGCATAGTGATAATCGTATTAATGGTGATAATTTAGCTTCTTTAATTTATTTTAACTTAGGCTAAGCAATTTTCATACGCAAAACATTCTTGCCCTAATAATTTTAGTGTTAGAGCTAGTTTAAAAAACCAAAGATTTTATTCAATCTGTAGTTTTTCAGGTGACAACCCCAACATAATTAGGCAAAATGAGGGATTATTAAAATAATCTAACGCGTTCACCT
The DNA here is from genome assembly GCF_000023705.1 of Methylotenera mobilis JLW8. Classification (NCBI taxonomy): domain Bacteria; kingdom Pseudomonadati; phylum Pseudomonadota; class Betaproteobacteria; order Nitrosomonadales; family Methylophilaceae; genus Methylotenera; species Methylotenera mobilis. The sequence goes on from NC_012968.1 coordinate 1,478,939, forward strand.
CCCCTTCTACGCACAAGGCATCACCCAAACGGGTCAATTAGCTTTAAAATGAAGCGCGAGTGTCGAGTATATAGTTAGAAAATTAATCATTTGTTTGAACTAAGGAACTATCATGTCAGCCCACGTTATTCCATTTGAAAATTTACGCAACGTAGACGTCCCTTCAGTCGGCGGCAAAAATGCATCGCTAGGCGAAATGATTTCTCAACTGTCTGCAAAAGGAGTACGCGTCCCTACTGGTTTTGCTACTACAGCAGATGCGTATCGTGAATTTTTAGCTCAAGATGGCTTAGATGCCAAAATCAATGCTGAGCTTGATAAACTGAACGTAGACGACACACAAGCCCTTGCTACTTGTGGTAAACAAGTACGTGAATGGATTATGGCTGCACCATTTCCTGCCGCACTGGAAAAAGCAATTGCTGAAAACTATGAAACGTTGATTGCTAAATCAGGTAACGGCGCTACATTTGCAGTTCGCTCATCTGCAACGGCAGAAGATCTACCGGACGCATCATTTGCTGGCCAACAAGAATCATTCCTTAACATCCACGGTTTAGATAACATCTTGCACGCTATCAAAGAAGTATTTGCTTCTTTATATAACGACCGCGCAATCTCATACCGTGTACACAAAGGCTTTGTACACGCAGATGTAGCATTGTCAGCAGGCGTACAGCAAATGGTACGTAGCGACATTGGCTGTGCTGGCGTGATGTTCACCATTGATACTGAATCTGGCTTTAAAGACGTGGTGTTTATCACATCATCTTACGGTCTAGGTGAAACAGTGGTGCAAGGTGCGGTGAACCCTGATGAGTTCTATGTACACAAACCTACACTTGCACAAGGCAAACCATCTATCGTGCGACGCACGATGGGTTCTAAACTGATCAAAATGGTGTTCAGTGATGCAACTCGCGCAGGCAAAAGTACACACACCGTAGAGGTTGACCCAGCTGATAGCGACCGCTACTCATTATCAAATGATGACGTGCTAGAACTAGCACGCTATGCGATGATTATTGAAGCGCACTACGGCTGTCCAATGGATATCGAGTGGGGTAAAAACGGCGTAGACAACAAACTCTACATCCTGCAAGCGCGCCCTGAAACTGTTAAATCACAAGAAGCAGCAAGCAACGTTACTGAGACATTCAAACTTAACAAACACAGCGAAAAACCACTAGTGGTAGGCCGCGCTGTGACACAAAAAGTAGGCGTAGGCCCAGTACGTATCGTGTTAGACCCAGCAGATATGCACTTGGTACAGCCTGGTGACGTATTAGTTGCTGATATGACAGACCCTAACTGGGAGCCAGTGATGAAGCGTGCTAGCGCTTTGGTCACCAACCGTGGCGGCCGCACTTGCCACGCAGCAATTATTGCGCGTGAATTAGGTATTCCTGCGATTGTTGGTGCGGTAAACGCGACTGATGTATTGCGTGAAGGCGAAGTAGTTACCGTGTCATGTGCAGAAGGCGAATCAGGCTTTGTTTACCACGGTGAAATCGAGTATGACGTAAGCACACAAGCGGCAGCGGCACTGAAACCTGCACCATGCAAAATCATGATGAACGTTGGCAACCCGGACATGGCATTTAGCTTTGCTAATACACCTAACGATGGCGTAGGCTTGGCTCGTTTAGAGTTCGTAATCAACAACATGGTCGGCATCCATCCAAAAGCAATTTTGAATATGGAAGCCATGCCAAGTGCGATTCAAACCACCATTAAAAACCGTTCACGCGGCTATGCTTCACCTAAACAGTTCTATATCGACAAAGTGGCAGAAGGCGTTGCAACCATTGCAGCGGCGTTCTATCCAAAACCAGTGATTGTGCGTACTTCTGATTTCAAATCAAACGAGTATAAAAAATTGGTGGGTGGCGAGATCTACGAGCCAGATGAAGAAAACCCAATGATCGGTTTCCGTGGTGCAGCGCGTTACATGGCAGAAGACTTCAAAGAGTGTTTTGCGATGGAATGTATCGCTATGAAAAAAGTACGTGATGAAATGGGCTTAACCAACGTTGAGTTGATGATTCCTTTCGTTCGCACCTTAGCTGAAGCGAAAGCAGTGACTGAGATTATGGCTGCAAACGGCCTGAAACGAGGTGAGAATGGCTTACGTCTAATCATGATGTGTGAGATTCCATCTAACGCATTGCTTGCTGAGCAGTTCTTGGCTTACTTTGACGGCTTCTCAATTGGCTCAAACGACCTTACCCAACTAACCTTAGGTATGGACCGTGACTCAGGCATCCTTGCTGATGGCTTTGATGAGCGTAACGATGCGGTAAAAGTATTGCTGAAAATGGCAATCACCACTGCAAATCGCTTAGGTAAATACGTGGGTATTTGCGGTCAAGGCCCATCAGACCATCCTGACTTTGCGGAATGGCTGGTTGAAGAAGGTATCCAATCTGTATCACTTAACCCTGATACCGTGGTAGCAACTTGGCAACGTCTTACAAAATAGTCAATAACATAAGCAGACTGTCATGATTAAGCGTACCGCATTCTTCATTTCTGACGGCACTGGCATTACGGCAGGCGCATTGGGTAAGTTACTGGAGCATTTCCCCAGCACTCACTTTACCCAAGTGCGCTTACCGTTCACCAACACGCTAGAGAAGATCAAGCTAGCGCAAGAAGCAATCGTGCATGCCACAGAAGAAGACGGCGGTCGCCCAGTCGTGATTATGACCTTGGGCGACATTGCTTTGCGTAACTCGCTCAAACAATGTAACGCCTACTTTATTGACCTATTCAACACCTTTATTGACCCGTTGGGCTTGGAACTTGAACAAAAGCCACTGACCGGTGCAGGCATTGCCCATAGCGTGATGGGCAGTAGCTACAATGAGCGTATGGAGGCGATTAACTTCACACTCAACCATGACGATGGGATGACCAACAACGGCTTAGAAGAAGCCGAAGTCATTCTAGTCGGCGTATCTCGCTGTGGCAAAACGCCAACCAGCGTTTACCTCGCGATGCAATTTGGCGTAAAAGCTGCAAACTACCCACTGATTCCTGAAGACTTTGAGCGCGGCACCCTACCGGCAGTACTCAATAAACATTTAGGTAAGATTTTTGGCTTAACCATTAAAGCCGAACGCCTACATGCAGTACGCAATGAGCGCAGAGCTGGTAGCTTCTATGCCTCATTGGATAATTGCCGTCAGGAAATTGCAACTGCTGAAACACTTATGCGTAATGCAGGCATCACCTGGGCAGACTCAACCAGCCGCTCAGTAGAAGAACTATCTGCCATTATTCTGGAAAAAATGCGACATCCAGCCAGTAGCAAATAATCGTTTGAGCTTTACAAAAAACAAATAAAAAAGGTGCTGAATCAGCACCTTTTTTTATTTTGCATTACTAAATTTGCACTTAAGTATCAGATTTGCGCTTACCTATTGAGTTTTCTCTTACCTGTCGCCCCTACTTCAAGCTGGGCTTAATCTTACTCAAAATTTCTGCCGCGTTCGGCTTTACATCGCTACTGTATGCATATACATCATTACCACCTGGCAAAATCACATATTTGAAGAAATTCCAGCTTGGGGACTGTCCGGTTTTGGCAATCAACTGCTGATAAAATGGATTGGCAGTTTTACCGCTGACGGAAGACTTGCTAATCATTGGGAACTTCACCGAATAGGTTAACTTACAAAAATCATTAATTTGCTTATCGTCACTTAACTCTTGCTTAAAATCATTGGATGGAAAACCAATCACTAGCAAACCTTGCTTTTTGTACTGGCTATACAAGCTCTCTAGCGCCTCAAACTGCGGCGTAAAGCCACATTTGCTGGCAGTATTCACCACTAAGATGGGTTTATCCTGATAATCACACAGGTTGATTTTTCCACCCTGCAAAGTGGAAAACTGATGGTTGTACAACGCAGAACAAGCAGCATTTGCCATATTGGTCGTTGATAACATAAGTATTGAAAGTAATGCTGATAAGCCAATTTTTGAAGCGCTAGATGAAAAGTACATTTCCACTCACTTAACTATCAATAATATAGATGATACTGTGACTAGGCTTTTTATATTAAATTCCATCGTGCCTCCTATTGCTTAATGTACTGTACAGCGGCAACCCCAAGCGCTGCCATCAGCAATGCGCCAAACATGTGGGTAAATGCGTGCAATGCAGCTAGATAATAATCATGGCGGTGTAACAAAGATAAACTCTCGCCGGTAAAGGCTGAGAATGTGGTCAACCCACCTAAAAAACCTGTGGTAATAAATAGGCGCAAACTTGGGTTATCCAACCCGCCTAGCCCAATCAAGCCCATTGCTACCCCCATTAACAGCCCCCCACCGAGATTAGCAATAAGCGTGCCCAACGGCAGGTTAGGCATAATAACGTTAAAGGCAATACCTAAGCCCCAGCGACTCCATGCGCCTAATGCCGCGCCTGCACCAACCGCTAGCGTATTTGTAAAATTTATCGCGGAATTCATATTCTTAAACCCAGATTAGCAGCATCGTATAGTAAAATCTTTTCATCAGATTTAGCCAATACTAAAATAAACATAAGAACTTTAGCGAGAAAATCATGGCAATGAAAGTGTTATTTGTGAGCTCTGAGGTTTTTCCACTGATCAAGACCGGTGGATTAGCTGATGTTAGCGGCTCTCTACCCACGGCCTTACAGGGGTTAGGAGTTGATATTCGGATACTGGTACCGGGCTACAATGCCGTATTAGCCGCATTAAAAGACTTAACAACCGTTGCATCGCTAGATTATCTGCCACAAATAGGCCAAGCTGAATTGCAACTTGGCACCATAGAGAGCACACAAGTTAAAATACTGGTCATTAAAGCGCCCGATTTATATGAGCGTGATGGTGGGCCATATGCAGACCCGCAAGGGTTGGAGTGGCAGGATAACCCAGCGCGTTTTGGTGTATTGTCCAAAGTTGCAGCGATATTAGCCAGCGACAACTCCCCTATCCAGAATTGGCGGCCAGATATTGTTCATTGCAATGACTGGCAAACAGGCTTAACCCCTGCCTACATGAAGCTCACCGAGCATTCACGCGCTAAATCCATTATTAGCCTGCATAACATGGCGTTTCAGGGCTGCTACCCACAACAGTGGGTAGCCAGCTTGGGTTTACCTAGCACAAACTTTACGATTGAAGGCTTTGAATATCACAATCAACTGTCATTCTTAAAGGCAGGCATCTTCTATGCGGATGCAATTTCTACCGTGAGCCCGCGCTATGCACAAGAAATTCAAACCACAGCGTTTGGCTTTGGCTTAGAAGGCCTGCTCAGCAAACGCGGTCATGAAATCAAAGGCATACTGAATGGCATTGAAACCGATGAATGGAATCCTGCAACCGATCAATATCTAACCAAACATTACAGCGCAAGTAAACTAGCAGGCAAGAAGCAAGTTAAAAAGGCGCTACAACAGCAGTTTGGGCTCGATATCGATGCAGATGCACCATTATTGGGCGTAGTCAGCCGCCTTACCCACCAAAAAGGTTTGGACATGCTGCTGCCCCATCTGCAAAGCCTGATCAACCAAGGTTGCCAATTTGCTTTATTAGGTGGTGGTGAAACGGCGCTGGAATCAGCATTTTTAGAGATTGCAGCACAAAACCCTAACCGCGCCAGCGTGACCATAGGTTATAACGAATCACTCTCCCACCAAATCATGGCGGGCTGCGATATGTTTGTGATGCCTTCTCGTTTTGAGCCTTGCGGCCTGAACCAACTCTACGGTTTAGCTTATGGCACGCCACCCATTGTTAACGCCACTGGCGGCCTTGCGGACTCTATTATTGACGCAGATGCAACGCACTTGGCAAATAAAACAGCCAATGGTTTTGTCATGGTAGAAGCCAGTGCAGATGGTTTAATTGCCAGCATTCAACGTGCGTTAGAAATGTTCAGAACCAATCCTAAGCTATGGAAGCAGCTGCAAACCACGGGGATGTCACAGGATTTAAGCTGGGCTAAAAGCGCGCAAGAGTACTTGGCTTTGTACCAATCTCTCGTTTAAAACAATTGAAAAGAAAAAGGGGTGAAAAGTTGGCATGCTTGATGCTTATATAAAATCAAGCTTACATATATCTCCTAAGCCGATTTTCTCCCCTTCAGGCGCCCTTAGTTGGCGCCTTTTTTTATCTAAATGCTGTATATCTGTAGATTGAACATCTACACATTGAGCCATTAACTACTAATCGTACTTAATGGCTAAGCTGCATTACTTAACAATAAAGTGTTCGCGATAATATTTAAGCTCGTCAATAGACTCATAAATATCAGCCAATGCCTCGTGACGGCTTGCCTTTTTGAAACCTGAGTAAATTTCTGGTTTCCATCTGCGTGCTAACTCTTTAAATACGCTGACATCTAAATTGCGGTAATGGAAAAAGCTTTCCAGTTCAGGCATATAGCGCGCCATAAAGCGTCTGTCCTGACAGATGGAGTTACCACACATCGGTGACTTACCTGATGGCACATGCGCTTTAAGAAACTCTATCATTTGTGCTGAAGCTTCAGCCTCACTTAATGTAGACGCCTTTACTTTATCAATCAAGCCAGAGCGGCCATGTGCACCCTTGTTCCAAGCATCCATGCCGTCTAACACTTCATCAGATTGATGCACGACAAACACCGGTGACTCAGCTAATACGTTTAAATCTGCATCGGTCACCACCGCTGCCAACTCTAAAACACGGTCAGAATCTGGCAGTAAACCGCTCATTTCCATATCAAGCCAAATTAAATTATTCTGATTCGTCGTATTGTCTGCAGCTGCCATCATGATTTCCATTAAAATGAGTATTGTTAAGTAAACAGTGTGAACCATCACATCTAAAATGCTTCACAATACGTATATTAACTTAATTCAATTCTTAAAACGAACGATAAAATGGCTCAAACTCTCACCATTACTTTCATTAGCTTGCTGGTTATCACTACATTTGTGCGTATTTGGCTTGGCAGACGCCATATTGCGCATGTGCAATCTCATCGCAACCAAGTGCCTCAAGCTTTTAGCGAAAATATCGCATTGGAAGCGCATCAGAAAGCTGCGGATTACTCTACAGACAAAACCAAATTAGCGTTACTGGAAACTACAGTGCAGGCTGTGTTATTGGCAGCATTAACCATAGGTGGTGGTTTGCAATGGATAGACGACTTATGGCACAACCTAATTGTGAACCATGACATTGCACGTGGTGCAGTTGTGATTGTGAGTGCCATGCTGGTGAGCAGCATGATAGATTTGCCATTTGAATACTATAAAACGTTTGTGGTGGATGAAAAATTTGGCTTCAACAAAATGACGCCAGCCATGTTTTTTAGCGACTTGGTAAAACAAAGCATCGTGGGCATCGTTTTAGGCGCACCTATCCTATTTGCAGCTTTATGGTTAATGCAAGGTGCCGGCGACTACTGGTGGCTTTACCTGTGGATTGTATGGAGTGCGTTTAATTTAATGATGCTCGCAGTTTATCCAACCTTTATCGCGCCATTTTTCAACAAATTCACGCCGTTAGAAGACCAAGCGCTAAAACAAAGAATTGAATCATTGCTAACCAAATGCGGTTTTAAATCTCAAGGTCTATTTGTAATGGACGGCTCTGCACGTAGCAGCCACGGCAACGCTTACTTTACCGGCTTTGGAGCATCCAAACGTGTGGTGTTTTTTGACACCTTACTCGCTAGATTAAATGCAGATGAAATTGAAGCGGTATTGGCACATGAGCTTGGCCACTTTAAGCACCACCATGTAATTAAACGTATTGCCATGATGTTCTTTATTAGCTTCGTTGGCTTAGCATTACTAGGCTGGCTCATGAAACAGGATTGGTTCTACACCGGACTTGGTGTAAGCGAAGTAAGCAACCACATGGCACTCGTATTATTTTTGCTGGTATCACCGGTGTTCTTATTCATTTTAAGGCCTATCATGGCAAGCTATTCACGCAAAAATGAGTTTGAAGCTGACAGCTACGCTGCTAAACACGCCAATGCCAAATATTTAATCGAAGCACTAGTGAAGCTGTATCGCGACAACGCGTCTACATTAACGCCAGATCCGCTACATTCGGCTTTTTATGATTCACATCCACCGGCAAGTATACGAATTTCAAAATTAGCGGCGTATACTAGCTAACATCCTCTTTAAAAAGGTGAGCAAGATGAAACTGTTGCGATATTTAGTATTGCTGTTCATCAGTTGCAACGCGCATGCCGAACCTTTTCAAGCTGCAGATGCAGTTGCGGGTAAAGTGCTGGTTAACCAACACTGCATCCGCTGCCATGCGGCTAGCTTTGGTGGTGATGGCTCGGGCATTTACACACGAGAGTTTCGTAAAGTAAAGAGCTCAAGTGCGCTTGCCGCGCAAGTCCGTAATTGCAACACCATGTTAGGCCTGAAATGGTTTGAAGATGAAGAGCTTAACGTTGCAAAATACCTCAATCAACAATACTACAAATTTACAGAATAGCGAGCACGTGGGTATCTCAATTAATGCGCAAGATGAAACAGGCTTGCAAGGCACAGTAGTGGCCGCTTACGGCAAACGCTACCAAGTAGAACTCACCGACACCAAACAGCGTATCAGCTGTGTTACTCGTGGCAAAAAGACCGACCTTGCCTGCGGTGATTTTGTTTTAGTCAAACTTACAGATAAAGAAGAAGGCGTGGTGGAGTCTACCCTGCCCCGCAAGACACTACTGTTTCGTAGCAATGCGTTTAAAAGCAAGATGTTGGCAGCTAATGTCACGCAAATTATTATCGTACTAGCGACGCAGCCCAGCTTTTATGAGGCTCTCCTCAACCGCTGCCTAATTGCGGCAGAAGCAGCTGGCATTAAAGCACTGATTGTACTTAACAAATGCGACCTGACAGACAATCATGATGCACTGAGAAAACTGGAGCTGTACAGCAAGCTGGGTTATCAGGTATTGCCGTTATCGGCAAAACTAGACATCTCTAGTCTGAGACCATATCTGCAAGATGAAGTAAGTATACTAGTCGGACAATCCGGCATGGGAAAATCCACTATTATTAATGCGCTATTGCCATCTGAGGCTGTGCGTACACAGGAAGTGAGCCATGTACTGGATAGCGGCAAACACACCACGACAGCTGCGCATTTATATCACTTAGACGCAAGCAGCCAACTGATTGACTCCCCGGGCTTGCAAGAATTTGGCTTACACCATTTGAACACAGATGAGCTGGAACATGCCTTTATTGAATTTAGGCCATTTTTAGGAAAATGCAGATTCAACAACTGCAAGCACCTGCAAGAGCCGGATTGTGCGATTACCGAAGCGCTATCACAGGATAAAATATCGGCAGAGAGATTAGCGATTTATAAGATGTTACGTACTGAGATTTCTCACCAGATACAGCATTAACCAAATTACAGCAATCAGCCACAGGTATAGTATGACAACCGCTTTCATTACTCACCCTGACACTTTATTGCACATCATGGATGGCAACCATCCAGAATCGCCAGCGCGCATCACTGCCATTAAAAACGCACTGATAAAGCAAGGCATCTACCAGCATCTAGCCGTGTATGAAGCACCGGCTGCAACCGGCGCACAATTGGCACGCGTTCACCACTCAGATTACATCCAGCACATTCGTGCGCTGTCACCCAAGGCTGGCTTAGTACGGCTGGATGCGGACACCGCCATGGGCCCCATGAGCTTATCCGCAACCCTGCATGCCAGCGGTGCCGCGGTGCTAGCCACTGATCTCGTCATGCAAGGCAAAGCAGACAATGCCTTCTGCTGCGTTAGACCGCCAGGCCACCATGCTGGCCGTGCCAATAGCGCAGGATTCTGCATTTTCAACCATATAGCAGTTGGCGTTGCCCATGCTTTAGCCCAATACAAAGTCCAACGCGTTGCGATTATTGACTTTGATGTGCACCATGGTGACGGTACAGAAGATATTTTTAAAAGCAATCCACAAGTCATGCTCTGCTCAACATTTCAGCACCCATTTTATCCGCACCGTGGCTTTGATACCCGCACCGCCACCATGATTAACGTACCGTTGGCTGCCAACGCAGAAGGTAAGCAATACCAGCAAGCGTTCAATCAGGAGTTTTTACCTGCACTTAACCAATTTAAGCCTGAGATTATTTATGTATCAGCAGGATTTGACGCACACATTGACGACCCGCTGGCAGGCATGCAGTTAGTTAACCAAGACTATGCATGGATCACCAGCTTTATTAAACAAGTGGCTAAGCAGCATGCGCAAGGCAGAACAGTCTCCTTACTAGAGGGCGGCTATCACCTGCCAGCATTAGCGCAAGCCGCTAGTACGCACATTAGCGTAATGATGCAAACATAAATAAGACATTGAATCATGCGAAGAATGAAACGATAATACTAGCTATGTATCAAGCCTCAAGTAATCACTACCAAGCCGTGTAAGAAAACAATACTCAGGACCTTATCAATTGACTGATATTCGCAAAGAGCAGACCCCTGTACATGCACTGGCAATTGGCATGTTTGTATGTGAGCTGGATCGGCCTTGGCTTGGGACGCCCTTCTTGCTGGAAGGCTTATTAATTGAAGACGAAGAGCAAATCACCACGCTGGCTAGTTTGTGCGAGTTTGTCTATGTAGATCGTACCGTATCACTTGGTCAGTATTATCTGGCAGCGGAGAAAAAGTCGATTGCCGTTAATCGTCAGGCCTCTAATACTATCAATCACTCAGTAGCATCCAGACCGTCCACACCGAGTGTACGCCCAGCAGAAACTAAATCTAGCGAGAGCAAAGAACAACGCTCATTTTTTAATGTGGTAAGGGAAATTCGGGACTTCAATCAACATACGCAGCAAGCGGTTAACCACAACAACCCCAACCTCAATCTAAGCTACCTGAGCCAAGAAGCTGATCTGAGTGCAGAAGACACAATGGCTAGCCTGCCTTTATCAAAGCTAATTAAGGCTGATTTATCACGCTTTGTATCCGGCTTAAAAAGCTGGCGACCAGGCATGAGAAAAGGGTCGCACAACACTTCTGCACAGCAGAACCACGATAAAGCATTTGCCGACACAGCGACACATCTGCACCAGGCATTATTAGAAGAAAAGTATCCGGTAGAGCAGGAAATTAGTACCATTTATCCTAGTTACGAGAGAACACAGCTAGTCACGCGTGAGTTCTTTAATGCCATGGCAGAAGGCCAGTTGGTAGACTTAACCAAAGTAGATGAAACCCTGAATGATATGGTAGACAGCATTGAGCGTAACTCTGACGCACTGTTGTGGCTGGCACGCTTAAAACAAACGGATGACTACTCATACAACCATGCGCTCAATGTTTCCATCATGCTGATGGCACTTGCCAACTTTATGGCACTGCCCAAAAAGCAGATTAAAGACCTAGGCATGGCCGGTTTGCTGCAAGATATAGGCAAGGTGAAAATTCCTAAAGAACTACTGCAAAAAAAAGAAAAAATCTCTGCAGAAGAATATGAAATCTTTAAAAAACACGTAGATTACGCTTTAGCGTTATTAGAAGTCACCGACAACATCTCCAGCACCACAATGATTGCAGTCACCCAGCACCATGAGCGCATTGATGGTAGCGGCTACCCTTATGAGCTTAAAGGTAAGCAAATTAGCCTAGCTGGGCAAATGGCTGGGCTAATTGACACATACTGTGCACTCACTACGAACAAAGCTTATGCTAAAAGTGTTTACAATCAGTTTGCACTAGAAAAAATACATGCGCTGCGGGACACTAAGTTTGATGGGCATTTAATTGATCAGTTGGTACAGTTTTTAGGAATGTATCCGGTCAGTTCGTTAGTTGAACTCAACTCTGGAGAAGTTGGCGTAGTGATTCAGCAAAATAGCGTACGCCGCCTGCAGCCCAAGCTAATGATTTTACTCAACCCCGATAAAACAAAAAACGAATTTCCACCCACACTTAATTTAATCAATGCGCCACTAACACCCAGCGGTGAGCCATACAAAATAGTCAGGGGTCTACCGCCTGACAGCTATGGCCTCAATATCAACACTTACTTTAGCTAAACGATCACCGCCCGATGATGAAAATCCAAGAAGAAATCTACAGTTTAATAGATCATGAATTTACACTGAATACATCGCCCAATGAGCTACTAACCATTATGCAGGCTTATCAACTAAGCCCCAAAGATCTAGCTGGGCCTTATCACTACAACCCACAATTAGCAGCAGCCAACCCCGATACTACGCCTAACAATATGCTGCAAGTATTGCAAGATTGGCCTCAACAGTTAAATTGGTCACAGCTTAATCAAGCCATAGACGAACTGCTACACCATTGGTTGCTGGATTACAAAGCGGGGGGGGATCTAGGCCATGCGCTGATGCTGACGCAATGCATACAGTTGCAGACAGCAACGCATACGGATAGCGCGTTGTCTCTATACAACCCTCAGTTTCACCTAGTGCTAACGCATTTATTGTCGCTCGCAACCAACCAATTTGATCAGTATCGGTATAACTATTCAAAGAGCTTTGATTTAACTACTGGTCTACCCAATCATCAGCTCATGCATAAGCTGATTAAAAAAGCAGAGGCCGAAAATATCAATCTGGGTTTGCTTTTACTTAATTTAAATATCAATCCAGATAAAGAAAGAAAAATAAGTACAGATCAACCAACACTAGAATTGGCTGCGGTTGACCTTATCCAGCAGCACCTGAGTAAAGACACTAGGCTATTTCACATTAGTCCCAATGAGTTTGCGATTATTATCGAAGACTTACACTTCCCAGCACAGCTCAATCTGATTGCATCAGAGCTGATTCATGCTTTTGAGTCATCATTGCCGCTCGTGAATAACAGCCTAATTGTGAAACCCTATTTTGGTGGCGTGACAACATTTAAACACACCTCTAAAGCGCACTCACTATATGAATGCGCTAAATTAGCGTTACATCATGCAATGATCAATCACTATCAGATTGAAATGTATGATCAGCACATTACCAGCGTCTTCTCCAGCACCCATTCGCTAGAGGAAGCCATTATCGAGGCTTTGCAAAACAATGAGCTGGAGGTGTATTTACAGCCGATTGTCAGCTTGCCTAAGCATGAACTAGGCCACGCCACTTGCGTCAGCGCCGAAATGCTATTACGTTGGCATAACGAAGAATGGGTAGGCATTTCGCCGATGCGCCTGATCGACACCATCTACAAAAAAGGCTTTGGTAAGATATTCATCCGCTGGCTTATTAACACTGCCTGCCAGCGTATCGCTGAGGTTATCGCAACTAACCAAAATGACTTTGCCTTGACCGTAAACCTATCCTCACCAGATTTGCTGGATGCTGACCTGCCCGAGCTAATTGCACAATCCATTGCCTTATGGGATATCCCAGCTAAATCATTGGTGATTGAAATCACTGAAAGTGATTTGCTGCTGGATGAGAAAAAAGCCATGTCGGTGATTAACCGTATTTCACAACTGGGCTGCTCATTTGCGCTGGATGATTTTGGCACCGGCTATTCATCCATGACCAGGCTACGCAACATGCCGATTAGTTTGGTTAAAATTGACCAATCTTTTGTGAAGCAAATCGATAAATCCACGCAAGACAGAGAAATTGTGCTCTCCATTATCCAACTCGCACATAGCCTAGGTAAAACCGTAGTCGCAGAAGGTGTGGAAGATTTAAGCTGCCTTAACATACTGACCGAAATGCAATGCGACAAAATACAAGGATATTACTACTCAAAATCCATGTCGCTCAATGACTTCAATGTATGGCTGGCTAACTTTCAGAATCAATACACGCCACTTACACATAAACATGAATAGTCACATAAACATGAATAATTGCCGATGCAATTTTAAGCCCGCATCTCTCACCGACAACTCTACGGAGTGAGGGTATAATGGCGCTAGTTTGTTACGTTCAACATGTTTGAACGTGCTGTTAAAATCACTCTTTGATGACATCAATATGCACATTACTACCCGCCTTGAATTTGACGCAGGCCACCGGATTCCACACCATAAGAGCCAATGCAAAAACTTGCATGGGCATCGCTATGCAATCGAAATCACGCTATCTGGTGACATTATCACTGCTGAAAATAGCTCAGATAACGGGATGGTGATGGATTTTTCTGATGTAAAAACGATTGCAAAAGAAGCAGTGGTCAACGTTTGGGATCATGCGTTCTTGGTATACGAGCACGATACGGACGTCTTAAACTTCTTGAACACCCTGCCCAACCATAAAACAGTAGTGTTCCCGACTGTGCCCACGGCAGAAAACATGGCGGCAGAGGCTTTCAGAATTTTAAAGGCGCGCTACCAAGATACTTACGGTAACCACCTCAAGCTAGAAAAAGTACGCTTATATGAAACACCTAACAGCTGGGCTGATGCCCTAGGCTAACCCTGAGCTAGTCTAGGTTAAAAACCCTAGACCAATTAGTTAGTTGGCAACGCTTCAAGCTCGGCCATTAATGCATCACGCCAATCTGGCAACTGCACTGAGAAATCGCTACTTAACTTCGTGCAATCCAAACAAGAGTTAGCAGGGCGCGCCGCAGGCGTTGGATAATCTGCAGTTGTGATTGGCCCAATATTGGCAACCTTGGCTTTTAGCATTGGCCAGTCACGTGCTGGTTGCAACTGCGCATAGGCATCCACAATCGCTGTTGCAAAACCGTGCCATGTTGTACGTCCAGCATTCACCAAATGATACACGCCAGAATGCTCACCATCCCAGCGCGCCAACACCTCCACTACCGCTTGCGCAATACTATGGCTACTGGTTGGCGCACCTATCTGATCAGCCACGATGCGCAACTGCTCACGCTCTTTTGCTAAACGCAGAATCGTATGCAAAAAGTTCTTGCCGTAAGCCCCGTAGACCCATGATGTTCTAAAAATCAGAGATGGTAGCCCGACCGCACGAACCGCCTCTTCACCGGCTAATTTAGACTTCCCATATATGCTTAACGGTGCAGTGGCATCATCTTCTACATACACCCCAATTTTATTACCGGCATATACATAATCAGTAGAAAAATGGATAAATTTAGCCCCCAGCTTTGCCGCCTCCTCAGCTAACACTCCGGGTGCCGTCGCGTTAATCGCATAGGCTAAATCAGGCTCTGACTCTGCTTTATCTACTGCAGTGTAAGCTGCCGGATTGATAATCAAGTCAGGCTGTATGGCCTGCACCACATCACGTATGGCCTGCGGATTGGATAAGTCGAGCTGGCTTCTATCCAGACAAACCAGCTCGGCAAACAAGCCAGACTGATTTGCTAATGCTAACTGCAAGGCATGCCCGACCTGACCATTCACGCCAGTCAATAATATTTTTTTATACTTTGGTGTTTGGATTACTTTAGGAGTTTGGTTTACTTTAGGTATTTGCATTACGATTGTGGGCCTTATACAAACACATCAGCATCCACAAGACGCAAACCTAGCTGATCTTTAGCGGAAAGGACTGGGATAGCATGCGCAGCCAAGCTAGCGGTGGGCCACTCAATGCCGATATCGGCATCATCCCAACGAATGCAGCGCTCATGCTGCGGCGCGTAATAATCTGTGGTCTTATACAAAAACTCAGTATTATCTTTCAACACTAGAAAGCCATGCGCAAAACCCTCTGGCACCCACATCTGACGTTTATTATCCGAAGACAATATTGCACCAACCCATTGCCCAAAGGTTTGGGAATGCTTGCGCAAATCTACCGCAACATCGAACACTTCACCAGCCACTACGCGTACTAACTTACCCTGCGGCTGTGAGATTTGGTAATGCAAGCCACGTAATACGTTGGCTGCAGATTTAGAATGGTTATCTTGTACAAACTGTGTTTTAACGCCGGTTAGCTGCTCAAACTTTTGCTGATTAAAGCTTTCGAAAAAAAAACCTCTTTCGTCGCCATATACTTGAGGTTCCAGTATCAGTACATCAGGAATTGTTGTCTTAATCACTTGCATTTAGTACACCTGCTCCGTCAGTAGCATTTTCAAATATTGTCCGTAGGCGTTCTTAATATAACGATTAGCCAGCTTATCTAGCGCCGCGGCATCGATATATTGCATACGATAAGCCACTTCTTCAGGACTAGCTACTTTCAAGCCCTGACGCTTTTCTATGGTTTCAATAAACATTGAAGCCTCTAGCAGCGACTCATGCGTACCAGTATCTAGCCACGCAATGCCGCGCCCCATGACTTCTACTTGCAAATCACCACGCTCAAGATAAGCACGGTTCACATCCGTAATTTCCAGTTCACCACGCGGGGATGGTTTTAATTGTTCAGCAATACGAATCACATCGTTGTCATAGAAATACAAACCTGTAACCGCGTATCTAGATTTAGGCTGAGTTGGCTTTTCTTCCAAACTCACGGCCTGCCCTTGGGCATTGAACTCAACCACGCCATAACGCTCCGGGTCGCTCACTGGGTAAGCAAAGACAGTGGCGCCTTTATTGAGCGTTGATGCCGCTTGCGTTTTAATCGCTAGCTCATGCCCGTAGAAAATATTATCGCCAAGTACCAACGCACAACTATCATTGCCGATAAACGACTTACCGATAATAAAAGCTTGGGCTAAACCGTCTGGAGAAGGCTGCACCGCAAATTGAATGGATATCCCCCATTGGCTACCATCACCCAGCAACTGCTGAAAACGTGGTGTGTCTTCCGGTGTTGAAATCACCAAAATCTCCCGAATCCCAGCCAACATCAGCGTCGTTAACGGGTAATAAATCATCGGTTTATCATAAACCGGTAACAGTTGCTTAGACACCACTTGGGTGACTGGATGCAGACGCGTACCAGAACCACCTGCTAAAATAATTCCCTTCATGCCATTTCCTCACCGCGTTCTGAATAGTGTGTTTGAATCCAATTGCGGTAATCACCGCTGGTAATATTATTAACCCAATCTTGATGCGCCAAATACCAGTTCACAGTTTTTTCTATGCCAGTTTCAAAAGTCTCTGCTGGTTTCCAGCCTAGCTCTGTTGCAATTTTGGTTGCATCAATCGCATAGCGTATGTCATGGCCTGGACGATCAGCGACATAGGTAATGAGATCGGCGTAAGACTGTCCGTCAGCACGTGGTTGCTTCGCATCCAGCATACGGCACAGTGTTCTGACGATATCAATATTGGTTTTCTCGTTCCAACCACCGACGTTATAAACCTCACCCACCTTACCCGCTTCCAGCACACGCCTAATTGCCGCACAATGATCTTCTACGTACAGCCAGTCACGCACTTGCAAACCATTGCCATACACAGGTAAAGGCTTACCAGCTAAAGCATTATGAATCACCAATGGAATTAGTTTTTCAGGGAAGTGATAAGGCCCGTAGTTGTTTGAACAATTTGTAGTTAACGTTGGCAAACCATACGTGTGATGATAAGAACGTACCAAATGGTCTGAAGATGCTTTAGATGCAGAGTAAGGGCTATTCGGTGCGTATGGCGTAGTTTCTGTAAATGCAGGGTCATTTTTACCTAATGAGCCATAAACTTCATCGGTAGAGACATGCAAAAAACGGAAATTTTCTTTATCCGCCGTATTTAACTCTCCCCAATAAGCACGTACTGCCTCTAACAAATGAAACGTACCCACAATATTGGTTTGAATAAAGTCTTCCGGGCCGTGGATAGAACGGTCTACGTGACTTTCTGCCGCAAAGTTTACCACTGCACGCGGCTTGTGCTCAGCTAATAATTTAGCAACCAAATGCTGATCGCCAATGTCGCCGTGCACAAATACATGGTGCGCACTATGTTCTAGGCTAACTAAGTTGTCCAAATTACCGGCATAGGTCAGTTTGTCTAAATTGACTACAGTGCCTAAGCCCTGCTTCACCCAAGCTAGCACAAAATTAGAGCCGATAAAGCCAGCGCCACCTGTTACAAGAATTGTGTTATTCATTATTTGCTACTTTCTTCAATTAACTAATCACTAGCTCTTTAAAACTAAACATTAACCTAAACTCAACATTAACTATTCCAGACGCAGTTACCTGACTTCGCCAAACCAGCCAAATATGCCTCATGATCGGCAAGCTCGGTACTATTCGCCAGTTTTACTTGTAAGGGTGCATGGCTCACGGCGCTTACCTCTACAGTTTCATGGCTAGGTTGATCCAATGCAATCATCAAACTATCTTGGCCACGGGTCATTGCCATGTATACATCTGCGAGCAACTCGGCATCCAGCAATGCGCCATGCAGCGTGCGCTTAGAGTTATCTATGCCAAAATACTTACATAGCGCATCTAGGTTATTACGCTGACCAGGGCGCATTTCTTTTGCAATTTTGAGGGTGTCGGTCACTTTAGCGGAAATTTCCTCCACTTTCTTCTGACCAATCAGTCCAAGCTCACAGTTTAAGAAGCCCACGTCAAATGGCGCGTTATGCATAATAAGTTCAGCATCGGCAATAAACGTAATCAGCTCATTAGCAATATCAGCAAAGCGGGGTTTATCTTGCAAGAACTCTAGGGAAATACCATGCACCTCTTGAGCGCCGGGGTCTATGTCACGATCTGGGTTTAAATAATAATGAAAATGGTGCTTGGTTAAGCGTCTGTTTACCACCTCAACTGCCGCAATTTCAATCACACGATGCCCTTGGGCATGGTACAAACCTGTGGTTTCCGTATCTAAAAAGATTTGCCTCATTATGCACCCCTCCCTTTTTGCAACACTTGCTCTACACCTTTATTTGCCAGCAAATCCGCACGCTCGTTGCCTACGTTACCAGCATGCCCTTTAACCCATATCCACTCAACTGTATGCTGCTGCGCCAACACATCCAACACGCGCCATAAATCATCATTCTTGACAGGTTTTTTATCAGCAGTGCGCCAGTTACGCGCTTTCCAGCCAATAATCCACTCAGAAATTCCCTTTTGTACGTAAACAGAATCCGTAAACACTTTTGCATGACATGTACGCTTCAAGGCTTCTAGCGCCCGAATCACGGCTGTGAGCTCCATACGGTTATTGGTGGTAACTAACTCACCGCCAAACAATTCTTTTTCATGCCCCTCATAGCTAATCCATGCTCCCCAGCCGCCCGGGCCAGGATTCCCTTTACATGCACCATCGGCATAAATTTCCACGAGAGGGCTTGCCACTGCTGTCGTCATCAATCAAATTTCACTTTACTTTGAATTAATGGTGATTATAGAACATCGCAGCGCCTAGCATGGCTAAAGCAGATAAATATTCATATCGCCAACATGATTTCAACATAAAAAGTCTGTACCTAAATCTGTATAGAAAAGATGTGCAATTTTATTAAACAAATGCGCAATTCAGCCGTTAACTAAATATATATGAATTTAATACCACTTTCATCAATACTAAATAAGTGCCAAATTTACGTTAAAAGCTAATTAACGCTAGGCATTAACAATAAAGTCGGAACGCAATATGCAAAAAGCGGTAATTTATTTAGCCCTATTTCTCGTTTCTTTTTTCATGAGCATCAGCATATGCTCGGCCGCCAATTGGGCAAAACTGAATGAGAGCAGCTCCTCGAAATTGATGATAGACAAACAATCTATCCTAGAGAAAGACAAACTAAAGCGTGCCTGGGTAAAAATTGAATATAAAACTATTCAGAAAAATATAGAGTCACCCGATACGCAATATAACCTTTCAAAACTACTCTGGTATTTTGATTGCCCATCACAAAAATCTGCGGCGACCCAAGTGTTCCAATACTTAAATGGTGAGCTTGTGCATTCGGCTGGGATTGATAATGTAAAGAATGCTAAATTTATTGAACCGGTGCCGGAGTCAGACTTTGATCGAGCCATGCAGTATGTATGCACAAGCCATAAGAGCGTAACACCTAAAACAACAGCACCAAGCAAAGCGCCTTCAGACCCTAAAGCCGAAACCAACGCAACTGCTAAACCTGCAGATACAGATAGTAAACCCGCTGAAACCAAGCCTACAGACGCTAAGCCAACAGAGGCTAAACCGGTAGATGCAAAGCCCGCTGGCAAAACGCCAGCCAAACCCAATAACAAGAAAACTGAAGAAGCCAAAAAACCTGTCGCTTGGGGTTATGATGGCAAAGAAGGCCCTGAGCATTGGGCTAAGCTAAGTGACGAGTTCTCCATGTGCAGTGCCGGCAGCACACAATCACCGATTGATATCGACGAAAGTCTGGATGCAAATTTAAAACCATTAAAATTGTTGCAGAAGTTTCCGGCCAAAGAAGTATTACAAACCAATCATTCAATACAGCTAAACTTTAGAGATGGTAATCTTGTCGCTATAGACAACATCACATTCAAGCTGAAACAAGCCAATTTTCGCACGCCTAGCGAACATACTTTTAAAGGCAAATCCTTCCCGTTGGAAGCGCAATTTTTACACACCGACGTTAAAGGCAGCACTGCAATCGTTGCCGTTTTATTCAGGGAAGGTAAGCCTAACACTGCCTTAGACAAACTGCTAAAACAGTTACCTAACGAGAGTAACAATGCAGTGACACTCAAATCAAGGCTGCTGGCAAGTGAATTGATGCCGAGCAATCAGGACTACTACCGCTTTAGCGGCTCACTCACCACCCCACCGTGTACTGAAGGCGTACGCTGGATATTGATTAAAACACCAATGACTGCGAGCAAAGAGCAAATTGAGGCATTATCAGCACTGACACAAAACAACAACCGTCCAGTACAACCGCTGAATGGCCGCCTAATTGTTGATTAAGCATCGGATACGCTTACTACCCCCCCACAAACAAAAAAAGCACCTAGTTAACACTAGGTGCTTTTATCTACTGCACTATGTAATCAAAGCTATCTCATTAAGCAGACTGCTCCAACGCCAACAGGAACTTCAATTTTTGGTCACCATCGGCCAACCACAACTGAAGCACCTGCACTTAATGTTGCAGCTATTTTAGCGCTTATTTTTTATCTCTTAAATTTGCTGCAATACGCATTCTCAATGCATTAAGCTTAATAAAACCGCCTGCATCTTTTTGATCGTAAGCACCTTTGTCGTCTTCAAAAGTAGCGATGTTAGGGTCAAATAGTGAATTAGTTTTACTATCACGACCAGTCACAATCACATTGCCTTTATACAGCTTCACGCGCACCCAGCCATTGACTGTTTTTTGTGTGTGATCAATCAAGGTTTGCAACGCAATACGCTCAGGACTCCACCAGTAGCCGTTGTAAATCATGCTAGCGTAACGCGGCATTAAATCATCTTTTAGGTGTGCCACTTCACGGTCTAGTGTAATAGACTCAATCGCGCGGTGCGCTTTAAGCAAAATAGTACCGCCTGGGGTTTCGTAGCAACCACGTGACTTCATACCCACATAACGGTTTTCAACCAAATCTAAACGGCCTACACCATGCTTACCACCAATTTGGTTAAGCTGTGCCAGCAACTCGTGTGCTTTCATTGCCACGCCATTTAAGCTGACTGGGTCGCCGTTTACGTATTCAATGTCTAAATACTCCGCTGCATCTGGTGCCTTTTCTGGGCTTACGCTCCAACGCCACATTGAGTCTTCAGCTTCTGCAGCTGGGTTCTCTAGATGACGACCTTCATAAGAAATATGCAGCAAGTTTGCATCCATGCTGTATGGGCTACCGCCTTGCTTATGCTTCATGTCCACAGGAATACCGTGTTTTTCAGCGTATGCCATCAGTTTTTCACGGCTGAGTAAATCCCACTCGCGCCATGGAGCAATGATTTGAATGTTAGGATTTAACGCATAAGCACCTAGCTCAAAACGCACTTGGTCGTTACCTTTACCTGTTGCGCCATGAGAGATTGCATCGGCTTTAGTATCACGAGCTACCTCAATCAAACGTTTGGCAATCAATGGGCGTGCAATAGACGTACCTAATAAATACTCGCCTTCGTACACGGTGTTGGCGCGGAACATTGGGAATACAAAATCACGCACAAACTCTTCACGCACGTCATCAATAAAAATCTCTTTAACACCAGCCGCCTTAGCTTTGGCACGCGCTGGCTCCAACTCTTCACCTTGACCTAAGTCAGCCGTGTAAGTCACAACCTCACATTTATATTCATCTTGCAGCCATTTCAAAATAACTGAGGTATCTAAACCGCCTGAATAGGCCAACACTACTTTATTTACGTTACTCATGATCTCTTTCTATCTATAGATATTTCGCAATTCACTACTGAAGGTCAAGGTCAATGCTTGCAAACACAGCTCTCAACAAACAGCATGTTTGCTGCTAACTAAATTTTTCCTAACAACAAATATTCCATCAGTGCTTTTTGAGTATGCAGCCTATTCTCAGCTTCATCCCACACCACACTTTGCATGCCATCAATCACTTCAGCAGAAACTTCTTCGCCTCTGTGCGCCGGCAAGCAATGCATAAATAAGGCATCTTTGGCCGCAACACGCATCATGTCGCTATCTACTTGCCAATCTGCAAAGTCGCGCATACGCTCTTCGTTCTCTGCCTCAAAACCCATGCTGGTCCACACATCAGTGGTCACCAAGTCAGCACCGCGCGCGGCATCCATTGGGTCAGCAAATACTTCAAAGTGATCTGTGCCATACAAATTAGCGCGCTCAGGCTCAACTTCATATCCTGGTGGCGTAGATACATGCACATTAAAGTCTAATAATTCGGCAGCCTGTAGCCATGTATGACACATATTATTACTGTCACCAATCCAAGCCACGGTTTTGCCTTTAATTGAGCCGCGGTGCTCAATATAAGTAAAAATATCCGCCAAAATCTGACACGGATGATACTCATTGGTTAAACCGTTAATCACCGGCACGCGTGAGTTGGCAGCAAAGCGCTCGATGATTTCCTGCTCAAAGGTACGAATCATCACCAGGTCGCTCATACGCGAGATCACTTGTGCGGCATCTTCCACCGGCTCACCACGACCCAATTGCGAATCCCTAGTATTTAAGTAAATCGCAGAACCGCCTAGCTGCTGCATACCAGCTTCAAATGACAAGCGTGTACGTGTGCTGGCTTTTTCAAAAATCATTACCAATGTACGGTCTTGTAAAGGCCAATATTGCTGATAATCCTTGAATTGGCTTTTGATCCAACGAGTACGCTCGAACACATACTCAAGCTCGTCACGGTTTAAATCATTAAATTGTAAAAAGTGTTTTATTGCCATCATCTTTGGTAGTTCAAGTTTTATTAAAACCGACTACAGTTAGTTATGTTATAAATGATTTATTGTGATAAAAATGTTTTGATTAAGGCAGATAAGCGTTGCACCAACTCTTTTGCCTCAGCTTCACTCATCACAAGCGGAGGTAATAAACGCACCACCTTGTCTGCCGTCACATTAATCAGCAACTTGGCTTCTAATGCCATTTTAACCAAGTCACCGCATGGACGATCCAACTCAATACCGATCAGCATGCCAGCATTACGCACGGTTACCACACCTGGCGTACCTTTCAGCTCTGCTGTAAAACCTTCGCGAATCAAATTGCCAATTTTCTCAGCATTTTCACGCAGCTTTTCTTCTTCAATAATATTCAGTGTAGCCAAACCTGCAGCCGTCGCTAACGGGTTACCACCAAAAGTGGAGCCGTGCTTGCCGTAGGTAAACACCTCAGCAGCTTTACCGCTGGCAACACAAGCGCCAATTGGCACGCCAGAACCCAGGCCTTTAGCCAAGCTCATCACATCAGGTTTAATGCTGGTATGTTGGAATGCAAACCAAGTACCTGTGCGCGCGATCCCCGTTTGCACTTCATCTAACATTAATAGCCAATCATTGGCATCACATATCTGGCGCAGTTGCTCTAAATAGCCACTGGCATCTTTAGGGATATTCACACCGCCCTCGCCTTGCACTGGCTCCACTAGTACGGCTACCACATTTGGGTTGTGCAAAGCTACTTGTTTTACAGCCTCTACATCATCATACGGCACGCGAATAAAGCCGCTTACCAATGGCTCAAAGCCTGCCTGCACTTTGCGGTTACCTGTTGCAGATAGCGTAGCTAAAGTACGTCCGTGGAAAGATTGGTCCATCACAATAATTTCAGGGTTATGAATCCCTTTATTGTTTCCGTATAAGCGCGCAATTTTAATTGCCGCTTCATTGGCCTCACAGCCAGAGTTACAGAAAAACACTTTATCCATGCCAGACACTTCACACAACTTATCAGCCAGTGCTGATTGCTCGGCAATTTGATAGATATTAGAGACATGAATCAAATTAGCGGCTTGTTTGGCAATAGCGTCTACCAATTTAGGATGCGCATGACCCAAGCCATTTACCGCAACGCCTGACAGTGCATCAAGATATTGTTCATTGTTGTTATCCCATAGCCAAACGCCGTTACCTTTGGTGAAGGTAACCGGCTGACGCATATAGGTATTCATTAAATGGTCTGACATTTTTTTATTTACTCAAATACAAGTTATTTAGACGTACTAATTATTAGGCAATGCAAATCCTACATTCTCTGCGATGTAGGAAACCTACAAAAATAAAAATCCCGCAACTCGTCAGTTAATGAAGAATCGCGACAACATCTTTGCTTTATTTAATTTAAAAAGATGGTAGTTAAATTTTAATTGAAGGGTAAAGAAACTCTCACGAGAGTAGCCGAAAACCTCACTATTGGCAAGTTTTACCGCACAAAACTTACAGATAATTATATAATAATGACTTGATAAAAATAGCAATTTAGGCAAAAATCGCCATCCCTGAAATTTTAACTGCCAATCATTTTTTCTTATGGCATCTTTGACTTTAGCTTCCCAACAAGACACCGCATTCCAACTACCTGTCTCATGGTATGTTGATGAAAATACTTACGCCTTAGAGCAACAGCATTTGTTCGCCCATGCGCCACATTATCTTGGCCACGAACTCATGGTGCCTAACGTTGGTGATTACCATGTACTAGACTGGATGGGACAAGCGAAAAGCTTAGTACGCCAACAGGACGGCATTAACGTGCTGAGCAATGTGTGCAGGCACAGGCAAGCCTTAATGCTTAAAGGCCGCGGTCAAGCGAAAAACATCGTTTGCCCTCTGCATCGCTGGACTTATGATCTAGAAGGCAAACTACTTGGTGCGCCGCATTTTGAGCAAAATCCTTGCTTGAATCTGGATAAAAAAACCTTACAAAATTGGCAAGGTTTATTGTTTGATACCAAACGCGACATTGCAAAAGATCTAGCCAACTTAGGCTGCAAGCAAGATTTCGACTTTACTGGCTACATGCTGGACCGCGTAGCTGTTGAAGAGTACAGCTTTAACTGGAAAACCTTTATTGAAGTGTATTTAGAGGACTACCACGTTGGCCCTTTCCACCCAGGCCTTAACCAATTTGTAAATTGTGAGCAGCTGAACTGGGAGTTCGGCGCTAATTACAGCGTACAGACCGTGGGTTTTAAACCGTCCGTGAACAAAGCAGGCTCGCCTACCTATCAGGCATGGCAACAGCAAGTTGCGCAATACCACGGCGAAAAAACACCTAAATACGGCGCAATCTGGATGGTGTACTACCCGTTCCTGATGATTGAATGGTATCCCAACGTATTAGTGGTATCGCACATTATCCCGCGCGGCGTTAACGCGTGTACCAACGTGGTGGAGTTCTATTATCCGGAAGACATTGCCTTATTCGAGCGCGAATACGTGGCGGCACAACAAGCCGCTTATGATGAAACCGCCGTTGAAGACAATGATATCTGCCAACGCATGCACGATGGACGCCATGCGCTATTTGCGCAAGGCATTGATGAACGCGGCCCATATCAGCATCCGATGGAAACTGGCATGGAGCATTTTCATCAGTGGTATCGTCAGCAAATGCAGCAGCACCTCGCACCGATTTAAATCTGATGCTACCCGTCAACCTGATGCCACCTGAGCACGGCGCATGAAAAAAGCCAGCTTCAGTCTGCCCAATCTAGGTAGTTTATGGATGCTAGTGGCCGCGTTAGGTTTTGCCATCATGGGCGCGCTAGTTAAACTTGGCGCCCAAAAATTTAGCAGTGCCGAGCTAGTGTTTTACCGTTCGTTATTCGGCTTGGTATTTATAGGCTTGTTTATTGTGCACCACAAATTACCGCTAGCCACCCCCGTCATGCGCAAACAAATGTCACGTGCTGCCGTTGGCTTCACTGCACTGATTTTGTTTTTCTATGCCATTGCGCATTTACCGCTGGCCACCGCCATCACACTCAACTATACCTCACCACTCTTTTTGGCGTTGCTCACGCCATTACTGCTGAATGAAAAGCCTAAAAGAATACTATTGATCGCACTGGCAATTGGCTTTGCTGGGGTAAGCTTGCTCTTAAAACCCACCATCAGCCAATCACAATGGCTGGCTGGTTCCTTAGGCTTATTATCGGGGATAGGCGCAGCACTGGCTTACATTCACGTTAAACAGCTGGGGCAAGCCAATGAACCTGATTGGCGCACTGTGTTTTACTTTACCTTAGTGTCTTCCGTGTGTGCTGGTGCATGGATGCTGTTTGACCGCTTTCACGCCATCACTTGGTCAGACTTACCTGTTTTGATAGGCTTAGGCGTTTCTGCCACCATTGCTCAGCTTGCACTTACACGTGCATACCGCACCGGCGATACCTTGGTAGTGGCGAGTCTCGCCTATGTTACGATTTTATTAGCCAGTATATTTGGCGTCATTTGGTGGCATGAGCACCTAAGCGTAGACGCATGGCTGGCAATCGGTTTGATTATCGCCAGCGGCATTATCAGCATACGTAGCGGCCGCTAGCACTTAAAGCAGCCTACTACATACAAAGCAATAGCAGTGAACCAAATACCGAGCAAACCTAAGTACTTGGCAAACCCAAGCATCTAGCAAGCTAGGTATTTAATAGGCTAGGCATCGAGCAAACCACTACGCATCGCAATTAAAGCGATTTCAGCCGAGTTGTTGGCATTAAGCTTCTGTTTGATATTGTACAAATGCGTACCTACTGTGCGCGGGCTTAAAAACAGGGTTTCAGCGATTTCATTGGTAGTTTTACCCTTAGCCAGCGCCATAAACACCTCAAACTCGCGCGGTGAAAGTACATCTACCGGATTTTGGTCGCCGGATAGTTGCTGAATCGCCATTTGCTGCGCAACACTGGCCTCCAGATATTTCTTACCGCCAGCTACCGTCCTAATCGCCTTAATCAGTTCCTCAGCTGCGCTGCGCTTGGTGAGATAACCCATGGCTCCAGCATTAAGTACACGTTTGGGGTGTACAGAGTCTTCGTGCGCAGACAACACTAAAATCTTAGCATTACTGTCTTTTGCCAGAATACGTTCAATGGCTTCCAGACCACCAATACCGGGCATCGTGATATCCATCACCACCACATCAGGCTTATGCTCTACATAACGTTGAATCGCCTGTTCACCGCTCTCGGCCTCTGCCACTACTTTCATATCGACATCAGATTCAAGCAGCATTTTGAATCCCATACGAACCACCGCGTGATCATCTACCAACATCACATTAATCTGACTCATTGACTGACCTTCTACCCTTGGGCATATAAATTACATTAATTCCTAGCTTTAATTCATGGCGCTAAACACGCACTAGTTCACAGTGCCAGCAGGCGGCACGCGAATAGTAATTGTAGTGCCCTGCTTAGGCGCAGACTCTATGGCAAAAGTGCCATGCAAGGCTTGCACGCGCTCGCGCATCCCAAGCAACCCAAAGTGGCTGCTTTGGTCAACGGCACCAATATCCATACCGACACCGTCGTCTTTAATACTTAACTGCAGTTCGCCATCAGACATTTTTACCAGCCGTATTTCTATTGTAGCGGCCTCTGCATATTTTAAAGCGTTATTCAGCGACTCCTGCACTATTCGATACAGATTAATACTGATAGTTTCACCCAGGCTTTGCAGGTTGCCCGACTGCAGATTTTCAGACAAATAGAGCTGAATATTAAGTTTAGGGTGTTGCACCTGGTGGCTGCTCACCAAATCTTTCAACGTTTCCGCCAGGCCCAGATTATCCAACGCCCCAGGCCGCAATTGGCGCACAATATTATGCATACCATCATAAATTTGATTGGCGGCCGACACAATCACCTGCGCGCTGGATGCAATCTCCGTCATTCCGGCACCACTACTATTAGCCTTGGCTTTATTAGCGATGCTTACCGCAAAAGTTTTAATCGCTGTCACGTACTGCCCAAGCTCGTCATGCAGTTCGCGTGCTAAGCTACGGCGCTCATCTTCAATATGCTTCTGTATCAAATGTGTGAGCTGCCTATTCTCTTCCAGCAATCTCTCTGCAGTTAGCGACTCTGCCATACGGTTCAGGCTGTGGCCTATGGTATCAAACTCTGGCAAGGGAAAAGTCGGCAAGCGTGTGGTTAAATCACCTTGTTCAATACGGTTAATTGCGCCAAGAATGCGCCCAATCGGCTTAAGTGAATGGCTTAGCAGCAAATACACCAAGGTATTCAGAATAATAAAAAACGCCAGACCAACCCACATCAGCTGATTAAAACCAGCCCATGCTTCACGGATAGAACCTGCCGCGCTGGATTGCACCACTAAAGTACCGTAACGAATCCTGCGCTCTACTGTTTCAACTTTGGGCTGTACTAATTTTACAAACCATTGTGGCGGGACTACATCACTTTTAAAGGTAGACTCAGGCGAGCGGTACAGCTCATAACCACGATAATCATAGAGTGTAATATGGCTGCTGCGCACATAACCCAAAGAAGCTAAAAAACCCTGTAGCACCACGTGTGTAGGCCCCATTTCCGGATTTAACGTCGAGCTGATAATCACCGTATCCAGCAACTGCACAGTAACGCGGCTGGCAGCTTCAACGCGTTCGCGAATTGAAATTCTGGTATCTGTCACTAAGATTGACCCTACCACCAAGATGAATGCCAGCGACAATAAGGTGATCAGTAAATTTAAACGAAAACGTAAGCTCATGAGTTGAAATCACTTTATGACATGTGTAGAGTTTAACAACTTTAATCAATTCGCTATATAGTGTTATTCATGAAAACATCATTTATCTTATCCGCGGCAGAATCAATACGTGACGCCATTCTCGACCACGAGTCAGAGCTAGAATCACTAGACCGCGCGATTGGAGATGGTGACCACTATATCAATATGAAACGCGGTGCTGGCGCAATTGTTGAGCTACATGCAGAGCTTGCCGCACTCTCCGCTGATGCGGCCCTCAACAAAATTGGCCTTAAATTACTCAGCACCATAGGCGGCGCCTCCGGCCCACTACTGGCAAGTTTTTTCATGAGCATGGCCAAAATACTCAAAGAAAAAAACGACGATACCATCACTACTTATGCTGCGGCGTTTACCGCTGGAGTCGAGGCAGTTCAGCAACGCGGCAAGGCTGGCTTGGGTGAAAAAACCATGCTCGATGTGCTTATTCCCGTAGCGCAGCAATTTTCTGCACTGGCTGCATCAAATGCCGATATCAAAACAACCTGCCAGGCATTGATGCAAACTGCTGAAGAAGGCATGCTTGCAACTAAAGCGCTGATTGCCACCAAGGGGCGTGCGGCCAGCTTGGGTGAACGTGCGATTGGGCATATAGACCCAGGTGCCAAAAGCTGCCAATTAATGATTAACGCCGTTTGTAATCAAGTGCTGGCAAGCCAACTTTAAATTAGCCAGCGACAATCTAGCCAACAGCAAAAAGGGCATGAGATGAAAAAGTTTATCAATAAAGTTGACGATGTATTAGTTGAAAGTCTCAGTGGTTTTGCCTCAGCCCACCATGATTTGGTTAAGCTAAATCTCGACCCTAATTTTTTAATCCGTCAGCAAAAAGCCACGAATAAAGTCGCCATCATCTCGGGCGGCGGCTCCGGGCACGAGCCGCTACATACGGGTTATATTGGTTATGGTATGTTAGATGCTGCCTGCCCCGGGCATGTATTTACCTCACCAACGCCTGATCAAATGCTAGCAGCTGCAGAAGCGGTGCATGCAGATAAAGGCGTTTTGTTTATTGTTAAAAATTACGCAGGCGATGTAATGAACTTTGAAATGGCAGCAGAAATGTTGCCATTTGAATCTGCCACCGTACTCACCAGTGATGACTGCGCAGTGATTAACAGCACCTACACTACGGGGCGACGTGGCGTGGCTGGCACTGTAATTGTAGAAAAATGTGTAGGCAGCTTAGCTGAGACTGGCGCGGACTTACAGACATGCAAAGCATTGGGAGACAAAGTCAACAGCCGCACTGCCAGTATGGGCGTTGCGCTCACTAGCTGCACTGTGCCTGCCGCTGGCCGCCCTACTTTTGATATTAACGATAACGAGCTTGAAATGGGTGTGGGCATTCATGGAGAACCAGGCCGAAAACGCGAAACCATGCGTGAAGCCGATACCATTGTGCAAGATGTAGTGAATGCTATACTGGATGCGTTAAAGCCAACCGCAAACAGCGAAGCGCTGCTCTTGATTAACGGCTTTGGCGCCACCCCATTAATGGAGCTATACCTCATTTACAACACAGCGGCTAAACTATTCACGGAACACGGCATTAAAATTTCGCGCTCTTTAGTCGGTAATTACACCACGGCATTAGATATGGCAGGCGCATCTATTACGCTATGCATACTGGATGACGAAATCAAACAACATTGGGATAGCCCAGTTCATACTGCCGCCCTAAGGTGGGGACGCTAAGCACCACGCATAAACCTAGAAAAAAACAATTTTGACAAGACGTTACCACCCGAAAGGGTTATGCTAAAACATTATTTCACCGCACTTCTCACAATGGCATTTACTTAAGCATTGCAACGTGAAAAGTTATGATAGTATGAGAAAAAATCGGTCATCAAACAGCTTGATTACTGATTAGATTTTTAGCCATTTAATCGCGAATATCAAATAAAACTTTGCAAACGTACTGCATCAATTCGTTATTGGGTAAGTTAGTAACACTCACAAAAGAGCGCGATGACCTATCGCTGCAAGTTGCACTCATCAAAACGCTCACAGACTTCATTAACTTCAACCATAACGAGTCAAAACGTATCGTCGTTATCTATCATGTGGTTGACGTAAAAAAGCAAGTCATCACCGCGCTAACGGATGATGGCAACACCAATAATGCAGAAATTCCTGCCGACTTTAAACGGGCTATCCTCAACTGCTTGCAAGCTGGCGCTGCGCACACGTACCAAGTGAACGCACAGCATGCAATCAAACTTCACCCAATTACAGGCACCATGGGGCACGTAGACAGCGTGATTGCGATTGATGCCGATCATACCAATGAGCACTTATACAACCCCGTTTGTATGATATTAGATATTTACCAAAATTTCATTTTGCTCAATAACGAAAATGAGTGTGATACGCTGACTGGTTTACTCAACCGTAAAACCTTTGATTTTAAAATCAGCAAAATTCTTGCACAAATGCACAGCGGCACTAATCGCAAAGACGATAAAGCTAATCAAAAATACTTTTTAGCGATTTTTGATATTGATCACTTTAAGAGGATTAACGATCAGTTCGGTCACTTGATTGGCGATGAAGTGCTGCTCATGTTTTCTCAGTTAATGCGCCAGAGTTTTCGAGAGGCAGACCCGCTATTCCGTTTTGGTGGAGAAGAGTTTGTTGGCTTTTTTGAATGCAACAGCACTCCTGATATTCAGAATATTTTTGAGCGCTTTAAACAAAAAGTCGCCAACTTCGAGTTTCCACAAGTGGGCAAAGTATCCGTCAGTGCCGGCTTTACCGAGATATCTCCATTTGACACCTCAAGCCAGATTATAGATCGTGCCGATACCGCACTCTATTACGCCAAAAATCATGGCCGCAACCGCGTAGATTCTTACGAGCTGCTGATCGCCAATGGCAGCTTACAAGACAATAAAAAAGAAGGCGAAATCGAGCTGTTCTAGCTTAGTCTAAAAGTGTTCAGGTTGATATAAAACTCTGCACAAACACAACCTACCTAAAACCTACTCAGGTGAGTAGTTTTATTCTTACCACTTCCACTTGTTACAGTTTACTTAATAGCTCAGCGCCGCATTAAGCAGAAACTTCGCTTACCAACACCTAATTGCCGAATACCTGATGCCATAACGCCGTAACATTAGCTATTTGTGCAGCAATCTCACCCTCTTGAATATTAAGCTGACTAGCGCCCTGTAATTTAAGCATGTGCTGTAAATGGCGGTACTCTCTATACGCAGCGGCTACACTTTCTGCTAATGCCGTATCTATAATGTTTAGCGCTCCCATCTGCTTTAGCAAACCAATATTGCCGATATTTACCGTCAGCACTGGGTAACTAGGCGCATGCAATAGCACCAGATACTGCACCAAAAACTCCACATCAATAATGCCGCCAATGCCATGTTTTAAATCAAACATGCCTTCGCTCGCATGCTGGGCTTTACGCATTCTTTGGCGCATAGACAACACTTCAGCCTTAAGTACAGATGCATCTCGTGCTTGCGTCATGACCTCGGCACGAATGGCATCAAAAACTTGGCCAATTGCAGCGTCACCAGCAACAAAGCGCGCGCGCGTTAAGGCTTGATGCTCCCATACCCAGGCTTTGTTCAGTTGATAGTCTCTAAAAGCATCGACTCTACTCACTAGCAAACCACTATTACCATCCGGGCGCAGTTGTAAATCGGTTTCATAAAGCAGCCCAGCCGAAGTTAAACTGTTAAACCAGTTATTGATACGCTGCGCAAAGCGAGCGTAGGCCTCGCTGGCTTCTGGGGCTTCGTCATCATATAAAAATATAATGTCTAAATCTGAGGCGTAACCTAACTCTTTACCCCCCAGCTTTCCATAACCAATCACCGCAAACTTAGGCACATCTAAATGTTTGCCACGCACGTTAGGCCATATCACCTCTAAGGCTACACTCAGAATCAAGTCAGCTAATGCACTTAGATAGTCTGAAATAGTTTCTAACTGGAGCTCACCATTAATATCCTGCACCGCAAAGCGAAAGATATAAGCATGCTTAAAATGGCGCATCACATCCATTTGTCGCTCCACATCGCCTGTTACCTCTGCCAATCTTTGCAACAGTTCAGTACGCATCGCCACAAAGTCAGGCGCAGCATGCAATGTGCGGTCATCCAGCAACTCATCCAACAATATGGGGTGACTGGTTAAGTAGTTCGCAAGCCACGGGCTACTGCTGCACAATTTAACCAACAACTGCATCGCTTGCGGATGCTCAGCCAACAGCGCTAAATAGCTGGCGCGCCGACAAATGCTCTCTAGTAGATCCATTACACGCGTTAACGTGATATCTGCATTGTTCACCTTGCCAGCCTGTGAAATCACATGCGGCATCACCGCATCAAAACGCTGGCGGCTTAGCTCTGGCAATTGTTTGTACCGGCTGCTTTGATGCAAAATATTTAATCGGCGATAAGTTTCACCGGCCTCGGTAAAGCCTATTTGATACAAGCTCTCAACGGCTTCAGCCTCCCCCACTGATGCATTCCAAACAGATTTTTCTGCTTCTAGCACATCATCAGCGGCCTCTGCGTCATTAAACGTAGCGTCAAAATGTTGCTGCACTTGTGCGCGATAATGGTCTAACTGATGCAAGAATACTGACCAGTTTTCATAATTCATAGCCTTGGCAACACGTGCCTTAGCTTCGTCTGACTTAGGCAGTTCTTGTGTTTGCACATCATCCACATACATTAAGCGATGCTCTAGGTTTCTTAAAAACACGTAGGCTTCGCTCAACTCGGCTACCGTTTGCTCAGGGAGCAGCCCTTTGTTGCTTAATAAGCGCAGCACAGACAATGTAGGCTTGATTTGCAAACTGACATCTCGCCCACCGCGTATCAACTGAAACACCTGCGCAATAAACTCAATCTCGCGAATGCCGCCACGTCCTAGCTTGATATTGTCATGCATACCTTTGCTGTTCACGTCACGTTGAATCTGTATTTTCAAGTCGCGCATGCTGGCAAACGCGCCAAAATCCAAATATTTGCGGAACACAAATGGTTTTAATAAGCGCGACACGGCATCCCCACCCGTCACTTCACGCCCTTTAATCCAAGCGTAGCGCTCCCACTCGCGCCCATTGTTCTGATAGTAATCTTCTAGCGCATCTAGATTGCAGACTATGGCGCCTTCTGAACCAAATGGCCGCAAACGCATATCTACGCGAAACACAAAACCATCCTCGGTAATTTCATCAATCGCGGCAATTAATTTTTTGGCCAAGCGTGCAAAAAAGTCCTGATTACTGATTGATTTGGCGCCCTGTGTTGCTCCGTCTGACTCATATGCAAAAATCAAATCAATATCAGATGACACGTTAAGCTCGCCACCGCCTAGCTTACCCATCCCAATCACAATCAATTGCTGTTGTTTGCCTTGTGCATCAACAGGCTGACCGTAAGTGGCGGCCTGCCATTCATGCAGATATTTAATTGCGGTATTAATCGCACATTCAGCCAACTGCGAGGTGGTCGTCATCACTTCTTGCAAGTCTGCTAAACCATTCAAATCTCTCACTATCATCCGAGCCATAACCCGGCTACGCAGTAAGCGTAGAGACTTTTTTAAACTATTTTCATCAACAATTTGCTGTGCCGCTAAAAAATTCTGCATCTCTTCCAACAGGTACATTTGCTGATGATTTTGTAACGAATCTTGCAGTAAAAGCGCATCTTTCCTAAACAATCTTTCTACAAATGGACTACAAGCGACTGCATGCAATACATAAGCCTCATCACTAGCAGGGGCGCGGTTTATGGATAATAAATTATCGAGTGTTAGCATAAGATTTTTTCATGTAATATGGCATAGTTACACATACGTAACTAACTTACTTTTAATGGTTATCTATCTTTTATAAGTTATATAACTTTGAACCAAATTATAAACGGGTCACAAAGATTTAAGGGGATTTTAAGCATGTCAATCGAATCAGTTCTTCACGAAAACCGTGTATTTGAGCCAAGCGCAGAATTTGTTAAAAATGCGAATGTCTCAGGCATGGTGGCTTACAATCAGCTCTGCGCAGAAGCCGCCGCTGATTATGAAGGTTTCTGGGCAAAGCTCGCACGGGAACTACTGGTCTGGAACAAACCTTTCACCAAAACCCTTAATCAAGATAACGCCCCTTTCTACAAATGGTTTGAAGATGGCGAGCTTAATGTTTCTGCCAACTGTTTAGATAAACACTTAAACACAATTCCGAACAAAGTCGCCATTATTTTTGAAGGCGATGATGGCAACACGCAAGAAGTCACCTATAAAGATTTATACCACCGCGTTTGCCAGTTTGCAAACGGCTTAAAAAAGCTAAACCTTAGCGTAGGTGACCGCGTCATTATCTACTTGCCGATGGGCATTGAAGCCGTAGTCGCCATGCAAGCCTGTGCGCGTATCGGCTTGATTCACTCTGTGGTATTTGGCGGCTTTTCAGCCAAAAGCTTAAACGAGCGGATTATTGATGCCGGTGCAAAAGCAGTAATCACCTCTGACGGGCAGTTCCGCGGTGGCAAAACACTACCATTAAAATCAGCCGTCGATGAAGGCATTACCATGGGCGGCTGTGATGTGATCGAAAAAGTAGTAGTACTAAAAAAAACCGGACTAGACATTGCATGGAACAGCAATAACATCTGGTGGCATGACCTGATTGCAGACGTGACTGACACCTGCGAACCAGTGATGGTAAGCGCAGAGCATCCATTATTTTTACTCTATACCTCCGGCTCAACAGGCAAGCCAAAAGGCGTACAGCATAGCTCAGCTGGTTACTTGCTCCATGCCATGAACACCATGCGCTGGACTTTTGATATTCATGAAAATGATGTGTTCTGGTGTACAGCAGATGTGGGCTGGATTACCGGCCACTCTTACGTAGCTTACGGCCCACTGGCGATGGGTGCTACACAAATTATTTTTGAAGGCATCCCAACCTACCCTAATGCTGGCCGCTTCTGGCAAATGATAGAAAAACACAAAGTCTCTATCTTTTACACTGCGCCAACCGCAATTCGTTCATTGATTAAAGCTTCTGAAACTACACCAGAAGTAGCCCCAAAAAATTACAACTTATCCAGCTTGCGCCTGCTTGGTTCAGTAGGTGAACCAATCAACCCTGAAGCTTGGATGTGGTACTTTGAAAACGTAGGCGGCGGCCGCTGCCCAATTGCCGACACCTTCTGGCAAACAGAAACCGGCGGCCATGTCATTACACCGCTACCAGGCGTCACACCGCTAGTACCGGGTTCATGCACCCTGCCGTTCCCCGGTATTGATATTGATGTAGTAGATGAAACTGGTAAAAACGTGCCTTGGGGCACTGGTGGCTTATTGGTGATTAAAAAGCCATGGCCATCAATGATTCGCACTATTTACAACGACCCAGAACGCTACAAAACCAGCTACTACCCAGTAGACTTAGGCGGTAAGATTTACCTAGCTGGCGATGGCGCGATCCGCGATGCCAAAACCGGTAACTTCACCATCATGGGCCGCATTGATGACGTGCTCAATGTATCTGGCCACCGCTTAGGCACTATGGAAATTGAATCTGCATTAGTGGCTAACCACTTGGTTGCAGAAGCTGCTGTAGTAGGCAAACCTCACGATGTAAAAGGTGAGTCTGTTGTTGCCTACGTTGTGCTAAAAGGCCCACGCCCAGAGGGTGACGAAGCGAAAAAAATCGTTGCAGAACTGCGCGAATGGGTAGGTAAAGAAATTGGCCCTATCGCCAAACCAGATGAAATCCGCTTTGGTGACAACCTACCAAAAACCCGCTCAGGAAAAATCATGCGCAGACTATTGCGCACACTTGCAAAAGGTGAAGAGATTACCTCAGATATCTCAACACTAGATAACCCGGCTATTTTGGAGCAATTAAAAGAAGTCGTTAAGTAATAAAGATGGGTGGATGCTTTGCTGTATCCGCCTATTATCATCATAATTTAATCACTTTTTTGAACTAGCCTAAGCTGTATTGATGGTTTATCCATGTAGGTGTATTTTTCAAACGAGTAATAATTTTAAATTACGTAATTAATCTAATAATAATTAATAACTTAAAAAATATAATGATTAAATATAAATACAAAACTTCACCAAGTTATACACCTAAATTGGTGTCTACTTCACGTTGTGCATATCCAATATAAGGCGATATACAAATAAGAAAAATTACAATCCAATGCCAGAATTTATCACCTACATTATTACTAACCGCTACATCGTTATCGGCTCTATTTTGCTTGCCTGTTTTGTCGGCTACGTGGCTTACCTTAACTTCAGGCTCAATGAATTTAACACCGCTTCCGCCAAGTTCCGCTCCGCTATCATTGCCGAGCTTGGCACTCTCTACCCTATCGCTACTAACTGGCCTAAAAACGAGGACGCTTTCTTCAAAGCCGCTTTCCCTAACATGCAAGCCGCCGTTACTGAGTTTCGTCATTTCGTCCCCTGCTATCGCCGCAGGGCTTTTGATAATGCTTGGCTGCGCTACTACTGTGCCTATCCCGAACGCAAGGAAGAGTGCTATCACCATTACATGGCAAGTTTTGACCCAAGCGTTGATACTCAAGAAATTGCAACGGCTAGAAGAAATAAAACATTTCATGCTAACGTCTCCAAACTTTTATCCTTTGCAGGTAATAAGTAATGTGTTTGCACAACCCCTCATTCAAGTTGGACGCGCTAAAGCGCGCCCTTTATGTCATACGTTGTGCATCAAAGAATTGGTAAGCGTTGCTCTTTGGTTGTATGTGGGTTCACCGCCACAAACAATACTCTGCGCAGAGTAGAGCAACGCAAACCCCACGAAGCTTGCTACTTCGTGGCAGGTGGTCAAGAGGGGCAAGCCGTTATCGGACGTAAACCGAGAAAAGACCTCGTAACCACCAACCAACACTCCCTTAATGGCGAGTGCTGGGCGCTCGGCGCTCGCTCTTTCAAAGGTACATCCAATGATAGAGTTTGCGTTTTCGGTGAAAATCAGCACAAAGCAACTAATCAAGCTTTGCAAAGTTTTGGTTCAGTTGTTAGTACTGTTGCTACTCACCTAACTATAGTGTGGCGGGGTTTATTCCTCGCCCCATCTGTAGTTTTATTTAAGGTTGCTATGCACAACCCATCAATCAACATGGACTGGCTAAAGCCAGCCAGTTATTTCAAACGTTAGAGCCATGGAACAATTGCTAACTATTATGAAAGATTACACTGCAATAGTTGTTGCCTGTGTTGCAGCATCTGTATCTATTGTGAGCTTAGTGTGGAGCACTCGTCTTAATGAAGGGCGTGACCGACGGAAAGTCCTCTGGGAAAGAGAACTTAATCGCTTTTCAGAGCTTGAAGATACTGCAGGTAGACTTGTTGAAGATTTACTTTCTTTCAACATTCGTACAGAACAAGAGCGCTCAGAGGCTCTTGAAAAACTCCATGTGTTGCGTGGAGCAACTGGGCGCTTTCTTCGCTATCCAAAAATTGCGGCTGCTCTTCGAGAAATAAACCACTCAGCGGGTTGGTACATAGCTAAAGATATGAAACATGAAACTAAAACTGAATTTGAGGAAGCAAGAAATGATGTTTCTTCTAGCTTCAGCAAGCTTATTGTCGCTATTGATGAAACACTCAAAAATGCGTCTAATAGGCTCTAACCCATCATTCAAGCGGGACGCCTAACGGCGCCCCTTAATTCAAACGTTGGGCATTACAAATAAATCATGAGTGAACTAAACAGCTCTCAATTCATAATTGCCGAAATCAATAAATTTTTTGCAGTATTGGCAAAAATTCATGCAGTAACTTATATACTTGTTATCGGTTCACTAACAGCAGCTCTTTATACATATATAGCAGACCCTCAGATCCATAAAATTTGGCTCAAAAAAATAGGTTACGCAGGAGTTTTTACACTAATTGCTTATTATCCTATTACCAGATGTTTTTATGAAAAATATGAGTTGGGGCGTAAATATTTACCTACAACTAATTCTGGGTGGGTAGTCAAGGATACTTATTTCCTTACAAAGATTAACAGCAACATAACACGCTCTAAAAAATTTTTAGGTTACATATACGTTGTAATCAAAATTGCACATGCTAGTTTTATTGGCTTCTTATTGTTTTTAATAGCATTGCTATGGGTAAAGAAAGCCTTAGGGTTTGTAGCATGGTAATAAAAGGGCCGTATTTACAATCCATGCCCAACCCATCCATCAAGCGGGACACGCTAAAGCATGCCCCTTATGTCAAACGTTAGGAATCGACTTGGGTACTGCTTTAGTTATTTACATTTTCGTGAGCGGAATATTAGGATTACCAAGG
The DNA here is from genome assembly GCF_000023705.1 of Methylotenera mobilis JLW8. Classification (NCBI taxonomy): domain Bacteria; kingdom Pseudomonadati; phylum Pseudomonadota; class Betaproteobacteria; order Nitrosomonadales; family Methylophilaceae; genus Methylotenera; species Methylotenera mobilis. The sequence continues at coordinate 1,518,300 of NC_012968.1, forward strand.
TCACTGATATCAATTCCAGTTTTTGGTTTTGGTTACTTAATTACTGGCGGTGCAGGCGGCTCATCAGGAGCTATGAGTGAACTCATATTATGGGTAACATTATTGTCAGTCGCTGGAGTAAATACATATGGCATGTCAGTTAATTTTGGTTCAAAGCTTCCTCCATCCGAGAAAAGTAATGAAAAAGATTCCTAACCCATCATTCAAGCGGGACGCCTAACGGCGCCCCTTAATTCAAACGTTAGCGACATATCTATGAATAGCGATTCACCAAAAACTGCAGAAATCATTGCCCCTCCCCCGTTTCTATATCTCACTACCCTTTTTATTGGGTTCGTTTTTCAAGTTTTTTTGCCTCAGCCAATTCTCTCATCAACTCTTGTCTGCCGAGAGGTCGGAGTGCTTCTGTTTGTCTTAAGCAGTTTTTTAGCTCGCTGGTCGTTTATTACAATGCGTAAGATTGGGACATCTGGCAATCCTCGCGAAACTTCAACAGCACTAGCGATTAACGGGCCATTCCGCATATCTCGGAATCCAATTTATTTGGCAATGACAGGAATGTATCTAGGAATATCATTTTTCACCAACTCTTTATGGTCTTTGGTGTTGTTGGTGCCACTCCTCTCTGTCATGCATTGGGGCGTTATTTTTAGAGAAGAACGTTATTTGGCAAAACAGTTTGGTCAAGCGTACCTAGAGTACAAATCTATGGTTCCGAGATGGCTATAATTTTCGCTAACCCATTATCCAAGCGGGGCAGCCTAAAGGCTGCCCCTTGTATCTTACCAACAACTCAGAGATGGACTTTTAGAATCAATTCAAGAAGAAAACCTGAATGCATTTAAGATGAAGTATGAAACACTTGCAACCACAGACCGCGCTGAGCTAATACGCGGCAAGCAAGATACAGGCACGCCTGAACCATGAAAAAAAGTATTATATTGTTAGCCGCTGGAGTATTGGTATCGCTCACCGCACTAGCTGCACCCGCAGCTTGGTACAAGTGGAAAAGCAGGTTAAATAGTGAAGTGTGGTGTACGCAAATCAGCCCCGGTGATGGCTGGGTACTAACCAGTGGGCCATACAAAGACGCGCACTGTAAGATCGAAGGACGCCCCGGTAAGCAATAACTAGAGGCGCAGAACACATTTAGCTCGCATAGCCACAACTTTAAGGGCTAGCCTCAAAGCCACGGCCATGGAGGGAATCAGCTCAGCTTACGTGATATGCGAACTGCCGCGGTGATGGAACTACTCTGCCATGCGCCACCAAAATATTAGTTTGGAGTGTTTCTTTTTGCTGACGCTAACTAATTGCGTTTTAACCACGCCGTTATACTCAGCACTTACTTGATATTTGCCTTGCGGTAGATTTGCTAAAAAATAAGGGCCTTGCGTATCAATATCCAGCACGGTATTTTTGCTGCTATCAATAATCTGTAGCTTCACCTCGGATAAATACTCTTCTAAGGCGCCAGATTTTTCCACAAAGACGATTTCTAGTGCGTAATTCTTTGCGTTACCGCGCATGGCAACAGACTCGGCCTTGCCGATACCACCCGTGAGGTAAGTAACATCACCTTCAGTAACAGGGGTCACCGCACTCATATCAGGCTCTGCGGCGTCTTCAGGAATCATTTCTTCCGGCACGGTCGTGTAAGCATATGTAGTCGTAGCGGTTAATATGCTTACCAGCACAGCGGCAGCAATCAGAATATGCTTTAAATAGCTCATTGATGTTCTCCTTATTAATATTAAAAGCAATTAGAGCTTACAACAATTTATATCATAGGCACATGCCTTTAAGATGACATGTTTGCCGCAACACGATCAATAAGGTCAAACCCAGTTAAACGACAGAATATTGAGTCCCAGCCGGGCGAAATATCACTCTTAAATAATGCTTACCATAACACTCTACCTCATTAAAAAATAAGGCACACGCTATATGCTCGCCCTGCATATCGACAACATCAAAGTGATATCCAATGTGCGATAAGTAGCGTAAATTCTGGTTAATCTGGCCACCTTCTGTAATTGCCATCCCTGACAATTGCGGCAGTATCGTAGATACGTGACGCCATCTGAGTTTATCTACCGAGCATCCAAGCAGCTTTGTAGCATCCTTACTACAACTCCTAATCATACCGTTATCGTAAACAGTCAACTCCGGCAGATTCAACCCAGTGTTCTCATAATCCTCATGTTTGTTTAAAAGATCACTAGGCATCATGTTTTTCAGCTGATATACATTGGATGATGTATTCATTGTATCGTCTCCGTTTGTAGTGCTACCAAGTCATTACCTTGCGCCCAAGTCCAAACCCATGAAGCTCCGTCGTGAAACGTGCAATCACGGCAATACGTGCTGCTTATCTGTTTTGTGTGATGTTTTTTCTATAGATAAAGTTCCATCTATAGATGTTTGAAATGTATATTGAGTATCTAGCTTTGATAATTTGCTGAGTAGGGGCGTTATCCTTACTTTAATGGTTTCTTTTATAAGCACCATAAGCCCCTAGATTTAAAAGCGTTAAAAAAATCAAAGGCACCACTAAATTAAATGTTGCAACCAATCACTTATTTAGTGTTGCCTCTGTACGTGTGCTAATTTAACCCGATTCAGATATTTGGTACATACGGGTAAACACGTAAGTATTAAGCCTACAAGGTAAGTAAGAGTAAAAACGCTATGGTTAATCACCTAAATCGTCAATTGCATCAATCACCATACCAGTGCCCACCGCAATTAATAGAATATCTGCAGCCACTCTGACATAGCGATGGCCAGCAGGTGGAACTCCCAGTTCAACCACGAGCCTTGGCGGCAAATCATAATATACAACGTCTCTAGGCAGAGGAGAACCTACCCTCCACTTCTTGGCCTGCCCTGGCGGCATGCACCCGTTGTGCTTTTTAGCTAACCCTGGCGGACAAAATCCTGACCGGCGATTACCATCATAATAGTCATGTACAACAGTGCGCTGCCTATCGCCAAAACGTAGGCTGACACTCACATTGGTATCACGACCATCATTGTAGCCACGGTCGCGGCGCTCATAGCGATCATCGCCGTAATCTCTATCTTGCTCCTCATAACTTTGAGATTGCTTTCTTGCAAATGCAGGTTGAGGGTGAAGTACAGCAACAGAAAGGACGACGCCCAGTAATAAAATATTAAGGGCATCACTTAGTTTTAAAACAGACACTTTCATCACAAACCTCCTATCTCTCTTATCGTATCTATCTGCACTACAACTTAGACTATCATCTAGACACTTAAAACATACCCTCTAGAGGGATAAGGCACATCGAGATGACACAATCAGCATGCTCTAAAATACTGACTTGTCGCCAATATTTCAGAACACGCCAAATAGTGACACAGCACAGCTAAAAATAATTATTCAGCTGCTGCCGCAGGTGCGGCTGGCGCTGCAGGTACGGCTGGGGGTGCCTTGCCGCCTTGTAGCGCCTCAATTTTTTGATTCACCAACAAAAGCTCCGTTTGCGTCATGTACAGCAGTTCACTATTTCGCTTAACGCCGACAATCGCCACCACTAATGCCAATAACGCTATCACAAAAGCTGCAGCAATCCAGGTGCCTTGTCTTCCTGGTTCAATCATATTGTCCATATTAGCCATGTTTCACTCCCTTAAGTTATCAAGTTAAACAACATAACACCTGCCCTGCACTACACAACCAACTACTACAGCAACATTGATATCACACGCCCGTTAAGTTTTAGGCTTGTTCAATGTTAAAGCCAACTGAGTTTTATCTTGTTTAGTGCCAAAATATGCAACATGTGTACGCATATCATTACCTAGCACTACTCTCACGCCAACATCCGCACGTAGATCATTACGCTGAACTAAGTCTGGAGAGTCAGGTAAGCTATCTTTCAAAACTTTAGCTTCATCATGGTGCCCATCTCGATACTGAATTTGTGATCTTTTCACGTTAAACGGTTTTTGGTTAGTTAACCTTGTCACTTGGTAGCCTTGCCCTAATAAGAATTTACCTACTTGGCCAGCCATCCCTGTCACACCATTACCATTAGAAACCTCTACGTGTGCTTGTTTCCAATTTACCACCACAGCTTCCTCAGCTTGTTGCATAGGCATCGCGCTCAATTGTTGTGACTGTAGCTCAAACACATTGGGCGCCACCTGCACTAAGGTAACACTGCTATCTACTACTGGCACTGCTCCAGGTAGTGGTGCTGACCGGACAACCCCTTGGTTTTTAGGAAGCACAAGCTCTTGTACATCAGCCTGAGGTGCGATCACTTTGGGCGTGCTCACTTTTGCAGTAAAAATCTCAGAAACATTGGTGGGTTTTGCCTCGCTTTGGTCGGCGGCATGTTCTTGTGCTAATGCATTTTGTACAGGAGCCTCAGCATCAGCAGCTTTAGCTTCTACACTGATTGCCTGAGTAAAGGCCTGAACAGACTCACCCTGACTACCTGATTTAGCATAGGCCATGCCTAAATTATTAAGTGCACGGAGATTAGTTGGGTCCAGCGTAGTGGCTTGTTTTAGTGTAGCAACCGCTTCGGCGTATTGTCCCTGTAAGTAATAGGCATAGCCCATATTGCTATATAAATGCGCGGCGGCTGGTGCATAATTGAGTGCTGACTTAAATGCCTCGATGGCCTTTTGGTACTTACCATGTTTTGCATAAATCACACCTAATCCGTTGTAAGCCTCAACAAAGCTTGCATCAGCATAAATGGACTTCTGATAAGCCTCTATCGCCAGTTCATCACGTCGCTGCCCCTGGTAATATCGGCCTAGCTTGTACATCGCATTTGCACTGGCTTGCGCGTTGCTTGTTTTAACATTAGGGCTAATCGCCCAAGATGGTGCCTCACTTACCTGCTGGTTAGACGCACATGCACTGAGTATTGCAACACAGCATGCCATAGGTAAGATTTTGCGTTTGCTTTTCATCATTCACCTCCAACCGCTACTTAAGCTAAAACTTCAATGAATAACTTAACTGACTATAATTAACCTAACTTATCCTACTTATAGGTTGATCGTCTGATCAACTTACTGCCCGGCGAGCGTTGGTAACAAAATATTGTGTATGTTAATAAATGCAGGTCCCAACAACACTAGCAACATCGACGGGAAAATAAAGAAAATAAGCGGAAACAATAACTTAACTGCAATTTTTGCCGCAGCCTCTTCGGCTAACAAGCGGCGTTTGGTGCGTAAGCTATCCGCGTGAACCCTTAATGAATCTGAAATATTGGTACCAAAACGATCTGACTGAACCAGCATCGCAACTAAGGTATCAACTTCCTCTACACCAGTACGCAAGGCCAGATTACGCAAGGCCCTTTCACGTGAGCTACCGGCGCGCAACTCCAGATTAATTAAATGCAGCTCTTCTCCAAGTGTCGGACTTCTTACGTGCATTTCTTCCCCTACCCTAGCGAGCGCAGCATCTAACCCCAAACCTGATTCAACGCACACAATAATCAAGTCAAGCGCATCAGGAAAGCTCTCGAATATTTCACGTTTGCGGCTATCAATACGATGTGACAACACGGCGTTTGGCAGAAAATAACCAATCGCTGCTAATAGAATCAGCATCATCATCAGATTATTAGGCTTAACTACAGAGCCGGAAATAACAGTGTATAAAAGAAACAAACTTGGCAATGCTAAGGTCAAGATAGTTTTAGCCGCAAAAAACAAGATAGGCACGCTGGGGCTACGTAAGCCTGCATTCATAAAACGAATGCGAAGCTGTGAATGCTCCCACCCTTCCTTAGGCAAAGACAGCTTGGCAATTGGCCCAGTTAATTTAACAATACGACTGATCCAGACTGGTTCATCATCGTTTTCGTCTGGCTTATCATCTTTTAATACCTTCAATCTGGCCCCTAAAGGGCTGGTACTAAACTGGCCAATAATGACCATCGCTACAACAAATACTGTGATAAAAATAAGAACCAGATAAATTATTTGAATTGTGTTCATGATGTTCTCACTTATTTAATCTGTATCAGACCCTAATTTTGATAATCCGCCACATCACAAAAATACCAAAAACCATCAATATTAGCGCTATGATGACCATTTTCAGACCATTCGGATCTGTCCATAGTATGCTCAGAAATTTAGGATTCACTAGCTGCAGTACCGCACCTAATGCAAATGGCAACAATGTTAGAATCCAAGCCGACAAACGCCCCTCCGCTGACAACACACGCACAGAACCCAGTAGTTTCAAACGAGCTCGAATCAACTCACTGATATTCCCCAAGAGCTCGGCCAAGTTACCACCAGTTTCACGTTGTATCAGCACTGCAATCACAAAATAACTGACATCGGTACTTGGTACACGTTGGATTAAGTTCATCAACGCCTCTGATGTTGGAATACCGTAATTGATTTCATCAAACACAATGCGGAACTCAGAAGCAATCGGCTCTGGCATTTCAGTACCTACCATCTGCAATGCACTAGGAAAAGCATGCCCAGCCACCATCGCACGCCCCATTAAATCCAGCGCACTTGGCAATTGCTGTTCTATCGTATTAATGCGTTTTTGCTTAGCACTGAACATGTGAAGCAGCGGCAAGCATGCTGCAACGGCCGCAACGATGATAGACACCAATACATTCGCACCAAAATACAACGCTATTGCGAAACCAACTACTGCGAACATCAGACAAATACCCAGAAACTTTGCCACACTATATTGAAGCCCTGACTGTAAAAGTGCTTTATCTAGCTGTTGTATCCGTGGCACTTGTTGCAACATACTGGCAACACCTGGTGTATTGGCAAGCATGCGTTGTTTAACTAAGGTGCTTTCGTGCTCTTTGCCAAGCGTCATTGCCTCTAAGCGTCTTTCAATGCGTTTTGCTTCTGGCCCCTTGTAAGCGTTCCAAGCCAAGTACGCGCCTTCTAAAAATAGCACTACCGCCAAAAACGCTAATATTGCAAATAAATAGTAGAGATAGTCCATATTAAGCTCCTACTCATACAGTTTTGTCGGGTCGAACAGGTTGTCAGAAATTTGCACACCATGCACCCGCAAACGCTCAATGAATTTTGGCCGTATACCTGTCGCTTTAAAATGGCCTTGCACCACCCCTTTTTCAGACACACCAGTTTGCTCGTAAACAAAAATATCCTGCATGGTAATCACTTCACTTTCCATGCCGGTAATTTCTTTCACACTGGTAACCTTACGCTGACCATCGCTCAATCTGGTGATGTGAATAACGGCAGTCAGCGCAGAGCTAATTTGCTCGCGCATCGCTTTGGTTGGCAGGTTAAACCCAGCCATCCCCATCATGTTCTCCAAACGAGTTAAAGCATCACGTGGCGTGTTGGCGTGTACAGTCGCCATTGAGCCTTCATGGCCGGTATTCATCGCCTGCAACATATCTACCACTTCGGGGCCACGCACCTCACCGACGATAATACGGTCAGGACGCATCCGCAAACTGTTTCTCACCAGCATACGTGGTGTTACTTCACCTTTACCTTCAATGTTGGGGGGGCGAATCTCTAAGCGCACGACATGTGGCTGTTGCAGTTGTAACTCAGCCGCATCTTCAATGGTGATAATGCGTTCAGTTTCTGGAATATAGCCAGACAGCACATTAAGCAAGGTTGTTTTACCTGTACCAGTACCACCAGAGATCAAGATGTTCACTTTAGCTTTGACTAAACCCTCAAGCACCTCTGCCATTTCTGGTGTGAGGCTTCTGTTGCGTAACAGGTCGTTCATCATCAATGGTGTGATTGCAAAACGACGAATCGAAAGAATCGCACCATCTACCGCCAAAGGCGGAATCACTGCGTTCACACGAGAGCCATCTGGTAAGCGTGCATCGACCATCGGGCTAGATTCATCCACCCGCCGCCCCACGCCTGAAACAATCTTATCGATAATTTTCAGTAAGTGTGCCTCGCTTTCAAAACGGACATCACTCAGTTCCAGCTTACCTTTGCGTTCAATGTAAATCTGGTTATAAGTGTTAACTAATATGTCGGAGATAGTTGGATCAACCATCAAAATTTCCAACGGCCCTAACCCAAGTACTTCATGTTGGATATCACGCACTAGATTCATGCGCTCTATATCATTAATGGCCACAGCCTCTTCTGTAAGCAGCCGCTCCACTAGCGTTTTAAGCTCGGCCGTTAGCAGCTCGGGTGGCATGTTTTCCATCATAGAAAGGTCAACGCGATCAAGCAGCTTACGATGAATTCTTGACCTCAACTCCTGATACATTTTATTACCCATCAAACCATCGGTCTGGTTGCCCTGCGGTTCCAACACCGCATCTTTTTTTACATCTTCTAATCGATCACGTAATGACATAATTAAATTCCTTCCTTAATTCAGCATTTATTCTTATCAACATCCCGTCAATCGTGCATGCCGCAACCTCGTTCAAAGTGATGCATGATGTAGTAAATTGTCTAGCCAGCCAGACTTTTTGGCTTTAGAAACTTCGACTAAGCTTTCTGCAACCTCCTGTAAAGCTTTAGTCACAGCATCATGCTTAGCTATTTTTAAGATAGGAACTCCTTGGTTAACAGATGCAGATACTGCTAAATAGCTGTTCGGTATGGTTTTATAGACTTTCATACCTAGCGCGGTTTCTACATCAATTAATCGGATATCACCACCTTTTTCATGCCGATTAAGCATGATATTAATTTTTTCTTTTGCATAACCCAGTGAGTGAAAAGCATGTAGTAGCCGTTTTGAATCACGGATAAAAGGCAATGTTTCTTGCAATACGATAAATATCAAATCTGCATAATCTAATGCTTTAACCCCAGTGGCATTCAACGTTCTACCTATATCCATTACAACAAAGTCAAACTCTGACGTTGTCAATTTAAGTAACGCATCAATATGTTCTGGCTTCACATCTTGTGCTGACTCAGCATCTTCTGGTGCAGCCAACACACTAAAGTTTGGCAAAATATGTACCATAGAAGATTTAAGAAATGAAGCATCTAAGCGCCTGATATTCTTGGCTACATCTGCGAGCGTATTGGATGGAACATGATCATTAACAAACAATACAGCATCACCAAACTGTAAATTTAAATCGAGCAATGCCACTTTAACGTTGCTGGTTTCAGCCAAAATATAAGCTAGATTACACGCTAGAAAAGTAGCCCCACTCCCCCCTTTACTGCCAACAAATGCAATAACCTTACCTTTTTTGTTTTTTTGTGAAGATTGACTAAGCTTAAGCTCAACCCTATTCACAGCCGCTTGTAAATCACTGGTCTGCAACGGCAGACTAAGTACATCTTTCACCCCGCTGCGCATTGCAGTCATTAAAAACTCTGATGATGCATTTTGCGATAAAAGGATAATAGCCATATGATTAGAGCGAAGACTGATGCCCTCTAAAATACTAAGGTTGCCGTTCTCTACACAAATACTGTCAATAATCATTAGGTCTGGGCGCTCAACCTCTACCATTTGCCCTAAATTACTAAACCCATCTCCAAAGACCAAGGCGTGTTTAGACGAATCTATCCCCTTAATGCTTAGTAGAACCTCTTCTCGCAACACCTTGTTAGGCGAAATCACTATTATTTTCATTTTTCTGCCGCCATTCTTATTTTATGAACCGGTATAACCTAAACTCTCAGCTGGCATCGTGACTGTAGATGCCGGAATCGGCAAATTCAGAAACGGAAACAGCCCAACCATTGGTGCATAATTTGCGCCAATAATAGAAACCTGTACTAATGCAATACAGCCTGCTGGACCTGTTAAGCAAGCCGAAATATTGTCTGAGGCACTTAAAGGAAATGGGCTAGGCACAGCACCACTGGCGGTCAAATATTGAATATCAATATTAGCTGCCGTAATCTCCGCACCGGCTGGTACTGATGCGCCACCAAAGAGTGCCAATATTTTTGCTGGACTAGTGTTGGAGTTATCCACCCATCTAACCACTGCCTCACGTGCTGCATGACGCGTCACCTCCTGCACGGTGTTATAGACATAAAACAGACGCCCAAACTCCAAAATGCCAAACAGTATGGTAAATAACAGTAGGGCAATAATCGCAAACTCAACCGCTGCAGCGCCTTGCTGCCGTTGTCGTTTGCTGTAACTTTTCATCATCTTAAGCATCATCAATTCCCTTCAATGCATGTACCGCATAGCAGTAAAAGGCGATAGCGTTGTAGCCCAGGTCGTTGACCCAACTGGCAGAAAGATTGGAATTAACCCACCAATCGTAATGGGGTAAGCATTAATCGCAACGATGACATACACTGGTGTGTCGCAATTTGGCTCGCAGGTCACTGTTACGTCTGCTGATGTAAAGCTTGGCACTTGTGCCTGTGTTGCCGCGTTCACCACCATAGTTTTTGCTTGATCTTGCGTTGCAGTATCAAGCGCAACCAAAGCACTGACTCTAGTATTAGATAGGTATCTCGCCCCGTCACGCGTGGCTTTGGTTAAAGCATCGTAGTACCAGAAAGCTCGGCCAAACTCCACAATCCCTGCCACAAACATCAGCAATAACACCAATAGCAGGGCAAACTCTATAGCTGCAGCGCCTTGCTGCCTTGCTAGCCCCAGCCTACTGTTAAATTTTAGTTGTGTGATTTTCATGATTATCTGTAAAGCTTAATATCACTCGTTGGTAAAGGAGTTGGTAACAATCCACCAAACTCAACGAAAACATCTTTCGCCGTCGGAACAGACCTTGTCTGCATCAGAAAGCGGCCTACCCCCAGCACGGTAGCTGGCCTACAAACACCGCCGGCAGTAGTGCAGTCAATAATCACCATATTCAGCACCCTACGTCCTTGTTTACCCGGTTGGACAGACACAGGCGGCGCTGTAAAGAAGTTTCCGCTCCCTTGTGCATAGGGCGATGGCTCTGGGTAAGACGTAGCCGTATTACCTGGGTATAAAGTTGGCCACTGTGCTACCGTTGCACCAGCTCTGCGAAAGCCAGACCACAGCACACCGTAATCTGTGCCTGATGCTGCTCTTAAACTGTAAGGTACTGGTTTACATGGGGCGCTTGGTTTACATGCACCATTGGTCGCTCTGTCCACAAACAAAATGCTTTGTTTGTCGGGGTCTGTTCCCATCCAATCCCTAGGTGCACCCACTCCTGTATTGCTATAAATATACTCTTTGACATTGGTATCAGGCGGAGCAGTAGCTACGTCACATTTGTTTTGAGGTGTGTAATCACCAAACCTTGAGTTAAGTGCGGCCAATTGTGGAACAGATACCCCAGTATTGGTGTTTACTGTATCGCCAATAATCGGTGTAAAACCAACTTTGCCTGTACACACGTATGGCAACGTTGCATTGGTACTGATTACAGGGCATACCCCAGGGGCATTTGACTCAGGATCAATCCAAAACAAGGTACCTGGGCCAAGCGGGTTAGCGTATTGGACATTATAAGAAACACCGCGCTCAAACCCTAACTCATGCACAGTACCCGGATCTGGCTGCTCACAGATAGCAATCGGGGTAATGTCTACGGCATACTTACCAGCAACTGCCATACCGAATGTCTGTGTAGTATTTGCCACTCCAGGCAATACCTGAATAAACCAAGTATTGATCGTGCGTAAGCCTGTATCTACTTTTAAAAACGTCTTATCCCCAGCCAAGGCATCTGTGGTAACCGAGCTAATTGGCACCATACAGCCATCGCTTGGGCAACTACCTACCCACATATTGCTGGCATTAACAGTAACTGCAGTACTATTCAGATTGAAGTTATTTTTACCTGCTGCTTCAATCGCTCTGGTAATCGCGCTATTAATGCCTGTTACCTTTCCATTAAGCTCTCTGGCACCACTGAGCGAAGAGGAGTCTGCTGCATTTTGTAGTTCAGTTTTAGTCACATAAAGATGACCTAAATCCAACACCAAACCCAACATACCGACGAGCAACACCAAGCAGATTGCAACGATTAACGCTACCGCACCTCGCTGACGTTGCATGCCGTGCGTATTACATTTTATATGCTTGCTCATGTGACTCTCCTTCGTTGCCCAGTAGGCGCCAAAGCCTTACCTTGTCCCGCTATTACTTGTACTACCTGTTCCAGAACCCGTACCACCGCTATTGCCAACGCCAATCGTAAACACGTTGGTAGTGACAGGTGGTTGAGAAAAGGATTTGTGGTAGCGATCTATCGCAGCATCTGCAGCCGCACCATCCACACCAAACACTGCTTCATTAGTTGTTGATGCATCAGGGTTAATTGTCTGCTGCGCTCTTGCCGCCTTCACCGCTTCCCCAAAATGCTCATCCAACACAGGTGTCTTGCTAGTTGCACAACCTGCCAGAACGGAGGATGCAATCAAGGCAGATAGAATGTATTTGATTGTTAAAGTGTGCATGACTATCTCCTTATTTCATTTCAAAGCCATCTTTAGCACCACTTTGTTCCGGCGCTGCAGTATTAGGCTGACTTTGTGCTGGGCTTTCCTCTGTTGCTGGCTCTGCTGGTTTACCTTCTAACTTACCGTTCAAGAAAAACTCTGCTTTGCTTGGTGGGGTAAATTTATCAGTAGGTAACGCAAAGTCAGGTGGTAGTGGTTTAACCAAACGTGGTGTTATCACGAATAACAGTTCAGTCTTATCTTCCTGGAACGAACTGCTACGGAACAATGCCCCAAGAATTGGAATCTCCCCTAATATTGGGAAGCGGCGAACGTTTTCTGTCACGTTGTTTTTGATTAAACCGGCAATGGCAAAACTTTGACCATCACGGAGTTGCACAGTAGTAGCGACACGTCTAACCGTAAAGGATGGAAACACACTACCACCCACTGTAGTACCGCCTTGATTAAGCTCAGAAACCTCAGGCGCCACTCTTAAGTTAATCATTCCCTCTTCTAGCACGGTAGGCGTGAATTTAAGACCAACACCAAAATCACGCTCTTCTAAGGTAAGCACATTAGAACCACCACCTGTATTACTCTGTGGCACAGGAATAAAGATTTTACCGCCAGCTAAAAAGCTGCCCTCTTGACCACTAATGGCAATAATATTTGGTTCAGCTAAAATCTTAACGACACCATCTTTATTTTCGGCGTCAACCTTAATCGCCGTATTGCCCTTGGTAATAGTCAACAAACCACCTGGTGACAATGGATCTGCCCCTGTCAAACTCAAAAAGCCGGAAGCAATTGCATAGGCTACACCGCCATTACTACGAGATGCGCCAAACGATGCACCTAGCTTATCTAACAGATTTTTTGACACTTCAGCCATTTTCACCTCAAGCATCACCTGTTGCGGTGCTGCTACTTGAAGCATATTAATGACTTTCTTGTCTTTATCTTTGCCGCCATATGCTTCCGCTAGCGCCATGGCTTTATCGGCTTTCACCGCATCACTCACGGTACCACTCAGCACTAATGACTCGGCCGCAGTACTGACTTTAATACCTTTTTCATTAGGCATGATTTGTTGCAGTTTAGTTTGCAATGATGCCGCATCCATCGCTGTGGCCGCAGCAACCACCCTCACATCCATCACCGCAGACTGACCAGATTTATCCAAGATAATCACCATAGTCGAGCCGATGGTTTTAGCATGCAGCACCACCTCTCGAGGGCTGGTCACATCTACCTGTACAATCTTGTCATCATCTACTTTCACGCGTTGCAAGTTCACGCCGGCAGGCAACCTCACCAGATGCGACTGCCCTAAAGAGAGCTCAACGCTAGGCACAATCTCCGTAGAAGACGGTGTAGGTCTTGCTGCTACTTTTTTAGGCGTTACCGCAGCTACCAAGATATTCTGCATATTCGCTTGCGGCTCAGCTGCATGTAGCGGTGCTATTGAAAGTAGCGTCACGCCTAGCATAGCCGCCAGAAGATTACTGACACAGTACCTTAATTGACTGTGTAAAAACTGATCACGTTTGATCTTGTGCTTGTTCATCTCATTTCTCCCTGACAATATGCCGTTTCTCTTTCAAATTTCGATACGAACTAGGTTTTGCTTGGGTTGTGACTTAACTCATCACTACTACACATCGCCATTTGCTCTATCTCGCTATCTGTTGAAACTAAGCGCTTCAATTCGAAGATGCTCTATTTACTTACACTGACTACATTCACAGTTTTACTGAACAGATGGTTTAAACTCCTCAACTGTCTTGGTAGCGCCGCGCACTACCTCAACCTGCTCATAACTTTCTCTTTGCACCACAGGTTTACGTGCTGCAGATTTCTTAACAACATGTTTAACCTCAGTCTTAGCAACAGGTTGTTGTGCAGCCGCAGCCATGACTGGAGCAGGTGGCTCATCTACACGATTAAGCAAGTTTTTCTTGGTTGAGCCTTCTGTAGTCACTACGTTTTTATCGATCTGATTACGCAACACCAATGACAAAGTACCAACACTACGTGCCAAATCTAATTTTTCAGCTTGTGCTGGTGTTACCTCAAGCGTTACAGCGTTCACCACTTTTGGTTTTGTTTCATCACGGTTCTGCTCTTGCGCTACGGCCAACACCATAATGTGCTCAAGTACAATTTTTGAAATGCTCTTGTTCACATTTTCCGCTTTCACGCTTTCATCTTCGGTATTCACTACAATATCTACATAGTTACCAGGCAATGCAAAACCTGCCACCCCCACCACATCATTCACCCTAACGGTCATTGCTCGGTTTCCCTCAGCAATCACCGCAGATAAACCACCGGTTGCGCCAAGCGGAGCTAATTTAGACTCCAGCACAGGCTCACCTTGTAATAAGCTTGTTTTTACTACCCTCGCATCTAAAGTTTTAATATCATCAGTCGCACCCACCGGTACGCTGCCTCTTGGCCAATCTGCCACTTTAAGCATTTGCGGTGTAAGCGGTGTGCCCAAATCAATGTTGATGGCAGCCACAACCACCTTGCTAGAAGCTACCGTAGCAGCTTGTTGAGAGATCCAGCGTGAGGCTAACACTACAGCACCTAAGCCTATGCCGACTGAAACCACAATCATCAAAAATGCTCTTGGATTTTTCATCTGTCATCCCCTTTATCTTTTATTCTCATCAACATATCGTGACGCATTCCACTATTAATCGTGGGCAAAATAATTGTTCCAAGCCCAATCCAGCAACTCTCTACTCATAATTGCCGGTTTACCTTCATATCGTGCGATATCTCTTAGCTGCTCCAATATATCTCTAGGAATACAGGCAAACAGCGGTCTACCTGTTTTGTAATGATGTTCGTGCAACAGGTAATTAAAGCCTTCTTCACTGAAAGGAATATTAATTTCTTCGCAAACCTGTTGTGCAATTACGCGATATTCATCTTCACTTAATGGCCCAACATAAATTTTGTAACCAAGCCTGCGTAAAAACGCCTCATCGGTCAGTTTGCTGGGGGCTAAATTAGTGGAGAACACCACAATCACATCAAATGGCAACATGAATTTTTTGCCGGTATGCAGGGCTAGGTAGTCCACATGGCGGTCTAACGGCACAATCCAGCGATTCATAATATCGACAGCAGGTGTCAATTGACGACCAAGGTCATCAATAATCAATAACCCGTTATTGGCTTTTACTTGTGGTGGGGCCTGATAAAAGCGAGCGCTCTCGTCAAAATCCAAATCCAGCATGGATAGCGTCAATTCACCGCCGGTTTTAATCACAGGGCGGTGGCATGTTACCCACCGCTGATCAGACAATACCCGACGATCCAACCCCAGCCCACCAACTTCATCGGCTGGCACAGACGGGCGATGAGTAAGCGGATCAAACACCTGTATCACTTCGTTATCCACCACGATGGCATGTGGTATCGCCACATCACCAGAAAGCAACTTAGCTAGATGCTCAGCAATAAATGTTTTACCGCTGCCAGCAGGCCCATATACAAAGATTGCTCGACCTGAGTTCATGGCAGCGCCAAACTGTTTGAGCAGCCCTTCTTTAATCACTAAGCCATCAAAAATTTCTAATAACTGTGGCCTAGTCACATGCATATTGGTAATGGACTGCTGACGCACTTGCTTGATGTAAGCCAGCAGACTGACTGGAGCAGCGCCTACATATTGATTTTTACGTAGGTAATCTTCAGCCCGCAATCTGCCTAACTCAGTTAGATTATAGGCAATCGCAGTTTCTGCCTCGCTACTACGTACAGCCTCGCACATGCGCTCTGTCCGCATAAAGGCAAGCAATGGCTCAAGTACTGCAACTGGAAGTTTTGCGTAAGAAACCAGATCCATCAATCGCATCTGGCCGCGTAAGAATAGCGCTTTTGTTAATAGCTCTACGATGAATTGGAAACCCAGGCCTGTTTCTTCAATAGTACTCGGCTGCATAGGCACCAAGGTATGGCGGCGTTCCTCATGCGCTTCTTTCTTATATTCTGTCATGCCTATTGTCATGATTCAATTCACTTTTTCGGTTAGTTTTATTTGTTTATTCTTGTATTATCTTTTTCTTACTAGGGTTTACACCCTCACTTAACCAATACGTAAACTTACATAAATAGCGCTTATTCACTCTCCATGAAACTGACTCATGAACACCTACCCATAATCAATACCACCACTACAAGTACAAGCGCTGCCAAATCAAGTAAGTAAAGGTGCCTAAAGTAATCGCCAACGCATAAGGCAACTTTCTTACTGAAACTGGTAAATCGTTCATCAACGGTGCTTGTCCTATACTTAACTTAACAGCACTACCGTAAAAAATGAGCTTAACGTTTTGCAACATAGCGCCGAGCTGTTTTGACCACATTGTCACCAATAACGCCATTACTCCACCAGCAACTAATGTAGCTAACACAGCACCCAATACATCATTGGGACCAATAAAAGTCCCCACCATCCCCATCAACTTAACATCGCCAGCACCCATGGCTCTCAATAGATACAGTGGTAAAAACACCGCCATTGCTACAGCCAATCCTTTTAGTGCCGCCAACCAACCCAAAGCCCCTGGAACCTGTGAGTTAAATCCCAAGCCTTCAGGTAATAATCCATTTAGAACTAATCCTATAAACACGCCAACTAGCACTAATTTGTTTGAGATACGATGGCTATTAACATCTTGTTTAGCTGCCAACAACAGCAACACCAACATTGGTGCTAACGCTAATAATCCCATTAGTTTCGGCGTCATTTTTATTTCTCTTTCGTTAAGTCGTGCAAACAACCGATAGCGGTCAGCAACCGTGGTCTTGATTAATGTCGGCTATCACCCTTGTAGCTGTTAATAGCAAGCAAGCCAGACAGCACATCAAGACCACAATCGCCTTCCTATACTGTTATCCACTAAGGACAAGCAACAGGAGCACCACCTAGGGCAGTTGCAACAGATCTGAAGGTTTCACAAACACGAGTACCTGTTGTGGTCACTGCAGCGATAATCACGACTGCAATCAATGCCGCAATCAATGCATACTCAATAGCAGTAACGCCCTCTTCATCGTTAATAAAACGCTGTACACCTAAATATAGCTTTTTCATTTTAAAACTCCTTGTTATTGAAAAACACCTTGTACAAAACTACAATCGCTTACTGCTCTTGCGTTTTTTCACCTTGCGGGTCGATTCCCTTAGTGCTTATTATTCTTTTATCAGCTTGATTCCTTTGCCGATATGCGTAATCTACTGCAATTAATTGACGACTTATATACGAGCGAACCCTTAGTCTATTGGGAGTATTAGAGGCACACACACCCGTTTACTTTTAATCTATAATCGTTGACATAGCCGTGTTAAATTTGTCTTGTTAAAGGACTTTTCTTGGCGCATCCATTACAAAGCTTAAGCTTTCAATCGCTGTTTGATGCAGTAGCAGACGCTATGTTGCTCATTACTGACACTGGCATAATTACTGAAGCCAACGCAGCAGCACTCTCACTCTTAGGCTACACAGCTAAAGAGATTGCCGGCCTCAAAGTTGAAGTGCTCGTGCCCGAGCGCTATCGAGCCCAGCATCTTAAACACCGAACAAAATTCATACGAAACCCTGAAAAACGCCCTATGGGTAGTGGTAACGAACTTTCTGTATTAACGAAAGACGGTAAAGAACTAGAGGTAGATATCGGCCTTAGTCCAATCAGCTATCAAGAAAAATCCTACACATTAGTCACTTTTTACACGGTAGCTAAGCGCAAAAGCGTAGAGCAAGCCCTACGGATTAGTGAAGAAAGCTTAAGGCTAGCAAAAAAAGCAGCTGGACTTGTTGCTTTTGATTTTGATGCTGATCTTAAAATGCGTGACACAAATGAACAATTGCTCGCATATTGGGGCGCAGAGCAAGCCAACATAGAGCAAAAATCAGAAAAAATCGATATCGTTGCTGTACCTATCATTCATCCAGAGGACAGTGCGATTAGAGCATCAGCTATCCGCCACGCGACAGACCCAGGAGGCAATGGTGAACTCAAGGTAGAGTACCGTATCATTAACCCGGTTACTGGTGACTTGCGTTGGGTATCAGCCACAGGGCGTGCGCACTTTAGGGATGGGCACGCTACCAGACTACTAGGCGTAGTAAGAGATATTACTGAGCAAAAAATACTCGAAAAAAAACTACAAGACCAGCACGCAGAAACCGAAACACTGTTTGCCAAAGAGGTGGCAACACAAACCGCCTCCGCCATTGCACATGAAATAAACCAGCCATTAACAGCCATTTCGGCTTACAGCGAAGTTGCATTGCACGCATTAAAACAAAAAGTCATCGACTCAGTCAGCCTGAAACGTGCACTTGAGGGCTGTGTGGCACAAGCACAGCGTGCTGGCAGCAGCCTGCATGAGCTACTTTCATTTCTGCATAAAGGTGAGATGACACGAGAGCAGTTGGATGTTAACAATGTCGTCAAAGAGGCGCTTGTCATAGCAAAAAGTTACGGTTACTCTGATTTCCATCCCGTACTGGAATTAGAAAGTAATATAAAACCCGTGTTAGGTAACAAAACACAAGTGCTAAAAATACTGGTCAACCTATTAAGAAACGCTGTAGAAGCAATGCGTGAGGCAGAAATAGCATCCTCTGAAATCAGCATTACTGTGCGCACTAACGCAAATATCAATATGGCGCATGTGTCGGTACAGGATGTTGGGCCGGGCTTAAACTATGAAGTTGCGAAACATATTTTTGAGCCATTTTTTACAACAAAACCTAAAGGAATTGGTATGGGGCTTGCCATTAGCCGAAGTCTGGCGGAAGCTAATGGCGGACAGCTCTGGTTGGATCCTGATGCAAAACTAGGCGCAACTTTTCACTTCACACTCCCATTCGCACCATGAAAACCACACCTCCTACCGTGTATATTATTGATGACGAGCATGCGATTCGTGACTCATTGACGCTAATGATTGCGCAAGAGAACATTCCCGTCATGGCATTTGAAAACGCACAGTCCTTTTTAAATGTTTGCCCACAAGAGTGTTCAGGCTGCGCAATTGTTGATTACAGAATGCCGGAAATGGATGGGCTAGAACTGCAAGCTGAACTAGCTAAGCGCGACATTAACCTGCCCATTATCTTTTTAACAGGCCATGGCAATATTCCAACCAGTGTAAAAGCAATGAAAGCTGGCGCCATTGATTTTCTAACCAAGCCGGTCCGACGTGAAAAACTAATCAGCGTGGTGATGGCCGCCATGATCGAGTCAGAAAAAACACACGCCGAAAACGCCAGCTACAAAGAGGCAGTAAAATGCATAGCAAGCCTAACCGAGCGAGAGTACGACGTTATGCTGCTGGCGATTCAAGGGCACCACAACAAAGATATAGCACGTCAGCTTGGGATTAGTCACCGCACTGTAGAAATCCACAAATCTAATATCATGCATAAAACTGGGGCAAATCACGTGCTGGACTTAGCGCGCATCGCCCATAAAAGCGGCCTAAAAGAGTGAGTCCAGGCTTGTTTTCTACTTAAGTTGACACTTTAATTTTAGTCCTTAAATTTTAGGCTTACGCTCCGCAATTTAAGTCGCTACCTATGTAGGCACAACAATAGACATCTAAGTGCGCTCCTACCACTTATTTTATACGTGTTCGCGCGGATTACTTAATGCATTTATTCTTGGTAATGTGTTCGAACAAACACTAAAACACAGAATATCAGAATGATTATTGGGAGTATGTAAAATGGCAGTGCTCGAAGTAGAAATGAGCCTTTACGAAGCCATATTAGCTAGGCGCTCCGTACGTAGCTTCACCACACAAAAGCTAGATAAGGAAACGATTCCAAGCTTACTTGAAGCAGCCATACGTGCGCCTACAGCTATGCATATAGAGCCTTGGGCTTTTGTCATCATACAAGGTAAAAAGATACTGAAAGAACTATCTGATCAAATCAAAGTAATGCTAGTCACACACACACAATCAGAACAACAACAGCCCTCAGTTAAGTTTTTTGAGCAATTAATTAAACAAGATTTTAATATTTTCTATAACGCTAGCACGTTAATTTTAATTTGCAGTAACACTAGTTTAACTGCATCTGAAGCAGACTGTTGGTTAGCAGCTGAGAACCTTATTTTAGCAGCATGTGCCATGGGGCTAGGTACTTGCATCATTGGCTGTGCTGCACCTGTTTTAAATTTATCTGAGATCAAAACTAAGCTAGGAATTGCTAGTGAGTTTACAGTGGTTGCCCCCATTATTGTTGGCCACCCTAGCGACACGCCAGTGCGCAGCCCACGTAAACACCCTAAGGTTTTATCCAATATTCAAACCAACTAAGTATATAAAATTTATTCTACATGGTGAGTAACTCATATTTACCATACTTGATGCGAATGGAGAGGATGTGAATAACAATGTACAAACAAATTCTCTGCCCGGTAGATGGAAGCAAAACCTCAAACTATGGCATGCTGGAGGCAATTAATATTGCCAAAGTCCATCATGCAAAAGTTAGGTTTTTTCATGTAGTTGATACCTACTTCCCCATTTTAGATGCCAATGGCGACTTCAATGTACTTTACCTAGCCGACATTCAGCGTAGCCAAGGTGAAAAGATACTGAAAGCCGCTGAAGATATCGCACTCCAATCTGAAGTATCAGTTGAAAGTGTCATCGTAGAAAGCATAGGCGAACGTGTATCAACACTGATTATTAAACAAGTAGAAGAGTGGCCGGCAGATTTAATCGTGATGGGGACGCACGGGTTACGCGGTTTTGCACGCTTTATGATGGGCAGCGATGCCGATGCCGTGGTTAAGCAAAGTCATGTACCGGTACTACTGGTTAAAACAAATACGTAGCTGAAAAAGACACATAAATTAAAACAAATATATAGCCGATTTAACCTTTAAAAATACTTAAAATAAAGGAATCTATCATGACTATCCGTGCCATTTGCAACCATGAAGTCATCACAGTAAAAGAAGATGCAACGGTATTTGAAGCAGCGCAATTAATGCGCAATCATCATGTGGGTGATGTAGTTGTAGTCGAAGAAAATCAGGGAAAATTAATCCCAGTTGGCATCGTGACCGACAGGGACTTAGTGATAGAGGTAGTGGCAACCGCGTTGGACTGCAAAGTGATCACCGTGAGTGATATTATGGTTAGGCACCTATCCGTTGTAGAAGAAAGTGCTAGCGTATTTGAAACCATACAATCCATGACATCAAAAGGCGTAAGAAGACTGCCGACTGTGGACGGCACAGGTGTACTCACTGGTATCGTCACGCTAGATGATTTATTGGTATTACTCTCAAAAGAAATGGGAACACTCACCAAACTCATCTCACGCGAACTTAAAAATGAGGCCTCAACTAGACGTTAGCCGGCCCTAATCTAGGAAGTCACAAGCACCAGTTTGCACGGCATATTATGGCTGAGCAGATATCCGTTTTAACGAGTTCACGCAGATTTAAGGTAAAATAGCGCCTTTAAAAATCAAACCGAACAAAACATGTCATTGCTTCAAGACGAAATCTCCCGCCGCCGTACTTTTGCGATTATTTCCCACCCCGATGCTGGTAAAACCACACTCACCGAAAAACTGCTTTGGTTCGGTGGTGCGATTCAGGTAGCAGGCGAGGTACGCGGCCGCAAGGCAGCTCGTCATGCAACATCTGACTGGATGGAACTTGAGAAGCAACGTGGTATTTCCGTCACCTCATCTGTGATGCAGTTCCCTTACCGCGAGCACATGATTAACTTGCTCGATACCCCTGGCCATGATGACTTCTCTGAAGATACTTATCGTACATTAACCGCAGTGGATTCTGCGGTGATGGTAATTGACTCCGTCAACGGTGTAGAAGCACAAACCATTAAGCTATTAAACGTGTGCCGTATGCGTGATACGCCTATCGTCACCTTTATCAATAAGCTAGACCGTGAAAGCCGCGCCCCGATTGAATTACTAGATGAAATTGAAACTACGCTAGGCATGGAGTGTGCGCCGATGACATGGCCTATCGGCATGGGTAAAACTTTCCGTGGCGTTTATCATTTGTACAATGATGAAATCTCATTCTTTGACCCACGCGCAGAAAAAGGCACATCTGAAACCATCAAAGGCCTAGATAACCCACGCCTTGATGAGCTGCTAGGCCTACAGGCTGAAGAGCTACGCATTGATATTGAATTGGTGCGTGGTGCATCTCATGAGTTTAATAAAGATCGTTACCTAGATGGTAAACAAACACCAGTGTTCTTTGGCTCTGCCATTAACAACTTTGGTGTGCAATCATTGCTGGATGCAGTGGTAGATTTATCGCCAGCACCACAATCACGCAATACGGCTAGCCGTCCGGTAGAAGCCAATGAAGGCAAGTTTTCTGGCTTTGTATTCAAAATTCAGGCGAATATGGACCCGAAACACCGTGACCGCATTGCGTTTTTACGCGTGTGTTCAGGCCGCTTTGAGCGTGGCATGAAGGTCAAACAGGTTGCCACCGGCAAAACATTGAGCGTGAATAACGCCATCACTTTTATGGCACAAGACCGCACCACCATGGATGAAGCCTACTCTGGCGACATTATCGGCATTCCTAACCATGGCACAGTGAAATTAGGCGACACCTTTACTGAAGGCGAGAACCTTAAATTCACTGGCATTCCATCATTTGCACCAGAGTTTTTCCGCCGCGCGCGCATTAAAAACCCGATGAAGATGAAACAGTTGCAAATCGGTCTAAAACAGTTAGCAGAAGAAGGCGCTGCTCAGTTGTTCCGCCCGCTGCTGTCAAACGACCTGATTTTAGGTGCGGTTGGTATGTTGCAGTTTGAAGTGGTTGCCCATCGTTTAGAGCATGAATATAGCGTGGATATGGTGTTTGAACCATACGATTGCTACACAGCACGCTGGTTACGCGGCTCTGATGCAGATTTAAAAGCAATTGCAGATAAATATGGCTTTAACGTAGCTTTAGATGGTGCTGATGATTATGTGTACTTAGCGCCTAACCGCGTTAATCTGCAAATGGCACAAGAGCGCTACCCAGATATTCAATTCTTGGAAACGCGTGAAATAGCCTAATCGCAAACGTATTAGCTGATAACAAAACAATAGTTTAACGATGAGATAGCGATGAGATAGCGATGATATAAATAAGCGCCATCTCATCATTGATTGTAGCTCTATAGGAAAGTGCAAGCTCATGACATTGTGCCCATGCGATAGCGGGAAACCTTATCAGCACTGCTGTGAGATTTATCATCTTGGCACCCCTGCCCCCAATGCAGAAGCACTGATGCGCTCACGTTACAGCGCTTATGCACTTGCAACGCAGCATGCCAACTTAAGAGATTACCTACTGCAAACTTGGCACCCAGATACGCGGCCTGCACAGCTGAACTTAGAGGGTGAAGACGCTATAAAATGGCTGGGCTTGCAAGTAAAAAGTCATCAAACCATAGATGTAGACAATGCAATAGTCAGCTTCGTTGCACGCTATAAATATGCCAACAATCTAGGCGGCAAAGCAGAAAGGCTGCAGGAAACCAGCCGTTTTAAACGTATTGAAAATTGCTGGTTTTATCTGGACGGTGATTATCAGTAAGCTAGAACGCGCAGCGCACTTGAGTATCACTGCTAAATCCAGCTTGCTGAAGCTAACAACACCTTATCAAAGTCACACAACCGTCATTAACGTGACATAAAAGCGTCACCCCAGCTTCATATTCCCACACTAAGATGCACCACATCAGCTCTTACCCCATTTAAAGCAATGGCAGAGCCCACATGAGATCAACATCATGGTGTATGAAAAATCCACGCGTGGCTTAAATGAGTTTGCCAATAACCAACGCACATTAAGCGTGCGCGAGCGTCAGGTATTATTGCTGGTAAATGGTGTACGCAATCTAGACGACCTGAACAAGTTTTTTAAGCAAGACCAACTGCTAGACACGATTAAAAAACTGGAGTCCGAGGGCTACATTCAACGCCCACAGGAACAGAAAACGATACTAGCAGCTACGCACACGCCTCCGGTTACAATAACTTTGCTAGAAACGACAGACCAAGCAGCACCAATCTGCCCTACAAAATTAGCCTCAGTAAAAAGCATATTGATAGAAGCAACGGACGACTACCTCGGCATGATGGGACGCAGCATTAAAACTAAAATCGAAAACTGCGAAAATGAAACCAGCTTAAGACAATGCATCTCAAGCTGGCATATGGCAATGCGTGAATCTAAACTCGGGCGAGAATCTGCCAGTTTCTTAATGGAGCAGATACATCAGACACTAGAGGGCAATATCATTGACGCCACAAGCAGCGCGCAACCCCAGCATTAACTACTGCGGAAGCACGCTAATAAACCATAAGCCAAACAGGCCATGATGAGTTAAGCGCCTTCAAATGCCTCACATAATTGGCTAAGCAACTGACCGAAAATCGGTAAAATTTCTTCCACATCATGCGGGCTATCGTCATCAGTACCAGCGACAATCAAGGCAATCACCAATTTATCGACATTCTCTCTAAATTGTGTCCAGTGCTCAGCCTCTGCATCTGCAATTAGCTGGAACTTATTAAGACCAGACTCTACAATCTCAACCAGCTCAGCATCAGGCAAGCCTGCAAAGAGTGTTTTTGCAATGGTAATTTGTGCGGTTGAAAAATCAGGTTTGATATCTTCTTGCACGAGCGGTGCTGTAAAGAATGCATAACTCAATAATGCAAATGCCTGATACACGCTCAGCATATCAAAATTGTCACTGCGCTCAGCTAAAGGTGAGCGGTCAGCAGATTGTATCGCCTTAAACGTCACATAGCAGCTCAAGTAATCAGCTGCATTCAATGCATCGTATTCATCTAAGTTGGTATTAGGTGTTTCGTCATCGCGATGCGTTGCCGCCAAGCATAATGCATGCATCAGCTTTAAGCGTTGTGAATACGTTATTTCCATTTGGGATCCTTAATCATCTTAAACAAAACTCTTAAATAAAATCACTTAAAAAATCTATAGCACATTAATCTAGTGTCGGCATTGCTTCTAGCATTTCATGCAGTTCCAGCCAGCGCTCTTCTGCGGTTTCTAATTGCTGGGTTAATGTTGCTTGTGTTTTTAATAACGCTTGCAATACTGACTTATCTGCACTGGTATAAAGGTCTGTATCATTCAACTGTTCATCACAGGCTTTTTTATCCGTTTGCCACTGTGCCATATTGCGCTCAATTTGCTCAAGCTCTTTCAGCAGTGGGCGACGCTCCGCGATTCTGGCCTGACGCTCAGCCTTATTCTGCGCACGGTCGTTTTTATTCGGTTTATCGCTGGCAACCACTTGATTCGCTTGCTTTTCCTTTAAGCGCTGCTCATTCAGCCATTGACTGTAATCGTCTAAATCCCCATCAAATTGCATGGCCTTGCCATCTGCCACTAACACAAACTCATCACAGGTCGCACGCAACAAGGCGCGATCATGCGAAACCAAAATCACGCCACCTTCAAAGTCTTGTAAGGCTAACGTGAGTGCGTGACGCATTTCCAGATCCAAGTGGTTGGTCGGCTCATCGAGCAATAGTAAATTCGGGCGAGTCCAAATCAATAAAGCTAATGCCAGACGGGATTTTTCACCGCCCGAAAAATTAGCACAAGGTGACCTTGCCATATCACCTTTAAAATCAAAGCCGCCTAAATAATTAAGATGTTCTTGCTCACGTGTCAGCGGATCCAGCTTCATCATGTGCTGCAGTGGTGACTCATCCGGGCGTAATTGCTCAAGCTGATGTTGCGCAAAATAACCGATATTGAGGTCTTTTCCTTCTACACGCTTACCGCTTAACGGCGCCAGTTCATGCGCTAATAATTTAATCAGCGTGGTTTTACCTGCGCCATTCTTACCCAGTAAACCGATACGCTCACCTGGCCTGATCGCCAACTCAATGTTGCTGATCAAGGGCTTATCTTGGTAACCCACGCTCATGCCATCCAACACCAGTAAAGGATCTGGCGCGGCAATCGGCGCCCTAAATTCAAAACTGAATTGTGAATCTATGTGCGCAGCAGAAATCATTTCCATGCGCTCAAGTGCTTTAATACGGCTCTGCGCCTGACGCGCCTTGGTAGCCTGTACGCGGAAACGGTCAATATAGCTTTGCAAATGTGCCACTTTACGCTGCTGCTTTTCGAACATGGCTTGTTGCAACGCTAGCTTCTCTGCACGCTGCCGCTCAAAATCAGAATAACCACCGCGATAAAGCGTAAGTGTTTGCTGCTCAATGTGCGCAATGTGGTTCACAATCGCATCTAAGAAATCCCTATCGTGAGAAATCAGCAATAACGTACCGCGGTAGCTCTGCAACCAGCCTTCTAGCCAAATCACCGCATCCAAATCCAAATGGTTAGTCGGTTCATCTAGCAATAGCAAATCTGAGCGACACATTAACGCGCGCGCCAAGTTCAAACGTACACGCCAACCGCCAGAAAACGTAGAAACAGCTTGCTGCAATGCAGCTTGGCTAAAACCCAAACCGTTGAGCAGCTCGGCTGCACGCGCTTTAGCGCTGTAACCTTCGATATCAGTTAAACGTTGGTGTAGCTCGGCAATCAGTTCGCCTTGATGGTTAGCCTCTGCGGCAACCAAAGCAGCTTCAATTTCACGTAACTCAACATCACCATCCAGCACAAACTCAATTGCCGGTATGGCAAGCGCTGGCGTTTCCTGCGCTACATGCGCCACTACCCAGCTGGCTGGTATTTCCAAATCGCCATGTTCGGGATGCACTTCACCGCGCAGCATGGCAAATAACGAAGATTTACCAGCGCCGTTCGCACCGGTTAAGCCCACCTTATGCCCAGGATGCAACTGCATGGATGCGCCTTGCACTAAAACTTTAAGGCCGCGCGCTAATGTAAGTTGTTTAAATTGAATCAAGTGATAACCATATTGAATTAAATTGAGCCAAGCCGGTCAATGTGCAGCTGACATGGCGAAATACTGACTACAAGGGAGCAGCAAAACATGAATATTCATGACCGCTAACCCACTAAACCCGCTATTCTAAATGATTAACGTGCATAGTCTTAAACTCTCTTTTGCTTTTAAGCCTGATTTATAAATATTTACTTAGTTTTACCACTGCAAGCGCTTGAATATCAATCAATGACGGTCAATATTCTAGTAAAATGTGCGGTCTAAACATTTAACAATAAAACCCACATAATCAATGGTTAAAAAATCTCTACTTTGGGTTTATCGCACACTGCTTTGGCTGACAGGCATTACAGCCATCATCATGGTGGCTGTTGCGCTCACCATTCATTTTTGGCTAATGCCAAATATTGGCGAACTCAAAAATCAAATCGCCAGTTTTGCCAGTCAATCTGCCAAGCAAAAAATCACCATCGGCGATATTCAAGCCGATTGGCAAGGGATCAACCCGCACTTGCTACTCAACAATGTTGACCTTTTCGATGCACAAGACCGTGTCGCCCTAAAGTTAAAAACGATTGATGTACGTTTATCATGGCTAAGCGTACCGTTATTGGAGCCCCATTTAGCCGAGCTTGTTATTCGCGACCCAGCGCTTACTATACGCCGCACCACGGATGGTGAGATTTTTGTAGCTGGCATCAGCATGGCTGGGGAGTCCAACCCTGATTTAGCTAATTGGCTGTTAAGGCAAAATAAATTAGCCATTACCAACGCCAAAGTGCTGTGGCTGGACGAGCTGAAACATGCCCCAGAACTAAGCCTCAACCAACTGAATGTAGAGTTACTCAGCCCGCCGTGGAGAAGTTTGGTCAGAAATCACAGCTTCACGGTCAGCGCACTGCCATCTACCGGCAGCCGTTACCCAATACAAATCACTGGTAGCTTCTATGGTAATGATGTGCGCCAAACGCAGAACTGGCATGGAAATATTCATTTACAACTCAAAAGTGCTGACCTAGCCGCCTATAAAACCTGGGTAGACTACCCTGTTGACCTTAAATCTGGCATCGGCAGCACCAATCTTATAATCGATTTCGCACAGCATGAGGTGCAATCCATCAATAGTCACGTGGCGTTAGCCAATATTCAGCTATTAACCAAGCCACACCTTGCGCCACTGATGCTAGACAAGCTATCAGGCAATATTGTTTGGAAAAACCTTAGCAAAACTTCACTGCTGAGCGCACTATCGAAATCTGAGACTAAATTTGGCCAATCTCTCAGTGTGACTGAATTTAATGCCAGCGCGCTTAATGGCCTTAATCTGAAAGACGTAAAAGCCAACTACACGCAAACGATAGACGGCAAGCAAGATTTTAACTTAAGCGTACCTAACTTGAGTTTAGCTAACGTTCAGGCCAGCTTGTCGCAATTGCCACTGCCTGAGCCACTCGTTACGCCCATCAGCGCAATTAATCCGCAAGGTGAGTTAAAAGACCTCGACGTGGTGTGGCAAGCACAAAACACCGTCACCCAAAGCTACCAAGTGGCGACCAAGTTTAACCAATTAACAACCAGCGCCTATCAACACATCCCAGGCGTTAGCAATTTATCCGGTGAGCTGAAAGCGAATCAAAAATCAGGCGTACTATCACTGGATAGCAAACAAGCATATGTCGACGCAAAAGGCACATTACGCTGGCCCATCCCTTTTGATACGCTTGAGGGAAAAATCACATGGGACATCAAGCCCAGCAACACCAAAATCAACGTTAACGCATTAAGCATGAGCAGCCCTCACCTATCCGGCACGCTGGATGCAAGCTACCTGATGGACGGCAAAAAAGGGGGCCATCTAGATTTAAAAGGTAAGTTTAATAACGGCAATGCTAAATATGCCAAATTTTATTACCCAACCATGCTGGGGGAAACCACCATCAACTGGCTGGATACCTCTATTTTAGAAGGCAAAGCCAACGATATTAACGTCACGGTGAAAGGCAGATTGGCAGATTTCCCATTTGTGGATAGTAAAAACCACCTAGACCCCAAGCTCGGTTTATTTAGAGTCACCGCCAAGGTGAGCGATGCACTGTTAGAGTACGGTACAGATTGGCCAGTGATTGAAAAACTAGGCTTAGACTTACTGTTTGAAGGCAACCGCATGGAGCTCAATGCACATAGCGGGCACATATTTGGTAACCAAATTATTAAGAATAAAACCACCATCGCACAATTGGATGCGGACTACCCTATTCTTAACGTGCAATCCGAACTACAAGGCCCGGTGAGCGAAGGCATTGTGTTTGTGAACAAAAGCCCGGTACACACACTAACCGAAGGCTTTACCGATACGCTTAAAACCAGCGGTAGCGGCAAACTTGGTTTAGGCCTAAGCATCCCACTGGCAGACGTAGACGCCTCTAAATACAAAGGCATTTACCAGATTACTAACGGTAAGATGGAAAGCGATGACATTCCAACCTTGACGCAAATTAACGGCAATTTGGAATTTACGGAAGCCAGCCTTAGCGCTAAAAACATTAAAGCCTACGCATTCGGCTCCCCGCTTGCATTTAACTTGAGTTCAGCCAAAGACAAATCCATACGAGTACAGGTAAAAGGCAAACTCAGCGACAGCAGCATCAAACAGATGCTAAAAGACCAATCACTGCCTAAAGCGAGTGATTACATCAGCGGTAGTGCTGAATGGCTAGGCGATATACTGATTCAAAAACCACGCGTCAACATTGGCATACGCTCTGATTTGGTCGGCATTACCTCCACCCTACCCATACCGTTTGATAAAAATGCAAATCAGCCACTCAGCCTACGTGTTGATAAAAAAATAGACGGCAATACTAGCTACCTTTTCGTCAATCTAGGCAATAAGGCTGGCGCAAAAATCA
Organism: Methylotenera mobilis JLW8; assembly: GCF_000023705.1. Classification (NCBI taxonomy): domain Bacteria; kingdom Pseudomonadati; phylum Pseudomonadota; class Betaproteobacteria; order Nitrosomonadales; family Methylophilaceae; genus Methylotenera; species Methylotenera mobilis. The sequence continues at coordinate 1,548,543 of NC_012968.1, forward strand.
CCAGCATATTGAAGGATGGTAAATTTGCGCTGAATAATGCCAATATTCAGCTTGGCGGTGATATAAAACTAGACCCTGCCGCCAATAATGATGCGGGCAAGCCGCCTGGTATTGCGATAAGCGGTAATTTAGACTACCTGAACGCTGATGCATGGCGTTTTGTCGCGAAGAACTTGGTAGACCCGTCTAGCCAATCGGTGAAGTTACCTATTCAAAAAGTAGCTGTCACGATTAAAGCGCTCGATATTTTTAACCGACGTATTAACCAAGTAAATATCAGCGAGCTCAATACCGAGGATAATTTACGCCTCACGCTGCAAAGCAAAGAGATTACCGGCAACTTACAGTGGATAGACCATAAAAATGGCAAGCTGATCGCGCGCCTAAGCAACTTTACTATCCCAGAAACTGCCCCAGATCAACTCTCTGCTGCGAGCAGTGCAACGGATAATAAAAGCTTAAAACAATTTACCAAGTTAGCCCAAGACTACCCAGCACTAGACATTACTGCCGATAATTTTGTATTTCAGAAGAAAAATCTGGGTAGCCTAGAGCTGATTGCTTACCCTGAGAATGACAACTGGGATATTCAGAAAATCAAGTTCAACACGCCAGAAGGCACGATTAGTGCAGAGGGCCAATGGAACAACTGGGTAAGAAACGCCAACACTTCGCTTAACGTGCGTTGGGACATTAAAGACTTGGGGCAAACACTGGCGCGGCTAGGCTATGCCGATACAATTATGGAGGGTGAAGGCAAGCTCACCGGTCAATTGCGCTGGCCTGGCAGCCCGCACCAATTTGATACCACACGCTTAAGCGGCGAACTGAAATTTGAAGTACGTAAAGGTCAGATTTTACAAGTGCAACCAGGTGTAGGTCGCCTATTAGGCTTACTCAGCCTGCAAAGTTTGCCACGGCGCCTGACCTTGGATTTTAGAGACTTATTCAGCAATGGCTTTGCTTTTGACAAAATCAATGCAACCGTTAAAATTGACCAAGGCACCATGCGCAGCGACAACTTTAGAATGGCTGGCCCAGCAGCTGATGTACGCATCAAAGGTGAAATCAGTATCCCGAAAGAGACGCAACATCTTTTTGTTAACGTGTCACCGAGGATTAGTGATAGCATTTCGCTTGCTGCATTGGCTGGCGGGCCATTAGTTGGCGCCGTCGCTTTTTTGGCTCAAAAAGTGTTGAAAGACCCTTTAAATAAAATTGCATCGACTGATTATGAAATCATTGGGACTTGGGATACCCCACAGGAAGTGAAGCCTGAAGATGAGTCGAAAAAAAATCAAAGTAACCCACTCATTAATTAGTTAATAAACAGGCCAGCACATCGGCTTTAAGAATAATTTAAAACTATTTGGATATTACATGGCGATCACCTCTCGCGTTACAACTACTAAAGCAAAACTCAGCAGCCAAAATACCGCCAAAGGCATGATTAAAATGGCCGCAATTCAAATGGCGTCAGGCCCTCATGTTAGTGCTAATTTAAGTGAAGCCGAGCGCCTAATTGAAATTGCCGCCAACCAAGGTGCCAAGCTAATTGCGCTGCCTGAATACTTTGCCATCATGGGCTTGAAAGAGTCAGACAAAGTGAACGCACGTGAAGAAGAAGGCACAGGCCCGATTCAGGATTTTTTAAGCAAAACTGCAAAAAAACATAAAATCTGGCTAATTGGTGGCTCAGTGCCATTGGTTAGCAGCGTTCCCAATAAAGTACGAAATAGCTGTTTAGTATTTGACGATAAAGGCAAGCAAGTTGCGCGCTACGATAAAATCCATCTGTTTGGCTTAAAGCTAGGCAACGAGCATTACACCGAAGAAAAAACAATTGAAGCAGGCGATACAGTCAAAGTGATAGATAGCCCATTTGGCAAAATCGGCCTATCCATTTGCTACGACCTGCGCTTCCCTGAGCTATATAGAGCGATGGGTGAGGTGAATATTATTGTGGTGCCTTCAGCATTTACCGACACAACCGGTAAAGCACACTGGGAAAGCTTGATCCGCGCACGTGCGATTGAAAATTTAAGTTATGTAATTGCACCGGCACAAGGTGGCTATCATATTTCAGGGCGTGAAACTCACGGTAACAGTATGATTGTAGACCCATGGGGCGTCGTGCTGGACAGGTTACCTCGTGGCTCTGGAGTAGTAATGGCAACCATGAACCCAACCTATCAAGATAGCTTAAGAAAAAGTTTACCGGCATTGAAACATCGCACTATTAAGGTTGTCGGACAACAATAGCTTTACATATCCAGCGTTACCCATAACGCAACGTTGAAAAGGCATCCTCATTACAACGTTGCGTTCAATAGATGCTAACAATATTAAGCTAGCTAAGTTAGTGGCCTTTTGCCCCAGTTAGATTGCTAGACATGGTCATTAGGCAGCCATGTGTATTAGCTAGTAATGTTAATCGCTTATTGCAATGTAAGTTTTGGTATTTACCAAGTTCTTTTTGAAAAGAAACCCATGAAAACGCAAGAACCAAACACTAACGCCCAATCTATTAAAGGCACGCATTTTGATGCAGCTACAGAGGCGTTGCTTGCACCTGCCAACCTAGACGTAGCAAAGCTGCAAAACGTGCTCGCCGATATGATGTCGCATCAAATCGACTATGCTGACTTGTACTTTCAATACAGTCGCAGTGAAAGCTGGGGGCTGGAAGAAGGCCAGGTTAAATCAGGTAACTTTTCTATAGACCAGGGCGTAGGTGTACGTGCGGTGAGTGGCGAGAAAACTGCTTTTGCCTATTCAGATGATATTAATTTAAAAGCGCTGCTAGAAGCCGCTAAAGCGACTAAATCTATCTCCAGCTTAGGTAATGAGCAAACTGCTGGCGCCATTATTAAGCCACAAGCGCCACAATTATATTTACCACACGACCCGATTGCTTCACTCTCTGCAGATGCAAAAGTAAAGCTGCTAGAGCATTTAGAATCAATCGCAAGAAAACTAGACCCACGCATTACCCAAGTCACGGCATCGATTGCCGGTGAGTATGAGGTCGTGATGGTGGCACGCCATGACGGCGTGATGGCGGCTGACATTCGTCCTTTAGTGCGCGTTGGCATTAACGTGATTGCCGAAAGCAATGGCCGCCGCGAACAAGGCTCTGCTGGCGGTGGCGGTCGTTTTGATTATAGCTACTTCACCGATGCAGTCCTGCATGAGTATGCTCAAAAAGCTGTACACCAAGCCATTGTTAACCTAGATGCACGCCCGGCGCCGGCTGGTAGCATGACCGTGGTATTAGGTGCAGGCTGGCCTGGAATCCTACTACATGAGGCGATTGGCCACGGCTTGGAAGGCGACTTTAACCGCAAAGGCAGCTCAGCATTTAGCAATATGATTGGGCAGCAAGTGGCGGCAAAAGGCATCACCATTGTGGATGATGGCACCATTGCCGACCGCCGTGGCTCACTCAGCGTAGATGATGAGGGCAACCCGACCAATAAAACCGTATTGATTGAAGATGGCATCTTACGCGGCTATATTCAAGATACGCTCAACGCACGCCTGATGAACATGCCGCTAACCGGCAATGCGCGCCGCGAAAGTTACGCCCATGTGCCGATGCCGCGCATGACCAACACCTATATGCTCAACGGCACATTACCCCCTGAAGAAATCATCAAATCAGTGAAAAAAGGTTTGTACGCAGCAAACTTCGGTGGCGGCCAAGTGGATATCACCAGCGGAAAGTTTGTATTTAGCGCCGCAGAAGCCTACATGATTGAAGACGGCAAAATCACCTACCCGGTAAAAGGCGCAACGCTGATTGGCAATGGTCCAGAAGTGCTGAAAAGAGTATCCATGATAGGCAATGACATGGCACTGGATTCAGGTGTAGGTACTTGTGGCAAAGAGGGGCAAAGCGTACCGGTTGGCGTAGGGCAGCCCACGCTTAAGATTGACGGCTTAACCGTAGGCGGCACCGCCTAAATAACGCAGATTTTATAACGGCGAGTGCCTAACAGCCGTTATAATCTGCCTTTTCATCGCAACACAATCATAAGCTCATGACGCAGAACACCCTGCCTATTCCCAATAAAGGCCAAGCCAACCGGCTCACGCTTGCTAGCAGTGGCGAAGATGCTTTTGCCCTAGCGATACTAGCACAGCAATCAAAAGCACAAAAACCACATCAACCATTGGTGATCATCACCGCAGGCGGCTTTGATGCACAAAGACTGCTAGAAGAGATTCCGTATTTTGCGCCTGAGTTATCCGTGCATTTATTACCGGACTGGGAAACGCTGCCTTATGACCAATTTTCACCGCACCCGGACTTAATTTCAGACCGCCTCACAACGCTCTACCATATTGCGCAGAATGCCTTTGATGTGGTGATTGTGCCACTAGCCACCGCGCTGATCCGTTTAAGTCCTAAGGCATATTTAAGCGCCAATACCTTTATGCTCAAAAAAGGGCAGACACTAGATATTGAAGCGCTGCGACTGCAATGTGCAGAAGCTGGCTACCATCATGTAACGCAGGTAATTTCACATGGCGAATTCAGTGTGCGGGGTGGCTTAGTTGATTTGTTCCCGATGGGCTCTGCACTACCTTACCGAATTGATTTGTTCGATGATGAAATTGAAACCATCCGCACTTTTGATGTAGACACGCAGCGCAGTCTGTACCCAGTACCTGAAATCAGACTTCTACCCGCACGTGAGTTTCCACTGGATGAAACCGGTATCGCCTTATTCCGTAGCCAGTTCCGTGAAGCGTTCGAAGGTGACCCGCAACGCGCCAAAATCTACAAAGATGTGAGCAAAGGCATCGCCTCCGGCGGCATTGAATGGTATTTACCTTTATTCTTCGAGCAAACCGCCACCTTACTGGATTATCTAGCAGCAGATAGCCTGCTATGCCTGCATGGCGACCTAGACTTCAGCGCACAGCAGTTTTGGCGTGAGGCGCAATCACGCTATCGCACTTTAGCTCATGATGCAGAACGCCCGCTGCTGCAGCCAGAGAAACTACTGATTAAAACCGAAGACTTTTTCGCTGCCACACACTCTTTTGCCAGAGTAGTACTCAGCACAAGTGCAGAAACCGACAAGACCACAGCCACCTTGCCTGCGCTTGATATTGAGCGTCGCGCCGAGCAGCCACTGAATAAACTAACCGCATTTATCAGTGAATTTAAGGGCCGTATCCTGATTGTGGCTGAAAGCTTAGGCCGCCGCGAAACCATGGCACAGTTATTTGCCGAGCATGGTTTTAAAGTCGCCATCTGTGAGACTTGGGCTGAGTTCCAAAGCAGCGACGCGCACGTCATGCTAGGCGTCAGCACGCTACATCGAGGCATGGCATTTCACGATAACCATGCGCAGTCTATTGCTGTTATCACCGAGGCAGAGCTCTACGCCGCCACCGTGCGCCAGCAACGCCGCCGCGAGAAAGAAAAAGCCCGTAGTACAGAAGGCATGCTCAAAGATCTATCCGAGCTGCGCATTAACGACCCTGTGGTACATGAACAGCACGGCGTAGGCCGTTACAAAGGCTTGATTAACCTAGACCTAGGTGAAGGTGAAACCGAGTTCTTGCTGCTAGAGTATTACGGTGACGACAAACTGTATGTACCTGTTTCACAGCTATTCCTTATCTCACGCTACTCAGGTGGGCCGCCAGAATCTGCACCGCTGCACCGCTTAGGCAGCGGCAGCTGGGAAAAAGCCAAGAAAAAAGCCTTAAAGCAAATCCGCGATACCGCAGCAGAGTTGCTTAACCTTTATGCACAGCGTGCCGCCAGACGCGGCCATGCCTTTACTCTAAGTCTGCAGGATTACGAGGCATTCTGCGAAGGCTTTCCGTTTGAGGAAACCGCAGACCAGCTAGAAGCCATTGAAAACGTGATTAAAGATATGCAGTCTGGTCGCCCGATGGATAGGCTGGTATGCGGTGACGTTGGCTTTGGTAAAACCGAGGTTGCATTACGCGCGGCCTTTGTGGCGGTCATGGGCGGGCGTCAGGTGGCCGTATTGGTGCCAACCACCCTGCTTGCCGAGCAACACTTTAACAACTTTAGCGACCGCTTTGCCGAGTGGCCTATCAAAATCGCTGAAATCTCACGTTTCAGAACCGCAAAAGAACAAGCAGAAGCCCTGCGTGGCTTAGAGGCGGGCGAGATTGACATTATCATCGGCACCCATCGCTTGATTCAAAAAGACGTACGCTTTAAAAATCTTGGCCTAGTAATTTTGGATGAAGAGCATCGCTTTGGCGTACGCCAAAAAGAACAGCTCAAAGCACTGCGTGCAGAGGTAGATGTACTCACGCTTACTGCAACACCGATTCCACGTACACTAAGCATGGCAATGGAAGGTTTACGCGAGTTCAGCGTGATTGCTACCCCACCACAAAAACGCTTAAGCATTAAAACATTCCATACCGAATATTCAGAGGGCATTATCCGCGAAGCGGTGACTCGTGAGTTTAAACGTGGTGGTCAGGTCTACTTCCTGCACAATGAAGTAGACACCATACACTCCATGCGTGAAAAGCTGGAACGCATCTTGCCGGATGCGCGTATCGCCGTGGCACACGGACAGCTACGCGAGCGCGAGCTAGAGCATGTCATGCGTGATTTTTACCACCAGCGCTATAACTTACTGTTATGTACCACCATTATTGAAACCGGTATTGACGTACCGACTGCCAACACGATTATCATGAACAAAGCCGATATGTTTGGCTTGGCGCAAATGCACCAACTGCGTGGCCGTGTTGGGCGCTCACACCACCAAGCTTACGCTTACCTGCTGACCGAAGCTGGCCGTAAAATTACCGTGCAAGCGCAAAAACGTTTGGATGCGATTCAACTGATGGAAGACCTAGGCGCAGGTTTCCACCTGGCGATGCACGATTTAGAGATTCGCGGCGCTGGTGAACTGCTGGGTGATTCACAAAGCGGTGAAATGCAGGAAATCGGCTTTAACTTATATGCCGATATGCTCAACCATGCCGTGAAGCAACTGAAAGCAGGCAAAGAGCCAGACTTAAATGCGCCACTAGGCGTGACCACTGAAATTAACCTGCACACCCCTGCACTGCTCACTAATGACTACTGCCCGGATGTACATGAACGCTTGGTGATTTATAAACGCCTAGCCAACTGTAACGATGATGACAGTCTGGACAGTCTGCAAGAAGAGTTGATTGACCGCTTTGGCCTACTGCCTGAACAAGGTGAGGCGTTGATGGCATGTCACCGCCTGCGTATCGCAGCAAAACCTTTAGGCATTATTAAGATTGATGCGTCGGACGCAGCGATTCAATTACAGTTCAACCCTAGAGCTGATATTGACCCGTTAAAATTAATTAACTTGCTACAGCGCGATAAACGATGCCGCATGAATGGACCAGACAAATTACGTGTATCTGTTGCTCTGGAAGCCATCAATCTACGGGCTGACTTTGTGAAAAGCCTACTAAAAGAGTTTGTATAATCAATTTGGTGCGCTTATATCAATGCACATAAGCGCACCTATTATCTTAGCGACTGCCTTAGCTGTCCTAGCGACAATCACACTCTGCCTAATCTACTTTAGGCACATCGTCCACATCCAACTTTAAAATGTCATATAAACTTGATTTAGCCATGACGCGGCCTAACATGACAGTGTCACAAAATCACCATAGAATCATATAATTAAACCTTGTATCTATATCAAATCGCTTTACAATGCTTGCATATGTGGGCAAAGGCATAATGCAGTGAACCAGTTTTTCCGTAAAAGAATCTCCAAATTAGATTTGATCGTATTGCGTATTGTCGGCATTTACCTTGCGTTTGGCTTGCTTTGGATATTTGCAACAGACTCTGCGCTATTTAGCTTGATCTCAAGCTATGAAGAGTTTTCGATACTAAACACCTATAAAGGTGTCGCCTTTATTTTCGTCACTGCCCTGCTGCTCTACTCACTATTCCGCAGAACCTTAAAAAAGCAACAATCCATAGAACAGTCGCTACAGGCCAGCGAAGAACGCTGGAAATTTGCACTAGAAGGTTCTGGTGACGGCGTTTGGGATTGGGACATACCAAGCGACCATGTGTTCCGCTCTGCCCGCTGGAGTGAAATTTACGGCTATGCCGAAAATGAAATCATCGCCACTGCTGTCGCAGGAAGAGAGCTAGTGCACCCCGATGACTTAGCTATCCTCATTAGCGATGTACAAAATTACTTTGCCGGCAATAGTAACGTCTACATTTCAGAGTTTCGTCTACGCTGCAAGGACGGTTCTTGGAAATGGACTTTAGCGCGCGGCATGACGGTAAGCAAATCTGCAGATGGAAAACCGCTGAGAATGATTGGTACCCACACCGATATTACCAATCGCAAAAGATCAGAAGCACAAGTCACCCATTTAGCGCACTATGACCAATTAACAGGTTTACCTAACCGCGTACTGTTTCTTGATCGATTTAAGCAGGATATCAAGAAGGCTCAGCGCACCGGGCAAATTGTGACGCTCATGTTTTTAGATTTGGATAAATTCAAAGAGGTGAATGACTCACTTGGGCACGATATTGGCGATATGCTGCTAAAAGATGTAGCGCGGCGCCTAGAAAACTGCGTACGCGATTCCGATACGGTAGCGCGCATGGGCGGTGATGAGTTCACCATTATTCTTAACGATATTAATAGCCAAGTAAATATCGAGCGCATTGCACAAGATATTCTAAATCAACTAACGATGCCGTTTCACTTGGGCGACGAAGTCATTCATGTGAGTACGAGCATTGGCATCAGTAACTATCCCAAAGATGATACCGAGGTAGAGCTGCTGCTCAAAAATGCCGACCAAGCCATGTACGTGGCAAAAGAACAGGGTCGCAACCGCTATCAATACTTCACGCCTGTGATGCAGGAAGAAGCACTAAAACGTATGCGCCTGATCAGTGATTTATGGGGCGCATTAAATGACAACCAGTTCCGTGTGTACTACCAGCCGATTGTTGAACTGGCAACCGGTGCGATTTTTAAAGCTGAGGCACTTATCCGCTGGCAACATCCAACGCGCGGCTTAGTGGGCCCGAATGACTTTATTCCTGTGGCTGAAGATACCGGCTTAATTGTAGATATTGGTGACTGGCTGTTTAATGAAGTTGCTAGCCAAATGGTAAAATGGAAGCAGCACTACCCCAACCTGCAAGTGAGCGTGAATAAATCACCGGTGCAGTTTAGAAGTGTGCACGATAATTGCTCTAATTGGATAGAGCGCTTAGAGCAACTAGGATTATCTGGCGAAAATTTTATTGTAGAAATTACTGAGGGTTTGCTGTTAGATGCAAGAGACTCAGTGGTGAGTCAGCTTAATGCATTTAGAGAAGCTGGCATGAAAATCGCCATTGATGACTTTGGCACGGGTTACTCATCACTGGCCTACCTGCGAAAGTTTGATATTGATTTTGTGAAGATTGACCGCTCGTTCACCTCTAATATCACCCCCAACTCCAGTGATATGGTGCTGTGTGAGGCGATTATTGAAATGTCACACAAACTTGGCATGAAAGTGATTGCCGAAGGTGTAGAAACCGATGAACAACGCGATTTATTACGCAATGCCGACTGCGACTTTGCACAAGGCTACCTGTACTCAAAACCAATCACTGTTGACCAATTCGAACAATTGTTAAACGCCACACAATCTAACTTCACGTTAAATTAACTTTACACTTTCGCTCAGTTTTCTAACGGCATCCACTTCACCGCGCACTTTAAAAAACGCCCCGGTATCATCAGAGGTTTCCGCTAAGACTTGGCAAGTTGCGTATATATTCTTGCGCAACTGCTGCGCTTCCCACGGTAAGAATATCTCAGCTTCAATTTGATCTTGCTGATAGATTGCAACAATCTTTTGATGCAGTTGCGCTACATCGTCCGGCCGTTTTGCACTCATTACTACGCAATCTGGGTAGCGGCTTTGCAGCGTGAGTGTTAATGCTGCCTGTGCTGCATCATCCCCGACATAATCAATTTTATTAAAGACGCGGATACGTGGCACATCATCTGCACCGATCTCTGCAAGCACCTCATTGGTGACCTCCAGTTGGCGTTCAAACCCCGAGTCACTGGCATCAATCACATGCAGCAACAGCGATGCATCTAACGCCTCGTCTAAGGTCGATTTAAATGACGCCACCAAACCATGTGGCAGATTTTTAATAAAACCTACCGTATCACTCACCAAAATACGTGGGATGCTCTCCGGATAGAGCGCACGCACTGTGGTATCCAGTGTTGCAAATAATTTATTAGCAACCAGCACTTCACTGCCAGTAAGCGCGCGCATCAATGTGGATTTACCCGCGTTGGTATATCCTACCAATGCAACTCCGGCTAAGCCTTGACGCCCCTGCCTACGTGCACGCTGCGTTTTACGCTCCGCCTCCATCGCGATGATATCTTGCTGCAACTCAGCAATGCGGTCGCGAACTTTACGTCTATCCAGTTCAGTATGTGACTCACCGGCGCCGCGTCCACCTTCACCGCTACGCTGCCTACCTTGCGGGCCCGCCAGCTTTGCTGCCTCACGCAGACGTGGCGCCATATAGCCCAAGCGAGCGATTTCAACTTGTGCACGTGCCGCACGTGAGCGTGCATTACGGTGAAAAATCTCCAGAATCACCATAGTGCGATCCATCACTTCACAGCCTACTTCTTTTTCAAGATTACGTGCTTGTGATGGCGAGATTTCATGGTCAACGAGTACGGTGTCAATTTCCCAATCATTGAGATTAGGTGGCGCTTTATCAAACTCCACATCATATGACTCATGATTAACGAAAGCGCGAATCTCTTCTCGCTTGCCTTCACCAAGATAAGCTTTGATATCAAACCCAGCACGTTTCTGCACAAAGGTTTTAACTACATCGTAGCCTAAGGTTTTTGCAAGTTCTCGCAGCTCTGTTAGTGAAGCTTCAAACTCAGCATCACTCACGTTAGGTAATTGCACAGCGGCGACCAGCGCGAGATTTGAGCGCTCTTTAACTTCTTTTTGCATTAGATGATGGATGTGTTGATTAATTGAGGACAGATAGTACCTGAAAAGTATCATTTATCCTTATTGAGTTTGCAGTAAAGTACGATAAATCATAATCAAAACCAAACAGTTAAGCACACGCTACGCTCACCTATTTAGCGCATGCCTAACACCTCAACTGGCTCATTAAAGGCAAACCCTAAGGCACTAGCCACTGGCAGATTAGTGACTTTGCCTTGATGGATATTTAAGCCGTTTCTCAAGCCCTCGTCATCACGTAACGCCTGCAAACCTTTATCCGCCAGCGCTATCACGTAGGGTAATGTGGCATTATTGAGCGCGTAGGCCGAGGTGCGCGGCACCGAGCCCGGCATATTGGCCACGCAGTAATGAATCACGCCATCCACTACATAAGTCGGTGCGTCATGCGTTGTAGGATGGGAAGTTTCACAACAACCGCCCTGGTCAATGGCAACATCCACAATCACACTACCTGGCTTCATCCGCGCTACAATTTCATGCGTAATCAGCTTAGGTGCGGATGCACCCGGAATCAACACTGCGCCAATCACCAAGTCAGCCATCATGCAGTGCTGCTCAATAGCAGCCGCGGTTGAACATACAGTATGCAAGCGATGACCGAATTGCTTTTGCAGTTTACGCAGCACCTCGATATTACGGTCCAGCACCGTCACATTAGCACCCATACCCAGTGCCACATCAATCGCATGCAAACCCACTACACCGCCACCCAGCACGGTAACCTGCCCGGGCGCCACCCCAGGAATGCCACCCAACAGCACGCCCAAACCGCCATGTGTTTTTTCCAGAAAGTATGCACCAGCTTGTACTGCAAGCCGGCCTGCCACTTCGGACATAGGTGCTAACAATGGTAAACCACCTTTGCCGGTCACCGTTTCATAAGCGATGCAGGTTGCACCAGAATCAATTAGATCGATTGCCTGCTGCGGGTCCGGCGCGAGGTGTAAATAGGTAAAAAGCATTTGCCCGGCTTGTAGCCATTGTCGCTCTACAGCCTGCGGCTCTTTGACTTTAACGATGAGCTCAGTACTTTTAAACAGCTCTTGTGCCGAGTAGGTAATGGTTGCGCCAGCAGCCACATAATCCGCATCGGAAGCGCTAATACCATTCCCGGCACCCGCCTCCACCACAACTTCATGACCGCGTGCCACCAGTTCACGTACATTTTCTGGCACAAGGCCTACGCGATATTCCTGCGCTTTGATTTCTTTAGGTACACCAATCAACATGAGCTTACACTCCTCAATCATGGTTCTTAATCACGACTTTGATAACACTTCCAAGCGGCACAAAGGCTAAGATTAAATTAGCCCTTACAGGTAGCACTATTTATAGCATGACTAGCTTATACCGAGGTTAGTTTATGTCAGGACTAATTAAGAATATGACCAACTCACACTAAGACTAATTTACCTATACTTAAAAACAAAATCGCTTTTTTAATCGGCAGCCCTTCATGTGCAAATAACATAGCGTAGTTTTCCAGCTGGCTACGGTACGGTGCAGTGGCCGCATTAAGTTCATACTCAGCCGCATCAGGCGCCAAACGTACTGATTTGTAATCAATAATCCAGCGTACGCCATCCTCTACAAAGGTACGGTCTACCACATAACTTTTCACCTTATCTTGCTCGGTGCGGGTAATAGCCAGCTCAGACTCCGCGTCATGCCTTGCCTGTAGTACCCACTGACCATCAGCACTATTTAGCGTCTGCTGTAAGATGCGCACCACCGTCACAGCTGCATCATTGGCTGCCGCTGCGGTATGTCCTTGCTGACGTAACCAGTGTTGCATCGCAGCTTCAAGCGTGGCAACTCGAGTAGCTGTCCAGTTCGCCACTCCTTGCTGCGCTATCATCTCCATATAACGGTGCGCTAAAGTACCTGCATCTGCTTCTAAACTGCTATGGTAGCTAGGCTTTACGTTCGGCTTCGCATAACTAGGCGCAGCTTTTCCCGTCTGTAATAGTACAGGTACGGCAGGCTGTGCCAGCCGTATTAGTTGCGGTGTAAAGTCAGCAATATCACCCTGTGCAGGCTGCTCGAATGCCAGCTGAGCATCAGCCTCAAACACGGGTGCAACCTCATTCCATAGCAGGTCTAAATAAGTATTCTTGGTCGGGCTAATCTCGCCCTTGGCATTTTGGTTGGCTATGCCAAACAGGTGCAATTTACGCTCCACCCGCGTTGCTGCCACGTAGAGCACACGTGCTGATTCGTTCGCATCACGCGCTTTCTCACGCGATTCTAAGTAATCATATGGGCTCACATTATCTTTATCGCGCGCACCTTTCGGGATATAAGGCGCAGCGAGCAGCTCATGACTATAGGATGTTTTTACCTCTTCCCACAGCACTAAAGGCTTATCAGTGTTGTTGCCGCCGGTTGGCGCCCCTAGCCCTAACAGCATTACGGTATCGAACTCCAGACCTTTGGATTTATGTATGGTCATCATTTGCAGATGCTCGCCCTGGCTGTCAGGCGCTGCAAACAGCTTGGTGATTTCACTCTCCATCCGTTCTGGTGAAAATTGATTACTACGGTCTAAACCATCTAAACACGTGAAAAACGCCTGCACATCCACTACATCTGCCTTATCCCACAGGCAATCCGTACCGTTAAGCATCAGCCACACACCGCGAATCCAGCGACTTACACCCATACGGCCTTGGTTCACGTAGGCTTCTGTCAGCACGGCACGCAGATGCAGCAAACGTGCTTGTCCATCGTCAGATAAGCGCTGAATAATTTCGCTATCTTGCATCAGCGACCACACCGTACGGTAATGGTCGCGCCCGGCTAGTTCGTATAAATCATGCAAAGTTAACCCGCACCAAGGCGCACGTAAAATAGCCAGCCAATGCACCCGGTCTGCTCTATGGTGCAGCGCATGCATCAGGGAGAGCAGGTCTTGCACTATCTGCCTCCCTTCCAACGCTTCAATCTCCACCGCTTGGAACGGAATATCTTGATGCTCGCGCCGCAGTTGGCTCACCAAATGTGATAAATGCTTTTTCGACCTGACCAGCACCGCAATTTTTTGCCCAGGATACCGGTTACGCTCCTCTTGAATGGTGCGAATCACAGCCTCCGCTTCGCGCTGCGCAGCAGCTTCGTAGCTTTCATCCGCTTGCTTAATCAATGGATGCACCACTACCCCAGCCTCAGCCAACTCCTGCTTGGTGGCGATAAATGGCCGGTAATGTATCGCGCCCTGTGTCACTTCGTCATGTGTGGGGAATATAGGAGCGAAAGTCTGATTAATCCAGCTAATAATCGCAGGGCAAGAGCGATTATTACGATAAAGCTGCAAACGCTCTAAGTGGATATTACCAATCCCATTATCCGCGGCCTCAATAAACAAGCCCACATTAGCTTTACGGAAACGATAAATGGACTGCATCGGATCGCCCACGGCAAACAAAGTACGGCCATCATCAAATTGCCAACCTAAAGTTAGCTGCTCTATCAGTGCCACTTGGCTAGGGCTGGTATCTTGGAACTCATCTACCAGCAAATGCTGGATTTGGTAATCTAGCTTTAACGCCAGCTCGGTAGGCTCGCCAAAATGGTCAGACAAAGCATGGGTCGCACGCTGTGCTATCTCCACAAAATCAACCTCGCCTGCACGTTGAAACACCAGCCACAGCTCGGCCACTGCGAGCGTGAGCAATTTAGACAGCGTGGTGATAATTTGCCAGCTAGCGTTTTCATTACTTAAATTAGGCAACGATTTAACGCGATATAGCGCAGCAGGGTCTTCCACAGCGTGAATAATTTCAACCAAGGCAGTCTTTTGCGCGCGACCTTCATCGGTCGCGGGAAAGCCCACTTTTACATTCAGGCCGCCTTCTTTACGCGGCTCGCCACTTGCAGTCAGTAATAGCTCGGCCAAGGCGCACCACATTGGCAAGACTTCCTGCTTTTGTGCAAGAGGCGTTTCCCAATCCACCAACAAGGCAATCGGGTGATCACAAGGCAAATTAGATGCAGCAAAACGTGCGGTAGGCATCAGTAAATGCTGCAACCTGAACGGCACCGCCTGCGCAGCTACTTCAAGCTCTTGCTCTACCAAATAACGCAAGGTTTGCTGCAGCTGCTCGGCATCTACCTCATGCTGGGCATGGTGTAGCCATTGGTCGCGCTTTTCCAACATCTTGACCAGCAGATTTTTAAGCTGGTTGCTATCATTATCCACATAGCGCAGCGCTGTTTTCACTAAATCGCTATGCTCAGTGCCGTTCACCAAAGCCAGCGCCTGCTCAGCAGCTTGCGCATACAGCACGCCGGCATCAGTCGTTACCTGTGGTTGCGCGCCAAAGCGGCTCATTAACGGCATTTGTCGCGCTAAGTGCGCACATAAACTATCAATAGTAAAAATACGTAAGCGCGATGGGTTTTCTATCAGCTGCCAATTCTTTTGCTTAGATTGCTGCAGTGCCTTTAAACTCAATTCATAAGTGATTTGCTTGTGCGGCTGCGCTGGCATTTCCTTGCTATCTGCTTTTAGCAAGCTATCCAGAATACGCAAGCGCATTTCTGCCGCCGCCTTATTGGTAAAGGTAATTGCAATAATCTCTTCCGGCGCATTAACTGTTTGCAACAGCTTCAAATAGCGCTGGGTCAGTAGCTCGGTTTTACCCGCGCCTGCCGGTGCCTCTACAATAAAAGAAGCTAAATCCAGTGCGCGTAGGCGATTTTGCGCATCTAGCGCTAAAGCTTCAGCGGCTGAGGTATGTTCTATACTCATTACACACCACCCTGTGCATTCGCACCCTGAAACCGTTCAAATTGCAATTTACGCTCGGGTAGCCGGAGCAGTGTAGTCACTTCGCAATACATCAGATCAGTGGCATCGCTAAAGCGCGTTGCAGCTTCTCCCGCCTTCAGTTCCAGTGCTATATCTTCAATTGATGCTTTCCAATGCTGTAACAAATGCGGCCAATCTACAAAGTTTTGGGTAAATGCTGGTTTACGCTTGGCTTGTTCCGTCTCAAAGTTCACTTCCCCCACTCCGCTAAACGCATGGTCAGCCACCTTCACCATCCCAAAATAAATGCCAGTGACAGCCTGTGTATTTTCCGCATAAAAGCTTGCGTAAATAGGCAGTTGTGGCTCAGTAATGCGGTCTTCACCCCAGTTTTTGGTTTTAGGCGTTTGCCCCGTTTTGTAGTCAATAAACTCTAAACCACCGTTTTCCAACTCATGCACCCGGTCAATTTTCAAGGTCACTTCTATCCCGCAAATCTGTACGAGTTTGCTTACTTCACAACCTATCATCTTAAATGCTACGCCACGCTCTTTCTCAAACTGCAGCCAATCACCGACCAGGTTGAAAAGACGCTCGTGTTCCAACTCAAGTATCGCAGGGGAAGCCACGTCAGTCTCGGTCGCAAAATCTTCTAACGTTAGACTCACCGCCTGTTTTAAAGCCAAGATAAAATCATCCGCGCTCATATCCCGTAAATCGGCAAAATGACGCTTATTCCAAAACCGCTCCAGCACATCGTGCACAAGTGAGCCGCGCATCATATTATCTAAACCGCTGGTGGGAGTTTTGAGTGCTTTCGCCCCTAGGCGATATTGATAAAATGCCCAGGCAGGGCAAATCGCCTGTGCTTTCAATAAACCGGTACCGCCCGAAACATGGTCACCCTCCTCCACTATTGGCGCCATGTGGTCATCCATATGCATCAGCGTTTCGTGCGCGCTAGCACTTAACTGCTCAGCTAGTGTTTCAGCCAAAGGGATATCCGTATCCAGCGTCGGAATATCATGCATCAATGGTGATGCACGTAGCTGACTCTCGCCAGACGTGCGACTGCTGGAAAACGTAATCTGCTGTGCCGAATGTAATAAACGGTGATGTATGGTTGCCGCAAACGTTGCCTGAATACTGTCATCAGCATTAGGTAAACCTGCTGTACGCTGAATAAACGCTGGCAGCAATGGATTAGGACGTGCCGGCGGCGGCCAAATATGGTCATTCATATGCATGCACCAAATCGCATCCACCGGTGCACTCAGGCCTTCCATAATGCCCAATATCTGAATCGCCGGCGTTTGTTCGGTTTCTGGCTGGAACACCTGGTTGGTACAGATTTGCTGCAAATAAGCCACGGCCTGATTCGCAGAAATGCGTCTGCCCAAGACATCCAGCTGCGCTAGCTGCTGCAATGCTTTTTGCCATGCATTGATTGCCTGATACTCCAAGCTACTGATAGTACGCTCGCCCGGCCAACGCATGTGCTCCAGCAACGTATCTAGCACTTCGCCCCACTGTGCCGCGTGTGCTAATTTGCTCGGCACTGCAGCCACCACCGCGTTAAGGTCTTGCAACAACTGCTGCAAGTTCAGGCCTTCATCATGTTGCTTCTGTGCAAATGCAATAAAACTGGCCAAGGTAAACTGCGCGGGGAGTTTTTCACGCATCCTTGCGTCAAGCAACGCACGCGCATCCGCTTCTTGCTGGCTTGCAGACCAAAATGGAGAAAGCAACATCGCGGAAACATCAGCATAGGCCAATTGATAAGCAGTCACCAATCGCAATAAATGCAGCGCGGCTTGCACCACGGGTTGCTGCGCCAGCGGTGTGCCTAAAGAAAAGTTATAACGGCGCGGTAACGCAGCCAAGCTAGGGCGCACACTTTCAGGGTAAAGCACGTCATCCAGTAAATCTGCCAGCTGGCTTCTCACCTCGCCCAAGCGTGGCGTCACTATCGCTATCACGGCATCAGGCTGCGCCGCTAAATATTGCGCTGCCCATGCTACGGCGGCACGGCACTCTGCATCATCATGCTCCAAGCACACATGCTGCGCCTGTGCAGGTTCATTGGCTGTAGTGACGTAGTCTTCGACCTGCACACCGCGCGCTATTAGAATCTCCCGCAAACGCTTTTCCTGCGGCGCAGTCTGGTCAAAACCGGCAAACGCAATTCGGCATGGCAAGCCACTGCCCACATTAGCCAATTGAGAAAGCTGCCAATCTAAATAGCGCACACTCTCTAGTGCGTTTAGCTCGCCACAGCGCGCCTGAAAAGCTTGCTGCCACAGTAAAAACTGACGCGTTTCTTCGGCCTGATGTTCACGTGGCACATGCAGATGCCAAGCCACTACATAGCGGTTCGCTTCCATCGCAGCCTTGGCCAGGCCGGACACATCAAACAGCTCACCAAAAGCATTCTTTTTCAGTGACTGCGTAATCACCTCTTCCCATAGCAGCTGCTCATTAAAGCCGCTTAAGGCATAAGGTGAGTTCTGTGCGGCTAGCTCGCCAGTCAGCAATCCTATTTCAACAACACTCTCTAACCATTGCGATAAGGTCTGTACATCAGGGCTATGCCACTGGTTTTGCTCTGCTTGTAGGTGCTGCTGTGCGATGTCGGTTTGAATACTGCGCGCCAAACGGGCAGACGGGCAAAGGATAAGCGTGTTTGAGGTCATTGCACAATTCTATTGGATTATTTGTAATAGGCAAATAAAATAGCCGTACTCACAACCTAAAGTCTAAAAACCAGCCATGCTATCTCGCCTAAAAAAAATAATGACTTTTTTCACCTTTTTGGTGCTGCTACCCCTCGCGCTCTTTGCGCTATACACTTGGGCATCATTAAGCTGGGTTTACTCCTCTGGCGAGCGCGCGGGCTATGTGCAAAAACTCTCGCAAAAAGGTTGGATCTGCAAAACTTATGAAGGTGAGCTGATTTTAGTTTCCATGCCGGGCACACAGGCGGAGAAGTTCGCTTTTACGGTCAGAGATGCTAGCGTCGCAAAAAAAATCAATACAACCGTTGGCGAACGCGTACGTCTAATCTATGAAGAGCATAAAGGTGTACCAACCACCTGCTTTGGCGAAACCAGCTTTTATGTCAAAGACGTAGAGTTACTAGACCCAACTAAAGCGAGCGACTAATTACCTCATGGCCGCTACCGACGAAAAAAACTACATCACCCCTGAAGGTTTTGAAGCGCTCAGGGCAGAGTTTCATCAGCTCTATAAAATTGAACGCCCTGAAATCGTACGCACCGTATCATGGGCTGCCAGCAACGGTGACCGCAGCGAAAATGGTGACTATATTTACGGCAAACGGCGTTTACGCCAAATTGACAGCCGCTGCCGCCATTTAATGCGGCGTATGGATTTAGCGGAAATCGTAGATGCCAGCCAACAACAGCATCTGGAAAAAGTATATTTTGGCGCGTGGGTCACCTTATACAACCTGGACGATGACACTGAATATACTTACCGTATTGTGGGTAAAGACGAGCTCGAGCCCAGCAAAGGTTATATCAGCTGGGTGTCGCCACTGGCCAAATCCATACTAGGCAAATCTATCGGTGATACGGTACGCGCCGCCACACCCAAAGGTGAAGCAACTTTCGAAATCATCGAGATTAAGTACTAGCCGCCATGAGTTACCTGATTATCAAATACCTGCTAACAGCACTGGCGATTGTGGTGATTTCTGAAACCGCGAAACTCAACGACAAGCTGGGTGGTTTAGTGGCTGCGCTGCCCCTGATTACTGTGATCAGCCTGATTTGGCTCTATATCGAACAACAGCCCACGGCTAAAATTGCCAACCACGCTTACTATACGTTTTGGTATGTTATCCCCACGCTGCCGATGTTTCCGCTGTTTGCATGGATGCTACCAAGGTTCGGATTCTGGCCTACGCTCCTTACCTGTATCTTACTCACGGCTGTGCTGTTCTACGGCTACGCTCAGCTGCTCAAAATCTTCAATATTCACTTGCTGTAAGAGATTATGGCAAGCGATAAACATTGGGATATATTCTGCAAAATTGTCGATAACTTTGGTGACATCGGCGTCTGCTGGCGCTTGGCCAAACAGCTACACAACGAGCATCAGTTAACCATCTGCTTGTATATTGATGACCTGTATGTCGCCAAGCAGCTGATTCCGGCCATCGATACTTCACTAGCACAGCAAACCATACAAAATATCTGCATCATTGTATGGCATGCAGATACCCAGTTCCCGCATGCGGCTCCGGTGGTGATTGAAAGCTTTGCCTGCGAATTACCGCCAACCTATCTCGCCACCATGCAGCCCAGCACGGTCTGGATTAATCTGGAGTATTTATCGGCCGAAGGCTGGGTTGATGATTTTCATGCCAACAGCTCAAAACGCGGTGCTTTAACCCGTCACTTTTTCTTCCCCGGCTTTACTCACAACACCGGCGGCTTGTTACGCGAACATGCTATGCTGCAACAGCAGAGCCAAGTACCCGCGCAGCAGCCAGACCATTGGAAAGGCTTAGGCTTAACACCCAGCCAGCACCTGAAAGTATCATTATTCTGCTATCCGCATGCACCTATTTCCACACTATTATCGGCCATGGCGCAATCGACACAGCCGATTAACTGCTACGTGCCGGCCGGTAGCATTTTACCTAGTGTGGCTGACTTTTTCGGAAAGCCGTCATTACACATTGGCGATACGCTAAACCAACAAAACCTTACCTTGCATGTGATTCCGTTTTTAAGTCAGGATGGTTACGATCAACTGCTAGCCTGCTGCGACATCAACTTTGTACGCGGTGAAGATAGCTGGATACGTGCCATTTGGGCGGGCAAGCCATTTATTTGGCAGCCATACCTGCAAACAGAACAAACCCACATTAAAAAACTACATGCATTTTTAGATTTATTTTACGCACAATGCCCACCTGCTCCCAAGGCGGCAGCGTATCAACTGCATAACGCATGGCAATCAGAACAAGTACCTAACACAGCATGGGATGATTATTTAAACAAGCTAACTGCACTTAAAAGCTATCACACCCTGCAAACGAATGCCCTTGCACAGCAAACAGACCTAGCGACTAAGTTGGTGATTTTTAGTGAGAAAATCATCAAAAGCACCACAGAAAAATAACGTCAAGGAAAATAACATATAGGAAAAATAAGGTATAATGCGCGATTTTACGCATTTAGAATCTAAGGCACCCTATGAAAACAGCACAAGAACTCCGCGCCGGTAACGTGATTATGGTGGATAACGTTCCACTAGTCGTAGTAAAAGCAGAATACAACAAGTCAGGCCGCAGCACTGCCGTTGTTAAAATGAAATTCAAAAACTTACTGACAGAAGCACCGAGCGAAAGCATCTACGGCGCTGGCGATAAGTTTGATGTGATCGTACTTGAGAAAAAAGAAGTGACTTACTCATACTTTGCTGACCCTACTTACGTATTCATGGATGCAGAATATAACCAATACGATGTAGATGCAGAATTCATGGAAGATGCATTACCATACCTAGAAGACGGCATGCCAGCTGACTTGCGTTTTTACGATGGCAAAGCAATTACTGTTGAGTTACCAACAACCGTGGTACGTGAAGTTACTTACACTGAGCCAGCAGTAAAAGGCGACACCTCAGGTAAAGTAATGAAACCAGCTAAAATCGCTTCAGGCTTTGAGATTTCAGTGCCTTTATTCTGTGCTCAAGGCGACAAAATCGAGATCGATACTCGCACTGGTGAATACCGTAACCGTGTAATGAAATAATTTTTCAGCTATCAGCCGATAGCAAAAAAATTGAAAAGGGAGCAACTCGCTCCCTTTTTTTATGACTAAGCAAAGTAAATAGCGTTAATATAGTCATCACAATAAGTAAAAAAGTCATGGGGATACGAAAATGAATGACAAACAATTGGTCGCACTACGTGCTGCGCAGTACGTACAAAACGGCATGCTGGTTGGCTTAGGTACCGGCTCAACAGCAAATTATTTCATTGAAGAACTCGCCAGACTGACACGTGAGCAAGGTTTACGATGTACCACGATTGCCAGCTCCGCCATCAGTGCACACAAGGCCCAATCCTTGCAGTTGCCTATCGTGGCGCTAGAGCACGTAGCCAGCATAGATCTATACGTCGATGGTGCAGATGAGATCACACCAGACAAAACCTTACTTAAAGGGCGTGGTAGCGATCTGGTTAAAGAGAAACTACTGGCCAAAGCTGCCACCCAGTTTATTGCCGTGGCCGATGCCAGCAAGCTTGTGAGTCATATCGGACAAAACTTCACTATCCCAATTGAAGTCATTCCCTTTGCCTGGCAGCTAGCAAAGAAAAACTTAGAAGCATTAGGCGGCGTAGGCGAACTGCGCCCGAATGCCGCAAAAGATGGCTTCTGGATTACCTCGCACGGCAGCTACGTATTGGACATGAAGTTTGATGCTAACATTGATGCCAATACCCTAAATGCCATGCTCAATAACACGCCTGGCGTGGTAGAACATGGCATTTTCTACCAGCTAGCCGATACCATACTAATCGCCCAAGACGGCGTGGTGAGCGAGCGCTAAGTTTGCTAGCCCTCATACAAAATAAACAGTGGCTGCGTATATGCGCGCTGGCATTGCTTTGTGTGTGTTTCGTTGGCTGTAAACCTAAGCAAGAAGCTGAGCGCACGCTGACCATTGATACCAAGAAAAAAGAAATTGTCTTTGTTACGCACAATGGTCCAACCACTTACTATTTAAACAGTGACAACCAGCCTGCCGGGATTGAATACGACCTAGCTACGCTGTTTGTGCAAGACTACTACCCTGAATACAAAGCTCGCTTCTTGCTGGTCAACAGCATTAGTGATGTGATTCCTAGCCTGCTCAAAGGCAAGGCACACATTGCCGCTGCTAGCCTAAGCATTACGCATCTGCGCGAACATCTGGTGTTGTTCTCCACTCCTTATCAGGAAACGCAGCAACAGCTCATTTTCAACAGTGAAATCAACGCCGAGCCTGATAATGTCTCCGACATTATTGGCAAAACCATTGCCGTACCAGAAGGCACCAGCTATGAAGAACACTTAGCAGTTTTACAGAAAAAAAATAGCGCACTCAAATGGCAAAGCGTGAAGCGCACCAATACGGAATCATTAATAGAAGAAGTAGCAGATGGCCTGCTTGACTACACGATCGCAGACAATCATCTCGCGGCATTAATGCAAAACTACCACCCCAACCTGAGCATTGCCATGCCGATTGGCCCTGCCGATAAAATTGCCTGGGCGATGTCTAAAAACTCAGATCGCCAAATGCTGGCTAACATCAATAAGTTTTTTGAGAAAATCAAAAATGACGGCACATTACGTAATCTGCTAGATCGCTATTACGGTCATAACAAGCGCCTTAATTCGTCAGATATCACCACGTTTCTTGAGCGCAGTGATAGCTTGCTACCCAAATACATACACTTGTTTAAACAGGCACAGGATATTACCGGCATAGACTGGCGTTTACTGGCTGCGGTAAGTTACAGAGAGTCACACTGGGATACTTACAACACCTCTCCTACCAATGTACGCGGCCTGATGATGCTAACAGAAGGCACTGCGGACCTGATGGGCGTAACTGACAGGCTAGACCCTAAGCAAAGCATACCGGCGGGCGCTAAGTACTTGCTTAAACTCATAGACACGGTGCCTGAGCGCATCCCAGAGCCAGACAGAACCTATATGGCGCTTGCCTCTTACAACATAGGCTACGCCCACGTGGAAGACGCTCGTGTACTGGCCAAACGCTTGAAATTAAACCCTGACAGCTGGGCAGATATTAAAAAGACTTTAGTCTTACTCAAAAACCCTGAGTACTACACCACCCTCAAATACGGATACGCCAGCGGTGGCGCGCCTGTGATTTTTGTGGAGTCGGTGCGCAGTTATCAGCGCATTCTAGAAAAACACCAACCTAGCCATAACCCAAACTTTGATGCATTTAAGATTGCACGCAATTAATCTGCACTTACACTCATTTCTAACTGAATTAAGTGCCGTGTATCAACAATCAACGATACTAGTGAACCCAGACCACTAATTCATCAAGACCAAAAGACTGCCAGCCATCATTACCAAGCTAGCTAACAGCTTTCTGGCAATATCTTTCTCATTAAATAGGCGGTAGCCTATCAGCACCTGCAACACCATGCCCAATTGAAACAGCGCCAGTGCGTAGGCCACCAGCATATTGGCAAGCAGTAGCAAGGTAAAGTACTGCATGGCAAACACCATCGCCCCGATTAGGCTAACGCTGTACCAATGCTGCTTAGTCGTTTTAATTTGCTCGGCAACGCTATTGGGTAGAAAAAAATAATTACTGAGTAATACCAGCGGCAGGCCGATTAGCGACCAAAACACCATGGTTTCCAGCACGCCGTCAGCCACTGATTTTTTAAGAAAAACCGTACCTACCGAAAACAGGAATATAGATAAGAAGCGCGCCTGCACGCCTTTATCGCGTAACAAGCCACCGATCCTATTAGCTTGCGTTGCTGCCTTAGCAGGCATTAAGAAAAAGCTGCCGATAATAATCAGCAGCACACCTGACAAGCCCTGAGCGCTGGGCACTTCGTGCAGAAACAGCGCAGCCAGCAACATGGAGGCCACGACTTTATACGCGTTGAGCGGGCCAAATACGGACAAATCGGTTTTGGATAAGGATAGGACTAAAAACATCCAGCCAGCAACATCAAATAACGATGCTAGCCATATATTGAGCCAAAAATCATGACGCAGGCTACTGAACTGAATCATCTGCAGCAAAGGCGCAGCTAAAACACCTAGTACCAAATAAGTAGCTGCAACGATATAAAACGGGTGCAAACCATGTTGCGCCAATTTTTTTTGATAGACAGTGGACGCCAGAGAGAACATCAGGCGTCCAGCTACATAAAGCAGCTCCACTAAACTAAAAAGACCGAAGTATCTAGAATAGCTGAAGAATCTAGGCTGACATGACAGCCAAATTGTTCATATAGGGTCTTAACACTTCTGGCACGGTGACACTGCCATCTGCATTTTGGTAGTTTTCCAACACTGCAACCAAGGTACGCCCTACCGCTAAACCAGAGCCATTCAGGGTGTGCACTAGCTCAGGCTTACCACTCTCGTTACGGAAGCGTGCTTGCAGCCTCCGTGCCTGGAATGCTTCACAGTTAGATACTGAAGAAATCTCGCGGTAAGTATTTTGCGCTGGCAGCCATACTTCCAAGTCGTAAGTTTTAGCTGCGCCAAAACCCATGTCACCGGTACACAGCGATACCACACGGTATGGCAAACCTAATGCCTTCAAGACATTCTCGGCGTGACCGACCATTTCTTCCAATGCTTGGTAGCTAGTTTCAGGATGCACGATTTGCACCATTTCCACTTTATCAAACTGGTGCTGGCGTATCATGCCTTTGGTATCACGGCCATAAGAACCAGCCTCAGAACGGAAGCATGGCGTATGCGCAGTCAGCTTAATCGGCAGAGATTCTAACGGCACGATTTCATCACGCACGGTATTGGTGAGGGTTACTTCTGAAGTGGGGATTAAATATAACTTGCTGTCGTTGTGCGCCAGTGAGAACAGGTCTTCTTCAAACTTTGGCAATTGACCGGTACCAGTTAATGTCTCTGCATTCACCAGATATGGCGTATAGCACTCTTCGTAACCATGCTGTTCGGTTTGCGTGTCCAACATGAACTGCGCTAGAGCACGATGCATCTTTGCAATCTGGCCACGCATCAGCGTAAAGCGTGCACCGGATAATTTAGTACCAGTATCAAAATCCAAACCCAGCGGTGTACCCACATCGGTATGGTCTTTTACTTCAAAATCAAACGTGCGCGGTGTGCCCACTTTACGCACTTCTACATTATCCGCCTCAGACTTACCTTGTGGCACACTAACGTGTGGCAGGTTAGGCACATTGAGCAGCAGGCTTTGTAAATCCGCTTGCAACTCAGCCAAACGTACTTCACCCGCTTTTAGCTGCTCGCCCAAGCCTGCTACTTCGGCCATAATTGCGCTAACATCCTCACCCTTAGACTTGGCAAACCCAATTTGCTTAGAGGCATTATTGCGCTTAGCCTGTAAATCCTGCGTGTTAGTTTGTACTGTTTTACGCTCTTGTTCTAAGGCGCTGAACTTAGCCGCATCAAACTCAAAACCACGTACTTGTAATTGGCTGACTACGCCATCTAAATCATTTCTTAATGCTTGAATGTCTAACATGTAAATCCCTTAATTATTCTGTTGCATGCTCGCCAGCACCATCTACTATCCGCTCTATCCGGCCTGAGCCGCGCGGATTCAAATGCATAGTGTGTGGTCGACTGCTTATTTTTTTGCTTTTCTGTCTAGCTCACGCAAATACGCTAATTTTTCCGCTATTTTACCCTCAAGACCACGTGGCGTGGGGGAGTAAAATTGCTGCGGCGGTAAATCATCTGGAAAGTAATTTTCACCTGCGGCGTAAGCATCTGGTTCATTGTGCGCATAACGGTACTCTTTACCGTAATCCAACGCCTTCATCAGTTTGGTTGGCGCATTGCGTAAATGTAACGGTACGGTTCGTGACTTATCTTGCGCTACAAAGGCTTTGGCCTGATTGTAAGCCATATAGGCCGCATTGCTTTTAGCGGCGACTGCCAGATAAATCACGGCGTTAGATAACGCCAACTCGCCTTCAGGCGAGCCAAGCCGCTCGTAAATCTGGCAGGCTTCTAGCGCCATAGTCTGCGCACGTGGGTCTGCAATACCAATATCCTCAACCGCCATACGCACGATACGGCGCCCCAAGTATAGCGGGTCTGCCCCGCCATCTATCATACGTAAAAACCAGTACAAAGCAGCGTCTGGATTAGAGCCACGCACCGACTTATGCAATGCAGAGATTTGGTCATAAAACGCCTCGCCGCCTTTATCAAACCGACGCAGTTTACTTGCCATCGTCGTCTGCAAAAATGTCTCATCAATTTCAGAGATGCCTGCACCCTGCGCCGCATTGAACAAACCTTCTGCAAAATTGAGCAAACGTCTGGCATCGCCATCAGCATAGGCTAAAACCTGCTCACGCACTTCTGGCGTAACGCTTAAATCTGAGGCTACCAGTTGTTGCGCACGATCTAGCAGCAACGACAACTCCGCCTCAGATAGCGAGTTGAGTACAAATACCTGCGCACGGCTTAGCAACGCGCTATTCACTTCAAACGAAGGATTCTCGGTTGTCGCGCCAATAAAAGTAATCAGACCACTTTCAACGAAAGGTAAAAATGCATCTTGTTGGCCTTTATTGAAACGATGTACTTCATCCACAAACAATATGGTTTTACGCCGGTGCTGCTGCAAAGTATGCTCTGCAAGTTCTACTGCCTCACGGATATCTTTAATGCCAGACAACACCGCAGAAATAGGGATAAACTCAGCATCTGCCGTGTTGGCAATGAGGCGAGCCAAGGTGGTTTTACCTACGCCGGGCGGCCCCCACAAAATCATAGAGGGCAGCTTGCCGGACTGAAAAGCTAGGCGTAGCGGCTTGCCCGTGCCTAGCAGATGAGATTGACCGACAACCTCATCTAACGCTTTAGGGCGTAATCGCTCAGCAAGTGGTGCTTGGGGGGTATTGGGTTCAAATAGGCTGTTCAAAATAAATCGGTATCTTTCGCCATTGACTACTCACCCACCACGTCAACACCTTTGGGTGGTTTGAATAAAAATGACTTTTCATCTAGGGCAGGATTTACCTCAACCTTGCTAAAGACAATTTTTGTGTTGTGGCCAAAACTATCTAACAACGCCATTTCCTGAATCTGATTGTCTTTGAAACCCAGCAATATTTTCTCAAAGCCTGATTCTTTATCTTTAGGCTGCGCACTCACCCAATTCAAACCATCGCGATTGCTTGCATTAGCCAAAGTAAAAGTCTCTTCGATGGCCTTACCACCAGCTAACAACGCAGCAGGGCTAGAGCCCAGCGCCTTGCCAATATCACGCACGGTTACCTGAGCCAACTCGGTGTCATACAACCACACCTGTTTGCCATCACTAATAATCTGTTGCTCGTATGGCTTGTGGTAATCCCATCTAAATTTATTCGGGCGCTTCAGCTGCATGGTGCCCTGTACTTCTTGCACCTTGCGTCCTTGTTTATCGGTCACCACTTGGTGAAAGCTCGCACGTACTGCCTGCGTCTTTTCATAAAAGGCCTTTACGCTATCCATGCCATCGGCATGTGCCGCTGGCATCAAGAACAGCGCAGGCAATACAAGTAAACTGTTAATAAAATGCAAACGCGTACGTTGCAGTTTTTTAATAATATTCATTCAGTAATCTATTTTCTTTAAAAGTTAGCGCTCATGAAAAATTAAGGCTCATGATGCGGCGCCAATACCTCACGGTTACCATTGCTTTGCATCGCAGAAACCAAGCCTGCGCGCTCCATATCTTCGATCAGGCGAGCGGCACGGTTGTAGCCTATGCGCAACTGACGCTGTACCGATGAAATGCTGGCACGACGTGAT
Organism: Methylotenera mobilis JLW8; assembly: GCF_000023705.1. NCBI lineage: Bacteria > Pseudomonadati > Pseudomonadota > Betaproteobacteria > Nitrosomonadales > Methylophilaceae > Methylotenera > Methylotenera mobilis. The sequence continues at coordinate 1,576,920 of NC_012968.1, forward strand.
TTAAGCACGATACCCACTGCCTCGTCATACAGCGGATCAACTTCTGAACCTCCACCACCTGAGCTACTAGCAACAAAATCGCCACCACCAGCTTCTTCAGTTTCGTTGGTTAGAATACCGTCAATGTAATTCGGTTCACCTTGCGCTTTAAGATAATCAACAACTTTGTGCACTTCCTGATCTGAAACAAACGCGCCGTGGATACGCAGCGGGTAACCGGTACCTGGCGGCATGTAGAGCATATCACCCTGCCCTAGCAAGGCCTCTGCGCCCATTTGATCCAGAATGGTCCGTGAGTCAATTTTGCTCGAAACCTGGAATGAAATACGCGTAGGCACGTTAGCTTTGATCAAGCCGGTAATCACATCCACTGATGGACGCTGCGTTGCCAACACCAAATGTATGCCAGAAGCACGTGCTTTCTGCGCTAAACGTGCAATCAGCTCTTCCACTTTTTTGCCCACCACCATCATCAAATCTGCTAATTCGTCGATGACCACAACAATCAATGGCATTTCCTCTAATGGTTCAGGTTCATCTGGCGTAATGCTAAATGGATGTGGGATTTTCTCGCCGGCTTTATCTGCGTCTTTAATTTTCTGGTTATAACCCGCAAGGTTACGCACGCCTAACATAGACATCAATTTATAACGACGCTCCATCTCAGCCACGCACCAGTTCAGCGCATTTGCTGCTTGGCGCATATCGGTGACAACTGGCGCTAACAGATGTGGAATACCTTCATAGACTGACAGCTCCAGCATCTTAGGGTCAATCAGAATCATACGTACTTGGCTGGAATCTGCTTTGTACAGCACGCTTAAAATCAGCGCGTTAATCGCAACAGATTTACCAGAGCCGGTAGTACCAGCAACCAACACGTGCGGCATTTTCGCTAAATCTGCTACCGCAGGCTTACCGCCAATATCTTTACCCAAAGAAATAGCCAGTGGTGAATGGATATCCGCATAGGCTTGGCTGCCCATGATTTCTGACAAATAGACAATTTGGCGTTTCGGGTTAGGTATCTCTAAACCCATGCAAGTTTTACCTGGAATAGTCTCTACCACACGCACGCTAACCACAGATAAAGCGCGCGCTAAGTCTTTGACAAGATTAGTCACTTGGCTGCCCTTCACACCTGCTGCCGGCTCCAGCTCATAACGCGTGATTACCGGTCCTGGCAATGCAGTTAACACTTTGACTTCAATGCCAAAATCCATGAGCTTACGTTCTATCAAGCGCGAGGTGAAATCCAAAGTTTCAGCGGAAGGCAGCTCGACGGTGCCAGAAGGCTCATCCAACAAATGGATAGGTGGCAATGGCGTATCCGGGTGCGTATCGAACAGCGGCACTTGCTTTTCTTTTTGTACACGCACACTTTGCGCGATTTCAAGCACTGGCGTTTCAATTTGCACCGGCTCACGATCTACCACACGCTTACGTTCGCTTTTCACATACTCAATACGCTCTTGCTCTACAGCTTTACCAGCTTTTCTGTCTTGCCAGTCTTGCCACTTAAGCGTAATAAACGCATAGCTTGTAATCAAAAGTGCGCCAAATTTTTCGGTAATCATGATCCATGACCAACCTGTAAACAAGCTAAAACCCACCACAAACATTAACAGCAGCAGCATGCTAGAGCCGGTATAACCAAACAAGCTACGCAACCCTGCATCCACGGCACTACCCAGCATACCACCCGCACTGTCAGGTAAGGCGGCAGGCAGGTCAATCAGGTGTCCGGCTTCCAGCGCGCTTGATGCAAGCAACAGCAAAGCAAACCCGAAAAAGTTGAAGAGTAAAAATGGCTTCTCGCTCTGATCGACAGCTTCTAAGGTTAAATACACAAACCACATCGCGTAAAAAGCCAGTACAGCCCACCACCATGCAGAGAAACCAAACACATAGAGTAATAGATCAGAAATCCAGGCACCGACACTACCGCCGCCATTTTGAATCACAGCGCTATCAGGCGCGATATGCGACCATGAGGAGTCGTTAGGGTTATACGTAAAAAGAATGACGGTAATATACAACCCGATTAGCACTAAAACCAACCACCAAGCTTCTTTAATCAGCGTAGTAGCGAGGGCACTAGATTTAATTACTTCAGCTTCACGGCGAGCATTAACCGGTTTAGATTTTTTGAAAAACAAGATAAACCTTTAACGTATTTTAAGTGTCGGATTTAATTATAGCAGTATCAAAGTCGCTGCGTAGCGATTAGAATATCATTCTCAATTCTAATCATAAAACGTTGTAATTTCTTAATCTAGAGTCTTATCAGGAGTGCAAATGGATATTGGCATTAAAGAAGAAGATAGAAAAAATATTGCTCAGGGTCTTTCCCATTTACTAGCAGACACCTACACTTTATATTTGAAAACACATTACTTTCATTGGAACGTAACTGGTCCAATGTTCAACACCCTGCACTTGATGTTCGAAACTCAATACAACGAGCTGGCACTAGCGGTCGATTTAGTGGCTGAGCGTATTCGCGCTTTAGATGTGTACGCGCCGGGCACTTATCGCGACTTTGCCAAATTAAGCTCAATTAAAGAATCAGAATCCGTGCCGAAAGCGCAAGACATGATTGCTGAATTGGTAGCTGGCCATGAAGCAGTGTGCCGCACCGCACGCAGCGTGTTCCCAAGCGCAGATGCGGCCTCAGATGAAGCCACAGCAGATTTACTCACCCAGCGCTTACAAACCCATGAAAAAACCGCTTGGATGCTGCGAAGCTTGCTAGAAAAATAACACCTTAGTTTTTCAAGGCTTGGTTTTTCAAGATAAGCCAAGGCAAAACTACAGTGATGCCACCCGCTCACTTGAAAAACTAAATGATATACCCAACGTACAAGAAACAACCTTAACTTAAGAAAGCAATTCACTATGGCAACACGTCACGCCAAATTACTCATTTTGGGCTCAGGCCCTGCTGGTTACTCTGCAGCAGTTTATGCTGCACGTGCCAACCTCAAGCCAGTATTAATTACCGGTATTGCGCAAGGTGGTCAACTCATGACCACCACCGAGGTGGATAACTGGCCAGCAGATGCAGATGGCGTGCAAGGCCCAGAGTTGATGTCGCGTTTTCAAAAGCATGCTGAGCGCTTTAACACTGAAATGATTTTTGATCATATTCACACTACGCACCTCACAGAAAAACCTATCCGTTTAGTAGGTGATAGCGGCGAATACACATGTGATGCGCTGATTATTGCTACCGGTGCCTCAGCGAAATATCTAGGTTTGCCAAGTGAAGAGGCGTTCTCAGGTAAAGGTGTTTCCGCATGTGCCACTTGCGATGGTTTCTTCTATAGAAATCAAGAGGTTGCTGTAATTGGTGGCGGTAACACTGCGGTTGAAGAGGCTTTATATCTGGCTAACATTGCAAGCAAAGTAACGCTAGTACACCGCCGCGATAAATTTAAAGCTGAAGCTATTTTGGTTGATAAATTAATGGCGCGTGTGGCTGAAGGCAAAATCGTGCTGGAAACATTCGCCACCTTGGATGAAGTGCTGGGTGATAACACTGGCGTCACTGGCATGCGCATCAAAAATGTAAATGACGGCAGCACCAAAGACATTGCATTGCAGGGTGTGTTTATTGCGATTGGCCATAAACCAAATACCGATATTTTTGCAGGTCAGCTTGAAATGGAAGGCGGCTACATCGTGACGCAAATGGGTCGTGCCGGCAACGCCACAGCCACTAGCGTACCAGGCGTGTTTGCCGCAGGCGATGTGCAAGACCATATCTACCGCCAAGCCGTTACCAGTGCTGGCACAGGCTGTATGGCTGCACTGGATGCTGAGCGTTATTTGGATCATTTGAAATAAGTAAACATGAGGGCGGTATTCATACCGCCCTCACCTACTCAGTAAAGCTAACAACATTGTGGAAGACGCTGACGACAACGGAGCCGACCTGTTTTTAGAAGCAGTCAAAGATGCGCGCCCACTCAAACCAAAACGTGTGCATCATGCACCGTTACGCCCTAAACCAATCCCCAGACAGTTCATTCGAGATGAACAGCAAGCGCTAGCCGATTCGCTAAGCGACCACTACATACCAGCACATGACCTAGAAACCGGTGAGGAACTGCTTTACCTGCGCGAAGGCCACTCTCCGGATATTTTAAGTAAATTACGTCGTGGCCATTGGGTAATACAAGCAGCAATTGACCTGCATGGCTTAATCAGTGACGAGGCAAGGCTTTACGTAGCCACCTTTTTAAACGACTGCAAAAAACGAGGCATACGTTGCGTACGCATTGTGCATGGCAAAGGCTTAGGCTCACGTAACCGCGAGCCGGTACTGAAACACAAATTACGTGGCTGGTTAATGCAACGTGATGAAGTCATCGCTTATGCTGAAGCTCGTCGGCAAGATGGCGGCAGCGGCGCAGTGATTGTGCTGCTCAAAGCCTAAATAAAGCCATCATCAAGCAAGGCTAAACTAGCACTGTCTTCATAACAAAAGGGCACCCCATAAAAAAGGACACCCTCAGGTGCCCTTAACTCCATGCCAAACTACCGATACTTAATAACTATCGAGACATATAAAAGATAGATTTTTGCGTAATACGCTCTTTAGAGCCCAATGCCTCAACTTCAAACATAATCGGGTGCGTACCGCTGCGTATGGCGCCATCAGCAATTTGCAGACTCACCGCTACTAGCCTTTCATTGGCTGGCTCAACCGTAAACTGGGTTTGCGAAGCCATCGACAAGCCATCAATACCCGTCACAGACACGCGATAACTTTCTGCGGCTTCGGTTACATTGGTAATTTGTAATTGATAGACATTTTCCACCTTACCGCCAGAGACCAACCTAGACATCACACCACGATCACGATTCACATCCACTTTGAACGATGGACGCAGCGCCAAGGAGGCAACCAAGCCTAAGGAAAGCAGTAACAGTAGCGCGCTATAAATCAGCACACGCGGACGCAATATCTTTTGTATCACTTGATGCTTAGTCCAATGCTGTGCCAAGCCATTTTGTGTAGTAAATCTGATTAAGCCACGTGAATAATTCATTTTATCCATAATGCTGTTACATGCATCCACGCATAAGCCGCAACTAATACACTCATACTGCAAGCCATTGCGGATATCAATCCCCACTGGGCACACTTGCACACAGAAATTGCAATCAATACAGTCACCTAGACCTTCCTGTTTTGCATCTACCTTTCTGGAGCGGCCACTGCGAGGCTCGCCGCGCTCTTGGTCATAAGTTACGATCAATGTGTCGTTATCGAACATTGCACTTTGAAAGCGTGCATAAGGGCACATGTGTTTACATACCTGCTCGCGTAGGAAGCCGGCATTGCCATAAGTGGCTAGGCCATAAAAACAAATCCAGAACGTTTCCCACGGGCTGAGTTTAATCTCAAGAATACTATGCAATAAATCACGTATTGGTGAAAAATAACCTAAGAAAGTAAACCCGGTAAAAATGGAAAAGCTAATCCAAGCAAAATGTTTCATGGATTTTATATATAGCTTTTTAACGCCAAACTTGCTTTCATCCAGGCGCATGCGTGCCGCTCTATCCCCTTCAATTTTACGCTCCATCCATAAAAAGATTTCGGTATAAACCGACTGCGGGCAGGAGAAGCCACACCATAGCCTACCGGCAACCGCCGTAAATAAGAACAGGGCTAAAGCGGCGATAATCAGGATAATTACCAGGTAAATTAAATCTTGCGGGTACAGTACCAAGCCAAAAATATAGAAACGGTGAGTGCTTATATCCAGCAGCATGGCTTGACGCTCACCCCATTGCAGCCATGGCACGCCATAAAATACAATTTGCGTGATCCAAATCATCACCCAGCGCCAGTTTTTGAAAAAACCAGCGGTGTTGCGTGGGTAGATCTTGGCCTGCGCTTCGTACATTGGCATAAAACCGCCCGGTGCAGGCGCGATAGGAATTATTTTCTTAGATGTGGTTTTAGCATCTTTCATTTGCAATCCTTGCTTACAATATAACCACTTAAATTAGACTGATTTAAATAGTTAAACTGATATAAAGTTAGTTAAACTGGCGTGAATCTAAAGTTTTCAATCGAAATTAACTTTCGGACGAGATTAGTTTTTAAGGTCTGCTCCTAAGCGGCTGTCGATAAGACTTTTGGTAGGTATCACTAAACGTATGCAAGGCAGCTAACGCCAGCTGAGCATCATGCCCCGGCTTAATCAGAAAGCTATCAAACCCGCATCTAGCTTGGTAGTACACGGTATCAATCATCACGTCGCCCACAGCCCTTAGCTCACCAGACCATTGGTAGACATTTCTTAACAATTGCGCCAGTGAGTAGCCTCTACCATCGGTGTAGCTTGGGAAATCTATGGCAATAAACGCAATATCGGCCTGACATAAGGCCTGTACCTGATGACTAATACCGCTATCAAAATCCACATCGGAGGCAATGAGCACGGCTACTGGAAACTGCCGACCCTCCAATAACGACTGTTGCGCTATCCAAGTATCCAATGTCACCATCCAGCTTGCATCATCAGGCGGAACCAGCAATGCAGCATCGTTACTCACATCGAAGCACTGCACCTCATTCACGGTAAGCTGACCATTACAAATCAGGTTTTTGCTATAGTCAGACATTAGATTCCCCCACTAAGTTTGGCATCTTGGCTAGCATAGGATCCGCATAAACATCCTTCTTAAATGGCTCAATTCCGATACGGTCCACCACATCAATAAAGCGCTCAACATCACTTTCGCGGATGGATAAATAAGTTTTAATCAGGCGAGCAATCACATCAGGCACTTGCTCACGCGCAAACGATGGCCCAATCACTCGACCAATCGCTGCGCTTGTATTGCCATCTATGCTGGATTTGCTATCAGCCTTGAGCGCACCAGACTGTCTGCCGCCCAATGTAATTTGGTACCACTCCTCACCGGCCTTATCCACGCCTAAAATCCCTATATGACCTACATGGTGATGCCCACAGGAGTTCATGCAGCCAGATAAATTAAGATCAATCTCACCAATCTCATGCACATAATCCAGATCATCAAATTTTTGCTGAATAGCCGCTGCCACTGGAATAGAAACCGCATTGGCTAAACTGCAGTAATCTCCGCCTGGACAGGCGATGATATTGGTAATCAAGCCGATATTAGGGGTGGACAGATTAAGCACGCTCAACTCTTGCCATAAAGCATAAAGCGACTTGGTTTTAACATCAGGCAAAATGATATTCTGCTCATGTGAAACACGCAGTTCGCCAAAACCGTAGTTGTCAGCCATTTCAGCAAGCACATCCATCTGGTCTGCAGTCATATCACCCGGTGGAGAACCAGGCGCTTTCAAAGACACCGTCACTGATGAATAGCCGGGGATTTTATGCTGGTGAATATTGGTGCGAAACCAGCGTGCAAAAGCTGGGTTAGCCTCTAAATGATGCGCGATACTGGTACCGTCATCATCTTGCAACTGTTTATAGCTGGGCCAGGTAAATTTATCGGCAATCGCGCTGACAAATTCTGCGGTTACGGTATCTGCACCACCTCGAATCAGCGCCCATTGTTCATTTACCTGCTGTGCAAACACCTCTGGCGTGAGGTCTTTTACCAAAATTTTAATGCGTGCTTTATATTTGTTGTCGCGTCTGCCATGCAGGTTATACACACGCAATGTTGCCTGCAAATAAGTCAGCAGGTCATACCAGGCCACAAAAGGATTAATCAGCTTGCCAACCAGCGGCGTCCTACCCAAGCCGCCGCCCACAAATACTCTGAAACCAAATACGCCGTTACTCTCAACTGCCTGCAAGCCGATATCGTGTACGCCGATGGCAGCCCTATCCGTGACGGAACCACTCACGGCGATTTTGAATTTACGTGGTAAGAATGCAAACTCAGGGTGCAGCATGGACCATTGCCTGATAATTTCGCACCATACCAGTGGATTAATGATTTCATCATGTGCCACCCCGGCAAAATGGTCGGTAGTGGTGTTACGAATACAATTACCGCTGGTCTGGATCGCATGCATTTGCACAGTAGCCAGCTTAGCCAAAATATCAGGCGCATCTTCCAAACGCGGCCAGTTGAACTGTATATTCTGTCTAGTGGTGAGATGGGCATAGCCTCTATCCCAGCGCCGCGCAACATAAGACAACGTACGTAATTGGTTAGAGGTCAACATCCCATAAGGAATCGCTACGCGTAGCATGGGCGCATGACGCTGAAGATACAATCCATTTTGCAAACGCAGCACGCGGAAATCATCTTCAGAGAGCTGGCCATTGAGAAAGCGCTGCGTCTGCCCCCGGAATTGGGCAACGCGCTGTTCCACCAGTCGCTGATCTATTTCATCATAGATATACATTTAATCACCTTACAAATTGGCGTTGATACAACGGCCAAGTTATTTGTTTAACAGTGACTAAAGCTTAAGGCTTGCTACTAATTAATAACAGAGACAGATGCTTGCAAAAAAAGCATAACAGATGATAAAAATCTTACGATAACGGCTGTGGTATTAACGCTAATACCAGCGAACCTAAAGTTAACAGCGCGGCTTCTATGCGCGCATCCCAAATATGCCCGTAGTTCAAGCGTACATAACTGCTGAAGTGACGCTGCGCAGAAAATATCGGGCCAGGCGCGATGCTAATATCGTGATTAAGCGCAAGTTTATGCAGTTCCAGTGCATTAACGCTATCTGGCAACTTCACCCATAAAAAATACCCGCCCTGCGGTAAGGTTAAGCAGGTACCGGTAGGGAAATAACGCTCTATTGCTTCTACAAATTTAATTTGGTTTAGCAATAAGGCATGACGCAGATTACGCAAATGTCTGTCGTAACCGCCCTTTTGCAAATATTTGGCAATGGCTACTTGCGCCGGTACTGATGCAGAAATAGTTGTGGTTAACTTAAGCCGCGCGACTGCCTTTGCAAATCGCCCAGGTGCAACCCAACCCACTCTGTAACCAGGTGCTAGGCATTTAGAAAATGATGAACAATGCATGACCAAACCTTCGCTATCAAAGGCTTTTGCCGGCATGGGTCGTTTATCGGAAAAATACAACTCACCGTAAACATCGTCTTCAATTAGCGGCAGTTGATATTTGGTGATGAGTACCACCAAGGCCTGTTTCTTTTCATTAGAAAGCAAACTACCTAACGGATTCTGAAAGTTAGTCATCAACCAGCAAGCTTTAGGCTGGTGCTGCACAATGGCGCGCTCCATTGCCGCTAAATCAATACCGTCTTTAGGGTGGCTAGGAATCTCTACCGCGCGCAAACCTATGCGCTCTATAGATTGTAAGGCAGCATAAAAGGTCGGCGATTCAATAAGCACGGTATCACCAGGGCGAGCCACTGCCATCAAACATAGGTTTAATGCCTCCAGCGCACCATTGGTCACCACAATTTCATCTGCAGTTACATGCAGGCCATCTATCATGTAACGCAAAGCAATCTGGCGCCTAAGATTCATATCCCCAGCACTTAAATTATCTACACTGGCCCAAGGGTCCATAATCTGCACGCTGGAAGCCATGCTCTTGGCCAGATTCGCGCGTGGAAACAGTAACGGGCTTGGGAATGCCGAACCTAAAGGCACCACGCTTTTGAGCCGAATCGACTCCAGCACCTCAAATACCAACTCACTCACATCCACCTGTTTAGATTCTAGCTGGTCCTGTGTCACAGGCTCGGGCAAAGACGGAATATTCAGCGCACCGCCGGTAACGAAATAACCGGAGCGTTCGCGCGCCGTAATCAGGCCACGTGCCTCCAGCAGATAATATGCCTCTAATACCGTGGCCGCACTCACTTCACGGCTAATACTGGCTTGGCGTACAGATGGCAGTTTATCGCCACGGCACAACACCCCTTCTTGAATAGACTGGGCAATAGAATTAGCAAGCTGCTCGTAAAGCTTCATCGCTTTCCTGTGAGGTTAAATGTATACAAATGGCATGCTACCCGATAAGCACTGCTTTATAGAAATGAATACTAACTTCAATACTGAAAAATAATTAAATCTAAAATTATTAAATACAAACCACCAAAATCATGCTGATTAATTAAGTTTTATACAGAAAAAATCCTAGAAATGACATAAAAATACGTACAAATTAAAAATAATTTAAAAACTAACTATATGAATCCATTAACAATTAGATAAATATATAAATTATTTTAAATATTTTTCACTTTTACCCTAAAGTATCTAAATTAGCTGCCGTTAAATAGTTGTAGGATATGGCAAAATTTAACTTAATTTTTTAACCAATAACAATTTAAGACGCGATTTTAAAGGGCTAACATGTTTAATTCTTCAATAGATGGTTACGGCGGCATTAAAATGCCAATCAGCACGCAACAAACTACAGATGCGAGAGCGACGGCCCAAACCAGTAGTGCGAATCGCGCTGCGTTAAAATCAGTGGACACGTCTGACAACAGAACTTCAACTGAAGCAAACAAAGACATGTTAACGGCTGCGGTCAATAAATTGAATGAGTTGGTAGCGCCTGCCCTGCAAACAGTTCAATTCTCGATGGATGAAGAAGCTGGTCGCATGATTGTGAAAGTCATCGACACTGCGACGCAAAAAACCATCAGACAAATCCCTAACGAAGAGGTGCTAGCCTTTTCAAAAACACTGGGCAGACTACAAGGCTTAGTGGTAAGAGAACGCGCTTAATTAAGCCACACCCCATCGTCTAAAACAGCCTCAGCTGCATCACCTGTGAAATAAGCATTTACGGCACATTGGGTGCCGCAAATGCACGAGAAACACTACCCACAAATATCAGCCCTAAACCAGCCAATCGAAGATTGAGGCTGGTTAACGATGCCTCGCGCTATAAGCCCAATTCACTCAAGCTGGCATAATCATCAGGTCTGCGCCCTATCGGCCATAAAAACTTACGCTCAGTCTCTTTGATCGGTAAATCGTTGATACTGGCATAACGTAACTCCATTAAACCATTGGCATCAAACTGCCAATTTTCATTACCGTAAGAGCGATACCACTGCCCAGAGTCATCATGCCACTCATAGGCAAAGCGCACCGCAATACGGTTGTGATCGTGCGCCCACAGCTCTTTAATTAAGCGATACTCCAATTCACGCGACCATTTACGGGTTAAGAACGCAACAATCTGCTCACGCCCAGTTATAAACTCTGCCCGATTACGCCACTGACTATCAGGGGTATATACCAGCGATACGCGTTGCGGGTCTCGGCTGTTCCAGCCATCTTCAGCCAGACGCACTTTTTGCGCTGCTGTTTCACGCGTAAATGGAGGTAACGGTGGCTTTACTTCATTGCTTGCTGACATCTCTTCACTCCTAAAATATGAACATATTTAACACTGATGAAACGAGAAAAATGAGTAAGCGCTATTCTCCCAAAAAGCCGCCACTTTGGTGTGCCCATAAAGTTGCGTATATACCGCCTTGTTTAATCAGGGTTTGATGATCGCCCTCTTCGACAATTCGGCCATCATCCAGCACAATAAGGCGGTCCATCGCTGCAATGGTAGAAAGCCGGTGCGCAATAGCCACCACAGTTTTTCCCTGCATCAAGTCATACAGGCTCGCCTGTATCGCCTGCTCCACCTCAGAATCCAACGCACTGGTAGCTTCATCCAGCAGCAAGATTGGTGCATCTTTTAAAATAACCCGCGCAATTGCAATACGCTGACGCTGGCCACCTGATAACTTTACACCACGCTCGCCTACATGTGCATCATAACCGGTGCGCCCTTTAGCATCGCGCAGGCTTAAGATAAAGTCATGCGCCTCGGCACGCTTTGCTGCATCCATCATCTCTTGCTCGGTGGCGTTTGGCCGCCCATACAGAATATTGTCACGCACACTGCGATGCAGCAGCGAGGTATCTTGCGTCACCATCGCAATCTGGCTGCGCAAGCTGTTTTGCGTCACGTCGCGCACATCCTGCCCATCAATCAAAACGCGGCCACTCTCTACATCATAAAAACGTAACAGCAGATTCACGATGGTAGATTTACCAGCGCCAGAGCGCCCAACCAGACCAACTTTTTCACCAGGTCTAATATTCAAACTCAACGCTCTTAATACTGAGGTCTGCATACCATACGCAAAATCAACCTGATCAAAGGTGATTTCACCGCTGCTGATTTTTAATGATGGCGCGTCTGGCTTGTCGATAATCTGCTGGGTGAGCGATAGCGTGTTTACGCCATCTTGCGCGGTGCCGATATGCTCATATAGCGAAGTAAGTTCCCACATCACCCAATGCGAAATACCATTGAGGCGTAGCGCCATAGCCGTAGCGGCCGCCACACCGCCAACGCTCACCTGATTATTAGTCCACAACCACAGCGCAACACCGGAAGTTGCAATCACTAACAGCATATTCAAAATATGGTTGGTAAACTCCACACCAGACACATAGCGCATTTGCTTATGCACAGTGCCCAAGAACTCACTCATGGCAGATTTGGCATAGTATGCCTCGCGCCCCGCGTGTGAGAACAATTTAACTGTACTGATATTTGTATAGGCATCGGTGATACGCCCAGTCATTAATGAGCGAGCATCTGCCTGGTTTTGCGAAACCTTGGCTAATCTTGGTACAAAGTAGCTGAGTGAAATGACATAACATACGACCCACACCAGAAACGGCACGACTACCATGGCGTTAAAATGCCCGACCACTGCTACCATCGTCACAAAATAAATCACTACGAAGACTAAAATATCCGCCACAATAAACCACACGTCACGCACGGCTAATGCAGTTTGCATCACCTTTGCAGAAACACGCCCGGCAAACTCATCCTGATAAAAACTCATGCTTTGCCCAAGCATTAATCGGTGAAAATTCCAGCGCAAACGCATCGGGAAATTACCCGCTAAGGTTTGATGCTTAATCAGGGTTTGTACCGCTATCAGCACACCACTGAAAATCAGCAACCCTGCCAACATCAATAAGTGATTTTTCTCAGTCTGCCACAACAATGCTGGCGAGGTCTTGCTCAACCAATCCACCACTTTGCCCATCACGGCAAATAGCATGGCCTCAAACCCGCCAATCATGGCAGTAAAAAATGTCATCACTAATATAAATAAACGCGAACCTTTGGTGCATGACCATAAGAATGGCCATAGGGCATTAGGTGGAGGAACGATTTCTTTTGCAGGAAAAGGATTTAACAGGTTTTCAAACCAGCGCAGCATAGTGGCCTTTGGTCATGCATCTTATACAGATGCGTTTAGTCATAAATGCGTAAATAGATTGCGTAACACGCATCGGTTTTGTATAGATGGGCAATGCGCATCAGGTTAGTGCAGCTGCCTTCAGTTAGGTTGCAACAGGCATACCGCCTCGGCGGCAACACCTTCACCTCGGCCAGTAAAACCAAGCTTTTCGGTTGTGGTAGCTTTCACGTTAATTTGCGTCACATCAACCCCGCAATCTGCAGCAATATGCACACACATCGCAGCCGTATGCGGGCTCAACTTAGGCGCCTCGCACATCACGGTAGCGTCAATATTACCCACCGTGTAGCCACGCTCTCGCACTAGGCTCACCACGTGTCTTAGTAACTGACGTGAATCTATCCCCTTGTAGCGCATATCCGTTGGCGGGAAGTGCTTACCAATATCACCCAGGGCTACAGCGCCCAGCAATGCGTCGCAAATAGCATGCAGCAATACATCCGCATCAGAATGTCCATCCAAGCCTTTGTCATGCGGAATATCTACCCCGCCGATAATGCACTTACGACCAACCACTAAAGCATGCACATCAAAGCCGTGACCAATTCTCATTATGCGATTTCCTTTTGTATTAGCACTTCCATCAGCGCCATGTCTTGTGGGTAGGTAATTTTCATGTTTCTTAGTGAGCCAACCACCAATTTAGGTTCCAACCCTAGCGCTTCTACGGCCTGCGCTTCGTCCGTAGGTGAGCCATCAAAGCTCTCTAAAGCACGCTTCAACAGGCTATAGCGGAACATTTGTGGGGTTTGTGCCTGCCACAGACCTTCACGAGGAATCGTATTTTTCACACGCGCATCGGCATCAGACTGCTTTAAGGTATCTGCCAAGGGCAGTGCCAGCAACCCGCCCACCGCATCATGCTCCAAGCTATCTAATAAGGTATTGAGTAGCGACAAACTTAAACCTGGTCGTGCCGCATCATGTACAAGTATCCAGTCATCCTCTGCTATCTGCGATTGCAACGCCAGCAAGGTATTTAACACGGTTTGCGCCCGCGTTTCACCGCCTGTGTAATGTAGCTGCAATCGACTATTAGCATCTAGATCGAGATTGCGCCAGAAATAATCCTCCGGGCTTAACGCTAAGTTAATACTAGCAATACGTGGCGATGCGAAAAAAGTCTGGATACTGTAAGAAATCATCGGCTTACCAGACAAGGGCAAATACTGTTTTGGAATAGCCGTTTCCATCCGATTACCGATGCCAGCTGCGGGGATAACAATGTGAAAACGTGCCATACTAAACCATCAATAAATTAAAAATCATGCTCGGATTCTAACATAGCCACCTGACCGATTTTAAAAATAACGCGGTGCTAGACATGTGTATCTGGCGTGGCACCAGCATATTAACTAGCCAGTTAACAAGCTAGCTAACTAGTTTGGTTTATTTGCATCGACCTGCCGTTTTAGAAAGTCAAAAATCCTATCGTCATCGCAATGTGCCACATTAAAACGCAGCCAGGATGATGGCTCCTGATAAGGGCGGAATAAATTACCCGGCGCTAGCATGATATTTTCCTGTGTTGCTAATGTGGCAACCTCTGCCGCATTGCGCCCATTTGGTAACTCAGCCCACACAAACATACCGCCAACCGGGTCTGCGTGTAACTTCAGGCCACTTTGCTCCAACTGCGCTATCACTTGTCCGCGCTTTTCTTGCAAACGTGAACGTACGCGCTCCACGTGTTTGCGATAGCGCCCCTCAATTAAAATCTGGTACATCACTCTCTGGTTTATTTCAGAAGTCGTCAGGCCAGAAAGTAGTTTTAAATCCAGCAACTTTGCAGCCAGCTCTGGAGCACAGGCAATAAAACCTACGCGCAAGCTGGCAGATATGGTCTTGGAGAAGCTACTAATGTAGATGACGCGTTTAAGCTGGTCTAACGTTGCCAGCCTAGATGCATTGCTTGGATGCAAGTCGCCGTAGATATCATCTTCCACGATATAGAGCTGATGCTTTTCAGCCAATTGCAAAATTTGGTGCGCAACGGCCAGACTGGTGCTGGTTCCGGTTGGGTTATGCAGCACGGTATTAGTAAAAAACAACTTGGGCTGATACTCTTGGATTAACTGCCCCATGCGCGCCACGTCGGGCCCGTCTATATTACGGGGAACGCCGATTAATTTGGCGCCCAAAGTTTTAAGATAGCCAAAAAGCGTGTAATAACCAGGATCATCAATCAACACGGCATCACCTGGCCTGATCAAAAGGCGCGCCGTTAAATCCAGGCCATGTGTAGCGCCGTTAGTCATGATGACCTGATTCACCTCGGCAGCAATGCCAATATCAGACAGATGCTTTTGCAATAGATGCTGACGTAATGGCAAATAGCCGCTCACATCGCCATACCGCGTTAAAAACTCACCTGGCTTGCGTGATAGTTCATGCAAACTTTTCTGTATCACACTCTGATTCAACCAATCGCTAGGTAACCAGCCACAGCCTGGCCTGACTGCACCAGAGATATCATGAAAAGTATTATGCAGCAGCCATAACACATCATCCGCCTGTTCTAGACGGCAGTTGCTCACTGTCGAAATTTCCACCTGCTGCCGCGCCGCAACATAAAATCCAGAGCCGCGACGCGAGGACAAATACCCTAATGCCACCAAGCGATCATAAGCATCCACCACAGTAAAACGGCTGACATCATGCTGAATGGCAAAGTTGCGTATAGAAGGCAGGCGCGTCCCCGTTCTCAGTACACGCTCCTCAGTTAAGCGCTTGATGCCTGCAACAATCTGCTCCACCAAGGGGATGGAATCGAGTGGATTCAAAGTCAGTAAAGGCGATGTATCTGGCATGGTGTTGTTACCTGTACAGTTATCCGTAGTGAATAATAAATTGTACATGTAGTGTCATGGTATAGAAAGCTATAGTGGTATCAGTCAATAACGGGATCACCCAACCATGAAACGCATTACACTACCAGCATGCCTAATTTTGTTAGCAATAACAGGATGTACCAACCAAGCGGAAGCACAGGGCAGACAAGCCACCACCGATATTGCGCAAGAAACACCAATCGTTAAATCTAAAGATGAGAAACCGTGCCTAACCAATTTTTCCAACAAATTAGCCGCATGCACAGGCAGCAACTCCCAGCAAAAACGCTTTGTATTGGTACGCTCTGTCGCTATCCCAGAAAACCAATAAACTATTGTATGTAAATCCATAGACGCAACACCTAAAAGTTAATTTATGTATATTCCAGCACATTTTGCAGAAAGTCGCCCGCAAGTACTTTTAGACATTATTGCAAACTACCCACTGGGAACATTGGTAACGCAAGACGCCAATGGCTTAGAAGCCAATCACCTCCCATTTGAAATATATGCAGACGGGGATGAGCACTGCACATTACTGGCACACGTAGCAAAAGCTAACCCAATTTGGCGTAAAACTGCAGCAGGTGATGAAGTGCTGGTAATTTTTAAGGGCGTAGATGCATATGTATCGCCCAACTGGTATCCAAGCAAACATGAAACGCATCGGCAAGTGCCCACCTGGAATTATCAAGCCGTGCATGTGTACGGGAAAATTAGGTTTATAGAAGATGTGAACTATCTGCGCGCGATGCTTGAACGCCTCACGCATACGCACGAACATAAGGTACAGCCAGAGTCTCCCTGGCAGATGTCAGATGCCCCGCCAGACTATATAGCAGGAATGTTAAAAGCGATTATAGGCATTGAGATTAGCATCACCAGAATTATAGGCAAGTCAAAGCTAAGTCAGAACAAACAGGTTCAAGACAGGACCAACCTAGCTGCAGAACTGTATCGCCAAGGACATACAGTAATCTCCGAGCTAACGCTCAAAAACATAGCATCCTCAGAGGAAGCTCACGAAGCCTCAGCTCAAGCTAACAAACAACTATTAAACAACAAAAAAAGCTCGCTTAAGCGAGCTTTTTTAAAAATTTAACATCCAATTAAGTTCTACTGGATATTATTTGTATCTATCGTAAATTATAGTAATTTTATTAAAGGCTGTTAGGGTGAGTTTTATATCTCAACATGCCCGTCAACCACCCTAAATTGGTGCCGAAGTAGCTTATTAAATGAATCTAAAGCCAACTCCGATTTCTGTAATTAAATGCTCAGGCTGCGTTGGATTATCTTCAAGCTTTTGTCGTAAGTGACTCATATAGATTCTAAGGTAGTGTTCATTATCTACATAACTTGGCCCCCAGACCTCTTTTAACAATTGTCTTTGGGTAACTACTCGGCCAGCATTTTTAACTAATTCTGTAAAAAGTCTAAATTCAATTGGCGTAAGATGAATTATTTGTCCGTTTTTTGAAACTAATCTTTTGGGTAGATCTACAGTAATGCTTCCAAATACATGAACACCCAGCTGATTTACATCACTAAGCATGGCTCTCCGTCGCAATTGCGCCCGTAATCTCGCTAGCAACTCAGGTGTGCCAAAAGGTTTAGATACAAAGTCATCTGCACCAGCATCTAAAGCAGCTACTTTTTCGGACTCTTGCGTTCTGGCAGAAAGTATAATGATTGGGACATTACTCCAGTTTCTGGTGTCCTTTATTACTTCAAGCCCGTCCATATCAGGTAATCCCAGATCCAAAATAACCGCATCCGGCTTTCTTGTGCCAATCTCAATCAGCCCCTGTTTTCCAGTCTCTGCGCAATACACCTGAAAATTCTCACTCTCAAGGGCAGCAGTAACGAAACGACGAATCTGTAATTCGTCTTCGATTAATATGATATTTCCGATAGTGTTAAACATTTATACTAAATCATCATCTGGTGGGAGACTTGGTGGTGTCCCTAAAGGTAGCGAAAAGGTGAATATAGCGCCATGTGGAGGTTTGTTGTTCGCCCAAATCTTGCCATCATGCGCTTCAATAATTGCTTTACATATAGACAACCCAAGACCAACACCGGCTTTTGATGATTCTTTCTCCCCACGTGTAAATTTCTCAAAGAGTTGATTTTCCAAATTTTCAGGCAAACCAGAGCCTTCGTCTGCAACTGATATCCAAACATCATTTTGCTGCGTTCTAGCACTTATAAAGATTCTATTCCCTGCAGGTGAGTATTTGCTAGCATTGTCTAGCAAATTACATAAAACTCTGTCAATTAGAACAGCATCAAACTCAATCAGTGGCAGGTCATGTGGCATGTCGATTACTATAGTATGCTTTGATACTACTTCACTCATAGTGCGCAGCGAGGTGCCAACAACCTCTTCAAGTAGTTGCCATTGTTTATTAAGTTTAACTTTCCCGGATTGTAGTCTCGCCATATCAAGTAAATTAACGACAAGATTCTTCATTCGTATGGATTGCTCATTCAGCATGGAGACATATTCATAACGCTTATCATTAATTTCTGTTTCTTGTTTAAGCCAGCCGGCAGCTGCAATAATAGTGGTAAGTGGCGTGTTTAAATCATGTGAAATTGCGCTTAATACAGAATTCCTTAATCGTTCAGACTCCATAGAGATGAGGGCTTCCTGTGCAACCTCCACATAATGAACACGCTCAATTGCAATTGCAATTTGAGAAGAGAAAGTGTCTAGCAATTGTCTTTGTTCAGGTAAGAATATTGTACGGTTTCCCTTCGATAAATTAGTATCAGGCAAAATCACTAACACGCCTCTCGTGCGCATAGGAGCCTGCAAAGGAATATATAAAGCAGGTGCTGATGGCAATGTATCGGTTCCAAAGCCAGCTTGCTGCTGATGGTCATATACCCATTGAGCTACAGCTAAATCCACATCAAAATTAGAATTTAAATCAGGTTTAGCATTTGAGATTTTATGTAGAGAAGTGTTGACAATTTTCTCTTGGCTATCTGGTAATAATATTGCTACTTTAGCTTTAAAAATACCAGATAAATGTGGAATGCTAATTTCAATAATATGTGCTGCAGTAAGCGCTGAAGCCAATGACTTACCTAAATCATACAAGGCGCGACTGCGCTTTTCGCGATTCATCGCTACCATCGCCTGATAGCGTAAATTGGCGGTCAAGTTACTAATGACTAACGCAACGACTAACATAACAGCAAAAATAAGTAAGTACTGTGTATCTGATACGCTAAACGAAAGTTTAGGTGGTACGAAAAAGAAATCGAACGTTGCAACGCTGATAAAAGATGAAAATATGCCGGGTCCTCTACCATATTTAGATGAAATCAAAATCACACCTAAAAGGTAAAGCATCACTACATTGGCTAATTCAAAATAATCTAATAACTGAGCGGACAATATTGCCGTAATAGCGCACACAATGGCAGCAATGTAATATCCTGCATAGCTTTTATCTCCAGAGGCTCGTTCCAAGTTATCCGTATTATCATGATTAGTGGCTAGTCTTTCAGCTAATGTTCGTTCACGAGAAACAACATGAAGATCAATGTCCGTCGCGTGGTTAGTCAAATCATCAACCACGCCAGGTAAAATCAAACGCTCAAGGGTCGTACGGGTAGATTTACCCACTACAAGTTTTGTTACATTACGACTGCGGGCATAGCTCAACACAGTTTCCGCCACCTTGGTACCGCTTAATGTAGCCGTCTCTGCACCTAACGTTTCAGCAAGTTTTAGTGTTTTTAAAATTAGGTTACGTTGCTTATCTGAAATGCGCTGTAATTTTGGTGTTTCTACATAGACTGCTAGCCAGTCCGATTTTAAACTTTGCGCTAATCTAGCAGCCACTCTCACTAAACGTTCAGACTCTGAATCCGGACCAACACAGACCAGCAAGCGATCTTTAGCTTGCCAAACCTGACTTATAGATGAGTTGGTACGGTATTCACGCATTTGCGAATCTACGCGATCCGCAGTACGTCTTAGTGCCATTTCCCGTAAGGCGATGAGATTTCCTTTGCGAAAGAAACTTTTACCTGCACGTTTTGCTTGTTGCGGTTGATACACTTTCCCATCTTGTAGTCTTTGCAGCAATTCATCCGCTGGCAAATCAACCAAAGTAACTTCATCAGCGATATCGAATACTTTGTCAGGTATCGTTTCACTGACTCGAATGCCAGTGATTTGGCCCACTACATCATTCAAACTCTCAATATGTTGCACATTGAGCGTGGTGTAAACATCAACACCTGCAATCAATAACTCTTCAACATCTTGCCAACGTTTTGGGTGTCGCGACCCTTCAACATTGGAGTGTGCAAGTTCGTCCACCAGAATTAAGTCTGGTTTACGTGCTAATGCCGCATCAAGGTCAAATTCAGTTAACTCACGCTCTCGATAAATGAGTTTTTTAAGTGGCAATACTTCTAAGTTGGCTAATTGGCTTTGTGTCCCAATACGACCATGCGTTTCCACTATGCCAACAACAACGTCCAGACCTTCTTGGCGTAGCGTACGGGCCGTTGATAGCATAGCGAAGGTTTTACCTACACCTGCGCAAGCGCCAAAGAAAATCTTTAAGCGACCACGCTTTTCCTTTTCCGCGTCTTTGTTAATCTTTTCCAGCAACAGGTCTGGATTTGGGCGATCATCATTCATAGTTAATTATTTATATAGAAGTCTAAAATATCCAGAATTAACGAGCGCTAGTCTTCGTTGCGTTATCCAAGGCAATGTTAAGTAATAGCACGTTGACACGCGGCTCGCCCAATACGCCCCATTGGCGCCCTTCAGTATTGTTATTAATTAAAGCTTGTACAGTTTCTGGACTTAATCCTCTGGCTTTCGCCACTCTATTTATCTGATAATAAGCTGCGGCGGGGCTGATGTGCGGATCCAAGCCGCTGGCAGAAGTCGTCACTAAATCAACAGGTATAGGTTGCGAATTGTCTGGATCTGCATTTTTCAGCGCAGCAACACGTCCTTTAACTGCTTCAGCTAATGCAGGATTAAGCGGCCCTAGACTTGAGCCAGTCGAGGCTGCTGCATTATTTGGATAGGGCGCTGTAGCAGATGGACGGCCCCAAAAGTATTTGGCTTCCGTAAAGTTTTGACCAATTAAAGTAGAGCCAACTAATTTTCCATCTTTCTCTATCAAAGATCCACCAGCTTGTTTTGGCATTAGCCATTGCCCAATGCCGGTTGTCACTAGTGGGTACACTATTCCGGTAATGATTGTAAGTACAACAAACAACAATGCTGCAGACCTAATAGTTTGCTTGATTGACTCTTTGAAACCTATAGCGGCATTATTTTCGATGATTCTATCCATGATTTTTCCTTTAAAAACTCTGTGATATTTGCTTATGCAAAACCAACTGATGTCAGCGCAGCATCAATAATTTTGATACCAATGAAAGGCACAACAAGTCCACCTAAACCATAGATGAGCAAGTTTCTACGTAATAATTGCTGTGCGCCTATGGCTTTGTAAGCAACACCTTTTAAGGCCAGTGGGATTAAAACAATAATAATGAGAGCATTAAAAATCACAGCAGAAAGGATGGCTGAGTTTGGACTGCCCAAATGCATGATATTGAGTGCATTAAGTGCTGGAAATGTACTCGCAAAGGCTGCAGGGATGATGGCGAAATATTTGGCTACATCGTTAGCGATACTGAATGTTGTAAGCGAACCGCGCGTCATCAGCATTTGTTTGCCAATTTCAACAATTTCGATCAGCTTAGTAGGGTTTGAGTCTAAATCCACCATGTTGCCTGCTTCTTTAGCTGCTTGTGTACCCGTATTCATGGCCACGGCAACATCTGCTTGTGCCAATGCTGGGGCGTCATTCGTACCGTCACCCGTCATCGCGACTAGCTTACCTTCTGCCTGATAATCTCGGATGAGCTTTAGCTTAGCTTCTGGTGTAGCTTCTGCTAAAAAGTCATCCACCCCTGCCTCAGCAGCAATGGCAGCAGCGGTTAAACGGTTATCGCCCGTAATCATGATGGTTGTAATACCCATACGACGTAATTCAGAAAAACGTTCTTTTATACCACCTTTCACAATGTCTTTAAGTTCGACGACACCTAATACTACTTTGTCATCTGCAACCACTAACGGCGTGCTACCACGACGCGCTACATCATCTACTTTTTGATTAATATCCGCGGTGAATACACCACCCAGATTTTCCACATGCTGTTTGATAGCACTTGCAGCTCCTTTGAGAATTTCACGTTGACGATCACCATCTTTCAAATGAACCCCGCTCATCCTAGTTTGTGCTGTAAACGGTATGAATGTAGCGCCTAGTGTGGCAATTTCGCGTTCACGAATATTAAAGCGGATTTTTGCTAATACTACGACACTGCGTCCTTCTGGTGTTTCATCGTTTAATGATGCCAATTGCGCTGCATCGGCTAACGCATGTTCAGTAACACCATTAGCCGGTATAAATGTTGAAGCTTGGCGGTTACCCAATGTAATCGTACCTGTTTTATCCAACAACAATACGTTTACATCTCCAGCTGCTTCGACTGCGCGACCTGAAGTTGCAATGACATTAGCTTGCATCATGCGACTCATGCCCGCCACACCAATGGCTGAAAGTAAACCCGCAATGGTAGTTGGAATTAAACAGACTAATAGGGAGATGAGTACTGTGACGCTAGGGGGTGAACCAGCACCAACTGCACTTACACCAAACATTGAGAACGGCAACAAGGTGACCGTGACCAATAGAAATACTATCGTGAGTGCTACCAAAAGAATCGTTAAGGCAATTTCATTAGGTGTTTTTTGACGTTTTGCACCTTCTACCATAGCAATCATTCGGTCTAGAAATGCTTCACCAGGATTAACACTGACACGCATCACTATCCAGTCAGACAACACCTGCGTACCGCCTGTGACCGCACTGAAATCACCACCGGATTCTCGAATCACAGGAGCCGACTCACCCGTAATGGCAGCTTCGTTGACTGACGCAATACCATCAACCACTTCACCATCTGCCGGGATCATGTCTCCAGCTTCTACTAATAACAAGTCGCCTCTACGCAAGCTATTGCTATCAGTAAGCGTGACTGCAGACTCACGTGATTCATTGGCTAGCTTTTTAGCGACCACATTTTTCTTGGCACTGCGTAATGAGGCAGCCTGTGCTTTACTACGACCCTCTGCCATCGCTTCAGCAAAGTTCGCAAATAACACAGTGAACCATAACCAAATACTTACTAAAGCAATGAATCCTGAAGCAGCCTCATCTTTACCAAATAGAGACTTTATCAAGAACATAGTAGTAAGGATGCTGCCCAAGTAAACAACAAACATTACTGGGTTGCGCCACTGTATTTGTGGGGCTAGTTTTTTGAATGATTCTGCAATGGCCGGCTTGACCAGTTTCGGGTCAAACATTGATTTCATCGCTGAACTTGAGGCTGAACTAGACATAGTGTTTTCCTAAATAATTCTTTAACTTTATTAAACGCCAACCATAAGCAGATGCTCAATGACAGGGCCAAGGGCGAGGGCCGGAATATAAGTAAGTGCGCCTACCAATATCACTGCACCTATCAGCAATGTGACAAATAATGCGCCGTGTGTTGGCATGGTGCCCAAACTCACAGGAATACGTTTTTTAGCTGCCATAGAACCTGCAATCGCTAATACCGGCAGAATGATGCCAAAGCGACCAAAGAACATCGCAAAAGCTAATAACGTGTTATAAAAGGGGGTATTGGCAGAAAGCCCTGCAAACGCACTACCGTTGTTATTGGCTGCTGATGACAAGGCATATAACATTTCACTAAAGCCATGCGCCCCGGGGTTAGCAACGCCTACAGTACCTGAAGTAACGCTGACGGCAATCGCGGTACCAATTAATACCAACAATGGTGTGACTAAAATAATGATGGCAGTCATTTTCATATCGAATATTTCAATTTTTTTGCCTAAATATTCTGGCGTACGGCCTATCATTAGCCCGGCAATAAATACAGCCAATACTGCATAGATCAACATGGTATAAAGTCCAGAGCCAACACCACCAAAAATCACTTCACCAAGCTGTATGAGCCACATTGGTACTAGGCCGCCAATTGGTGTTAATGAATCATGCATGGTATTTACCGCACCGCATGAGGCAGCAGTGGTAACGGTAGCAAATAAGGCAGATGAAACAATACCAAACCGGGTTTCCTTACCTTCCATATTACCGCCTGATTGAAGTGCCATACCAGACTGCGAGACGCTCACTGTTTGGTCTGCACCGCTAGCCGTTAATATAGGGTTACCAGCCTGTTCTGCCGAAATTGCGACTGCAGCCATGACTACAAACACTATCGCCATGGCAGAAAATACCGCCCAACCTTGTCGTCTATCGCCCACCATCATGCCGAATGCAAAACACAATCCTGCCGGTATCAAAAATATCGCCAGCATCTGTAAAAAATTAGAAAGCGGCGTGGGGTTTTCAAATGGATGTGCAGAATTGGTATTAAAAAAGCCACCACCATTTGTACCAATCATTTTGATGGCCTCTTGTGAAGCTACAGGCCCCATTGCTAATGTCTGCGTATTGGCAGTTTGATTTATCAGCTGACCAGCTTCATTAGCCGTTGAATAAGTGGTTGGTTGTAAAGTCGAAACTTCTTTGTAAGCATCAAAGTTTTGAATTACCCCTTGTCCCATGAGCGCGATTGCAAATACAAATGACAACGGCAACAATATATACAAAGTAGAACGCGTCATATCCACCCAGAAATTACCGATGGTTTTTGATGTATGTCTTGCAAATCCACGAATTAGAGCAAAAACCACTGCAATTCCTGTTGCGGCTGAAAGGAAGTTTTGCACTGTTAGCCCAAGCATCTGCGACAAATAACTCATTGTTGTCTCGCCTGAGTAGCCTTGCCAATTCGTATTTGTGACGAAACTAATCGCCGTGTTGAAAGATGAATCAACGCTGACTGCGGAGAAGTGTTGTGGGTTTAACGGCAACCAGACTTGCCAGCGTTGCAATATGTAGACAAACGCCACACCTACTAAATTAAAAAGTAATAACGCTATAGCGTATTGCTTCCACCCCATTTCGGTATCTGGGCTTGTGCCAAGTGTGCGATAGATAAGACGCTCAAAAGGAGCACTAAGCCTATTGATTATTTTACAGTTGCCATTCATTACATTGACAATCCACAAACCCATAGGCTTAGTAACTAACAATAATACCGTGAGAAATAAACCTACTTGCACTAAAGTATTTGAGAACATTAAAAATTCTCCGGTTTAATTAATACGTAAAATAAATAAGCCAATACCAGCAAGGCTATTAGACCACTAATCCAAATCATTGCGTTCATTTTTTACCACTCCAATTAACGAGGATATAAATCAGGAAATAGCAAATGATTAAATAGATAATAACCAAGCTAATGCCACAGATATCCATACTCGAATTCCATACAAACTATGAGTATTGAATGGTAGGCTTCAGCGAATAAAAATGTCGTAACAAGTAAAATGATTACTGTAAAAAAAGTGTAAAAATCGTTTTTACCAGTAAAGAGTAAATGGACTTCCCAGAATTCAGTAGCCATTCAATAATGTCGAAATTGAACTGAAGACTAGTCAATAAGAGACAAAAGATATACAGCTGAATTTAAAGCTGAAGCAGTCAAACAAATCACTGAGCGTGGTCATAGTGTCGTTGAAGTGTCAAATCGCCTAGGTGTTTCAGATAAAAGTCTTTACGCTTGGCTTAAGCTAAGCCAACCAGATGATCTACCAAATTCAAAAGATAAATAGCTACAACACATGAAAGCTGAGCTCAATCGCACCACCGAAGAGCCAGTCATTCGAAAAAAGGCCGCCGCGCACTTTGCCAAACTGTCCGATTAAAGTACGCATTTATTGATCAGCACTGTCATCTATTCCGCTTAATAAGTATGTGCCGCGTAATGAAAGTGCATCGCAGTGACTACTACGCTTGGAAGTTAAAACCATTATCTAACCGCGCAATTGAAGATACAGCACTGCTAGTTGAAATTAAACGGCCCTATGAGGAAAGCTGCGGCATTTACAGCAGCCCTCTAATTCACTGCAACTTAAGAGAGGTTGGTATTATCTGTAGCATCACCAAATAGGCTTCAGCAAGTGATTATCCACTCTGATTAAGCAGTCAGTTTGGTAGCGACGACTTTGTGATATGGTGTAAAGATAATCATCTAGAACCAAGCACGAGTCGTCGCGGCTGACCTTCTTAATTGCATATTTGCTTAAAGTAGTGAGCTAAAAAATAATAAATGTAAATCTAATGTTTGAGAGAAACTTAGAAATCTGTGAGAATAAACTTAAACATTTTCATCCACTTCGTTGCTACAAAATTTCATAAGAAGTATCAATCAAAACTATTTCAATAATATAGCGCTGTTCGGTTACTAGCTATAACTATCAATAAGTTACCAACCTTAATGTCACAAAAAAAAGGCCTTAATATAAAACCTTTCAATTTCATTTCCGACAAACTTTATTCCCAGCCGACAGACTTAATTAATTTATATCAATTATGGTGATAAGAACTAATAAAGTCTGTCGAGACATAGCAAGATAACTATATGAATTTTAATATATTGCATTATTAGCGAAATGCATTCAAAGTCTGTCTAATTCGTTTGTTTAATTCAACATATAACATCATGGTATTAAACCTGTAATCATTAACGCATTTGAAGAAAATAAAAATGATTTGCATACATTGTGTTTCTCCAGAACCGCTCAAGAAATTTTTTATTGGGCAAGCTATTCAAACTTGTAAATATTGTGGCGAAGACGCTATAGCGATTGAATCGAGTTTATTTTTTGATGGAATTCTTAAACTGATAGATGAAAACACCGCTACAGAAGATGATTTATCACCATACGAATATGGGATGCTTTATGAATGTGGTGCAGAAGATATTTCAATCGCAACCTTAGATGTGGTTCTTGCCGAATGGATAAGTCTCGACAATGAGCCTTACTTTAACGACCTTTATGAATATGCTCCTAGGAAATACAAAGTTAATCTTAGTAATATCGATCGCCATTACTTTGGCGATGATGGGATGCTAGAAAAGAATTTTTACGAAGAGAGATGGGAAAAATTCATTGACGACATCAGACACTCACATCGCTTTTTCAATCCAAACGCTAAAGAGTTTCTGGACTCAGTTTTTGCTTTTCTCTCTATCGATAATTTGTTGAAACCTGAATGCGTTCGGACTATTTTAAAAGGCACCCCACTTTATCGTGCTCGGTCTGCTTCTACCTATGAGGAAATCAAGAAGATTGCAGATGATCCAGCAAGTCAACTTGGACCAACACCGAAGGACAGAGCCAGTAACCAACGGATGACTCCCAATGGTATTTCGGCTTTGTACTGTGCTCTGGAGAGAGAGACTTGTTTGAGCGAGATCCGATCCATAACAGGTGACAACGTGGTAAGCGTCGCCATGACCCCTACTAATGAGCTCCGACTTCTAGATTTGACTAAGTTAGAGCTTGTTGAACCCCCTCAATTGACTCTCTTGGACAATGGCTATCGTAATGCATTACACCTTAAAACATTCATTAGTACCCTTGTAAAGAAAATGTCGAAACCCAAGGGTCGCAATGACGATTTGAGCTACCTATCCACACAAGTTGTCTTTGAATACCTTAGGCTCCGTTTTGGCGGTCAGGTAAACGGGTTGGTCTTTCCTTCGGTACAAACAGGAGAACAAGGTACTAACGTGGTCTTCTTCCCTGAAGTAAGCATTGTAAGTGCAAAGAACTTTCGGAATGAGTCCAAACATATAAGCGTTAAAACTGAAAAGCATGAAGAGGAGCCATTTGAAGACGGAGCCATGCTCTACTGTCTTCCGAACTCCCTACGATTCCATAAGGTTAAGGCCATCGAAACTAAAGCTCATGAATACACCCATATCGGTGAACTGTTCATAAGCGACCTGAATAGAAAACGACTGGGAATCTCTGAGCATTAGTATTGGAAAAATTTAAGCCTTTCAGACTTGTTTTAACCTTAACATTGTGTAAAACGAGTCCAAACTAATCTAATATTTGAAATCCTGTGATCTGTTATTTTAACTCCTGAAAATAAGCATCGAAATTCACTCTTCTTGATTTAGGTAATGCGGCACGTAATCGTCGGTACTGCCAGTATTCTAAATCTCCAACCTGATCAACAACTCTTCCACGTCTTGTATTGATACGGAAATCTGCTGAATTGAAAGTAAATCCATTTTGCTTGCAATATACGGAAATCATTAACAATTGCTTAGCGCTATATCCTAGTTTCCAGGTTGTGCGCCACGATATTTGTGCAAACTTATCGGGATGTTTTTTAGCGAGTTTGCTTAAAAGATCAAAAGCTCTCTCTTCTCTTGACTGATTTTCATATTCCGTTTGGCGACGGCGAAGTAGACTTGCTTTAGCCTCTTCACCAATTATCTCGCGACCATTCTCAAATAATGGGATGAACTTTGTGATGCAGGTAGAGCCGACCCAAAGAGTTTTGCGAGTAGTTAAGTTTTCAATTTCATATTGATAACGTAGCCCTTCATGCTCACATAGTTCGCATACCTCTTCGATGTTATGGCTATCTTCATAACCGCCTGTAGTTACCCATTCGCGTAATGCTTCTGCTAGATTGTTAGCTCTAGATAGATGCAAGATATTCGCTGTAGCTTTTTCTGCCCAATTTGTCATGTGGTTTCCCCAGTGGCCAACTGCCTAGCCAAAATCAAAACAATTTAATGAGTATATATTAAGTTATTTAAAAAAATTTCGGATCCATAGCCAAAGTTGCGGAATAATGTCCTTTGACGATTTATCAGTGGTCGAAGCATATATTTCTGCATCAGCACGATCCAACTTGCGTACATGTGCAATCTGCTTATCAGACATTTTTGCCGCCCATTTAATTTGTCCGTGCTTTATCCAGTAATGTGATTTACATGGAAAACTCCAATTACCAACGGAAGGAAAGAGAGAGACAGACTTGCCATGATCGGTTAAGGCCCACTTGGCAGCATTAAGTGGTGTAACAACTTTATGTCCACATCCACAGCAACATAGATGAGAAGCAGTTTTGTATTTTAGTGAGATGTAGAGAATTCCAGGCTGTAAATGTTCAGGAATATACTCTACATACTCATGCTTAACAGATTGCTGCTGCCCCATCATTCGTCCTCGTTAACCATTTCATTGGCCGCTATCGAATAGCTAATAAAGTGGGCATCTGATGAGTCCCGAAAAAAACCAAATACCTTTTTCCATCGTATCACCGCTAAACATGCATTCAAAGCATTCAGTTCAGCAATCTGAATGTTGGTTGAATATTCATCTTCAGGGGCATCACCTTCAGAAAAATTGATTTTGTTTAGAACCTTGTCATGAACTTCTTTTGTACCTGTCACAACCCTTATTATCCCAGATAGGCTGTCATTACTACGTACTACCCCCATGCCTACTTCGATAAAAGGTATACCAAGCTGTATCAACGTTGCTACGATGGCTTTTTTTGATGCTCCACGGTCTAAACAGAGAAAAACAAAATCAAGTCCATTAAGTTGATTGGATGTAGAGCTGTCTATGTATGTCTCATGGATCACCAACCCGTGTCGCATTTTTGCATAGACACTTTCTAAATACATTACTTTTGAGGGTTTAATCTTTAACTCATCGATTGATGCCGCTCCCGGAGTGCGGAATGCATTATGTTGGGAAAAAACATCTCCATCGAAAAGATGGATTTCCTTAACACAAGTTTTAGCTACTAGATCCAGAACATAAGACCCCGTGCCACCTAAACCAACAATTCCGATTCGCTGTCCGGCTAACTTTTCGTTGAAGTTACCAATATTGACCCGACTTGAAGCGGTATCTTGATATTTAAATACCGATTCATTTTCTTCCGTAGGGATTACTGGATACGTTTCAGCTGTAGCAGCTGCATCAATAACCTGTGCTTCACCTGTAATCCGACCAATATAGGTTGTCATTTTATGATGATAGTCACGATATTCTGCTTTCGCTGAAAAAGTGAAGTCAACCTTTAGACCGTTGCCTAAATCTTGAGGTGCACTAGGATTCTGTATCGTAGCAATTACTGCTCCTGTACTGTGGCATGGGTGTTCTCCAACCCAATAAGCAACGTGATCGCTAGGTCTGTTGGTAATGTCTCCATTCAATTCAAGCCTAGATACTAGTGTTCCTAGTTTTACCTCACGACTTGCGTTTACATAGGGAACATCTTTTATAAGAAGATAACCATGTTGAATATCAAGATCTAAACCTTGATTCCTGAGTTTTTGTAAGTCAGGGCTATGAGCGATTAGTTGATGTGACATCGAATTCCATCCCTTCTTTCACTTTAACTGATTGACCTTCTACTAAGGTGCCTTTTGGTTTATCTGAGTGTCCTTTTGTATATTGAATTGTGAATTGGACACCATCACCAGTAGGGGGCGTTTCATATGCCAATGCCACAATTTCCTCAAATGACATACGTTCTTTTTCTACTGATTTAGCAGCGCCATTGATAATAATTGTTACCACTTTTGCTTCTTTATTTTTTCCAGCATTTTCGATACTCATAATTTGTTGCTCCAATCTATTGTTGAGTCGGGTTTAAACAGACAGTGGATATTGCAGTATTAAAATTTAGTAAGTCATAACATCGTTAGATACTTGATATCATTAAGCTAATGATTCACTATCTGTATTAAGTTAGTTACAACTACTAAGCTTTTTTCTGCATTACCATGTCGTATATATAAAGACTGACAGCAACTACTTTGCGGACGAAAAAAATAAATTTATTTAAAACGTCCGCATGGAGTAACACAACAGTCTAATAGTTTGATAGGTTTGGGAGTCATGCAATGTCAGATGAAACATCACTAAGCAAATCTGAAGTTGAAGCGGCATTGACGCAGATGTCGCCTGCCGATTGGAAGCGTATAAAAATCAAAGCTCGAACCTATTCCAAAGCGCTTACATACTTAACGGCAGATGACATAATTCAAGAAGCATTGATCAACTTGCTATCTGGAGACCGTGTGTGGCCTAGAAGTGCAAGATCAGTAATTGTAGTTATTAATGCAATGCATAGTGAAGCTTCTAACTGCAGGGAACGAGAGCAGTCTGGAGCTATCGATCATCGAGTTGATATTTCTGTATTGTCGCAACAGTATGATGAAGATGCTGGAACTTTAGTAATGCCTATCAATGAAGTGACCCCAGAAAGAATCGTTGAGTCTCGTGGTGACATTGAAGCTATAGAAAGATTAGTCGAAAATGATGAAGAGTTACAAGATGTGGTGCTTGTATGGAGCTTAGGAATTCGCGGCAAAGATGCTGCCATAGAGTTAGGCTGGGAAATGAATAAGTACGAGGCTGCGAGAAAACGCCTTACACGCCTACTTGAGTCATTGTGAGGAGAACCAAATGACTGATACTACACATAAGCAAGATGAACTACGTAAATTTTTTAAGACTCAGCTTGACGAGTTGCTTGAAATGTCTGATGAGGAAATTCTTGAAGGTTCAGACCCTGAAGTACTAAAAATTGAAGGTATGGCAATGATTGCAGCTGCGAAAGCAAAGATTGGCGGGAGGCGAATGGCTGCAGCAAAAGCAGCAATGGCAAATAGAAAAGTCTCGACTTCACCAATAATTAGCGCAGTCAATATTGATGATGCTCGTGCTTATCTTCAGGCAGCAGCGAATGATTCTCGAATAACTATTGCTGCTAGATCATTAGGAGAAATGTCAGATGCGGATATTATCAGAATGTATACCCAACTTAATAAATTGCAGCAAGACATTAGCGGCTCTAAGTAATATCTTATGAACCCTGCTGTACGCGCTGAAAGTCTCATAAATGAATTATGTATTTCATCTGCAAATGAAATTGATGTAGAAGTTATTGCTTTCGATTCTGGGATTGAGATTTTATACGAGCGTCTCTATGGCTGCGAAGCTACACTGGTTGGTTTTGGTTCAAAAGCAATCGCAACGATTAGTCCATCTTCAAGCCGAGGCAGGGAGCGCTTTTCAATTGCGCATGAAATAGGACATTGGCTTATGCATAGAGGAAAATCTTTTCGTTGCAGAGTTGATGATATTGTCCAAAATTACGAAGCTAACATCCAACTGGAAAAAGAGGCGGACTTATTTGCATCTCATTTGTTGATGCCAACTTGCTTATTTCAACCAGCTATCAAAGCAGCAAACCGTCCAGGACTGAGAGACCTTCAAGAAATAGCCAATCAATTTGATGTCAGCCTTCAAGCCGTGTCCATACGATTGGCATTGCTGGATTCGCTTCCAGTAATTGTTGCCTGTTACAACAAGGCTGGACTCAAATGGTCATTAAAATCCCCTCATATTCCCAAGAGATGGTGGCTGTGTCAGAAGCTGGATGAGGATAGTTTCGCATACGACTTGCTTTACTCTGGCAAGCTCTGTCCACGGCTTGCGAAGCAGCCTGCAGAAACTTGGTTTGAAAATGATGACGCGGATCAATATGAAATACTTGAGCAGTGCATGGTTTCAACAAAAGATCATGTTCTTGTACTGCTATATTTAAACGACCCAGAAATGTTTAATGTTGGATTTGATCCTAATGTAGGGAAATCGCGTTTTAGCGTAAAAACCTCTTGGTAATTTCAATAACTTTAATAATTATTAATTCAATTTGCTTGTTGTTGTACTAATGTCTTTTTTTTAGTGAATTCGAAGGTTACATCCCGATGCGTAATAGGTAAATACTTAATTATCAATGCACGTTTAATTATTTGCAATTCTGAGTTTTTGGGATCCCCAGGCTCATCTATCAATTGGTAAATTCTACCGCTTTCTGTCTTACCTATTTTGTTTTGAGGATACCACTCAACTATCTTTGTAGATACTCCTCCACATCCATCAATACTTTCACAGAAATAATATGCATCTCCCTCGATGGTTTGAAGTTCTTGTATGACCATAGATTTGTAAACTAAATAACTAGGAGATACTACTCCAATACTCTTTATGGCCATTACAAACTATCACGAAACTTTTTGGCATTATTTATCAACTCTTGACTGTTAAGTTTATTGTTCTTACCTAGGGGAACAACATTATTTTTATTTTTCTTAAAAGTTGATTGAATTTCCTTCGCGGCTTTACGTTCAGGGCCAGTTAATGCTGATTTAAGCTCCATTTCTGCAACCAAGTCATTTCTATGCGCTCTAGCATCCTCAAAAAATTGAGTTGCTGCATCCTTGGGCATTGGCAACGAGCACCACAAATCAGCTCTGCCTTTGTGAGGATGATTGAGTATCATTTGATTGAGAATAATTTCAGAATCTTTGCGATAGCTTGAAAACTCATATGATTTGTAGGCACGCTCCAATGCTGACATATCAATCAACCCTTTTGATGGATAGACAATTCTAAATGCTTCGCAGATTAATCGCCTAGTTGCACGCTTTCTACCAGCAGTCATTATATAAATTCTTTTTGCGTCACTCTCTGCATCAAACTTGATTATTTCTGGCGCAACTTCCTTTTGGAATCCTAAAGTATTCATCCAGCACTCTGAATTGTAAGAGTCAGGACGTAGCACTATTGGGTTTGATAATAACCTCTCAACTTCTTCAACTGGCCTGCGTTGTAACTTATTAAGTAGACTAAAATTTGCACAAAACATCCATGGCACACCTACGTAACATAAAGATAATAACATTTGAGAAATAATCGTATTAGCCGTGCTTGAACTAGTAGCAAACTGGAACTCATCAGCGATAATAAACGGAATGGAGTCCCTGTATGATTGAAATCTAG
The DNA here is from genome assembly GCF_000023705.1 of Methylotenera mobilis JLW8. Lineage (NCBI taxonomy): Bacteria > Pseudomonadati > Pseudomonadota > Betaproteobacteria > Nitrosomonadales > Methylophilaceae > Methylotenera > Methylotenera mobilis. Next base: position 1,610,914 of record NC_012968.1, read on the forward strand.
CTACGTAATTAAGATTTTTTGCGTCACTATTCGTTAAAGCTTTCATCAAATCATTAACACTTTTCCTAGGGCCGATCGTAATTAACTTGGGAGTTGCCATTACAAATGGTGAGTGATATTGATTTAACTCTATATATTGTTCGCAACCCATAACCCGTAAAAACGCTTTTAATAAACTAGTTTTTCCAATTCCAGCCAGCCCCGTTAAACAAATAGGTAGCTCAAATTGCTTAAGCGGCACATCTTCGTCATATATACCCATTAAAAAATTTTCGATATCACTATAAGTAAGCCGATAATGGGCATCTGCTGCCCCAATCAATCTTGCAAGTATGTCAACACATTGATTAGTAGGATAAAACGTTTGATCTAAAAGAGACTCTAGTTTTGCGCATGCCAACTCAATAGGTAATGAATAAAGATCCTCTAAGGGAGAGACTCTTACTGTAGCCAGTTCTTTTATTCGCTCTTTATTCAATAAGTCAGCAAATCGATGAGCCCATGGATTGATTTTATTCTGCATCAGGCTACCCTAGACCTTCTTAAGTTAGTTGAGGCTGAATGGATAACTTCGTTGGTTTCTTGTCGAGATTTATCATTCTTAACGGGACGACCTTTCTTGCGACTACCACCTTCATAATCCTTGCCTACATCCTCTTCAAACCTTACCTGAGCATCAACATGAACAGCATGAGCATGCAAACGAAAAGCAGACTGGACAATCTTTCTATTTTGATTCCAATCATTCAACTCGTCGATTGAAGTGAAAAGTGTCTCTGAATCGCCCCTTATCCTGAGCATTGCCGGCACTTCAATTAACCTACCGCTAACATCAACCCAAATGTAGCGTGTACACATATCCATCATATATCCGCTAACTTTTGTAACACCTGGCATATCAAATAAACCTGACTCTCTGAGTGATTCAGAAAAATATAATCTCCCTAAAAGGTAAATACCATCCTCTTTAACCGTAAACTCAACAGGACTTAAAAACGCCCTAACAGCATCGTCAAATGAGATTGGTTGTGCATCGTTACGATAAAGTTGATCGTAATGCTTCCATAATCCATTGGGGGATGGGGTTACATCTATCATTTCTGAATCAGGGTCAATCCTATCCTCCATGTTTGCACTTTCATTGAAAGTAATCAGTCTTCTAATTTCTCTTCGTGCAAGTTGAACAGGTGTTAAACCGCTTTCAACATAAGTAGGCTGGCCTTCGATTGAAATATCTCTAGGGTGACTAGATTCAACAGTTGCTTTAGATTGCCCAGAATAAGATGGTGACATATCTTTGATTGGAATAATCTTTTCTAAGCGCTCAATTAGATCTTTAGATGAACCAGGTCCTCTATCTACAGTAAAATGAGGAGGTAATCCTTCACTCATCCATTCATTCTCCTTGAGACTAATTCCAAAATATCGACAAAATGCATGTTTTGGAATTGCCATCGAGAACAACATCATTCTGTATGCTGTTAACCTTTCCTCTCCAAATGAAAAACCAATGCCAAGCTTGCTCCCAGAAAGCAGGTCTCGACCTACTACCACACATAAAGGGGGCAAAGTTGAGCCCTCAACATAACCTCGGGGAAAGTCAGATGTATAGTATCCATCAACTTCAACGCGCTCGTACAAATTTGAAATTTCTTCTGAGAATCGGCCTTTTGAATTCGAAAGCTTAGTTCTAACACGCACTTCCCCATAAATTTTTATTTGAATCTGCTCTTGGCTGTAAGCTTTTTTCACCTGATATCTGAACTGATCGTATGTGGGGAAAGCGCTTTCATTTTTACTAATCAGAATTTTCATTCCTTTTTTCTGAATACTTAAATGACAATTAAAATACTTAACCATTGCCCCCCTATAGATCGACACCATAGATTTACCTAACACAGCTAAATTATCAAAACTATCAACGCAGCGCTTAGCAAGATCAGTGGACATACCATAGCCATAATTTCGCCCCTGAGACTTTGATGGGGCTCCAAATTTAGTATCTGGATGTTTTAAGCGGTTCCAATTCCCACTATTATGAAAAGGAGGTAATAGTGACCATATATTTCTTCCAAAAATTAGATATGTCAAAAACCATAATGTGTATCTGGAAATGTTTTGTGAAGTTTCACACCGTTGAGCATACCTACTGATTTCTTCTTGTGGAGACTTCGCTTTTAATATTTCAGCACTATTAGTTACAGCCTCTGTAATAATCTTAAATCGTTCTGTCACTCGAGTTGAATGACTAACTTTAGGCTTACCCGTTCTGTAGTCATCAATTCTGGAAAGATCATATCCTTCAAACTTCTCTAACCATGGTGGCAATGTGTTTTGTGTTTCACACATTAAAATTGAATTCTGTTTTACTCCAGCTTCAAAGGTTTGCTGATTAACCGACACCAAACTTGCTTTTATAGCCTTCTTTTCTGCATATTCAAAAAATACCAATAAAACACGTCTACTGTTTGAATCACTGTTTAAAAAATAATACTCAATTTCTTTACATATTGACTTCCACCCTTCTGGAGCATGTATCTTAGCGCCTATCTTCATGACGCCTCCTTGAACCAGTCGGCATAAACTTCTAAAACATCACGTGCTTCTGGATTAAGAGGTTTATTGATTAAAATCGGTGAAAATAAATCTACTCTGAGCTCTCGATTCCAGATCAGTTGATAAAAAATAGTGCGGCACTGATAAACAGAATATTTTCTTCTTGTAGAAAAATTTTCAATAACACTGTTTGGGGCGATGCCAATTTCCATAGCAGTTTTATAGGCACTTGCAATTTCATTATGCTGTTCAACATTGAGATTAACTTCACTAGCATGATGAAGAAAAAGCTGCCTTAAGTTCGCAACTACATTTGAGTCAATAAATTCATCCGAGATATGAGTCGTGCGAATATCACAGTCTGAGTAATAAACCTGCTCAATTTGATGCCTAACTAGCAAATCCTGATGAAATTGATTGCCAGCATTTCCTTTACTTTTACTTTGAGACTCTAAAAACTGTTCACGCTTGCCCTTTATGGACCAATTGATGCAAAAAACATCACCAACATCATTTTTAACAGCCCATAGCAAGTCACCGAAAAGTGGGAAAACCATTGTTAATACATCATTTTTTACTTTAACCTTAATTCTTGTAAGAAAATCCTCACAATTAAGACGCTCTGCAACACTAATCAACCCAGAAAAAGAGCACAAAGTCGATCTGTCTACACCCACAAAAGTATGTAGTGGATGTAAATCAGGTTCAGGGTTTAACATGCGTTGTTCCTGAAGCCCAATAATTTTTGGGTTATATAAACCTAATAACGCAGCATTACGCTCTGGCTTAGATAAAAGATGTATATGACGGTTGCTGATTTTTTTTGAGGTTAGAATCGTTGGCCATGATTTTGACGGAGCCTCTTCCCTCGTCGCTAAAATTGATGGAATATAGGATTCATCCCATCGAGCATTTATTTGACGCTTATAAATTGTTCTAAGACGCGCCGCAGATATTTTTTTAGACATGCACACCTCCGTAAATAGGGGGTGTAGCAAGCACTAATTGTGCAAGCAACATAGTATCTCCCTATGAAAATGAAAAAAGCCATGACTTGACTTTTTCTGCTGTTCACGAGATACTAAATTTGCGAATAAGTAGTATTCTGCGAAAGCAGGTAAAAGCCGAATCTTTTCTAATGTGAATTACTAAGGGTTCGGTTTTTTTTACGTCTGTTTCTCCTCTTTCAAATCAGTTAACTTCTTCGATAACTGTTCTACATCCATTTTAAATCCTGATTTAAGCCCTAATGCAACGGCAATTTGATGACTTTGTCCACGCATGCATTTTCTTTTACCATCAAGCACTTGGTAAACCAATGTTGCAGAAAAATTATTAACGCGTGCCCATTCAGAAATTGAGATACCAGACGCATCAAATAGAAATTTAGCTTCAGATGCGTTCATGCCACTCCTCCTTCACTCAAATAAGTATTCAAATGAATACTAACATACAACATATATTGAAAACAATCACACAATGTGTATACTAATGATTACATGATTACACAAAACATTACATGCCCTGGTATTCCAGACGGCTTTGGTGAGCGTCTGAAAGAAGAAAGAAAACGTCTCAATCTAAGCCAAGTTGAGATGGCCGAACGCGGAGGCTGCCAACGCCTCGCCCAATTGCAATATGAAAACGAATCTAGAGCACCAACGATTCGATATTTAAACTCCATAGCGTTAGCAGGTGTTGACCTTGGGTATCTGGTTTTGGGTGTACGCTTTAATCAAGTCAGTTTGTCTGATGAACAAGAGCAAGTGATTGAAGCCAAGGTTTTTGAATGGATTGAGAAATGTGCAAACACGATGGGAGATGGCAGATTGGCGCCAGACACTTACAAAATGCTATTTTATTTATTCAAAAGCTTTTTAACTCAAATGCATGCAGGAGATTTACAAGCCGACTTTGATCCAACCTCATTGCTAAAAAACGCAATTAAGGTAATCGCTGGATGAGTAACGATGATGAGTCATTGAAGGATATCGATCATATTCTCACGGCTCTGCAAGGAGTGGTAAATATGACGATGAACTCCAACAAATCATTGGATGAGATAGACATAAGTTTCACTCAAAAACTTCAAGACATACCTCAAAATAAACAGCTTAAATTTACAATTAGATCAGAGCATTCTGCCCTGATTTTTAAACTTTTTCCTGCTCAATCAAAAAGTGCAATCGCACGAAGAATTCAACAAACATGTAATTTCACAGATAAGCAGATGCGGCTACTATCGCAGATAAAATATATAAGTTTTGATAGTAAATCTCGGCCATTCATTAACAAGAAAAAAGGCGAAATAATCCCCCAAAATAAGGCCATTTTTTTCTTATTGATTATTTGCATTCTATCTATATTAATTTTATATAACATCATTTTCCTACCCATATATTTACCGGCACTAATGCTTTACTCATTAGGATTAGGCCTCGCAGTAGGTGGAGTTGTTGGTCTGATTCTAGATCGATCATTTAGAATGTTCCCGGTTATTCATAAACTTGAAGCACTTAAACCATGGCTTGCTGAAGCTTGAGCATAAGTCCCATCCAATAAAACTCTATAGCTAATGAATAGCTTACTGCCTTGCCGAGACTTACAGCTACCGGCAATCATTCCTGACGAAACCCTTTACAGCTGGTGTGCTAGATTTAATAAAGTCAGCCTAATATTAAATTCAAAAACCACCTCTAACATTCTGTTTGGCAATTCAAATGCAGCTAGAAGACATGACATCCAATATCAATATATTAATTTTGAAAAGAATACACAATCGCTACTAGGAAAAGCGGAGCTTCTTCTTAATCAGCATTCAATGTTTGGTTTTTACAAGAAGTTTTTGCCAGTGAAGTTAAGTGAAATCATCTCAAACTCCCTATTGCACGGCGACAATCCAAATGCTCGAACCAAAATGGGACTGAATAAATATCCTACTGAGCTATCAATGGTATTAAAGCATTGTCCCGAGTGTTTCTTAGAGCAATCTAGGACCGATAGTTTTAACTGGTGGAAAACAAGTCACCAATTTCCAACTTCCTTCTTTTGCTCCTCACATGGAACTCCTCTAGAACTATTCAAACCGCCCCATTATCGTGGCATATGCAATCACCTACATCTTCCAAACGACCGGCTTTTAAACACAAACAAATTGGTAATCTGTACAGAAAAATTATTTCTAAGCGGATTAAACAAAATTAGTAAATGGGGATACCTGATCAACGACATTAACAACAACCTTGCCGATGACACTCTCAGGTGGTGTTATCTACAAAAAGCAATGAACAAGGGGTGGCTTTCTTTTGATGGTAGTGCGAGAACACAAGAAATTAGAGATGCATTTATTAAATACTACGGCCAAGCGGTTGTTAACTTTTTTGGAAGAGAGTTTTTAGGAGACTTGCATGATGTCAATAGCGGCTTTATCGCACATCTACTCAGAATGGCACCCAGTAGACGACACCCATTAAAACATATATTGATGATCAACTTTTTATTTGATTGCTCTGACGATTTTTTATCAACATACCATGAAGTAAAGCGAGATCTAGAGGAAGGAGGATCTGCAGTATGTACAGAAAAACTTAAGTGCAATCAGAAAATACTGATTGATATGGTTTCTAAACAGGGCTTTTCACTTAATAAAGTTGCTAGCTCATTAGATACATCAGTAACATCCGCTGCAAAATTCTTAGATAAAGAATCAATTATAAGAATAAAGAAGCCACGGATTGTCGGCACAGACCAAGAAATAAGGCTAGTTCAACTTCTTAAAGAAGGACTTTCTCGCAAAGATATCTGTCAGAATTTAGGGATTAAAGCTTCATTCATCAAAGATTACTTGGGATGCCATACAACTTTAAAAAAAGAATGGTGTGACGCATATTTTAAAAAACAGCAACTATCACATCGCAATCAGTTAATTAACACGCTCAACAGACATCCGGATTTACCAATTAAACTTATTAGACGATTGCCAAGTAATGGTTTTCAATGGCTTTATATAAACGATAGAACATGGCTATTAACTACTCTGCCAAGCTTATGGAAGCGATAGTTATTAATAAAAGCTAAGTGTTCAAAACTAACCATTTTCAGTTAACACTTGATTAAGCATGGCTTAATGACTGTAGCACCACTACAGATACCTCACTTAATAATCCTCAATCAAAATTTCCCTGATTTTAATATTGCAATTTTCCTAATAAAATGCATAATTTATGCATGGAATATGCAAATATTAAAACAACCTCAATCTCAATTGCACAAAAAGCAAAGCAATTAAATATCACTCAAGAAGTGATATCTAAAGCAATAGGAGCTAGCCAATCACAGGTTAGCAGAGTATTTTCTGGAAGATCAAAACGCACCTCCAGAGTATTTGTAGCAATATGCAATTATGTAAATAAATATCAATCTGGCGTAACTACTGAAATGGTCAGTAGAAATCACGAACTTCTAGAAGCTATTGCAAGCGTGTGGGATGGCAGCGAAAGGCAATCAAATGCGCTCGCATCGGTCATTAGAACGTTGGGGTTAGTAATGAATAACAATGAGCAACCAGTGATTGAAACGAAAGCTGTCAAAAATAAATGATGTATATACCTAAAATCTTGCCTGATGAATGGATAAATGGATATTACGAACATATAAAATTCTTAAACGAACATTGGTATCAAGAAAATATTATTGATGCATTGCAAAAAGAGCTAAAACTAGATAAATCAAAAAATATAATCGAAACAATAGCTGCATTAATTGATCAACCAATCGAGAATATCGTTTGGAAGCATACTCTCATACCAGCTATACGCGCTATAACAGACAGCAACCCGTCTACACGTCATGGCAACTATCATTTAGATGCCTTAGGAACAAGAAAGATGGTGAAGCACGCTAGATTTTGCGAAAACTGCATTCAAGAAGACATTAAAACCTGGCGATATCCTTATCTTAGGAGGTCACATCAACTTACTGGCATTGAGTGGTGCTTAAAACACCAAGGTAAGTTGCAAGAGTTTGAAACAACCAAGATTCCTGATCCAAAATCTTTAAGACAAATAACTAACTTTTCCACAACAAAAAGTCTGTTATCTAACCAACATCCTATTATTAGAAGATATGTCGATATTTTTGATGGTCTCACAACCAACAACTCACCCATTTCTGCAGAACATGCCTCTTGGGTTCTATCCGAACAAGCAATAAAACTTGGCCTAAATCGATCTCCAAAAAAAACTGGTAGAAACCTCAGTGATATTGCTATAGAAGAAATTTCTGGTGAGTGGTTGTTTGATAATTTCCCTGTACTTAAAAATAAACAACCACAGCAATTTATCCCATCTATTGATGGCGTGACGATATTTAGATTTCAGAATCATAGTGTGCACCACTTTATACTAGGCGCAGCAATATTATTCAGTGATGCAGATGAAGCGTTAAATAAATTAATTCACTCACAGCAGGACAGCAAAAAATCTCTCAGGAAGTTAATAAAAAGACCTGAAAGCTTCTGGCGCAGTGACGAGCTACGTGACTTATATATCAAGCACAGTGGCAGCTGCCGCGACTTAACAACAGAAATTGGTGGAAGTTACGACCAAAATCGCGTCAATTTGCTCAAGTATGAACTACCTCCACTCAGTATATTGTCGAACGACACTATAGTTGCAATAGGAGATTTTTATGATGGCGCGCCCTTATTGGAAGTACTACAAAAACCCAATATAAATAATAAGCAACTTGAATACATTGTAAGAAACGCAGGTAATACTTTTAGGGATATTTTCAATCAAATCAAACCAGCTTTACTTAAAAATAATGTATTAAAAGTAAATAAAATAACCTCAAAGAATGCACGTGGCACTGACACAAAGCAGGACTTATCTATCAAAGAGCCTGCCCAAGAAGTTATGATGCAATAAAATATAAAAATAGCTGCTAATAGAGCCATAGATAAGCCCCATTAACAACTAAGGCTTCACAGAGTTGACCAGAATTTTGGCAAAAAATTAACAATATTAGGCTCGCTCCAATAAATTATAGATGCCCAAACGTTGCTATCCGCTATGGGGATTTTTCCATCAATAAGTTAAATTTTTCCAACTTAACTCAAAAGCTCTAAATCATATAAATTTATGCTTTCACAACTCACAAAAAACCATTTTATGACTCTGTAAATTGCAGTCTATAAGCCGAATTCAATTGGGAATCTGGCTAACAGGTATAAGTTTATGTTTTTACAATATGCAGAAATTGGGTTACTCCTACACCAGCTGCCAAGGACCAGCTTATCTAGGCAGTCCTACCAGATCCTAAAGGCAGGTGCGTATTCCTATTAAATCAACCATTAGCTCTTGTTCAAAACCGACACCCTACTCAGGTTTATATAAAAGAATGTCGATTTTCCGCAAAACTGTAGATTATTAAAAATACTCATGTACCTATAAAAAGTGTATTATTCCACTTAAATTACTTTTTATAGGTACATCATGGCTAAGCGAATACCCCAAACTACTCCAATTAGCATCGATGCTTTAGACACTATTAGCTATTGGGGGAAGGTGATATCTGCTCAGCGAAAACTAAGAGGTATCTCTATGCGAGACTTTGCATATAGAGCATGCATCAGTTTAAATACATTACAAAGAATTGAACGTGGCGAACATTCAGTGCTTGCTAGTAACTACCTCAACGCTTTGGCTGTACTACATGTCATGGATAGAATATTTAAAAGTCCAGATGAATCGTTGCTAAAAACTAAGGAGGAGATATTACGTAATCTTATTCCTAAGGATGACGAAGAGTATTTCTAAGTGGTTCTTCAAGTTTTTGTGTCAATGAAACTGGGGTGGAGAAACTTTTTAAGCGGGACATTTTTATCCTCGAAGATGCCAGAGCCTCTGTCAATTACTCAACGGATGCCGCGCCGAGGCTCGTGGTTTCTACAATTTCCTTGAGCTCAATAATACAGTCATGCCCTATCAACCTCGTCGTACCATCCATTCTTTCTATGCGATATGACAGGGGCGTCTTTTTGATGCATTTCACACTGCGCTCATATTCAATTTCATAGCGCCCTGCTGTGAATGCAACGTTGTATATTTTTCCAATTTGCACTTTCTCGTTCCTTTATAGAACTTCATACAGAAGCATTACTTAATTGTAATTCACGAGCTCTGAGGAATGTAGGGTGGCAAGCAGTCTTTGATAAATTCTGAGGCTACCTGCTTCCAAGGCGGGGCTATGCGATTAGCTTTTGTTATAGGGGCAGTACAGGCAAACATACGGTTACCGAAAAGCAGAAGGCCTCTTTTCAGAGGCCTTCTGTTTGGTACGTTGTGAGGAACCATTGGTACGTAGCTGTCTTTTGACGACCTCACGGTGCTACGTTTCTCACACAAAACTAATTCAGCCTTGTGCTGTTTGACCGGTTCTGTGTCTCAAGGGCAACAGGCGGGTTAACACTTGAATTTATTGTACTGCGTTGCACTACACTGTAATAAATTTTCAATTGCGTATTACAGTAAAAAGAAACACTAATAGTTATTTACCCCCACTTGTTCTTAGTGTAAAGCCGTCCTGGAGCTTATAAAAAAAACTCAATTCTAATGACTCAATTCGGCCCAAAGCAGACGTTCGTAATACAAATCATGTTGCCTTCAACTCTAAGCAAGCATTTTTAGTAACTTGAAAAGCAGCTGATACTCCAAGGCTTGCCATAATGACTGCAACCAATAAGTCTGGCCAAGCGCTTCCAGTTCCAAAAACACCTAAAGCTGCTAACATTACAGCTATGTTTCCAATTGCATCGTTACGGCTACACAACCATACAGATTGCATGTTGGCATCACCGTCACGGTATGCATACAGTAGGACTGCAACACTAACATTAGCAATTAGAGCGAGCGTACCTATGACTCCCATCGTATAGGGCTCTGGCACCTTGCCGTGCATCAAGGACCACACTGCACCAATTAACACAAATAAGCCGAACACCCCCATTGTTAGCCCTTTTAAAAGCGCCGCACGCGCACGCCACAGCAAGCTCATGGACAGTACTGCTAAAGAAATGCCATAGTTCATAGCATCGCCGAAGAAGTCAATTGCATCAGCCATTAATGATACTGAGTTGGCATTGAGGCCGCTCAGCACTTCGACGATAAACATAGCAAAATTAATGATCAGTGCCACCCAGAGTATCTTGCGATATCTGGGTGTTATCAATTGATTACTAGTACATCCGCTATCACAACAATCCTTGGCCATAATTGGGTCTCCGTTAAATTATAGAGTTGTATCAATGGTCTTTATTTCTATACAAAAGCTCATATAATAAAGGCAATACAAGTAAAGTCAGTAACGTAGCTGACAATATCCCACCGATTACGACTGTAGCCAAAGGGCGTTGGACTTCAGCGCCGGTGCCGGTAGCAATCGCCATCGGAATAAACCCCAATGATGCTACTAATGCGGTCATCAAAATAGGCCGTAATCGCGTTAGAGCACCTTCTTGAATCGCCTCCAATAATGGTTTTCCTTCGTCACGAAGCGCCGTGATAAAACTGATCAGCACTAAACCATTCAATACCGCCACGCCTGATAAAGCAATAAACCCAACACCTGCCGATATGGAGAGTGGTATACCCCTTAGCCACAAGGCCAATACCCCGCCAGTGAGTGCAAACGGAATACCTGTAAACACAATGAGCCCATCGCGAAAGTTTCCAAACATGGAGTACAACAATATTGAAACCAGCAATAACGCTAGAGGGATAACTACTTCTAATCGCGCTGTGGCTGATTGCAGCTGTTCAAAAGTACCGCCCCAAGTTAGCCAATATCCAGAAGGTATTTTGACTTCCTGTTCGATACGTTGCTGTGCTTCAGCCACATAAGAACCTATATCGCGATCTCGTACATTAGCTGTGACAACAACACGACGTTTTCCATTTTCTCGACTGAACTGGTTTGGACCTGGTGCTAAATCAAGTGTTGCAACTTCCCCTAACTGCAAATAGCTAGCTTTGGCATTCTCGCTACTAACCGGCAGTCGTATGGGTATCTGCTTGAAAGCAACCATATCTACCCTGAGATTTTCTGGGAGTCGTACGACAATATTAAAGCGACGGTCGCCTTGGAATATGGCTCCAGCTTGTTTGCCGTTCATGGCAATCGATATTGCTTCCTGCACTTCTGTGATGTTGATGCCGAGGCGTGCAATCTTTTCACGATCAATATTAACGGTGAGGATAGGCAAACCAGTCGTTTGCTCTACCTTCACATCTTCACCACCAGGAATTTTGCTTAAAGTTGCTGCTATTTTTTCGGCGGTACGATTCAAGGTATCCATATCATCACCAAAGATCTTAACGCCTACATCACTACGAACACCTGAAATCAATTCATTAAAACGCATCTGAATGGGTTGGGTGATTTCATAGTTATTACCTGGAACCGCTTCTACTGCATGCTTTATTTTAGCAATCAATTCATTTTTGCTTAAATTAGGATCAGGCCATTCTGACTTCGGTTTAAGCATGATGTAATTGTCTGCCATATTCGGCGGCATAGGATCACTAGCAATCTCAGCGGTACCTAACTTGGAAAATATCCTTTCCACTTGTGGAAACTGCATCACAGTATGCTCAATCTCACGTTGCATTGATAATGACTGAGATAAGCTGGTTCCAGGAATCCGAATAGGCTGTATCAAGATGTCGCCCTCATTGAGATTGGGCATAAATTCACTACCCATACGACTCACCATTAATCCACTCAAAATAACTGATACCAGCGTAACGGTAAGCACCAAAGCTTTATTGCCTATAGACCAATGGAAAATCGGCTCATAGGCACGCTTAGCCCATGCAATGAATACATTCTCCTTTTCCGTCACAGCACCAGTGATGAATAGCGCAATTGCCGCTGGAATAAAAGTGACTGAAAGCAACATTGCACCTAATAGCGCAATGACTACAGTAAAGGCCATAGGATGGAACATCTTGCCTTCAACCCCAGCTAAGGCAAATATCGGTAAGTAAACAACCATAATAATGATCTGCCCATATATCAAAGGTCGTCTAGCTTCCCTTGCAGCAGCGAATACTTCTTGAAAGCGTTCTTCACGATTCAAGGTGCGACCTAAAATCGTTTGCGAATGTGCAAGCCTACGCATGCAGTTTTCAACAATCACAACAGCACCGTCAATAATGATGCCAAAGTCTAAAGCACCTAGGCTCATTAGATTGGCACTGACTTTACCCGTGACCATGCCTGTAAAGGTAAATAGCATTGCTAATGGAATAATGAGCATTGTTATTACGGCAGCACGAAAGTTGCCCAAAAACAGAAATAGCACAGCCACAACCAAAAGCGCACCTTCTGAAAGGTTCTTTTTAACCGTATTGATTGCTTTGTCGATTAGGATAGTACGGTCATAGACTGTTTTAGCTACAACCCCAGTGGGTAGCGTCTTGTTGATCTCTGAAATTCTTTTATCGACTGCAGCAGAAACTGTACGGCTATTTTCACCAACCAACATGAAGACGGTACCTATCACAACTTCTTCGCCATTCTCGCTGGCAGCGCCACTTCGCAATTCTTTGCCAAGCTGAACATCAGCAACATCTTTAATACGTATGGGGATTCCTAGCTTAGTAGAAACCACCACGTTATTGATATCGCTCATAGAGGATAATTGACCTGGCACCCTAATCAGGTATTGCTCCCCTGACTTTTCGATATAACCCGCACCCATATTGGCATTGTTATTTTCCAGTGCTTCTACGACATCTTTTAAAGCTAAGCCATGCGCTACTAAACGATCAGGATAGGGCGACACTTGATATTGCTTGGCATATCCGCCAATAGTATTGATCTCGTTAACACCAGGCACATTGCGTAATTGCGGCTTGATGATCCAGTCTTGAATCTCACGTAAATCGGTCGGGCTATAAGGTGTGCCACCAGCCTTCAATGCTCCTTCTTTTGCTTCTACCGTCCACATGTAGATTTCCCCTAGGCCAGTAGAGGTCGGTCCCATCTCAGGAAGAATACCTGCAGGCAGTTTTTCCTTGGCCTGACTAATCCGCTCATTGACCAACTGCCTAGCAAAATAGATATCAGTATGTTCCTTGAACACTACCGTTACTTGAGATAAACCGTAACGTGAAATGGAGCGTGTCTCCTCTAGACCAGGCAAGCCTGACATCGCAGTTTCGACTGGATAAGTAATACGCTGCTCGGCTTCCAAAGGTGAATAACCTGCAGCTACTGTATTGATCTGCACTTGAACATTAGTAATATCAGGTACAGCATCAATAGGTAATTTCTGGTAACTGAACACCCCTAAGGCAGCAATAGCTAAAGCTATCAGCATGATGAGCCAGCGTTGATTTACAGAAAAGCGGATGAGTTTATCAAACATAGCAAGGTTCCTTAATCGTCATGGGTCGCGCTGGCTTTGCCAAGTTCGGCCTTAACCAGATAGCTATTTTGGGCGGCGTATTTTTCACCAGCATTCAACCCACTCAGAACCTCAACGTATTTGTCATCACCACGACCCAGTGTCAGTGGACGAACCTCAAATAAATCCCCATATCGACCAAATACGACTTTGCCTTCATCCATGCTTTGCAAGCCTTCAACCGATACTGCCAGCGGAACTTCAACTTCGTCCGCCTGTAATTCAATGTTCACTGGGAGGCCTGGCAACCATACTTTGTCAGCATTTTTTAGTACAACTCGTGCCATTGCAGTACGAGATTGTTCTCCTACTAATGCGCCCACATAAGCTACTGTGCCTGTAGTCTGAGCTTCAAAAGCGGTCGCTCTAACCGTCACTTTTTGACCAACTTTTACAGCATTCACATCCTTGGCATAAATGGTCATTTCAGCCCATAACGTCGATAGGTCGGCCACGACAAAGATACTTTCATCGCCGTTCAATACTTGCCCTGCTGAGATTTGTTTATCAGTGATCACACCATCAATGGGCGATTTGATTTCATAACGGGTTAGATTATTACTAGCACCTAGACCTGCCCCTATAGATTGCAGCTTTTGCTTTGCTCTTTGCAGACTGATCTCAGCTTCTTGCAAATCCTGTTTTTCTTGCAGATAATCCTGTTCCGCTGAGATTTTCTCTTCCCAAAGTTTTTTCTCACGCTCATAGGTCACTCTTGCAAGATCTAGCCGCTTTTGCGCAGCCATAAGGTCGCTACGTTGATCAGCGATACCTTGGCTTGAAACCACTACCAGCAACTGACCCTTATGCACTTTATCGCCAGCATTAGCTGATACAGACTCAACAATGCCATTCAGACGAGGTACGACCCTTACACTCTTGTCTGCATTCAGTTTGATTTCGCCCATTAAGTTTAGGGTCGTTTTGATGCGTGCAGGACCTGCGGTGAGTATTTCCACACCATTTAGGGTGAGCTGACGATCTGTCATGGTCACTCTGCCTTCAACCTGCTCGTAAGCAAATTGATAGTGTTTGCCGTTATGCTCGGAATCAATACTGACTTTGAATGAATGCGGTTCCTCGACAGCACTGTTACTTTTGAGATAATCCGCTTCTTTTACAAAACTGAGCTTTTCCGGATGACGGCCTAATCTATTTACAGTAAACGTCACATTCGATGTGGCAGGATCAAGTAGCTTGCCATCTTCATAGGTATAGACTCTGAACTCTGGTGTAGATTTTTGATTGCTAATGACAACTTCTAGACCATAGCTGTTCTGTGTAAATATTTTGCCAGCATGTGGGCCTTTAGGTAGTTCTTTTGCTTGCTCTTCATGTTGGTGACCATCCAGCTCTTCGTGAGTGGTCGATTGTTCTGAACTTTCTTCCTCACCGGATTTTGGCTTATTTGATTGCAAAATCAAGTTTCCCAAGATGATGCCAATTAGGATAACGATAATAATTAATAATGACTGCTTGCTTGAAAGTGTAGATTTTATTTTTGAGTGTATTGTCATGTTCGCCTCCTAAGGCTTTACTGCAGTTTCAGGCATAGCATCACCGAGGATTCGTTTGATATCAGCTGATGCCTGATGCGCGTCTAGTAATGCATTGATGTACTGTGACTTGGCCTGAAACAAAGTACGCTGTGCATCCAGTACATCTAGATAGTTAAATTTGCCAAACTCAAAACCTTTGGTGGCGGCATCAAAGGCACTTTGCGCACCAGGCAGAATCTCTTTCTGCAATGTATCAACTGATTGCCGCGCTGTACTTAGCCGCTCGTACGCGCCACCCAGTTGAGTTTCCAACTGAACTCTAAATGCCACCAATTCGTCACGAGCTTTATCTGTGCGGCTGACCGCTACTTGCAGATTGCCTTGGTTACGGTCAAAGACTGGAATGGGTATGGAGAAACCTAATACAGCTTGATTTAACCCAAGCTCCTCATTACGTTTCGCGCCAATACTTAACGTTAAATCTGGTGTGCGCTTTGTGTTTTCGATATTGACTTGTGCTTGGCGAACATCAATTTCAAGTTTTGCACGTTGAATAGAAGGTGCATTGTCCAGCATGTTTGAGAGTTCTTGCAGTGAAGGTATCGCAGGAATATTCTCTATCTGGCCTACCGTCTGCATGAATTTTGGGAAAGGGCTACCCCACAACGAAGCCAATCGCTTACGTGCTGTATTGAGTGTACTCGTTGCTTGATTCGCTTCGATTTTAATGCCGGACTCTGCAACCTTTGATTTGGTTTCTTCTACAGGAGATATTTTTCCTGCCTGTACTTTCTTTGATGCAGCCTCTCTTGCTTGCTTCGCAACATCTAGTGAAGAGGTAGCCAGACTCAGTCGCTCTTGGGCCGCTAGTACACTATAAAATGCAGCCTGTACATTGGCATAGACTTCAGACTTTTTGATAGCAATATCCGTATTCACCGCATCATATCGAATGTCTGCAGACTTAATGCGATTATCGCGTTTATTTCCCATCTCTATAGGTTGTTCTAGCAGTATAGTGGTTTGCCGCGTTGAGTTACGAGCATCTTCCATCAATGTAGAGATCGATGGATTCGGTCTTGTAGCGGCTTGCATCCTTACGCCAGCTATTGCCTCAAGCTCTCGTAATGCAACCGACAGGTCAGGATTAGCACTTAATGCTAGGTGAAGTGCATCGGTTAAGGTAATGCTGCCTGTAGGCTCCAACAGGGTTGAGTCTGAAGTATTCTCATCAGCCTTAACCACCGTTGAGACTGATATTAGAAAAATGAAAAATATATAAAATATGCGCATTGAACTCTCCAAAATAAAAAGGACGAATTCAGCGAGACGAAGTGACTTAAATCTTTACGCTAGATAAATTATGAGGTTTGACTTCCCGCTGAATTAAACAGCGGCAAGCCAATTAGGACGATCAGGATGACGCGGAGTGACGTCAGCATAAGAGTAAACAATGGTGATAATAGTTATGCTCTCTGTCACAGCCGATGGTAGTGACAATATAGAAACCATAGACTTCATAGATCCAAGATGGCAATAAGGACAATCATTATCTGTATCAGACTTTGAATGATCAGCGCCAATGGCGGGTAACTGAGACAGAGATTTATCGCTATCCGCCTTATTAGCATCGTGGCTTAAATAAGAGACCTTCAAGCCAAGCTCATGCGGGCAGTACTGTGCAGCAACTGCCCATGTAGATTCCATGAGGAATACTACAATCAAGAGTTTTAGAAAGATTTTAATCATTAGGTTAAGTATATCAGAGTGAAAGTAATTCTCAATTAGTATCGATTCAGGATTTAGCATAGCTCCGCTTCAGAAGGATATAAGCTGCGGGCAATACGAACAGTGATAATAATGGAGCTGTCAGCATTCCTCCTACCATAGGCGCTGCAATACGGCTCATTGCCTCCGAACCTGTACCTGTGCCAATTAAGATAGGTATCAAACCAGCTAGAATCACTGCCACTGTCATGGCTTTTGGCCTAACCCTAAGTGCTGCCCCTTCAATCAAAGCAGCATAATAATCCTCTTTATTATTGAGTTTACCGGCAGCTTTATAACGCGCTATTGCGTCATCTAAATACACCAACATGATGATGCCAAACTCTGCAGCCAGACCCGATAAAGCAATCATGCCCACACCACTTGCAATCGAGAAGTGATGTCCTAAGAAGTACAGAAACCATACCGCTCCTACTAATGCAAACGGCAAACTACCCAAAATAAGCAAAGCCGGTGTCATGCGCTTAAAGGCTAGAAATAACAAAATAAAGATAATACCTAAGGTCATTGGCACAACGTAACTTAGCCTTTTGGATGCTCGTTCGAAGTATTCAAACTGACCAGACCATGCAAGCGAATAGCCCGCTGGCAATTGCAACTCTTTATCCAACATCGCTTTCGCATCTTTAACAAAGCTAACCAAATCTCGATCATGAATATCTACATATACCCAAACATTAGGCCGTGCGTTCTCACTCTTAATCATAGGTGGGCCATCAGTCACTTTAACCTCAGCCACTTCACCTAAGGGCACGGTAGCTCCTTGCTCAGTGATGATAGGTAATGACTTTAGCTTTTCTACAGAATCACGTAACTCTCTTGGGAATCGAACATTGATTGGAAAGCGAGCGAGCCCTTCAATTTTTTCACCTATGTTATCACCACCAATCGCAGTAGATACCAACATCTGCACATCATCAATATTTAAGCCGTAACGTGCGATTTTTAGCCTATCAATTTGCACATCAATGTAACGCCCGCCAGTGACTCGCTCAGCAATCACCGAGCTGGCTCCTGGTACTTTTTTCATGAGCCTTTCGACTTCTTCACCCAGCTTTTCTAAGGTAGCTAAATCAGCCCCACCAATCTTGATACCAACCGGACTTTTAATGCCGGTAGATAGCATATCGATACGGTTACGAATTGGCTGCACCCATACGTTGGCCATACCTGGGATTTTCAGTCGTGCATCAAGTTCTTTGACTAGTTTTTCAGGTGTCATACCTGCACGCCATTCATCACGAGGCTTAAATTGAATGGTGGTTTCCAACATCTCCAATGGCGCGGGATCTGTCGCTGTTTCAGCACGACCGGTTTTACCAAACACTGACTTTACCTCAGGTACGGTTTTGATGAGTCTGTCACTCAATTGCAGTATTTCAGAGGCTTTGGAAACAGACAGCCCAGGCAACGCCGTTGGCATATAGAGCAAGTCACCTTCATCCAAGGGTGGCATGAATTCACTACCAAGCTTACTTAGAGGATATAACGTGATCAGCACTAATATTAGGGCGACGCCTAATGTAACTTTTGGGTAGTGTAAGACTTTACTGAGCAGTGGCTTATAAATGGCGATCAAGCCACGATTGAGTGGGTTGTCATGCTCAGGTCGTATATGTCCACGAATGAAGATTGTCATCAGCACAGGAATCAATGTCACGGATAATCCTGCGGCTGCGGCCATCGCATAAGTCTTGGTAAAAGCTAAAGGCGCGAATAACTTACCTTCTTGCGCTTCTAAGGTGAATACCGGAATGAACGACAACGTGATTATCAGCAAGGAAAAGAACAATGCCGGTCCAACTTCGCTGGCGGCATCAATAATGACTTTTATGCGCTGACTGTTATTTGGTTCGCCATGCTCATTTTTATAGTTTTCAAGCTGCCTATGGGCATTTTCTATCATCACAATAGCGGCATCGACCATGGCACCGATGGCAATGGCGATACCACCCAGCGACATGATATTGGCATTAACGCCTTGATAGTACATGACGATAAAGCTGACCAGCACACCGATAGGCAAAGCGACAATCGCGACTAGCGCTGAGCGGAAGTGCCATAAAAATACAGCACACACCAAGGCCACCACGATGAACTCTTCAATCAATTTGTGCGTTAGGTTATCTACTGCACGTTTAATCAGTTGCGACCGGTCATAGGTAGTTACAATCTCTACACCTTCAGGCAAGCTCTTCTTGAGGGTAGCAAGTTTGGCTTTCACTGCATCAATGGCTTCTAGCGCATTTTTCCCAGCACGCATCACAATGACGCCACCTGTCACTTCACCTTCGCCATTCAGTTCTGCAACACCTCGTCTTAATTCAGGCCCGATTTGAATGTGCGCAACATCAGACAAAAGTATAGGAGTGCCGCTATTGCTCACCATGAGTGGGATGTTACGGAAATCCTCAAGTGATTCTAAGTATCCATGCGCACGAACCATGTATTCAGCTTCCGCGGTTTCCACCACTGCACCGCCAGTTTCCTGGTTGGCAGATTGAATTGCAGACACGACCTTAGATAGAGGTATACGGTAATTGCGTAACTTATCAGGATCAACCTGTACCTGATACTGACGCACCATACCACCTAGTGTCGCTACCTCAGCTACACCAGGAATGGTCTTCAATTCAAACTTGAGGAACCAGTCCTGTAGTGCTCGCAGCTCTCCCAAATCATGTTTGCCACTTTTATCTACTAAAGCGTATTCATATACCCAGCCCACGCCTGTCGCATCAGGGCCCAAGCTAGGATTTGCGCCTTTGGGCAACTTTGAGGAAATCTGGCTCAAGTATTCCAGTACGCGAGAGCGTGCCCAATATTGGTCGGTACCATCGTTGAATAATATATAAACGAAGGAGTCGCCAAAGAATGAATAGCCACGCACAGTCTTCACACCAGGCACGGAAAGCATGGTTGTAGTGAGTGGATAAGTCAGCTGGTTCTCAACAATCTGCGGCGCTTGGCCAGGCCATTGGGTACGAATGATGACTTGCGTGTCGGATAAGTCAGGAATCGCATCTAAAGGCGTTTTAAGCATGGCGAATACTCCCCATGCAATCACCATCAGAGTTGCCAGCAATACCAGCAAGCGATTATTGGCTGACCAGCGGATGAGCTGAGCAATCATGGTTTGGCTCCCTTCATGCTGCCTTTCATCTCTGGTGCCTTTTCAACACGGTCAATCATGTATTGCGTTGGCATCCCAGGTTTTTCTGGTGCTTCTGCTTTCAAATCGAACTCCACTTCATCGTCAGCTTTGAGATTACTGAGTTGCTTGCTGTCTTTAACTTTGAAGCCCATGGTCATAGATGGCCAACCAAGCTCAGCGATTGGTTCATGATTCAACGTGACATGGTTTGACTTAGGATCTACGTCAATTACTTTGCCTCGGCCTTTGGGCATTTTTTCAGCCAACATTGCTGTGTCTTTACTCATTTGTATGTCACTGCTTTGACCCATGCCTTTATCCATCGCTTTATCTTGTTGGGAAAGTCGCGCCAACACACCAGATAGAGATGCCTCAGAATCAATTAGGAACTGGCCTGAAACCACGACATCTTCGCCTTCAGCTAAACCAGCTAAAATTTCAGTACGGCTATCTAGCTCCTGTCCTGTTTTAATTTCCACCGGACGATAACCATTCACTTCCTTCACAATCACGACTTTGCGCTTACCAGTCGCGATAACGCTTTCGGTAGGTACAGACAGCGCTTCGTGCGCTTGCCCTGTGAATTTGACATTGGCATACATGCCAGGGCGTAAGCGGTTACCTTTGTTAGGTAATTCGATACGTACCTGCAAGGTTCTGGAGCTGTCGTTCAATATCGGATAGAGATAACCGACTTTGCCTTTGAATACTTCACCAGGCAGACTTTGTAACTGCACATCTGTGGCAATCCCTGGTTTCAATCTGGCGGCATCACGCTCAGGCACTTCTGCAATCATCCATACTTGGGAGAGGTCGGAGATTTGTACCAATGAGCTGCCAGCCATCAATTGACCACCTTGGCGCACACCTAGCTCAGTGACGATTCCCGATGCAGGAGCATATACGCCAAACCTTGGACTAGATTTACCCGACTTCGTAATGACAGCAATCTCACCTTCAGTCATGCCAAGTAATTTGAGTCGATTGCGTGCAGCCTGTTTGAGAGAGTTATCACTGTCTACACTGTTTAGTTCCAGTAAAGCTAGATACTCTTGCTGAGCTGCCAGCAAATCGGGTGCATAGATTTCAGCAATTTTTTGGCCTTTGCTGACTGGGTCACCTACAGCGCGAACGGATAGACGCTCTACGAATCCTGGAATGCGCGTTTGCACTACGTAAAAGCGACGCTCGTCTGGCTCGATGCGACCTACAGCTGAAAAGGATTCACCAAAACTTTTAGTGGATACCTTCTCAAGTCTAATCCCTAAGTTCTGAGCGGTTTGTGATGAAATTGCTACGCCGCCTTCCTCGCCATTGCTACCTTCATTGGCATATTTGGGCTCAAGCATCATGTCCATGAAAGGAGACTTACCAGGCTTATCGAACTTCTGATTTGGCACCATGGGGTCATACCAGTATTTAACGGTTTTGCCGCTACCGTCTTGAACGACTCCATTAATGGATTGGGCTATTTTTGAATCGCTGGCTGATGTATTGCTGCCCATAGGCGATTGCGCGGACCTTTGCCCCAAAAGCCAACCTAATCCTGCAACTAGGGTTAGTAAAATTAACACTATTATTAAATGGAGTCGCTTCATTTTATTTCCTTAGTATTTGCGCTTAATTACTCTGCGTACTTTGGAGACAGCTTCATATCCATGAATGGAGACTGACCGGACTTGCTGAAGTGTCTACCTGGCACCATTGGGTCTTCCCAGTACAGGACTTTCTTACCGCTCGCATCTTGCTCCACATTGCTGCCACTCAGGTCATTGGCATCAATTTCATTCGGTAGCTTCACAGCAGGCTTAGCCTCCATAGGTGTTTCCATCGCGGGCATTTCTGCTTTAGGTGCTTGACTGGTGGCTTCAGTATTTTCTTGTTTAGAACAAGCGGCTACCGCCACTAAGAATGTTGCCAATACTAAAATTTGTGTGGTTTTCATGATTTATTCCTTTTCAATTTTTTTAAATAAACGACTATCATTTAATAAATAGCCAATTTTGACGGCAGCGCGTTGCTTGTCTGTCAAAATTGTCCAGTGGTCTAACTCGATATCCAGAACATCCCGACGAGCGTCCCAGACATCACTAAGTGGCTGTTTGCCAGACTGATAGGCTGCCTGAGCGATACGTAACTTAGCTTCAGCATTGGGGATAAGTTTTATGATGTGCTCGCTTTCACGGGCTTCAGCTGCTTCAGCATCTGCCATTGCACTTTCAAGTTCAGAGGAGAGCTCACGCCGTTTGTCTTCGGTCAGCTTGCGTGCCTTCTCGACTAGTACGAGTTTTTCCGCAGTGCGGCGGTCTTGTCGATTAGTACGATCTAACTGCAGATCAATCGAAACCTGAAAGCTGAGCATATCGCTGCGATCATTAAACCGCTTGCCATAGCCTACTTCCCAGCCCCAATTACGCTCCAAGTTGGCTTGGGCACTATCTACATCATATTGCGCAACTTTCTCTGTTTGATGGGCATTACGTACCAATGGATGCTGTTCAAGCGCTGACTGTGTAGCGTCTTGATTCAAGCTATTAGTCATCACCGGCAGTTCAGACGAGATTGGACGAGATGCAGATTTACCTATCCAGCGCGCTAGAGCAGCACGTGCTTTACGCTCATCGCGTTGTGCAAAGATGCGCTTTTCATTGGTCATGGAGGTTTGCGTATCCATGCGCAAGACATCACTGGATTTAGCGCTGCCAGAACTCACACTGGCAGCCAGCACTTTACGCTCTGCTGTCATATCATCGACTATGCGTTGGTAAAGCTCAGATTTACGCTGCGCCTCATACACATCCAGCCAAGCCAAAGCGACATCGCGCTCAATGGTTCTAGCAGTCGCAATTTGCTCAGTGTGGAACTGATCTGCCTCTGCCAGCATCCGGTTTGAAGCGACCTCACGTTTTTTTCGTGGAATGATGTCTTGCGAGATTCCAACATTGACCATGGTTTGGTCATCACGGTTATAACGTAAAGCATCACCTGTTGTGACGGGAAGATTAATGACTCCAAACTTTACTTTGGGGTCTGGCAGTTGCCCTTCTGCAATGGCCGCTTGGCGCGAAGAGGCAGCTGCATCATCAAGTGATTGCAGCAAGGGCTGGTTTTGTGTGGCTAATTGTATGGTTTCAGCTAATGTCAGTGCTTCTTCTGCTTTCGCAGAAGCAACTTTTAAAGACAATGCCAACACCACCATTATGCTAAACCACATGCATATTACTCTTGGCGTATAAGCCAATCTGGGGGCGTTCATGAGAGCTCTCCTAAACTTAAATGTGCAAATTTAGGGCGTAATTACGCCCTAATGGCAACAATTCAAGCTGGAGGCTTTAACGGCGGGGATAGATCTACGGATTTTTCGGATGAGACAAAACTAGGGAATGAAGCTGTTGCAGAAACAGCCAGGAAATACTTAGTGGGCGATTCGATTACTGTAACTTGCACGAACTGACAACTTGCACCCATCGCACAAGATTTATGTTCATTACTCGATTTATGCTTGTCTTTACTCATGGAGGCTTCATGACAGTTTTTCATACCAACCATGCTATCTGAATGCATAGAAGTCATAATCGAATGCGAAGCACATGAAGTAGCGCAAATGGCTGCCAGCGCCGGGGTTGAAGCCAACGCCAGAATTAACACTATTGCAATTGCACGGAACATTTTCATTATGGAGCTACTCTATCACTTCAAACTTTTTTCAACAAGTTTCTGTTGGTTCAGGATTAAAAGTCTGCTTTGGGCTGAAAGCTGCGACCACATGCGGCTCAATGCGAAATTTCGTTTAATAATTACGAATGGCAGAAAAATCAGCAAAGCAGAGAATTAGTTTAATAAAGCATTTTCACGTATTTATTATTACACAACTATTTTGAATTTAATTGATGTTAATCAACTAGCTGATGACTTGCGTTTTAGTTGTTAAGTTAGACTCATATTTCGTCAATTGCCAGCTCATCGAGTATCGGGCAATCAGGGCGCTCATCGCCATGACAACATTTTACTAAGTGTGATAATTCAGACTTCATCGCATTCAACTCTTTTATCTTTTGATCTAGCACCTCAATATGTTTGATGGCTAATGACTTGACCTTGCTGCTTGAGCGGTTCTTGTCACGCCATAAGCTTAACAATGCTGCAATTTGCTTAATTGAAAATCCTAAGTCTCTAGAGTGCTTTATAAATCTCAGCATATGAACGTCACGTTGGTTGTAGGTTCTGTACCCAGAAATCGTTCTTGATGCAGCTGGAAGTAGCTCTACCTTCTCGTAATGACGAATCATTTTTGCAGATATGCCAGAAGCATTCGCCGCTTCTCCAATATTGTAAAAGTCATTATCCATAAAAAATCCTTACTCTAAAGTTGGGACTGAAACTCATCATCAATCTAAATGTTTATTACTGAATTTATTTACCCTAACAATGCTAATGCTTTCCACTATTGTAAGGTCAAGAAGTAATTTAATAAAAAACGCTTGACCTTACAATTGTTGGAAGCTTTAGAGTGATTGTACATTCACATTTTCTATAAAGAAGAGCCTATTATGTATATATTAAGAGTACAAAATATGAACTGTGGAGGTTGTGTTAATACAATCAAAAAAACCATTCAACAAATAGACGCGTTGGCGGTGATTGATGTTGAACTATCTACAAAAACATTACGTGTTAATTCGGCCATGCCCGAAGCAGTAATTATTCAAGCAATATCTGATGCTGGGTTTCAGCCATTACGATAAATTTTTATATTCTTAAAAGGAGAGTTGAAATGAATAAAATATTAATTGTTATATTCACAACATTTTTGAGTTTAGCCTCTTTAGTGTCCTTAGCTAATGACGCACATCACCCAAGTAAAGAGATACAAAAGAGCTATTCTGCAAGAGGCGAAGTAGTGGCTCTGGATACTGAGTTAAGCAAAGTGAAATTAAAGCACGAACCTGTTCCAGCGCTAAACTGGCCAGGGATGACTATGTTCTTTAAAGTTGCTGATAAGTCACTATTAGATACAGTTAAAATTGGAGATCAAGTTGATTTTGGGTTCGTAAAAGTAGAAGGTGAATCCCCATTAGTCATCAATATAAAGCCTGTTGATTGAAGAAAGGACGTGGCTGGATACTAAACATTTTTCGATATTTGGCTCATCTGCATCAATTGTCCCAGGAGCGAAGGTTATGGATATGAAGAACAATACTAATACGATGAAAGATCCAGTTTGTGGAATGAATGTTTCTGACCAGTCACAACATTCTGCAAAGCATGCAGGAGCAATGTTCTATTTTTGTAGCAATAAATGCAAAGGTAAGTTTCTAGAAAATCCAGCTCTATATCATCAACCTCAACCTGTAAATGATGACCAAATTTCAGCTGAGTTAAGCGCCAAAGGGACTATATATACATGCCCGATGCATCCCGAAGTACGGCAGGACTCTCCAGGCGTCTGTCCAAAGTGCGGCATGTCATTGGAGCCAGAGCTACCGAGCCTTGAGGAAGACGAAAGTCCGGAATTAATAGATTTTAAACGGCGTTTTTTTTGGACATTGCCATTAACCGTTGTTGTTACAGTTTTGGCAATGTTAGGTCACAGGCTACAATGGTTTGAGATGGCGACTCAAAGCTGGATTGAGCTCATTATTTCTTTGCCGATTGTATTATGGGCAGGCTGGCCTTTCTTCCAACGAGGCGTCCAATCAATAATTAACCGTAAACCTAATATGTGGACCTTAATTGGTCTCGGTACTTCAGCTGCATTTATTTACAGTGTAATAGCAACAGCATTACCTGATTTTTTCCCAGATTCATTTATCGATATGGGCCGAGTGTCTGTCTACTTTGAAGCCGCTGCAGTCATCATTTCACTTACCTTACTTGGTCAGGTCCTTGAGCTTAAGGCACGATCACAGACATCTGCAGCTATCAAATCATTACTGGGTTTGGCACCTAAGTCAGCTCGTAAAATTAATACCGATGGTACAGAGCAGGATGTGCCCTTGACGCATGTGCATGTTGGCGACACTCTTCGCGTCCGTCCTGGTGAAAAGGTACCTGTTGATGGCGTTGTGATTGAGGGAGTTAGCGCAGTTGATGAGTCTATGCTTACAGGTGAACCTGTTCCAGTGACAAAACGCGTTGGAGATAAACTGATAGGAGCAACATTAAATACAAGTGGTACATTAGTGTTAAGAGCTGAAAAGGTGGGAACTCAAACTGTTCTTTCAAGTATTGTGCAAATGGTTATGCAAGCGCAACGATCAAGAGCACCTATGCAGCGCATTGCTGATCATGTTGCAGGGTACTTTGTTATAACAGTCGTACTTATCTCGCTACTGACATTTTTTGTGTGGGGCGTGTTTGGCCCAGAGCCAAGCTGGGTATACGGGCTCATTAATGCTGTTGCTGTGCTTATTATTGCCTGTCCATGTGCGCTAGGATTGGCAACACCAATGTCAATTATGGTTGCTACAGGAAAAGCAGCCTCTCAAGGAGTGTTGTTCCGCGATGCAGCAGCGATTGAAAATTTCAGAAAAATAGACACCATTATTGTTGATAAAACTGGAACGCTAACCGAAGGTAAACCACGGTTTGATCGAGTATTTGCAAATCAAGGGTATACGGAAGAAGAAGTGCTTCGTCTCGCAGCAAGCTTAGACCAAGGGAGCGAACATCCTTTGGCCGATGCTATTTTGCAAGAAGCTCGTGATCGGAAACTCCGGCTAGAAAAAGTAGAAAGCTTCGACTCAATCTCTGGCATAGGTGTAAAAGGTATAGTCGGCGGAAGGTCGCTTGCATTAGGAAACAGTGCTCTGATGACACAAATTGGAGTTTCATATGAAGAGCTAAAGTTACAGGCTGAAAATTTAAGGGCGGAGGGAGCAAGTGTCATGGTGTTGGCAGTGGATGGAAATGTGGCTGGTTTATTAGCTGTTTCTGATCCTATTAAAGCTAGTTCATTAGATGCGTTAAATATCCTTAGGTCTTTTAACATTCGTGTCATCATGGCTACTGGTGATGGCCTAGTTACAGCAAAATTTGTAGCTGCTAAATTGGGTATTAGTGAGATCTATGGGGAGGTCAGGCCAGCCGACAAATTAGCATTGGTAGATAAGCTACAACGTGAAGGAAGAATTGTTGCAATGGCAGGAGACGGTATTAATGATGCCCCAGCATTGGCAAAAGCTAATGTGGGTATTGCGATGGGAACAGGAACTGATGTTGCAATGAATAGTGCCCAAGTAACGCTTGTAAAAGGTGATCTGCGTGGTATTGCGCAAGCGAGAGCAATTTCTGAGCAGACAATAATCAATATGAAGCAAAACCTGACATTTGCCTTTGTTTACAACTCGCTCGGTGTTCCTTTGGCCGCGGGCCTGCTTTTCCCACTTACTGGATGGCTACTTTCACCGATGATAGCGGCTCTTGCCATGAGTTTGAGTTCTGTTTCAGTAATTGCAAATGCGCTAAGGTTGAAATCTTAAAGTTATAAATCCACAAAAGCGTTTATTTGTTTAGTTTTTGATTTAATTAATACTGGTTAATTCACGAAAGTTTAATGTCAGCGTTGTTCCACGTTTCTGCCAGTCGCTTTTCATAAATGAACGTCTGCTTTGGGCCGAAAGCAGTCACTTACTAACAAGCATAAGCATGACTTACCATGCATTTTTAGTTGCAACTTATGAGGAAAAACTTGGAGCTTGTGAGACCACTTATATGTCCGCTTTGGAGTTGATCCAGTTGATACTGGAATTTTCGCAAACCTTTTCTATAAGCACTACCGAAAGCTCAGAAATCTTATTTTGCTACATGAGTTCTTTTACGCTACTAGTTACACCTCTGGCGGACGCACAGTAAATACAATCCATACATGAGGCTGTAACCTAAAATAAATAAAACTAGAATAAAATGGCAACAATGAAAAAACTGTTACTTTTACCTATCCTGCTATACGCACACCCCGCATGGTCAGCTCGTCCTTTTGTTACCGATGATGCACGATTAACCAACGCAGAGAGCTGTCAGCTTGAAAGTTGGACTCGCATATACCCAAACAGCACTGAGTTCTGGGCTTTGCCTGCCTGCAACCCTACAGGTAACCTTGAGGTGACTCTAGGTGCTGGCTTGTCTATGGCTAGTGATACAAAGGACACATCAGACTATGTGATACAAGCTAAGACTTTATTCAAAGCCCTTGAAACTAACGGATGGGGAATAGGCTTTGCAATTGGTAAGGTTTACCACCCAGCGGTAACTCCTAGCGCAAACCAACTCGGAAACACTTATGCGTATATTCCGTTCTCAGCATCCTTTAACGATGACAAAATAGTAATGCACCTAAATGCGGGCGTGCTGCATGACCATGCGTCCAACAAAGACAACATGACTTGGGGTGTCGGTGGTGAGTTCAAGGCTTCACCGAGGTTTACAGGGGTTTTAGAAGTATACGGAGACCATCAATCAAACCCCTTCACTCAAGCTGGCATAAGGATGTCTGTTATACCTGACCTGTTTCAAGTAGACGCTACCTTGGGGAGACAGCTCAATGGTGTGAATGATAACCAGTGGGTTTCATTTGGGCTTCGCATTACACCTGATAAGCTATTCTAAGACCTAGAGGGGTAGGTGCCACAAACTTTTCACGGAATTTTCCGACTCTACAGACCGAATTAAGGGACATTAAGGTTGTGACATAAAAGAGCTGTAAATTTAAAGCCATGTAGAAACTGCGTAAAACTACACCTTGATACAAAATTTCATCATTAGTATCAACTCTTCTTAAAAGTACCAATCACATAAAATTTGAATTAGTTACCGACTTTACACTGCTTTGGTTACCAACTTTAAACGTCAGAGAGCAGTAGATAAAGATTACCCTACAAAAAAGCCCTGATTTCTCAGGGCTTTTTAAATTATCTGTTAAGACAGACTTTAGTTCTATCGACAGACTTTATTACTCGCCGACAGACTTTATTAATTTCTATCAATGGCCAATTTAAAGATTAATCATTAGTTGTAGATGGAATTTTATGAATGGTCAAATCTGCGCCGTCATACTCTTCCTCTGCGGTCAATCTAATACCAACCAATTGCTTCAAGGCGCCATACACAGCAAAACCACCCACCAAGGCAACTGTTACACCGGTTGCTGTACCAACCAATTGCGATACAAAGCTTACGCCACCCATTCCACCTAATGCTTTAAGTCCAAAAATACCGGCGGCTATACCACCCCAAGCACCACATAGGCCATGCAACGGCCACACGCCAAGCACATCGTCAATTTTCCAGCGCTGCTGGGTTAAGGTAAAGGTCAACACAAATAGCACGCCAGCAATTGCGCCAGTTGCCAATGCACC
The DNA here is from genome assembly GCF_000023705.1 of Methylotenera mobilis JLW8. Lineage (NCBI taxonomy): Bacteria > Pseudomonadati > Pseudomonadota > Betaproteobacteria > Nitrosomonadales > Methylophilaceae > Methylotenera > Methylotenera mobilis. The sequence goes on from NC_012968.1 coordinate 1,640,737, forward strand.
TAGCGGATGCATTACATCAGAACCGGCACAAACCGCAACCAAACCAGCTAAAGGGCCATTGTGCACAAAACCCGGGTCATTTTTACCCATCACCAAAGCTGCTAAAGTACCACCCACCATTGCCATCAAGGAGTTCACGGCAACCAAACCGCTAATACCTTGTACAGCCTGTGCAGACATCACGTTAAAGCCAAACCAGCCTACGGTCAGTATCCATGCACCTAATGCAAGAAACGGAATATTTGACGGTGGGTACGCATGCAAACGACCATCTTTACTATAGCGGCCATTACGTGCACCGAGCAAAATCACGGCAGCAAGTGCGATCCATCCGCCCATCGCATGCACCACAACCGAACCTGCAAAATCATGAAATGACGCACCAGTCGCCACCTTTAGCCACTCTTGCAAACCGTAATGGTTATTCCATGCAATCCCTTCAAAAAACGGGTACACAAAACCAACCAAGGTAAAAGTAGCAAACATTTGCGGATTAAATTTCGCACGTTCGGCAATGCCGCCGGAAATAATCGCCGGAATCGCCGCGGCAAATGTCAGTAAAAAGAAAAACTTGACTAGACCGAATCCATTTTTAGCAGCCAGCACGTCAGCGCCACTAAAAAAATCTACGCCATAGGCAATGCTGTAGCCAATAAAAAAGTAAGCAATGGTAGAAACTGAAAAATCCACCATGATCTTAACCAGTGCATTGACCTGATTCTTATGCCTGACTGTACCCACCTCTAAAAATGCAAAACCTGCGTGCATTGCAAGCACCATAATGGCGCCAAGCAATACAAATAAAACATCATTTGCTGAGACTAATGCTTCCATTTCAATCACCTATTAACATTTTAAGCCCCGCAAAATAAGCAAATATCACGCCAAAACATAACCTATTGTTTTGTATAGAACTTGCATAACACAGCATGGAATTATTGCACTAACATTGTGCAACACATGGTGCATTGCACTAAATATGTGCAATCCAACTCAAGAGATGGTTTCAAAACTAGATTAATGCGTTACCAGCGCCCTCTTTCAACACCATGCTAGCAGCATCCGGGTTACCTGACCAAAAATGATAAAACTCACGCACGACTACCAAAAACAAGCGGCGACTATGCTTAATGCTGAATAAGGGCAAGGTCTGATCCACTGCCGCACGATAGGCCTTGCTGTCTTTATCTGGTGCGGTGCGCAAGCGGATTAATATGATTTTCGCCAGCTTCATACGTGTATCCACCAAAGACTGCTCAGCCCCTTCATAACGCAAAGCTTGGGTATATGCTTTTAAAGGCCAGTTTTCAGCGGCCTCAAACTTCTCTGTTTCTAATCTATCAGATAACGCTTTGAGTGATGCCTGTACTGGTCGCCAGTCTATAGGCTTAACATCAAAACCAGGGTTAATGTTTAAAGCAGCAATCGCTTTAAAATCTTTCATCCAAAACGGATAAAATTCACGTGCAGCGGTAAGACTATCATGCCAAGCATCTGCTGGAACTGAGTCCATCACATTTTCAACAATATCTCGATAGACTTCACCGTTAGACACCTGTCCAACAAGCTTTTCAGCTAAAAGATCAATAAACAAGCAGCGCCTATGTAGCACATCACTTTTTGCGCCTTTAGCCTGCAACAATTTTAAGTAAGCATCGATGGCTTCTTTTTCACGTATTTCATTCATGCAGTAATGGCTCTTATCAATAATCCCATGCAACAATAGCTGATGAAGCGAATGTTCGCTTACAATTAAATTAAGTACAATTGCCGACAACAAGCGTGAAAGTGACGACTTGTTAATTATGGATGAACTCGTGCCATATTGTAACCCCAATAGATAAGGTTTCTTGAATGACAAACGAACAAGCACTTAATTACATGCATAACCTTTTACGTGGCATGCTTGATAAGAAAGCCTCGGATTTATTCATTTCCGCAGACTTTCCTCCCGCCATGAAAATTGATGGCAAGATGACACCAGTTACTCAGCAGAAACTGAGCGGTGAACATACCAAAGCCTTTGCTGATGCGTTGATGAATGAAAAGCAACGCACCGAATTTGCAACAGAAAAAGAATGTAATTTTGCGATCTGGCCTAAAAATATAGGCCGCTTCCGGGTGAATGTATTTGTACAACAAGAAAAAGTCGGCATGGTGCTACGTACCATTACCACTGAAATTCCTAAGTTTGACGATTTAGGCCTGCCTGACACGCTGCAAGACGTAATGCTTACTAAGCGCGGGCTAGTGATTCTAGTAGGCGGCACCGGCTCGGGTAAGTCCACCACGCTAGCCGCGCTGATTGATTACCGCAATGAAAACACGTTTGGCCACATCATTACCGTAGAAGACCCGGTAGAGTACGTGCACCAAAGTAAGAACTGCCTGGTCACCCATCGCGAGGTAGGTAGAGATACCAACGGATGGTTTAACGCGCTAAAAAATACATTACGCCAAGCCCCTGATGTGATTTTAATTGGCGAAATCCGCGATAGAGAAACCATGGAGTTTGCGCTAGCATTTGCAGAAACCGGCCATCTTTGTATGGCCACCTTGCACGCCAACAGCGCCAACCAAGCGATTGACCGCATCATTAACTTCTTCCCTGAAGAGCGTCACGCGCAGTTGCATATGGACTTATCGCTCAATCTGAAAGCGTTCATCTCGCAACGTCTGGTTTCCAGAACCGGTGGCGGTCGCTGTGCTGCCATTGAAATCTTGCTTAACTCACCGCTGATCTCTGACCTGATTTTAAAGGGTGAAACGAACATGATTAAAGAAGTGATGGCTAAATCTACCGAGCTTGGTATGCAAACATTTGATCAAGCCCTCTTTAATTTATGCGAGGAAGGCCGCATTACTGAAGATGATGCCCTGCGTAATGCAGACTCAATTAACGAGTTGCGCTTACGATTTAAGTTACATGGTAAAAATGCAGGCAAGACTAAGAGTTCGTCCAATTTTGATAGCTTGTCACTACATGAAGATGAGCCTGATGAATCCGAGCTAGACCCTACATAGGAATGAGTGAGTATTAATGGAAATAATGTTAATTATTATCCTACTGGCCATCGGCTGGTTTTGGATAGACAGTTTAAACAAACGTGAACGTGCCATTCTGCTTGGTAGCGAACTTTCGGCTAGATTCAATCTGCAGTTGCTAGATGAGTCTGTCGCCTGCAGCAGAATATGGCTAGGGCGTAATCGCCGTGGCCGCGTGCAATTTTTACGCACTTACGAGTTTGATGTCAGCGCCAGCGGTAATGACCGCCTGCACTGCCAGCTCATGCTATTGGGTAACCAGCTAGGCTACTGGCATATTCCGCCCTACCTACAACCAGTGAATTAAATTTTCACCAATATGTACATTGGCCGCTTCGCCCCCTCGCCCACAGGGCCTATGCACTTTGGTTCGCTGGTGGCGGCTGTTGCCAGCTTTTGTGAAGCAAGAGTCAACCAAGGGCGATGGTTAGTACGCATGGAAGATTTAGACAAACCACGTGAAATTCAAGGGGCGGCAGATACAATACTAAAGCAGCTAGCAGCATTTGGCTTTGAGTGGGACGACACAGTGGTTTACCAAAGCCAGCGAAGTGAGCTTTATGCTGACGCACTCAACCAACTCAATAACAAGCAGCTGATATACCCATGCACCTGCACCCGCAAGGAAATTGCCGACTCCAGCACGGCTTTCGGCATTGATGGGCGCATCTATCCCCAGACTTGCTTGCATAAAGCAACCAAGCCTAACACTGCCATTGCTTGGCGCATCAAAACTCATGACGCCACCATTAGCTTTCATGACAAGATTCAGCACGGAGTACAACAACATATTGGCCTAGATGTAGGTGATTTTATCTTAAAGCGTGCAGATGGCTTATTTGCCTACCAGCTGGCAGTGGTGGTAGATGATGCCGCGCAAGGCATCACACATATCGTGCGTGGCGCAGACTTACTAAATTCCACGCCTCGCCAGATATATCTGCAGCAGGAGCTTGGCTTCCCCACGCCACAATATGCACACGTGCCAGTTGCTGCTAATGCCAACCATGAAAAGCTCAGCAAACAAACTTTAGCAAAACCCATAGAAATTGGCACTGCCAGCCAGTTACTTTACGATGCATTATGTTTTTTAGGGCAGCAACCACCCGCCAGTATCAGCACTGCACCGTTAAATACAATATGGCAGTGGGCGCTTGCGTATTGGTCAATATTGGCCGTACCGCAAACCAAGCAGATTATCATTGCCAGCTAACGCATAATGCCAACAACACATAACGTGTGGATATCAAAAACTCCATCCAAACATTTTTGAATGCTGCACGCTAATGTTAAAATGTCGGGATGAATAAACTACCAGACACCCTACAACGTTTTGTTTTTGAAAACACGCCGATACGTGGCAACCTTGTTAACCTCACCAGCACACTACAACTAGCGCTGAACAAACAGCACCTGCCTGTTGGCCTAAAACGCGCGCTGGGCGAGCTAATGGCCGCCAGTGCATTGCTGACCGCCACCCTTAAAATGAGCGGCTCACTTGTACTGCAAATTCAAAGCAAGGGCGCGCTAAAATTATTGGTGGTTGAATGCAACTCAGATTTTGGCATCCGTGCCACCGCCAAGTGGAAAGGTGAAGTATCAGACGAACAAAGCCTGTTCGACCTCATGTCACAAGGGCAATTCATGATCACGCTAGACCCCAAAGATGGCCGTCAGGCGTATCAGGGAATCGTTGCGCTAGAGGGCGACAGCATCAGCACCATTCTAGAAAACTACATGCTACGCTCAGAGCAAATTGACACCAAAATCTGGCTACATTGCGATGGCAACGCCGCGGCAGGCATGCTGCTGCAAAAATTGCCGGATACCATGAACCAAGTCACTAAAACTGAAGACCTTAGCGCACAGGACTTAGACGCATGGAATCGTATTGGGCATTTAGCTGATACGATTACCGACGACGAGCTACTCAACCTGCCGACAGAAACCATACTCACGCGCCTATTCCACGAGGAAGATGTACGATTATTTGAAGCGAGCAATACCAAGTTTCATTGCAGCTGTTCGCGTGAAAGTGTTTCCGGTATGTTGCGCATGCTAGGCAACGATGAAATCACCAGCATCATTGAGGAGCAAGGCAAAATTGAAGTGAACTGTGACTTTTGTAACGCTCACTACAGCTTTGATAAAGTGGATGCCACGCAACTAATGGTCAGTGAAGTCACCACAAAAGCGCACCCAGAAGTACATTAAGCACGGCTAAAAAGCGTTAGGCCGTATGAGTTTTCACGCGAGCTTGGAGTCGCAAATATGATACCGGTAGACGCTCTTCTATTGTTTTTCGCTGCATCAGTTGCACTGGCGATTGCACCTGGCCCGGACAACATATTTGTCCTCACCCAGTCTGCCATAAACGGCAAAAAGTCAGGCTTCATCATTACGCTTGGTCTTTGCACAGGACTGTTGTTCCACATTTCAGCCGTGGCGCTTGGCGTAGCTGCTATATTTAAAACTTCAACACTTGCTTTTACCATTCTAAAAACGGTAGGCGCGGCCTACCTGCTTTATCTCGCATGGCAAGCATTTCGCGCAGGCGCTACTGACATTTCTAACGCCGCAAATCAAAAACAAGGTGGTTGGGCACTGTATAGTCGCGGTGTTTTGATGAACATTACAAACCCTAAGGTGGCAATCTTCTTTTTGTCATTCTTGCCGCAGTTCGCAGATCCCGCGCGCGGCTCAATTCCGCTACAAATCATCATGCTCGGCATAGTTTTCATCATCGCCGCCCTTATTGTTTTTAGCTGTATCGCATGGGCAGCAAGTTACATCTCTCACTGGCTTAATAGCTCCAAGCGTGGTCAATTGGTAATCAACCGCGTGGCGGGCGTTGTTTTTATTGGTTTGGCATGTCGCCTCGCACTCAGCAAACAATGAGCTTAGATAATTGATTTAGGTACTTAAGTTTAGGTACTACGGCCTACCTACATAGTCGCGGCAAATACTCATCCGGTATATTGGTTTTGTTTTCGCCCTTTACCACCATATTGTCTGGGGCTTTTGCGTTTCCACACACCCATGCTACAGGCACCACTTTAGACTCTTCTATCACCGCTGGTCGCAGGCTCAGCACTTTGTCTTTGATTTTGGGGTGTGCCTTATTGCCAAAGGTCATATGGATTACGCCATTTTCAATCTTGGTATCAGAAATAAAGTTACTCACCACTTTATCGCTACTGGGTAAATCGGCAGCTGCATTATCCGCCAACATCACCTGAGAGGTCGCCCATGCCGCAGCGATTGGTGCTTTGGCAATATCGGCTAACGGCAATGCCGCGGTGATTTGCTCTTTAATAATACGGCCCATGCTGGACGGAATCGCCACCATAGCCAAAATACCCATAATCACAACGATTGCCATCATTTCTATCAAACTAAACCCACGCTGGGCTGGCCGAGTGGCACACCCAACCGTTTGGTTTGTATCTGCTTGATATTCAGTGACTGGGTAGTTAAACATTACTACATCCTTATTTTCAAAAGGTTTACGTCAAAGACGCCTGACGCATCCGCTCAAATAAACAGACCGCCGCTGCCGCACCCGCATTGAGAGACTCTACCGAGCCCAATGCAGTGTTTGCCATCGGGATAGTAATCCGTTTGCTGGTCGCCGCCATGGTTTGTTTACGTAGCCCAGCTCCCTCATTACCAATCACAAAAGCTGTAGGCGCAGATAAATCCTGAGCATAAAGAGACTCACCCTGCATGGCGGTAGCATAACTATTACCGTCAAACTCCTGCAGTGCGTTAATTAAATCTACGCGCTCCACAATAGGCAGTACAAATTGTGCGCCCTGCCCGCCGCGCAGCGCTTTGGGCGACCATACATCAGTACAGCTAGTACTTAGATAAACCACATCAACACCGGATGCAGCCGCTGTGCGCAGCATACTGCCAATATTACCTGGGTCTTGTATGTCCTCTAGCATCAATACAAATTCTGGCTGCTCTGGAACAGGTAGTTGCGGTATTTTTACAAGCGCCAAAATGCCGGTAGCATTGGCCACCGGGGTCAGCTCTGCGAACATTAATGTAGGCAGCATAATGGTTGAAATATCCGCCAAATTCTGTATCAAACCGGTAGCTTCTACGCTACTTTTACCTTCAGGAATAATGATTAAATCCGGCTCACCAAAAGTGTCCATATACGATTCAATCAAATGTACGCCATCTAGCAAGGTTTTGCCCTCAGCCCTACGCTCGCGCGCATTGTCTGCAAATTTCTTGAGTTGCTTAAAAACTGGGTTGTCGCGGGAGATGATGTGCTTAAAAGACATATAACAATGGTGTGTGAATTAAAGGCCTAGTTTAACCCAAACTCGCTTGTAGTCACATCATGATTGCAGTAAATTAGCGATGCAATTGATATAAATGCAGTCCATGTAGATTCTAATAATCACTATAAGATTGGAGTAATTATGTCATTATCAAAACGTGCACTTGCCGAACTCATCGGTACTTTCTGGTTAGTGTTGGGCGGCTGCGGTAGCGCAGTCCTCGCTGCTGGCATTCCAGATTTAGGCTTAGGTTATTTAGGAGTTTCCTTCGCTTTTGGCTTAACCGTGGTGACTATGGCCTACGCCATCGGCCATATCTCGGGCTGCCATCTCAACCCTGCTATTTCGATTGGTTTGGTTGCAGGTGGCCGATTTAGCGCCAAAGAACTCCCACATTACATTATCGCGCAGGTATTGGGCGCAATTTTAGCCGCATTACTGATACACACTATCGCTAGCGGCATGCAGGGCTATACCGGTGGCTTGGCATCGAACGGTTTTGCAGAACACTCACCGCATGGTTATAGCATGATGGCAGGCTTAATCACAGAAATCGTCATGACTGCCATGTTCTTATTTATCATCATGGGTGCGACCGACAAACGCGCACCTGCAGGCTTGGCACCATTGGCGATAGGCTTTACTTTGGTACTCATCCATTTAATCAGCATCCCTGTCACCAACACCTCAGTCAACCCTGCACGTAGCACTGGCCCTGCCTTGATTGAGGGTGGTATTGCGTTACAGCAGCTATGGCTATTTTGGCTAGCGCCGATTGTTGGTGCAGTGATAGGCGCCTTAGCTTATAAATGCGTTAGCGAGGACTAAGACTTATTTTTAAGCCTAGTTTTAAAGTACCGCATTTTAAAGCACAGCCATCACAACGCCCGCACCGAAACATGCGGGCGTTTTTATTTGTGCCTTATAATGTCGGCTATGGCTAAAAAACTTTCTATCGAACGCATATTACACAACCAAGGCTTTGGCTCCCGCAAGCTATGCCGCATTCTTGTTATTAACGAAGAGGTGACGGTAAACGGTGAGTTGTGCGATGACCCAGATACCACTTTTGAACTGGAAAACCTGCACTACACCATCAAGGGTGAGGCATGGGTCTATCATGAAAAGTCTTACCTCATGATGCACAAACCCAGTAATTATGAATGCTCACACAAAACACAGCACCACCCTACTATCTACAGCTTACTGCCACACCCACTGGTAGAGCGAGGCGTGCAATGCATAGGCAGACTGGATGAAGACACCACCGGGCTGATTCTAATTTCAGACGATGGTCAGTTTATCCACCGTATGAGTTCGCCCAAACACAAGGTACCCAAGGTCTATGAGGTCACTTGTAAGCATGCCGTCAGTGACGAGCAAATTGCACATATTTTAAAAGGCGTGCAGCTAGTTGATGAAGATGCACCGATTGCAGCGCTGGCATGCACCAAAATCAATGACCACGTAATCCACATGACGCTAGCTGAAGGTAAATACCATCAAGTAAAGCGCATGGTCGCTGCTATCAGCAATCGTGTAGAAGCATTGAAGCGCATTAAAATTGGGCGTTTGGAATTGCCACAAGACTTAAAAGTTGGGGAATGGCGCTGGTTAAGCGCATCTGACCTGAACGCTTTGCAGGCAGATGGTCAAAACCAGTAATCAAATCCATTACAAATCAGCGCACCAGCATCTTACCTGCCATATAGAACGGGAGCTTTATGAAACGTATTTACCAATATTTCTTTCGCGGCCTGATTACAGCATTGCCTTTGGGGCTTACCGTATATTTACTGTATACGTTCTTAACTTGGGCAGAGCATATCGCTATGTGGTGGGTGCGTCCGATTATTGGTGATTTCTACATCCCTGGTCTGGGTCTGGCAATGGGGTTGGGGGGAATTGTGCTGCTGGGCTATCTAGTTTCGCACAAACAGCTGTACAAACTGCTGGCACTACTTGAGTTCCCATTCACCAATTTACCCGTGGTCAAAAGCATCTATTCATCGCTAAAGAGTTTTGCTGATTATTTTGCCCCACACAAAAAAGGTAGCGCACAACAGGCTGTGATTCTAAAAATTCCTGGTCGCACAGCAGAGCCGGAAAATACGCTGGAAATAGTAGGCTTAATCACCAGACAAAATACAGATGCACTGCCGACAGGCTTTATACAGGGTGATCGTGTTGCCGTATACTTACCTATGGGTTACATGATAGGCGGCTACACTGTGTTTGTGCCGAGCGACTGGCTAACACCGATTGACATGTCGGTTGAAGAAGTGATGAGTGCTTCACTGTTTGCATGGATGTCTAAATCAGAGCAACCTAAATAGACAACCAGAATCACAAACTGATACTAAGCAAATAATGTCTAATCCATTTACATCAATAGCTCACTAACGACGATACTAGGCTCACTCACCATGGCACTGCGCAAACTATTAATCTCATGCTGTTTACTCTTATCATCATGCATGGGGGTACCTGACAACGTAAAAGTGATTGAAAGTTTTGATGCTGGGCAATACCTTGGCACATGGTACGAAATTGCGCGGCTGGACCATAGTTTTGAACGTGGTTTAGATAACGTCACGGCCACCTACAGCCTACGTGATGACGGCGGCATTAAGGTAATTAACCGCGGCCTGAATACCAGTACAAAAAAATGGGAAGAAGCAGTGGGCAAAGCCTATTTTGTGGACCCTGCCAACACAGACAAAACGCATACAGGCAAACTGAAAGTATCGTTCTTTGGTCCGTTTTACGGGGCTTACAATATCATTGAATTAGATAAACCCTATTACAACTACGTCATGATTTGCGGGCCGGATAAATCCTACTTTTGGATACTTTCGCGTACACCACAATTATCCTACCCCATTAAGCAGCACTTGATTGCACAAGCCAAAGAACTTGGCTTTGCAACCGATAAACTTATCTATGTGAACCAATCGCCAGAAACAGTTAATTACGAAGCGGGACGTCACGTAACGCATCAGTAATTCTGTTATTTCACTAAATTTTTTTACTTCACTAAAGTTCTGTTATTTCACTACGCTCAACTTGTAACCTGCTTGCTTCAGCGTAGCAAGCAGGCCGGTTGAGCCAGCCAGATGTGAAGCGCCCACCACCACAAATAGGCTGTTATCTTGTGCTTTAGCAAGTACACGCTGCGCCATCACCGTATTACGCTCATCGAGCAGTTTAACGCGCATTTTCTCCCATAAGGGCCTAGACAGCATACTGCCGGTGGTATGCGCATTGAGGGCGGCGAGTTTATTAGCATCTCCCTTTAAATAGGCTTTGATTAACTGCTCATAATCACGCTCTTTGGCTTGCTGGCTACGCTTTAAGACCTGCCGCAGTAAAGCCAGTTGCTCAGCCTGGGTCAGGCTATCCATCACGGCAAAATGCTCAGCCGCAGACTCTATGCCCTGCACAGCTTTGCCGTTATCTTCTGCAAGGCGCATAAGCAAATTATCTTGCGCATATGGGGTAAGTGGCCTAGGGGAGTCAAACACCACTGCTAACAACCAGGGCTTGGTGCGCAGCGCCACATCTCTATGCATGACGTGAAAATCTGCCAATGCATACAGTTGCTCAAGCTCCTTAGGGCTTAAGCTAGATTTGAGGTCGGAATCCGGCGTCTGCAGCATGCGTGGGTCTTGCGGTGCGTCAGACTCCATCATAAAGACGTCTATCGACTTTAATGCCGCCAGCACGCTGGGGGGGAAATCAGTCACGCGATTATCATCGGTATGAATCGAGCCAAATAGATAAATCGTAGGTGCGGTTCTAGATTCAGCTTTCCAGAACAGCCCACGCTCAGCCAAAGCATTGGTGCTGAGCAAGGCAAATATCAGCATTATGAGGGCTTGGTATAAATTAGGTATGAATGACCTTAACATCACATTACCCTCACAAAAAATTACTTAGGAGTATTTGCGCTTTTTCTCTGTGGTACGCCTAGGCCTTACCGTGCGCTCTAACTGCTCACCGCGCACCGTGGTCACAGGCTTGCTGGATAGCGGCTGCCAAGCCGGAATCAAACAATGCTTGCCACTACCGATTAAATCATCACGTCCCATTTTCTTCAATGCTTCTCGCAGCATTGGCCAGTTATTAGGGTCGTGATAGCGAATAAACGCTTTATGCAACTTGCGCACATTACCCGCTTTTGGGATAGGCACATCATCAGAATCTTCCGTTACCTTACGCAATGGATTTTTACCTGAGTGATACATCGCGGTAGCCATCGCCATCGGTGTAGGGGTAAAGGTCTGCACTTGGTCTAACTTGAAGTCGTATTTCTTCAGCCATAATGCCAAGTTCAACATGTCATTATCAGTAGTACCCGGGTGTGCAGCAATAAAGTATGGAATCAAATACTGCTTCTTGCCTGCTTCCGCACTGAACTTCTCAAACATGGCTTTAAATTCATCATAAGCACCCATGCCTGGTTTCATCATCTTGCTCAGCACGTTTTCTTCGCTATGCTCAGGCGCAATTTTCAGATAGCCGCCCACATGGTGCTGCACCAGCTCCTTCACGTACTCTGGTGATTTCACCGCAAGGTCATAACGCAGACCGGAGCCAATCAAAATCTTCTTAACACCTTTAATCGCACGTGCTTTACGGTATAGCTGAATCAGCGCGCTATGGTCGGTGTTCAAGTTTTCGCACACCGCCGGATAAACGCAGCTTAATTTACGGCAATTCTTTTCAATGGATTCAGATTTACAAGCAATACGGTACATATTGGCGGTAGGTCCACCCAAATCTGAAATCACACCGGTGAAACCATCCACTTTATCGCGAATTTCTTCCACCTCTTTCAGGATAGAAGCTTCGGAACGGCTTTGAATAATACGGCCTTCGTGCTCGGTAATACTGCAGAAAGTACAGCCGCCAAAGCAGCCGCGCATGATATTCACGCTGAAGCGTATCATTTCCCAAGCTGGGATTTTGGCATCTTTATAGGCAGGATGCGGCTTACGTGCATAAGGCATGTCATACACATAATCCATTTCTTTGGTGGTAAGCGGGATAGGCGGCGGATTGAGCCACACCTCCCTATCGCCATGCTTTTGCACCAAAGCACGCGCGTTACCTGGGTTAGCCTCTAAGTGCAGCACACGTGAAGCATGCGCATACAATACCGGGTCATGCGCCACCTCTTCAAACGCAGGCAAGCGCACTACTTGCTTAGACCGATCAGCCTTAGGAGCTTTTAACCTGAGGTTTGGTACAATCTCAATAGCACTTACGCCTGCCGGTAATTCTGTTTTTTTCGCTTCATCAGTAGCACAACTGGCATCTGATTTACCCATTTTCATTTCATAAGGGTCAACTGGTTTATCTACCGCACCAGGGCGATCCAGCTTGGTGCTTTCTACTTCACTCCAGCCTTCTGGCACCTTCTTACGTAAAAAAGCAGTACCGCGAATATCTTGAATCTCGGCAATCTTCTCGCCTTTGGCGATGCGGTGGCTCAGCTCAACCAGCGCGCGCTCAGCATTACCATACAATAAAATATCAGCTTTAGAATCCACTAAAATACTGCGGCGTACTTTATCTGACCAATAGTCATAATGTGCAATACGGCGCAAACTCGCCTCAATACTACCCACCACTAATGGCACATCAGAATAAGCCTCACGGCAACGTTGGCTGTATACCAATACCGCACGGTCTGGACGTTTATTAGGTGCAGCATCAGGGGTATAAGCATCATCGCTACGGATTTTTCTATCCGCGGTATAGCGATTCACCATGCTATCCATATTGCCTGCCGTCACACCAAAATACAGATTCGGCTTGCCCAACACTTTAAATGCATTGGCATTTTGCCAATCTGGCTGCGCGATAATACCAACGCGAAAACCCTGAGCCTCTAATAGACGGCCTACCAATGCCATGCCAAAACTGGGGTGATCAATATACGCATCCCCCGTCACCAAAATGATGTCGCAGCTATCCCAGCCTAGGGCGTCCATTTCGGCACGAGACATCGGTAAAATTGGCGCAGGCCCAAACCGCTTCGCCCAATAAGGACGATAGCTAGGAATAGGCTTTGCTAACATTGTTGAGTATTGTTCCAAGGTATCTGCTATAAATCGATAAAAGTGCGCGCATTTTACGCGCTAATCATATGATTAAGAAGCTTTTTTATAGTTCAATTACATGAATATCAAAACCCAGCCAATTAACTGCGGTTTTTTTCATGACCACCACCTCCAATATTGCATACAATACTCACATGATACGCCCACAAGAACATACGCAAAACTATGTGTGACTACGCCAACTTAGTAAAAAGTTTGCATCAATTCGCAGAGAAAGCCAAGGGCCAGCCATTGAGCGTGGGCGAAGCATTAGACACGTTAGATGAAGCAGGTTATGCCTTTATTTGCATCATACTGGTATTACCGTTTTTGCAGCCCATCCCGCTGGGTCCGTTCACGGTACTGGGTGGTGTGGCCTTTGCCACCTTGGGCTGGCAGCTGTTACGTGGTCACGAATCACCGGTCTTGCCCAAACAAGTATTGGCCATTGAGTTTAGTGAAAACACCTGGAAAATGTTAGCCAAAGTTTGCCTGGAGATCCTGGGGCTATGCAGAAAAATCAGTAAACCACGCTACCCATTTATTGCAGCAGGCGTACGCGGCCAGAAAATGGGAGGCTTTATCTTGCTGGCAGCAGGCGGGTTGATGGCAATTCCGTTTGGGGTACTGCCATTCAATAACTTCCTACCCGGTCTCGCCATCTTGTTTTACTGCATAGGGGAACTTGAAGATGACGGTTTGATGTACCTGATTGCGCTATTCTGGCTAGTCGTCACTACCATTTACTTCGGCGCATTCTTTTTTGCCCTATGGTACTTTGGCGAAAAGGCATTGGCATACTTTAAGATCTTTTAAATAAAATCTGTCAAATGCGCAAAATGCACGCTAAACCATTTCATCAATCTGCGTGATTACTTTATATTTAAAACTTACTTTTAAATAATGCTTCTAAATGATGATGCCTAAGTAACGATAAACAGCATAGTGCATCATCAACACAATTGGACAGCAGCCAGCAAATCAAGACTAAGTTTATGAGCCACGGTTATTATCAACTTCCCAATGGTCGAGTGGCCAGTATAGATGGCGAATGTGCCTTTCCAGCGCTAACTGAAGCGCTCAGCGAACCCAATGGCTTAATTGCAATTGGTGGTGACCTATCTCTGCAACGCCTACTCGCAGCATACCATAAAGGCATTTTTCCCTGGTTTAGCGAGGGCGAACCTATCCTTTGGTGGAGCCCAAGCCCACGCATGGTGTTGTATCCGCACGAGTTAAAAATATCCAACTCACTACAAAAAACGCTTAAAAAGAAAACCTTTGAGGTGAAGCTCAGCACGCAGTTTCGTGAAGTGATTACCGCTTGCAGCAACACGTTGCGCAGCCAGCAAGCCGGTACTTGGATAACGCAGGATATTATTGATGCCTATTGCCGGCTGCATGACGCTGGCTTTGCGATTTCAGTCGAATCTTACTTTGATGGCCAATTGGTGGGCGGCTGTTACGGCGTGCATATAGGCAATATGTTTTATGGTGAAAGTATGTTTCATCACAAAACCGATGCATCCAAGGTTGCCTTTGTGAGCTTGGTACAGCACCTAACGGCTCAAGGAGTTGGCCTGATAGACTGCCAAATGAAAACCGCACATTTGGCGAGTTTGGGTGCACGCGAAATTGAGCGTGCCGAATTTGCAGCGCAAATATCTAGGCTAACCCAGGCCAGACCTAGCAACATCGCATAAAAATAGAGTTATACTTTTGCCATGAGCTTACCTAGCGATACACCGCTGCAAAAACTGCAATTTTACGTGACCACAGGCTATAGTTGCGGCTACCTGCCCAATAGAATGGCACAAAGTCTCATTGCAGCGCCACAACACCTAGTGGACGCAAACGTATACAGCGGCTTAATTCAACAAGGGTTCAGACGTAGCGGAAAATTCTCGTACAGACCACATTGCGAGAACTGCCAAGAGTGTGTGCCGGTAAGGTTGGTGTTGGCTAGATTTACGCCCAACCGCAGCCAGAAACGTGCGTTTAAACAACACCAGAATCTCACCACCAGCATACTGCCTATAGGCTTTCATGAAGAGCATTATGCGCTGTATGCCAGCTATCAGCGCGCTCGCCACAGTGATGACAAAACAGATGAGCAACGAGAGCTTGAAACTGATACACAAGAAAATGATGTAGAACAGTATCAGAGCTTTTTATGCCAATCTAACGTAGAAAGCGTGCTGGTTGAGTTTAGGGAAGGTGGTCAGCTCAAAATGGTGAGCGTG
Organism: Methylotenera mobilis JLW8; assembly: GCF_000023705.1. Taxonomy (NCBI): domain Bacteria; kingdom Pseudomonadati; phylum Pseudomonadota; class Betaproteobacteria; order Nitrosomonadales; family Methylophilaceae; genus Methylotenera; species Methylotenera mobilis. The sequence goes on from NC_012968.1 coordinate 1,656,430, forward strand.
GTCGATATTGTCCTTGATGGCGTTTCTGCGGTTTACACCTTCTACGACACCAGCGACAGCACAACCAGCTATGGCACCTATAACGTGTTATGGCAAGCATTGTGGGCTCAAACCTTGAGCTTACCCTATCTGTATCTAGGCTACTGGATTAAAGACAGCAAAAAAATGGCGTATAAACAAAATTACCAACCACTGGAAAAACTAATAGACGGTGAGTGGCGTTGATTCCCCGCTAGATTGCTGATGTAGCCAGCAAGCTGAGGTGTTAACTGTCACATCTAGCATTACACTGCTTAATACTATTTAACTTTACACAACTTCATTTGCTGGCTTACCAATAAAGTAACCTTGCGCATAATCAACCCCATAGCTTCGCAGCAGCGTTAAACAGCGCTGATCACCCACAAACTCTGCCACTGTACGCTTGCCAAAGCCACGCGCCACCTCTGTGAGTGCGCGCACAAATATCTGATCATCCGTACTATCGGCAAGATTGCGGATAAACGAGCCGTCAATTTTTACATAATCCACCGGGAAGTGCTTCACGTAATAGAAAGAAGAGAAGCCGACGCCAAAATCATCCAATGAGAACGCGCAGCCCAAAGCACGTATGGTCTCAATAAAAGTTTGTGCCGTTGCAAAATCTGCTACTGCTGCAGTTTCTGTAATTTCAAAAATAATATGTGATGGCAATTCAGGATGCTGTAAAAACAAGCTCTGCAATAAGGTCAGCATGTTTTCATCATTCATGCTGTGTCCTGAGAGGTTGATGGCCACTTTGCGATCCTTACCTTCCGCCAACAACTCTGCCCAACGTTTAATCACAGTACGCACGACATAGTGGTCGATTTGTTTAATCAACCCTGAACGTTCGGCAAACTCAATAAACTCGCCAGGCGGCACCATTGCCCCATTTTCATCGACCATGCGTACAAGTGCTTCATAGTGACTAATGACATTTTGATGGATATCCAAAATAGGCTGATACTGCATGACAAAGCTCTGCTCTCGTAGCGCTTGTTTAATGCGGTCTTCCCATAGCACTTTCTGCTCTAGTTTCTGCTGTAAGTGTTCGCCCTCAGAAAACACATGCAAGCGTGCACTACCGGTCAGCTTAGCCTGATACATAGCAATATCTGCATTAGCCAGTAAGCGCTTAGCATCATGATTATTGGCACTAACAGCCACAATACCGATACTTGCTGTAATATGGTGATCACCAGCCAGCCCCGGGTATTTAATCTCGCCTAACTGACGGTTTATTTCTTCAGCAATACTAATTGCTCTTGGCAAATCACAATCCCGTACCAAAATACCCATTTCGTCACCACCAAGCCGCGCGAGCGTATCCTGCGTGTCGCAGATATTGGACAAGATATCCGCTACAGTACGTAATACCATGTCACCTGCCGTATGCCCTGAAATATCGTTAATATATTTAAAGCCGTCCAAATCCAGATAAAGCAATGCTTCACACGCACTAGTCCCATTCAACCTCACGAGTGCAGCTTCTATTTCCTGCATAAACCGTTGACGATTAATCAAGCCAGTAAGCTGATCATGCTCAGCTAAGTACAGGCTCTTCTCCTCACTTCTTTTACGTAGAGTAATATCAACCCCTACCGACAAAATTTGCACCTGCTCACCATCCATACGTGAGTGGTGCCATGCTATTTCACGCTTTACTTCATGGTTACACAACATGGTGCACTCGTGATAATGAGTGTCAACACTGTTGGCAATAATGCCCTGATACACTTGGCGCAATTGTCCACGCCCTCCCGGTTTCTCCAGTGCATCAATTAAAGACTTACCTTGCAGGTTACGTTCATCCCAGCCTAAGAGTTGCTCACCATAATGGTTGATACTGGTTACCTTGCCATTCCCATCCTGCGTCACAATTACTACTTGTGCGGTATCTAAAATACGCTCCGAAAATGCGTTAGCTTGTGTGATCCGACCTAACATATCCAGAATTTCAGATTGATGCAGGCTCGCATCCTTTTCAAGAGATTGTAGGCGGTCTGTTAGTTTCAGTGCGGCTTCTGCTAACCGATCCACCTCATCTAAAAGCACTGGGTTCTTGCGTATTTTTATTTGCGCGCGTACCGCTTCAAATTGCCGTTCTCCTAAAAATGGAATGGCCTTAACGGCATCAGTAATACGTTTGAGAGGCGTATTCAATAAAAAATAAATCGCCAGTAGCATGAAAAAAGTAAAAATAAAGCCAAATTTCAAGCGCTGTAATGTGGACTCATGCGTCTCCAGCACTTGCGTTGTTACATTTTCAATCACTACAACCATGGCCGGCACATTCACCAATTTGTGCTCAATCGGAAAAAAAACAAGATCATAGTATTTGTCAGAATAAGCAACACGCTGCCAAACATGCTGACTCTTTGCCAATACAATGCTTTCCAACTGCTGTAACAAAGGTAAATTAACATTGGCATTTGATAGCCCAGCAATACGTAACCCTAATTTCGGCAAGGCATTTTGATAATGATTCGCCTCGTTTTTTAATACAAATCCAACATCGGCACCAGAGAATCGATTAAACGATAAGATTAAATCAGCCATGGAGGATGCGACCACAACCACACCACTTACCTTGCCATTAGTAAGCATAGGCGTTGTGGCATACTGCAAACATACTTCAGTACAATCAATCCATGTAAGGCTAGATTCTTGACGAATCGCTTCGGCAACCTGCTGTACTTCCAAAGCATTTTGCTGCCTTAACCCAGCCCACTCAGCCAGCATATGCTGATGTTGATCGTAAATACGGATTGACTCTAAACCGTAATCTAACTGCAATGATGCGAGCGCAGAGTTAACACGAGGCCCCAGCCATTTTGCAGTAGCAGCGCCCTTTGTTGACAACGCACCATCAACACCCACCATGGTTGCGACTAAAGAAGAAACTTGTGAAGTCTTTAATGAAAAGTCAGCCAGCATCGCCTTAAACTGCACCAAGTAGCGCGCATGTACAACTTCACGCTCATGCTTAAGGCGTTCAGCCTGACTTAAATAAGCCCAACTAATCAACAACAACGTTAGTGTCACGAAAACCAAGCCCAACAAAGCCATAATCTTCCATTTAAGACTAAAGAAAATATTCGGACCTTTTCTCAGCGATAACATGATTTAGGCTAAGAGTTAGAAGCGATAAGAAGCAAGCAAAATCAACATATCCCAGCTTTTTTCGAGTGCAGCAGGATTTGAGTTTTCCAGCGGAGATAGCCAGCCAGCACCATTAATCCGATGTGCTTCTGCACGCAAGCTAAAGCTTTCATTCACGTCATAACGCACGCCAGCTGACCAATCCTTACTGTAGAGCATAAAGTCAGGGAGTCCTGTGGTCGCCTGCCAATCCCTCCCATGGCGATCAGAACGGTCTCTATAAAAAGCATCATAGCGAGTAAAAACTTCCCACTTGGACGCTGGACGGTAGGCCGCCTGCACATAAAAGCCATCTGCACTTGTTTTGCTATCCATGAGCGGGCCAAATCCCTTAAATTCAAGAAATTCAAGTAAATATTCGGCGGTTAAACTCCATTTTTCCGCATTATATTGTGCGGATAACAGGTAGGGCACTAAGGTGATATCACCACTGGATAAAGAGTCAGTAGCTTTTCTATCGTACGCCATCTTGACATTAGCTGCTGTCAATCCAAGCCGCCACTGACCGTTATTACTATCAAATGAGAAGTTAACCAACTGTGTCAATTTAGAGTCCAATCGACCAGGCATGTCCTTACCTAAAAACGTAGCCTCGGTCGACTTACCGTCGGCCTGTGGATACCCTAGGTAATACTTGATGCCAAAGTTACCATAGTCAGAAACCGCGTTATGATAAAGCGACAAACCGTCGGCTGACTTTTGTAAGCGGCGCGTTACATCAAAATAAATCGGCTGCGGCAAAATAGCTGAGTCACGGGTAAATGCCACATCGCCGGTTTCCGCATAAAGACCATATGGCACCCTCACCCGGCCCAAGCGCACACCGGAGCTACCCCAATCACCAGAGGCTACTGTCCAATCAACAAAGGCATGCCCAATCCGTAACTCGCCATTGTCATTTTCACCTGCCTTGCGAGAAATGAGTTGTGTGGAAAACTGTAATTGAGGCAGCGCACGATAGGTAGCGTTTAAGCCCACCTCACGGAAATCATAACTAATATCATCGCGGCTCTTACCTAGAAAGTTATTGCCGGTGGTATTGATCATCCCTTGGGTAATAAATCCATGTAGCTGTAGCTTGCCATCCAGCATATCAACCGCATTAGCCGCACTGGATGCGAACAGAGAGAATACCAGTAGCCACCTAGTGCTCCATTGATTAAGGCCAGCCCGGCTACGGCTAGATCTATTGCGAAATTTGAAGTATGCGTACATCTTGGTTCACCTCTTGCGACAATAGATAACCTACGCTACCAGGCGTAGCCTTCACTTTTGCGAGCATTTCTTGTGGCGTAGAAACCTGCTCAGGATATTGCCCCAAGCCCGCAAACACCTGCCTATCCCAAGCGCGTCTTAGCTGGCGTGGAAAAAACTTCAAAACCTCTTTGCTAAAAGTTTCATGGATTGGATTTGAATCTGAGAACACATAGACTTTGACTGGAGTACCGTCACTCCACTTGGTCTGATTCATTACAAATATAGCGCGCAGCGTATTGGCGCTAATGACACCTGGGGTAGATGATGAAGAGGCAATGACCGCAACTTTAGAGCCCGCGGCCGCATCGACGCTAGCAGCAAGAAGCGGCCGCGACTGAAGAAACACGATGAGTTGAATAAATATTATTAGCTGCCAAATTCTCATTATTATTTACTTTGTGCAGAATATTTATTTTGATTATTACCTAGTTGTTTAAATAACGCCACAAAAAAATAATTAAGAGTTTTTTAATGATTTACACTTTAATTTTCAGCTCCAGAAAAACAAAAAATAGCGCTATGATTTTTGGCAATTACAACAATGTTACAATTGCAGCTATTGATTGTCGTGAACCATCTTAAAAAAATTGAAAAAAATCGTTATCTTCGGTGTGGGCCTAATTGGTGGCTCGGTTGCACTCGCTTTAAAAAAAGCAGGCAGTGCAGCACAAATCATAGGTGTGGGTCGCTCCACTGACAGCATGCAATCCGCATTGGATTTAGGCGTAATAGATGCCGCATGCAGTGACGCTTCCCAAGCGCTACAATACGCAGATATGGTGCTGATTGCCGCGCCAGTCGCGCAAACAGCCAGCATTCTTACCAGCATTAAACCAGCTTTAGCGCCAAGCACCGTGATTACCGATGCAGGCAGCACTAAAAGTGACGTACTTGCCTGCGCACAGGAAATACTGGGTGAGCAATTTAACCAGTTTGTGGGCGGCCATCCCATTGCCGGCGCGGAGAAAAGTGGCGTTACCGCTGCCACTACAGACCTGTACCGCAATAAAAATGTAGTGCTGACGCCAACTGAAGCCACCAATGCTGATGCAGTGCAGCGTGTGCGTGAGTTATGGCAGCTTTGCGGTGCCAGCGTCACCGAAATGCCGGCAGCAACGCACGACAGCATTTTTGCCGCGGTCAGCCATTTACCACACCTGTTGGCCTTTGCGCTGGTGGATGATATTGCCTCACGCCAGAACGCAGAGCAGCTATTTGGCTTTGCCGCCAGCGGCTTTAGAGACTTTACCCGCATTGCAGGCAGCCACCCTGAAATGTGGCGTGATATCAGCCTCGCTAACCGAACGGCACTATTGAGTGAAATCACCGCATACCAGGACGAGCTGTCTCGATTAAAACACATGCTGGAACAAAGCGATGGCGACGCACTGCATACGTTATTCGAGCGCGCCAGCACTGCCCGTAACAACTGGGCAAAACTTAGAGATCAGTAAACTTAAAGCACAGTAAATTTAAAACACAAAAAACTTAAAGCACAACAAGAGCACAGTAATCTACAAGATAAAGAGTTAATTAAAGAATTGATTATGGAACAACTCACACTAGCCGCAAGCCATCAGGCGCAAGGTACGCTAACTTTACCAGGCTCAAAAAGCATTTCTAACCGCACCCTGCTACTGGCCGCACTTGCCAATGGCACCACCGAGATACGCGATGTACTAGCATCTGACGATACTTCCCGCATGCTAGAGGCATTGGAAGCTTTAGACGTACAGTTAGAGAACTTTGCTGACAATGCTTGGCGCGTCACAGGCTGCGGCGGCAACTTCCCTAATAAACAGGCTGATTTATTCTTAGGCAACGCAGGTACCGCCTTCAGGCCTCTTACCGCGGCATTGGCTTTAGCAGGCGGCAATTACCAACTATCCGGCGTGGCGCGCATGCATGAACGCCCGATTGGCGACTTGGTCGACGCCCTAAAACAAGCTGGTGCAGATATTCAATATCTGGCTAACGATGGTTATCCACCGCTAAAAATTGCCGCACCTCAATTGGACTTATCCAAGCGGATTAAGATTCGCGGTGATGTTTCCAGCCAGTTTCTTACTGCATTACTGATGGCACTACCATTAACCAAACAGCAAGCCACCATTGAGGTGATCGGTGAACTAATTTCCAAACCTTATATTGAAATCACCCTCAACCTGATGGCAAAGTTTGGCGTGCAAGTGGCACGCAATGGCTGGCAAAGCTTCACGATCCCCGCCAACAGTAGCTATACTGCGCCGCAGGAAATTTTTGTAGAAGGCGACGCATCCAGTGCTTCATACTTTCTAGCGGCTGGTGCTATTGCCGGCAACGTCACGGTGCAAGGTTTAGGCAAAGACAGCATTCAAGGTGATGTGCGTTTTGCAGATGCCTTAGCACTGATGGGCGGCAATATCAGCTATGCTGACAACCATATCACTGCTAGCAAGGCCGAGCAGATTCATACGATAGATTTGGATTGCAACCACATTCCAGACGCTGCCATGACCCTGGCCATCCTCGCCCTGTTTGCCAAGGGTACCAGCACTTTACGCAATATCGCCAGTTGGCGCGTGAAAGAAACTGACCGTATTGCCGCCATGGCCACAGAGTTACGCAAAGTAGGCGCGATTGTTGAAGAAGGCGCTGATTACATCACCATCACGCCGCCGGCAACCCTAACCCCGAATGCAGCGATTGACACCTACGATGATCATCGCATGGCCATGTGCTTTTCACTAGTTAGCTTAGGTGGTGTGCCGATTATCATTAACGACCCTAACTGTGTAGCCAAAACATTCCCTAACTACTTTGCTGAATTCAAAAAACTGGTGTCATAAGCCCAGATGTGCCTTGTTACTATGGGGCGAATTTACACGCATTGATTGTTATTAACACTACGATAAATTTTTACAGATGAACAACACGCAAGCTCACCACCTTCCAGTTATTGCCATTGATGGCCCATCCGCTTCCGGCAAAGGCACAGTAGCGCAATTGGTTGCCGAAAAACTAGGCTTCGCTTACCTGGATTCCGGCGCACTCTACCGAGTAGTGGCGTTTGCAGCGCACCAAAACAATATTGCCTGGGATGATGCCAACGCGGTAGCCGCATGTGCAAAATCTTTACAAATCAAGTTCGTACATGAGCAAGTGTTGTTAAATGGGCAGGATATTTCCAACGAAATTCGCACTGAGTTAATGGGCAAAGGCGCATCCCAAGTTGCGGTGCACGCCCCGGTTCGCGCAGCCTTGGTCGATTTGCAGCACAGCTTTCTACAAGCACCAGGCTTAGTGGCTGATGGCCGCGATATGGGCACGGTGATTTTCCCATCGGCCCCACTCAAAATATTCCTTACCGCCTCCACCGAGGTAAGAGCACAGCGCCGTTACAAACAACTACTAGGCAAAAACCAGCCAGCTAACTACGATAACATCTTACAAGACCTGCAAGAGCGCGATGCCAGAGACAAAGGCCGCGCCAGTGCACCATTAGTCATGGCAGAGCATGCCATCCTGCTAGAAACTGACAATCTGAGTATTGCAGACGCGGTGAACATGGTGCTGGATGCCTATCAGAAGTGTAACGCCTAAGCTTATAAACCTATATTTGTATATCTACTTAAGATGTAGCTTTAGCGCGTATGACTAAAAGACTAAGTGGCTAAATATTTCGAAAATAAATCAAGATTAGATTGCAACACCTTGATTTCACCAAAATATAGTGCAACAGGCTATTTTAAATAGTAAAAATATTAGTAAAAATTCATAAATAGTCTTTTATTTTTCAATGTTTTAGTTATAATTCCAGATTCGGGTTTTATCACCCTATTTAGTCCTACCCGTCGTCACCGATGCGTAGTTTTTTAACTACCCCACTGCTAGGTGGGATATTTTAGGTAATTTTATTTAATGGCTTCTACTTCTAATTCTACTGCTTCATCTATGGAATCCTTTGCTGCGCTTTTTGAAGAAAGCTTAGCTCGCCAAGAAATGCGTTCTGGCGAAGTGATCACTGCTGAAGTTGTTTCTGTTGATAATGATCATGTGATCGTTAACGCAGGTCTTAAATCTGAAAGCGTAATCAACGCTGACGAATTCCGTAATGCTCAAGGTGAACTTGAAGTTCAAGTGGGCGACTTTGTTAAAGTAGCAATTGAGAAGCTAGAAGACGGCTTCGGTTCAACCGTACTTTCACGCGAAAAAGCTAAACGCATGGAAACATGGTTAGACTTAGAAGATGCGATGAACGAAGGCCGCATCATCAAAGGTTTTGTAAGTGGTAAAGTTAAAGGCGGTTTACGCGTATCTGTAAACGGCATCATGGCATTCTTGCCAGGTTCATTGGTTGACGTACGTCCAGTTAAAGACACTACTCCATTCGAAAACAAAGAATGTGATTTGAAAGTAATCAAACTAGACCGTAAACGTAACAACATCGTGGTTTCACGTCGTGCTGTAATGGAAGTTTCTGCTGGTGCTGACCGCGAAGCTTTACTAGGTACATTGGCTGAAGGTGCTGTTGTTAAAGGTATCGTTAAAAATATCACTGACTACGGTGCATTCGTTGATTTGGGCGGCATTGATGGTTTGCTACATATCACTGACTTGGCATGGCGTCGCGTTAAGCACCCATCAGAAGTGCTTACAGTAGGTGAAGAAGTTGAAGCTAAAGTATTGAAATTCGATCAAGAGAAAAATCGTGTTTCACTAGGTATCAAACAATTAGGCGACGACCCATGGGTTGCATTAACACGCCGTTACCCAGTAAGCACACGCTTGTTCGGTAAAGTGTCTAACTTGACTGACTACGGTGCATTCGTTGAAATCGAACCAGGTATCGAAGGTTTAGTTCACGTTTCAGAAATGGACTGGACAAACAAAAACATTCACCCAGGCAAAATCGCTCAATTAGGCGACGAAGTTGAAGTAATGATTCTTGAAATCGACGAAGCACGTCGTCGTTTATCATTGGGTATGAAACAATGCCAAGCTAACCCTTGGGATGATTTCTCTGCAACACACGCTAAAGGCGACAAAGTTTCAGGTCAAATCAAATCAATCACAGACTTCGGTGTGTTCATTGGTTTGCCAGGCGGCATCGATGGTTTAGTTCACTTATCTGATTTGTCATGGGCACAATCAGGCGAAGAAGCAATCCGCAACTTCAAAAAAGGTGACGAATTACAAGCTGTGATCTTAGCTATCGACGTTGAAAAAGAGCGCATTTCATTAGGCGTAAAACAACTGACTGCTGATCCTTCAGGTGCTTCATCTGAAGAAAAATCAGATGCTAAACCTAAAGCTAAATCTGCTAAAGCTAAAGAACCTGCTCAATTGCCAGATGACGGCGCGGCTGCTGGTACGACTAACCTTGGTGCTCTATTGAAAGCCAAGTTAGATAGCAAGAAATAATTAGCCCGTTATTTTAGTATCAAGAAAAAAAAGGCATATAAGCATGACAAAATCTGAGCTAATCACACTGCTTGCAGAACGTTTTCCGCAACTGGTGATGAAAGATGCAGAGCTTTCAGTAAAGGCAATATTAGACGCTATGTCTGATAACCTTGCGACAGGCGAACGCATTGAAATAAGAGGCTTTGGCAGCTTTAGCTTGAATTACCGTCCACCGCGTTTGGGTCGCAACCCAAAAACCGGCAGCAAGGTTGAGGTACCTGAGAAACATGTACCTCACTTTAAAGCAGGTAAAGAACTACGTGAACGTGTGGATTTAAGCTAGCATTTGCTTTTAAGTTCCAAGCTAAAACGGCAACCATCTGGTTGCCGTTTTTTTTATGTTGCCATATACAAATAAGGTAAAATGCTAACAAGCTTGGGTTACATACCTTTATCAGGTTAAGTAGCGCATCACCATAGACATGCACACACACAGCACCTAAGCTCACAATCTTAATTAATTAATAAAGTAGAATAAAATGGAATTTGAGTTCTGGTGGCTATTAGCATTACCTTTATTCTTTAGCTTGGGCTGGATAGCCGCACGTGTTGATCTTAAACAACTACTGGCCGAGTCTACCGCCCTCCCCGCCGCCTATTTCAAAGGCTTGAACTTCCTAATTACCAACCAGCATGATAAAGCCATCGAAGCTTTTTCAGAAGCGGTACAAGCCAATACAGACTCACTAGAACTACACTTTGCTTTAGGCAGCCTGTTTAGAAGACGTGGTGAGGTAGATCGTGCTATACACTTACACCTGAATCTACTCACCAAGAAAGAGCTGGAACCACAGCAAAAACTCGCAGTTACCGCAGAGCTTGCGCAGGATTATTTAAAAGCCGGCCTGTTTGACCGCGCTGAAGAACTATTTGAGACTTTAGATGATGACCGTTACCGCCAACCGGCACTGCGTGCACTACTAGAAATTTATGTACGAGAGCGTGAATGGGAGCGTGCTATTAAAGCCGCAACTGAGCTAGAGCGTCTTTCTGGTGTGCCGTTCCGTGTTGAAATCTCACATTACTATTGTGAAATGGCTGTCAAATCTAAACTTGCCAATGACACGCATAGCGCACGCTTTGAGCTAGACCTAGCACTCAGCGCCAACAAAAATTGTGTACGCGCCAATGTATTACTGGGTGACCTGGAAGCTGAGTCCGGCGAGCATAAGGTCGCGATCTCCACCTGGAAGCGCATAGAGTTCCAAAAACCTGAATACTTAGGCTTAATTGCCCCCAAATTACTCGCTAGCTACCGTAATTTAAATGCGACAGCTGAGGGGCTTGCTTTACTCAACACTTATTTGCAAACCTACCAGCTAAACTCATTGCTTAATGTGTTGTATGAGGCAACCTTAGCCGAAGAAGGCGCAGAAAGTGCAGCGAAGCTCGCACGTACCGAATTGATTAAAAAGCCTAGCCTCAATACCTTAGACTTGTTACTGCAGGCGCGGGCTATCGTAGAAACTAACCAACCACAACATAGCAACTTACAAGACACGCAACTGATGCAGCAAGCCGTGCGCCATGCGATTGGCAACAAAACTGCTTATCATTGCGAACAATGCGGTTTTAAAGCCAAATACCATCATTGGCAATGCCCAGCGTGTAACGCATGGGAAGCACTGCCATCAGAACCCACTGCAGTTTAATTAAACGATATATACCATGACGACATCACAAAATACGCCACAATCACACGACCCAAAAATCATCGTTGCGCTTGATTACGCAGATAGCGCCAGTGCACTAAAACTAGTAGCGCAGTTAGACCCTGCGTTATGTCGCTTGAAGGTAGGCAAAGAGCTATTTACCAGTGCAGGCCCGCAGTTTGTTGAATCTCTGGCACGCTCAAATTTTGGCGTGTTTCTAGATTTAAAATTTCATGACATCCCGAACACCGTGGCTAAAGCTTGTTCCGCCGCAAGCAACTTAGGCGTTTGGATGCTGAATGTGCACGCCAGCGGTGGCATGGAAATGATGCAAGCAGCTAAGCAAGCCGTGGATACCAGCGCTAGCAAGCCACTATTAATTGCGGTGACGGTGCTAACCAGTATGAATCAGCAGACTTTAAATCAAATTGGGATTCAAACGGATATCGCCACCCATGTTTTAAATTTAGCAACACTAACGCAGCAAGCCGGTTTGGATGGCGTGGTTTGCTCAGCATTAGAAGCCGAAATATTACGCACAAAACTAGGCAATGATTTTTGCTTGGTCACACCAGGCATTCGCCCTGCCAATGTCAACAAAGACGACCAGTCGCGCGTTGTCACTCCTGCAGATGCACTAAACATGGGGTCTAGCTATCTGGTAATCGGCAGACCTATTACACAAGCAGCAAACCCACTCAAAGCATTAGAGGCGATTCACGCTGAATGTGTGTCTTAGACTTAACCGTTTCAAGCTTGTTTGATGTTGACGGTTTAAGCTATGATGGGCATCGCATTGTTTAAATTTTAAAACAATATTAATGATTAGTCTGATAACTTAACGGAGAATTAAAATGAAAAAAATGTTACTAGCATTATTTGTTTTTTTAGGCTTTAGTATCAGTGCGCTAGCCGCAGTTAACATCAACACTGCAACTCAGGCTGAACTTGAATCCCTCAACGGCATTGGCCCAGTCAAAGCACAGGCAATTATTGACTACCGTAAGAAAAATGGTAATTTCAAATCGGTAGATGATCTCGAAAAAGTAAACGGCGTTGGTGCTGCCACTCTGCAAAGCGTGCGTAAAGATGTTTCAATTAGCGGCAAATCAACAGCCGTAATGGCTGATGCCAAGGCTAACGATAGCAAGCCTGCTAAAGGCCCTAAAGCGGTAGGTAATGAAAAGGCAGCGGCAGCAGGTAAAACTGCCGATACCAAAGATGCGAAAGCAACCACCGAGAAAAAAGCTGCTAAAGCAGATAAACCAGCTAAAGAATCGCAAGCAGTGGGTACAGAAAAAGCAGCAACTGCAGGCAAAACAGCTGATGTAAAAGAAGCCAAAGCTGCGAAAACCGATACAGCTAAAGAAGAAAAAGCTGCCAAGTCTGACAAAAAAGAGTCGAAAGCAACAGAGACTAAAACAGAAAGCAAAGCTAAGAAATCAACCAAAGCTGACAAAAAAGCTGCTGCTGATAAAAAAGAATAGTTTTAAACAACAATAAAAAAGCCGCTAATTGCGGCTTTTTTATTGGTTGAATTTTTTATAGATTCAATCTGATTAAACGACTCAATCTATTAGTCATCATGGCCTTGATGTCTGTGTTTGTAGTGACCTTTACCATGTTTGTGCTTACGCTTGTAATCACCACCGGTTCTAGGTCCTGGTTCATCAATCACTTTACCTACTACCGCACCACCAGCACCACCTGCTGCTGCACCCACCACAGCACCTGCCGTGCTACCACTCACTTGGCGGCCTACATAAGCTCCGCCTGCACCACCTGCTGCGCCACCAATCACTGCACCAGCCTGACCTTTACCTTTAGTCGTCACAGCACCACCTAGGCCGCCACCAACCGCGCCGCCTATCACCTCACCGGTGCTACCACCCACCACGCTGCCAATAGCAGTGCCTGCGGCTGCACCTAAACCACCGCCAATTGCTGTTTTGGCATTGCTATCCGCAGCCATTGCTTGCCCTGAGATCATAAGAGCTGCCAGTAACATAGCATTAATTAACTTCATAGAAATTCCCTTTATTAATTTAAATCGGCCTGTGTGGCTACACCACACAAGCTTAAACTTTATTCATATCGCCAGTAATTTATTCTAACCTTCCTGTAGATTACCCACAGGAAAATAAGTTTAATAAATCTTTATTTAACACGCATACCTGCTTGTGCACCGCTGTCCGGGCTTAAAATATACGGGCCGCCACGCTCATCACTAGCCGCCAGCACCATCCCCTCACTCATACCAAACTTCATTTTACGCGGTGCTAGGTTGGCCACCATTACCGTCAAGCGCCCCACCAGACTGGCAGGATCATAGGCAGACTTAATACCGGCGAACACTTGGCGTGGCTTATCCTCACCAATATCGAGGCTAAGTTTTAGCAGTTTCTCCGCACCTTCCACATGCTCTGCATTCACGATTTTGGCAATGCGCAAATCCACCTTAGTAAAATCATCAATGCTAATGTATTCGGCCTCTACTGCATCAGTACTCGCTGCTTGCTGATGTTCGGCATGGCGTTGCTGAGAGTGTGCTGCCGGTGTTGGCGTTACTTGTAGATTCTCTTTATTCGCCTCTGTCATGGCTTCAACCTGCTTGCCATCCACGCGTGTAATTAAATGCTCATAGGCATTGATTGCATGTTGCGGCAATAAGGAGTTTGCGACGGCATCCCAAGTTAATGGCGCGATATTCAAGAACTGCTCAATCTCACCAGCCAGTTTTGGCAACACTGGTTTCAAGTACAAGGTAAGCAAGCGGAACATTTCTAAAGCATCAGAGCACACTTGTTGCAACGCGGCATCTTGCCCTTCTTGCTTAGCCATTACCCACGGTGCTTTTTCAGCCACGAAGCCATTGGCAACATCAGCTAAGCGCATAATCTCACGCAAAGCTTTGCTGTACTCACGCTCACTATAGCTCTCAGCAAGTGTTGCAGCAGAGGCTTTAATTTCAGCAATCACTGGGTTATTTGCCGATGGGTTTAATTTCCCTTCAAAACGCTTATTGATAAAGCCAGCGGTTCTACTCGCAATATTGATGTATTTACCCACCAAATCACTGTTCACACGAGCGACAAAATCTTCCAAATTCAGATCGATATCTTCCATTGTGCTATTTAATTTAGCTGCGTAGTAATAGCGTAAATACTCTGGGGTCTTAATATGCTCTAAATAGCTACGCGCTGTGATAAACGTGCCGCGTGACTTACTCATTTTCTCGCCATTTACGGTTAAGAAGCCATGCGCAAAAATTTGTGTAGGTTTACGGTGCTCAGAATACTCTAAGGTCGCCGGCCAGAACAAAGCATGGAAATATAAAATATCCTTGCCAATAAAGTGATACAGCTCAGTTTTACTATCTTTTTGCCAATACTCATCGAAATCCAGACCTATGGTTTCGCATAGCTTTTTGAAGCTAGCCATGTAGCCGATTGGCGCATCTAGCCACACATAAAAATACTTTCCTGGTGCATCCGGGATTTCAAAACCAAAATAAGGTGCATCACGGGAAATATCCCAATCATTCAGGCCATTTTCAAACCACTCACCCATTTTATTGGCTGCTTCACCTTGCAACGTACCAGAGCGTGTCCAATCACGTAAAAACTGCTCGCATTCGGAGAGTTTAAAGAAATAGTGCTCGGTCTCCTTACGCACTGGTGTCGCACCAGAAACCGCTGAATAGGCATTAATCAGCTCTGTCGGGTTATAGGTGGCGCCACACACTTCACAGCTATCACCGTATTGGTCTTTAGCGTGACACTTAGGGCACTCACCTTTAATAAAGCGGTCTGGCAAGAACATGTTTTTGACTGGGTCATAAAACTGTTCGATAGTCTTGGTGGAGATTTTGCCTGCTGCTTTTAGTTTTTTGTAAATACTTTGCGAAAGCTCTTTATTCTCAGGTGCATTGGTTGAATAGTAGTTATCAAACTGTACCAAAAACTCTGAAAAATCAGCAGCATGCTCTTTGTGTACGTTGGCAATTAACGCTTCTGGTGTAATGCCCTGTTTTTCTGCACGCAACATAATAGGCGTACCGTGTGTGTCATCAGCACATACATAATGCACATGATGGCCTTGCATTTTATGAAAACGTACCCAGATATCAGTCTGGATATATTCCACCAAGTGGCCTAAATGAATACTGCCGTTTGCGTACGGCAGCGCTGAAGTAACTAGAATTTTGCGAGGATTGTTTGCTGTTGCCATGAGATAAATGAATCTATTGAGCTAAATCCGTATTCTAACAAATGCAGCATGGTTCACCCAGCAATGATTACTGTTTTTCCGCCTATGCTTACTATTTTTAAAGTACAGATTCAATTAATCACTACCAGCATAGAGTTTATGCAAAAGTTCGGCTGAAAACTTACAAGGCAACACTGCAAATTAAGTTAAAATAACCGATGAATTTACTCAAGTTATAAAACTTACTGCAAGTTATAAAACTTACTGCACCTTATAAACATATTGCATAAACATACTGCATCACCCAATATTAAAGTCAGGAATTAACAACATGGCAATTTCAGAACTACTCATTCAAAGCACCTTAAAACTATGTATAGATCCGAACACGGGCAAAGACTTTGTGAGCAGTAAATCCGCAAGAAATATCAAAGTAGATGGCAACGACGTCAGCGTAGATATCGTACTGGGCTACCCGGCCAAATCGGTTGAAGCAGATATACAGAATCTAGTAGCGCAGGCGCTGTTAGCGATTGAAGGCATAGGCAGGGTTGCCGTGCATGTCAGCAGCAAAATCGTGGCGCATAAAGCACAGCAAGGCGTGACCTTACTGCCTAACGTTAAAAATATTATCGCAGTTGCCTCCGGCAAAGGCGGCGTAGGTAAATCTACAACTTCCGTCAACTTGGCATTAGCCCTGGCGGTTGAAGGCGCTAGCGTAGGTTTGCTAGATGCTGATATCTACGGCCCTAGCCAACCGCAAATGCTTGGCATCAGCGGCCGACCAGAAAGCCTAGATGGTAAAAGCATGGAGCCGATGGAAGCACACGGCATACAGGCTATGTCTATCGGCTTCTTAATTGATACCGACACCCCGATGGTATGGCGCGGCCCAATGGTGACCGGCGCATTAGAGCAACTACTGCGTGATACCAAATGGCGCGATCTCGATTACCTGGTGATTGATTTACCACCTGGTACCGGTGACATTCAGCTGACATTAGCGCAGAAAATACCGGTGACCGGCGCAATTATCGTGACTACACCGCAAGACATCGCGTTACTTGATGCACGCAAAGGCCTCAAAATGTTTGAGAAAGTCAGCATTCCTATTTTAGGTATTGTTGAAAACATGAGCACACACATCTGCTCTAATTGCGGCCATGAAGAGCATATCTTTGGCGCTGGTGGCGGGGAATTGATGGCAAAAGATTACAACGTGGACTTATTGGGTTCATTGCCACTGGATATTGATATTCGTTTGCAAGCTGACAGCGGCAAACCCACCGTTACGGCCAACCCAGATTCAAAAGTAGCAAATATCTACAAGGAAATTGCACGCAAAGCGGCGATTAAGATTGCTAATGCGAGCCTGGACTACAGCGGAAAATTCCCTAATATTGTCATCCAAAATACCTAATAAAATATTAAGAATATATTTAGGTAACAAATGCTAGGCGACTAATCGCCTAGCGACACCCCAACTGTGAATGAGCAGCTAGGGTGTAGAAAAAACTAAACCCCAATTACTTAAGCAAGGTAATTGGGGTTTAAATTTATAATGTCTTAATACTTTAAATTAAAACTGTACACCAAAGCTATACACATCCACACCACACGCTGGCGCAACCAAAGTTGCCGGAATCGCAACACCATTTAACCAGTTATTTACCGCATCCTGCTTACCAGCACCGGTCACCAGAAAAATGACATGATGTGTATTATCCAAACGACTTTGACTAATGGTCACACGCTCAGCTGGCGGTTTAGGTGAGTTAAATACAGGCACGGCATCCGCGCTGTTATCCACGGCTTGATTTGGGAACAAGCTAGCAGTATGGCCATCTTCACCCAAGCCTAAAATCACCAAGTCAAACGTACGCACACCAGCTAGGGTTTGTGCATAGGCTTTTGCACCTTCAACATTGCCTAGCTCGGCCGGGATATCATGAATCTGATTGGCTGGAATCGCCACATGGTTTAACCATGCGTCGCGTGCCATTTTGCTGTTGCGATCTACATGGTCCGCAGGCAAGCAGCGGTCATCGTTGTGGTACACATGCCAATTGGCCCAATCTGCATTTTCTTTAGCCAACAACTGATAAACGCTTTTTGGCGTGCTACCGCCAGCCAGTACAATTAAAAAACTACCGTATTTTTTAATTGCCTCATCGGCCGTTTGCAAGATACTTTTCAAGGTCGCTTGATTGATTTCATCCTGCGAATTAAAACGGTACCAGCGTGTATGCTGATTATTCGCTAAAGTAAGTGATTTAACTTCAAGTGTTTGTGTGGTTTGCATAAAACAGTGCTGCCTTTTTCGGTATAATTACATTAATTCGTTTAAAGGCGCTATTTTAACCTGAGTGCTTCATAAAGTTGCGAAATTATGAAGCAATCCAGTGAATATGAAAATCTGGCGAATATGAAATAGCCCCTCAGTATTTACAAAAACCTATTTAAGAAAGTTTGAAATAATGGCAAAAAAAATAGATCCTTGTACCTTGGTGCTGTTTGGCGCGAGCGGTAACTTATCTCGCATCAAACTAATGCCTGGTTTGTTTCGCCTAGATGCAGCTGGCCGCTTACCGGAACACATGGTAATTCTTTCTGTGGGCCGCGGTGAAGTGTCGCGCGAAGACTGGCAAGCCGATGTTAAAGGTATGTTGGATGCCAAATTCAAAAACGGTTACGACCAAAAAGTGTTCGAGCGTTTTATCGCACGTAACCACTACCATGCAAACCCACCTAATGACCCTAACGCTTACAAAAAGCTGCAGGAAAGACTGGCAGATACAGCCATCTACCCACAAAACCTGGCTTACTTCCTATCAGTACGCCCAACCGATTTCGCACCGATTGTGGAAGAGCTATCAAAAGTTGGCCTTGTGGATGAAAGCCAATACTGGCGCCGTGTGCTGATTGAGAAACCATTTGGTACCGACTTACCAAGCGCACAAGCATTGCAGGCCGAGCTGACCAAACACCTCAAAGAGAGCCAAATCTACCGTATTGACCACTACTTAGGTAAATCTGCATTACAAAACGTGATGCTGACACGCTTTGCAAACGCGATGTTTGAGCCATTATGGAACAATGAGCACATTGACCACGTGCAAATCACCAACAACGAAACCCTAGGCGTTGGCGACCGCACGACATTCTACGATGCTACTGGCGCCCTACGCGACATGGTACAAAGCCACTTGCTACAAACATTAGCACTAGTTGCCATGGAAAAGCCGCAAGACTTGAGCCCGGAGAGCATTCGCGCTGAGAAAATCAAGCTGTTAGAAGCTATCCGCCCGATTCCAGTGAACGAACTTAGCAAACACGCATTCCGTGCGCAATACAAAGCCGGCCGCGTACAAGCCGGTGATGGCCATGGCGAAAACGTAACAGGTTACTTGGAAGAGCTAGCACGCGATGGCGTAACTGAAAGCGTGACAGAAACTTACGCTGCGCTGAAACTGTTTATTGATAACCCGCGCTGGAAAGGCGTGCCGTTCTACGTGCGCACCGCTAAACGCATGCACGAAGGCAACACCGCGATTTCTATCCGATTCAAAAAAGCACCTATGCAATTGGTAGAAGGCCAACACCAAAACTGGCTAACACTGAATATTCAGCCACGTGAATGCATCAAAATGGAAATCGAATCTAAGATTCCAGGTTTGGACGTTGCAACACGCACGCTGAGCATTGATGCACCACAACGCCAACAAGGTGATGAAACTATCGATTCTTACGAATCTTTAATGCTGAACTTGATGGAAGGCGACCCATCACTTTACTTGCACATCAGTGAAGTTGAAGCACAATGGCGCTTGGTTGACCCTGTGGTAAAAGCTTGGATGGCTGACAAGTCACCAGTACATCAATACCCAGCTGGTAGCCGTGACCCACAAGAATCTAGCGTGATTTTTGAATCTGAAGATCAATTCTGGCGCTACAGCATTGAATTAGGTGGCGACAAACACTAAGCTGCTATTTCGCTTAATAAAGCGTTTTTACAAACCTCACAACTTATTCAATAAGTGTGAGGTTTTTTTCATTGTAAAACCTATAATTTCTCCTTGTAATTCAGCGGTTAGGCCTTATAATTCGATTCACTTTAAACCTCTATCAATTTAAACAATTATGAGCATTAAATCAGACAAATGGATTCGCCGCATGGCAGAACAACACGGCATGATAGAGCCATTTGAGCCTAATCAAGTCAAAATGAATGCGGCAGGCGAACGCATGGTGTCTTACGGTACCTCTAGCTATGGCTACGATATCCGCTGCTCAAGAGAATTTAAGTTATTTACCAA
Organism: Methylotenera mobilis JLW8; assembly: GCF_000023705.1. NCBI lineage: Bacteria > Pseudomonadati > Pseudomonadota > Betaproteobacteria > Nitrosomonadales > Methylophilaceae > Methylotenera > Methylotenera mobilis. Next base: position 1,676,492 of record NC_012968.1, read on the forward strand.
CCTCAACAGTACCATTGTGGATCCAAAAAACTTTGATCCAAATTCTTTTGTTGAAGTAAATGCAGACTACTGCATTATTCCGCCAAACTCATTTGCTTTAGCGCGCACAGTGGAATACTTCCGCATTCCACGCAACGTACTTACCGTGTGCTTGGGCAAATCCACCTACGCGCGTTGCGGCATCATTGTGAACGTAACACCGTTTGAACCAGAGTGGGAAGGCTATGTCACATTAGAGTTCAGCAACACTACTCCACTGCCAGCTAAGATTTATGCAAATGAAGGTTGCGCGCAAGTGTTGTTCTTTGAAGCTGATGCAGATGATGTTTGCGAAACCAGCTATAAAGACCGTGGCGGTAAGTACCAAGGTCAAGTTGGCGTGACGCTACCAAAAATCTAACATTGAGGTGCTCTTAGGCACTGAGTTCCACATTACGGCGAGAAGCAGCCTAACAGCTGAGCTAAGCGTATTAATAGATTAAGAGTAAGCGGCGCTTATTTAAGCCGCGCTCACCATATAATTTAAAGGCATTTGAATGAAATTTCGTTTCCCTGTCATTATTATTGACGAAGACTTCCGCTCAGAGAACTCATCCGGTTTAGGTATTCGCGTACTGGCCAAAGCCATTGAAGAAGAAGGCACCGAAGTGTTGGGTGTGACCAGCTACGGTGACCTAACCTCGTTTGCACAGCAGCAAAGCCGCGCCTCAGCGTTCATTTTATCGATTGATGATGAAGAGTTTATCGAGGAAAAACCAGAGGCGATTGAGCAACTACGTAAGTTTGTAGCAGAGATTCGTTACCGCAACGAAGAAATCCCAATTTTCCTGCACGGTGAAACACGTACCTCGCGCCATATCCCGAATGATGTATTACGTGAACTGCATGGCTTTATTCATATGAATGAAGATACGCCAGAGTTCGTAGCACGCTTAATCATTCGCGAAGCCAAAGCTTATTTAGATAGCCTGCCACCACCGTTTTTTAAAGCACTTACGCACTATGCGGCGGATGGCTCTTACTCATGGCACTGCCCTGGTCACTCAGGCGGCGTGGCATTCTTAAAATCACCTGTTGGCCAAATGTTCCACCAGTTTTTTGGCGAGAATATGCTACGTGCCGACGTATGTAACGCCGTAGATGAGTTAGGCCAACTGTTAGACCACACCGGCCCGGTCGCCGCTTCTGAGCGCAATGCCGCACGTATCTACAACTGTGACCATCTATACTTTGTGACTAACGGTACGTCTACCTCCAACAAAATGGTGTGGAACTCAACCGTAGCGCCAGGTGACGTGGTAGTGGTTGACCGTAACTGCCATAAGTCGGTATTGCACTCCATCATCATGACTGGCGCAATCCCTGTGTTCCTGATGCCGACACGTAACCACTTCGGTATTATCGGCCCGATTCCGAAAAGCGAATTTTCTTGGGAAAACATCCAGAAGAAAATCGAGCGCAACCCATTTGCAATCGATAAGAACGTAAAACCGCGTGTACTTACTATCACGCAATCTACCTATGACGGTGTGTTGTACAACGTAGAAGAAATCAAAGAAATGCTGGATGGCAAGATCGACACCCTGCACTTTGATGAGGCTTGGTTACCACACGCTACTTTCCACGACTTCTATGGTGATTACCACGCGATTGGCGCAGATCGCCCACGCTGTAAAGAGTCTATGGTGTTTTCAACGCAATCCACCCACAAATTGCTAGCAGGCTTGTCACAAGCCTCGCAAATTCTGGTGCAGGATGCAGAAAACAACCAGCTGGATCGTGACGTGTTTAACGAAGCGTACCTCATGCACACCTCTACTAGCCCGCAATACTCTATCGTCGCGAGTATAGACGTAGCTGCAGCCATGATGGAAGCACCAGGCGGCACCGCATTGGTTGAAGAGTCTATTATGGAAGCCTTAGACTTCCGCCGCGCAATGCGCAAAGTGGATGAAGAATGGGGTACCGACTGGTGGTTTAAAGTATGGGGTCCAAACGACCTTTCAGAAGAAGGCATTGAAGAGCGCGACGCGTGGATGCTGAAAGCCAACGAAGGCTGGCACGGCTTTGGTAACCTAGCAGAAGGCTTTAACATGCTAGATCCGATCAAAGCCACTATCATCACGCCAGGCTTGGATATTCACGGTGACTTCTCTGATGAGTTTGGCATTCCAGCCGCCATTGTGACCAAATACTTGGCAGAGCACGGTGTGATTGTTGAAAAAACCGGCTTGTATTCATTCTTCATCATGTTCACCATCGGCATCACCAAAGGCCGCTGGAACACCATGGTAGCCGCGCTACAGCAATTTAAAGATGATTACGACAAGAACCAGCCATTATGGAAAGTCTTGCCAGAGTTCGTACAAAAAAACCCACGTTACGAGCGCTTAGGCCTGCGTGATTTATGTGCACAAATTCATGGTGTCTACAAAGCTAACGACGTGGCACGTTTGACGACAGAAATGTACCTGTCAGACATGGTGCCGGCAATGAAACCAACCGACGCTTTTGCTAAGATGGCACATCGCAAGATTGACCGTGTAGCGATTGATGAGCTTGAAGACCGCATTACGGCAGTATTGTTAACGCCTTACCCACCAGGCATTCCATTGCTGATTCCTGGTGAACGCTTCAACAAGATTATTGTGAACTACCTGAAGTTTGCCCGTGAGTTTAACGAACGCTTCCCAGGCTTTGAGACTGACGTGCACGGTCTGGTAAAACAAGTGGTGGATGGTAAAGCAACCTACTACGTGGATTGTGTAGCGCAATAACTAGCACCGCTCTATAGATAAAGTGAGGCTTTAGTTACATCTAGCTAAAGCCTCACCAACCCCTTACCTAAACACTATTTAACCAAGCAAGCATGATACGTGAGTTCAGTCCGCTTTATAAGGGTCTACTGCAACCAATATTAGAGGTAGATTAAACTGAAGTATGGACAATGCAGGTAAATTAAGGAAAAGCAAACTATGCTACTTACGCACGTAAGTAGCATAGTTGAAGTTCAAGCCTTTTTCAGAAGTATGTGTTTCGCGTTCAGTTTCCAGCCATTCGTCAGATACTAACGCGGGGAAAAACGCATCCCCCACTACATCTAATTCAATTTCAGTAATGTATAGCTTTTGTGCAAGTTTGAGGCCTGCTTGATACAACTCGGCACCACCGATTAGAAACACTTCATCATCGCCCTTACATAAGGCAATAGCATCATCCAACGAGTTAGCTACCAGCGCACCTTCTACTTGGTAATTTTCATTGCGTGTCACGATGACGGTAGTACGCCCAGGCAATAAGCGCCCAAGAGAATCATAGGTCTTACGACCCATAATAATATGATGCCCCATGGTAAGCGCTCTAAAGCGCTTTAAATCCTCTGGCAGATGCCAAGGCAAGGTGTTGTTGACACCGATTACACGGTCATGCGCAACCGCTACGATAATTGAAAGTTGAGTCATTACTGATATGCCGCCAGTTAAACAGCGACTTGGCCTTTAATTGGGGGGTGCGGATCATACCCTTCTAAGGTGAAATCTTCAAACTTAAAGCTGAAAATATCTTTTACTTCTGGGTTGATACGCATAGTTGGCAATGGTCGTGGGTCACGTTGCAACTGCTCATGCATTTGCTCAAAATGGTTCGAGTAAATATGCGCATCGCCCAGCGTATGCACAAAATCGCCTAATTTCAGGCCACAAACCTGCGCTACCATCATCGTGAGCAAAGCATATGAAGCGATGTTAAAAGGCACCCCCAAGAAGATATCGGCACTACGTTGATATAATTGGCAGCTCAACTTACCATTAGCTACATAAAACTGAAAGAATGCATGGCAAGGCGGAAGTTTCATTTGATCCACGTCCGCTACGTTCCAAGCTGAAACGATTAAGCGACGTGAATCCGGGTTATTTTTAATACTATTGACCACTTGTGCAATCTGGTCGATATGCGAACCATCTGGCTTAGGCCAGTTGCGCCATTGGTAGCCATATACCGGGCCTAGGTTACCATTTTCATCAGCCCACTCGTCCCAGATGCGTACGCCGTTTTCTTTTAGGTATGCAATATTGGTGCTGCCCTGTAGAAACCAGAGCAATTCGTGAATAATCGACTTTAAGTGTACTTTTTTAGTGGTAAGAAGAGGAAAACCTTCTGCCAGATTGAAGCGCATTTGGTAGCCAAATACAGAAACTGTACCGGTACCGGTGCGGTCTTCTTTTTTATTGCCATGCTCAAACACATGTTGCACTAAGTCGATGTATTGTTTCATCTATTCTCCGTCACCCTAGGCTCCGTTACCATGATACTTATCATTCTGGCTTAAACCAGAATGATAGAATTAAACGTTTTTAACAATAAATGTTTTGATATCTGCCGCACTCGCATCCATCACAGTAAATTTCTGCGGTAACGATTCAATCCCGTTCAACGCAGCTGGACGCTCTGGTGCCTGACCTAGCGCTTCTACGATAGAATCTTCAAACTTGGCTGGCAATGCAGTTTCTAGCACCACCATCGGTACGTTTGCATCCAAATGCTCGTATGCAACTTTCAAGCCGTCAGCAGTGTGTGTATCTATCACTACCTCGTATTTGGCTTTAGTATCGCGTATGGTTTGCATACGATGTGCATGATTGCTGCTGCCTGATACAAATCCATAATCTGCAATTTTTGCAAAATAGCCATCAGCGTTTAAATCAAAGCTGTTACCGCCGTCAACTTTCGCCCATAGTGCGCGGGTTTTATCGCTATCACGTCCCACTAAATCAAACACAAAACGCTCAAAGTTAGAGGCCTTGCTAATGTCCATAGAAGGGCTAGAAGTATGGTAGGTGTTAGCTGAACCGCGTGGGCTATATACACCGGTTTTGAAGAATTCGTCTAACACGTCGTTTTCATTGGTTGCCACCACTAGTTTATCAATCGGCAAACCCATCATGCGCGCAATGTGACCAGCGCATACGTTACCAAAGTTACCAGACGGCACAGAAAAGCTAACCTTTTGGCTGTTATTCTGCGTCACAGCTAAATAACCTTTGAAGTAATAAACCACTTGCGCAACGATACGACCCCAGTTGATAGAGTTCACTGCGCCTATTTTATATTCCGATTTAAATGCTGCGTCATTCGATACGGCTTTTACCATATCCTGGCAATCATCAAACACGCCGTTGACTGCGATATTGTAGATGTTGTCATCTTGCAGACTGAACATCTGCGCAGTTTGGAAACGGCTCATTTTTTTATGCGGTGATAGCATAAACACACGAATGCCTTTTTTACCGCGCATTGCATATTCAGCAGCAGAACCGGTATCACCAGAAGTTGCACCTAAGATATTGGTGGTTTTACCTTCTTTGGTGAGCACATATTCAAACAAGTTACCCAGCAACTGCATGGCCATGTCTTTAAACGCCAATGTAGGGCCGTTAGAAAGGCTGAGCAGATATAGATTATCTTTCAGCTTTAAGGTTGGCGTAATATCTGCAGCATCTTGGCCAGCACGGCTAAACGCATACACATCAGCACGGTAAGTTTTATCAATAATCGCTTTTAAATCTGCAGCAGGAATATCGTCAACAAAGCGCGATAAGATGGCAAATGCTAAATCTGCGTATGACAAACCACGTAATGCTGTTAAATCAGCATCATTGAATTGCGGGTAGGTTTCTGGCAGATACAAACCGCCGTCCGGTGCTAGGCCGCCCAATAAAATTTGGCTAAAACTTAAAGCAGGCGATTGCCCGCGTGTTGATATGTATTTCATTTAATCTCTCGTACTTCCGTCACCCCAGTATAGATTGAGGTGACGATTAATCATTATTTGGCAAGCTCTTCCATACGGATGCGCACAACTTTACCAGTAATCGCTTCTAACGCTTCGATTGCGGCAATCGCGGCATTCATGTTTTTCTCAACAGTGATATGCGTCAAGATCACGATATCTGCTTCTGTTTCGTTTTCATCCGGCTCTTTTTGCAGCATGGCATCAATAGAGATGCTACGGTCACCTAAAATCTTAGTCACATCGGCAAGCACACCTGGTTTATCACTCGCACGTAAACGCAGGTAGTAAGCACTTTGCACTTCTTCAATCGGTAAAATTGCCAAGTCTTGCACTTGTTCTGGCTGGAACGCTAGATAAGGCACACGCTGTGCGCTGGTTGCATCAATCAAACGTGCCACATCCATCAAATCAGCTACTACCGCACTGGCTGTAGGCTCTGCACCGGCACCAGCACCGTAATAAAGTGTTGGGCCTACTGCATCACCCTTCACTACCACAGCGTTCATGGCACCATTTACATTCGCCACTAAGCGTTTCTCTGGAATTAAAGTCGGGTGCACGCGCAGTTCAACACCGCTGTCGCTACGCTTGGTAATACCAAGCAACTTCACGCGATAGCCTAGCTCTTCAGCGTACTTGATATCTACTTGCTCTAATTTAGTAATGCCCTCTGTGTACGCCTGCTCAAACTTCATCGGCATACCAAAAGCAATCGCAGACATAATGGTGAGTTTATGTGCCGCATCAATGCCTTCAACGTCAAAGGTAGGGTCTGCTTCGGCATAGCCTAAGCGTTGCGCTTCGCCCAACACATCAGCAAAGTTCAAGCCTTTTTCACGCATTTCGGTCAGAATGAAGTTAGTAGTGCCATTGATAATACCAGCCACCCACTCTACTCGATTGGCACCCAATCCTTCGCGTAACGCTTTAATGATAGGGATACCACCAGCCACTGCGGCTTCAAACGCCACAATCACATGGTTTGCTTTCGCAGCAGCAAAAATCTCATTACCGTGCAAAGCAATCAGTGCCTTGTTGGCTGTGACCACATGTTTTTTATTCGCAATCGCCTTTAACACTAGCTCGCGGCTCAAGGTGTAGCCGCCAATCAATTCGACCACCACATCTACTGCTGGATTATTCACCACAGCAAATGCATCATCTGTTACTTCAACGTCAGCAGCCAATGCTTTGGCATTAGCCAAGTTTCTATCTGCCACCTGCACCACATTGATTGCCACACCGGTGCGGCGTGTAATTTCAGATGCATTGCGTTTTAATACTGTATACGTACCACCGCCTACTGTGCCTAAGCCCAATATTCCAACATTTAACTGTTTCAAGCTTTTGCTCCATCTAATTTTGATTCATGCTTTTTTCTGTAATTCTCTAAGAACCTGGCAATACGTTTAATCGCCTCGGTCAAATCATCCACATTCGGTAAGAACACCACGCGGAAGTGATCTGGCGTCTTCCAATTAAAACCAGTACCTTGCACTAAAAGCACTTTTTCTTCTAACAACAAGTCCAGAATGAATTTTTGGTCATCCTCAATCGGATACACTTTTGGATCTAACTTTGGAAACAAATACATCGCTGCTTGTGGCTTGGTACAAGTCACGCCGGGAATTGCGGTAAGCAACTCATAAGCAACATCACGCTGTTTGCACAAGCGACCTTCTGGCGCGACTAAATCATCAATACTTTGGTAACCACCTAAAGCAGTTTGTATCGCTAACTGACCAGGCACGTTGGCACACAAACGCATTGAAGCCAGCATATTCAGGCCTTCTATGTAATCTTGCGCATGTTTTTTCTCACCGCTTAAAATCATCCAGCCTGCGCGATAGCCGCAAGTACGGTAATTTTTTGATAGGCCGTTGAATGTCACAAACAGCACATCATCAGCAAGTGACGCAATCGAGGTATGCTCATTACCATCGTATAAAACTTTATCGTAGATTTCATCTGCAAAAATGACTAAGCCATGGTGGCGGGCAATTTCCACAATACCCTCTAAAATCTCACGCGGGTATAGCGCACCGGTAGGATTGTTAGGGTTAATCACCACAATGCCGCGCGTATTAGCCGTGATTTTTGACTCGATATCCTTGAGATTAGGCATCCAGCCAGATTCTTCATCACACAGATAGTGACGTGCCGTACCGCCTGCCAAGGTAACCGCAGCCGTCCATAATGGATAGTCTGGCATTGGTACCAAAATCTGGTCACCATTATTTAACAAGCCCTGCATCGACATCACAATCAGCTCAGACACACCGTTACCAATAAAGATATCATCAACAGTCACGCCTTTGATATGTTTACTTTGCGTGTAATGCATGATGGATTTGCGTGGCTCAAACAGGCCTTTACTATCGGTATAGCCACCAGCTTTGGCCATGTTACGAATCACATCCTGTTGAATCTCTTCAGGCACTTCAAACCCGAACGAGGCAGGATTACCAATATTAAGCTTGATGATATGATGGCCGTCTTCTTCCATCTCGCGCGCACGCTGGAGCACGGGGCCGCGAATGTCGTAACAGACATTGTTAAGTTTATTAGATTTATGTAAAGGCTGCATAATGCGTGAATTCGTGCTTAAAAAAGCTTATTAGTGAAAGGCATTAGTTTACATTAGAATGAGGCTTACGTTCAATTAAGCCTCAGAGATTAAAGGCAAAAATCCACAATGAAGTTACATTTAACTACCGCTGAAAATAACAACCTGATTACAGCTTATGGCGAAAGCTATATAGAGGTAAACAAACAACGTTATGCGCAAAACTTGATTGTGATGCCACAGTCGATTGTGACGGATTGGCAGGTGCAGAATGTCAGCACTTTGCAGAATGAACATTTTCAGGAAATAATCAAATTAAAACCAGAGGTTGTATTACTAGGCACAGGTGCCACGCATGTATTTGTACATCCCAAAAACTATCAATTACTGACCGAACATGGCATTGCTCTTGAATGTATGACCACCGCTGCCGCATGCCGCACCTACAATATATTAATGAGCGAAGGTCGCTTGGTGGCCGCAGCACTGATACTGTAACTGCACTACAACTTGGCAAGCATGCGGCTAAACGCTAGCTAACCAAGCCCGTAACCGCTAACTTTTAATCACAGACCTCAACACCGCACTTAACACCCCGGGGTACTTCCCCTCTACCTCTTCCAGCCTTAATGAGTTCATGTGCTCAGTTCCCTCAATCAGGGTCTCTACTAGACCTGCACTGCGCAGAATTTTGAAATGATGCGACATACTGGATTTAGGACGATTCAGATTAATTTCGCCGCACGTTAACTTTTTACCTGCCTGTGCAAGCATTAGCACAATTTCCAGACGCGTTGGGTCAGCCAACGCATACATGATGTCCGTTAACTCCACTTGCTCTATTGTTGGATGCTTGATTTGCCGCATGCATTTAATTTAACACAACTCTTTACAATATTCTATAGTTCTATTATATTCGAACTATAGAATTAAATATTACATGCCAACGCAAAGGATTATCATGAACGACTTATTTACACCCTATCAACTGAAAGACGTCACATTAAAAAACCGGATCGCTATTCCACCTATGTGCCAATACATGGCCGATGATGGTTTAGCTAACGACTGGCACAAAGTACATTACACAAGCTTAGCGCGTGGCGGCAGTGGCTTGGTGATAGTAGAGGCGACTGCGGTAGCACCTGAAGGACGCATCACCCCACACTGCCTAGGAATCTGGAACGATGAGCAAGCTGAACAGTTACGCGAAATTGCAGCTGCAATTAAAGCCGCTGGTGCGGTTCCTGGTATTCAGATTGCGCATGCCGGCCGCAAAGCCAGCGCGAATGTGCCATGGGAAGGTGATGACCATATTCCCGCAGACCATCCAGATGCGTGGCCAACCATCGCACCATCAGCGATTGCATTTGGTGGCGACCTCGCACGAGTTCCAAGCGAAATGACGATAGACGATATCAAACGCGTGCAGAATGATTTTGCATTAGCGGCACAACGTGCGCTTGATGCAGGCTTTGAATGGCTAGAACTACATCTAGCACATGGTTACATGGGTCAAAGCTTTTTCTCTCCACACTCCAACAAGAGAACCGATGAGTATGGCGGCAGCTACGAGAACAGAGCCAGATTCAGCAAAGAGATGATTGCGTCCGTACGAAAAATTTGGCCAGACCATCTGCCATTAACCGCACGCTTTGGCGTCTTAGAGTACGATAACAAAGACGAAGAAACACTGAACGAATCCATTCAATTGATTAATGAGTGGAAGCAGATTGGGCTAGACATGCTGAGTGTTAGTGTCGGCTTTACTATTCCAGAAACAAATATCCCGTGGGGACCTGCATTTTTGGCGCCGATTGCCGAGCGTGTACGCAATGAAACGCAACTACCGGTTTCATCTGCATGGGGTTTTGGCGCACCCAAGCTTGCTGACCAAGCAGTACGCAATGAACAACTGGATTTAGTAATGATAGGACGCGCGCATTTAGAGAACCCCAACTGGTCATATCAAGCAGCTAAAGAGTTAGGTATAGAACAACCGGCTTGGGTGCTACCGCCACCTTACGCACACTGGCTATCAAGATACAGAAGCCCAACCGCAGAGTAAGCAGAAAATTGGCTTGGGTGCAGCCTGTAAATGAATCAAAAGTTGCACCCAAACAAGTTTCTATGGAGCATAGTTACTATGGAGTTAGATTAGAACGCCAAACTAGGTCAAAACATAGCGTTAGTTAAAATCTAAGTCAGTCAAAACTATAGATACTATGATCAGCGATTAGTCCGTAACACTAGCTACTGATAGGGACTTAAGGTGACTTCCAAACCGCGACCCGTTACTTTCAAATCTTTTGGGTAATATTGTGTAGAGCCAACCTTGAGTGCATCAGGCTTAACCGTATAAAGATTAAGACCATTCAATAGCTGGCTACCTAACATTTTTGCGATACCACCCATTGCGTCACTGTATTTAGACTCGACACCATCAATCAAGAAGTCATCAACGGCCACATCATTCAGGACTACAGAGTTGGTAATGGAATCCAGTTGTAAGTTGCCAGAGATAGCAAGTTTACCAGCCATCTTTTTGCCACTAATTTGATTCAACAACTGCGTATCAAATTTTGTATACATACGACCGGTTGCATCATCAAACCTTACATTGGCATTGCTTAAACTAAGATCAAACACCTTAAGCAAAGAAATAGGGATCACCAGCTTTTCATTTAGCTTAGATTGGATTTGTTGCTGGGAGATATAAACGGTGTGATTGGAGAAACCTGCACAGCCAAACAAGAAAAGGATGGGAAATATGAGACCCAAGAATTTCGCTTTGATACTCATACTTCCTCACCTAAATAACAAACAGCAATGCACTATAAATTTAATGCATTACCAATTAAAGCATTACAGATTTTTTGTTGATAGCGTCAATGTAGCGTTAGTTCCGCCAAAACCAAAACTATTTGATAGCGCCGTTTCAATTTTCACGTTTTCTATCGCAGTACGTACGATATTCAAACCTTCTGCCGCAGGGTCTAGCGTTTCAATATTGGCAGAAGCTGCGATAAAGTTATTTTCCATCATCAACAAGGTGTAAATTGCTTCATTCACACCAGCAGCGCCTAAGGCGTGACCAGATAACGACTTAGTAGAAGCAATCGCAGGTTGTTGATTTAAACCGTTTTCACCAAACACTTCGCGAATCGCTTCCAACTCTTTCACATCACCCACCGGTGTACTCGTGCCGTGCGTATTGATGTAATCAATTTTCGCATCTACGCCTTCTAAAGCCAGTTTCATACAACGCACCGCACCTTCGCCTGATGGCGCTACCATATCGTAACCGTCAGAAGTTGCGCCGTAGCCTACTACTTCTGCATAGATTTTTGCACCGCGTGCTTTAGCATGCTCATACTCTTCCAGCACCACGATACCACCGCCGCCAGAAATCACAAAACCATCACGGTCAGCATCATAAGTACGTGACGCTTTATCAGGCGTTTCATTGTACTTGCTGCTTAATGCGCCCATGGCATCAAACATAAACGACAACGTCCAGTGCTCTTCTTCTGCGCCACCTGCAAAAATAATATCCTGCTTACCTAATTGAATTTGCTCAACCCCTGCGCCAATACAGTGTGCGCTAGTAGAGCAAGCTGAGCTAATACCGTAATTAATACCTTTGATTTTTGCACCGGTAGCTAAGCATGCAGACACGCCGCTCGCCATCGCCTTTGTCACCATATATGGCCCGACACGGCGCACGCCTTTTTCACGGAGTGTATCAACCCCTTCCAAAATACTTTCATGCGATGCACCACCTGCACCTACAATCAAACCGGTGCGCACATTAGAAACCATTTCTTCAGGTAGCTTTGAATCAGCAATTGCCTCTTGCATCGCCAACCATGCATAGGCATGGCCTTTAGCCATAAATCGCATCAATTTACGATCAATTAGCTCTTCTACTTTGAGATTCTTGATAGATCCAGCTACGTGTGAGCGCAAGCCCATAGCAGCGTATTCTGGTTGATAAGTAATCCCCGATTGGCCAGACTTTAAGCTCGCCAACACTTCTGATTTATTGTTGCCTAAGCTCGAAACAATTCCAAACCCAGTAATAACGACACGACGCATTTCGTGCTCCTTAAAAACTTTTTTATTCTACTTAAAAACTAAAAATTATCTGAAAACTAGAAATTGTCCGTACGTGTAAATAAACCTACGCGCAAATCTGTTGCTACATAAATTTCACGGCCATCAATTTGCATGGTGGCATCGGCAATACCCATCACTAATTTACGCATAATGACGCGTTTTAAATCAATGGTGTAGGTTGCTTTTTTTGCAGTTGGCAACACTTGTCCAGTAAACTTAACTTCACCTGCGCCTAATGCACGACCGCGACCCGGGCCACCCATCCAACCTAAATAAAAACCAACAAGTTGCCACATTGCATCCAAGCCTAAGCAACCTGGCATGACTGGGTCACCGGTAAAGTGACAATCAAAAAACCATAAATTAGGCGTGATATCCAGTTCAGCAATGATTTGACCATTACCATACTTACCACCCTCTTCAGTAATAGAAACAATACGATCAAACATCAACATTGGCGGCAATGGCAATTGTGCATTACCCTCACCAAACATTTCACCGCGACCACATTTGAGTAATTCTTCTTTTGTGAAACTATTTTGTCTTTGCATAATTTTGACTTTGTAAATGAGTTTTTAAACGTCTATTTGAACCCAATCAAGCGATGAATAATCAAGGCACTTGATTCAACTTTCGCTATTTTCGCTGGAAAACCATTTTTACGAAAGAGATATTCACTTTTTATTGTTATTTTTATTCACTTTTTAACGTTTTCATTTCATATTTAGGATATATTTTAATAAAGGGGTATACAGATCTGTTTACCCCTACAAAAAAAACGTTTACCATGTGTTTTAAGTTCTATTACAACCATTTCAAAAAATACAGGAATTCTCGATGAGTGATGTTCAACTAGCTGATTGGCGCAACCATGCGCTTACTTTAGAGTCTGAAGTCAATAAAGTTGTGGTTGGCCAACAAACGCCAATTAGACTAATTACCACTTCAATTTTCGCCCGTGGTCATGTATTACTTGAAGGTGATGTAGGCGTAGGTAAAACCACGCTACTGCGTGCATTTACTCGCGGAATTGGCGGCGGCTACCAACGGATTGAAGGCACCATTGACTTAATGCCTAACGACTTGGTATACCACACCTACCTAGGTGAAGACGGTAAACCGCATGTAAGCCCTGGCCCATTACTGATGTCTGGCGAGAACCTTTCTGTATTCTTCTTTAACGAGATTAACCGCGCACGTCCGCAGGTGCACTCCTTGTTACTGCGCGTGATGGCTGAGCGCAGTTTGTCTGCTTTCAATACCGAACACTACTTCCCGCACATGATTGTGTTTGCTGACCGCAACCAAGTAGAAAAAGAAGAGACCTTCGAGATCCCTTCCGCAGCACGTGACCGCTTTATGATGGAAATCCCAATTGTGGTGCCAAATGATGATGCCATCATGGAAGCGTTGGTGTTTGATACTAAATTCCATAACGTAGATGCATTAGTGGACACGGTAAAACCTGATGTACTGCAATTTGACGAACTGAATGCATTCTCCAGTGTGATACAAAATAGCATTGAAGCCAGCGACACCCTGAAAAGGTATGCCCTAAACCTATGGAAAGCAACCAAAGCACCGCTGGATTACGGTGTGAAAGTTTCTGGCGTCGATATGAATCGCCTTGTGCTTTCAGGCGCTAGCCCACGCGGCATGAGCATGATGCTGCGCGCAGCTCGTGTAAACGCATGGCTGAACAATCGTAGTGCAGTATTGCCGGATGATATTCATGCGGTATTTCACTCTACGATTGCGCATCGCTTGGTATTTAGCCCAGTGTATGAAATGCGTCGTACGGAAATTGCGCGTGAAATGCTATCCGGAATTGTAAACGCAGTCGCGGCGCCTTAAATGAAGCCAAATTTAAGTAACGGCCACTCTAGCAGGTAATAGCCTTGCACCATACCTGCTGGATTTTGCAACCGAGTATCAACTCACTGATGTTAAAAGCAACCTAACCTATTGAGTTTCTGTGTTGAATTTTTATGATTGAAAATATTAAATCTTTTGACTATCACATTAGCTGGAGGTCGCGCGGGCGTCATCCAGGCCGACACCCAAGTACGCAGCGCGGCATGGGCATGGAGTTTCGTGGGCATACTACCCTGCTGTCTTATCCAGACCCGCGTCGTATTGATATTCGCCAAACCATACGCGATCCGTTAGAGCAAGTGTACGTTCGCTTGTTTAACCAAAAGAGCGCCACCCCGGTTTATGTCATCTGTGATTTATCCGGCAGCATGAACTTTGGCGCGAAAAAAAGAAAAATTAAATTAGCCGCCGAGATTGCAGAGTCGATTGCGCAATCCGCCAGCGAGCATCATGACCCGTTTGGCTTTATCGGCTTTGATGAGAAAGTGCGTGAAGACTGGATTAGCACCACTTCATTCAAGTCTCACCACGCAATCTCTATGGCAGAGTCCTTAAAGGATTTTCATCCAGCGCAGGTCAACTGCAACGGCATTACAGAGGTTTACCGCTATTTGCCACGTGAGCGCTCTTTGGTGTTTTTGATTTCAGACTTCCACATGCCGAATAGCTTGCTGGAAGGCGCATTATCCAACCTGCTACGCCACCATATCGTCCCCATGGTGCTATGGGATTCAGCCGAGTATAAAAACCTACCAGAATTTGGCTTGGTTAATGTTGACGATGCGGAAACTGGAGAAAAACGCACCTTGTTTCTGCGTAAAGAGTTACGTGAAAAAATCGTGCAGTCGTTTGAAAGCAGACGCAATGAAATTTATGAGTTATTTATGCGCTTCGACATGCCGCCGTTTTATGTAGAGGGTGAGTTCGATGCAGACTCACTCACAGAATACTTTCACCAATTTGTAGCCGCTTAAAACCACTTAAAAAAATAATCATGACAAAACATTTTAGAGACCTACTACTCGCCGCCATTCTGAGCATTGCCTCGCTGCAGGCACTGGCACTTGATAGTCAAAACTTGCCTGATGTGGATGAGGGTGTAGTAAGCATCAGCACCATAGACCCATTTAAGCGGGTTGGATATACCGTTGGCGATGTGGTTGAAAGAGAAGTCACCCTCACCATCAAAGCACCGTACAAACTGTTAGAAACCTCACTGCCGATTGTAGGCTACGAGAAGCGCTACAGAGGTAAAGTGATTGGGATCGAGCTAAAAGAGATTCAGCACAGTAAAGTAGAGCATAAAGATTACGCCACGCATCAACTTAAGCTTGTTTATCAAGTATTTACCAACAGCGTAGTAGCCAAAAATGCAGCATTGGGCCCGGAATATTTGCAATTAGTGAACACTAAGAATAGCAAACAGTTGGTCAAATATCGTGTGCCTAGCCTGGACATTGCGGTATCTCCTATCGCTATTTTTGGCCAGGTTAAAGTAGAAAACAATATGAGCACGTTTCTTGAGCCTTTACTGCTAAAAAATGATCAAGAAAAAACCAGACTAAAACTCGCGATTGGTGTGCTGGCATTCAGCCTGCTCGCCCTACTTTACATATTTGGCAAGCACGCATGGCTGCCGCGCATGGGCGGTAACTTTGCCAAAGCTTACCGTGCAATTAAAAAACTGCCACACAACGATGAAGGGCTAAAACAAGCAGTTGCGGCAGTGCATCATGCCTTTAACCAGACGGCACAGGGTAGCGTGTTTAACGGCAATGTAGATGAATTTCTGGAGAGCCACCCTAACTTCTCGCCTATACGCGCTGAGATTGCACAGTTCTTCGGCCTGTCACGCCAGGTGTACTTTGAACCTAGTGCAGCACATAGCGTAGGCAGTAACCCCACGCAATGGCTATTAAAATTCACCAAACAATGTCGTGACTGTGAACGTGGCTTGATTCCAACAAGCATCGAGGCTGGAGTCTAAACCATGGCTTTTTCTCACCCATGGGTATTATGGCTTCTTCCACTAGCATTTTTACCCCTGTTATTACAGCGTGCGCACGCCAAGCATTATTCTTGGGTAGATATGCTACCTGTGGATCCCCTATCTAACCTGATTAGCCTGATTCTAAAAATATTAGCGGTACTCACCCTGATTTTTATTATCTTAGGCTTAGCTGCACCGCATACCACTGAGCAAAAGGTAGAGCGTATTGGCGTAGGCGCACAAATCGCACTGGTGCTGGATCGTAGCGCCAGTATGGATGACCCGTTCTCCGGAACCGCCGATCATAACGGCAACACCACAGTAGGCGAAACCAAGTCTGTGGCGGCGGCTAGGCTAATTACCGAGTTTGTGAAATCACGCCAGCAGGATATGTTTGGCATGATTACCTTTAGTAACTCAGCCATGTACGTACTGCCCCTCAGTGAAAATAAAAAGGCAGTGATTGCTGCAGTACAGGCAACCGCCGGTAATGCGCTATTCCAAACCAACATTGGTAGCGGGCTTACCAGCAGCGCAGCGCTGTTTGATAAAGTCACTGATTCAGGCTCACGTGCGGTAATTTTGCTTTCAGATGGTGCTGGGCGGGTAGATGCCAACACGCAACAAAAAATCCGGGACTGGTTTCAACGCTTAAACATCAGTTTGTATTGGATAGTGCTACGCCAACCTGGTGGCCTGAGTATTTTTGACCCGAACTTTGTACCAGTAGAAGACCAGCCATTACCAGCGCAGATTGAGCTACACGAGTATTTCCAGACGTTTAAAACCCCATTTAAAGCTTATGAAGCGGAAGACCCTAGGTCACTGCAATTAGCCATGAATGACATTAACAATCGTGAGAAAAAACCCATTAAATACGTTGAAAAAGTACCAGGGCGAGAGTACACAAATATTTGTTTTATGATTGCTGCAATCATGATTGCATTATTACTGGGCGTTAAAAGAATAGAGGTCACAACATGGCACTAAGCATTACAACAACCGCAGCCAACTTTTTTACATTGAAAAAAATCACTCATTTTTTTAATGTGAAAGTTCTATCGTGGCTATTTATTATCACGGCATTGCTGGCAAGCGCAGCAGCTATCTATTACGTTAATCGCATACAACAGATTGATGCATTTAACACAGCCATTAGCACTGGTAAACAGCCAAAATCTGATTTACAAAGCTTTGAAGCTAAATTCTCAACCGCCTACTGGCTGGCAAAAAATGAACGCTACAAAGAGGCAACGCTACTCTTTAATAAAGCACTGAATGGTGCATCAATAGAGCAAAAAGCAGCGATTCAATACAATCTAGGCAATATCTTTTTCAGACGTGGGCTGGCCATTGCCGGCACTAATATGACAGTGCATGATGAGGCAGAATACCTGCTCAACCAAGCTAAAAAGGCTTACCAGCTGTCATTAAGACTAGACAATAGTAACTGGCGAGCTAGACATAATTTAGACCGCCTACTCACCATGCTGCCAGAGAATCCAACGCCTGGTGCCGGCGAAGGTGATTCTCCAGGCTTAATTATGGGCAATATCCCGGTTGGTTTACCTTAAAGCTAAGATTGAATAACTAAGACTGAACAACTTAGAAACTGATTGATTCATTATGCATCCAATTTATAATTATTTACGTCATCGAAAAGATGTCAGTCTATTGCTCGCTGCCTTTTTGCTCTTGGCTATCGCCTTATTCAACCCTAAAGTGCCGATTAAACGCAATATCTACAGCTATCTATTTGCCGTCGATATTTCACAAAGCATGAATGTGCTGGATAAAACTATCAATGGCAAGCCTGTTTCACGGCTAGTCTACACGCAAGACATTTTGCATAAACTGGTCAGTGAACTGCCATGCGGCACCAACATCAGCATTGGTTTATTTGCTGGGGTCAGCGTTGCCGCGCTGTATACTCCAATTGAGGTTTGCGAAAACTTTGACGCTATCAACGACACCATAGACCATTTTGACTGGCGTAACGGCTGGTCTGGTAACAGCAGAATCAGAGCCAGCATGCCAGTATTGGCTAAAACCATACGCTCCTTCCCTGCACCAGCGCAAGTGGTGTTTTTTACCGATGGTGAAGAAGCACCTAAGCTACATATTTTTAATCGGCAGGACCTTACTTCCTTTCAAGGCGGCGATGACTGGCTCTTTGTGGGCGTAGGCTCCGATAAGGGCACGCCTATTCCCAAATATGATGAATTTAACCAGCTGATTGGCTACTGGGCCAATGAGAGCTTTGCCATGCAGCCGGGGATCGCCCAGATTTCGGAGTCTAACCTAGGCACTAGAAATGATAGCGTAGCCAATGGCGAGGGTGACCGCTACCTGTCTAAATTGGATGAAACCTACCTCAAGGAGCTTTCCAAAGAAATTAATGGCATGTATGTACGTGGCGACAGCGTTTCCACCATCTTGGGTGCCATGAAAAAGCAAAAACCAGCGCGCCGTGACAACGCCAATTTTGAACTGCGCTGGATTTTAGCGAGCATCGCAGGCGTATTATTTATATTAGCCTACTTACCTAAACACCCAGTGCTTGAGTTAAAAGCACAATGGCGTACTTTAGTTAGCCGCAGACGTACACTGAAGCAAACGCCTTAAACGCAACCAGCAAGTGCATAACAACTTTTAACGCACTTGGTCACGCTTGCCCCATAGCAGCCATACCCTAAACCGCCTCAAATCTTGGGCGTTGCTGCTATCTGGCAAGATTAACAGCGGTCGGCTTAACCAGCACTGCAAATAGCCTGCATCTTGTTGCTTAAAGTGCACGATGGTGAGCCAAGGCGTAATTACGCTATCAATCCCCAAAGACACATCACTCAAGCGCTGCCCGTCTTTACGCAAGATATCTAGTTGGTTTTTCGCGTTTACATGCAGACCAACCGGTGACCACGGAAACAAATGCAGCCCATCACCAGCCAGCGCGCAAATCGCCGCCAGCCAGATCAGCAGTAATGATATACACAGCAGGCTAGCTGATAGCGGTACTAGACAGACTAACCAGCTACTTAACACGCTCATCGTCAGCAACAGCGTAGATAAAATAAATGAGGGCTTGAAATTCAGGGTTATCGGCTTCACGTTATAATCAGTAGTCCGTTTTACACAATTTAATTGATACTAATTGATAATAGGCAATCATACAAAAGGTTAACATGAGCAATCAACAATGGCAGGCATTTATTCAAACCACCACACCAGTAATGGACATGGGTAATACTCAACCATTGTTAGAGAACGCAACCGTGATGTGCGACCTCTCCCACCTAGGCCTATTACAACTTAGCGGTGCAGATGCATTCACCTTTCTGCAAGGTCAGGTTACTAACGACGTTAATCAGCTGAAGGGTGAAACTGCGCACTACACAGCTTACTGCACACCTAAGGGTCGCATGCTAGCCCTCTTTCTGGCGTTTGCACAGCATGAGCGCATCCATCTGCAAATGCCATTGGAGCTAGTCGCTGCGACAGCGAAACGATTAAAAATGTACGTGATGCGTAGCAAGGTAGAAGTGCAGGACACGAGCCATGACATCATTAAAATTGGCCTAAGTGGACCGAACGCGAACGCATTACTCAGCACACAATTTGCAGAAATCCCACAACATGACTACGAGTTAGTTACCCTTGACAATGGCTCACTTCTGAAACTGCCTGGCAGCACGCACGCACGATTTGAGATTTTTACCGACATCAATCATGCACCAGCAATCTGGAGCGCCTTATCTGCACAAGCTAGCGTGGCAAATGCTGACTATTGGGAATGGCTGGAAATTCAAGCTGGCGTGCCTGACGTAAAGCCTGAGACACAAGAGGAATTTGTGCCGCAAATGTTAAATCTGGATTTACTCAGCGGCATTAACTTTAAAAAAGGCTGCTATACCGGCCAGGAAATCGTAGCCCGTACACATTACCTCGGCAGCATTAAGCGCCGCACCTATCTGGCACATGTAGCGCAAGCGACAGCAGCCGGTGAGAATATCCTTAACACAGCCAATGATCCCGTGGGTAAAGTAGTGCGTAGCGCACCTGCTCCACAAGGAGGCTATGACATACTGGCTGAGATTAGATGTGCCGAAATTAACTTGGAAAATACAGAGGCTATTCAACTCACAGC
Organism: Methylotenera mobilis JLW8; assembly: GCF_000023705.1. Taxonomy (NCBI): domain Bacteria; kingdom Pseudomonadati; phylum Pseudomonadota; class Betaproteobacteria; order Nitrosomonadales; family Methylophilaceae; genus Methylotenera; species Methylotenera mobilis. Next base: position 1,696,977 of record NC_012968.1, read on the forward strand.
AAGTGGGCATACCCTCACGCTCAAAACACTACCGTATTCACTTTAGCCATTAAGTTACCAATACATCAACGGCAAACTGTCGTTGATTAAGACTACGATTAATTGGGTAAGCGTATATACAAAGTGTGAAAGGCTAGCATTTAGCGCTAAGTGTTAAGATAAGCGTTTAAATTCTGACAGTTAAATCTAGGTAGGTAAATCTAGGCGCCTAACATTTAGGTGCTTAAATTGGTGTAATTGGCACAAGCCTAAAAGATAAGCCTATGGCTTAGTCGTTGATGATGGATTAACCGGAGGTGGTGGCAGTGCTTCTGGTAACGCTTGGTCTATCACCTGATAGAAAACTTCATCCTGCTTAATCATACCAAGCTCGCTACGCGCGCGCTCTTCAATTGCAGCCTTACCACTCTTAAGATCTCGCACTTCGGCCTCTAGCGTGCCATTACGTGCTTTTAACGTGGTGTTTTTTTCCTGCTGCAGGGCAACCTGACGATTTAAGTCCCACACACGTAACCAGCTACCTTTGCCCAGCCACAGTGGATACTGTAGCAAGGCAATCAAGATCACAAAGATTAGTGTGAGGGCTTTCAATTTTAACTATTCAAACACACTCTAGTGTTATTTAAATAATTGGTAAAAAGCTGACTTACCAGCGTAGCTAGTTGCATCACCCAATTCTTCTTCAATACGCAACAATTGGTTGTACTTAGCAATACGCTCTGAACGGCACAATGAGCCAGTTTTGATTTGCAATGCATTGGTTGCCACGGCAATATCAGCAATCGTGCTGTCTTCTGTCTCACCAGAACGATGTGACACCACAGCTGTGTAACCAGCACGTTTAGCCATTTCAATGGTTTGGAAGGTTTCAGTCAACGTACCGATTTGGTTTACTTTAATCAATACAGAGTTAGCTACACCACGTTGGATGCCTTCACGTAAGATTTTAGTGTTGGTCACGAACAAGTCATCACCTACCAACTGTGTAGTTTTACCTAAACGTTTAGTCAGGATGTCCCAACCTTCCCAGTCAAACTCGCCCATACCATCTTCAATGCTGATGATTGGGTATTTATCGCACCAGGTTGCCAAGTAGTCAGAGAACTGACCTGAAGTCAACGCTAAACCTTCTGACTCTAAATGATAACGACCATCTTTGTAGAACTCAGTACTTGCACAATCCAAACCTAAGTAAACATCACGGCCTGGCTCATAACCTGCGTCTGAAATCGCTTCCAAGATGTATTGGATTGCAGATTCGTTAGAAGGTAAGTTAGGAGCAAACCCACCCTCGTCACCTACAGTAGTAGCCAAGCCTTTTTTATGTAAAGTCTTTTTCAATGCATGGAATACTTCAGCGCCACAGCGAATTGCTTCACGGAATGATGGCAAACCTGCTGGAATAATCATGAACTCTTGCATATCCACACTGTTGTCAGCGTGTGCGCCACCGTTGATGATGTTCATCATAGGTGTTGGTAATTGCATCGCACCTGAACCACCCAAATAACGGTAAAGTGGCAAGCCTGATTCTTCAGCAGCAGCACGGGCACATGCCATCGATACCGCTAGGATTGCGTTCGCACCTAAACGGTCTTTGTTGTCTGTACCATCTAACTCAATCAAAGTTTTGTCGATAAAGCTTTGCTCTTCAGCGTCTAAACCGATAATCGCTTCAGTGATTTCTGTGTTTACATTCTCAACCGCTTGCAATACGCCTTTACCTAAGTAGCGGCTTTTATCGCCATCGCGTAGCTCAACCGCTTCCTTAGCACCGGTAGATGCACCTGAAGGCACTGCTGCACGGCCAATCACGCCACTTTCAAGTAATACATCTGCTTCAACAGTTGGGTTACCGCGTGAATCTAAAATTTCGCGGGCGATAATATCTACAATTGCGCTCATTACTTTCTCCTAAGTTCTAAATCGTTTGGCCACCAATAAACCAGACACACCCGTTAGCTTACTAACGCTTAACTCACCTATCGGCGTGGGTGTAGTAGCCTAATTATTTTTTACAACGTACTTTCAATAAAACCTGCTTTTTTAACTAATCGGTCTAAATCGACTAGCACTTCTAACAAATCTCGCATTTTGTGCAGTGGCCATGCATTTGGGCCGTCAGACAGGGCTTTTGCAGGGTCAGGATGTGTTTCCATGAAAATACCGGCAATACCGCTCGCCACAGCAGCGCGTGCCAACACTGGTACATGCTCACGCTGACCGCCGCTTTTATCGCCTTGACCTCCAGGCTGTTGCACTGAGTGCGTTGCATCAAATACTACCGGGCAATGAGTTTCACGCATGGTAGCAAGGCCACGCATATCTGACACTAGCGTGTTGTAGCCAAATGACGCACCGCGTTCGCACACCATAATATTATCTGCACCGCCGTTGGCTTCTTTGGCTTTTTGCACCACATTTTTCATATCACCAGGCGCCATGAATTGGCCTTTTTTGATATTCACCGGCTTACCAGAGCGCGCGCAGGCAGTGATAAAGTCAGTTTGACGGCATAAAAATGCAGGCGTCTGCAACACATCTACCACTGCGGCAACGTGCGGTACTTGTTCTTCTGTATGCACATCAGTCAAAATCGGCACACCGATTTGGCTACGTACATGGTCTAAGATTTTTAAACCTTCATCCATGCCAAAACCGCGAAATGTTTTATTAGAGCTACGGTTAGCTTTGTCGTAAGAAGATTTGTAAATAAATGGAATATTGAGCGCTGTTGCAATTTCTTTGAGCTGACCAGCAGTATCAATCGCCATCTGCTGTGACTCGATCACGCATGGACCAGCAATTAAAAATAATGGATGCTCAAGACCCACATCAAAGTTACATAATTTCATACGATTAACACCTTAAATATTAGCCATAAACAATATAGATAAACCCTGATGCTAGAAGCTGTTGGGTTTACCTATACCGGTATTGATTGCTAGATTATTTCTTATTTTTTATTGTCTAAGGCCGCTTGCACATAAGCCGTAAATAACGGATGGCCAGCACGCGGGTTAGAGGTAAACTCTGGGTGGAATTGGCAAGCCACAAACCAAGGATGCACGTTTTGTGGCAACTCAACCATCTCACATAAGTCTTCAGTCGGTGTTCTTGCAGAAACCACCAGACCAGCGGCTTTTAGCTGATTCACATAATGATTATTCACCTCATAGCGATGACGATGACGCTCATTCACTGCTGCACCGTAAATAGTTGCAGCTAGTGTGTTTGGCACGATTGGGCAGCTTTGTGCACCTAAACGCATGGTGCCGCCTAAATCAGAGTTTTCATCACGCTTTTCAATGTTGCCCGATGCATCTTGCCACTCATCAATCAGGCCAATCAGTTTATGTTGTGCCTGTGGATTAAACTCAGTACTGTTGGCATCGGTTAAGCCTGCTACGTGACGCGCAAACTCAATCACCGCCAGCTGCATGCCCAAACAGATACCCAAATAAGGTACTTTGTTTTCACGTGCGTATTGAATCGCAGCGATCTTACCTTCTGTACCACGTACACCAAAACCGCCTGGCACTAAAATCGCATCCATGCCCTGCAGCGCAGCTGTGCCTTTTTGCTCGATGTCTTCAGAATCCATATAGTGAATTTTCACTTTAGATTCGGTGTGGATACCTGCGTGGATCAACGCTTCGGTCAGTGACTTGTAAGACTCAGTTAAATCAACATATTTACCAACAAACGCTACATTCACTAAGTGTTTAGGGTTTGCCAACGCAGTAGCGATGCGCTCCCACTCTGCAAGATCAGCAGGTTTTGCCTGAATATCTAATTTATCGCAAATGATGCCATCCAAGTTTTGCTCATGCAGCAAGCCTGGGATTTTATAAATAGAATCGGCATCAATCGCACTAATCACAGCCTCTGATGCTACATTGGTAAACAATGCGATTTTTCTGCGTTCATCTTCAGGAATATTACGATCTGCGCGGCACAGCAACACATCTGGCTGAATACCAATTTCACGCAGTTCTTTCACTGAGTGCTGAGTAGGTTTGGTTTTTAATTCCCCCGCAGTTGGAATCCAAGGCAACAGGGTTAAATGGATGTAACAGGTATTGTTTCTACCCTCTTCAAAACCCATTTGGCGGATAGCTTCCAAAAATGGTAATGACTCGATATCACCTACCGTTCCGCCGACTTCAACGATCGCTACGTCAGCGCCCTCGGCGCCACGTTTTACATGGGCTTTAATTTCGTCGGTAATGTGTGGAATCACCTGTACCGTTTTACCTAGATACTCACCGCGACGCTCTTTTTTGATGACGGTTTCGTAGATTTGGCCGGTAGTGAAGTTATTGCGTTTACCCATACGCTGACTAATGAAGCGCTCGTAATGACCTAAGTCTAAGTCGGTTTCAGCCCCGTCATCGGTCACAAATACTTCACCGTGCTGAAATGGACTCATGGTACCTGGGTCAACGTTAATATAGGGATCTAGCTTGAGCATAGTCACTTTGATACCGCGTGACTCTAAGATTGCGCCTAAACTGGCGGCGGCGATGCCTTTACCAAGAGAGGAAACAACACCGCCGGTTACGAATACATATTTGGTCATGGAGAAGGCACTTAAATTATTATTTCAGACGGGAGCCTATTTTACTTTAAAGCCCTAACACCTACAAATAAAAACTCTTAATTCTGCGTTTATTTTACTGGCTTGCATTTTGCCCAGTATTTTAAATCCAGTCGTGAATGACGGTGATGGTACGCTAAGAAATTCACGCAATATTGATATAAATCAATCGAGTAAATTCTCACACGCATAAAATTACCAGCGGAATAATCAAGATGATTATATTTATTGAGGAGATTAGAGTATGTACGCAAATTTATTTGGCACATTTACCGGATTGTTAAGCTTGGGCGTGATTGTTTTTGTATTATTAATGGCAGCATTTTTCCTGCGTCTATTCTTCTCAGGCAAACCACAAAACGAACAATAAGCCTGACGAACCTAAGCTCAGCGCTTACGCATAATGCACACTAAGGGTTATTGGCCCATGCGCCATAGCCCTTAAACTTTTCATGTACTTCCAACATTTCCTGTTGCGTCAAAATATACGGCTCACCCACTTGCAGCGCTCTTAAATACTGCTCGCATAAGGTTTCCACTTCCAGCGTGACGTTTAAAGCTTTTTCTGCGTCTGCACCCACAGCGATCATGCCGTGATTAGCCAGCAAACAGGCGGTTCTATTTGTTAATGCGTGCAAAGCGTTATCCGACAACTGCTGACTACCAAACAGTGCGTAATCCGCACACTTGATACTATCACCACCCGCCACTGCAATCATGTAATGAAAAGCCGGAATATCGCGTCTTAAGGTGCTGAGCGTGGTCGCAAACATGCTATGTGTGTGCACCACTACATTCACTGCCGGCTTGGCTCGCAAAATATCCACATGAAAGCGCCATTCACTGGATGGCGCCAGTTCACCCTGTGCATGGCCGGTAAAATCCATCCACACCATATCGGCAGGACGCATATGTTCCACTGCCATACCCGAAGGGGTGATTAACAAACCACCTTGCCCTTGTGCATTCTGCACACGAATACTAGCATTGCCGGAAGTGCCACGATTCAAGCCTAACGCGCATAGCTTTTGGCTCAGCTCCAACAACTGCTCACGTGCATGCTTCAGTTCATCAGCCATCACTGTATCCCTAACTATATTCTTAGCGTTATCGCTGCATCATGCCTAATTGCTGCGGCGCAAACACCCCTTGCTCAGTAATGATACCCGTCACCAATCTAGCTGGGGTTACATCAAAAGCCGGATTGGCCACCTGCGTACCGTGCGGCAAGATATTCACGGTTGCCATCGTTCCATCGGCCTGCCTACCACTCATCCAAGACAACTCTTCAGCACCACGCTCTTCAATTTCTATCGACTTCAAACCGTCGTCTATAGTCCAGTCTATAGTAGGTGACGGCACCGCCGCATAAAACGGCACATGATGCCCCAGCACCGCGCTATCAAATGCTGCTAACGCTTTTAAATAGGTGCCGATTTTGTTACATACATCGCCTGTAGCCGTGACGCGGTCTGCGCCAACGATCACCATATCCACCTGTCCCTGCTGCATCAAATGCCCACCCGCATTATCGCTAATCACGGTATGCGGCACGCCATGCTGCCCCAACTCCCACGCAGTTAAACTGGCTCCTTGGTTACGTGGTCGCGTCTCTCCCACCCACACATGTACATCAACACCAGCGTTATGCGCCGCATAAATCGGCGCTAACGCTGTACCAAAATCGACCGTTGCCAGCCAACCTGCGTTGCAATGAGTAAGTATATTGATGGTACGTGCTTTTTGCTGATACTGCGCATGAATTAAAACCAGACCATGTGTACCAATTGCCTGATTAAGCTTTACATCTTCATCGCAGATATGCGCCGCTTCTGACCATGCTGCAGATTGGCGCTGCGCATCTGGCAAGCGTAGTAAAGCACTCAGCATACGCTGCACCGCCCACCTTAAATTCACTGCCGTTGGGCGACTAGCAATCAATAGCTCTGCAGACTGCTGCAAGTGTCGATCAGAACAGCTATCTAATGTTGAGAGTGCAATACCATAAGCCGCCGCCGCACCAATTAGAGGAGCACCACGCACCTGCATAGTTTTAATCGCGGTGATCATCTGTGCCAAGGTTGTTATTCTAGCCACTTCAAAAGCATGAGGCAGTTTGGTCTGGTCAATAACTTCAACACAGGGCTGCACATACTCAAAATTAGGCCAAATAGTACGGTATTGCTGATGGTTAACTAACATAAAAAACCTAACGATTTATACACTTTTTTATAAAAATTATTAAATATAAATATTGACTTCTAAAAAGTTCCTAAGAACTTAAAATACTACCCACAATATCTGTGGATAACTTTGTGAATTGTTGTGACTTAAAAACGTAACATACCAATTTATAAGGTTTTTTTAAAATCGCTTATTTTTTAATCTATTATTTAGTATATATAAATCAATAACTTACAAAACAACCGTTGATTGTTAACGTTTTTTTGGCTTTCTTAATGTAGTGCATTAACTGGTGTGCATAAGTCAGCTAATTTTGGCATGATTTTTATGGCGTTGGCACCAGTAATATCAAGCACTTGAGCCACATCAACCTGCCTTAAATCTGCTAAAACCTGTGCAATTTTCATGAGCTCTGCAGGGCTATTTCTGCCTGCGTTCCCTAACCATTCCGGCGGAATATCCGGCGCATCAGTTTCCAGCACGATTGCCTCCAAAGGCAGCTGCGTCGCTAATGCGCGAATCTTTAACGCACGTGAATAAGTCATTGCACCACCAAACCCCAGCTTAAACCCTAACGCCATGAATTGCTCAGCTTGCTGCATGCTGCCGTTAAACGCGTGCGCAATACCACCGCACACTTTATGTTTACGCAATTGCTTTAACACATCATCAATCGCGTGCCGCACATGCAGAATCACTGGTAAATCGTAAGCTTGCGCAATTTTAAGCTGCTCTACAAAAAAATGGGTTTGCAGCTTGATGTTTTCAGGGTGCGTACTTGGAGTGCTCAGAAAGTAATCCAAGCCAATTTCTCCAATCGCAACGGGCTGGTGGTTTTGCACATAGGTGCGTAGTGCGTCGATATCAACTAATGCAGATTGTTCTACATACATAGGATGCACACCAAGCGCGTACACACAGTTTGGATAGTCCTGACACAGCTTGATGACAGTATCAAAGTATGCACGCGTCACAGCCGGAACCACAATGCCAGACACGCCATTCTCAAACGCAGCGCACACGATATGATCGCGGTCGGCATCAAACTCGGCTGCATCCAGATGGCAGTGGGTATCAATCAGCACGATGACTCCATTTTCATTTAAGCGCTAACATAGTGCCAAATATGCAATATCAAATACACGTGGCTAGCTAGACTATATTTGTGATTACACAGGTTTGACCATACATCAGCAGCGGATAGTTCTGCGTCACTCAAAATTGAGATAGCAGCATCAGGACTAAGCTACAGGCACAATAGGTTTGGCGCGTACGCGAATATCTGCACCAACCTGACGAACATCTAACACTTGCAAATCAGGTACCTGTTGCATGGTAGTAAATGCTGGCATTGCAAACATGCCGTGCGCAGCGCTGCCCATCAATTTAGGTGCGTAATAAAAAATAAACTCATCTATCAGGCCTGCATGTAGCAATCCACCATTCAGACCCTGCCCAGCCTCCACCAACACTTCATTCACATCTCGTTGCGCTAACACTTGCAACAACTGGGCTAAATCTACCTGCTGCGTTTGATTCGGGATGCAAAGCAACTCAGCACCTGTTGCCGCCAACACTGCAGCGCGCTGCTCCGTATCTACTACATAAGCCACCAGCACGGGGCTCTGTGCCAGCATAGTTGGCTCAAGCATGTTACTGTTTAGCGGTAATTGTAATTTGCTATCCACTATCACCCGCAACGGCTGGCGAGTAGCTGTAGGAAAACGCACTGTCATGCTCGGGTTATCAGCCAATACCGTGCCGATACCGGTCAAAATCGCGCAAGACTGCGCACGCCAGTGCTGTACATCTTGCCGCGCAGCCTCGCCGGTAATCCATTGGCTTTTGCCGTTACTAAGGGCGGTGCGACCATCTAAACTGGCAGCAATTTTGCTGCGCACATATGGAAAACCACGCGTCATACGCGCAATAAAGCCGACATTTAGCGCAACAGCCTCTTGCTCCAACACACCAACCACTACCTCTACCCCTTGCGCACGCAGCGCAGTTACACCACGCCCTGCTACTAACGGATTAGGGTCTTGCATGGCGATCACCACACGTTTTGGTTTGGCAGCAATCACTGCTTGTACGCAAGGCGGCGTTCGGCCAAAGTGACTACACGGCTCTAGCGTCACGTAAACGTCTGCGCCTTCTGCTAACGCACCCGCTTGTCGCAGCGCAAATACTTCGGCATGTGGTTCACCCGCTTTATGGTGAGCACCTTGCCCGACAATTTGCTGATCGCGCACAATGACACAACCCACACGTGGATTAGGTTGAGTGGTGTACAAACCTTGCGCTGCCAAGCGCAATGCAAGGTTCATGTAGGTATGGTCAGATGTAGATAATGTAGACAAAAACGTTGAGGGGCGGTCGGTGGGTTAACGATAGATTCAGAGGTATTTTAAGTATCGGTAGTGCGGCGCTTGGGGGCTACGGCTTGCACGTCCAAATCGCGGATAACATCATTAAAGTCATCCACATCAGAAAAGCTGCGATACACCGAAGCAAAACGGATATAAGCCACTTTATCCATCATTTTAAGCTCATGCATCACCATTTCGCCTAAGTCCCTAGCGTGCACTTCACGCTCGCCACGCGCCAAAATTTTCTGCGTCACATGGTCTAGCGCTTTATCCACGTATTCGGTTGGCACCGGGCGCTTATGCAGCGCGCGGGTAAATGACACCCTTAACTTCTCACGCTTAAACTCTTCGCGTGTACCATTTTGCTTCACAACCTGCGGTAAGTGCAGTTCTGCCGTTTCATAGGTAGTAAAGCGCTTATCACATGCACCGCACTTACGGCGGCGACGAATTGAATCACCCTCATCATTGACTCTAGAGTCAATGACTTGGGTATCATCTGTTCCACAAAAAGGACACTTCACAATTAGCCTTAAATGAGCTTTAAATTAACCTTGGCAGATTAACCTTGATACACTGGGAATCTTGCAGTTAAAGCATGTACTTTCACTTTAGTTGCTGCAATCACTGCTTCATCGGTTGGGTTATCCAACACGTCAGCGATTAGATTAGCAACCAAACGCGCTTCTTCTTCTTTGAAGCCACGGGTGGTGATTGCCGGTGCACCGATACGGATACCAGAAGTCACGAATGGGCTCTCTGGATCATTAGGAATCGCGTTTTTGTTCACAGTAATGTGCGCTAAACCTAAAGCTGCATCTGCCGCCTTACCGGTTAAACCTTTAGGACGTAAATCCACCATGAACATGTGTGATTCAGTGCGGCCAGAAATAATACGTAAACCGCGTGCTGTTAAAGTCTCTGCCATCACTTGTGCATTCTTAATCACTTGCGCTTGATAGGTTTTAAACTCTGGCTGACCAGCTTCTAAGAACGCAGTAGCTTTTGCCGCAATCACGTGCATCAATGGGCCGCCTTGCAAGCTTGGGAACACGCTAGAGTTCAATGACTTCTCAAACTCAGCTTTAGCCATAATGATACCGCCACGTGGGCCGCGCAAAGTTTTGTGGGTAGTAGAAGTTACGAAATCAGCGTGCGGCACTGGGTTAGGGTAAACGCCAGCAGCAATCAAACCTGAGTAGTGCGCCATGTCAACCATGAAGTATGCACCAACTTTTTTCGCAATCTCAGCCATACGTGCCCAGTCAAAACGCAAAGCGTAAGCTGAAGCACCGCCAATTAATAATTTTGGTTTACATTCAACGGCAATGCGCTCCATCTCGTCGTAGTCGATCTCTTCTTTATCGTTCAAGCCGTATGGCACGATGTTAAACAATTTACCAGAAAGATTAGCTGGTGAACCGTGCGTCAAGTGACCACCGTGACCTAAGTTCATACCCATTACGGTATCACCTGGCTTCAAGATAGAGAAATACACCGCTTGGTTTGCTTGTGAACCAGAATGCGGTTGCACATTGGCATATTCTGCGCCATAGAGTGCTTTCAAACGGTCAATCGCAAGCTGTTCAACTTGGTCAACAAACTCACAGCCACCATAAAAGCGTTTGCCTGGGTAGCCCTCTGCGTACTTATTGGTCAACTGAGAACCTTGCGCCTGCATTACCGCTGGGCTGGTGTAGTTTTCAGAAGCAATCAGTTCGATGTGTTCATGTTGACGCACTACCTCTTGCTCAATCATGCCCCACAATGCAGGGTCAGCTTGATTTAAAGTATTGGCGTAGTTAAATGGTGCTTGCGACATGGTTTTTAGTTTTCCAAATATTTGAATAAAAGGGAGTTGTTCTCATTTTAACATGACCAGCCTTCATCGTTAAGCCGAAGTAGCAAAGTTATAAAACTTAGCCACAAAACACCACAGAGATGCACAAATGGTTGATATCAACCATATTGGTTTATTTTGGTGCACCAATCAAGCACAGTAAAACAGGCAACCAATTGAATTTTAACAATATTTTAATTGGCACCTTACTTGCTTTTATTTATAGCAGTGCATATCTCCAAATTGCCCCTTAACCCGTACGCTCCACAAAGTGCTACGGGTTTTTTTTGCTTATAAGTTTTATCTGGATAAATTCCACCTAGAAAGAATGCTAGGCATGATTTTTATGGGGGACAAAGCTATAATCCACAAACCATAAGGAGAAAAACGCATGAAATGGACGGACAGCCAAGCAATCGCAGAGGCACTTTACGACAAACACCCAGATATTGACCCAAAAACTATCCGCTTTACGGATTTAATGGAATGGGTACTCCAGCTTGATGGATTTAATGATAGCCCTGATAAGTGCGGCGAAAGAATCCTAGAAGCTATACAACTGGCCTGGATTGAGGAAGCAGACTAAAACCAATGTTTGAAGCCTTGCTTTGCTTGTTTATCAAGCACTTTATCTGCGACTTCCCGTTGCAGGCATCCCCCTGGATGTACAAAAACAAAAGTACCTATGGCCATGCCGGAGGCATCGCACATGCAGCGATACATGGCATAGGCACTTTCATGGTGCTTGCCTACTGGCTGGGAGCCGCAGCATGGGTGTTCGCACTAGCAGACATGATGATTCACTATCATATCGACTGGGCTAAAATGAACCTCAGCAGCAAGTTCGGCTGGCAAGCCAGCACTAGTGAATGGTTTTGGATACTACTCGGCTTCGACCAGCTATTGCATCACCTGACCTACATTGCCATCGTGGCCATGGCTTTTAAGCTAGCATAATGAGCAGAAACACTCTACTTTCCATCATTATCTGGCTGACACTGGCAGGTGTTATTTATTACCTCGCTGACAGCATTCAAAATCCAAATAAAATTTACACCTTGGGCAACTCTAGTTCAGTGGTACTAAAACGTGGGCTAGATGGCCATTACCGCAGTGAAGCGCTTATCAATGGTAAAAAAGTTAAGGTATTGGTAGATACCGGCGCCACCGGAGTAGCCATTTCACAATCGACAGCAGACTTACTTAACCTAAAAAGCATTAACGCCGTGCGCACCAATACCGCCAATGGCGATAGCGTAGGCTATATGGTCAGGTTAGATTCGGTGCAAATAGGCGGTGTGCATGCGCACAACGTCGCCGCCATGATTGCGCCAGGACTGGATGGTGACGTGTTGCTAGGCATGTCGTTTTTAGGACGCATGGACATACGCTTATATAAAGGTGAAATGACGATCACCCAAGTTGAATAAAAACCTAAATTGAATAAAATCGTAAGCTGAATGAGACAGTAAGTTGAACAAGACAGCAATAAGCAATATCGAAGGTTGAATAAAACCAAAAGTCTGAGTAAGTCCCGTCGAGTCATTCAACTGAATAGCACTAGTTGCATCACAGCATGCGAGCTAGGCAGAACGCCAACTCGCATACCTGACCAATCATCATGCAATCAATACTATGTAATCACAGTAGGTGCCACGCGGCCAGTTTTTTCTACCAGCTGTGAAATCTGCAGCGCAATTCGTATCATTTCAGCTAACGCTACCTGTGCATCCAAGTGATGTTTTGCGCTATCCGGCTCATACGCTTCTAGGTAAATACGCAAAGTTGCCCCTTCCGTGCCGGTACCAGACAGCCTGAATACAATACGTGAGCCATCAGTAAATAGCACTCGGATCCCTTGATTATTACTGACCGAGCCATCAATCGGATCATGGTAGCTAAAATCGTCACACAATTTAACCGTGTAGCTGCCGAACACCTGCCCCGGCAAGCTGGAGAACTGCGATTTAATATGCGCAATCACGCTATTGGCGGCTTCAGTTGGAATTGCCTCATAATCATGTCGCGAGTAGACGTTACGCCCATACTCCAGCCAATGCGCTTTTAAAATGGCTTCCACGCTCATTTGCTTAACAGCAATCACATTCAGCCAGAACAGCACTGCCCATAAGCCATCTTTCTCGCGCACATGGCTAGAGCTGGTGCCAAAGCTCTCCTCACCGCATAACGTCACCTGACCGGCATCCATCAAATTGCCGAAGAATTTCCAGCCTGTAGGCGTCTCGAAGCTTGGTATATTTAACTTGGCTGCCACACGATCGACTGCGCCGCTGGTTGGCATAGAGCGTGCAACGCCAGCAATCCCGTTTTTATATGCCGGCACTAGAGTGGCATTGGCAGCTAACACAGCCAAACTGTCCGACGGCGTAACAAAAAAGTTTTGCCCTAAAATCATATTACGGTCACCGTCCCCATCTGAGGCTGCGCCAAAATCGAGCGCATTTTCACCAGCAAACATGATTTTCACTAACTCTTCTGCATAAGTTAAGTTAGGGTCAGGATGCCCACCGCCAAAATCTTCAGAAGGCTCACAGTTCATTAAGCTATCAGTTGAAGCACCGAGACGATTTACAAAAATCTCTTTGGCGTATGGCCCGGTTACCGCATGCATCGCATCAAACTTCATTTCAAAGCCCGATGCCAACAACTGACGGATAGCCTTAAAATCAAACAGGCTTTGCATTAAATCAGCATAATCCTGCACCGCATCAATCACCTGCACGGTGAAGGTCTGGTCAGATACAGCCCCTGCAAACTGGGTCTCGCCGATGGTATCAATATCCACCAGCGGTAAATCAGAAATTTTATACTCGGCAATGACCTTACTTTTAGCAAAAACTTCGTCAGTAATTTTCTCCGGTGCTGGCCCACCATTACCGATGTTGTACTTGATACCAAAATCACCGTGAATACCGCCTTGATTATGACTTGCCGACAACACCATACCGCCAAATGTTTTATATTTACGGATAACATGCGATGCCGCGGGCGTTGACAAAATACCGCCCTGTCCGATCAACACTCGGGTAAAACCGTTGGCAGCTGCCATGCTAATAATCGTCTGGATAGCTTGCCTATTATGGTAACGCCCATCGCCGCCCACCACTAATACTGCATCATTTGGCACGACTAGTGTGTCAAACAAACTTTGCACAAAGTTTTCCAGATAATGTTCTTGCTGGAATATTTTTACTTTTTTGCGCAAACCGGATGTGCCAGGTTTTTGGTCACTGTATGGCTGGCTTGGCGTTACGATTATTTTCATGAGTTTTGCTCTCTTATTAGAATCTACTGCACACAATATAAGGTATGTTGTTCATCTCAACAACAATTCTGCATACCTTACCAAATATTTCAAAAATACAATACGCGGCAAGCTTTAGTCAGGTAGAATTTTATTACAATAATTAAAGTGCCAAGCATCGCGGTTACGCTTGCGTTACCTCATAAAGTTTAGCATCAGACTATCAGAACTCGTTAGGGCTATAAAATGGAAAATCAAGTATTTATTGGGCGCCAGCCTATTATGGATTTGAAACAGCACATCATCGGCTATGAGCTGCTATTTAGACACAGTGCTGATGCTGATAGCGCCGTATTTGAAGATGGTCTGAAAGCCTGCTCCAATGTGTTGATCAACACCATGGGCGATATGGACGTGCAATGGCTGCTGGGTGACAAGTTAGCATTTATCAACGTCAATGAGGCGATGCTATTGAGTGAGTTTATAGAACTCATGCCGCCACAGCGTACCGTGCTGGAAATCCTGCGCACAGTGGTAGCAGGAGATGCCGTGGTTGAACGCTGTAGAGAGTTAAGCAAGCTCGGCTATAAAATCGCGCTGGATAACCCACAACTTGGTACACAATTAGAGCTTCTCGCTCAATTTGCCAGCTTTGTAAAAGTTGATGCGCTAAGCGTAAACCCACAAGAGGCACGTAAGCTATTCCAGAAATATGCCGCGCCGAACGTACAAATGGTGGCAGAGAAAATTGAAACGCTAGAGCAGTTTGAAGCATATAAAGAAATTGGCTTTAGACGCTTTCAGGGCTTTTACTTTGCTCGACCAGAAACCTTTACCGCCAAGGTCATCAACCCGTCGTTTGATAGCGTATTAAACCTGCTCAATTTAGTCACGCAGGACTCAGACAACAGTGATATTGAAAATGGCTTTAAACGTGATGCCGCGCTTTCATTTAAGTTGCTACGTTATATCAACTCTGTAGGTTTTGGGCTTTCCTGTGAGATTCAGTCCATTCAACATGCGCTCACCATTTTGGGCAGAAAACAGCTTTACCGCTGGCTCACACTACTGATGGTGACCGCAGGGGAAAACTCAACACCGCCAGCATTGATGAAAACCTCTATCACCCGTGGACGCCTAACCGAACTGCTAGGCGAAAGCTACTTTGAGAAACATGATAGAGATAATCTATTTATCGTTGGCGTATTCTCGCTGCTAGATGCCATTCTAAAAATGCCGATGGATCAGGTACTGGAAAAAATTCAGCTGCCGGAAAATGTTTCTGAGGCGCTACTTACTCGCGGTGGCGTGTACGGGCCATTCTTACAATTAACAGAAGCCTGCGAAGGTGCTGATAGCAAGCGGATTTTAGAACTAGCAGAACTGCTGCAATACGATGCAGACAAGGTCAATGAGTGTCATATCGCAGCCCTAGCATGGGCTGAGTCTCTCGGGATTTAATAGGCTTGACGCTTAACGGCTTGGGAATTTAAATACACAGTGTATGAGCACACTGTGTATTTAACTATTTACGTTATCGAGCTATCAGACTAAGCTAACTCAGACTTAAACTAAACCAGCTAAAACCAAGTTAGCTAAATAATCAAACTACCTAAAATAAATTACGCGGCATCACTTAAGCGGCGCCATGCGCCAAAGCGATGGCTTGACGCTCCAAGATATAAACATAGCGGTTAATCAGACCTTCATTACCTCTTGAAGGCTCCACGTATTCGAATCCTACACGATACTTAGTCATCACATCCTGCACGTGTATTTCCGTAATATTTTTTACCTTTAACGTAAGATTGGTTTCACCGACATCGGGAAAACCAATTTTACAGCCATTGAATGCCTGACCAAGCACCAAGGCTGGATTAAGTGGTGCTGCCACCAATGTGCCGATGCCGCCTAAGCTGACATCCACCAAGCTGAGCTCCAAGATAGTTTCTTCTGCAGGATTCAGCACGTCCGGTACCGGAATTTTGCATACGACAGGATTAGCTACCGGCGTGGCAAAGCGATAGAAATCGCGGCGTTGCAGGCGAACCATGTCTTTTGGCAGTGCAATTTTAATCGCCTTACCGTCTTTTAACTCAACACCGGCTATATGCGCACTGGTCCATTTTATTTTTACGCCATCTTCTTTGATAAACACCACATGGTTACTGGCAAGCAAGCGACGGTTAAACTCATCATCAACGCCCACATCTAAATACACCGCGCCAGTTTTAGCATCAATGCTGATAATGCTGGTCAGATAAACATCAGCACCGTGATTAAATGTCACTTTAATCATAGACTTATGCTTAATTAAGTCGTTTATAATCTGTGTAACCTCTTTCGGGTTGTGCACAATATACTGCTCTTCATTATGTACAAATGCGGCGTGTTCCATTTCATTCCTATAAAGCTGTCGTGCTATAAACGTTAGACTTATTAAACCTAGTACTCAAACCTAGTGCTCAAATCCAGCACTCAAATATAGCTCTCAAAACCAGACTATCAACCACAAAAATCTCTGTAAACAACCGCAAATAATAGCACATACTCTATTAGGTAAATACTTAGTTACCCTTATGATAGTCTTATCTTTAACTTGCATGGCTAACAGACACAAAAAAGCCAGCTCTTGGCTGGCATTTTCGTAACACTTAGTCCTGCAAAGCACCCGCTTCCCACAGCATTTAAAACGTACGTTTAATATATCCTATGAAACGGTCGTTACCAGTCTCCCAGCCCTTAGCGTCAACATACCAGCTATCACTAGCATTGGTGGTAGTGTAGTTAAGGCCGGCATTCCAGCCTGTGCTGTTTGCAATGCTAAAATCTTTATTCACGCCTACTAGCCAATCAGTATAGTTTGCCTGCGAATAATGTTGCACAGTCTGGCGACCAACATGCATCAATAAATTCAGGTCGGCAATTGGCAGTTTGCAGTTGAAGTTTAACTCGGTATAGCCTGAGCCACGTGAGTTGCCGTTACCAGCGTAGTTATTGTTAATGCCAAAGAAATTAGACAGTGCGTAAGAGTGCTTTAATGTGAGATTCTCATACATTAACGCAGCATTAATTTCAGTAGTGTTAGCAGAGTCCCCCCTGTTAGTAGTACCGTGGCCAGCGTGTTTACCGTGAGGATAGAAGTACTCTATAAAGCCCACACTCATGCTTAATTTGTCAGTTAAGGGCTGTACATAGCCACCATACAGGTCTTTTTCGACCGTATTGCCATACACTGCTCCACTATCTATATTGGTTGCCCAGATGCCGAGATAAAAACCGCTGCTGTGTGTGTAGTCAAACCCGCCCTGTATCGAGCCGTGTTCTCTAGTGTAAGAAATGCCACGGAATGTGTAGTCGCTGAAGAATCCAACGTTTGTTGTTAATGTATGTGGTGAAGATTTTTCGCTCACCTCTTCAGCAGCATAAGCCTGCGGCATCGCACAGAAAACCGGGGCTAATATTGCTGTTTGTATTGCCGATTTCAATAAGTGTTTCATAATTCCCCTTGGTAACCTCCATAGAAAAATACTTAAATAAAAAGTGTTTACTGCTACAGCTTTACTGCCAGGAAATTGGGAACAAGTTGCATCGGGTAACATGCAAATGAAACCACCAACACCTCGCTACCATGTTGATTTATAGGTGTAACTATTATGGGCGCGCAAAAAAACGTACGTTATACAAAAACGGCAACACACGCTGCTTTATCCACCTGTTTTAGCTACGGTTATGCCGATTTTTGTCATCATGCTGTAATAGTCACGCCTACAATCAAGGCTCGAAATAACCTTGTGGAGTTTTTTATTATGCGTAGTCAATTAACAGTGGCTTCAGAGCCAAGCACTGCTGCTCATACCAGCAAAAAATCATTTGTATCAAACATTATTCTGGCGGCAGCTTTAGGTTTGTCAGCACAACTTGCGCTAGCCGACGATGCCGTACCTGCGGGCGAAGCTCTGGCTCAAAAAGGTGGCTGTCTGATGTGTCATACCATGACAAAACGCAATGTGGGCCCTGCATTTAAAGATGTAGCTGCTGTATATAAAGGCCAAGATGTAGAAGATAAATTGATTAATAAAATTAAAAAAGGCGGCCGCGGTAGTTGGGGCGTGCTACCTATGCCGCCTAACGAAGGCAAATTAACGGACGATGAGTTCAGAGAAGTCGTGCGCTGGATTAGAGCTATGTAAAGGTCAGAGCCATGTAAATCAGAGTCTATAGGCTCTGATTTTACTTATGACTTTTCTTAGCGTGACTTCTCTTAGCGGGGCTTGCCCCGCTTTTTTACGCTGTAGAACCCAATTGCAGTATATCCCGGCAAAAATGTAAGACATGTATATCAAAAACTTCATATCAACTAGCGCAGGTTGACTAGTCTGCGAGACATGATTGAATTTAGCTGCTGTGTTATTCAGCAGACCTTGTTTTACCATATAGGTGTTGCCATTTAGCAAGACATGGTCTGTATCAAATTCATTTTTTTACAATTGGGATACCGCGAAATGAACTGACACGGCTTAGATCTAACTTCATAGACAATGACCCGCTGCCACATTTATCGACGCACGCACCGCAGCGGGTACAATCACTGTCAGTAACCGTCACGGCTTTCTGAGCAACCAAAGGCGCTAGCACATGAGGCTCAGGACAGACCTTGATACAGTCGGTACAGCCTGAACATGCATCTGTCTTGACTGCCATGATACGCAGCCTGCCATAATGCCCTATCCATCGGTAAAAAGCGCCCACTGGACAAAGATGGCCGCACCAGCCACGACGCGTCACGAGAAAATCAAACATAAACAATGCTGCTAGGAATGTGAGCCCCGCGGCAGAGGTCCACATAATTTCACGCTGCAACAACGTGATTGGATTGATATCTTCCCAAGCAAGCGTGCCGGTGATCACAGACAGCACTAGCGCCATGACCAGTAGTACTGACCGCAAATCTTGCGACATGGTCAGGTTGCCCTTAATCTTAAACTTCTGCCGTAGCCAGTACGCAGCATCGGTCATCATATTGATGGGGCACACCCAGCTACAATAGATGCGACCGCCAAAAAATGCATAAAATCCTCCCACAATGGCTGCCCCGATTAGCGCAGTCTGCGCTAGAGGAGCACCTGCAAGCCATGATTGCAGCAGCACAAACGGGTCAGTAAGCGGTACATTCCAGAACCAGAGACTAGAAGAAAGATTACCATGCGCGATACGCCCCACTTCCGGAATATCAACCACAAAAGCAAGCACGATCAGAATTTGCAGCGTACGACGCATTAGTAGCCAGCGATGGCTTTTAACGTAAGAAACTATTCGTCGGAATAAATTCACCATTACCTACGTCCCATTGCATTAGTGCCAGAAATACCTAAGCCAAGTTCGCGCGGCAATACGCGTATCGTCGCTTCGGACAGTACACAGTGTTTTTCGCAGGTGCCACAACCAGTACATTTATCTGGGTCAACCGTCGGAATCTGTAATACACCACGCTCGTTTTGAATCGGTTTTAGCGAGATCGCTTCACCACGGATCGGACATACACGGACACAGATACTACAGGTCAGGCCTTTATAATTTAGGCAGTTTTCATGGTCTACCAGCACCGCCACACCCATATCCGCCTTGCGGATATCAGTCAACAGAGGATCAAGCGCACCAGTTGGACAGGCTTTTACACAAGGAATATCAGTGCACATGCGGCAAGGGTCCTGGCGTGCTACAAAAAATGGAGTGCCCAATGGTGCAGGGTCAGCCCAAGTTGCCAGTTTGAGGATATCGTAGGGGCAATCTTTGACACATAAGCCGCAGCGGATGCAGGTTGAATCAAACTCTTTTTCCGGCAATGCGCCAGGCGGCCTGAGAATTTTGGCGGCTCGTGCAGGTCGAGAAAAAATAGCCGCCTGCGCAACCATTGTGCCTAACACAGCCACACCGGCATGACGGAATATGCGTTTAATGGCCTTCCTGCGCTCTGGATTTTCTATCGCAGATTTGACAGCAACTGACACTTTTTCGGGTACATGCTCAGTCATCTCTTGCTCCTATCTTATCTTTATACTGCAGTCATCAATCAGTTTGGCTTAATCACTCACTAATTATCATGTTTGCGCGTATCACCGGATGGATCCAGCACCGGAACACATACTCGCCTTCGGCATCATCCGGTACCGTCCAGCTGACAATATCTCCTGGAATCTGAATTTCAAGATTGACCACAGTACCGTCAGGATAGGTCACATAAAGTGCATGTGTAATATTGGAACGGTTTTCAATCTCGATACGATCTTTGCGTTTTGGCACAAATGACCACGCCTCAAGCTCGTGATGCGACAGCGTCATTTTGTGCAAGGTTGCCCCTGGCGCTAATGGCGTAACTACACCCTGCTCCGCTCTGGACGGGTAAACCTTGCTTGAAGCATCACGTTTTGGAACATCATGACCGGTATGATCCTGCTCAGCATATGAACTCGTGCATACGCCCAGCATCATGGCTGCCATCAAGGTAACTATTGATAATTTACGCCGCAACACACTAGCGGAATACGAAACGCCCGTTTTATGTGTATTGATAGCTACATGCCACAATCTTCCTAATATCTGCTTCATCACATCACCTTCAATTCTTGCTGTACGCATACTTACTGTGGCATCCGAGGATAATCCACCTTCAAGGCGCCGCCATCCAGCGTCTTAACAAATTCAATCAGTGATAATCTTTCCGCGTCGGTCAATTCAAATGGTTTCATTTCCAGCGAACGGCTCTTGCGGTCAATACCACCCTTTTCATAGTGCTTGACCACTTCGTCCAAACCACTCATCGCACCATCGTGCATATATGGACCATTAATCGGCAGATCACGTAACGATGGTGTTTTGAACGCATACTGCATGAGCGTTACTTGCGGCGGCACTTTTGCACCGCGGCCAATATCTTCAGTACGCAGGCCGATATCATGGAAACTATCATCGGTAAAACGCCACGACTTATGGCAGGAGGCACATTGCGCCTTGCCTGTGAATAATTTAAAGCCATGTTTAGAACGCTCGCTAATCGCGCTTTCATCACCAGCAACCCAGCGGTCAAAAGGCGCTGCATTAGAAACCAGTGTTCTCTCGAAGCTCGCTAGCGCTTCGGTAATTCGCTTTTTGTTCACCGTAGCATCACCAAACGCCTGTGTAAACAAAGGACGGTATCCTTGTATGCTTTCCAAGCGTGCTACTACGCTAGGCATATCAAAATTCATTTCATGCGGGGTAGTAATCGGCAGCACGGCTTGTGCCTCTAAAGAGCCGGCACGGCCATCCCACATCAAGGCTGAAAGCCACGCACTATTGAGCACGGTTGGTGTGCGGCGTGCGTTTGCTACATGTTCTGATCCCAACGGGCGTAAACGACCATCGCTCCAGCGCTTATCTGGCGCATGGCAGGTGGCACAAGACATACTATTATCACGAGATAGACGCGCATCAAAAAACAGCGTCTTACCTAAATTTGCTTTATCTTCCGTCAACGGATTAGATGAAGGTGACGGAATTCCCTCCGGCCGGCGAAAATCGTCTTTTGTAACGATTTCGCCAGCGTGTGAAATACCCGCCACCGCCATATTCATGACGAGAAGCAGGCCCATCAAGCGTGTACCGGGCCTAGTTCTCATTTTCATTTTAGCTAGCCTTACCAACAACTGGTGAGATAGTGCAGTGATATGTCATATCATCATTTTCAGCACCGAAACACCAAACGATGTCGTTGTTGAACTCTGGACGATACACTGGCAATTCACCGTGTGTATTGAAGCAACCGCAACGAGTAGCAGTTTGTTTACCACAACAGTCACGGTACGCAATCAGGTAAGTTTGACCATCACCTGGGTTAAAGCAACTAGCAACCCATGAGCTTGGTGATAGACTTGAACCTGGTGGGCAAGATGTCAAGCTACCACCACTACAATCACAAATTTGGCCGTCGATAGAACAATGACGCCAGTAGTCACAAGCCTGTGGATCTTTATCCTGAGGCACCCAACCACGTTCACGGGTCATGCTGTTAACACTAGCTGCCTGTGCTTCACCAAGACCAAGACGAGCGCGACGGTCAACTGGTAGCAAAGGTAACAGTGCTGAACCTGCTAATAACATACCTACTTTGCCGATAAAGCTACGGCGGCCAGTGTAATTGGCCGTGGTACGCGCCAATTTCTCAATGGTAGAATCAAATCGTTTGTTTTCTTTCATTTTGTTTTCCTTATCCTAAATATTGGAACTTTTAGACTAAATTAATGAACACCTTTGTTTTCGTCTGCGTGCAGTAACGGAGTCGTGCTGTGCTTCATGAAGTCCTGTAAAGTTGAATGACCTTCACGAACTGTCTCAAACAAGCTTTCAACATGCTCACGTGTATTGCACAGGCCTTTGCCAAGAATCACGCCATCTGCATCAAGCAACACGCCATAAGGAACTTTAGAAATCTGATAACGGATACCAATTTCAGCTGAAACAACATAGCGCTCATTTTGCAGCGGATGGTTACGTAAGAACTCAAGGTGTTCAGCACGTGTACCATCACTAATCAGCACTACATCAGCACCTTCTGCAGCAGCTACTGAACGAATAATCGGCAGCAACTTAGCGCAGATAGGGCAGCTTGGACCAGTAAACATCAACAGGCTTGGACGGTTTGGTGTCACCGCACGACCAACTGTAATCGGTGCACCGTCAAACGTCGTCAGACTGAACACCGGTGAGCGCTCGCCGACTTCAGGGCCGTTGTCGAGCAACATCGCACCCAGCGGAGCTGAACGCTCGTGTAACAGACCAATTTGTCGTATAACGCCAAGCATCAATGCTGCCAGGCTTAAGAATGCGCACCACAACAACACATTCGATGCAATAATAAATCCAGTATTCATTTCTATTCTCCTATGTATAAACTAACTTTTTTTGGCACGTGAGTCGTGTAAACCCACGATTAAATCTGCAGCAAGATAAAGCATCGCAAACATCGCGGCACCAGCTACACCAACCACTACTGACTCCCATGTCATTGCTGACAAACTAACAGTGACATTAGCGGTGAAGAGACTCACTGCGGCGAGTGCAAGGGCACGCATGACGTGAAACATGCCAATGCGGCTCACACTTGTCGGGCGACGTACGCAACCACAGTCAATGTGGGTGCGGCCACGTCCGACATTAATCGCGAGTGCCATTGCAAACATCATAAACAGGCCTGCCGCTACCCACGCAGCCACCTCGCGCGCTGGCGGCACCAGCAATGCTATGGCGCTGCCAAGCTCTAACCAAGGTAGAAGCTTCGCGAATGGGGCGACCATGAAGGAAGGAAGCAGCCGGTAATTTGCAACCACCCCCTGAAACTCATCTGCATTGCGGATTTTTGGAATTGCAGCCGCAGCCAAAACAAGTGCCAGGAAAAGTGAAGCAAACACCGGAACAATCGGGTCATTAATCAGCCAGTTCATGATTTACTCACTTATCCATCGTAACGATAATTTGAGGAGCTTTACCCATCTCGTCCATTGATGCCAACTGCTTACCGCCAATCGCGTCAAAGGTATAGATGATTTTGTGCTCAATTGAAGCCGCAATCAGCGTAGGATTTTTGTCCTGAGTCACAGCAATAGAATCAATCGCATGTTTCAGGTCAATACGGCGCAAACGTTTACCGGTTGTACCATCAGCTACCACTACAAAACGGCTAGGTAATTTGTGCGTCCATTTAGCGCGTTGGTCTGCAAGCAGATAGATTTCGTTACGCTCTTTATGGAAAGCAATTGGTTGCCAGCCACCTGGGCCCCACTTATCTTTCTTCTCTTTATCAGTGAAAATCTCGATTGGTTTCAAGAATTCAGCACCAGAATCAGACAACTTAGCCTGGAAGATCTTACCTTCGTAAGTTGGCCATACTAGACGACCAGCTGAGTTTGAGTAGTACGGGTTATTGTGTAGATACTCGTTCTCGGCATGGAATACTTTAGTATTTTTCTGCTTAGAGTTACCTTGGTTGTCATAAGTCACCTGCAGCAATGAACCATCACGACAGTGCATGAAGAAGTTTTGCTTAGCAGCTGGGAAAACGTGATAACAATCTGGAACAGGCATAGTCTTCACATACTTCTTGGCTTCCAGATCAACCAGACCCACGCCAGATGATGGTGAGAACTGCTGAATCAGCATGTATTTGTCATCAACACTCAAAGACGCCGTACGTTCCATTAAACCCGTTAAAAAGCGGATTTCAGGAATATCAATATCTGCAACTGCCTCAAGTGTTTGTGGATCATGCAATCTCACGTAGTCATCTCGCTTACCATGAGCAATACGATCGTAAGTTGTATTAGCCATACCTACAAACTTAGGGCTTGACATCACATGCGGCAGTTTGCCGCCATCGATCAAACCGTGCATTTGCAGTTTGTTATCATTAGCGCCCATGACATACGTTTGAGAAGTCATGTTGAAGTGACCAGGGTCAATCACGTAAAAACGCTTAGCATCAACAGGTGGCGCTTTTGCAACTGACAAATTGTCAATCTTTAGGCTGCCAACTGCGGCAAGCTGTTTTGGCACAGCTTTTTGATCTTCAGCAAACGCAGGTTGCGCTGCCACCAACAAAGCGGCGATTGCCAACTTGCCTGCAACGCTAGCTGTTAGCCCGCGCTTTCCGTTTGTTGATTGATTATTTAAAGTAATCATATTCTCTCCAGACCTTATTAATAATTGTATAAATTCACTTCTGAATCAAAACCACCGGCTATCAAATGAATAGCAGCGTAAGTGCTGCAGACCCAATAGAAAGCAAGAGGAACCCATCTACTTCAACTGCGCGTTCTTGCCAACGAGCAAGCCAAGCCTGAGCAGCCTGATTGCTAACTGGAAAAAAGTTGATAGCTACTGGCAAGCAGCGGCCAATGTTGAAGATAGCGAATATCGTGATAGCCGTTTGCACGTCACCACTAAACAGCGCTACACCAGTGACGATGTAAAGCATTGGTGTTTGCACATAGGTCAGGTAGTTCATGCCTAATGCAAAGCCATACAACAAACCAATCACCCAAGAACTGAAGCGGTAACGTGCGTCATGTGGCACTTGTGCGCGGCGCTGTGGATATGGCATCTTCAGGAAACCGAACTGATGCACACCATAACCAATCGCCAGCACAGACATGCCTGCTACCATGTAGGTGAAAGGAAGTTGCTCAAACAGCAGCCAGCCTGCGAAGCCCAGTGCACCACCTAATACCAATGCACCAACTGCATAACCTAGTACATGGGTTAAAAAGGTAGGCGTCCAACGTGCTACCGAACCGAACGAATAACGCCCAGCTGGTCGCAACAGACTCAAACTAGAATAGCCGCATGGCGACCAGGTTGATAAAAAGCCACCTACCAGTGCAAGCACGACAAACATCGCCGTTAATGCATCGGAAGTTGCCACGCTTGAATTTAGCATGCTGCCACCAACGACACCTGCGGCAATCGCTAACGCCATTGTTACAAAACGTACCGTACCTGAACGCGGCTCAGCAAAGCTGATCGCATCAGGCACACATGCAACGGCAGCGTTGCCTTGGGATGTCTGATACATTCCAGACCCTATACCCATTTTCATGATCTCCTCCTATGGCCATATGGCCACTTGTTGATTGAAATAAAAACTACGCAACGCCAATATAGTTACAATTGTGTTACTTCCGTAGCAAGAATCGGCAAGCCATTAAGCCGCCAATCTCACTGTTGCCGATTTTTGCTACCAGTTTTATTTCTCATCCCAATCACGCTCAGTTATGCTTTTTACAAGCGCAAAATAAAAAAAAAGCCGCACCCGAAGGCGCGGCCATAAAACTAGGCGTTATAAACGTTGGAGATGCCTAAATGAAAAGCTGTTAGCAATTCGATCAGTTTTAATAACCTGATAAATACTCCGTCTTCTATCTGTAAAGAACACTGCATTTAAAAACCCCGGTATTACTTAAAACTGACGGGGAAACTATAACAATGCAGATGCAACTCACGTAGCAAGAATCGGCATACAGTTCACCCAAGCATCTCGCTCTTGCCGATTCTTGCTAGAAACCTCTATTTTCAATACCAGTTATGCAACATCAATCTGCTCCATTATTGAAAATAGCAAGTTCACACCGACACTAATATCGAAATTTCCAATCCAAATCATTGAAGGGTATTCAGTGTATTTATTCCTTTAAATACTGCAGCCATCTACTGTCCCATCCACCGTTTATTCAGGCTAATTACATATTAAAAAATTGGGTGTAATATAAGTAAACTGATGCAATGTAAGTGGGAAATTTCATCTATATTTCATCAAGTTATCATCATGCCGTCACTATTGCCGTTTTTTGCTATCAATCCATATTTTTTGGAGTAAAGTCACTCTTGCTAACCTAGTATTTAATGCGTATCGGAGTATCGCAACCAATAAACCATTGAACGCTTTTTAAGATTAATTACAACGATAAGAATAATAAAAAAGACTAGACTTTTCGCTTAAGGCATAACAATAAAAAACGCCGGATCCAGCATCCACGAAAAGTTAGACTAGAGGAGAAGTGTCGTGAATTTCCAGGAAGAGTTTCTGGGCATATCCCCTACGGGTGGTAGCCCTAAAATACATTTAGTTGAACGCAAAACCACGGATGTGCTAGAACAAGCGGACGCGCTGCCGTTCTGGTCGCAAGACTACACACAACTGAGTAAAGGCACTTTCTCGGGCGGACTGAGCAGTGTCACGCATCACGGTGTGCAAGTGTTTCGCGAAACCATGAACCGAGCCGTTGACCAAATCGCGTTTGCACCAGCGGATGCCTACGTGATTGGCCTACCGACCATCATTGAGGGCGATGCCTCATGGGGGCTGATGCCAGTCAAGCCCAACGCCATGATTACTCTGGATAAAAATGCTGAGTTGGTGTTTCGCACCTCTAACTTATCAGAAATCACGGCAGCTGTTATTTCAGCACAACGCTTGGAAGAATATGCCGCCCAAGTGGAATGGATAGATCTGCGCAAAGCAATGGAAAGCGTGAAGCCAGTAGAGCGTATCTCTCCCGATGTCACCGCCCGTTTGCAAGCATCACTTACCGACGGCATGCACTATGTATCCAAGTTTCGCGATACAGAAGATGCAGAACAGATATGGCGCCTCTTCGAAAATGACCTGATGGCAACCTGTTTGCAAGCACTATTGCAGGCTAGCAATAGCCCTAATCACAGCCACGACCACCGCATTCATCGCTATATCGTCAATCGCGTGCGTGACCTCACACTTTCAAGCTCAGGTTACCCGCTAACGATAGAAGAGCTCTGTATTAGCCTGCGCATCAGCAGGCGAACCTTGAATCATGCCTTTATCCGAGTACTAGGCATTACACCGGTTGCCTACATGCGTAATGTACGCCTGCACCGCATACGCGCAGAGCTGCAATCTGCACCGCACCAAGTCAGATACATTGCTAGCGTAGCTGCGAAATGGGGGTTCTGGCATATGAGCTTATTCTCGCGCTATTACCGCGAGTTATTTGGTGAAACACCAATAGAGACGCTGTCGCGCTCACGCGTCGGTGAACGGCACTGAGCAGAGCGCTTGCTTCCCCGCAGGGTGAAGTAAGTACTACCGTGTCAGCAGTTATTTTATTTATACATTTGTTTATATATAGTCTTTGGCCACGAGTGGGCAAAGCGTTAACTTAGGAGGTCGTCGCATAATGGGTTCTTTTAGTATCTGGCATTGGTTGATCGTACTGCTGATTGTGGCATTGGTGTTTGGCACCAAAAAATTACGTAATATTGGCGGCGACGTTGGCGGCGCAGTCAAAAATTTTAAAGAAGCGGTCAATGAAGGAAAAAGCAGCCCTGCCCTCGAACATGGCAACACCGCAGGCGGGCAAACGGTAGAGCATGATGCTACTCAGGCCAGACATTAAGGCCAAACATAAAGGCTAGTCACTAAGTTACCCAGGACATCACTACATCATGTTTGATATTGCATTCTCTGAGCTTATTGTTATCGGCGTGGTGGCACTCATTGCCATCGGCCCAGACAAACTACCCAAAGTGGCACGCACCGCAGGTCATCTGTTTGGCCGAGCGCAACGCTACATCAATGATGTCAAATCCGAAATGGACAATGAACTGCGCATAGAAGAGCTACAGAAGCTGCAGAATGAGATACTGGAAAATACGCAAGCCGCACCTAAATACCAGGTAGGTCAGGTAATCCGCCATGGACAGATTGTCCGCGATGACCTGCTTACCCATCATGATCAGCTCACCCATGATATAGACGAAAACGAAGAGCTAGCAGCAAAACCTGTACATCCCACCACGATGACAGAGGGTGACTATATCCCAACACCACTCCGGTCACAGCCGCTAAATCAAGCGAAGGCTAGCTAAATTGGGCATCGCAGATAACTTAGTCTCACATCTGGTTGAATTACGTAATCGCCTGTTACGTATAGCAGTGGTGTTGCTACTACTCATCATCGCCCTATTCCCGTTCGCCAACGACATTTACCACTTCCTAGCCATGCCGCTACTAGCAAGCCTGCCTGCTGGCGGGCAGATGATTGCTACCGATGTCACCACGCCGTTCTTTGTGCCAATGAAGAGTGTGCTACTGACCGCCTTTGTTATCTCGCTACCGCACACCCTGTATCAGATATGGGCTTTTGTCGCGCCAGGGCTATACACGCATGAACGCCGTCTAATCTGGCCATTGGTATTTGCCAGCACTATACTTTTTCTATGCGGCATGGCATTTGCCTACTTTTTAGTGTTTCCGGTGATTTTCGGCTTTATTAGCAACACCGCGCCTGAAGGCGTGGCAGTGATGACAGACATCGGCAATTACCTAGACTTCACCATGTCGCTTTTTATCGCATTTGGCCTCGCATTTGAAGTGCCGGTTGCCGTAGTACTTCTAGTGACAACAGGTGTAGTAAGCATTGCCAGCTTACGTGAAGCACGCGCCTACGTGCTAGTTGGTGCCTTTGTGTTAGGTGCCATATTCACACCGCCAGATGTGATCTCTCAGTTTATGCTGGCGATGCCGCTATGGCTACTATATGAAGCAGGCATCCTCGTCGCTAGCTTGATGCAACGTACACAACAAACCAGTGCATCTACTGCCAGTAGCCAACTATTGCCATTGGATAAATAATCCAATATTAGATAAATAACCCAGTATTATCAGTGCCATCGCTAGCTCATAAAACAAGCGTAAATCCAGTTACGGCAAAACACTGACACCCAATACCGATTAAAGCAGCAGCACAAAATAAAAAAGCCAGCTAAACGCTGGCTTCATATTAGAACTTCTTGATGCTATAACTTCTTGATTTTTGGTCGGGACGGTGTGATTCGAACACACGACCCCTTGCACCCCATGCAAGTACGCTACCAGGCTGCGCTACGCCCCGAACCGTTGCTACCTATTACTGGTAACAAGGCGTGTATTATAGCGCAAAAGCCATGTCGCCATAAATCTGGCAGCATAAATAATTAGTCCACGGATAGGATACGGTCTTAAATTAATGTGAAGTCTTGGCTAAAGAAAAATCCGTACGTAATAAATTTAAAATTTCACGCAACTCAGCTTTAACTGCTTGGTAATCAAAAGCAGTGCCCTTGCCTTCACCTGCAGCTATCATTGCAGGTTCAATGTCGGCAGATGTAGCCACAGCACTTTTCGCGCTGGTTGGTTTCTCACCATGCCCAGCTTTCGTATTGAACTCAAGGTCATCTAGGCGATTACGCGCACCACTGATGGTAAAGCCTTGCTCATACAACAACTCGCGGATACGTCGAATCAGTAGCACTTCATGATGCTGATAATAACGGCGATTACCACGACGCTTGACTGGTTTAAGCTGTGTAAACTCCTGCTCCCAGTACCTTAAAACATGCGGTTTAACGCCACAAAGCTCGCTTACCTCACCAATAGTAAAGTAGCGCTTTGCTGGAATTGGTGGCAATTGCACCTTGGCGACCTGTTCAGTCATACTTTCGGCTTTCTCACTCATATAACTACTACACTAAAGTATATTCGATATATATTCGGATATATTCAAGATACATTAAGAACACACTAAGAAAACTAACACATCACTACCAGACAACTTTTACCGTACTTTATAAGTAAAGTCTTTTAATAACTAAAAAAACTTTTACAACTAAATACTTTGTAACTTAAGACCCTTTAACCTAGACCCTACTTTTAGCCTAGGCCTAATGACTTAGGACCTTATCAGGTACGGCAGTCATGACTGACACCGACTAAGATGCAAAGTTTGCGTCAACTTTGCTTTTTAATTTTTGGCTGGCATGAAACGTCACCACACGTCGTGCAGTAATTGGTATTTCTTCACCAGTTTTAGGATTACGGCCAGGACGTTCTGATTTTTGACGCAATTCAAAATTACCAAAACCAGACAACTTCACACTATCACCGGCTTCTAGTGCAGTACGCACTTCTTCAAAAAATGCCTCCACCATATCTTTGGCTTCACGCTTATTCAACCCAACTTGCTCATACAGTAAATCAGCAAGTTCAGCTTTTGTTAAAGTCATAAACACTCCCGTTTTTTAATGCTTTGTATCGCTATTTAATATTATTGATGATGCTAAATGCAAAAAAATAAATCCCCCTGCCACAGGGTGGAGGATTTAGTTTCTTAATACTGCATCAAATTTTATTTGCAACAATTGTAGCAGATTTGCGATTGCTGTATCGGCATCACTATCTGTTAATGTCTTTTGAGTATCGTGCATAAGTACTGATAATGCAAGGCTTTTTTTGTTTTCAGGCACACCTTTGCCTTGATACAAATCGAACAATGCCACATCTGCAATCAAGGCGATATTTTCTGCTTTAATTGCACTTAATACTGCTTGCACAGCAACAGTTTCATCTAACACGATAGCCAAATCGCGGCGCACAGGCAGTAGTTTTGATACCTCTTGATATGCTGGTAATGCACGCGCCACAATCGCGTCCACATCAAGCTCAAACACATAAGTGCTTTTCGCCAGATCGTAATGCTGCTGCCACTTAGGATGCAACTTACCTAACCAGCCAATAGCCTTGCCGTTTAGCATGACTTTCGCAGATTGACCAGGATGCAAGGCACAGTGCTCGGCTTTTTCATAAGTTACTTGCTTATGCAGGCCATCAGCACCAATCAAGCTATCCACGTGCGCTTTCACGTCAAAGAAATCAATCTCGGTATTGCTTGCAGCCCATTGCTCAGGCTTAGCACTACCATAGGCCAGACCAGACACGCGCGTAGTTTCTTGGTAAGCACCAGCCTGCTGTTGGTACACGGCACCAATCTCGAACAAGTACGCACGCTCTTGCTTGCGATTAAGGTTATAAGTAAGTACATCCAGCAAACCGCCCCACAAGCTAGTACGCATCACACTCAGGTTACTAGCAATTGGGTTCTTCAGTTTAATCGGTGCTGGGTTACCAATTAGATCACGCTCCCAGCTTTCATCCACGAAACTGTAGGTCACTACTTCTTGGTAGCCTACAGATACCAAACTGTCGCGTAGTTGGTTCAAGTGTAAGCGCTGCTCAGGTGCAGCCAGCATGTTTAAACTGGCGACCGGCGCTAACGCTGGGATGTGGTCGTAACCATGTAAACGTGCCACTTCTTCAATCAAATCTTCTTCGATATTGATATCAAAACGATAGCTAGGTGGTACTACAGTAAACACCTCAGCTGCACTACTAAACTCAAAACCAAGCTGTGTTAATAATTGTGCAACTTTTTCTTGTGTCAGGCTAATACCTAATACAGAAATCAGGCGTGACATTCTTAGTTTTACTGCATCACGCGCTGGCAATGCAGACATCACTTCAGTAACAGGGCCCACTTGGCCGCCACACAAAGTTTTAATCAGTGCAGTTGCATACTCAAGCGCATTACGCGTATTGCCAAAATCCACACCGCGCTCAAAGCGGTAAGATGAATCCGTGCTGAAACCCAATCTGCGCGCTTTACCTGCAATCACCGCTGGGGTGAAGAATGCACTTTCTAAGAAAATATCGGTGGTTGCATCATCGACAGAGCTAGGCTTACCGCCCATCACACCAGCCAATGCCAGTGCGCCATTGCTATCGGCAATCACCAGGTCATCTGCTTTTAATTCTATGGTTTGGTCATTCAGTAAGGCAATAGACTCTCCCGCGTTAGCAAAACGCACACTGATATCGCCATGCAATTTAGCTGCATCAAACGCGTGCATAGGCTGCCCTAGCTCTAACAACACGTAGTTAGTAATATCCACCACCACGCTAATACTGCGCAAGCCGCTACGCTCCAAACGCTTTACCATCCATGCCGGTGTTGTTGCAGCAGTATTAACCCCTGTGATTAAACGGCCACAATAACGTGGGCAAACGACTGATTCATTCACTTGCACGTTTTTGCTGTTTGCATGTTCAGCCACCACAGGGACAATTGCGTTAAAGCGTGTTGGTGCGCCGGTAATCGCGGCAACGTCGCGCGCAATACCGGTCAAACTCAAGCAATCACTACGGTTAGGCGTAAGTTTTAATGTAAATAGATGATCGTTTAGATCCAGATATTCTCGAATATCCTGCCCTACTACCGCATCATTATCCAACTCAAGTAAGCCGGTGGCTTCAGCGCTAATGCCCAACTCTTTGGATGAGCACATCATGCCAAATGACTCTACGCCGCGTACCTTGGCTTGTTTAATCGAAATACCAGGCAACTCAGCACCCACCATCGCACATGGTGCCATCAGGCCAGCACGCGCATTGGCCGCACCGCATACAATCTGTAAGGGTTCAGCCAAGCCCACATCCACCTTGCACACTTGCAGACGATCTGCATCTGGGTGTTTTTCAGCAGAAAGGATTTTAGCCACAACCACTTTGCTAAAAGCTGCAGCTACCGGCTGCATCTCTTCCACTTCCAGCCCAGCCATCGTTAGAGCATGACTCAGTGCCTGACTATCTAAATCTGTATCGACTAAACTGCGTAACCAATTTTCTGAAAATTGCATAATGCTTTACAACCTTGAATTAAGGATTAAATTTTTAAGTACTCAATGTGAGCGTTTGCAAACTAGTATGTTATAGACTGTGTGCGTTATTTGAATTGACCTAAAAAACGCAAATCATTGTTAAAGAAATGACGCAAATCATTCACGCCATAACGCAGCATGGTCAAACGCTCAATTCCCAGACCAAAGGCAAAACCGCGATATTTCTCGCTGTCGATATTCACGTGTTTGAACACCTCTGGGTGCACCATGCCACAACCACCTATCTCTAGCCAACCGCCGTTCCAACTCATATCCATTTCTGCAGATGGCTCAGTAAACGGGAAGAATGATGGTCTAAAGCGCACGGTCAAATCATCACGCTCAAAGAATTTCTGTAAGAAATCCTGCACCACGCCTTTAAGGTTGGCAAAGCTAATATCTTCATCCACCCACAAACCTTCTACCTGGTGGAACATCGGTGAGTGCGTTGCATCAGAATCCACGCGGTACACACGGCCTGGCGCAATAATCTTGAATGGTGGGGTTTGATTGTTCTTTAACGCGTTTTCCATATAGCGTGCTTGCACTGGAGAGGTATGCGTACGTAACACATTCGCTTCATCAATGTAGAACGTGTCATGCATGGCACGTGCCGGGTGGTCTTCAGGAATATTTAGCGCAGTGAAGTTATAAAAATCTGTTTCAATTTCAGGACCAGTCGCAACCTCAAAACCGATGGAATGAAACAATTGCTCCACACGTTTTAATGTCAGCGTTACTGGATGCAAACCACCTTGCGATTGCGCTCTTGCTGGCAAAGTCACATCAATCGACTCTTGCGCAAGTTGTTTTGCCTGTTCTGCATTTAGTAGCGACTCTCTGCGAGCGGTAAGCGCAGCTTCAATCGCCTGTTTCACCACGTTAATTGCTGCACCGGCTGCCGGACGCTCTTCTGCACTTAACTTGCCCAAACTTTTTAACGCATCTGTGAGTGAGCCTGATTTGCCTAGGTATTTTGCCTTAGCAATTTCCAAATCATTCATTGAAGCACTATTAAGAAAATCTGCTTCTGCTTCAGCAATTAAATGCGTTAAGTCTGCCATGTCGTTTCAATCTTTAATTATGATTAATGCTATAGAGTTTAAAATCGAATTTTAAAATCAAGGCAGCGCCAATAATAGCGCCCTATAGATTTTTGTAATACATTGATTTGCATGTAAAAATTGCAAAGCTGGATTTTACAGCAAAAAAAAGAGGCCGAAGCCTCTTTTTTTCATCAAACTTAAATTAAGTTTGAAAAGTACTTACCTACCTACTTATGCTGCTAAACCAGCTTTTGCTAATTCTACGAATTTTGCAAATGCCGCTTTATCAAACACAGCCAAGTCAGCTAATACTTTACGATCCACTTCGATCGCAGCTTTTTTCAAGCCATTCATGAAACGGCTATATGTCAAACCGAACTCGCGTGAGCCGGCGTTGATACGCGCAATCCACAATGTGCGGAATTGACGTTTCTTTTGACGACGGTCACGATAAGCGTATTGACCCGCTTTCATTACCGCCTGTTTAGCTACGCGGTAAACGTTTTTACGACGACCACGGTAACCTTTAGCTGCTTTTAATACTTTTTTGTGTCTAGCGCGAGCGATGACACCACGTTTTACTCTAGGCATGTTCTACTCCTATTGTGTTGGCATCATAGCGCGGACGCGCTTGACATCAGTTGAAGAAATGATCGCCGTGCCGCGTAATTTACGCTTTTGCTTGGTGGTCTTTTTCGTTAGGATATGGCGCAAGTGAGAGTGTGTACGCTTCACTTTACCATTACCCAAGAATTTGAAGCGCTTTTTGGCGCTGCTCTTGGTTTTCATCTTTGGCATTTTGTTCTCCTTAGAGTGGTTAAGAGTGCTTAGGCATGCCGTTTAGCCGTATCACTCAGGGGTACTACTTCTTTAGTGCAATCCCTAGTATCAAACTAGCAATTACTCAATTTAAATTACTTAACTTTCTTAATCGGCCCCAATACCATCACCATTTGGCGACCTTCCATTTTCGGGTATTGTTCAACGACTGCGTATTCTTTCAAATCTGCTTCAACACGTTTCAATAAAGCCATACCAAACTCTTGGTGTGTGATTTCGCGGCCTCTAAAACGCAAAGTGATTTTCGCTTTATCGCCATCTTGAATGAATCGAGTGATATTGCGCACTTTAATGTTGTAATCACCATCATCCGTCCCTGGACGGAACTTGATTTCTTTTACAACCACTTGCTTTTGTTTAAGCTTAACTTCGTGCTGTCTTTTACTCTCGGCATATTTAAATTTGCCGTAGTCCATCAACCTGCAAACAGGTGGCGCCGCATTTGGCGCTATCTCTACAAGATCAATGTCAGCTTCTTCCGCTTTTGCAAAAGCTTCAGCTAAACTCACAATACCTAAGGGCTCACCCTCAACACCCACCAAACGAATCTGTTGCGCTGTAATATCGCCATTGATTCGGGTTTCTTTGTCCTGTGCTATATCAAATTCTCCAAATAGTTAAGCCGTGCACCTGTTTGCTTAAACCTTAGCTTCAATCTCTGCTTTTAGGCGCTCAATTAACGCGTCAATCGGCATAGAGCCTAGGTCTTCACCTTTTCTGGTACGCACGGCCAAATGTCCTGCTTGCATTTCGCGCTCACCTGCTACGAGCAGATAAGGCATTTTCTGCATGCTATGTTCGCGTATTTTATAGGTAATCTTTTCATTTCTCAAGTCAAATTCGCATCGAATGCCATTTTGCCTCAAAGTTTCAACTACTTGGCGCACATAATCGGCCTGACTTTCAGAAATATTCAGCACCATGACTTGCACCGGTGCTAACCAAAGCGGCATCGCACCTGCATAGTTTTCAATCAAGATACCGATAAAACGCTCCATAGAACCAACAATCGCACGATGCAACATTACTGGGCGCTGACGTGAGTTATCTTCAGCCACATACTCTGCTCCCAAGCGTTCTGGTAAGTTAAAGTCCAACTGGATAGTACCGCACTGCCATAGGCGGCCTAAACTGTCTTTCAATGTGAACTCAATCTTAGGACCGTAGAACGCGCCCTCGCCTGGCTGCAAATCAAAAGCCAGATTATTTGCATTCAAGGCGTTCGCTAACGCAGCTTCTGCTTTATCCCAAGTTTCATCTGCACCTACGCGCTTTTCTGGACGGGTTGATAATTTAACCAACACATCATTAAAACCGAAGTCGCCGTAAGCCTTGTACAGCATCTGAATAAAGTCAGCCACTTCAGCTTCAATTTGGTCTTCAGTACAGAAAATATGCGCATCATCTTGTGTAAAGCCGCGCACGCGCATCAAGCCGTGCAATGAACCAGATGGTTCGTTACGGTGACAAGAGCCAAACTCAGCTAAACGCAACGGCAAATCGCGGTAGCTATGTAATTGGTTATTAAAAATCTGCACGTGACCAGGACAGTTCATCGGCTTCACCGCATATTCACGGTTTTCAGATGAGGTTACAAACATATTGTCACGGTAGTTTTGCCAGTGACCGGATTTTTCCCACAGGGTTTTATCCATCACAGTTGGAGTGCGCACTTCTTGGTAACCGAAGCTTTTAAACATCTGGCGCATATACTGCTCAACCTCTTGCCAAATGCTCCAGCCGCGCGGATGCCAGAACACCATGCCTGGTGCATCATCCTGCATATGGAAGTAATCCAATTGCTTGCCTAGTTTGCGATGGTCACGCTTTTCAGCTTCTTCCAACTGAAATAGATAAGCTTCCAGCTCGTCTTTATTGCGCCATGCGGTACCATACACGCGTTGCAGCATTTCGTTATTGCTGTCACCGCGCCAGTAAGCACCAGCTAACTTCATCAATTTGAATGATTTGATTTTACCCGTGCTTGGCACGTGCGGACCACGGCACAAGTCGGTGAAGTTACCCTCGGTATATAGTGACACATCATCATCAGATGGGATTGATTCGATGATTTCAGCTTTATATTGCTCACCTATACTCTTGAAGTAAGCCACAGCCTCAGCGCGTGGTAATACTTTCCTGGTCACCGGCTCGTCTTTTTTAGCAAGCTCAGCCATTTTTTTCTCAATGGCGATTAAGTCTTCCGGGGTAAATGGACGCTTGTATGAAAAATCATAGTAGAAGCCATTATCAATCACTGGGCCTATGGTCACCTGTGCATCAGGGAACAGCTCTTTTACGGCGTATGCCAACAAATGAGCAGCAGAGTGGCGAATCACGTCCAAGCCTTCTGGATTTTTGTCAGTGATAATCGCTAAGTCGCTATCTACCTCAATCAAATAACTGGTATCTACCAGCTTATCGTTAACCTTACCTGCCAATGCGGCTTTAGCCAAGCCTGCACCAATATTCATGGCGACTTCAGCCACGGTGACTGGCAGATCAAAACTACGTTGCGACCCATCGGGCAGGCGAATGACTGGCATACAATTTCTCTCTAAAACAGAAAAGCCGCAAGCGGCTTTTAAATAACATAAGGGATAAAGCAGGAATTATCGCACAGCAAGATAAAAGACTGCAATTTATCGCGCGCAATTATCGCCTTATCAATCACAAATGCTGAACATTAAAAAACCACTTCAACGTAGAAGTGGTTTAAATTTGGTAGGCAGTAGCAGATTCGAACTGCTGACCTCTTGGATGTCGACCAAGCGCTCTAACCAACTGAGCTAACCGCCTATATTTGATATTGTCAGAACCATCACTAGCATTAAGTGCTTTGATTTGTGCGGCAATTCTAAACAGGGCACGATTTTAGCCGATTGTGGCATCAGGTGCAAACAGAAATCACAGTGCACATCGAAATAACAGTGCCCGACAGCAATCACAGCACATAGAAAAAAGCATAGGAATGATGGACGTATTAATTGCGCTGACGGGCAAGACTTATGAGCCTAATGCAACAATACGCTTTGGTACAAACTCGGGCTGGCGTAACCATCTACCGGCATCTGCTTCTGTGCTTGATAAGCGCGTATCGCGGCTTGTGTCTGTAGTCCTGGCAAACCGTCCGCCGCTCCGGCATCAAAACCACGCGCATTCAATCGGTTCTGCAAATCCAGCATTTGTTGGTAAGTAAGCGCCCCACCCTCTGCGAAACCTCCACCCATAATACTTGGCTCTTGATTCAACAGTTTAGCCAGCTGCGCTACCGAGAGCGCATAGTTAACCGAACGGTTCCACTGCATGATGATGTCAAAATTATCGAACACCATAAAAGCAGGCCCTTGCCAGCCTTGTGGCAGCAGGATAGAAGTCTGTGCGGTGTCATTCATCAACACATCTGATGACTGCTTATCCTTAGCACTATTCATAGCATCAGCCTCTGGCTGCTGTGGCGCATTTGGCTTAGCATTTAGATCACCATCGACTATAGCGGTGGCATTAGCCTCTAGCTCATCATCAACTAGCGGGTAAGCTTGCACCCCTAACTTAGCCCAGGTTTGCGGCGTTTTCTTGACAGCTAACTGCGCGCTCTGCAAATCAAATGCGGCAGGCAATTTAACTTCCAGCATTACCGGCGTTCGGATTTGCCAACCAATTTCCGCCAAATAATGTGCCGCAGAGGCAAACGCATCTGGCAGAGAATTTATCACATCAATCGCACCATCCGCATCACCGTCTACCGCATATAGCATAAAGGTAGTAGGCATAAACTGCATATTGCCAAATGCACCAGCCCAAGAGCCTTTAAATGACTCAGCATCCACATAGCCAAGGTCTACCATCAGCAGCGCATCCAACAACTGGGCTTTAAAGAAATCTGCTCTACGCCCCTCATAGGCTAAGGTAGCCAATGCCGACAAAACATCCAGATTGCCTTGCACCCTGCCGTACTGGGTTTCCATACCCCAAAACGCAATCAGTATCTGCCTAGGTACACCGTACTGCGCCTCAATCTCTGTCAGCAGTGCTTGATGCTTCAGCAACAAAGCACGCCCCTTTTGGACTTTTTTGTTATCAACACGCTGCGCAAAATAATCTAAAAACGGACTAATAAACTCAGGCTGCGCTCTATCCAGCTTAATTACGTTCGGCAAGTAGGCAGTACGGCTTACAAAACCCAGTGTAGTGTCATCCGCCATACCGAGCGCTTTAGCCTCAAATCTTATATTCTCTAGCCAAGTAGCAAAATCCTCTTTGGCCGCAGCATTACCTGCAAATAGCAGCGTGCAGCACGCCAACATCAATGGTAAATACTGCAGCAACGCAAGATGCCTATTCATTTACCAACTCTGCTAACAGTGCTTGGTAGCCGGCTTGGTAGTCAGGATATTGTAAGACAAATCCGGTCGCCAGCATCGCCTGGTTACTGAGCCGTTTGCCACCACTCACGGCTGGCGGCGCAGCCGGTTTTAGCCCTAGCTGAACTGCAATCCAGTTGAGCACTTCGTACTGGCTGACGGGTTTGCAATCAGTCACAATATAACAAGGCCTAATCTGCCTGCCAGCAATTACTTGTTGTATTAAATGTACGATAAAATTTGCAGCATCATCACGCTGGATGCGATTAGTCCAGCTATTATCGATAGGCCAGCGCTCTGGTGCTTTTGCCAGATTAATCATGCGTAAACGTCCTGGACCATAAATGCCAGATAGCCTCAGCACCGTATTGCCACATGTCATCGAATTTAATAAAGACTCTGCCTCTAGCAGGCGTTCACCACCAAAATCCACCGGTGCTGCAGCAGTTAACTCATCCAATAGCTCATCTGTGACTTGGCCATAAACACGCGTGCTTGATACAAAAAACACATGCTTCAATTGCGAATTTACTTGTTGCGTAAGCAACACATTACGCAAGCCATCAACATATGCCTGTTGATATTGCGCATCAGTTTGGCCTGTTGCAGCCACACAATAGACGATAATATCCGGCTGGATGGTGCGCAAGACATCTAATGAGCTATACACGGTCACATCCGCTTGCAGCATATGTACCTGTGGCGCTGCTTTGGGGCTTCTGGCAACGGCATAAACTTCGGCGTTTAATCCAGTTAACCTTGTTGCTATAGCGCTACCTAGGTCGCCATAGCCTATGATTAACACTTTGGTTCGCGGCGTATTATGCATGCTGTTGCATATATTTTTCGGTGAGGAATAGCGCAACGATAGTCTTGCTATCGGTAATTTTGCCTTGCTGCACTAATTGAATCGCTTCTGCTAACGAGAGCTCAAATACTTCTAAAACCTCATCTTCGTCGCGTTGGCTGGCACCGGCAACCAAACCCTGCGCTAAGTAGGTATGAATCACCTCATTAGAATAGCCAATACACGGGTGCTGCTCGCCTAGTTTCACCCAATTCTGAGCGATATAACCAGTTTCTTCCAGCAACTCACGCTGCCCAGTTTGCAATGTGGTTTCATTGGCATCTATTTTGCCAGCTGGCAGCTCAATAAAGACTTGATGCAAGGGATATCTGAATTGACGTTCAAACACAATATTGCCATTAGCCAAAATGGGA
This sequence comes from Methylotenera mobilis JLW8, assembly GCF_000023705.1. Classification (NCBI taxonomy): domain Bacteria; kingdom Pseudomonadati; phylum Pseudomonadota; class Betaproteobacteria; order Nitrosomonadales; family Methylophilaceae; genus Methylotenera; species Methylotenera mobilis. The sequence goes on from NC_012968.1 coordinate 1,737,801, forward strand.
ACAATGATCACCGCCCCCGGGTGCGTTACATACTCACGCTGGCTAATGTTGCCATTTGGTAAACGCACTTGATCACGTTTCACACAAAGAAAATCTCCTTGCGCTAACTCTTCGCTACTAATGCAATGCTCGGTCAAGTCCATGAACAGCCCTTTTAGTTACTAATCACAAAATCATACTGGTAGATAATAGCAGAAGACCAAAGCCGCAAGTAAAGGCAATAGCTAAGCAACATCAACGGTTGAGCAACTGCAATGATTAAACAACTTTAGGCACTAAACGCTAGCATCTATTAATGCTAGCGCCGCGATGGAGTGAAATAACTAGATAGTTTTTTTCCAGAGGACTTTATACACAAAGCCTGGAAAAGCAAACACCAAGAACAAAAAGCTGGTGACCGCATAGAACTCCCAGTCTTGTGGTGCAGCTTGGCCGAAGGTTGCACGCTCTGCATATTGCGCTACAACACCTACCAAAAAGTAAAGAATTATAAGCTCAAGTAGACACCAAGCTATATTTTTGGCGCCAGTTGCCGCCTTGAGCGGAATAACATAAAACAGTTTATCCGAGAACCAAGGCAGGTTCGCCGCCAAGAACATAATACCTAACAATACCCAAATCGTCATTTAACTTAAACTTCTACTAATTGCATAAAAACAAATCGTCATCAGCCCTTGCGGCATGATACCAATCGCCAATAAAGCCAATGCATTCATACTTAAAATAACACGCATATCAAATGGTGCGGTAATCGGGCTATGATCTTCCGGCTCATCAAAGTACATCAATTTGATCACGCGTAGATAATAGAACGCACCTATCACTGCCATTAATACGGCGAATACTACTACCCACAAGAAACCTGCCTGCAATGCAGCTTGCAACACTGCAAACTTAGCGTAGAAACCTAAGGTTGGTGGGATGCCTGCCATGCTAAACATCACGATTAACATTAGAAACGCGACCCAAGGGCTACGTTGATTCAGGCCTTTTAAATCGCTTAAGTTTTGTGCTTCAAAGCCCTTGCGTGATAACAGCAGAATTATACCGAAACCGGCAAGCGTCATTACCACATAGCTCGTGATATAGAACAAAGCCGAGATATAGCCATTGCCGCTGGCGCTCATCAAGCCCAGCAACACGAAGCCTACGTGAGAAATGGTGGAGTATGCCAACATACGTTTCAGGTTAGTTTGAGCAATAGCCGTCACGTTGCCGAGTACGATAGACAATACTGCCATAATTAACAGCATTTGCTGCCAATCAATCGCCATCGTCTGCAGCGCTTGCGCTAACAGTCGAATCACAAAAGCAAAAGCCGCTAGCTTAGGCACTGAACTAATCAGCATAGTGATGGCAGTCGGCGAACCCTCGTACACATCCGGCACCCACATCTGGAACGGTACCGCACCCAGCTTAAATGCTAGGCCAGCCACAATGAACACCAAGCCCAATACCATCACCGCATGAATTTTAGCGCCGTTCATCAGGACATGATTGATGTCAGAGATATTTAAGCTACCGGTCATGCCGTAAACCATACTCATACCGTATAGCAACATACCTGAGGCCAGCGCGCCCAACACAAAATACTTCATGGCTGACTCTGTGGCATAGCGGTTATCACGGTCTAGTGCCACTAAAGCGTACAGACTTAATGATAGCAACTCCAAACCAACATACAGCGTAAGCATGCTTTGGCCAGACACCATAATCATCATGCCCACCACGGAGAACAACACTAAGGCATAAAATTCACCACGGAACATATTGCGCAACTGTATATATTGCCTAGTGTAAACAAAGATCAATGAGGTACCAATGTATATCATCAACTTCAGTACATCAGACATGGCGTCATCCACAAACGCGCCAGTAAACGCATAGCCAACGCTTGGTGCGTGTGTAGTTACCGTGAAATAGGCTGCTAACAGCAAGCCTAGCTGTGACAATCCATAGATTGCAATTCGATTCGACTGTTTTAAAAACAGGTCAGTAATCAATACTAGCATCGCCATCCCTAACAGGATGATTTCAGGTAAGGCGGTAATGAGGTCGTAACGTATATTTTCCATGGACTTATAAGCCTGCTGGCAGCTTGCTATTTGCTAGATGTGAAAGAAGTTGAGTAACCGTTGCATTGGTCATATCGGTAAGTGGTTGTGGGTAGATACCAACGGCCAGCACCAATATTGCCAAGATCGCTAAAATTAAGAACTCACGTTTGTTCAAGTCTTTAAGTGCTTGCACATTAGCGTTAGCAACTTCACCGTAAAATACGCGCTTTACCATCCATAAGGTATAAGCAGCACCAAAGATTAAGGTGAATGAGGCCAAGAACGCGTACCAGAAGTTCACTTGGATGGCGCCTAGAATCACCATAAACTCACCAACAAAACCTGAAGTGCCAGGCAAGCCACTATTCGCCATTGCGAACAATACGGCAAATGCTGCAAACGCAGGCATAGTATTAGCCACGCCACCATAAGCATCAATCTGACGGCTGTGTACGCGGTCGTACAGCACACCTACACACAAGAACATGGCAGAAGAAATAAAGCCATGAGAAATCATCTGTACTACGGCGCCCTCTAGCCCTAGGTTATTGAAAATAAAGAAACCTAGGGTAACAAAGCCCATGTGTGAAATTGAAGAATAAGCAATCAGCTTTTTCATGTCTTTTTGTACTAGCGCCACTAATGCAATATACACAATCGCAATCAGCGACAATGTAATCATGAAGCCAGATAAGTAATGCGCAGCATCAGGTGCAATGGGCATGGCAAAGCGCAGGAAGCTGTAGCCACCTAATTTCAATGCAATAGCTGCCAACACTACAGAACCACCGGTTGGTGCCTCCACGTGAGCATCTGGCAGCCAAGTATGCACTGGCCACATGGGGATTTTCACCGCAAACGCTGCAAAGAATGCCAAGAAAATCAGCACCTGCACATTTAATGGCAACGGCAATTGATAGTAATCTGAAATCGCGAAGCTACCGGTTTGGTGAAACATATAGATAAACGCAACCAGCATTAGCAATGAGCCTAGCAACGTGTATAAAAAGAACTTAACGGTTGCATATACACGGTTAGGGCCGCCCCAGATACCAATCACTAGGAACATTGGGATTAGCATTGCCTCCCAGAATACATAGTACAAAATTGCATCTAAAGTACTAAAAACGCCAATCATCAGGCCGCTCATGATTAAGAACGATGCCATATATTGTGCAACACGTTTTTCAATCACCTCCCAAGCAGAGATCACCACAATCACAGTAGTGAAACTAGTGAGTAATATGAGGGGAATCGCAATACCATCAGCACCTAAGTGGTAATGGATATTAAAAGACATAATCCACAAGAAGCGTTCCTGGAACTGGAAGCCGCCATCAGCAAAATTAAAATGAGTATATAGCGGGATTGTGACTAAAAAGCTCGCCACACTGCCAAACAAGGCTAGCCAACGCGTGAGATTGGGTTTGCTGTCATTCGCTGTAAACAACACCAACACGCCTGCCAATACTGGCAGCCAGATGGAGAAACTAAGGATATGTTGCAAAAAATATTCAAGCATTTTTTATACTTTAGGAAAGAATTAAATCTTTAAAAGACCAAGAGATAGCATTAAAAACACGCCAATAATCATCGCGAATGCATAGTGATAAATCAAACCGGTCTGTAGCTTACGTACCACACCAGACAACTTGCCAATCAGATTAGCCGTACCATTCACCATAGCACCATCAATCACTTTAACATCGCCGATTTGCCATAGCTTGTTACCTATAAATCTGGAGCCTGCTGCAAAGAAACGGTCATTAAAGCTATCAAAGCCGTATTTGTTTTCTAAAACCTGGTTAATTAAGCTGAATTTTGCTTGAATCGCCGCAGGAATATCTGGGCGCTTCATGTAGAAGAACCATGCCAACACCACGCCAGATGCAGCCAATGCAAACGGCAGCGTCATTAAGCCATGTAGCGCCATACCCACTGGTGAGTGGAATATGTGATGCCAATGGTGCGCAAGCTCGTGCATAGCAGGGTGTGCATGCGCATCTACAAAAATAACGCCTTTAAAGAAATCGCCAAACAGCATAGGTTCGATTGCAAAATAACCGATAGCTAATGATGGTACTGCCAATAGTATCAATGGTAACTTCACCACCCAACCCGGCTCATGTGGATCATCCGCTGGGCTTAAACCATGATGGTGTTCTTCATCGTGATGGTCGTCATCATGGTGATGCGCATCATGTTTAGCCTCGCGCCACTTCTCTTTACCGTGGAACACCAAGAAATACATACGGAAGCTATAGAAAGCGGTTACAAACACGCCAACTAACACTGAAAAATAGGCAAAGCCACTACCGGCAACGGTAGAGAACTTAGCCGCCTCAATAATACTGTCTTTAGAATAGAAACCTGACAGCAACGGCGTACCGATTAAGGCCAACGAGCCTATCAGTGAAGTAATCCAGGTAATTGGCATGTACTTTTTAAGATTACCCATATTACGGATATCTTGATCATGGTGCATGCCCATAATCACCGAGCCTGCTCCTAAGAACAGCAATGCTTTAAAGAACGCATGGGTCATTAGGTGGAAAATAGCAACCGAATAAGCTGATGCGCCTAACGCTACTGTCATATATCCTAATTGCGACAAGGTAGAATACGCCACCACACGTTTGATATCGTTTTGGATAACACCCAAGAAACCCATAAACAAGGCGGTGATACTGCCGATTACAATTACAAATGATAAGGCAGTTGAAGATAGTTCAAACAACGGTGACATGCGCGCCACCATAAAGATACCAGCAGTAACCATGGTTGCGGCATGAATCAACGCAGAAATCGGGGTTGGGCCTTCCATAGAGTCAGGCAACCATACGTGTAGCGGCACTTGTGCAGATTTACCCATTGCACCGATAAACAATAAGATACATGTCACTGTCATCAGTGACCAAGACGCATTGCCAATCAGGTTGATTTTAGTATCAGCCATCGCCGGTGCCACTGAGAACACTGCAGCATAGTCCAGACTACCAAAATGGTATAGCACCAGACCGATGCCGAGCAAGAAGCCAAAGTCACCCACACGGTTAACTAAGAACGCCTTCAGGTTAGCGTAAATTGCGGTCGGGCGTGTGTACCAGAAGCCAATCAGTAGGTAAGAAACCAAACCCACCGCTTCCCAGCCAAAGAATAGCTGCATGAAGTTATTGCTCATCACCAGCATCAGCATAGAGAAGGTGAATAGCGAAATGTAGCTGAAGAAACGTGCGTAGCCTTTGTCTTCGTGCATATAGCCAATGGTATAAATATGCACCATCAACGACACAAAAGTCACTACCACCATCATCATGGCGCTCAGCCTGTCGATTAAGAAGCCAATTTCAAATGAGAAATTTCCACTTTTCAACCAAGAATACACAGTCTCATTGTAAGGCTGGCTCACTATGGCATGATTTAGCACATAGGCTGACAAACCGAAAGAAACTGCCACACCGGCAATGGTCACCACATGGGCAGCGGCTCTAGGAAGATACTTGCCAAACAAGCCGATAATAATGGCGGCCAATAAAGGAAGCAAAGGGATTGCAAGATAGATTTGTTGCATACTCATGCTAAACACTTAGCCTTTCAAACTGTCTAAATCGTCGACGTTAATGGTGCGCAAGTTTCTGAACAACACAACCAATATCGCTAAACCGATAGCAGACTCTGCAGCAGCTACCGTTAATATGAAAAATACAAAAACCTGGCCTGCAACATCGTTCAGATAATGGGAGAACGCAATAAAGTTAAGGTTAACTGCTAACAGCATTAGCTCAATTGCCATCAATAAAATAATGACATTTTTACGATTCAGAAAAATACCAATGACGCTAATCGCAAACAGCAATGAGCCTAAAATCAGGTAATGAGATAAACCGACCATTATTTAGCCCCTTTATCATCAGCTTGCGCTGATGTATCTACAGCATCATTTTTTTCCGCTACTTTTTCCACTTCGGCTTCCATTTTTACAATTCTTATACGGTCTGCTTTTTTCACCAGCACTTGTTTCGCTGGATCCATAGACTTGCTGTCTCTACGATCACGCAAGGTCAAGGCAATTGCAGCCACAATCGCCACTAGCAAGACTACTGATGCCAGCTCAAATGACAATAAATAATCGGTATACAACACACGACCCAGCTCTGCAGTATTGCTGTAATCAGCCGGATGTGCAGGCGGTGCTGCCACTACATCCACGCCAAAATTACGTGCTCCAACTACCATCACCATTTCCACTGCCATCAAACCACCAACAGGCAAGGCTACTGGCAACGCTTTCCAAAAACCTTCACGTAATTTATCCAGATTAATATCCAGCATCATCACCACAAACAGGAACAGCACCATCACCGCACCTACGTACACCAATACCAATGCGATTGCCAGAAACTCAGCCTCTAACAGCAGCCAAATACCAGCGGCGGTAAAGAACGCCAATACCAGATACAGTGCGGCATAAACAGGATTGCGCGTGGTAATCACACGTAAACCTGCAATCAGCAGAATGGTTGCGAGCGTATAAAAAACGATGTCTTGAAAATGCAAGCCAAAAAATGTCATATTTTTAAATGGTTATCTGTTAAAAGTACTTAAACGATGTATGTAGGCTTTACTATCTAAATAGTTTTCTATCTAAATGACTTATCTTGCGCTCTATCAGCAGCAATTTGTTTTTCGTGTTTATCACCTACTGCTAACAACATCTCTTTGGTATAAATCAAATCACCGCGTTGCTCGCCGTGATAGTCAAACACACGAGTCTCTACAATAGAATCTACAGGGCATGATTCTTCACACATGCCGCAGAATATGCATTTGGTCAGGTCGATATCATAGCGTGTGGTGCGGCGCGTTTTATCATCCTCACGTTGCTCAGACTCAATCGTAATAGCCATCGCAGGGCACACAGCCTCACACAATTTACAAGCGATACAACGCTCTTCACCATTTGGGTAACGACGCAATGCATGTAAACCACGGAATCGGTTCGATTGTGGTGTATTTTCTTCCGGGTATTGAACAGTAATTTTAGGTGCAAAAAAGTAACGGCCTGTAAGCGCCATGCCTTTTAGCAACTCCCATAACATTAAGCTGCCTAATGTTTGTTTAATTGATTTAATCATAATTTTATTTATTCAAAGTCTGATCACTAAACCAGTCTAATCACAAAAGCTAGTGAAACAATAAGTTAGTGAAACAAATATGCCCATGGGGTTTGCATCATGCCACCTACAAACACAATCCACACAATAGTAATTGGAATAAACACCTTCCAGCCTAAACGCATAATCTGGTCATAGCGGTAGCGTGGGAAGGTTGCCCTAAACCATAAGAATAAGAATAATAAGAAACCAACTTTAGCCAGTAACCACAAGAAACTATCTGGAATAAACGGCACAGGTGACAACCAGCCACCCAAGAACATCAATGCTGCCAGCATAGACACTAAAATCATGTTGGCGTATTCAGCCAAGAAGAATACTGCAAACGCCATACCTGAGTACTCAACGTGAAAACCGGCAACAATCTCTGACTCACCCTCGGCCACGTCAAATGGCGCGCGGTTGGTTTCAGCTACAGCACTAATAAAGTAAACAATAAACAAAGGGAATAATGGAATGAAGTACCAATGCCAGAAGCCACCTTCTTGGCCTAAAACAATTTTACCTAGATTTAAACTATTAGCGCACATCAACACGCCCACCAATGCAAAACCCATCGCAATTTCGTATGAAACAATTTGTGCTGCTGAGCGTAAACTGCCCAAGAATGCATATTTAGAGTTAGAAGCCCAGCCTGCGATAATCACGCCATAAACAGCCACAGAGGTCATGGCAAGGATATAAAGTAAACCTGCATCTACATCTGCCAACACCATATTTAAATCAAACGGTACTACAGCCCAAGCTGCAAACGCAGGTGCAATTGCTAGCACCGGACCCAGCAAAAACAGTGCCTTATTAGAGGCTGTTGGTAAAATCACCTCTTTCAACAGTAGCTTGATACCATCCGCCAGCGGTTGCAGCAAGCCGAAGTAACCAACGCGGTTAGGACCGATACGCACTTGCATATAACCAATCACTTTACGCTCTGCTAGCGTTAAATAGGCCACAGCGCCCATCAGCGGCAACACAATTGCAACAATTTTAATCAGAGTCCAGCCAGTGATTTCAACTGCTGGCCAGTAACTACCGAATAGATTTGATAACCATTCCATTAGGCACGCGCTTCCGTAATGTTTTTATTAATAGCTTGTAACTGCTCTAAAGATAATTTCTCAATCGTGATGTCGCCCATCAAATCACCTAGGCCAATAGTTGCCTCGTGCGCAGCTGCCACGCGCACACAACCCATTGCCACGTGATCATCCAGACGCACGGTCAATACTGCACTACCTTTATCCTGTTTAACCAATACATGGTCACCTTCAACCAAATCTAAAGCTGCTAACTGACGGCCACACATACGTGCCATTGGTTTAATGTTGTATTTGGTTTTTTGTAATGGTGGTGAGCGTCTTACAATCGGATCAGACTCATATTGCGGCACTTCGCCAATACGTTGCAGACCGTCATGTTTGATATTCACTTGAATCTCAACCAACTCTCTCAAGTTGTTATTCAAACTACGCCAAACCACAGCAGATGGTTTCTCACCGTTAAAGATCGCATCTTTAACTTGCTCGCTAGATTCAAAATCAAAGCCAGCCAAACCTAAGGTATTGGCTAACACGCGTAATACTTTCCATGCTGGGCGTGCCTCACCTAAAGGTCTCACTGCTGCAGCAAAGCTCTGCACACGACCTTCCATGCTCATGAAAGTACCAGAGGTTTCTGTGAACGGTGTGATAGGTAATAGAATATCTGCATGCTCTAGCGCTTGCGATTTATAAGCAGTCAGCGCAACTACACATTCCGCTTTTTCCATCGCCGCTTTAGCCAATGCTGCGTGCTGGCAATCCAGCTCAGGCTCAATATTTAACAACACATAGGCCTTACGTGGCACTTCCAGCATCGCACGCGCGTGCATGCCGGTACTTGATGGCATTACGCCCATCATGTGCATACCAGTGCTATTGGCTGCAGCAGGCAATATACCGCCTTTAGCGCCAGTGATACCACCAATCGCCTCAGCCATACTGTACATTTCTGTAAAGCGTGGGTCGCTCAATGCCATGTTGCCTAAGAAAATACCGACTTTTGGCGCAATCAAATCATAGTCTTTACCATGACCAGCCAAACTTTCCGCGATCGCTTGCGTGTTTGGGCGCACTTTAATATCGTCCAGCAAGCTCGTGAGTGATGGCGGCAAACATAGAGATAAACGTTGCAAACCAGACATCGCTTTTAGAATCTGACCAAGCACATTGACCATATCATTTGGACGCACAATTACTTTATGCGCGATATCCATCAGCGGGTCATTATCCAGTGGGCTCACCACAGATAATTCAGCGCCATTCGCCACAGCTCGACGGAAACGCTGCGCCAGTAATGGATGCTCATTACGTAAATTAGAGCCAATCACAATAATACGGTCCAGCTCTTCGATCTCATGGATATTGCAGCCCATCCATGGCGTACCTAAGCGCTTGCCATCCAACCTGAAGTCAGTTTGACGTAAACGGTAGTCCACATTACCACTGTTCAAGCCATTTGCTAATTTCTTAGCGAGGTAACCTTCTTCCATGGTGCTGTTTGGAGAAACCAGCACACCTAATGCCTCACCACCATATTCATTGGTGATATCTTTTAACTGCCCAGCGGCGAACTCAAGCGCGGTTTTCCAATCGGTTTCCACCCAAGCACCGTTGTGCTTGATCATTGGCACTTTAAGACGGTCTGGGCTATTCAGGCCTTCGTACGAGAAACGATCACGGTCTGACAGCCAGCATTCGTTGATACTTTCTTTTTCACGCGGTAACACACGCATGACTTTATTGTCTTTAACATGCACTTCAATGTGTGAGCCTAAGCTGTCATGCGCAGCAATGCTTGGCCTGCGTGTTAATTCCCAGCTACGTGCAGAGTATCTGAATGGTTTGCTGGTCAATGCGCCAACTGGGCACAAATCAATAATGTTGCCAGACAGTTCTGAGTTAACACTCTTATCCACATAAGCGGTAATTTCGGCATGCTCACCACGACCAATCATGCCCAACTCTTGCATACCGCCCACTTCTTTCAAGAAGCGCACGCAACGTGTACACTGAATACAGCGCGTCATATCGGTGCTCACCAATGGCCCGATGTTTTTATTGAACACAACGCGCTTTTCTTCCGTATAGCGTGAGCCACTTACACCATAAGCCACCGCAATATCTTGTAAATCACACTCACCACCCTGATCGCAAATTGGACAATCCAATGGGTGGTTAATCAGTAAAAACTCCATCACGCTTTGCTGCGCTTCAATCGCAGATTTTGAGCGTGTAAATATCTTCATCCCGTCTGCAACCGGGGTTGCGCACGCTGGTAATGGCTTGTTAAATTTCTCTACCTGCACCAAGCACATACGGCAGTTTGCCGCCACGGATAATTTAGGGTGGTAGCAAAAACGTGGAATCGCAATACCGACTTTATCAGCCGCATCAATAATGGTGCTGCCGTGCTCGACTTCTATCGATTTACCATCTATTTCAATATTCAACATTATGTATTTTTACCGTCTTTACAGTTATTTACCGTCAACCATGCTCTTGCCATGCTGAATGTAGTATTCAAACTCAGGCCTGAAATGCTTAATAAAACTTAATACTGGCGTTGCAGCTGCCTCACCTAGCGCACAAATCGTACGACCGGCGATATTGTTACTTACATCGGTGAGCAAATCTAAGTCTTCCATCTTGCCCTGACCTTTAACAATACGGTCAATCACGCGATATACCCAGCCCGTACCTTCACGGCAAGGTGTACATTGGCCACAGCTTTCTTCGTAGAAGAAATAAGACAATCTATGCAAAGCTTTCACCATGCAGGTTGTATCATCCATCACAATCATCGAGCCAGCACCCAGACTAGATCTAGCTTTGCTTAAGCCGTCATAATCCATGGTTGCGCCTAGAATGGCTGATGCAGGCATCACCGCAGTAGATGGTCCACCAGGAATCACCGCCTTCAATTGGCGCCCTTTCCAGATACCGCCAGCCAATGCTAGCAACTCAGTAAATGGCATGCCCATATTCACTTCGTAATTGCCAGGTTTTTCAACATGACCAGAGATAGAAAACAGTTTGGTACCACCAGAGTTTGCAACACCTAAATCAGCAAAAGCTTTACCACCATTTTGCATAATCCAAGGGATGCTGGTATAGCTTTCAGTGTTATTGACGTTGGTAGGTTTACCAAACACACCGTAGCTTGCCGGGAATGGCGGTTTAAAGCGGGGCTGGCCTTTTTTGCCTTCGATTGATTCAATCAGTGCGGTTTCTTCACCACAAATATAGGCGCCATAACCATGCACTGCATATAAATCAAAACTGAAATTTGTACCGAATAGATCTTCACCTAGATAACCAGCAGCTTTTGCTTCATGCAATGCAGCTTCAAAGATCTCATAATCCTGCCAGATTTCGCCATGGATATAGTTGTAGCCCACACGCGCACCCAAGGTATAAGCAGCAATCGCCATACCTTCAATTAACTGATGCGGGTTGTAGCGAATGATGTCGCGATCTTTAAAAGTACCTGGCTCACCTTCATCGGTATTGCACACTAGGTATTTCACACCATCAAAATAACGTGGCATGAAGCTCCATTTAAGACCGGTAGGAAAGCCTGCACCGCCCCTACCGCGTAGACCCGAAGCTTTTACCTCGGAAATAATATCGGTAGGTTTGACTTTCTCGGTGACCACACGCTTCAGCGCAGCATAACCGCCTAACTTCAGGTAGGTTTCCAATGACGCCGGATTTTCCTCAGTCAGCGTACGTAACGTGACCAAAGTTTGTCCGGTTAGATCTGTTTTTACTACCGGCTTGCTAGAAGCGACCATTATTTAAGCCCCTCAATAATCGCGTCCACTTTATCGGTGGTTAAAAATTCATGCATTTCTGTGTTATTAACATGCATTAACGGCGCACCACCACAACAGCCCATGCACTCACCTTCTTTTAAACAAAACTTACCATCTGGGGTAACCTCATTAAAACCCACACCCAGCTTACTCTGTAGGTGATTAACGATTTCATCAGAGCCACGCAGCATGCATGAGATATTAGTACAGATCGTTACTTTGTATTTACCTACTGGTGACAAATCATACATATTGTAAAAAGTTGCCACTTCCATCGCTGCAATTTCAGGCATGCCTAAATATTGCGCTACCTCGGTAATACTTTCTTTTGACAACCAGCCACGCTCAGTTTGCACGATACGTAAGGCACTCATCACCGCAGCCTGACGTTGATCAGCTGGGTATTTGGTCAACTCATAATCTATTTTTGTGGTTGCTTCTGGGCTTAACATACTGATTGATTCCTACTCCACACCGCGCACCAGCGCGCATGGCAATGACGAAAATGCTAACAATAACGAAGAAATGTTACAGAATACGTTCATCGGTCGATTTCCCCGAACACGATATCTTGGGTGCCGATAATAGCAACCAAGTCGGCAATCATGTGACCTCTGGTCATTTCATCCAGCGCAGCTAAATGTGGGAAGCCGGGCGCACGAATTTTTAAACGGTATGGCTTGTTCGCGCCATCGGACACCATGTAAATACCGAACTCGCCTTTAGGATGCTCAACCGCAGCATAGGCTTCGCCCGCCGGCACATGAAAGCCTTCAGTAAACAGCTTGAAGTGGTGAATCAGATCTTCCATGTTAGTTTTCATCCCTTCACGGTTCGGCGGTGCGACTTTATTATCTGCTGTAATCACAGGGCCTGGATTTTTACGTAACCAGTCAACACATTGCTTGATGATACGGTTGGACTGTCTAAACTCCTCCATACGCACCAAGTAACGATCGTAACAGTCACCATTGACGCCTACTGGAATATCAAAATCCAAATCAGCATAAACCTCATAAGGTTGCTTTTTACGCAAATCCCACTCAATGCCTGAGCCACGCAACATCGGCCCAGTCATACCAAGCGCTAAAGCACGCTCAGGACTGACCACGCCAATACCAACAGTACGTTGTTTCCAGATACGGTTATCCGTTAACAGGGTTTCATACTCATCAACATAAGCTGGGAAACGGTTGGTGAAGTCTTCAATAAAATCTAACAATGAACCTTGGCGGTTCGCATTTTGTGCTTTAACCGTCTTAGCATTGCGCATGGATGACACCTGATACTGCGGCATCGAATTTGGCAGGTCGCGATAGACACCACCTGGGCGGTAGTAAGCAGCATGCATACGAGCACCAGAAACGGCCTCGTACACATCAAACAGATCTTCACGCTCACGGAACGCATACAAGAACACAGTCATAGCACCTACGTCTAGCGCATGTGCGCCTAGCCATAGCAAGTGATTCAGCACACGGGTGATTTCATCGAACATCACGCGAATATACTGTGCGCGGATTGGCACTTCCAACCCCAGCATCTTTTCAATTGCCATCACATAAGCGTGCTCATTAGACATCATGGACACGTAGTCCAACCTGTCCATATAGGGTACGCTTTGTAAATAAGTGCGATTTTCAGCCAATTTTTCAGTACCGCGATGCAGCAAACCAATATGTGGGTCTGCGCGTTGAATCACTTCACCATCTAACTCCAACACCAAACGCAACACACCGTGCGCCGCCGGGTGCTGTGGGCCAAAATTCATGGTGTAATTTCTAATTTCAGCCATTGTGCGCTCCTTCGTTACGAATGACGCGTGGAACGTTATTGCGCAACTCAATAGAAACTGGCTGATAAATTACACGCTGCTGCTCTGGGTCATAACGCATTTCGACGTTACCTATCATAGGGAAATCTTTACGGAACGGATGACCAACAAAACCATAGTCAGTCAACAAACGACGCAGGTCTGGGTGGTTTTCAAACAGAATGCCGTACAGGTCAAACGCTTCACGCTCAAACCAGTTAGCTACTGGCCACAAACCAACCAAAGTCGACAATATTGGAAAATCTTCATCTTTAGCGAACACACGCAAACGTAGACGTTGATTCAAGGAAACAGAAAGAAAATGACAGACCACTGCATAACGTAAACCATCATAACTACCTTCACCGTACTCTTGGTAGTCCACACCGCACAGATCAATCAACTGCTCAAACTTTAACGCAGTATCATCACGCAACAACTCACAAACAGCGAGATAATCTTCGGCACGACACTCGATAGTAACTTCATCTAAAGCAACAGTTTGCTTAGTAATTTTTTCACCGAGCACTGTTTGCAAACTGGCTAGTAGCTGATCTAATTTAGCTGACATAATTTTGTTCTTAATTTAACAGGCCCATTATTAACCTAACGGGCAATAGTGTTTGTACGCTTAATTTTATTTTGCAACTGGATGATGCCGTACAACAACGCCTCTGCAGTAGGCGGACAACCCGGCACATAGACATCAACAGGAACAATACGATCACACCCGCGCACAACCGCATAAGAGTAATGGTAATAACCACCACCGTTAGCGCATGACCCCATAGAAATAACCCAGCGCGGCTCAGCCATTTGGTCATAGACCTTACGCAAGGCCGGCGCCATTTTATTAACCAAAGTCCCAGCCACAATCATCACATCAGATTGTCGAGGACTGGGACGAAATACGATACCAAAACGGTCAAGGTCATAACGAGAGGCGCCTGCGTGCATCATTTCTACCGCACAACAGGCCAAACCAAAAGTCATCGGCCATAACGAACCAGTACGGGTATAGTTAATCACCGTATCCAGCGTAGTGGTGACAAACCCTTTTTCTAATACACCTTCAAGACTCATGATTCAATCAATCCCATTCCAATGCGCCCTTCATCCACTCGTAGATGAAACCAATCACAAGCACGCCTAAAAAAACCATCATTGCAAGGAAACCGAACAAACCTATTTCACGCAGCACCACGGCCCATGGAAATAGAAACGCGATTTCCAAATCAAACAAAATAAACAGGATAGCAACAAGATAGTAACGCACATCAAACTTCATACGCGCATCTTCAAAGGCTTCAAAGCCACATTCATACGGGGAGTTTTTTGCAGAGTCAGGTCTGCTTGGGGAGACTAGTTTAGACAGAATTAGCGGACCAACGCCAACGGCCAAACCTACAAGAATGAACAACAATATCGGAAAATAATTTTCTAGCACTAACAAACCCCAGACTAAATCACTAAAGAATTTGCAACGAATAAAAGTAAAACATTACCGTCACCAAAAACTAACAACTTCAAGACCAGATTTACTACTTGTAACCAAAAAATCAAAACTACTAAATGGTGCCGACGGAGAGACTCGAACTCTCACGACTTTCGTCACTACCCCCTCAAGATAGCGTGTCTACCAATTCCACCACGACGGCATATGCTTAAACTACATCATTATTTTGGCACAGCCTCTGTACTGGTTGTTTCAGTTGCAGCAGCCGGTGCAGACTTAGCAGCATCAACCGCCTGCGTTGACATTGCCTTAACCACACTACCGCTACTAGCTTTATGGCTAGACAAGTAAGCCAACGTCAAACTAGTAATAAAAAATACGAATACGAAGCCCGCTGTCGCACGACTCATAAAATTAGATGAGCCAGACACACCAAACAAACTGCCTGATGCACCGCTACCGAAAGATGCACCCATATCGGCACCTTTACCATGTTGCAACAATACCAAGCCAATCACACCACAAGCTGCCAGCACATGAATTACTAATACTATATTTTCCATTTTTTACCTTATACGCCACCGCAACACTTAAGCTAAGCCGAGTGAAATCAGCAACTTGACCGAACACAAGTCCGATACCTCACTTAACATGCCGCCTGGCAAATTCCTTCAAATTCTTGCGCGCTTAATGAGCATCTACCAATCAAGCCGCCATCTATATCCTGCATATTGAATAATTGTACCGCATTTTGAGGATTTACGCTCCCCCCGTAAAGGATTTTCAAGCTGGCTGCCGCTTCTTGATTGTGGCTTGCAACCCTATGCCGGATAAACTCATGCATACTCTGCGCTTGGTCTGGCGTAGCTGCCAAGCCGGTGCCAATTGCCCAGATTGGCTCGTATGAAACCACTGTATTCGCAAAAACAGCTGCACCGTATAGGTTAATAATGGTGTCAATTTGCTTGGCGACGACCATTTCCATCACTCCGGCCTCACGCTCGATCAAGGTTTCACCTACACACAGTATCGGCACTAATCCATGCGCCTTGGCTTGCATGAACTTAGCTGCGATATTTTCATCAGACTCGCAATAGGCTGTTGCACGCTCTGAATGTCCAATAATGACGTGAGTTGCGCCAAAGTCTCTCAGCATACTTGCACTTACTTCACCGGTATAAGCGCCGACTACATCTTTACTGAGGTTTTGCGCACCCCATGCGATAGCAGTATGCTGCAAAAGGCTTTGCACCTGCGCGAGATATGGATATGGGACACAGACGACTACTTCAACATTTTTGAGTGCGCTTAATCGATCAAGATAAGCTTGCAGAAGCTGTTGATTCGTTGCTAAGTTGCCATGCATTTTCCAATTGGCAACTACTATTTTTCTAGGCATGCTACCCCTAATTTTTTTGAGTTCTTAAACTAAAAGTATATGGTTTATCTACTTTAGGCGGACGAATTTTGTGACAACAGCATCATCTCCATGCAATTCGCCGCAACCGTACGACATTGTAACTTAATTTTAGATGGTGGGATTTAAGCGCGAATAATAGTATGATTAATCATGATAAAAAAAATTGCAGTTACGATTTTACTCATTATCTCACCCCATTTTCACGCATTTGCTGACACGGCATCAGATGGATTATGGGCTGACGTTAAAAACACATTGTCCGAAACCTGGAACAGTAGTGATTATGAACTGTATGTACCAGTCAACACTTGGCACAACCGCGCATTTTACGATAAAGAAAAAATAGACGGCTACAACGAACATCCCTGGGGCATAGGTATTGGCAAGTATAGATACGATGCAGATGGTGATTGGCATGGTGTATACGCGATGGTGTTTGCAGACTCACACAAGGAGATGGAGCCGGTGGCTGGCTATGCCTTTCAGAAAATGTGGCATGCCAATAATGATTTTCGCTTAGGCGCTGGCTACACCATAGGTGCCACTTTACGTGAGGACTACCACTATTTGCCGATACCGGTGATTGCGCCTATTGCTTCTATTGAGTACAAACAGTTGGCTGTGCAATCGACTTATATAGTAGGCGGCCAAGGCAATGGCAACATCCTGTTTACCTGGCTCAAATGGCAAATCAAATAAGGCTGTGCGTTTTTAGCCGCTGCTAACCCATATTAAACTGAGCTAGCACACAGGATTAATCACGGCTGAGTTGGTTAAGCACGTCGCGTATTGCCGTCACCAGTTCTGACGCGGTTAAACCAAGCGGACCTATCCCACGCGCAACTAGCGCATCTGCCGCTGCACCATGTACATAAACACCCAGCCTCGCAGCCTGAATAGGCGCTAAGCCTTGCGCAATTAAACTTGCAATAACGCCGGTCAACACGTCCCCAGTACCGCCAGTCGCTAGCGCTGAATTGCCAGTAGTATTGATGCAATAACTGCCATTTTGCTCGGCAATGATGGTGCCCGCGCCTTTAAGCACACAAATCACATGTAGCGATTGCGCCAATCTGACAGCCGATTCTACGCGCTGAGATTGAATTGCTGCCGCAGTAACGCCCATTAATCTAGCAGCCTCTCCCGCATGAGGGGTTAACACGGTTTGGCCTCGTCTATTTTTCAGCAACTCTGCTAGCTGATGATGTTGAGCAATCAAATTCAGCGCATCGGCATCCAGCACCAGCGGGCAGGCTTGCGTCAACCAAAAAGTGAGCTCGGTGATGGCTGCGTCAGACTGTCCTAAACCAGGGCCAATAGCCACGGCATCTAACTGCGCCAACGTTGCAAGCGCATCCGGTCTACGCATCATGATTTCTGGGTGCAGCAAATCCACCGCGGGAGCTGTTTCGCAAAGCATGGCGGCGTATATCCTGCCGGCACCAGACAATAATGCAGCCCTGGCCGCCAGTAGCACTGCACCAAGCATGCCGTCATCGCCACCTATGATAGCAACACTGCCTGATGTACCTTTGTGCGCGTCAACTGCACGCACCGGCAGTGCGGTTTGCAGCATTTGCTTGGTAAGTAAGTGTGGGGTTGTTTGCATAGCGTGCTTAAACGTTCACATGCCTGATATTTAATTGTACTTTTTGCACACCGTTATAGCTATTGGTTTGCAATTGATAGGCCGCTTGTATCTGGCTATCTAAAAATTCTGTTTGATTAAAATAAATAGCATCAATCACTGCTGCTGATGGGCTGGCAAGCGCTCTCAAACTGAGTTTTAAATGCTTCTCAGCTAGGATACGCTGATTCACCACCTCAAATTCATCGTAAAACAATGGCGGAGGGAAACCCTGCCCCCACACTTGATTCTCCAGTGTTTGTGCGACGGCATAGGTCATCTCGCCAGAGCTCAAGCTGCCATCCACTTCCAAAACAGCTTCCAAATCCACTTCGGTAAGCAGGCTTTTGACCACGGCCTCAAAACCCATTTTAAATACGTTAAAATCTTCTGCCTTGATTGTCAAACCTGCCGCCATCGCATGACCGCCAAACTTCAAGATTAAATCTGGTAAATGCTTGCTCAGCAAATCCAAGGCGTCACGCAGATGCAAGCCGGCAATTGAACGCCCAGAACCTTTAAGCAAACCGGAGCCGCCATCTGCAAACGCAATCACTGGGCGATGGTGCCGCTCTTTAATGCGCGATGCCAGAATCCCAATCACGCCTTGGTGCCAATCTGGCTCATAAATACTGATGGAGTACTGATCCGCAATGGCTATCTCATCGAGCGAAACATTGGCACTCTCTTGCATGTCCGCCTCTATGCTACGTCTTTGCTTGTTTAAATCATGCAACTGCTGGGCGAGTACGACTGCGTCTTTTTCAGTTTCTGCCAACAGGCACTGTATACCTAGCGTCATATCATCCAATCGGCCAGCTGCATTTAGCCGCGGCCCGACATAAAAGCCTAAGTCTTGCGCAGCGGCTTTAGCTGGCTCACGTCCCGCGACTCTAAGCAAAGCAGAAACCCCATGACTACATGCTCCGGCACGTATTCTGCGCAAACCTTGCTCTACCAAAATGCGGTTGTTTTCATCCAGTTTAACCAAGTCAGCAACGGTACCCAAGGCTACCAAATCCAGCAACTCGGTTAAATTAGGCTCAGCACTAGATTGGTAAGCGCCCTGCTCACGTAGCTCTGCTCGCAACCCTAGTAGGCAGTAGAACATGACCCCTACCCCAGCAAGATTCTTGCTGGGAAAAGTACAGCCGTGCTGGTTGGGATTGACAATACAGGCAGCCTCTGGCGTTTGTGCACCAGGCAAATGGTGGTCAGTAATCAACACCTGTATGCCCATTGCATTGGCGGTAGCTACACCATCCACACTGGCGATACCGTTATCTACCGTAACAATGACGTCTGGCGCCTGTGTCGCGGCCAGTTTGACGATTTCCGGGGTGAGTCCGTACCCATACTCAAAACGATTCGGCACTAAGAAATCTACGTTGGCACCAAATAATCGTAAGCCTTTGACCGCAACCGCTGTCGCAGTGGCGCCATCTGCATCATAGTCACCAACCACTAATAATTTCTTATTGGCTTGGATTGCTTCAGCCAATAGCTTCGCCATGGCCTGATTATGCGTAAGCTGCTGCGGTGGCAGCAACGCACTCAAATGTATGCTGGTTTGTGCAATATCAGACACCCCGCGTGCAGATAGCAGGCGCGACATCAGTGGGGAGACGCCCGATGCTTGCAAGCTTTGTACGATGGCAGCAGGCACGTTACGTTGTGAGATGGATGTCATACTAAGTAGATGCTCATAGGCTTGGCTGCTCGCCAGAATTTATAAAGATCAAGCGGTTTAATTTTCGCCACTAGGGTTTGGTCATAACAAGCCAGGTTAAGTACCAATTGGGTGATGGTACGTTTTTTTAGCCCTTCCAACAAAACCTGAAAGTTATCTTCAACCAGCAATGCATCATGCGCCAACTGCACACGTACATGTGCACACCCAGCCAACTGCGTTATTACACTGCGTAAAGAGGTGAGCGGCTCGTGACGCACCAAGCCGGAGTGCTTTGCCAAGCCTTTATACAAAACACCGCTTCCAACCACAGCATCAATATCGCAATCAAGATTTGCGGCTAAAGATGGTGGCATCACGCCGCCGCCAGAGAGCCAAATGCTATTAATCGCAACTTCACCGGCTGCTTCACGTGCGGCATTAGCCGCATGCACATGCAATAACATCTGCACTTCATTCAAGTATGCCACCCAACGGTTAGCATCGGCACCCTGCGGCATAAAATGCGCAATATTTTTGCCCATCGCCATTGCCGGCAGTGCTGTGTTAATTGATGGTGGCTGCGTTAAAGATAAATACCATGCACCAGACTCACCTAGCGCAAACTTTAAACCATCTGTGACAAAGTGCGCATTCAAACTCGCGATCATCGCTTGCGCATGCTCATGTGCCACCGTGAGCGGGCAAGGCTCACTTAAACTAAAACTGTCGCGCTGTAGCACCAGATGTACTGGCTCAGCGCGCAGCCAGTAGTCGGTACCGACATCTAGCGCATCCGCAGCGGCGGCAATAGCCGCAATAGGATATTCCGGCGCAGCCAGCAAGCCGCTTTGCGCACATAGCAAAGCTTCTAATGGCAAAGCCTCTAAACGCTTACTCGCCTTAGAGAGTAAATACGCCAAAACGCTAGTTTCAGGCATGGCAAACAGTTGCCCAGTTGATACACAGTCTACAGTTAGTTTCACTCGGTTATTTTTACTCTGTTATTTTGACTTGATAAGAACTACCAATTTTACTTGCAACCAGATGACTATGGGACACATCGCATAAAAAAAGCCTAGCAGCAATAAGCTACTAGGCTAAATCAAAACCATATCATGCAAAGGTTATTTCACACTTACGTTACTTCACAATTAGTAGTAACGACGATCATCCCTATCGTAGCGATCATCGCGGTCATAACGCTCCTGATCTTTCCAGTCATGTTTACCGTGTCCTCGATTCCCACGCCATTGGCCATCACGGCGATAACCAGGATCAACATAGCTGATTTGTGCAGGCGCATAACGGTTTGGCGCCACCATCACATTCACATCCACAAAACGACCAGGATGCTCAGCGGTCACCGTGTTATAGGTTCTACCGTTATACTCATAAGTGACAAAATAGCCAGTATTCACAGTTTGCCAACGGTCTACCTGATAACACACATCTACCGGCACGTTGCGTGTTACTACTTCATTCGGGCGACTATTCGCAATACGGTCACCCGCAATCGCACCAACACCGGCACCAACTGCGACTGCCGCAACACGGCCACTACCTCGACCTACCGTGTTACCTAACAAACCACCAGCAATACCGCCGATGATTGCACCTGTCATTGAGCGATTACCTTGAGAGTAACTCTGTTGCTGATACTCTGTACGGCATTCTTGCTGTGGAGTATTGATACGCTCTGTTTGCGGCGTGACTGAAATCACGCGTGCAGTATCGATATATTGATCACTGGCCAACGCTGGCGTTGCAAACACTGCTGCGATCAATGCAGGCACCGCCATTGCCACGCGCGTGCTATTAACAACGTTCAACTTAAAATTACGCATTTTACTTCTCCTCTATTTCTAGATTTTATTAAGCCACTGAATCAGGCCAACTCGTCGTAGCCATGCTCAGTTAACGCGATTGTTTTAAATTGGCTTACCAGAAATTGTTAATAATTTGTAACTAATGATTTTACGTAGCAGGCATTACTCAACATTAAGTAACGATTTACTCATCACTCTCTACATCCATATCAGGAATATGATTAAACGCGATACGCATCGGCGCATCTTTGAGTGCCTCATGCGCACCACCAAAGTAAATCGTATTTTTACCAAATTTTGAATTAAGGCTATCAATGGCCTGATTTAATTTTCTCTCGTTTTCCAACGGAGCTACCTGAAACAAATCTCGAGCCACTTCATCTGCCGTGACCAGCCCTGAAAAAGACACGCCAACTGCATACGGCTCCGCATCGGTCACCGGATAATGCTGCATAAAAGCTTCTAGCGCTTCAATTAGCCGTAAAGTGTTATCCGTAGGTGATAGCGCACTTTCTTTTTGCCAACTAGGCTTATTTCTAAATTTCACCTTAACGCTAATTCTTGAAGCGAGTAAATCGTAGCTACGCATACGCATACAGGCTTTTTGCAACAAGCGGTGCAATACCGCCCTTACGCCCACTTCGTTGCGCTGCTCAGGCGGCATCACATGTGAGTGCCCTAAACTACTGCGCGCGTTTTTAACGTAATAAGGCTCTATGCCGCGTAACTTATCATACATGCGCTCACCTTCCACGCTACCCCATGCCACCTGCAACTGCTGCCGATTAGCAGCATACAACTGCTCCACTGTCGTAATCTTGTACCGATTTAAACGCGCCTCCATCTGCTTACCAATGCCATTTAAATCGCGCAGTTTTAATCCATACAAACGCTGCGGTAACTCATTGAAGACAATCAGCACGCAGCCATCAGGCTTTTGCATATTTGAGGCAACTTTTGCCAAATAAGTATTAGGGGCAATGCCGATAGAACAGCGAATAAAACTGCCTGCTTTTTCCGCGAGTACCGATTTAATCTTTGCCGCCAATTTAAGTGCATTGTCTGGCTGCTGCTGACTGCCAGTGAGCTTACAAACCATTTCATCAATTGAGAGTACTTTTTCTACGTGAGTACAACTCTCCACAATATCAATTAAAAAATGGTGATACTGCACATAGACCGGCGGCCGTGCCTCCACAAAAATAATATCCGGGCACAACTTGCGCGCCTCACTGACCAGCGTGCCGGTTTTAATACCAAACGCTTTGGCTTCATAACTGGCTGCAATACAGCAAGTGGTTTCCGCCATCACTGCCAGCACGCCAATAGGCTTGCCTCGCAGCTCAGGCACTAACTGCTGCTCAACTGAGGCAAAATAAGAATTAAAATCTACGTATAAAGCATTTAACTGCATGGATAATAGCAATGAAAATATTTAGAAAAAATGAATGTTTAGCCCAATGTTGTGACTAACAATACAGCAGATAATTAGCGCCAAGCATGAAATATAGCTTAAACACTCTCAGCATTATTATAAGGATTACATCATGAGTCATGAAGAAATTGCAGTATTTGCCGGCGGCTGCTTTTGGTGCACAGAACCGGTATTTAGCCAGCTGAACGGTGTAAAGAAAGTTATCTCTGGCTACATCGGTGGACACACCAGCAACCCAACCTACAAACAGATTTGCAATGGAGATACCGGTCATGCTGAGGCCATTCAAATCACTTATGATGCAGAGTTAATTAACTTTGAAACGCTGCTAGAAATATTCTTTGTATCGCACGATCCGACTACGCCGAATCGCCAAGGCAATGATGTTGGCACCCAGTATCGTTCTGCCGTGTTCTGCCAAAATGAGGCTCAGCGCACAGCCACCGCCAGCATGATTAATACATTAAATAAACAACAGATTTGGGCCAGCCCCATCGTGACCGAGATCAATGCCGCTGAAACCTTTTACCCAGCGGAAGATTACCACCAGTATTATTTTGATAAGAACCCCAATCAACCTTACTGCATGGCAGTCGCCGCACCTAAAGCCGCTAAAATTAGAGCCAAGTATGCACAGTTAATTAAAGAATAAAAAACTAACACACTCTAAATTTAGCCTCTGCTACCAATTTTAGCGGTGGCGCTATAGCGGATTTGCAGCAGGTCGAATGTGACAATCAAAGAGCAAAACCGATACATGAGTGGGAATAATCATACTGAAGGTGTAATCTTCTACCCTAATACTGTTATCGCTTGGTGTAACTGAATGATCTGCACCTGCTAAATGCTAGCAGATTTCTTAATGAATGTATTTTTCTCTTGTTAGCAATCTTCAGCAAGCAAGGCATTGGCTATAGAAACCAAGATCAAAAACAACACCAAGTGAACTGAGTAATATTTCATTTGATGCAATTAGTTTTTATCATCATTTTGATACAAAGCCATTATGCCTATGAAAAAGTACCCAAGACCTAATCTTTATTTATGCAATCATTGCAATTAATTTTGTACCAGATTGATTAATAAAAACCCTATGATTACGTTAACAATCACAATCAAAACAAATGAAACAGCATTACTCACCAAACTACTTCTTAGCATCTTTCCGGTTTCATTTAGATATTTATCTGAGAAAGCTATTGGTGACAACACGAATACGGTTGATAAAAACAACTCTTCATTTTTATGCAGAACCATTTTTAAAAAATCACCGTATCCTTCAGATAGAAAGCGCATGGCGAGCGCAATATTGCATATTAAAAAACTAGCATCAAGCCCTAAAACAATCCTAAATAAAACTGAGCTTGATATGTTCTCCATAGCAAAAAATACTGCAATTGACACAAGACACAACACAAAGACAAACCCACTACTCAATAACTTCTTACTAATAAAACTCATTTCAAATCCTCAACTGCCACTACACTTTGAGCTCATACCAAACTTGTAGAATGTTTCGTTAATCACGCAAACTACTTTTCTGCATGGCACGTATTATTTGCACAAGCCATTTACCATTGAACAGAAAAGCCAAATTGCGTACAGCATTTACTAAACACACATGCTACTAAATTATTAAAACCTTCACTGTAAATTATTGTTAACTCACTTCTATAAATCCTTGCTTTATCTAGCAAAACTCTCCCGTATAAAGTTTCATAAATCTTGGCTTGTCCATTATCGTTTTATGTAAGTCTAAGCACATAAGCATCTATTTGGTAGGCCACCTTATTCAAACCAATTCAGCATCACATATTAGAAACTAATATTATCGTTATGGCACAAGCACTTGAATCGACGTATTCTGTGACTCATTTACCTTAAGTAAATCAGGCTATGTAGTGCCTACCGGTGCAGAGATTTTGATTGATGTTAAGGTTTGTGCAATAAAAGTAGAGGATTGCCTTACAAATTCTAAGTAGCAGAAATGGGGACAGACACAATTTTCCAAATAATATGTTGTGGTTGCTGGGGAATTGCGAAACGAGGAAGGCCTGCTATCGTATTAACAGATAGAAAGCTAAATTAGAAATGCAACTTCATCACAATAAATCGTGTGTGATTCGATTTTTGTTTATTGTTCAGCCACATTTTTTTGAGAATAATATCAGACCAGCTAGGGTTTCAGCTCTGCCGAACTATAAAGTTAACAATTATTTACATTGCTCATACAGTTGCAATGTGAGAACTATCAATACGAAATTGATTAGGAATAGAAATTATTAAATTTCAGGGGAAGACATCAAGTTTCAGGTAAAGCCATTAGCGCATGTCTAATGCTTTAAGCACGCACTTAAGCAAAAGACACTCTAATAAAAAAGAAAGCGCAAGCAAGTGTAACTAATTGCTTGCGCACATTTTTTTACATTAGTTAATCAGCGCACCAAATACTTTTTTAATCGCGTTGCTAGCTTGCCCGACCGGGTCTTTGCGAATAGCAGCTTCTTCTTTTGCCATCATCAAATACACACCATCCAGTGTTTTTTGCGTGACGTACTGCTCTAGGTTGGCTTGTTCTTTTTTAACTACACCGTACTTGCTGCCCAACTCTGCAAATTTATTATATTGCTGAGCCAACTGTACGTTCTCTGTGGCTTTTTTCACGATAGGTAAAAACTTCTCGGCCATAGGCGCTGAGGTGGTTTTTTTGAAGTATTGCGTTGCAGCATCATCACCGCCAGTCAAGATTGCTTTAGCGTCTGCAACACTCATTTTTTTAACCGAATCCTCTAACAAGGCTTTAGCTTCGGGCACGGCGGCTTCGGCTGCACGATTCATTTTAAGCACCAACTCATCCGCCTGCTTGCCCATGCCAAACATGCGCATGGCCTTTTCTGCTTTTTGCATGGTCTCTGGCAACGGAATTTTTACTTCTTTATTGCCAAAGAAACCATCTGTTGCACTTAGTTGGCCAACAGCCTTACCAGCGGCCTGAATAAGCGCCTCTTTTAGCCCGCCGCTTGCTTCTGTGTTACTCAAATCGTTCACGCTCAAGGCATTGGCATGCGTTGCAAACAATATAAAACTTAAAACTGCCACTAAGTAGCGCATATGCTTCTCCATTCATTACCCCAAACTGGGCGCTGTAAAATTAACGATACGATTCTAACTGAATAGTATGACAATTAATTGGCAGTATCAACTTAGCGCCCAATAGACCGTAATGCAAGCTAGATCTATTTCTTGGCTTTAGCGTTTGCATGCGGAGTTACATGCCAAATTTCCTTAGCGTAATCGTTAATGGCACGATCACTTGAGAATTTAGCCATATTCGCTACGTTCAAGATCGCCATACGCGTCCAGTCCTCTTGTTTCTGGTATAGCTTGCCAACACGGTCTTGCGCTTCAATGTAGCTCGCATAGTCGGCCAGCAACAAGTATTGATCGTTGTTTAGCAAATTATCAACAATGACTTTATAACGGCCAGGCTCATCAATAGAGAAATAGCCATCGGCGATCATATCCAACACCTGCTTAAGCTCCGGATTGCTATTGTAGTAATCGCGAGGTTGGTAGCCACTTGCCTTTACTTCAGCCACTTGCGGTGTGGTTAAGCCAAAGATAAAGATATTCTCATCGCCAACTTCTTCTTTAATTTCCACGTTAGCGCCATCCAGTGTGCCTATCGTTAGCGCACCGTTTAACGCCATCTTCATATTGCCAGTACCGCTCGCCTCTGTGCCTGCGGTAGAAATCTGCTCAGAAAGATCGCTGCCCGGAAACAAAATCTCAGCAGCGGACACTTCGTAATTTGGGTAAAACACCACTTTCAAGCTGTCACCTACCGCGATGTCCTCATTCACGATGGTGGCAACATCATTAATCAAACGAATAATATGTTTTGCCATCCAGTAGCCAGGCGCAGCCTTACCACCAAAAATAACGGTACGTGGTGTAATTCCTTTTTCACCACGACGAATACGGTTATACAAAGTAATCACATGCAGCACATTGAGCAGTTGGCGTTTGTACTCATGGATACGCTTGATTTGCACATCAAACAAGCTGTTCACATTCAACTTCACACCAGTTTTAGCTTCAATCTTTGCCGCTAGACGTTGTTTATTTGCAAGCTTGACCTGGGCAAATGCTTTTCTAAAATCTGCGTCATCCGCTAATGGTGTAATTTTCTTAATCTGCGTCAGGTCTTTTTTGAAGCCAGACCCAATTGCCTTCTCGATTAAGGCAGTTAAGCCTGGGTTAGCTTGATTCAACCAACGACGTGGCGTAATACCATTAGTCACATTGGTCAGTTTTCCAGGGAAAATGCGGTCAAAGTCAGCAAACAGCGTGCTTTTCAGCAATTCACTATGCAGCGCCGCTACACCATTGACGGTATGACTGCCAACCACGGCCAAATGTGCCATGCGCACACGACGGCCATTGTTTTCATCAATAATAGATACACGTTGTAACAGCTCGGCATCACCCGGGAAGTGGTGGTTGACCATGTGCAAGAACTCATGGTTGATTTGATAAATAATTTCCAAATGACGTGGTAACAAACGACCGAACAAATCCACCGTCCAGGTTTCCAGCGCTTCTGGCATTAGCGTATGGTTAGTGTAAGCAAAAATCTTAACCACCAACTCCCAGGCAAAAGACCACGGCAATTGATAGACATCCACCAACTGATACATCATTTCAGCCACACCTACAGATGGGTGCGTGTCATTGAGTTGAATCGCTATTTTCTCTGGCAGGATCTTCCAGTCATCCTGCGTTTTCATTTCATGCGTGCTTAAAAAGCGGCGCAAAATATCTTGAATAGAAGCAGAAACAAAGAAATACTGCTGCTTTAAGCGCAGCTCTTTACCAAGCACTGACGTGTCATTCGGGTAAAGTACTTTTGAAATATTCTCGGTCGCATTACGCTCTTCTACCGCTTTTTCGTAATTACCGTCATTGAAATGCCTTAAATCAAACTCACGCGCGGCTTTAGCTGACCATAAACGTAAATTATTGACAGTATCTGTGCCATAGCCAGGCACCGGCACATCATAAGCCATTGCAATCACATGCTCAGCGTCTACCCAATGCTGAATCTCTTCGCCCTGATCATTTGGGTATTTGACAACATGACCGTGAAACTTGATGTTATAAGTGGCCTCCGGACGTTGGAACTCCCATATATTGCCGTACCGCAACCAGTTATCCGGGTTTTCTATCTGCTGGCCATTTTCTATGGATTGCCTGAACATCCCGTACTCATAGCGAATGCCGTAGCCTGCCGCTGGAATATCCATCGTGGCCATTGAGTCAAGAAAGCACGCCGCCAAACGACCTAAACCACCGTTACCTAATGCCGCGTCGGTTTCAAACTCTATCGCGTTCTCTAGACTGCGACCTAAGGCATCCATGCCTTCCCTCAACTCTTCGTTAATGCCCAAGTTTAGTGCAGCGTTGCTCAGCATGCGCCCAATCAAAAACTCTAAGGACAAATAGTAAACGCGCTTCGGGTCGTCGCGATAATAGGATTCTGCCGTTTGTACCCAGCGCTCCACGACATGATCACGCACGCTATAACTCGCAGCGTCATACCAGTCCCTTGGCGTTGCAGCCTCGCTGGTCTTGAAGCTAGAGAATATCAAATGATTTTTTAAAGCCTGTTGAATTGGTCCGAGCTTGGGGATTGCAATCGACTTAGCTTTGACTGTTTTTTTAGGTTTAGCTTTAGTTTCGGCTGGCGTTTTCATTTTAGATAATCTTTAAATGATTGAATGGTAGTTTCATTTTAGCAAAAATTGCGCCAGCTTTATGACTGTTGTTTGAAAGTTGCATGGCAAATCTTCATTGTTCACTGCCATAAAAAAACCGCCGAGCTTACGCAGGGCGGTTTTTATATTTAGAACAACAACTTAGCTAATCAGACTATTCATACGTTTTACAAAACTAGCTGGGTCTTCCAACGTGCCACCTTCTGCCAATAACGCCTGGTCGAACAACACATGCGTTAAATCTGCAAATACCGCCTCTGCAGATTCGTTTTCCAGGCGTTTCACCAGTTTGTGACCCGGATTGATTTCTAAAATTGGCTTACTTTCTGGTGCGTTCTGACCAGCCGCTTTTAAGATACGTGCCAAGTTGCCTGACAAATCTTGCGCATCACTCACCAAGCATGCAGGAGAGTCTGTTAAGCGATGCGTCACGCGCACGTCTTTAACTTGGCTGCCCAGTGTTTGCTTAATCTTTTCTACTAAGGTTTTTGATTCTTCTTCAATTTTCTTTTGAATCTCTTTCTCGGTTTCGGATTCAAGCTTACCTAAATCTAAATCACCCTTAGCAATAGATTGCAGTTTTTTACCTTCAAACTCGGTCAAGCTACCAAGCAGCCATTCATCCACGCGGTCACTCATCAGCAATACTTCGATGCCTTTTTTGCGGAAAATCTCCAAGTGCGGGCTATGCTGTGCCGCAGCAAAGCTATCGGCTGTGATGTAATAAATCACATCTTGCTCAGCTTGCATGCGTGAAATGTAGTCTTTGAACGATACATCCTGCACGTCGGTATCAGCCTTGGTTGAAGCAAAGCGCAATAAGCCGGCTATTTTCTCTTTATTGGCAAAATCTTCGCCTGGGCCTTCTTTGAGTACACGGCCGAACTCTTGGTAGAATTTAGCGTAGTCTTCAGGCTTGTTTTCAGCCATATCTTCGAGCAGACCTAATACCTTTTTCACAGAGCCCGCTTTAATCGCATCTACGTCACGGCTAGACTGCAAGATTTCGCGCGAGACGTTAAGTGGTAAATCTGAGGTATCAATCACGCCGCGGATAAAGCGCAGGTATTGCGGCATTAATTTTTCTGCGTCTTCCATGATAAACACGCGTTTAACGTAAAGTTTAATGCCATGACGACGGTCACGGTCGTACAAGTCAAACGGTGCTTTAGCTGGCACGTACAGTAAAGAAATATACTCCTGCTTACCCTCTACACGGCTGTGCGTGTAAGCCAGTGGGTTTTCAAAGTCATGAGATACATGCTTGTAAAACTCTTGGTACTCTTCTTCAGTAATATCATTTTTGCTACGTGCCCATAATGCAGATGCTTTGTTGACAGTTTCATCCTCATCGGTTGCAACTTCAGCACCATCTTTCCATTCTGATTTCTTCATCACAATCGGCAAAGTGATATGGTCTGAATACTTGCGGATGATGGTTTTCAGTTTCCAGTCGCTTAAGAACTCATCTTCACCTTCACGCAAGTGCAGCACGATTTCAGTACCGCGACTAGTCTTGTCTGCAGCTTCAATTGTAAAGTCACCTTCACCAGCAGACTCCCAACGCACCGCTTCTGTTACACCAGCACGGCGTGTAGTCAGCGTTACCTTATCGGCAATAATAAAGGCTGAGTAAAAGCCCACACCGAACTGACCAATTAAATTAGCATCTTTTGCTTGGTCACCGGTTAAGGCGTTAAAAAACTCTTTAGTGCCAGATTTAGCGATAGTACCAATATTAGCAATTACTTCTGCGCGGCTCATGCCGATACCGTTATCGCTAATGGTTAAGGTGCGTGCTGCTTTATCAAAAGCGATGCGGATTTTTAACTCGCTGTCATTTTCGTACAAAGCACCGTTGGCTAACGCTTCAAAACGTAATTTATCTGCAGCATCTGATGCATTTGAAATCAACTCACGTAGCACAATTTCTTTGTTGCTGTATAGGGAGTGAATCATCAACTGCAAGAGTTGTTTCACCTCAGCTTGGAAAGCCATTGATTCTTTTGGATGAATTTCTTGTTGCGCTGTCGCAGTGGACATAAATTAAGCTCCTAATGTTAAGAATAAAACAATAGTAGCTATGTGGGGATTAGCAAAAAAATTTCAAGCGACAAGTTTAATGCCATGATTAAATTGTTATGCAAAATAATCAATGTCATTAAACTTTCAAACTATAATCACAAAATAAACAGTATTATTGTTTTTATATAAAACTGTTTTCACATAAAACTCGCACAAAAAGCTCTGCATCCTTTATGAATAATCAATCAAGTAACTCACCCGCAGATAAATCACTACTCGCGGCAATAGACCTTGGCTCCAATAGCTTCCGGCTTGAAATTGGCCGACTGGATAGCGGTCATATCGAGCGTGTGGAGTACATCAAAGAAGCGGTACGACAAGGTGGCGACCTAGATGAGGAGCGTAACCTAACCACCGATGCCATCGAACGCGGCATTCGCTGCTTATCTAGATTTGGTGAGCGCTTGCAAGGCTTTGATGCATCGCACGTACGTGCAGTTGCCACACAAACCTTGCGCGAAGCTAACAACCGCGATCACTTTCTCAAACTGGCAAAAAAGGCACTAGGCTTTGAAGTTGAGGTAATTTCCGGCGTAGAAGAAGCGCGTCTTATTTACCAAGGGGTAAGCCGCTTTTTACCCCAGTCCGATGAAAAAAGATTGGTGATAGACATCGGCGGACGCTCAACCGAGTTCATCCTTGGTCACGGTTTTGAGTCTACACAAACCGCATCACTGCACGTAGGCTCTGTGGCATGGGCACTCAAGCACTTTAGCAACGGTGAATTTACTGAAAAGGCATTTACACGCGCTGAGATTTCAGCCGAATCCATCTTTGAAACCTTGGGTAATCACTTCAACAACAAACACTGGGATGTCGCCTACGGCGCCTCGGGCACGGTGGGCGCGGTTGCAGATGTGCTAGCGCAATATGGCAAACCAGCTGATTCGGTTAGTAGAGAAAGCCTATATTGGCTAAAAGAAGAACTGCTCAAAGCAAGATATGTAGATAAGCTACGCTTGAATGGCTTAAAAGAAGACCGCAAACCGGTGATTGCCGGTGGCTTGTCAGTGCTGATTGCCGTGTTTGAGTTCCTCAACATCGATAACTTAAACGTGGCAAAAGGTGCGCTACGACACGGCTTGCTCCATGACATGCTGGCACGTGAGAACGACATACTGGACTTGCGTAATACATCAATTCAGCGCTTAGCACGTAAATTTGATGTAGATGAAACGCATGCCAACACGGTTGCTGAAGTTGCTGAGAAGTTATTTGAGAAAATCAGCGATGGCACAACCTTTGCAGACGGCGAATACTTTAAGCACGCCCGCAAATTACGCTGGGCAGCACAGTTGCACGAAATTGGCGGCATCATCTCCCCAGTAGATGCGCACTTGCATGGCGCCTACATCCTAGACCATACAGAACCAGTTGGCTTCTCACAAAGCGAGTTGCATTGCCTAAGTTTAATTATCTTGGGTCATCGCGGCAAATTAAAGCGATTAGAAGCCGACTTCTCAGACCGTATCTTTATGATGCAATTAATTTGCATGCGTTTGTCTGTCATCTTATGCCACGCACGGCAAATGCCAAACTTACGCGGCATACAACTCACGTTAAACCACAATGGCTTTAAGGTCACACTACCAAAATCGTGGGCAACAAAATATCCGCAATCCCACTACCTGCTGGATGAGGAAACACTGGCATGGCAGAAAATAAACTGGCACTTTGAGCTAGTAACCACAATATAAAACTGTCACAAAAAATTCATTTGCACTAAAAAATAAACGGTATAAACTGTTTATATCGTTTATTTGGAGTGTAACCATGTCAAAAATCAATGCAATCCAGGCTGAAGCCTTAAAATCAACACCTGAAAATACAAGCAGCGTAGAAGCAAACAAACCTGCCACCAAGGCAGCACCAGCCAGCAAAGCTACTGTTAATCCAACTGCAGCGAAAACCAACGCTGTAAAGCCTGCGACCGCAGCCAAACCAGCAGCAAAAGTTGCCGCTAAAGCTAGCGCCGCTAGCAGCAAAAAACCTGCAGAGAAAACCGCTGAAAAAAATAAGGTTGCAAAAGAAAAAACGCCTAAACTAAAAATGGAGCGTGATAGCTTTACCATGCCTAAAACTGAGTACGCGCAATTTTCCGTACTAAAAGAGCGTTTGACTAAATTAGGTCAACCAGCCAAAAAGAGTGAGTTATTACGTGCAGGTATCATGCAGTTAAGCGCAATGACCGATGCCGCCTTAAAGGCAGCGATGGGTAAAGTACCTGCCATCAAAACCGGCAGACCTAAAAAGAAATAAGCACGACTGGTGATGAAGGTTGATTCGCGTCATTACTACTTAAAGTTAAATTCTGCTGAAGTTAAACTCTGGTAATGGCGCGATGATCCAATCTAGCGTCAGTTAAGTTTTTTGCGTAAAAAAATAACTAACTTTATATCAACGCACCTTTAGAAAAACCGGCTTTATTACAACTCACATAGATAGGTAAGATAGTCTTAGGTAAGATACTCCAGTGATATAGACTGGTGTTACCTCAGCAGCCTAATACTAGTGTGGGGATTTCTTGATATAAGCGTTAACTTCATCTACCGTTTTGCTAACCTCTACTCGTAAAGCAGGATCTGCCTGTGTCAATTGCAACGCTTTCTCGGCAGCATCTTTAGCAGCCACCGCATCTCCTTGCAGCAATAGCACATTAGCCAAATTATTATATGCAGCAGCAGAGTTAGGGTGTGCAATCGTTGCGCTGCGGAAAGCCCTTACCGCATCAGCGTACTGGCCTAGCGCATAAGCACTGTTACCCAGCCCCATCAGCAGCACCAAATGTTTAGGCCAACGTGTTGCAGCTGCATCATAGGCTAAATAGATATCGGTCTTACTGGCATTGTTCTCAAAAGCCACGATTGCTTTGGCCACGGCATCCGGGTCATCAGCCTTGGGTAAATTACCCGGTTTCAATGCGACAAACGCCCAATAATTGCTACGCGCCCAAGTGCGCTGAAAAGCGCTCAAGCTCATTTCAAAACGTTCATAAGTGCCAGAACGTAACCAGACCAACTCTCGGTCTAGATTGTAGCCAACCACTACCGCATAATGCCAAGAAGGCACCCAAGACAGACCTAAATTCTGCATCACCACCACCACATTACCGGAGGCAACTTCTGCCAGCACAGCATCAAGCTTAGGTGCCACTTTAATCGCCAATGCGCCATGTCTGCGTGCTGCAGCCAACATTTCAATTTGTAAACTACCTTGACGGGCGGGAATATAAACTTCAGGTACCAGTTGCTCTTGCGTCACGCGAATTTCAACAGCATTGAGCGCTGTTGCTAATGCGGCAGGCCCGCAGTGATATAACGATTGGGGGAAGAATGGGGTTTGAGTCAGTTCATGCTGTCTAGGCAGCGATGTATTTTGTACGGTTTCACGTACACCTGTTGCAGCACAGGCATTGAGTAGCAAACAAAAAGCCAGCACGATCCACTTATGTAACATGCTGGCTTTCTGTTGTAACAAGATCTAAATCAGACTAACACACGATTAGCGGATAGAACGTGTAAATGGATAAACTTTAGTAAAACCAAGAATATCAGTTAATAACAGCACTAAAAATACCAGAACAATTGCACCAATAATGCCGCTACCCGCTGGTGCATTTTCAATCTGAGTCGCCATAGCGCTAGCTTCTTCATCTGTAAGTGAAGCAACGCGGCTACGCGCTTGTGCTGGATCAATACCCTTCTCAATTAGCGCGGCCTGCACATCTTGACGTGACAAGGCGGTAACAATACGCGCACGGTCTTGATCACCTGCAGTTGAAAAGGCGCTTTCCGCAACCTGTGCCGAGCTAATCATGGCGGCCTGCACTGTTTGCACAGATCCTGTAAATAAAATAGAAGCGGCAAGAAACGTACTGAAAAAACGTTTAACAAAAATCATGGCAAGTACCCCTTATCATTAAAGTTTAGTTAAAAGACGATTTAAATCTTACTGCTCACCCTAGTTTCTGGAAATAGGCTCAAAAGCCATCACATATGGAGAAATACGCCTACGGAGCAAAAGTAACACAGTTCAACAGCCGTGTATAGACATACGTATGCTGAAATTCTGAAGCTGCATACCGTTTCCGCTAATCAAAAACTAGGTTGTTTCACGGCATCAATGTAGTAATGTGCCAGGCCATTCACCTGGCGCTGGGTTAGCCACCAAACTGCGCCCTTCTTTACCACGCACGCACTTTCGTGTAGACCTAGCAAGCTGCTGATTAGTAAACCAAGATTAGGCTGATGCCCCACCAATAGAATAGTTTGCGTGTTATCCTGATTGGCAACTGCTTGCAGTATGCGCTCCACATTACTCTTTATGTTTAAACAATCAGTAATGTTAACTTCCAGATGATTTAAGTCTTGCAAGGCCTGCACTGTTTGCAGGCAGCGTCGTGCCGGGCTGCATAGAATCTCAGTAGACTCCGGCAAATGCTTATACAGCCACTTTGCCATCTTGGCTGCATCCTTAAGACCTCGCTTAGTTAATGCACGATCATGGTCGCGACCGCTGTCACTTTCCACTTCGGCCTCTGCATGCCGCCAAATGATTAAATTTGCCATGATTTAATTAAGCAGTTTAGTAATCAGTTAATCCGTATATTTATGCAGTAATTGCAGTTGCGCACTATAAATACGCAGCGGCTCACCAGGCTTAGCTTTATGTGCTTGCGCTGCGATAGGCTGATAGGTGCCATCGGCATTTAATATCCATGCATCATGGTTATCTTCTAAGTACATTTGGCAGCATTCCTGCAAAATTCGCGCACGATTTTTAGCATCGGTAATCGGCCATGCAATTTCAACACGGCGCATCATATTGCGGTTCATCCAATCGGCGCTGGAGAGCCACATATGTTCAACTTCTGCGATTTTAAAATAAAACACGCGCGAATGTTCAAGCAAGCGACCAATCACCGAACGTACACGAATTCGGCCATTCAAGCCCGGCGCATCAATCGGCAAGATGCAAGCGCCACGCAGAATCAAATCCACTTCCACTCCGGCACGTCCTGCCCGCACCAACGCCTTCACCAATGCTTCATCCGTTAACGCATTCATTTTCAGAATAATAGAAGCAGGTTTACCAGCTTTTGCACACAACTCTGCAGCTCTAATCTTAGCCAGCATCTGTTTATGCAAATTAAACGGCGCGACCAGCAGTTTCTGCATACGAGGCAATTTAACCTGACTGGCAATATGCCTAAACAGATGCTCCATATCGCGGGTAATCTGCGCGTCAGCAGTCAGCATACTCACATCGGTATAAAGGCGCGCTGTTCTTGGGTTATAGTTTCCAGTAGAAACATGCCCATAATACTGAAGGCCGGAAGCCTCACGGCGCATTACCAATAACATTTTGGCATGGGTTTTGAGCCCCACTATGCCATAAACCACTTGCGCACCCACGGATTCCAAATCCTCAGCCCAGTTGATGTTGGCCTCTTCATCAAACCTAGCTTTAAGTTCCACCACAGCCATCACCTCTTTACCGCGGCGCACTGCTTCTTGCAGCAGCTTCAGCATACGCGGGTCTGAACCAGTACGGTATATAGTTTGCTGGATAGAAAGCACATCAGGGTCATGCACTGCTTCACGCAGAAAATCAATCACCGATTCAAAACTCTCATAAGGCTGATGGATAAGTATATCCTGCTGCTTGAGCTGTGAGAAAAACGACTGATTTGGCACCAACTGCTGGCTAATTTGCGGCTCATATGGCTTAAATTTGAGTTGATCGCCCTCCGCCAAATCGGCCAACTGCATCAAACGTGCGAGATTCACCAAACCATTCACGCGGTATAGCGACTGTTTAGGCAAATCAAATTGCTGCAGCAAAAGCTTAGCTAGTTTTTCATCGCAACCGTGCGATACTTCCAAGCGCACCGCCTCACCAAAATGGCGCTGTACTAAGCCTTTTCTTAATGCTGTGCGCAGGTTTTTTACGTCTTCTTCATCCACCGCCAAATCAGAGTGACGAGTTACCCTGAACTGTGAAAAACATAGCACTTCACGGCCAGTAAATAAGCTAGCCAGATGCGCACGGATAACACTGGATAACGACACAAACTTTTGTTGCTTGCCACTCAAGTGTTTAGGCAGCTTAATCAAGCGTGGCAGTGCTCTCGGCACTTTCACGATAGCAATATTGTTATTGCGACCAAATGCATCGGTGCCACCCAGTGACACAATAAAGTTTAATGACTTATTAGCTACTTGCGGAAAAGGGTGTGAGGGGTCGAGCGCAACTGGCACCAAGAGCGGACGCACACTAGACTCAAAATAACGCGCCACCCAACGCTTTTGCTCCAATGTACGCTCTGCGTTCGAGACCAAATAGACGCCAGCGCTCGCCAGTGCAGGCATTAAATCCGTATTAAAAATCTCGTACTGCTTTTCTACTAAGGTATGTGCAGCTTTGGATATTTCCAAATAGCTTTGTACGTTGACGTCGGTCTTCTTTTCATTGTCACGCATAGCATCCACATGCGGCGCGGCGCGTACTTCAAAAAACTCATCAAGGTTAGAAGACACGATGCAAAGAAAACGCAGGCGTTCAAGCAAAGGATATTCCGCATTTTGGGCAAGACTCAATACGCGCGCATTAAACGCCAATATGCTGATGTCTCGATTAAGTAATTTAAGCGGTGAATTGACTGAACGCATGATATTTTCTAATTAGTTATTTCATTCAGCATAAGTGACAATTATGACAGTGTCATGAAAATTCATAAAAACCGTCATCTCTGTGAAATATGTAAAAGCTTAGCAAACAGATATGGCTATTTTATGTAGGAAACAAACAAAAACCTTATACACTTTGGTAAGGACTACCGCCTATAGTAGAGGTTCACTCCCCATGTGCCAAGGCATTTGCAATCAAAGCTACTTTCGTAAAGGCTTGCGCATCCAGCGATGAGCGCCCCAGCAAACCGCCGTCTATATCATGCATGGACAGCATATCATGTGCATTATCGGCAGTTAGACTGCCGCCATAGAGAATGCGCACCTGCTGTGCAAGCGCATGGTCGCGCGTAGCGATAAGCTGTCGAATCAGCACATGCATCAACTGCGCTTGCTGTGGGCTTGCATGCTGCCCGCTGCCAATTGCCCACACCGGCTCATAAGCCACCACAATATTAAGAGATTTAGCACGTTCCAATGCATCGTCATCCAGTGCATTTAGCATATTCAGCAGTTGCTGCTGAATCACTTCTTCAGCCATACCGGCATCACGCTCTTGCTGCGTTTCGCCCACACAGTAAATTGGCGTTAAGCCACTAGCTAATGCACGCAGGAGCTTAGTCGCAATGATGTCATAGCTATCTAAGCGCAACAGACGCCGCTCAGAGTGCCCCACAATCACGTAGCTGCAGCCAAACTCCGCTATCATTGCAGCAGAGATACATGAAGTATAAGCACCTTCATCATACTGGCTCACATTCTGCGAACCCCACAGAATGTTGCTGCCAGCCAATAGTTGCTGCCCTTGGAACAAATAAACATAGGGTAAACACAGTGCAAAATCTACCGCATCCAGCGCCTGCAGATTTAATCGCAATTGCTGCAATAGCTGCTGATTACCGGCAATGCTACCGTGTAATTTCCAATTACCAACTATGAGCTTTCGTCGCTTAGTCATGCCAACCATCGTCTTTCAATTAGATATACGGGATGGAAAATCACTGCTAATTTGATGCTGGAATTACAAGTTGATACTGAAAATGTATTACCAACCACTGACGTCGCCCCATCTAGCCAGGTCTAAGCGATGATGGCTAACCTACCATGCCCACACGATTATTTTTGCAAGAAAGATTTTAACGCTAACGCGGAGGCGGTAAAGCCGAATGGCGCAGTGACACAGACGCTAGAACCATAACCAGCACAATTCAAGCCTGTTACGCCAGCATTAGTATCAACCTCGCAAGTGGCATCTGGCTTAATCACCGGCTCGTCTGAATAAACCGCCTGTATGCCAAATTTATCGGACTTTTTGGTGTTGCTAGCTTTGGGGAATTGATGGTCACGGCGTAATTGATTGCGTACTTTGGCCAACAATCTATCGCCGGATACATACGCTAAGTCAGTTGCCTGTATGCGAGTAGGGTCCAACCTACCGCCGGCAGCACCTACCGTTACCAAGGGCAGTTTGTGCGCACGGCAAAAAGCGGCAATTGCCACTTTTGCCTTAGCATCATCAACGCAATCAATCACGAAGTCATAGGTCTGCTTCAGCATGACGGCTACATTCTCTACCGTCACAAAGTCTTCCACCTCATGTACGTTGGCCAAAGGGTTAATGGCAAGAATACGCTCACGCATAGCGGTCACCTTGGCTTTGCCGAAAGTGTCGTCTAAGGCATGCAACTGACGGTTGACGTTAGACTCTGCAACATTATCCAAATCAATTAAAGTAATATTGCCTACCGCATTACGCGCCAAAGCCTCGGCTGCCCAACTACCGACCCCACCTATGCCGATCACGCACATATGTGCAGACTGCAATTTCAACAAGCCATCGGCACCGTATAACCTAGCCACGCCACCAAAGCGCCGCGCCATATCCGGTTGCTGCATAGTATCGAGTACAGTGACTTCAGACATTATATTTCCAGCACTACAAAAGCTGCGGCCAGGTTTTTTTCATCACTAATACTGATATGCATATGGCTAATATTTTTTTCATCTAATAACGCCTGCAATACTGGCGCCAGCACCAATATAGGCTTACCTAAAGCATCATGGCTTACTGATATATTTTGCAAAGTGGCAGGGGCACGCAAGCCAGTACCTAAGGCTTTAGAAAACGCCTCTTTAGCGGCAAACCGCTTAGCTAAAAAACGCGCTTTAATCTGCGATTGCTCATAACTAGCCAACTCGCTCTCCGCCAGTATTCTGCGTGCGAAAGCATCGCCAAACTCTGCAATTGAGTCTTTAATACGCGTGACTTCTACAACATCAGTACCTATGCCAAAAATCATAAATCCGTTTCTACTATTTTTTGAGATTGTTTAAAATCGCAGCGCGTACAACTCTCTACCAGATACGTGTCTTTTTTCACAAAATAAGTAAATAACGACCCTACTAAACCGATGGCGCCAAAAATTAAATATCCAGGGAATCTTCCACTACCGCTGTGTGCAATTATAGGAAATGCAAAATACAGAGCACAAAAAACTATCGCACTAAAAAACAATGCGACTAGCACCCCTTCCCAAGACAGCGTAATGCGCCTAGTGACATAGGTATTGTTGGCACACCGGGGGCATTGACCTTGCATAGGTTAATAAACTATTTCGCAAATTCTTTAATCAGTGCTTTCATCTCGCGCACGGCATTATCCCAACCCACAAACAAGGCATGGGCCACAATGGCATGGCCGATATTTAGTTCTTCAAAGCCGTACATACGTGCAATGTGATGCACATTATGGTAGTGCAGGCCATGCCCAGCGTTGACCACTAAACGCGCGTCTTTTGCATGATGCAGCGCACGTTCGATACGATCCAGTTCGCTAGTTTGCGCGCGTTCCGTTTCTGCATCAGCAAAAGTGCCAGTATGCAGTTCAATCACCGGCGCACCTACTTTAACTGCCGCATCTATTTGTGCCAAATCTGGCGCAATAAATAACGAGACACGAATACCAGCATCACTCAGTTTTTTAACGGCGTGCTGTACTTTATCAAAGTTGCCAATCACATCCAGCCCACCTTCGGTGGTGCGCTCTTCGCGGCGCTCTGGCACCAAGCATACATCCTGTGGCATAACCTTAATTGCGATATCCAGCATCTCATCTGTCACGGCACACTCAAGGTTCATTTTGGTTTGCAGTAGCGGGCGCAAAGCAAAAATGTCTGCATCTTGCATATGTCGGCGATCCTCACGCAAATGCAAAGTAATGCTATCCGCACCAGACTGCTCAGCACGCAAAGCCGCCTGCACTACGCTAGGATATTTAGTGCCACGTGCCTGACGAATTGTTGCAACGTGGTCGATATTGACACCCAATTTAATCATGCGTCTATCACCTTATAAATCAAAATATTATGGCAGCACAGACACAACTCACATTGCGCTGTCTCAAGAAGTTCGTTAATACCCTTGCAATTCAATCAGTAACTGCCGAGTATGTAATGGCTTATCGCCTAAATAATGGGCTAGCAAATAACGCATCAACTGCTTGCTCTGCTGCTGGGTTTGTTCATCGCTATAATCGTCATGCAGCATATCGATTAAGGTCTTGCCGGACAGCTGCACACCATTTTCATAGCGTGTCTCATAACGTGCAGAGGCACAGCGTATTGGGTAGGCACCGTGCTCGGCCTCATAACGATAAGCCTGCTGCATCACTATCGGCGTGTTATTGACGTCCAACTGTAGCGGTATTGCGTAGCCTAGTTCTTGCAGAAACTTCAGCTCAAAACGACGCAACGTTGTCGCCAGATGCTGTTCACTCGCCAAGGCTTTTAAGGTCTCAGCATAATAGGCAAACAAGGCTTCGTGCGGGTCTTCACGCGGCAGCAGTCTTAGCAAAAGCTCGTTAAGGTAAAAGCCGCACATCAGTGCTTCGCCCTGCAACAGCAGTAAACAACCGTTCCACTCTAAGCCGTGTAAAGTTTTAAGCTCCAGCTTACCTGACCATGTTGCCAACATAGGCTGAAACGCCTGTAGCATGCCGCGCATGGCGGAGCGTGGACGCCTTGCGCCTTTTGCGGTGGTGGCAACGCGCCCGAACTCACGTGAAAACAGCTCAACCACCAAGCTGGTTTCTTTAAATGGATAGGTATGCAGTACGTAAACGGACTGATTGTCTTGACGATGAGAACTCGCTGACGCCATAAATACTATTCAATCACCTTGATACCAGCAGCCATGTTCATGGTATCGAGATTAACGTCATCTAGAACCAATTGCATCAACGTGCCACCATTACCATCAAAAAAACCGACAATTTGCCCAATCAATCCCAGCTTAATAAGCTATGAGTTAATTAGACAGAAATAACACAACCTTGCGATTAATAACCTAACGATTTTAGGGCGCGTGCATCATCTGCCCAACCGCCTTTAACTTTCACCCAAGTTTCCAAATAAACCTTGCCTCCAAACAGTTTTTCCATGTCTTGTCTGGCTTCGGTAGAAATTTGCTTTAGCTTCTCACCATTTTTACCAATCAGCATAGGTTTTTGGCTATCTTTATCCACGATGATGGCGCAAAAAATTCGGCGTAATTTACCCACTACTTCAAATTTCTCAACCTCTACCGCTACTGAGTAAGGAATTTCATCACCTAGCAGTCTAAATATTTTCTCACGCACTAATTCTGCCGCTAGGAAACGCTCATTTTTATCGGTCAATTCATCTTCCGAGTAAATCGCTTCTTGCTCAGGTAAATAAGTGCGGATAGATTTTAATAACTCATCTAGATTCAAGCTCTTTTTCGCGCTGACCGGTACGATTTCTGAAAATGGAAATTCCAAATCAAAGTCTTGAATCAGTGGCAGAATATTGCCTTTATCGCCCATTAAGTCCAGCTTATTCACCACCAAAATCGTCGGTGTTTTATCAGACAATAGTTGCAATACCTTACGGTCAGCATCACCTAACTTCATTGGCTCAATCACAAACAGCACCACATCTACTTCCGTCAGCACTTGGGTGACTGTTTTATTTAGGCCTTTATTCAACGCATTGAGGTGCTTTTGCTGAAAACCTGGTGTATCAACAAATAAATACTGCGTATCATCTGTCGTATGAATACCCAATAGACGGTGGCGCGTAGTCTGTGCCTTACGCGAGGTAATCGCCAACTTCATGCCTAAAATATGGTTAAGCAGCGTAGACTTACCCACATTCGGGCGCCCAACAATCGCGACCGTACCGCATTTAAAAGGCCCATCACTTAAAGCAGCAACCGCTTTGACTTCAAGTTCGTGATCAATATCTGTCATTTTTTAACTTTTCCAATATGGAGTTTATTTAACGCAAGCAAAGCGAGCTCTGCTGCCTGCTGTTCAGCTATGCGGCGGCTTCTGCCCTCGCCTACTGTGCGAATTTGATGTTTTTCCACTAGACACTCCACCACGAATTTTTGCTCGTGTGCTTCACCACTAGTGTGTATAACCGTATATTCAGGGACTGCGATCTTTCTACTCTGCAACAACTCCTGCAGCAAAGATTTAGGATCTTTATCTATGACTTTAGGGTCTATGGTTTCCAGCTTGCCGGCGTATAGACCCAACACGAAAGTTTGCGCCGCTTCAAAACCGCTATCCAGATAAACTGCACCGATAATGGCTTCCAGGGCATCAGCCAAAATAGACGGCCTGCGCCAACCGGCACTCTTTAACTCACCTTCACCTAGCAATAACGCATCACCAAGATTCAGAGATAAGGCAATTTCGGATAAGGTCGCCTCTTTTACCAATTGCGCACGCAGACGGCTTAAATCACCCTCTGCTAGCTTGGGGAAACGCTGATATAACTGGTGCGCAATGATGAAATTAAGGGCACCATCCCCCAAAAACTCAAGCCGTTCGTTATTCTGGCCTGCATAACTACGATGAGTGAGTGCCTGTGTTAACAAGCTTTCATTCACAAACTGATGCGACAAGCGCCTTAATAACTCTTGTTTAGACATCAATACCGCCAGAAGTTAACTGCTTATTCAATTTTTTCAAATACACTACTTGCCATCACTACGCGCTGAAAAGTCTATCAGCACACTTACATTACCCATAATCGGCTTAACAACCTCATATGAAACCGACACGACTGCACCACCATCAGGCGCTTTCTCTATCACCAGATCTGAGCCTTTAACGGTATCAACATAGGCAATCGAAGCGCGTTTTTCAAACGAATCTTTAATTTCTTTGTTGGTCATCGTACCTAGCGATTCAGACTGCATGGCTTTCAGCACTTTTTTCACTGACATAAACTCAATATAAGCCGGAGCAACTTTCATGACAACCAAAGCGGCAAATACGACAAAAGCACCAACGATTAACATGCCTAATAAAGTGGCGCCCTGCTGTTTTTTAACGCGTTGCATATGCATTAACTTATTCACCATCATTAATCTCCATATTTAGTCAGTTTAGTACAGCCAAATCATTAGTCTATTTTATTGCCGATTCTAGAACCCTGATCAAAATTCATCCAAATAAAAAATGCCTTGCCGACTAGATTCTGCTCCGGTACGAAACCCCATACTCGGCTATCGGAACTATTATCTCGATTATCCCCCATCGCCAGATATTGTCCATCCGGTACAGTGACTTCTTCACCTTCTGCAAATTTAGCGCCTATGGTGTCCGCATCGTAGTTGCCAATCACGTTATGTACCAAAATATCATGATTTTTACTGCCTAGCTGCTCATGATACTGTTTTGCCTGCACCACATTAAGCCCAGACATCACGTACTCATAATAACCGGCGCTCTCGACAGCAACCGGCTGTCCATTAATAGTGAGGCGCTTATCCTGATAGCCTATTTTATCGCCAGGCAAGCCTACTACGCGCTTGATGTAATCTATAGAAGGGTTAGGCGGATAATGAAACACGATGACATCACCACGTGCCGGCCTATTC
The DNA here is from genome assembly GCF_000023705.1 of Methylotenera mobilis JLW8. Taxonomy (NCBI): domain Bacteria; kingdom Pseudomonadati; phylum Pseudomonadota; class Betaproteobacteria; order Nitrosomonadales; family Methylophilaceae; genus Methylotenera; species Methylotenera mobilis. The sequence goes on from NC_012968.1 coordinate 1,782,596, forward strand.
ACCGGTAGGAAGGTGTTATTTAAAATGGGAACGCGCAGACCGTAAGTAAATTTATTCACCAAAATAAAGTCACCAGCCAATAAGGTTGGCATCATAGAGCCTGATGGAATCTTGAACGGCTCAACAATAAATGAACGCACCAAAAACACCACCAAAATAACGGGGAAAAAGCTCTTAGCGTACTCAACCAGCACTGGCTCATCCGCGCCCGCAGGACGTTTTTTACTTAATACAAGAATATCAAATAGCCAAATTAGCCCAGTAACCAGCAATACGACTATCATAAAAAGCGCGAACATCATGGCGTTTTACCTTATTTTTATTTATCTTCTACTCTTAAAATCGCTAAGAATGCTTCTTGCGGAATCTCAACGCTACCCACTTGCTTCATGCGCTTTTTACCCTCTTTTTGCTTCTCAAGCAACTTACGCTTACGGGTAATATCACCGCCATAACATTTGGCAATCACGTTTTTACGCATGGCTTTTACTGTTTCACGCGCAATGATGTTGGCACCAATAGAAGCCTGAATTGCCACATCAAACATCTGACGCGGGATTAATTCACGCATTTTTGCTGCCACCTCACGGCCACGATAAACGCTGTTGCTGCGATGCACAATCAGACTTAACGCATCCACACGTTCACCGTTCACCATAATATCCAGTTTAACCAAATCAGCCGCACGGAACTCTAAAAACTCGTAATCCATACTTGCATAACCACGAGATACAGATTTCAGACGGTCAAAGAAGTCTAACACCACCTCATTCAATGGCATTTCATAGCTTAACATCACCTGACGGCCCATATACTGCATATTGCGCTGAATGCCACGTTTACCGTTACATAAAGTCATGACTGGGCCTACATAATCTTGAGGCATCAGCAAGTTCACCACAATCATCGGCTCACGAATCTCTTCAATGCGTGATGGCTCCGGTAAGCGTGATGGATTCTCAATCTGTACCACCTCACCATTTTTAAGCAGTAGCTCGTAAACTACCGTTGGCGCGGTGGTAATCAAATCCATATCGTATTCGCGCTCTAAACGCTCTTGCACAATTTCCATGTGCAGCAGACCCAAGAAGCCGCATCTAAAACCAAAGCCTAATGCAGTTGAGTTTTCTGCCTCAAACAGCAAGGACGCATCATTCAAACGCAATTTTTCTAGCGCTGTACGCAGTGCCTCAAACTGGTTGGATTCAACCGGGTATAAACCAGCAAACACTTGCGGCTTCACTTCTTTAAAGCCTGCCAATGGCTCGGCTGCAGGCTTAGCAGCCAAGGTCACTGTGTCGCCCACTTTAGCAGCAGCCAACTCTTTAATGCCTGCAATCACAAAGCCCACTTGGCCCGCTGACAATGCAGTTTTTTGTAACGATTTTGGTGTAAATACGCCTACTTGCTCGCACAGGTGCTCAGAACCGGTTGCCATCAGGCGAATCTTGTCTTTAGGTTTTAGTGTGCCGTCCACTACGCGCACCAACATCACTACGCCTACATAGTTATCAAACCATGCATCAATCACCAAGGCTTTAAGTGGCTTAGTAGCATCACCTACTGGTGGCGGTACTTTAGCAATCACCGCTTCCAGTACGTCACGCACACCCACACCAGTTTTAGCAGAACAACGCACGGCATCTGACGCATCCACGCCAATCACATCTTCAATCTCCTGAATCACTCGGTCAGGGTCGGCTGATGGCAAATCAATTTTATTCAACACAGCCGTTACTTCCACGCCTAAATCCAGCGCGGTGTAACAGTTGGCCACACTTTGTGCCTCCACGCCCTGGCTAGCGTCAACGACCAGCAAGGCGCCTTCGCAAGCAGAGAGTGAACGCGAAACCTCGTAGCTAAAGTCTACGTGGCCTGGGGTATCAATTAAATTCAAATGGTAAATCTGTCCGTCATCCGCCTTATATTCCAAAGCCGCTGTTTGCGCTTTAATCGTAATACCACGCTCACGCTCAATATCCATAGAATCAAGCACTTGCGCTTCCATCTCACGATCTGCCAAACCACCGCATAGGTGAATAATTCGATCCGCCAAGGTGGATTTACCGTGATCGATGTGAGCAATAATGGAAAAGTTACGAATGTTTTTCATGTTTAATTTTTTAATAATGACTAATTGACGGCTAACGGGCTGTTCAGATAACAATACAAAGCGTACTTAATATTTGGGCATACCGGATATAAAGGCATACTAGACAATAAGGGCGCACTAGGCGCCCTTATTGTTAACCGAACAGCTCGGATTTTACAGCAAATTCAAAGTATTAACATCTACAGATTAATGCTTAGCCTTTATTATGCGGTGAAACAGCATTTACTTGGCACTTGGTATTTTAACCGGCACATACAGGGTGCTCTCACCACGCAACACGAGCAATGCAACGGTTTTACCTGCAGCAAACCCAGCCAACTGCTTGTTAAATTGCTCAAGGCTTTGCACTTCGGTATTATTTAAACCTAATATCACATCACCGCGCCTAATACCTGCCTGCGCTACAGCACCTAACGCATCCATCACCAAAAGACCATTTTTACCATTCAGCTTTTTCTTTTGCTGCGGTGTAAGCTCTTTTAAGATTAAACCAACACGGTCCGCATCCTGTTTGACTGCAGGCTTATTCGCTTGCGCCGACTCAGACGGGTCTGATGGCATTTCACCAATTGCCACACTCAAGGTTTTATCACTACCTTTACGCAGCACTTCCACTGGCACGGCTTTGCCTGGTCTAGCCGCACCGACCGCACGCGGCAAATCTGTAGAGCTGTTAATCGGCTTACCGTCAAATTTAATGATGACATCACCAGCCTCTACACCACCTTTGTCCGCAGGGCCGCCTTTTTCTACCCCGGCAACCAAAGCACCATTGGTATTCTTCATGCCAAATGATTCCGCCAACTCCTTGCTCAACTCTTGAATCACCACCCCTAACCACCCTCTAGTTACCTTACCAGAAGCTTTTAATTGGTTAGTCACCTCAAGCGCCACGTCAATAGGAATACTGAACGACAACCCCATAGAACCACCGCTACGGCTGTAAATTTGCGAGTTAATACCCACTACTTCACCAGCCAGATTAAACAATGGCCCACCAGAGTTACCCGGATTAATCGCAACATCGGTCTGAATAAATGGAACAAAGTTTTCCTGCGGCAACGCTCTGCCCTTGGCACTCACAATACCGGCAGTCATGGTATTTTCTAGGCCAAACGGAGAGCCAATCGCCGCTACCCATTCACCCACTTTCAATTTATTGGGATCGCCAATTACCACTTTTGGCAAACCTGTTGCCTCAATCTTTACCAGCGCAACATCGGTACGCTTGTCTGCGCCGATAATCTTGGCTTTAAATTCACGTTTATCGAATAACTTAACAATCACCTCATCCGCATCAGACACTACGTGCGCATTGGTCAAGATATAGCCATCACTGCTGATCACAAAACCAGAACCGAGAGACTGTGATTTATACTCTGGCTGGGCCCCGCCGCCATTTTGGCCTGGAAAATTAGGAATACCAAAGCGCTTAAAAAACTCCTGTAACTGCTCATCGCCCAACATGCCCGGCAACTGCGTAGGACTAGCACGCATATTTTGCGTAATGCTGATATTTACAACCGCAGGTCCTTGCTTTTCTGCCAGCTCGGTAAAATCCGGCAAATCTTTAGCATGCACATTCACTGCAGAACACAAAACAAATATCACTGCAGCAAGCCAACTTCTCATCATCTACTCACCCCACTTAATTATGTTTGAAATATGTTTAAAAAATTTAAATGTTTCAAATACCAAGCTAATTAATGCCTGATGCATCACTGACCACATCATCAGCATAGCGCAACACCACAGCCTGATATGAATTAACACCCGCAGAACGCCCGCGCCCCATCAAGTACCATTTAACCCAGAAAAATCCTATGCACAAACCAAAGACGGCAGCTAGCACTACGTACAGCTGATTGTTAAATAAAGCCTCGGCTAACACTGAAAAGAAAATCAGGCTTAATAGAGGCAGCACATACAGCAAAAAAACCGAGCGTAATGCCATGCGCTCATCAATGCCAACCACGACACTGTCGCCAACCTGTGCATTGATGCCATTTTCCGCTAAGAATGTTTGGCTTTTATGACCAAGCATTTTGCCCCAAGTTGCATTACCGCAACCACGTCGCTGCCCACAAATGCTGCATGCGGTTCTGCGCTCGATTTCCAGCTCAACTGCACCTTGCTGGCAACGAATGACGACTGCGTGTTCTTCTATCATAAGGATGAGTGAAACTGACCAGAGAGTGATTTAGTAATAACTACTATTTCCCAATGACTACCGCGTTGGCAATCTGCACCACGGTTGCCTCAGGCACCTCACCCACCGCAGTCACCAGATAGCCGTGATTCACACCGGCATAAAAACTGGTATAGCCGCTAGAGGCTAACGCCACTTTGGTTTTTTCGCCTTTATTCGTAGGCTCAATAAATAATGACACCGTGGCCAAGCCATCTGAAAAAATCATATGCATGACGGGATAAGGTTTACCTGGCACCATACGTACTATTTGATCTACCTTGCGATAACCGGCTGGCAGCTCTTTAATCTCCCATGTCACCGACAATTTGCCATCAGGCAAAATCACCGGCTCATCTGCCATTACATAGCTCTTTTTGCTATCAATGCGTGGGGTGAACCAATCAAGACCAACCGAATTTAATAAGGACACGCGGTTAAAGCCAATACTCTCAATAATCTCACTGCGCTGATTAAATCTGACGGACTTTAATAACAAACCATACTCGTCATCTATCCAGAATTTATAGCTATAACGCAACCTGTCTTTAGGCTCCAGAAACAGAATTTGCGCCTGACGGTCTGCCACCCGTTCATGGGTGCTTAAATGTACGTTGTAATTATCTTTAATCGTATCAAAGTTTAGCGGCAACATGGCTGGGAACATATTTTGGCCGCGCTTTTTCTCAATCACTATTTTTTCGTTTTTAGCGTTATAAATCACCAGATTACTACCTTGGCTCAATACTTCACGCGATGCACCATCTAACACCACATTGCGAGAAAATTCGTTTCTGCCATCAAAAAAATGGGTAATTTGTACCGCTTTCGCCTGCTGACCTGTTTGGTAAACAAAGACACCTTCATAACTTAAAGCACGCGCGGCAACGGCTGCTTTTTGCAACATCACCCATAATTCATCATCGCTAGTGGCATAGCTAGCAAAACTCGTTACACATAAAACAAATAGCGTAAGCCCGGCGAGTGGCTTAGCCGAAAAAACGCGACTGCTTGAAATCATTCTGAATAATTCACTGATTGAATATAGTATGAACTCGTTGAGGGGGCTAGTGATTGATGCGCCATCAAATACTCATTGGGAATGGATTCGCTGGTAGTTGTGACTTGCGCGACTTCTAGTGCTGCGGCGGGGTTAGGCTCAGTTTGCTGCTGCAATGCCAGCCAACCCACCACCATTACAGCAGCAAAGGATGCCGCAATAGACCAGCTAGCGGGTAATTTATCTTTTAATACTGCTGTAGTTTTTTTATGGGCTGTAACCTTTGATGCACTAGGGGCCAGCACTGTGGGTTCTTGTTCTATTCTTTGCATGAGCTTTTGTTTAAAGCTCGCGCCTAACGCCACATCGCCACGCATCGCGTCGCCAATCAAGTGGTACTGATGCCAAGTTTGCGAGGCTTGTCTACTAGTGTGTATGGACGCAATCAGATGCTCAGCATCTTCTACTGCAATTTCGTCATCCATTAAAGCAGAAATTTGTTCACTCATCACTTACTCCTAATACACTACTAACAACGCATCGATAATTTCGTGCTTTAATCAAATCGTTAAAATCTAAATAGCGGCAAAACTTAACGACAAACGTTTACTTACCAACGCTTATTTTCTGGTGTATCCAACAAAGGTCTTAATTTCAGCGCAATCGTCTCACGCGCTCTGAAGATTCTTGAACGCACTGTGCCAATTGGGCAACTCATAATGGTTGCGATTTCTTCGTAACTTAAACCCTCAATTTCACGCAAGGTAATAGCCGTCTTCAACTCTTCAGGCAGGCCTTCCACGGTATCGTTAACCGTTTGCGCGATCTGCTTGGTCATCATGCTGGATTCAGGGGTTTCTGTGGTACGCAACTCATCACCACTGTCAAAATTCTCGGCATCTTCGATTTCAATATCAGTAGACACCGTAGGACGGCGTCCCATAGAAACCAAGTAGTTTTTTGCCGTATTAATACCAATACGATAGAGCCAAGTATAAAAAGCACTATCGCCTCGGAAATTTGGTAATGCACGATACGCTTTGATAAAGGACTCTTGCACCACATCCTCAATCTCAGCCTGATCGCGAATCATGCGTGATAACAGACGCGCCAACTTGCGCTGATATTTATCAACAAGCAGGCCAAACGCACGCTTATCCCCGCGTTGCGCGCGCACTACGAGCTCATGATCAATCTCACGATTACCAGAAACTGGTGCATTAGCCACTACTTGCAACCCCTCTGTCGCACCCACTTTGGTCTGTTCAATTTTATTATCAAATCTTTCACTTCTGTAAGTATAACCCTGGCCTGCAGGTTGAACGAAGTTAAATTGGACTAATTCCTGAATTTTACTGGGTTGTATCATTACTTTGCCTCCACAGCATAAGATTTTTAATCTAATTACTTTTCATCTAATGACAACTAAACGATTACTTTTTTATGTTTACTACGTTATTTCTATTGCCTTTTATAAAGACCGCGATACACTCTTAGAAGTTCCGAACAATTCAATCCTCCCCCACACAAATCCTTGTAAATTATGCAGCAATTTGATGTTTTAATTATTGGCAGCGGCCTCGCAGGACTCTCGCTTGCACTCAGAACTGCCGATCATAAAAAAATCTGCTTAGTCAGCAAACGCAGCATTAACGACACAGCCAGTAATTGGGCACAAGGTGGTATTGCAGCCGTACAAAATAACGAGGATTCTATAGACGCTCATATTCAAGACACGCTGATTGCGGGCGCCGGCCTTTGCGATGAGGCAGTCACGAGGAAGGTAGTGGAGCACGGTAAAGAAACCGTAGAATGGCTGATCGAACAAGGGGTGAAGTTCACCCGTGACAGTAATAACAGCAAGTACCATTTAACGCGCGAGGGCGGCCATAGCCACCGTCGCATTATCCATGCGGCAGACGCCACTGGCCACGCGGTACAAACTACGCTGGCCGACCAGGTAAGACAACACCCTAATATCACCCTACTTGAAAACCACATTGCGGTGGATTTAATCACTACGCACAAGGTGAAAAATCTAGACCCAAAAATCACTGAAAACAACGCATGCTTAGGCGCTTATGTGTTGGACAACAGCACCGGCAAAGTCATCACCATAGGCGCACACAATACTATTTTGGCCACTGGCGGCGCCGGCAAAGTGTACCTTTACACGACCAACCCTGATGTAAGTACTGGCGACGGTATCGCCATGGCGTGGCGCGCTGGCTGCCGCGTAGCCAATATGGAGTTCATTCAATTCCACCCAACCTGCTTATTCCACCCTCACGCTAAATCCTTCTTAATCTCAGAAGTGGTGAGAGGTGAAGGTGGCTTACTTAAGCTGCCGGATGGCACCAGATTTATGCCAGAGTATGACCAGCGTGCAGAACTGGCGCCAAGGGATATCGTAGCGCGCGCCATAGACTTTGAAATGAAAAAACGCGGGCTTGACTGCGTGTATCTAGACATTTCGCACAAACCGCTCAGCTTTATACAAGAGCATTTCCCGAATATCTATAAGCGTTGTTTAGAGCTGGGCATTGATATCAGCAAAGCACCCATCCCTGTTGTACCAGCTGCACACTATACCTGCGGCGGCGTAATGACAGATGATAAGGGCCAAACCGACGTGAACCACCTCTACGCAATTGGCGAAACCTCTTGCACCGGCCTGCATGGGGCAAACCGCTTAGCCAGCAACTCATTATTAGAGTGTTTAGTATTTGGCAAAGCAGCGGCTGAGGACATTTTAAGCCAGGCCCAACACACAGTGACCAACCTGCCATATTGGGATGAAAGCCGTGTAACAGACGCAGATGAAGAGGTATTAATCACCCACACCTGGGATGAGTTACGTCGCTTTATGTGGAACTACGTTGGTATTGTTCGTACAGACAAACGTCTTAGCCGTGCGCTGCATCGCATACATATGTTGCGTGATGAAGTGCATGAGTTCTATAGCAACTTTAAAATTAGCAACGACCTGATTGAGTTGCGTAACTTGCTGCAAGTGGCAGAACTGATTGTATTAAGTGCGATTGAACGCAAAGAGAGTCGTGGCCTGCACTGTAGCAAAGACCACCCCAATTTAGAGGAGGAAGCCATTCCCACTGTGCTGGAGCCCTCCAATTACTACAGCCTACTAGATAGAGAGCATGGGCTTAAACATCAGCATTAACTTTGTCACTCCTTAAAAACACAGCATATCAACACCAAAAAAATCTGACTTTTAAACAAAATCTGACTTTAATCCGAATACTCCGTATAATTCAGGTTATTCCCTGCGCAAACCAATCAGCGTAGCGGTCTTAAAACATTAAATCTTTCCTGATTCATACAATCACGTAATTGATTTTTACCTATGCCTACCTCGATTGGTGTTGCTTCACAAAGTAATAGGTCGGCTTAAATTTCCCAGCTGAGGCTACACTTTGACTATTGAAACAAGCAACACAACCACCTTTGACTCTTTAGGTTTATCCGAACCTATCCTACGTGCAATTAATGACGCTGGTTACAGCGCCCCTACTCCGATTCAAGCCAATGCTATTCCACTGGTATTATCCGGCGGTGACTTATTAGCTGGCGCACAAACCGGTACCGGTAAAACTGCAGGTTTCACCCTGCCGATTCTGCACTTACTTAGCAAAAAGCCACGTGCTGAAGCTGCTGCCAGCCGCCCACGCTGCTTGATGCTCTCACCCACACGTGAACTTGCAGCGCAGATTGAAGAGTCAGTAAAAACTTACGGTAAACATCTGCCGCTGACCTCCACCGTGATTTTTGGCGGCGTGAATGCAAATCCGCAAATTGCCCGATTAAAAAAACCACTGGATATTTTGGTGGCAACACCAGGCCGTCTGCTAGACCATGCCAATCAAAAAAATGTTGATTTATCCGGCATTGAGATTTTAGTACTAGACGAAGCTGACCGCATGCTAGATATGGGCTTCATCCGTGATATTAAGAAAATTCTGGCAATACTACCTAAGCAGCGCCAAAACTTGCTGTTCTCAGCCACCTTCTCTGAAGAAATTAAAGCATTGGCAGATGGCCTGCTGCATAACCCAGGCTTTGTTGAAGTAGCGCGCCGCAATACCGCCTCAGAGTTAGTTGAACAAACGGTACATATGGTGCCGCAAGCGCATAAACGTGATTTGGTTACCCACCTGATTAAACACCATGATTGGAAGCAAGTATTAGTGTTCACACGTACCAAGCATGGTGCTAACCGCTTGGCGGAAAAGCTGATCAAAGACGATATTCAGGCAGCGGCGATTCACGGCAACAAGAGCCAAGGTGCACGTACCAAGGCATTGGCACAATTTAAAGATGGCAGCATGCGTGTATTGGTAGCAACCGATATTGCAGCACGCGGTTTGGATATTGACCAATTACCGCAAGTAGTAAACTTTGAATTACCCAATGTACCGGAAGACTATGTACACCGTATTGGCCGTACTGGCCGTGCCGGCAGCAGCGGCGCTGCGGTTTCTCTGGTTGATAGAGAAGAAATCAAACTATTAAAAGATATTGAAAAGCTGATTAAGCGCGAAATCCCAAGAGTCAGTGTTGAAGGATTTACACCTGCCGCTAATCCGGAGCCTGAAGCGCCACGCGCACCGCGTCCGCAGCAAGGGCAACGCCGCAAACCTCAGGAAAATAGCAAACAAGCCACGCCAGCAAAGAACAATGCTGCGGCACCAAGCCAACAAGCCAAGCGCTCGCAACCAGCACAGCCTCGCTCACAAAAACCAATGTCTGAGGCGGCTAGACATCAGGCCATGCCACAAAGTGCGCTTTTTTCACCTCAACCAACTAACAGCAACCAACGTGGCAATCGCGGCAATAGCAACCGCGGGCAAGTAGCGCGCGGACAGCAAAACCGTGGTAATGCCAACCCTGGCAGCCAATACAGAACGGGTGGTAGAGACCGCTAACGCTAGCCAAACAAAGTCAGCATACGATGAAGATATGGGTAGATGCAGACGCGTGCCCGGTTGTGATAAAAGAAATTTTATTCAGGGCTGCAGAACGCACCAAGATTACCACCACGCTGGTGGCTAATCAGTTTCTGCGCACGCCACCTTCCACCTATATTAAGACGGTGCAGGTTGCCAGTGGCTTTGATGTTGCTGACAATCATATTGTGTTAGCCCTACAGGCTGGTGACTTAGTGATTACCGCGGATATCCCGCTCGCGGCACAGGTAGTAGAAAAAGGCGCCTACGCGCTGAACCCGCGCGGTGAACTCTATACCGAAGCCAACATCAAAGAACGCTTAAGCATGCGTAACTTAATGGAAGAGCTACGCAGCAATGGTGTGGAGATTAGCGGGCAATCTGCATTCAATCAGGGTGATCGCCAAGCGTTTGCCTCTGCACTGGATAAACTAATTGCTAACTATCTGAAAAATAATCAGGTTTTATCCAATAGTGTTTTACCAGTAGATACAAAATAAATATCACCTATATTTAAGTTATTCCAGAAATTTAGATTAAAATTTCAACATTATTTTCAACAAACCCAGTTAGAGGATTTAACCATGCAAGTTGCAATGAACACTGTTGTCACAATGACTTACGAACTGAAAGATGCTGATGGCAATGTGCTTGAATCAAGCAATGAGCCAGTAGCGTACTTACACGGTGGTTATGACAACATTTTCCCAAAAGTTGAAGAAGCTATGCACGGCAAAAATATCGGTGATGTAGTGGTTGTAGATTTACAACCAGCCGATGCTTTTGGTGAGTATGACGAAGAGTTGGTACAAATTGAGCCAGCGAGCGCTTTTCCTGCTGCAGACCTAAAAGTAGGCATGCAATTTGAAGGTGAAGATGAAACTGGCGACGTTGTGCTATACACCGTAACAGAAATTGCAGATGGTAAAGTGATTGTAGACGGCAACCACCCTTGGGCTGGTGAGCGCGTTGTGTTCACAGCAACCATTACAGCTGTACGCAGTGCAAACAAAGAAGAAGTTGCCCACCAACACGTACACGGTGCAGGCGGCCACCACCACTAATCAATTGCCAACTAGCAACTTTCTAGCGCATATTGATGAAACCGTTTTTGCTGAATCTGTTAGCCTGCGCTTTGCTATACTGTGCGCAGGCAGCTATTGCTGCCACAACCTACCGTTGTAGCAGCAATAGCTTTCAAGATACGCCATGCCTGAACTACAGCCACAGCAAACCATTGAAATCAGCGGCAAAAACGGTAACTAACCCTGAACCAACCAAAGCCCCAGCTCCATATGTCGTGGATGCTGATTGCAAACAACGTGGCGATGCCGCCAAGAAAATCATGTGGCAGCGTCAGGTAGGTAAAACCAAAGAACAACAGCTAGAGGCTACGCAAGACACACCGACACATGCGCTAATTAGCGAGGTTTACAACCAGCGCGGTACTGTTGTAGAAGTCAGAAACAATGTTGAGCTAGCCTGTATGCAACAGAAAGAAAAAGATAAGCTCGCAGCGCAGTTATTATTAGCGGCAAACAAGCTGAAACGGCATGACAATTCAACGGCCGCAACACCTGAGCCAACCGCTACCGGCAAAGCCAATAAAAACTGATACCAACCAAAATGCGCACTTCGCATGCGCTAAAATCAATACCCCTGTTTAACCCAAGACTTTAAAAACTTAAGCCTTCAAATCTACCGCCCATGAATATATCTAATCCATCACAGTTTGACCAAGCCATCGCGCGCTTTGACGCATTTAATGCTTTAGACCCCAACCTGGAAGATATGACCGGTGCCAGCCAGCCTAAAGAGTTAGTTTATGCACAGCGCATGACGGAGATGCTCAAACGCTACAGTGCAGAGGCTTCTGAGGCGCTGTTGCTGGCAGCAAGATGCCAGCATATCGGCCGTTGGAAAACACCGCGTAGCGACTACCCAATGACCAAGCCGGGATACCACCAATGGCGCAATGCACTAAAGTCGTTTCATGCTGATACCGCACGCAGTATTCTGAGCGAACTTGCCTATGATGCAGCGACAATTGACCATGTATGCGCATTGGTAAAAAAAGAACTGCCAAGAACCAACCTTGAAGCGCAGACACTGGAAGATGTCATCGTATTAGTCTTCCTTGAGCACTATCTTGCGCAGTTTGTCGCCACGCACAGCGACTACGAAGAAGCAAAGTTCGTAGATATATTGGTTAAATCTCTACGTAAAACCTCACCACAAGCGCATCAGTTTATTTTATCCATGACAACATTACCGGAAGCACTAGCACCGCTGGTAAAAAAATTAGTGATGGAACAGTTCTAGCCTGTATTGGAAATAGCGATTCAATTTGATTACCATGAGACAAGCAGCTTAAAAATAAAAAAGCGCACTACATCGCAGTGCGCTTTTTTTTTAGCTAACGTGCTTTAGCCTTAATTTTTAGCATAGATACGTACCAATTGTTTTAACTCAGGCACACATGAGCCACACTGCGTACCGCATTTAAGCTTGTTCTGTAGCGTAATCAAATCTGCACCCAACTGAATATTGTCGATAATTTCGTTTTCGGCAACATCTAGGCAGTTACATACAATCTTACCGCGGCTACGCTGACCAGCTGGCGGCGCACTTAACGGTGCCAACGCCCAACGGCGTAGCTCTGGGCTAAACTCACCGGTACCCATCACGTCTTTAAGCCATGCAGTCGCCAGGGTCTCACCAACCAACCTTACACCTGTCACTTCGGCTTTATTTTCCAAATTGGTTTCAACCAGAATACGCTTACTGATACCACGTTTAGCATCCAGATAATTGAGTAAAGGTGCATCACCAGTCATACCGAGTATCGCATCAATCTCTTCAATCATCTGTGCATCCGGCGCCTCCGTATGTGCAGCTCGCAGGATAAGCATGCCGCTATGGGTTTCGGTCTGGCGACCAAACAGCCCACAGCTGGCGTATTCAAAGTGCGATAAGAAACCTCTGATTTTTTGCAGCACCTCCAGATTATGGATGGTGCGCATCACCGTCATCCGCCAAGGCAACTCTAACTTCTCTAGCTTAATCGCGGTGTGTTTGAGTTCTGGCTGTTTAGAGGTTTTGTCAAAACTTGGCGGCATTAACGCATTCACACCCAAACCATTCATATACTGGCTGCCCCAGTGCATCGGAATAAAAGTTTGTGATGGTCTTACCTCATCTGACACCTGAGCCGGTAATACTAGGCTACCCCGCTTGTTACTGACTTTAACGATGTCGCCATTGTTAATAGAACGGCGCATCATGTCGTCAGCGTTCATCTGAATCACTGGCTCTTCTGCATGGTTAAACAGCTGCGCAACGTTACCGGTGCGGCTCATGCCATGCCACTGATCGCGTAATCGGCCAGTAAGCAAGTGTAATGGATGACGTGCATCGGTTTTATCCGCCGTCGCTTTATAAACAGCATTCACAAACTGCGCTCTACCATCAGGCTTTTGGAACACGCCGTCGGCATACAAACGTGCCTTACCACTAGCATCGCCCTCTTTAAACGGCCATTGCTGTGGACCTTGCTCGTTAAGCAAGTCGTAGCTTAAGCCTGTAATATCGAGGTCGCGTCCACGTGTGGTTTCGCGGTGCTCGTTAAAGATTTGCTCTGTAGTGCTATAAGGAAATAAAGCGCTACCTTTCGCAAGCCTTTGCTCTAGACGCTGCGCAAAGTCTACTGCGATTGCCCAGTCATGGCGCGCTTCCGCAGGCGTTGCCACAGCAGGGTTCACGCGCGTAATACGGCGCTCTGAATTGGTCACTGAACCTTCTTTTTCGCCCCATGTGCTTGCTGGCAGCAGCACATCGGCATATTTTGCGGTTTCGGTATTATTGAAAGCATCTTGTACTACCACAAACTGAGCGGTATCCAAGGCCTCCAGCACACTATTCAGGTCTGGCATAGAGTGTGCTGGGTTAGTGCAGGCAATCCAGATGGCTTTAATACTGCCCTCTTTTACCGCATCAAACATCTCAATGGCTGATTTACCAGGTGTTTCCGGCACGCTATCTACGCCCCATAAGTCAGCGACTTCTGCGCGATGCTCAGCATTAGCTAAATCTCTATGGCCAGACATCAGCGTAGCCATACCGCCCACCTCACGCCCACCCATGGCATTAGGCTGACCTGTCAGCGAGAACGGTCCAGCACCCGGTTTACCGATTTGCCCAGTGGCCAAATGCAGGTTAATCAGCGCTGCATTTTTTTCTGTACCGTGCACAGACTGGTTCAAACCCATACAGTACATAGAAAGACTAGGGCCTTTGCCAAACCATTTAGCGGCAGTGATAATATCTGCCTCTTTAATACCGCAAATATCAGCTACCATTTTAGGCGTGTATTCACGTACGGTTTCTTTTAGCTCTGCAAAGCCATTGGTGTATTGCTCGATATAGGCATGGTTCAACATACCTTCCCATAGCATGACATGCAACATGCCGTTAAATAATGCGACATCCGTACCCGGCAAAATTGCTAAGTGCAAATCAGCAGCCTTGGCGGTATCGGTTTGGCGTGGGTCAACCACTACTATTTTTAAATTAGGATTCTTTGCTTTGGCATCTTCAATCCGACGATAAATGATCGGATGCGCAAAAGCTGTATTGGAGCCGGCAATGAATAAGCACTCGGTATGATCGATGTCTTCATAACAGGCAGGCGGTGCATCTGCACCTAAGGTCACTTTATAACCTGCGACGGCAGACGACATGCACAGACGCGAGTTAGTATCTACGTTATTCGTACCAATCAAGCCCTTAGCCAGTTTGTTAAAGACGTAATAATCTTCAGTGAGTAACTGCCCGGAAAGATAAAAAGCAACGCTATCAGGACCATGTGTTTCAATAGTTTTAGCAAACTTCTCAACCGCTAAGTCTAGTGACTCATCCCATGTCGCGCGCTTGCGTGGTAAATCACGGTTAGTACGCAGTTCTGGGTATAGCAGGCGATTATCCAGCTTAGCTGACAGATGCAGCGTAGAGCCTTTGGTACACAAACGCCCAAAGTTGGCCGGATGGTTCGGATCACCTTTAACATCGATAATTTTGTCGTTTTCAGAGTGAATAATCACCCCGCAGCCTACGCCGCAATAACAACAGGTACTTTTAGTTTGCTTAATCAAGTCAATTACTCTTTTAATTCTAAATAAACTACGCCATCTTCAATCTTAGTATTAAAACATGCAGTTTCGCCTACATCCGGCTCATCTGCCTTGCCATCTACCAAGCTGATTTTCCAGCTATGTAATGGGCAGGCGATTCTGTCGCCGTACACAATACCTTCTGACAATGGGCCGCCTTTGTGTGGGCAGCTATTATTTACAGCGTAGATGCGGTCATCTTCTAAACGGAACACACCGATATCAACGTCTTTACTACGCACAACACGTGCGCCTAATTTAGGGATTTCCTCAAGAGGTGCAACTCTTACCCAATTACTCATTTTAGTCCTACCTTTATATCAAGTTGAATCATGAAACAGCTAATAAATAAATCAATAAAAAATTCAAGATAAGCGAAAATATCGCTATCCATTGCCACTTAACCAACCTAGCGCGTGCAATCAATGGTGTGCGGGCCGGTGGCAAAATGGGCTTTAATTCGCCATGCTCTAAAGCTATCAACATTTCTTCAGCAGTTTCAAAACGCTGCTTAGGATCGGTTGCAATGGCTTTTAGCACTATATTCTCTAACCAGTACGGGATATCTGGACGGTATCTGGTTGGGGCAGTTGGAGTACCAAACTTTGGATTCTGAAAAGGCTCTATTTCACCATGCGGATACTTGCGTGTCAGTAGATGATACAACGTAACGCCCGCTGCATAAATATCACTTTGTGGCGTTGCCACGGCCCCTTCAAACAATTCTGGCGCCATATAGCTAGGCGTGCCCGGGTTTTGCACTACATCTGACTTAGAAGTCTGCATGCTAAGTGCAACCCCTAAATCTAAAATACGCAGGCGTTGATCACTGCCTTGATGCACGTTCGCAGGTTTAATGTCACGATGTACGATATTTAGACGATGCAAGGCGCCGATACCGCGCATCATATCCACGCCTACTTTGCCAATACCAGCCACCGTAAAGTGATGTCCGCTATCTATGCGCTGCTGCAAGGTTGAACCTTCATGCCAGCTCATCACATAGTAAAGCTTGCTGCGCTTTTCTACAGAGACCGGGAATACCTGCGGCACATACTGTGAAACCACACGTTTCGCCAGCCACTCTTCATTCAACAGACCATTGCAGCTCTCGGTGTCAGTTGCCAGCGCAGGCTGTAAGGTTTTCAGTACAAAGAACTGTTTAGTCGTCGTGTGCCTGACTTTATAAAGCAGACTGGCACGTGACTCATACATGTTTTCCAGCACTTCAAAATCATCAATGATGTCACCCACATTGAGCTTATCTGGCACCGTTAAATGTCTGCCGCCGGCTAACAACTCAAGTAAAGTATCTTCGCCCAGCGCTTCTACTCTTAACGCAATTGCAGTGGAGTTATCCTGACTGCCCTTTTCAATCGCGGCTTTAGTCAGATGATCGCACATCATTTGCGGGTTGTTGTATAAGCCCAGCACCTTATGGATGGTTTGCTCACCTACACTATCCCACACGCCATCGCTCATTAGCGCAAACACATCACCTTCTTGCAGCGCACCTTCAGAAAAATCCACTTCAAGATGGCGATCTAAACCTACCGCGCGCTTTAACACGTGGCGCATATCTGGCCTGTCCCACACATGGTCTGTGGTCAGTTGCTTTAATACGCCATTGCGTAATAGGTAGATACGTGTATCGCCAACATGTGCAGCGTAATAACGCTGACCACGCAATACCAATAAAGACAGGGTGGTTGCCATGCCAGCCATCGCGCTGTTGGCGTTAGCCTGTGCAATTAACCAGCGATTAGCCGCCACCAGCACTTTATCGAGCGCGGTGAATGGTTCCCAGGTATCCGGTGTGGCGTAGTAATCTGTAGTGACAGTACGTACCGTCATCTCAGAAGCTTCACCACCACCGGCATTGCCACTCACACCATCAGCGATGGCAAACAGCGCACCTTTGACACTTAACTGCTCACCTGACGGCGTTACTACTCCAACATAATCTTCATTACGTGTTCTAGGCCCGGTAAGGCTAGACTGACCAACAGTGAATTTAAGTGACATATTTTACTTTGCTACTAAGCTTGATGCCTTGGGGTTATACCTTACTTTAGCGTTTATAGCTAATCTTGGCGCGCTTACACTTTAGCAGTTGTAGCTGCACCCCAAGTTGTACGCCAGCGTGTTTTAACACCAGTCAAGCCTAATACTGCTAAAGCAGCTAGTCCAGCAAAAATCAGGATGCCTACTTGGTAGCTACCGGTTGCTTGTTTAATTACACCCAAGCTAGAAGCCAGGTAGAAGCCACCTACACCGCCTGCCATCCCTACCAGACCAGTCATCACACCGATTTCTTTACGGAAACGTTGTGGCACTAACTGGAACACCGCACCATTACCCATGCCCAAGATTGCCATGGTTGGAATAATCACCATCAATGCTGATTGGTAAGTCGGCTGACCAAAGCTCATAATCACCAATAAGATGGCAGCTAGGATGTACATGGTTAATAAAGTACGGATACCACCAACACGGTCAGCTAACCAGCCGCCGAATGGGCGCACCAATGAGCCGGCAAACACACAAGCTGCAGTACAGTAACCTGCCACCACTGGGCCTAATGCATACAAGTCATTAAAGTAAATGGTCAATGATGAAGCCAAACCCACAAAGCCACCAAAAGTAACACTGTAGAAGAACATGAACCACCAAGCGTCTTTGTCTTTAAGAATCATCATGTATTGGCTCAATGATTTTGCAGGCGGTGCATCAGGCGCATCTTTAGCAAAAACCAGGTAAACAAACATAGCGATAGCTAATGGAATCAACACTAGACCGAATACGTTATTCCAGCCATAAGCCACCGCTAAGCTAGGAGCAAACAATGCAGCAAAAACAGTACCTGAGTTACCTGCACCAGCAATACCTAATGCAGTACCTTGGTGCTCTGGTGGATACCAGCGGCTGGCCAAAGGCAGTGCCACCGCAAATGCCGCACCAGCAAAACCTAAACCCAAGCCCAGCATTAACGCATGCTGGAAGGTTTGTAGGCCATGCAGCCATGCGGTAAGCAAGCTCACCACTACGATCACTTGGCCAATCAAACCTGCCATTTTAGGTTTGATCTGGTCAACCAAAACACCCATTACGATACGTAACAGCGCACCCGCCAGCACAGGTGTTGCCACCATCAAACCTTTTTCCGCCGGTGTCAGTTGCAGGTCTGTCGCAATTTGCACTGCTAACGGGCCTAACATTACCCACACCATAAAGCTCAAATCAAAATACAAAAAGGCTGATAATAAGGTCGGGGTATGACCTGCTTTCCAAAAACTAGACTTCATTATGTCGTTTCCTAATCTTTAAACAAAATATTACACAGTAATTGTTTCATATTCTTTATGTTGCTCGCGGTTGTTCACGCGCTCAGCCCAAGGGTCTGATGCACCTTGCAATGCGTAAATCAAGCGCTCGTACGCAGCCTTACGGCCTTCAGCGTCTTCCAACACACGCTGTTTCACATACTCTAAACCTACACGCTCAATCCAGTGCACGGTACGATCTAAATAACGCGCTTCTTCACGGTAAATCTGGATAAATGCGCCAGAGTACTCCATGACTTCTTCTGAAGTTTTCACTTTACATAAGAAGTGAGCAGCCTCGGTTTTGATACCGCCATTACCGCCTACGTAGATTTCCCAACCTGAATCCACACCGATAATACCAACGTCTTTAATGCCAGACTCAGCACAGTTACGTGGGCATCCTGAAACCGCAAACTTCACTTTATGTGGTGCCCACATATGGTCAAACGCTTTTTCGATATCAATGCCTAATTGGGTAGAGTTTTGTGTACCAAAGCGGCAGAACTCAGAACCTACACAAGTCTTAACGGTACGGATAGATTTACCGTAAGCATAGCCAGATGGCATGTCGAGGTCTTTCCACATATCCACTAGGTCGTCTTTTTTCACGCCTAACAAGTCGATACGTTGACCGCCGGTTACTTTAACCATAGGCACTGCATATTTATCTGCAACGTCAGCAATTTTACGTAGCTGGTCTGGGGTAGTAACGCCACCGTACATACGTGGAATCACTGAGTAGGTACCATCTTTTTGGATATTGGCATGCACGCGCTCGTTAATAAAGCGTGATTGCGGATCATCCTTAGCCTCGTGTGGCCATGTTGATAGCAAGTAATAGTTAAGCGCTGGACGGCAAGTTGCACAGCCGTTTGGTGTAGACCAAGCCATGCCTTGCATCGCATCCGGGATGCTCAAGTATTTATGAGTACGGATTTCCGCACGTACTTCTTCGTGGTTTTTCGTGGTACAGCCGCACACAGCTTTGCTGCTGGATGGAGGTGCGTAACCGCCACCTAAGGTAGAGGCAAGAATCTGCTCAACCAAGCCTACGCAAGAACCACAGCTTGAACCCGCTTTAGTTTGTTTTTTCACGTCATCAATCGTGAATAAACCTTTATCCTGAATTGCTTTAACGATGGTGCCTTTACACACACCGTTACAGCCGCACACTTCCATTTCGTTGGTCATGGCTGCTGCTTTATCCTGGCCTTGGTGACCAGTGTTGCCAAGGCTATCTTGACCAAACATCAAGTGGTCGCGAATCTCATGGATCGCCTTGCCATCTCTAAGCATTTGAAAATACCACGAACCATCCGTGGTATCCCCATAAAGCACGCTACCAACGATTTTGTCATTTTTGATGATGAGCTTTTTGTAAACCCCACCAACTGCGTCGTGCAAAACAATTTCTTCTGTGTCACCACCGCCCATAAAGTCACCCGCACTGAATAAATCAATGCCAGTTACTTTAAGTTTTGTTGATGTCACTGATCCTTTATATTGGCCAATACCAAAGTTAGCCAAGTGTGTGGCACAAACTTTCGCCATTTCAAACAATGGTGCTACCAAACCGTATGAAATACCACGGTGCGCTACGCACTCGCCCACTGAATATACGCGTGGGTCATAAGTTTGCATGGTGTCATTCACCACGATACCTTTGTTACAGTAAATGCCAGCTGACTCTGCCAATGCATAATTTGGACGGATACCTACCGCCCAGACCACTAAGTCTGCCGGGATTTCTTGGCCATCACTAAATCTTACCGCTTTCACGCGACCTTTATCATCGCCAACCAACTGCTCTGTATTCTTTTTCAATAAGAAATTCAAGCCTTTAGCTTCAAGGTTTTTTTGTAGCATGCCACCCGCAGTTTTATCTAACTGACGCTCTAACAGCCACTCATTCTTGTGCACTACAGTAACATCCATACCTTGAATCTTGAGGCCATTCGCAGCCTCTAGGCCTAATAGACCACCACCGATCACCACTGCATGTTTATAGACTTTGGCAGCCTCAATCATGTCGTTGGTATCTTTAATATCACGGTAGCCCAACACACCTTCAAACTCATTACCAGGCACTGGCGGCATAAAAGGCTTAGAGCCTGTCGCAATTAATAGGCGATCATAACTAGCACTCACGCCGTCTTCTGTATAAACCACACGGTTTTTACGGTCGATCTTGTTCACCCGTGCACTCGTGTGCAAGGTGATATTGTTCTCTGCATACCACTCTCTGGTATTTAAAATGATGTCATCAATCGTTTGCTCGTTTGCAAGCACCGGAGACAACATAATGCGGTTGTAATTAGGGTAAGGCTCATCACCAAACACGGTGATATCGTAAAGATCGGGTGCTATTTTCAGCAACTCTTCCACTGTACGCATCCCGGCCATACCGTTACCAACTACTACTAATTTCATCTTTTGCATGTTTTCACCATCATTAATCTAAATTGTCACCCTGCCCTCATATAGGCAGGATTCATGCCAAGTTTCACATTTTAATGAAATAATTTTTATCATTAAAAACAAATACTTATTTTTTATAGCCAATTGGCACTTTTTTAAGGCAGGCTCTCTAACAGTGCTAATGCACCATTATGGGATTCCATAATGGTGCATTTATTCTACATTTACTACTTTGGTGCAATACTTAGAATGTGTACATCGCAGTGGCCCAAATGATTTCTTTATCACCTTTGCGTGCAGCACCTTTTAGATTATTGCCATATACATCACTTTCTCTAAAGTTTGCATACTCAAGCTTGCCGGTCAGGTTGTTATTGAATGCATAGGTTGCACTTACATCAAACTCCGTACCGTATTTATCACCAAACTTATTGGTACCTACCGTTTGGAACTTCTCATCAGACATGAACACGTGGTACTCAGCATAAAGTTTCACTTTATCAATTGCACCAGCCACAGTCACAAAGCTATCTTCAATACCTTGGCGTGGTGTGGTTAAGAACTGATCAGCCCAACCTTGGAATAAGTGGTTAGTACCTAGCGGTGTTTGGAATGCATATTTACCATCGTTGCTAGAGAGTTTTTCGTGATCAAAACGCACTGACCATGCACCGTAAGCTGCACCGCCACCAAGTTTGAAGTAATACGCATCAATTAATGAACTGCCGCCACGATAATCGGTTTGTTTGGCATACTCTGCTGTGTAGAGCACTTTCCAGTCTGGGTTGATTGGACGCACACCATCTAAACGCAAACCAAAGGTTTTACTGCTAGCATCGGTTAAAGATGGTTTGTAATTAGTTCCACTTGCTGGAATATCTGCACTACCACCTAAGCCGTTACCACCTTGTGCTACAGTACCAGCCTGAGTCGGGTTACCACCGTTTTGTGCCAAGTTTTCCATATCGACCAAGTAGCCATAGCCAATCACTGACTCTGATGGTGAAATTCGATATTTAGCATTTACAATTTCAATATTGCCACGGCGATCTTTAGTGGTGATTTGACGCACATTATCAAAGTGCGCAGCGAACAGCTCTACATCAGAAATGCTCTTGTTCATCACAGAAACACCATCAAACACCTGCATGTTTTGTCTGAAACCGATATCACCGATAAAACGTACGTTGTCTAGATTCACCTGTTGGCGGCCTACACGCAGTTTAGTGTTTTTGATGCCGGTCCAATCTACATACAACTGATTAATGTCGGTAAAGCCAGGATCTACGATATTCGGGTAGCGCGCCTTATCCAAGCTCGCATTTGCTGTGCCATTGTTATGCTCTGGCGTATTGTATCTGCGGTCGTTAAAGCTATCGTTAAACTCATGTACATCTGTAATTTGAGCACCGATACTGAAGTTTTTGTATGGGGCAGTTTGCCAGCCAATCAAGCTGCGCAAAGTAAATGCCTCCCCAGTATCCAGCCTCTTACCATTCGCATATGCTTCTTGATTCACATTCTCGTAGCGCAAACGAAAGTTAGTCATTTGCTTACCTTCTTTGATTGAGTCCAAGAAGGTGTACTCTGCAGCCTCATCTTCTGCAAAAGCTGTTTGCGCCATGCCAGCCAATGCCAACGCGGTGCAAGCCATGACCATATTCGTCTTAAATGTTGCTCTAGTTTTCATGTTGTTAATCCCTTTTAAATTAAAAGTTAGTTTTTAATGCTTTAAATATCTAGTGTTATGCCGATTTTTTAGCATGGCGCTCATATAGGAAGCGCAATACTTCACTGCGTAAATGGTTGTATTCTTTATCTTCTGCCAATGCCAGACGTGCTCTTGGGCGTGGTAAGTTAACTTCCAAAATTTCACCGATAGTAGCACTTGGGCCGTTAGTCATCATCACTACACGATCAGATAACAACACAGCTTCATCCACATCATGCGTCACCATTACTGCAGTACAGCCTGATTTCGCCATAATTTTCATTAGTTCGTCTTGCAGGTTAGCACGGGTCAGTGCATCCAGCGCACCAAATGGCTCATCTAGCAGCAGCACTTTTGGCTCCATCGCCAAAGCACGTGCAATACCAACACGTTGCTTCATCCCACCGGAAATCTCATTGGGGCGTTTGTCGCTAGAGTGCGACAAGCCAACCAATTCAATTGCTGCATGCGTACGCGCTTCAAGTTGCGCCTTGGTTTCTGTTTCAAATACACGCTCTACGGCCAAGTACACATTCTCAAAACAAGTGAGCCATGGCAATAATGAGTGGTTTTGAAACACGACAGCACGTTCCGGGCCTGGACCTGCAATTTCACGGCCAGCACAGAAGATCAAGCCTTCTGACGGCTGTAACAAGCCTGCGATTAAGTTTAACACCGTAGACTTACCACAACCGGAGTGCCCAATAATTGAAATGAACTCGCCCTCTTTAATATTTAGATTAATACCTTTAAGTGCATTGAATGTGCCTTTTTTTGTATGGAAAGACATATTCACATGCTCTAACTGTACATATTTATCGGCGTTTGCTTTTTCCATGATCGTTCCTAAATGATATTTTAAGTGTGTTATTCGTAACTAAATCTTTTGGCGATTTGTGTAAGAGCATACTCAAGCAGCAAACCAACAATACCTACGATAAAAATTGCGATGATGATATGTTCCACATTTAGATTGTTCCACTCATCCCACACCCAGAAACCGATACCAACCCCACCCGTCAGCATTTCCGCAGCCACGATCACCAACCATGCCACGCCGATAGATAAGCGCACACCAGTCATCATGTAAGGCAATACGAACGGAAACAGAATTTTGGTTACGATTTTCCACTCACTTAAGTTCAATACTTTGGCAACGTTCATATAGTCTTGCGGGACTTTATTCACGCCAACTGCCGTATTGATAATCATGGGCCATACTGCAGAAATAAAGATTACCCATATCGCCGCAGGGTTAGCTGCTTTAAACACCAGCAAACCAATCGGCAACCATGCCAAAGGTGATACTGGGCGCAGCAAACTGATCACTGGCGCGGTCATTCTTGCAACAAACTCAAAACGACCGATGATAAAACCCAGAGGTATCCCAATCAGTGCTGCCAAACCAAACCCTAAACCAACGCGTTGTAATGATGCCAGGATATTCCAACCCACCCCTTTATCATTGATACCACGGTCGTAAAACGGATCACTAAACAACTCAACGGCAGAAGCCCATGTTTTAATTGGTCCAGGCAACTCTGGTGTGTGTGCTGCAATCATGGCCCAAATTACAACCAAAAAGAACAAACCAAAGATAGGTGGCAATATCCATCTAAAAAAACGATACGCCTGAACATTTAAACTACTTGAACTGCCGAAAGTAAAACATTTAGCAATAGGCATTAATTTATTTACAGTATTTGTCATTTCAATTCCTTAAGGCGCAACTCTATTGACGCTGTGTTTATGGCTTACGCTTTAATCTTAAATGATGCAGCATAAGCAGCTGGGTTAGAGCCATCCCACACTACGCCATCCATCAACTTACTGCTGCGCATAGTGCTTTTCGGCACGCTGATACCCAATTGCGATGCGGCTTCGGTATACAGTTTGGTTTGGTTGACTTTTGAAGCCACTGCTAAGTAGTCAGGGTCAGACTTGAGCAAGCCCCAACGTTTATGCTGCGTTAAGAACCACATACCGTCAGACAAGAATGGATAGTTCACTTTGCCATCTTCAAAGAACTTCATGTAGTTAGGGTCTTTCCAAACCTTGCCGTTACCATTGTCATAGTCACCCACAAAGCGCCCTGCAATCACTTGCTCAGGGGCATTTACGTAAGCTTTACCTGAAATCAATTTAGCTACTTTTGCACGGTTCTCTGTTGCATCGATATAGCGACAAGCCTCAAGAATCGCCATCACCATTGCTCTAGCAGTGTTTGGATTTTTCTCCATAAACTCTGCTGTTGTACCCAATACTTTTTCTGGATGATCAGTCCAAATATCCTGTGAAGTAGCAACTGAGAAACCAACCTTATCAAAGATAGCCCTTGCATTCCAAGGCTCGCCAACACAGTAGCCATCCATGTTACCAATTCGCATATTTGCTACCATTTGCGGTGGAGGCACAACGATATTTTTAACATCTTTCAGTGGGTGGATGCCATTCGCAGCAAGCCAGTAATTCAACCACATTGCATGTGTACCGGTTGGGAAAGTTTGCGCAAAGGTATAGTCGCGGTTTTCGTTATCAAGTAAACGTTTTAGACTTCTACCATCTTTCACACCTTTTTCTTTCAATTGGTTAGAAAGTGTAATACCTTGGCCGTTATGGTTTAAACCCATAAGCACTGCCATATCTTTTTGTTGACCACCAATTCCAAGCTGAACACCGTACACCATACCGTAAAGTATATGGGCTGCATGTAACTCCCCATTAGCTACTTTATCGCGCACAGCAGCCCAAGACGCCTCTTTTGATGGAGTAATTTTGATACCGTACTTCTTATCAAAACCCATCTCCGCAGCTACGACAATCGGTGCACAATCTGTCAATGGAATAAAACCAATTTTTACTTCTTTAATTTCCGGGGCATCAGAGCCTGCTGCATATGCCTGTGTACGGATACCATTAGGCACTAAACCCATCATTGCCGCTGCTCCAAATGCGCCCATTGCGCTCATTTTAAAAAAATCACGACGTGCCGGATCAACGACTACATTTGGTTGCTGATCAAGTGTTTTTACTTTGTTACTTGTATTGTCATTGCCCATCTTAGCGCTCCTAAAATAATACTAACAATCTAAAAAATGTATAAAAAAAGGCGTCTGATAAGTTAAACCAACCCATGCATAGAGAGTTGATTGCTTATCAAGACGCCTTTGTCTTGTATTACTTGATCTTAGCCACCATTGGCTTAGTTTTTTTATTGCTTGAGTTAACTGCCCACCATTGGGCTTTTATACTCAAGTACTACCTAGTGCTTAATTTGCTCTGCTAAAGCAGCAATTCTGCTGCCTCTACAATTTGTGTTGCTAAAGAACCGATGCGCGTATGCTTTTCCATCGCCATCTTTCTTAACATGCTATAAGCCTCGTTTTCATCAACGTTGCGTTGCTTCATGATCAAACCTTTTGCACGTTCAATCACCTTACGTTCGCTTAACTTAGTGTTTGCCTCTTGCAAGGCAACACGTAAATTCTTAAACTCTTCAAATCTAGCTACTGCTGCATCAATCACGGGCTGTAAGCGCTCATTAGGTAAAGTACCCACCACATAAGCACACACACCGGCCTGCGTTGCCAATTTAATCTGCTCTTTGTCACCATCATGCGTAAACATCATCACCGGGCGCGGATCATTCATCGTCATCACACAAATATGTTCCAATGTGTCACGGCTGGGAGAATCCGTATCAATCACCACCACATCCGGCTGCAACTTACTGCATGCATCATTTAAATTGATGGTATCTCTCAGATGCGCAATTACATCGTAACCACTATCGAGCAAAGATTGCTTCAGTGGCTTAATGCGCTCCAAATTATTATCTACGATCATCACTTTTAACATAGCAGCTTAAAACCTTATCATTTGAACTAGTATAAGCAATAGCTATGCCAACTATTAAAAAATACCATAAGCAATTGTTTTACATCAAATATAATTTTTTAACGCAACATTTTGAGGGAATCAGGGAACTAATTAAAGATTAGGAGTTTGCACAAATTGAGTGCGCATGCACGCGCTTGTACCAAGATGAAGCACTATTGGTGACCAAGGCCTGCGCTGTGGCGCATACGTACATTTGCTGCAAAATTGGCAGAAAGGAAATATACGTTGCTTACCTAGCGTTAGCCCAACTACCAAGCTTAAAGCTAGGCTAGATTGTCGAGTTTGATTGCCAGGCTTTTAGCTTTTAGTTATTGATGTTGTAGTTGTTTCTGGGGCTGTTAAACCTGATTGGCGGCGGCTTTTAAATGATATAGCAGGTCTAGCGCCTGCTTAGGAGTAAGGTCGTCCACTTGCAGTGATTCTAACTCCGCCAACACTGGGTGCAGCGGTGCTTCTGCCGCTGGCTCGGTGTGCATAAACATATCCACCTGCGGCACTGTAGATGCGTCTTGACTTGCCACCTGATTGAGCTCCAACTGGGCGAGTTTTCGTTTTGCTGCACTAATAACGGGCTTAGGAATGCCCGCTAACTGTGCCACCTGCAAACCATAGCTTTGGTTGACGGCACCCTCTTCTACTTTATGCATAAATACAATGCTGTTGCCATGCTCAACTGCATCTAAATGCACGTTGGCGGCATATTTGAACTCGTCCACTATGCGTGTCAGCTCAAAATAATGCGTGGCAAATAAAGTATAGGCACGATTTTTCTCTAACAGCTGCTTGGCCACTGCCCAAGCCAAACTCAAGCCATCAAAAGTAGAGGTACCACGACCAATTTCATCCAACAACACTAAGCTCTTATCGCTCGCGTTATGCAAGATATTGGCAGTTTCCGTCATCTCCACCATAAAAGTAGAGCGTCCACCCGCCAAGTCATCCGATGCACCAATGCGCGTCATGATGCGGTCAATCTCGCCTATTTTCACACTTGTTGCCGGAACGTAGCAGCCACAGTACGCTAGTAGTACGATCAATGCAGTCTGCCGCATAAAAGTAGATTTACCGCCCATGTTGGGGCCGGTAATCAATAACAGCTGGCGATAGGGGCTAAGCACCACATCATTGGCGATAAATGGCTGACCTGAGGCCTGGGAAATCTGCTCAACCACCGGATGGCGTCCATTGACGATTTCTATTCCTGCCTCTGTCGTGAACATAGGCGCTACATAATTTAAACTAATGGCACGCTCAGTAAAGCAGCACAGCACATCTAGCGTTGCTACTGCACCTGCATTGGTTTGTAATGCCGAGATATATTGCCCAAGCTCTGCCAGTACTTGCTCATACAGCATTTTTTCACGGGCTAAAGCACGGTCATTCGCACTTAATACTTTATCTTCAAACGCCTTTAGCTCCGGCGTGATAAAGCGCTCTACATTTTTGAGCGTTTGGCGGCGCCTGTATTCCGCAGGTGCAGACTCAGCCTGCGTGCGGCTCATTTCAATATAGAAGCCATGCACACTATTGTACTCAACCTTGAGGTTGGTAATACCTGTGCGCTCTTTTTCTGCAGCTTCAAAACTAAGCAAAAACTCACCATGATTAGTTTGTATCGCCCGCAGTTCATCCAGCTCAGCATCATAGCCATCCGCAATCACGCCGCCCTCGCGCAGCACCACACTAGGCTCAGCCTTAATTGCCGTGCTTAATAAACCTAGCACTGCAGCGGGTGGAGCTAAACTCAGCACCAGGGTTTGTAGCAAGTTAGCCGACTGCTGTGCAAGCTGGGCTTGCAACAACGGCAATTGCTGCAAGCTCACTGCTAATCCAGACAGGTCTCTAGGGCGCGCAGTTTTCAGTGCAACACGTGCGGTGATACGCTCAATATCAGCTACAGAGTTTAAAGTATGTCGCAGATTTAAAAACTGATTGGTTTGCATAAGGTCGGCAATCGCCTCATGTCGCTGCATCACCAAATTACGGTCTTGCAGAGGATGGTGTAGCCAATGGCGCAACAAACGTGCCCCCATTGCCGTCTGCGTAGTATTCAGTAAGGAGTATAAGGTGGGACTAGCTTCACCGCGCAAGGTAAGGTCAATTTCTAGGTTACGTCTGGTAGCTGCATCCAGCTGTAAATAGGCACTGGTGGTTTCCACACTCAATGCATTAATATGGGGCAAAGTGGTGCGTTGCGTATGCTTTACATAATCTAGCAAAGCACCCGCTGCACAAATCGCAGGCCGCATATCGGCACAGCCAAAACCATTCATGTCATAAGTATTGAATTGCTTGGTCAGCGTGGCAAACGCACTATCAAAATCAAACTGCCAGGCACTTAAACGCCGCTTAGCTACTTTGCTTGCGTTCAAGGCATGGTGCTGAAAATCATCGGCAAGCAGCATTTCACTGGGGGCGATACGCTCAAGCTCTTGCGCTAACAAACCTACTGCAATTTCACTCAGAATAAAACTGCCTGAAGCTAGATTCAGGCGCGCCAGGCCAACCACACCGTCTGCCTGAAAAATACTAAGTAATTGATTATCCCTAGACTCATCCAATAACGCAGCATCAGTGAGCGTGCCTGGCGTAAGGATACGCGCTACCTCGCGCGCTACTGGGCCTTTGCTAGTAGCAGGATCACCCACCTGCTCACAGATCGCCACCGCCTCGCCCATTTTGGCAAGCTTGGCTAAATATTGCTCAGCCGCATGATAAGGTACACCCGCCATTTTAATCGGTTGCCCGTTGCTGCTACCACGGTGCGTTAAGGTAATCCCTAACAATCTGGCGGCTTTTTCAGCATCTTCAAAAAACAGCTCGTAAAAGTCACCCATACGATAAAACAGCAACATATCAGGATGCTGTGCCTTTAAGCCCAGATACTGACGCATCATGGGTGTGTGGCTTTCGAGATTAGGCGCTGCTGCACTAGCAGCATGGAAAGACGGTGCAATAGTCATTCAACGATTCACTGGTTTTAATTAAGTTTGATTTTAACCTATCACGTGCAAATGACGACATTAAACTCATGACGAATCTGGGTGACGAATGTAAATCTCGTCAAAAACTAGCGGTAAGAGCGATTATTAAATGTCATCAAACTGTCACGCTTATGTCACATTTGCGCGTCAATATTGCTACCCATGATAAGACGATTTAGAGGTCTAAATGAGTACAGTGAGTAATCCATCTTGGATAACAGAGCTAGGCCCATGCGCCAATGAAGCTGCTTGCTTACATTTACACGATATTATTCAAAATAGGCAGCTCACTGCTGTTTTCCAACCAATTCTTAATATGCAGCAAGGTAAATTTATTGGCTACGAGGGCTTAATCCGCGGGCCAATAAACAGCGTGCTGCATTCCCCGATGGCTTTATTTGCAATGGCTAGAAATTGTGGCTTGGTAACAGAGCTTGAGTATCTTTGTCGCCAAACAGTTCTTGAATCATTTTCCAAGCAAAATTTGCCGGGAAAGATATTTCTCAATATCAGCCCAGATATCTTATTACAGAAATACTCAAAATCTGGCGAAACCCTGAAATATATGGATGCGTTGGGTTTAAAACCTAGCCAGGTCATCATTGAGTTAACGGAAAATGCGCAAACCCTAGATTACCAGCTGATGCGCGATGCGACGCATCACTATCGTGACATGGGCTTTGAAATTGCCATCGACGATTTAGGCGAGGGGTTTTCCGGCTTGCGCTTATGGTCAGAAATACGCCCTGACTACGTAAAGATTGATAAACATTTCACACAAAACATCCATCAAGATCCGGTCAAGCTGCAATTCGCACGTTCCATTCAAGAAATCGCGGAGAAATCTGGCGCGCAAGTAATCGCAGAAGGGATTGAATCCCATGAGCAATTGATGGCGATTCGTGATTTAGGCATTGCCTACAGCCAAGGCTACCATATCGCCAGGCCGCACCCAACACCGATATTAGAAGCATCTTCTGACATTATTCACACACTGGTCAGATTTGAATCTGAGCGTGAGAATCTATTACAAAATCGCGCGACTGTTGAAAAACTACTGAAACATTCGACACCAGTTAGCCCGACCTGCCTCAACGAAGATGTATTTAAAATGTTCGATGAGAACCAAGAGCTTTACTCCATCCCTGTTGTAGAAAATGGTCGACCATTGGGTCTAATTAATCGCTCCATCATGATCAACGATTATGCTCGCCCTTTCCGCAGAGAGCTGTATGGTCAGCGCCCATGTGAAATTATGACAGATAAATCTGCGCTGATTGTAGATAAAGACACCAGCCTAAAAAACCTCAGCGATTTAATCCTGCAAAGTAAGCCGCACCACCTTTCTGCTGGATTTATTGTCACCGAGAATGGGCAGTACGCTGGCATGGCTAGCGGACATGATCTACTCAGGCTCATCACCAAAATGCAGATTGATACTGCCCGCTACGCTAACCCGCTTACCTTACTACCAGGAAACGTACCGATTAGTGAACAGATTGATAGCTTGCTTCAGTCTGGTACACAATTTGTAGCGTGCTATTGTGATCTTGATTGTTTTAAACCATACAACGACGTATACGGATACAAAAAAGGCGATGAGGTAATACAAAGAACTGGGCAAATATTAGCCGACGCATGTGGTCCTTATGACTTCGTTGGTCATATCGGAGGCGACGACTTTATCATCCTGTTTCAGAGTAAAAACTGGGAAAGTCGCTGTAACACACTTCTATCGCAGATTGAAAAAGTAGCCCCAACATTCTACTCACTTGCTGACCAAAAGTGCGGCGGCATCATTACACAAGACCGTCAGGGGGAGCAACGCTTCCATCCATTTATCAGCTTATCTGTAGGCGCTTTAATTGTAAATTCTGCGCTTTACCACTCACATCACGAGGTCTCTACCGCGTGCGTCAACGCCAAAAAGCAAGCCAAAGAAATTGCCGGTAATAGCCTGTTTATAGAACGTCGCAGTCCACATGAGTCAACTGTAGAAATGGCGGCATAACTGGATTTACTACCCACAATCTAGCGCATGTACTTATCAGCCATTAGCGCTATTCCATGTTTGTTACACAAAGAATAAAAAAGGTGTGCAATGAAAACAAGTATTACATTAACGCAAATTGAACGCGAGATTAATGAGTCAGTTTCCATCGTTTTAAAAACTGATTTAGAGGGAAAAATCACCTACGTAAACCGTGACTTTATTGAAGTGACCGGTTTTAACGAGCAAGAGCTGATAGGCAAAAAACAAAGCGTAATCCATCACCCAGAGATGCCTAAAGAAATTCTCACTGATATCTGGATGACACTGCAAAGCAAAAAACCGTGGATAGGCGTGGAACAAGGCCTATGCCAAAACGGCGACCACTTTTGGGTGTACTCCTGCGTCACTACGGTGCGTGAGCATGGCAAAGTGGTTGGCTATATGTCTGTAAGCAAAAAATCCACTAAAGAACAAATTGAGAAAGCGCACGCGCATTACCGCGCCATTAAACACGAAGAGCGCTGGCATACCGCACTTTTGAGAAAAGCTAAAGACTTTAGCAACCGGATTACCATCAACAATAAAATCGCCTGCATATTTGTTATGGTGGCATTAACCACCTGTATGCTTGGCTTTAACGGCATTTCCGGCATTAAAGAAAGCAATCACGGGCTGGAAAGCGTCTATAAAAACAGAGTGTTGCCGCTCAAGCAGTTAAAAGTGATTAACGATATGTTCAGCACCAATATTGTCAGCACCGGCCAAAAGCTGCAAAGAGGCATTATCACCTCAAGCGAAGCTGCCGCCAATGTTGACCAGGCGCTACAGGTATTAGAGAAAGAATGGAAAGAGTATCTGGCCAGCCCGCATGCTGAAAGCGAATCCGCCTTAGCTACTGAAATTCAGCCTCTGTTTGATACCGCGCTAGAGTCTGCGGTGTTGCTGCAAGGAATTATCCGTAGCGATGACATTGAGCGCCTAATGACATACAACACTTCGGATGTATACAAAGCGATTGACCCACTGACTGAAAGCCTGAATAAACTAAGTAGCTTGCATTACACAGGTGTCGCGACAGAATACGAAATTACACAAGCCAACTATATCAAACATAGAAACTATGCAATTGCTTTTGTTTTTGTTGCCCTCATGATCTGCGCCTTACTAGGATGGAACCTCAACCGCTCCATCATTCCACGCCTACGTGCTATCGGTAGCAACCTGCGTGAAAGTGCAGAGGAAATGAATAACAAGTTGGTGCCTAGATCGGAACACCGCGACGAGCTCACCGATGTAGTGGATGCTTACCATGCACTAAAAACCAGACTGGACTTTGACCACAAAGAGGCAGTTAGCAGCATCCAGCGTATTAAGGCGACGCTAGATCAAGCATCGATTGCTGTGACTTTATCTAACCGCGATAACCGTCTAATCTACATGAATCATGCGGCAAAAACCTTGTTTGAAAACATGAGTGCCGGCATCCAGCAATATCATCCTGAGTTTGCACTTGATAAAATGATGGGGGAGAACCTAAACCAGTATGTGGAAAACGCCGCAGACCGTGAGCTGCTTGCAGCTGAAATCAGCAGCGCAAAAACCATAGATACCACCATGGCTAATCACCACTTACAACTGGTGGTAAGCCCAGTGTACGATGAAACCGATGGTTATGCCTTAGGCCAAATGACGCAGTGGAGCAACCGCACGACAGAAGTGATTGCAGAGAAAAATGTCGCTAAACTTATCCAACAGGCGGTGGCTGGCAACTTGAGCGAACGCATCGACACCAGCACCCTACCGACCGGTGTGATTAGAGACATCAGCAGCGGCATTAACCAGCTGTTAGACGCGATTATCACCCCGCTTACCATGGCGGCAAACTATGTGGATCACCTCTCTAAAGGTGTGATTCCAGCTGAAATCACAGACAACTACCATGGTGATTTCAATATCATCAAAAACAACTTAAATGCATGTGGCCTTGCGATTAAAGCGCTGGTAGCCGATGCTAACTTGCTAGCAAAAGATGCCGAAGCAGGCGCATTAACCACTCGTGCCGACGCCTCCAAACATTTAGGTGAGTATCGCAAAGTGATTGAAGGCCTCAACGCAACGCTGGATGCTATTGTCACGCCATTGAACATGGCAGCTAACAATTTAGAGCATATTGCGCGTGGTGAGATTCCTGCAAAAATCACTGCCAGCTTCAATGGCGACTTCAACAACATTAAACACAACCTGAACACCTGCATTACCTCAATTAACGCTCTGGTAAGCGATGTCAACATCCTATCTAATGCTGCGAATGAGGGCCGTGTTTCGGTACGTGTAGACGCCAGCACGCACTTGGGCGATTTTAGAAAAATTGTAGAAGGCGTGAATGAAACCTTAGAGATGATAGTTGGACCAATTGCCACGGTAAAAGCCTCGGTTGAAACCATTAACACTGCTGCGGCAGAAATCACCTCAGGCAATAATGACCTATCTGCGCGCACCGAAAAACAAGTATCTAGCTTGGAACAAACCGCAGCCAGCATGGAAGAGTTAGCATCAACGGTGAAACGTAATGCAGATAACGCCAAACGTGCAAACCAGCTGGCGCTGAATGCTTCTGATGTTGCGGTCAAAGGTGGTGAGGTGGTGTCAGACGCGGTAGTTACCATGAATGCCATTAATGACAGTGCGCACAAAATTGAAGACATTATTGCGGTAATTGACAGCATTGCCTTCCAAACCAACATTCTTGCGCTTAATGCAGCGGTTGAAGCAGCTAGAGCTGGCGAACAAGGCCGTGGCTTTGCCGTAGTGGCAGGTGAAGTGAGAAGCCTGGCACAGCGCTCAGCCAGTGCTGCAAAAGAGATTAAAGCGCTGATTAATGACTCTGTGAGCAAAACCTTTGAAGGCACCAAACAAGTTGAGAATGCAGGTAAGACCATGGAAGAAGTGGTCGCTTCAGTGAAGCAAGTAGCCGACATCATTAGTGAAATTGCAACCGCCTCTGTAGAGCAAAGTACGGGCATTGATCAAGTCAACAACGCCATGAACAGTATGGATGAAGCTACGCAGCAAAATGCAGCGCTGGTAGAAGAAGCGACCGCCGCTGCTGAATCACTGCTAGAGCAAGCTAGCGCCTTGGCAGATGCGGTCAGCGTATTTAAACTAGATGATACGAATATCACGCTTGCCGACAACGTGATTGAAATGCACCCTGCACTTAGACCGCACGCTATCGTTAGACCAAACGTAATTAGGCCAAACACTGTAGCTAGACAAAATACTCCAGTTAAACCGCAGTTCGCCGACATGCAAACGCAGGCAAAACGCGTTATCACGGCTGAATATGTCAATGCGCACTGGGAGCATGTTTAAGCCATCGTATTAATCACCGTTATGCAGCTCTTATGGGGCTGCATAACACTTTGATTATTTCGCGTTACCTAGATTACTTACCATTACTAGGATGCACAATCACCGCACAGGTCATGCCAGCCACTAGGGTTAAATCCTTAGGGATATTATCCAAGCTAATGCGCACCGGCACGCGCTGTGCCAAACGCACCCAGTTAAAACTTGGGTTTACATTAGCCAACAAGCGCACGTCTGTTGGGTTATCTCTATCAGTAATACCATGGGCAATACTTTCAACATGCCCATGTAACACTCGGTTAGTACCCAGCAGCTTTACTTCCGCCGGGTCACCAATTTTGATCAGCACTAATTTATGCTCCTCAAAGTAGCCATAAACCCAAAATGAGTGCTGATCAATTACTGCCAACTTAGCAGCACCCACCTGCGCAAAATCGCCAGGACGCACCAACAGATTAGATACCCAGCCATCTACCGGAGAGCGAACAACGGTACGCTCCAAATTAAGCTTCGCTTGGTCTAGTTGCGACAAAGCAGCTTCGTACTCGGCTTTGGCACTGATGGCTACCATGTCAGTATCTTCTCTATTTTCACGTGAAATCACTTGATCATCCAACGCAGCGCGGCGCGAAGCCTGCCCACGTTTCATATCCAGCATAGCTTTACGCTGATTTACGGTGGCTTTAGCCTGGTTGAGTGCATGTAGATAGTGCTCGCTATCAATCTTGAACAATACATCGCCACGACGCACCATTTGGTTGTCGTGCACCGCAACCTCGGTCACCAGCCCGGCAACGTCCGGTGCAATATTCACCACATCTGCACGCACTCTGCCGTCACGTGTCCATGGTGAGTCCATATAGCGTACCCACAGCATGCGCCCTAGGCTGATAGCAATCACCACCAGAAGCAAGGTGATAGAGACTCTAATGAGCGTTTTACTGAACACTTTCATGCTGATTCCTTTCAATAGATGCAAAGCCCAAATACGGCAAATAGGCAAATGAATAGCGCAAGCCTAAACAGGGCTGGGTACCATAAATAACGATAAAATTCATAACGTACAAATATCCAATCAAGTATCAATGACACTAGCCCGGCAGCAACAAAGGCAAATAACAAGCTGGGAACAAGCGCGTCCAACAGTGCAATTTCAACGGGCATAGTTAATATTTCTCCAATGTTGTCTGCGTGCCAGAGACAAGCACAGACTCCTCATCCAGCAAAGCACTGCGAATAAAATGCAGCATCACAGTGATTTGGTGCTGGCTAGATTGCGATAAACCTAAGTCAATATAGGCTAGGCTAATTTCCGCTATGGCATGATTAATAGTATTAACCGCCTGCAAGCGGTTTGCCTCAGAAGGTGCATCGTATAACTGCGCAACCGACTCAAGACTCATAGACAACAGGTTGCTGATGTATGGATGCTCCACCACCTGCATATATTCGCGCAGTGCAATCACGGCATGGCCAATTTCTAAAGTAGATAACAGCCACTCAATCACGACTCGGTCTTCTTTGTCTCCCACGCGCTGCGCACTGCCGGCACGTTGCACCAGTTCACGTGCCCCGGTTTCCAAACGACCGCGACGTAAAGATACTGTGTCGCGACAAGCCACTACCACCAGATTGCGTAGGGATTTTGCAATGCGCTGGCGTGACCAGCGGCTACCGCTCAGGTCAATTAATCCATACATAATGCCGGAGATCAGCACTGCTAATAAATCTGCAATCGCATCATTGATAAAGGTCACCGGGTTGCTGTTATAGGCACTGTTAAAACCAATGTGCATCAGATACACCATAAACACCCCCGCCCCCACAATGGCAGTTGCTGGTCTGGTTGTAAACCATGCTGCAATAATGATCCCGGGTGCAACGGCAACGGCCAGCATCCAAAAACCATGCGCCTGCGTCAATAAGTGAAAGTTACAGAAATACGCCAATAGCGTGCCGATGATGGCACCAATCATAAAGTTCTTAATAGTGCGCGTTGGTGATGGCGTGGTAGCAAATAACGTACTAGAAATCACGCCAAGCGTGATAGCTTCAACGCCTGAACGCCAGTCTGTCAAAATCCACAATGCAGATAAAATAGCCAGCGACAAGGTGCCACGTATTCCAGCTAGAGTGACAGCGAGCGGATCAAAGTGCATCTCCAGTTTAGGTGCTGTTTCTGTTGGAGCAACTTCACTACTCTGAGCCACCGCTAATGATGCATAGGTACTGGTATAGACATAAAGCTCGTCTGTCAGTCGTTGCAGCAGTTCACAACCGGTCTCAAAATCTAAGCGCTCACTTGTGCCGATATCATGAGTTAGCTGTGCACGCTCAGCATGAATATTGGCAGAGAATTGATTCCGGAAAACCGAAAGTTGTCGGCTCACAACTTTTGCCTCCTGCTCAGTTTGTGCGCTACGCCCCTCTACCATGATGGCCGCACCTAGAGACTGGTAAACTCTTTGCAATGCCACGCTAACTTGAGGCTGAGCAATGTTGTGCTGACGTCGCAACAACTGCTCAAAGGCATGAAAACTGGTTGAAACCTCCATAAACTCATGATTCATCCGGCTGAGTTTTTGCCTATGCAAACGTGACTTGTCATTCTCCATGCCGGCTGAAGCCTGAAACGTCTCTAAACTGAAAATATCCCCAAGAAAACGCAGCAAAGTGGGGGTTGATGTAGTGGAGGCTACAGGTTGTACTGCGGTGCTTTGCAGTAAATCTGAAAAATCTTTAAATCTTCTACGTACAGCTGCCAGCATTACATTCCACATGCGTTGCGGGAAAATCAAGTCACTCACCAGCGTTGCACAAATCAGGCCTATTAATATTTCAGAGATGCGCGTTACACCGATGTTAAATGTCAGTTCTGGGGTAATGGTGGAAGGCAACCCCACAATACATAATGTGTAGCCCGCCAGCACAAAAGCATAAGATTGATAGTTACGGAAAATCATGGAGCCAGCGGTACATAAGCCTATCCATACACCCATGCACACTAAGAACAGTACACGCTCCTGCGCAAAAAGCGCTACCAGTAGAAATGATACTAAAATACCGACACTGGTCCCTAAAAAGCGATAATAGCTTTTAGCGAACACCATACCGGAGCGGAACTGCATCACGATCGCCACCGTCATCATAGCGGTGCGTGGTTGGTCTAGCTCAAAACGTAACGACAGCCACATTGCCAACAAACAGGCCAGCAGCACCTTAAAGATGTAGGCAATAATCGGCGCATCTTCGCTCAGCCATTCACGCCATGCCGCCTGTACTACGACTAGGTCGCGCTCTTTGCGATTTGTGATGAGGTTAGCTAAAAATTTCACAATTATTGGCGCTCCGCCGCCGCACCGGTTGATAAGCCCTGCCCTGCACCATACTCATCCAAGCGATATTCAATGGTACCGCCACCTAGGGCACGCATCAAATTGGCATAACCATCCAACCATACCGCTTCTAATTGGGTCGCTATTTCCTGCTGTCTGAGCATAACAGCATGCGTTTCAAGCACATGCTGATAATTAGTCAAACCGGCGTGATAACTTTTCTCCGCAAGCATATGTGCTTTGTGCGCGCTCGTCATCGCCAGCGCTGCATCGTTGCGCTGTTTAATGTTAGATTGCAATATGACCAACTGGTCAGACACATCCTGCAAAGCACGTATCACCGCTTCGTTATAACTCTCAACCGCGATATCATAACTAGCTGTTTTTGCAGACAAATTACCACGACGACGCCCGCCATCAAATATAGGCAGCGAAATTGCCGGCCCTACCCCAGCGATACCAGCTGCGCTCGACAGCAGTTGATTAAAGCCCAGCGCCTGAAACCCAACAAAAGCGAGTAAGTTAATGTTGGGATAGAATGCGGCTTTTGCCCCTTCAATATTGTGTGATGCAGCCTCTACATGCCACCTATAGGCCAACACATCCGGACGGCGACCGATTAAATTAGCTGGCAACTGATCTGGCAAACCGACTAAATGATTAAGTGACATGCTTGGGCGCTGAATCGCTTCACCCGCACCAGGTCCTTGGCCAGATAGCGCGGCCAGTTGATGTCGTAATAAGTCAATGCGCGTGTTGATTGACTCTATATGGGCATGAGCAGTAGGCAACTCAGTCTCAGTTTCAACAACCTCCATCTGCGTACCAATGCCGGCAGCTAATGCACGACGTGCAATCGCAGTTCGCTCTTTCAACTGCGATTGATGTTCTTCAGCAATGTCGCGCAAAGCAAACTCCATGGCTAACTGCACATAGCTGCGGATGATTGCGGACTCCAACCCCAGCCTCACTTGTTGCATTTCAGCAGCAGCCGCCTTAGATTCATCAAGTGAACCTTGCCAAATACTTTCTTGGCGCCCCCATAAATCTAAATCATGGGCCAATGCAATGGTCGCCTTGTTGTTCCAGTCACTATGACCACCCCATGGTGGTGGAATAAACTGTAGCTCGGTAAAACGCTCACGAATTACAGAAACATTACCGCTGATATTCGGTAAGGTTTCAGCACGCGCGCTATCAGCAACCGCCTGTGTAAGCGCCACCCTAGCTTTTGCCGCATTTAACGTAGGGCTGCCCTCCACGGCCTTTGCAATCAGACTATCCAATTGTGGGTCATGATATATTTTCCACCAATCTTGTTTAGGCCACGCTATCGTTGCCGCTTGAGTGATGGTTTTTCCTGCGTCTAGTTTTCCTGGTTTTAATAGCTCAGATTGCGGGGTGATACCAGACATGCTGACACAGCCCACTAATAAAAGCAGGCTGATGCATACGCTCAATTTAGCAATAGCTGGCTTAATCACTGCGCTTTTTAGCTCAGGAACAACTTGCCTAGATTGCTCATTCGATTGTTTAAATGTAGATTTCAATTTTGTTTGGTTCCTAACTAATTAGGCAAAAAAAATATCGCTACTTGATTACTTTACTTCATTACGTCTATATTTGCTGCTAATAGCTTCAAGCTGTTAAGCATTGCAGCACGTTCTTCATTGGCCAATACTGTCATTAACGCATGTACTTTTTTATGGTAATACGGCATCACATCATCTAGCTTTTGTTGCCCGGCTGGTGTGAGTTTAATTAAAAACTTGCGACGATCCACGCTATCCATAAAGCGTGTAATCAACCCCTCGCGCTCCAGATTATCGATAAATCCCGTCATAGTAGCTTTGGTTACACCCACCTTTTCTGCCAACTCAGATGGAGAAGAGGTTAAATCGTCCTGTCGCATTAATAGCACAAGTATCCACCAGCGCCCTTGCAGCAGGCCATGTCGGCCAAGTAGCTTATCTAAAGCATCAGAAATATCTGAGCTTGCTCGCAGCAAGTTGGCAAAGTCAGAAATGGCGTGCGTATCCGCATCGGGATAACGTTCCGCAAATTTTTCCAGACTTTTAACTGTAGGTAAATCTTTAAGTAGCAACATAGTAAGGATGATGATAATAAGGAACCGTACTATATGTCAAGCATAATTTTCATCATATCAACAACAAAAAACACTGTCACTAAGTAATGTAAAAAGCCTAGTTACAGCATCGCTAGGCGCTCAGCGCCAACCCTAGCCCTGCCAGCTACCAGTGTTAACGCAAAACTACTATCTACTTAAATTTCAATACATTACACTCAAAGCACATTCGCGCAGTGAGTGCTTACCGTGTTAAAGATTGTTTACACATCAATCGCACGTAGCTCAGCCATATTCACACGGTGCTCACAACTAAGCTGCGGCCCCCTCCTGTTTGTCGTCTTCTTTTGGCGACAAATCCTTAGGAGGGAAAATAAACTCTATCGGGTGCTGGTTTAATCGACTAGCTAGATTTCTGAGCAATAAACGCCAGTCACTGAAATGCACTTTTCTGGACTTCATGGCGACATACAACGCCAAACCAAAACTCACCATCAGGTTACCCAACCCGATCAATGCAAGCCCCAATGCAGCGCAGGCCGCCGCTTGCCAAGTTAGCATAAAGTCCAAACTAAAGCTGGCAAACCCGACAAACGCAGAAGAGAACGAGATATGCCGGATATCAATCGGCAAGCCT
Organism: Methylotenera mobilis JLW8; assembly: GCF_000023705.1. Taxonomy (NCBI): domain Bacteria; kingdom Pseudomonadati; phylum Pseudomonadota; class Betaproteobacteria; order Nitrosomonadales; family Methylophilaceae; genus Methylotenera; species Methylotenera mobilis. Next base: position 1,823,788 of record NC_012968.1, read on the forward strand.
AACAATACGCCAAGTGAACCCATGCCACCAAGCATGCAGCCAAAATAAAAGTTACCGGCCAACGCACCCAAGTTGTGTTCAATATAATGTGCCACACGTGCTAAGCGCTCTACGCCCAAAAGACGTTGCAACCAAGGCACTGCCTTTAAGCGTTGAGGGATATTGTTATAAATTGCCAAATTATCGTGATAGCCAGAAATCAAGCCGGTTAAAAACAAACACACCCCGGCAACACCTGCATAAAAGAATGCACCACTGGTAATCGGATGAATGTCTCGCAGCAACTGATGGGCTTTATCTGCGCTAACAAAATGCTGTCCAGAAAAATAAAACACGGCCCAAGACAACAGCATCGCCATAGGAACGGCCACCACCACGTTACCAAAAATGGCAACGGCCTGGCTACGCATGGTCTTAGTCACGGTAGTGACTAAGTTATGCATATCTTTAGTTTTTCCATCTGAAGCGTTGTCGATGGTGGCGGCAATCACCGCTGCCGTCATCGCTGGCTGCTTGGTCGCCACCGTAAAATGCAAGATATGAATCAGCATAAAGCCAATCCCGTAATTCAAACTAAATAAAATCGCCTCAAGCAATGGCGCAAAGTGCTGCTTAGCTAACACCAACTTCAACATCGCCATGAGCGCAATAATCACCCCAGCCCCCATGGCAGAGCGCATCAGTGCAAAGTATTCACTGCGGTTTTCGGTAATGTAGTGCTCGCCGGCGCGACTTGCGTTTTCGGTCACCCGTACGGCCATTACCTCTACATTCTCTTGCCAATACTCATGCAAATCATTTTTATGACACTCGCTGTACACCAAATCTTTAAACAAGGGCACAATCACCGCATTGGCCGACTCTTGATGCTGAAAGCAATGCAGAATGGTCAATAGCTCTTCCAAACGTGCAATCTGCTTTAAGATGCGCTGTAACAGCTGAGTTAAATGTATGCTGGTCCCGGTAAGTGCGCTATTCCTGCGCACCTTTGCCACAATCACTTTACACTGATCTAGCATTACCAATATATGTTTGATATCCACATGCGCATCATCTACATCCTGTGCACTCATGAATTCGGCTAGCTCAGCCTGCTGCATGATAAATGGCGAGCTGTGCTGCTCCAGCTCAGGGTAGTTTTTTAATAACTCCGGCTCTAGCCCAAGTGCTGCCGTACGATAGGAAAGCACCTGCGCAGCAGCCAGCAAGTTTTGCTGACAAGACAAACTAAGTGCTTCATCTGCCAAGTCAAAGCGCATCACACCTATTAACTGCGCCCAAACACTATCAGGCACGGCATTAACCCATATTTCATCCGTTGTTTTTGTGAAGAAAATTGAAAATAAATCAAGCAGGTAGGCACCATCAATCGCCTCAGGCAGAATTTTATGTGAGATGCGTCTACGCATCTCAGAAAAGAAACCAGTAAATACAGAGTGGCGTGCAATCAAAAACAACGACAATGGATTGTAAGCACTTAATAGCTGCAATATAGCGTCTCGCAACTGGCAAGCTTTTGCTGCATCAGTGCTAACCAAGTAACACAGTGCTTGTATGGATTTAATCGCAGTATCCGTTTGTTCAGGCTTTGCTGGACGAATCTGCGCCAATAAGTCTGCAACCAGCTTGGGCGCATCGGCATGCCGCGTATGCTGTTCAAATGCCTGCTCCATCAAATTGGTATGGCTAATTACTTGTTGGCTCATATTTAAAGTGGCTCCATGTAAAACAAGGCAGTATTATTCAGTTAGTAATGCGCCGGCAAGGATAGTGTACACATTAAAAGCCAAGCCGCATGCATGCGTTAAATGCGTTTTCTAACTGCGCTTAACTTAGCATAAATTCATGCATAGAAATCATCTAAAACGTATGGTTCTGCAGACAAACGCCCCAGCATTAAATTCAATACCATTCAAATAGTAGAGAGAGAACATAGTGTTGCATATACATCAGTGCACAGAAAACAACAAACAGAATAATAACTAACAGAGAGAGTGTGGCTGAGCAATACTGAATACTGCTCAGCCTTTAGAAACGTCTGCCAGCTTGGCAGACGCATTTGATCAAAAAGTAAGCTTAAGCGTTTTTAGGCGTTTTCAGTGCTGGGGTTAGGTGTGGATTCAGAACCTGTAGCATTTGCGCAAACACTTTTGGGTTAGCTGCAACGATATTACCGGTTTCTATCCAGCTTTCGTTACCTTCAAAATCGCCTACGATACCGCCAGCTTCTTGCACGATTAAGCCACCCGCAGCAATATCCCAAGCAGATAGATTGATTTCAAAGAAACCATCTACCCAGCCCACCGCCACATATGCTAAATCCAACGCAGCTGAACCTGGGCGGCGAATACCCGTAGTCTTTTTAATCATGTCTTTAAACATGCCTAAATAAGCATCTAAATGTGTAAAGTCGCGGTATGGGAAGCCAGTGGCAATCAATGAGTCTTGCAGCTTGCTACGGTTTGTCACGCGAATACGCTTGTCATTTAAAAATGCACCACGACCTTTAGTTGCGGTAAACAAATCATTACGCACTGGGTCGTAAATCACGGCTTGCGTCAGCACACCCTTTTGCTGCAACGCAATTGAGATGCAATATTGTGGGAAACCGTGTAAGAAGTTTGTCGTACCATCTAATGGGTCAATAATCCAGATATTATCGGCTTCATGGTTTTCATGTCCGCTTTCCTCGCCCCAAAAACCATGGTCAGGATAAGCATCTTTCAAAATATCAATAATTGCCTGCTCTGCTGATCTGTCTACTTCGCTGACAAAATCATTGTAGGTTTTAGTTTGAATAGCAATCGAACCCACATCTTGCGAGGCTCGGTTAATAATTCGCCCCGCTTCACGGGCGGCTTTTACTGCGATAGATAGCATTGGATGCATGACTAGATTTTCTTAAAGAGCTGATAAAATGCTATTTTAACTTTTAATCGCCTTAATACCAAGTTAAGTAGCGCTAAGTAAATAATTTTTAACAATTTAGGTCAGCCAAGTGGATAAACAAAATATTTTCAATAACATCCGTGTCGTTTTATGCCAAACCAGCCACCCTGGCAATATTGGCTCTACCGCGCGCGCCATGAAAACCATGGGCTTAAACCACCTGTATTTGGTGAATCCACTACACTTTCCTGATCCACAAGCTACCTCCCTCGCTACCGGTGCTGCTGACCTGCTAGAAACCGCTACAGTTTGCAGCAGCTTGCAAGAAGCTCTTACCGGCTGCGTGCTGGCAATCGGCATGAGCGCGCGTAAAAGACAAATCTCACATGAACTGGTCAACGTGCGTGAAGCCGCGCACCGCGCCGCTTCTCTCGCACAAAACCAGCCGATTGCCTTGGTATTTGGCACGGAAATGAGCGGCCTCTCCAATGCAGAGCTAGATTGCTGCCAACTATTAGCCATGATTCCAGCCAACCCTGAGTACTCATCACTTAACCTAGCAGCAGCAGTACAAGTAATGACCTATGAAATCCGCATGGCAATACTAGAAGGCAAACTAGAAGCAGCTGAAAACCCGCCAGAGCTTGCTACTAATGAAGCACTCGAAGGCTTTTATGGGCACCTGGAAGAGACACTGGTTAAAATTGGCTACCTTAATCCTACTGCCCCTAAGAAACTGAGCGAACGCATACGCCGCATTTATGCACGAGCCAAACTAGAAAAAGAAGAAGTCAACCTACTCAGGGGCATACTCACTTTATCGGTCACACCCAAAAAGCATCAAAAATACTAAGGCAGGTCATCACAGTAAGCAATTGTTAAACAAGGCTTTAGTTTGAAATGATAGATTGAAGTCATCGAACTTTTTTTAGTCACTATTTTCTTATCAAGATAGTTATATCAAGTTTTATCCATTATTTGGAGATTCTTTGATGCACAAACTGACACTAAGCCTTGGCTTCCTATTCGGTATGGGTTGTATTTTCACGCATAACCTCGCCTTCGCCACCCCACCTGATGGCTTAGTGTATGGGCTCAAGTCCACCGTGGTAAAAATTCGCGTGGTGCTACCTAATGGCCGTTATGGCGTAGGCTCTGGCGTAGTGGTGGCAAAGGACCAAGTCGTCACTAACTGCCATGTTATCGCCAATGCTTACGCGATTAACATCATCAAACTTGGTGAAAGCCACCGTGCCACTAGCCTCAGAGCAGACTGGGAGCATGACCTTTGCATTGCAGGATTTGATAGCTTAGACACCGCCATTGCAACGCTGGGAGAAAGCACCAATCTACAATACGAACAGTCTGTGTTCACGATCAGCTTTCCCAACAACTCACCTAGGCCGCTGACCACCTACGGCGCAGTAAAAGCGCTGTACCCCATGGATAACAGCGTGATCATTCGTTCATCCAACGACTTTAGGTTAGGTGCCAGCGGCGGCGCCATGTTCAACGACGAAGGGAAGCTGGTGGGCATCATCACCCTAAAAAGCCCGGGACGTAATGCTTTTTACTACAACCTACCGGTAGAGTGGATTAAAAACCTGCTGAAACAGCCCGAAGTCAGTCTGGATACTAAAAGTGAATTGCCGTTTTGGGACGCACCGGAAGAAAAACGCCCTTATTTCATGCGTGTAATTCAACCTTTTCAAACCCATGACTGGGAGGCCTTAAAAAAAATAGCGAACGAGTGGGTGCTAGCCGAGCCGTCCACCAGCGAAGCCATCAACTACTTGGCGATTGCCGAGTACAACCTCAAAGAAACAAAAAGTGCCGAGCAGCATTTCAGTCAGCTTTACGCACAAAATAAACATCATTCTAATGCATTATTATATTTGGGCCTGATCGCTGCAGACTCCGGCCATCAGGAGGAAGCCATCAAAACCGCTGCACTGCTGGATCAGCTAGATAAAGACGCTGCCATGAAATTAAACGAGAAATTAGGCATCAAAACTGGTGATGACTGCTCAATCAATCAGTGTTGATTAGCCGTCAGTATCAATTGACTAAGCTAGCGTATGCCCAAGTGTCTGGATTGACATGCCTTAAGCAACTAACCCCGCGCTCAGAGCCCTAGTAAATTAGTCAACCATTGTTGTTTGTGGCATAATTACGCCAATTTAAAACCAACTAAAATCCTGCGCCCAACCACATGTTTGACCACATAAAAGAAGATATTTCTATTGTTTTCGAGCGCGACCCTGCGGCGCGCACGCATTGGGAAATTTTAACCACCTATCCTGGCGTACATGCACTATTGATGCATCGCTTAAGCCACCGATTCTGGAAGGCTAACTTTTTCTGGCTAGGTCGTTTCTGTTCGCACATTGGCCGCTGGTTTACCGGTATTGAAATCCACCCCGGCGCGACCATTGGCCGCCGTGTTTTTATCGATCACGGCATGGGCGTGGTTATTGGCGAAACCGCTATTATTGGCGATGACTGCACCCTGTATCACGGCGTGACACTGGGCGGCACCTCATGGAACAAAGGCAAACGCCACCCTACATTAGAATCTGGCGTAGTGATTGGCGCAGGCGCTAAAGTACTAGGCCCAATCGTCATTGGCGAAGGCGCTAAAATCGGCTCCAATGCAGTCGTGGTTAAAGACGTACCGGCTAACGCAACAGCGGTAGGCATCCCCGCGCGCATCCTGGAAGAAGAGAAATCGAAAAAACGTGAAGAAACCGCGCAGAAAATCGGCTTTGCTGCCTATGCAGTTGGTAATGACGAAAACGACCCCATGATTAAAGCGATACACTCACTGCTTGATCATGCGGCCAAACAAGATCATGCGATTTCTGATTTACAGGCGCAATTAGCGCGCTTAAATACCGATGAGCATAGCGATACGGAAGTAGCAGAAGCGTTTAAGGTACCAACCAGTCATAAACCATAACAAGCAGCGAACACCAGCTCATCAGCAACTACTCTAGGCTGGCACTTGAACTCTAGTAACGTTAGTAGCGGGCTCGGCAAGCTCCAAGCAAGCAATGGAATAGTTGACTAAAATTGTAAGGAATTATACAATTCACGCATCAATGATATTTAATCAGATTTAAAACACTATGCGATTAACCACCAAAGGTCGATTTGCCGTGACGGCAATGTTGGATCTAGCGATCAATGAAACAAAAGACGCGCTCGAAGCCAAGCCAGTTACTCTAGCAGGCATTAGCGAGCGACAAGACATCTCACTTTCATACTTAGAGCAGCTATTTAGCCGTTTACGTAGACAAGGTTTGGTAAAAAGCATTCGTGGCCCAGGTGGTGGTTATAATTTAGCCAAAAGTCACAGTGAAATTTCAGTGGCTGAAATTATCCACGCGGTGGACGAGCAAATTGACGCTACACAATGTGGCGGCCATGAAAACTGCCGAGATGAGGGTCGCTGCATGACGCATGATTTATGGTCTGCATTAAACACCAAAATTTTAGAGTATTTAGACGGCATCACCCTTGCAGACATGGTGGCATCGCAAAAAAGTGGGCAAAAAATATTATTCACGCCACGTAGTTGCACAGCAGCGCAAGATAAAGCCGCTGCCATTAACAGCGCTGCCATTGCTAACTAGGTGGGCTGATTAAGTTTAAACGATGTCCAGCATTTATCTAGATCATAACGCCACCACCGCGCTAGACCCGAGGGTGCTAGAAAGCATGTTGCCTTGGATGCAACGGCAAAGCGGCAACCCAACCAGCCGTCACGTATTTGGTCGTTCAGCGCGTGATGCAGTTGAACATGCCAGAACGCAAGTGGCTGAAGCCTGTGGCGCATATGCCTCACAAGTCATTTTTACTGCATCTGGCACTGAGGCCAACAACTTTGCAGTAAAAGGCATTGCCGGTAACCAAGCTGGCAGCCAAATTTTATATAGTGCGATTGAGCACCCCTGTGTTTCACGTCCAGCGAGAGCGATGCAGCAAGCAGGATGGTTAAGCGACGCGATTGGTGTAGATGCACATGGTGTGCTGTCGACTGCACAGTTACAGCAACAATTGCAAAAGCCGACCAGTGTTGCTTCTGTGATGCTCGCCAATAATGAAACCGGCGTCATCCAAAATATTGCTGAGATTGCAGAGATTGTACGTAAAGCTGGTGCTTTTATGCATACAGATGCAGTGCAAGGCCTGGGCAAAGTACCGGTAAGTTTTACCGATTTAAACGTGCACGCCATGACAGTCTCAAGCCATAAGATTCATGGTCCACAAGGCGCAGCAGCACTGATTTTAGATAAACGCGTGGACATACAGCCGTTATTACATGGTGGTGGTCAAGAGCGAGGCTTACGCAGCGGTACAGAAAATGTTGCCGCCATTGTTGGTTTTGGTGCCGCTTGTGAGCTGGCAGTTGCCAATGTGGCACAGTTTGCCAGCCACACACAAATGTTGCGCGATACGTTTGAGCTTGGCTTAAAAGCGCTGGATGTCACGATATTCAGCCAACAAAGCACTCGTTTGCCCAACACCAGCTTTTTTGCATTAGATGGGATTGAGGGCGAAACCTTAGTAACCGCATTAGACCGTAAAGGTTATGCCGTTGCCAGTGGCTCTGCATGCTCAAGCGACAGCACGGAGCCTAGCCATGTATTGCTGGCCATGGGTATTAAGCCAGACTTAGCACGTGGCGCAGTGCGCGTTAGCTTTGGTGCACACAACACTTTATTGCAGGTAACAGATTTTTTAACCACGCTTAAAAATGAAATTTTGAGACTAAAACAGCTCACCGGTGTGGCAGCCTAAACCGCCCACACCACTACTGAATATATATAACTGGTAAGGATAATTAAGAAATGTCAGCATCAATTGAAATGCAAGTATTGAAAGGCTCTGGGGATGACCAACATCCAGTTTATTTGGATTACTCAGCCACCACGCCTGTAGATCCTCGCGTTGCCGCAAAAATGATTCCATACATTACAGAGCATTTTGGCAACCCAGCTTCACGCAGCCATCCATATGGCTGGACTGCAGAAAAAGCAGTAGAAAACGCACGTGAAGAAGTGGCCAAATTGGTAGGCGCTGATCCACGTGAGATCGTATGGACTTCAGGTGCAACCGAATCTAACAACCTTGCCATTAAAGGTGCTGCTAACTTTTACTCAGCTAAGGGCAAACACATCATTACCGTGACCACTGAGCATAAAGCGGTGATTGATACCGTGCGTGAACTTGAGCGTCAAGGTTTTGAAGCCACTTACTTAGACCCAGAGCCAAGCGGCTTGCTGGATTTAGAAAAATTCAAAGCAGCGATTCGTCCAGACACAGTATTAGCCTCTGTCATGTTTGTGAACAATGAAATCGGCGTGATCCAGGACATTACTGCCATTGGCAATATCTGCCGTGAAAATGGCATTATTTTCCATGTGGACGCCGCACAAGCCACAGGTAAAGTGCATATTGATTTAGAAAAGCTACCTGTAGATTTAATGAGCTTCAGTGCGCATAAAACTTATGGTCCTAAAGGCGTTGGTGCGCTGTACGTGCGTCGCAAACCACGTATCCGTATTGAAGCGCAAATGCACGGCGGTGGTCATGAGCGCGGCATGCGTTCAGGCACTTTGGCCACCCACCAAATTGTTGGCATGGGCGAAGCGTTCCGTATCGCACGTGAAGAAATGGATGAAGAAAATGTACGCATCCGCCGCTTGCGCGACAAGCTGCTACATGGCTTGCAAGACATTGAAGAGGTTTATGTGAATGGTGACCTTGAGCAACGTGTGCCTCACAACCTGAACATCAGTTTCAACTATGTTGAAGGCGAATCACTGATCATGGCGGTAAAAGGCATTGCGGTATCTAGCGGCTCAGCGTGTACTTCAGCCAGCCTAGAGCCTAGCTACGTATTGCGCGCACTTGGCCGCAGCGATGAGTTAGCGCACAGCTCAATCCGCTTCTCAATTGGCCGCTTCACCACTGATGCAGATGTAGATTACACCATCAGTTTAATGAAAGGCAAAATTGATAAATTAAGAGAACTCTCACCACTTTGGGAAATGTTTAAAGATGGTGTAGATTTATCAAAAGTAGAATGGGCAGCGCACTAGAAAACACGCTTTACATGTCTGACTTAGCCAGCGGCGCATGTGTTTAGAAAACTAAACTTCATGCACTTCAGCCTAGTCATACAAACATGGTCGGGTTTTGTAGCAGTTATATTATTTAAGTGAATTAAAAGCGAAGCAAAATCAAGACGGCAAGCCGCAGACAGTACAATTAGTACGGCAAGGCTTGCCAACGCAGAGTTTGCGATGCATTTTAATTCATCACAGGAGAACTAAGATGGCATATTCAGACAAAGTATTAGATCACTACGAGAACCCGCGTAACGTTGGCTCTCTAGATAAAAACGACCCGCAAGTGGGTACCGGCATGGTGGGCGCACCAGCTTGTGGCGACGTGATGAAACTAATGATCAAAGTAAACGACAGCGGCATTATTGAAGATGCTAAGTTCAAAACTTACGGTTGTGGCTCAGCGATCGCTTCTAGCTCATTAGTAACAGAATGGCTAAAAGGCAGAACCATTGAAGAAGCATATGCGATCAAGAACTCTGAAATCGCAGAAGAACTTGCATTACCGCCAGTAAAAATTCACTGCTCAGTATTAGCTGAAGATGCAATTAAAGCTGCAGTGGCGGATATTAAAGCTAAGCAAGCTGCAAAAGAAAACGCTTAAGCTTACATACACTACGAACGCGCCTTGGCTATCAGCCTGATGCTCTTCTCAGACCGCATGGCCTCAGCCAAATGCGGGCGAACGGAGTAAGCGTTGTTTTGTAGTATAAAATAGCAGTCTTAAAGGATTAAACAGAGAACCATGGCAATTACACTCACAGAAACCGCGGCCAGCCGCGTTGAAAAATTTCTTGCGAATCGCGGTAAAGGCGTAGGCCTACGCTTGGGCGTTAAAACCACAGGCTGCTCAGGCATGGCTTACACCCTAGAGTTTGTGGATGAAATGCATCCGGAAGATGTTGCATTTGAGAGCCATGGCGTTAAAGTGATTATTGATCCAAAAAGCTTGGTTTACCTAGATGGTACCGAGTTAGACTTCACCAAAGAGGGCCTGAACGAGGGCTTTAAATTTAACAACCCTAACGTTAAAGATGAATGTGGTTGTGGTGAAAGCTTCACTGTTTAATTTTGATGCACATGCAGAGCACGCCCCACAATCACTTTGAACTATTCTCTATTGCAGAACAGTTTAATCTCGACGCAAACGCACTAGAAAACAATTATCGCAAAATTCAGTCTGCAGCCCACCCGGATCGATTTATTACGGCACCGGCTACAGAAAGACTTTCTGCCATGCACTTGGCTACATCGGCCAATGAGGCATACTCCGTATTAAAAAATCCGGCCAAGCGCGCTAAATATATGCTGGAACAACATGGCATTGATGCCATTGCCGACACCAACACCGCCATGCCTATGGATTTTTTAATGCAGCAAATGGAGTGGCGCGAGCGTATTGAAGATGCAAAAGCAGCACGCGACATCGCCGAACTAGATAGCATTGCTGGTGAGTTGGCGACAGAAGCCAAAGCCTTGGTTAGCAACTTATCTGAGTTATTCGATATCAAGCAAGACCTCGCCACGGCAACAGAAATCACGCGCAAACTCATTTTTATCGATAAAGTTCGTGCAGACATAGACCAAATCATTGAACAATTAGATGATTAGCACAGTTAAATCATTAGCGTAGCAACCAACAGATAAGCAACTTGTAAACTTATGGCATTACTCCAAATTTCAGAACCAGGCATGAGTGCAGCACCGCATCAGCATAGACTTGCGGTAGGCATAGACTTAGGCACAACCAATTCGTTGATTGCGACTGTACGCAGCGGCATGAGCACCGTGCTGCAAGATGACTTTGGCCATGCGCTGTTGCCTTCGGTAGTACGCTATATGCCCAATGGTGACATTGTCGTCGGCCACGAGGCGCAAGCACACCAAAGTGAAGACCCGATCAATACTGTCATATCGGTCAAACGCTTTATGGGTCGTAATCTAAACGACATCACCAACAAAGCGCATATCCCGTATCGTTTTGTTGAAGACGCAGACTCAACCGCCACACGCAGCTTACAATTGCAAACCCGCGCAGGCCTTAAAACACCAGTGGAAATTTCAGCTGAGATTTTAAAAACCCTGAGAGCCCGCGCAGAGAAGTCACTAGGTGGAGAACTTGTAGGTGCGGTCATTACAGTGCCTGCCTACTTTGATGACGCTCAACGCCAAGCCACTAAAGATGCAGCACGCTTAGCCGGTTTAAATGTGTTACGTTTACTCAATGAACCAACAGCTGCCGCAGTAGCTTATGGCTTAGACAACGCAGCAGAAGGTACCTTTGTTATTTACGACTTAGGCGGTGGCACATTTGATGTCTCTATCCTGCGCTTATCCAAGGGCGTATTTGAAGTACTTGCTACTAATGGTGACGCAGCCTTAGGCGGTGACGACTTTGACCACCGTATCTACTGCTGGGTGTTAGACCAAGTGCGCACCGCTAACGAAAACTTCTCCCCACTGAGTGAAGAAGACACCCGACTACTGCTCACCAAAGCACGTCAGGCCAAAGAGTGGCTCACAGACAATTTTGAAGCGCAGATCGTCTGTAAATTAGGCAATGGTATTTTGGTTGACGTTACCTTAACCGCACCGCAGCTGGTGGAGGTGACTGAGCACTTGGTCAGCAAAACCTTATCACCAACCCGTAAAGCCATGCGCGATGCCAAACTTGGCATTGAAGACATTAACGGCGTGGTGCTAGTGGGTGGTGCTACGCGCATGCCGCACATCCGCCATGCGGTACAAGAATACTTCCAGCAAGAGCCTCTGACCAATTTAGACCCAGACAAGGTGGTAGCACTTGGCGCCGCGATTCAAGCCAACATCTTGGCCGGCAATAAGAGCGATGACGACCTATTATTGCTGGATGTCACCCCGCTATCGCTGGGCTTGGAAACCATGGGTGGGCTGGTAGAGAAAGTGATTCAGCGTAACAGCACTTTACCAATCGCACGCGCTCAGGAGTTCACCACCTATAAAGATGGACAAACTGCTATGAGTGTACACGTAGTACAAGGTGAACGCGATTTAGTAAGTGATTGTCGTTCCCTCGCCCGCTTTGAGCTGCGCGGTATACCACCAATGGCTGCTGGTGCAGCCAGAATCCGCGTCACCTTTACGGTAGATGCCGACGGTTTACTCTCAGTATCAGCACGCGAGCAGAGCACTGGCGTGGAAGCACACATCGAGGTAAAACCATCTTACGGCCTGTCTGAAGATGAAATCACCAATATGCTGAAAGCCTCTTTCAACAGTGCAGAAGAAGACAAAAAAGCTCGCATGCTGGCAGAAGCCAGGGTAGATGCTGGTGCGATTATAGGCTCTATCAGCGCAGCGTTAGCGGTAGACAGCAACCTGATCAGCGCTGATGAAGTAGCAGCGATTGAGGCCGAAATCCAAAATCTGCAGCAGTTGATAGCCGCTGACGACGCAACGGCAATTCATCAGGCTGTGGATGCACTCAACCATGCAACTGAAGCATTTGCCGCAGCGCGTATGGATGCAAGTGTTAGCCGTGCCTTAGCTGGAAAACATTTAGAAAACTTAGACTTATAAGCTCAGATTCACAACTACAGATTTATAACTTTAAAACATAATTTAAAAACAATGTGGTACTAACAAAATTAGCACCACCGTATGATTGAGAAGCCAATATGCCACAAATTATTATCCTGCCTCACGTAGAACTTTGTCCAGATGGCGCAGCCATTGAAGCACAAACAGGTGAGTCTATTTGCGATGTTTTGTTAAATAATGATATTGATATTGATCACGCCTGCGACAAGGCCTGTGCATGCACGACATGTCATGTAATTGTGCGTGAGGGTTTTAAATCCCTGAACGAGTCTACCGAGCAAGAGGATGACTTACTGGATAAAGCCTGGGGCTTAGAGCCAAACTCCAGACTTTCATGCCAAACCCTTGTAGGTACTGAAGACTTGGTGGTAGAAATTCCAAAATACAGCATTAACATGGCAAAAGAAGGCCACCGCTAGAGAACCTAAGCTGTACTATAGGCCTTGCGCACTTTGCCTTGAGCCCTGCGCACATCAATGCTTTCATACAAAAAAGCCACCTAAAAAGGTGGCTTTTTTTATTGATACCTCACCGGCAGATGACTAACCAATATAAGTCTCTTCCAAAAATTTCACTTTACCTGTGGTCAGGTCATAAATAGAACCCACAATCGCAATCTGGCGCGCTTCAATCATATCGTTCACGATATCACTTTGACGGATAATGGTCTCAATCTGGTGCTTAACGTTTAACACATTGATTTTCTCAACAAAGTCTGGATTTTTTGAAGTTCTGTCTTCTTTATTTAACACCGTTTTTTCATGACGAATTGATGGTTTAATAAAGTTGATGATTTCACCGATATGACCGTCTTTAAAGTCATCACATGCTGCTTTTACTGCGCCGCAGCTGCTATGCCCCATCACCACAATCAGCTTACTGCCTAAATACTTAGAGCTAAACTCCAAGCTGCCAATCGCTTTATCAGAAGCAATATTACCCGCCAAACGCACGCTGAAAATATCGCCCAATGCCTGATCAAATAATAGCTCAACTGGCGCACGTGAGTCACTACAGCTCAAAAAAGACGCAAAAGGATGTTGCTTATCTCGCGTGATGTTCAGCAAGCTTTGAAAGTCTTTATCGTGTGAATAGTTATTCATAAAACGAATATTACCTTCCACTAAAATATCCAAAGCTTCTTTTGGTGACATTTGGTCGCGGTTAAGTAATGGGTGTTTATACATGCTTATTTCCTATTTTGATAATAATGAGCAAACTTCTAATTCAGTTGATTAATATTTAGGTTGAATAAATTTAATCGTTTCCACTTCAATATTTCTTAATTTTGCATGAAGCGGGTAATCACGGATGTATTCTACAACATCATATGCAATTGATTTGCAATTAGAACAATCGATAATCACCTTTGCATTGCCAGGAATCACTTCCAGCACTTTCAAAATGCTCGCTTTATTAAAGAATGATATCTCTTCGGCCAACACTATATGGTGTACTTCACGGCCATCTTCTGTGGTGGTGGTTTCTTTCATATAGTGCGAGTTACGGTAGCTATGGTGCAAGGTGTAAAACACACCAACCACTAAACCAATGGCAATACCAGTTAACAAATCAGTCAACAAAATTGCCGCAACTGTCGCCACAAATGGTGCAAACTGCTCCCAGCCTAACTTATACATATGCGCAAACAATGCTGGCTTGGCTAACTTATAACCCACCATAATCAAGATAGCGGCCAAGCTGGCTAGAGGAATCATATTTAACAGACCAGCGATGGTCACCGCGCTCAATAATAACCAAATACCATGCAAAATCGCAGACAATTTAGTCTTAGCACCAAACGTGATATTAGCTGAGCTACGCACAATTACCTGTGTAATCGGCAAGCCACCAATCAAGCCAGAGAGCACATTACCAATCCCTTGCGCTTTAAGCTCCTGATTCGTAGGTGTTACGCGTTTTAATGGGTCTAGCTTATCCGTAGCTTCTACACACAATAGTGTTTCTAAGCTTGCAACAATCGCCATGACCACAGCAACTTTATAAATTTCTATATTGGTGATTTGCGAAAAATCAGGCGTTGTAAACTGTCCGATCAAGTCGCCCACACTATGTGCTACCGGCAATTGCACAATCTGATTTTCTGCTAAAGTAAAGTTTAGAACTCCGTTCTGAAACAGCCAGTTAAACAAAATACCAACCAGCACCACGATGATCGGACCTTGTAGCAATTCAAATATACGGTGCTTCTTGGTCAGCGTAGTATCCCATAGCACTAATATCAGCATAGATACGGCTGCAATCAATAGCGCACCAGGTGTTAACAACGACCAAGCATCAGCCAGCGCTGAAAACGTATTGCTGCCATCAGCCTGCACAAAAGACTCGCTACCTTGGTAATCAAAATCATAACCCAGTGCATGCGGTATCTGCTTCAGTACAATTAATAAGCCAATACCGGTCAACATGCCTTTGATCACTGAAGATGGCACAAAGTACGCAATAAATCCTGCCTTAAAATACCCCAACAGAAACTGAATCACACCAGCCATCACAACAGCCAGTAGAAATGCTTGAAATGAACCTAAAGTACCGATTGCAGTGAGCACAATGACTGCCAACCCCGCAGCCGGCCCACTCACACCTAGCTGAGAGCCACTAAACATGCCAACTACAATACCACCTACTATCCCGGCAATGACGCCGGAAAACAATGGCGCTCCAGACGCAAGCGCAATACCCAAACACAAAGGCAATGCGACGAAAAATACCACGATGCTCGCTGGTAAATCATTTTTTATTTCACTAAACCACGTCGCTATTTTCATTATTACTATCTCTACAATATGATTGATGAGCCAAGAATGGAATCCATACCCCAGGCATATTTAACTGAATTAACTACCTTGGCTTGCTTTCCATGTAAGGTCTACTACCCAGAAATTTAGTTTTAAGCACATCGTGCTTATCTGATTGATTCTTTTCTACCGTTTCAGCCTTGCTCTCTTTAACCGGCGCTGTTTTTTCTTTCTCTGTGTCTTGTGTTTCAGAGGCATACGCATTAAGCACAAACATTAAACCTATTAACCATGCTGACAATACTTTCATTCTTTTCTCCTATATCGTTATTGCTGCGCCCTGTATTTAGGCTACGCCTTGTATTTGGCGCTTAATTACAATAACTCGTTAACAACGGGGTCAATTGTATAGAGAGATATGGCAACAAAAGTCTACCGATATAGGTATATCAGTATATACTGTTCGGCATACACAATTCCTTAATACCTCTACGAAGAGATTCTATGGAAAGCGCTAGAGAGTTTCGACTCAACAACCGCGAATCGCAGGCAAAAGAAGCACAGGTCAGGCTATTTAACAGCTTGGGCGCTGCATTATTTGAAACTGGCTGGAACACAGATTCGCCACAATACTTGTTAGAGTTAATCGCCGCCTACATTGCGGCAGAACATGGCATTATCGCAACCGAGTCAGCCGGCAAGCTCAACATCGTTGCCACTAAAGGGCAAACCCTGCCGCAAGGCACTCGCGTGCCTATGCTGGGTATTTTTGCCTCGCTATTGAAATATCCCGTGAAATTTAAGGCGCATCAATATCAGGGCAGCATGTTCTGGACTTACACACCCAGCGATGCTGACCAAGAATACCTGATACCAATTGCGATTGGTCAACAGTCTGTCGGCCTCATCGCTCTGTCGGGACAAAACCTGCAACTCTCACCGCATGAACTTATCACGCTGCAATCAATCAGTGGCATACTCGGCCTAGCGCTTAAACAAGCATCGTCCATGAGCGCAGAAGATAAAGACCTCACCGTTATTGAGCACCTCACGCCGAGAGAGCGCGAAGTGTTTGCCTTATTGCCATCCGGCTTAAGCAATCGAGAGTTAGCAACCAAATTAGGCATCTCAGCGGGAACCGTTAAAATTCATGTAGAAAGAGTGTTAAGCAAACTCAATTTACGTGATAGAACCCAGGCCGCGGTCAAGGCCTATGAGCTGGGCTACAGAGCTTAACGACACAGATTAGCGTGATTAATATTCAGATGAAACTAAACATACAGCAACTGCGAGCTCCATCATCTATTTGGCAGGATCTGCCATTACGGATTAAAGGGCCGATAGTGATTGCATTGCCGCTCACCATTTTGCTGCTTTCGCTGCTCTCGCTTTACTTGCACGAGAAGCAAGCCGCCATACTCGAAAACAAACTAAGGGTTGCCCTACAAAACCAGCGTGATATTCAAGCGGTGCATACCCAACTGGTAGAGGCATCGACCAGTGTGCGTGATTATTTACTCACGGGTGAAAAATCATTTCTGGGCATTTACTTTCAAGCCAATAAAAATCTAGACGCCACACTCAATAAACTGGAGGTGGAGCTCGAGGATGAAGAACAAATCACAAGACTCAGTCGCATCAAACCCTTGGTCAATAAAAACCTAGCAGACCTAGCTCAATTAGCCAGTAGCAACCTAGAAATTGACAACACGACACTGGTCAGACAATTTAGCGTGCAGGGTAAAACTTTAAACAACCTACGCACCTTGATAGAAGAAATGGGTGCGCGAGAAGCAAAACTGGTAGCAGACGACCAAAAGCAAGTGAACTATGAACGTCAGCGCAATATCAACCTCACCATTATTTCGGCATTGGCCGGTATTTTAGGCACACTGGCCAGCGCATGGGTATTTTCCAGAACCATCGTCAAACGCGTACAACTCATCCGCGACAGCGCAGCACACTTAGCCAGAGGCGAGGCACTGGCACTGCCCTCCATCAGCCAAGATGAGCTTGGCCAATTAGCGCATGAACTAGACCAAGCAGCACAACTACTCAGCAACAGCATGTATGAAGCAAACCTAGCCAAGCTACAGGCACAAGAGGCTAATGCTGAAAAAAGCATCTTTTTATCAAGAACCAGCCACGAGCTGAGAACCCCGCTAAATGCCATTTTAGGCTTTGCACACCTCCTGGAAACAGACTTAACCGACCTGAAACAAAAGGAAAGTCTGTCTATGATTTCTGCTGCCGGTAAGCATCTGCTGAAGCTTATTGACCAAGTGCTGGATATCGCCAGGATCGAATCTGGCGATATGCAAATTGACATACAACCATGCGACATCTCTGCGCTACTAGATGAAGCCACGCATTTTATGCACCCACTGGCTAAAGCTCGGGATATTCAGATTAAAACCTACTACCCACCAGATCTCGTCATTGCCACCGATAGACAAAGACTCTTGCAAATCGTGCTTAACTTGATTTCTAACGCACTGAAATATGGCCCTGCCAATGCCAAAGTGTATATGCAAGCTTACAAAAAAGATGACAAGGTAATCATTGAAGTAGCCGATGAAGGCAAAGGCATCCCAAAGTCCATGCACCATCGGGTATTCACCCCGTTTGAACGCCTAGGTGCAGAAAATACCAAGGTAGAAGGTGTAGGCCTAGGGCTGGCGCTCAGCAACCAAATGATGGCAGCACTAGGCGGGGAAATTAATATCGCGAGTGATAAAAGCTTATTCCAACTTACTCTGCCCTACAAGCAGCTGGTAGGAATGCCAAAACCCGCGATTGATGAACCGTCCGCCTTAAATAGCATCTCATTACGTCATCAAGCCAAAATACTCTACGTAGAGGATAACCCGAGTAACCGAGCGCTTATCGAGGCAATCATTGCCAGGAACGCTAATTTTCATTTGTATGCGGTTAGCACCATACAAGAGGCCAAAATTTTTTTAGTAAAATCTACACCGGATATTGCGTTAATTGATTTGAATCTACCAGATGGCTCTGGCGTTAACTTGGTTGAGCACATCCAAAACCACGCCCATCATGCACATATCCCCATTCTGATTCTATCTGCAGATGCAACGCGCGCAAGTATTGGTAGACTAAAGCGTATGGGGGTATATGAATACTTTACCAAACCCTTGGATATTGCAGCATTTAACCAAACGCTGAATAAACTACTCAACTCGATTGAAAAAAATGAACGAAAAACTAATTCTTAACGCAAAGATTCTTATTGTTGATGACTCTGATGCGAACTTGCGTTTACTTGAAGAGCTACTAGCAAGAGAAGGCTTCACCCAGGTGCTGAGTACGACAGACCCAACTCGCGCCATGGATTTATTTAACGCACTACAGCCGGATATTATTCTGCTCGATCTGATGATGCCTGAACTAGACGGCTACGCAGTGCTAGAGCAGCTATCAAAACGCATCACACCAGACGAATACCTGCCGGTGCTGATACTCACCGCAGACAGCACGATTACCGCCAAAAGAAAAGCGCTATCCCTAGGCGCTAAAGACTTTCTCACTAAACCGTTTGACTCTATTGAGGCCATGCTAAGGGTATGGAACCTACTGGAAACACGCATGCTGTTTCGCGCACTAAAAGAGCACAACCCGCTATTTAAAATGCCTAGCCATACAGTAAGTGAATAGGTTATTACTCATAAAAAAGCCCGCTACTTGAGCGGGCTTTAATTCATACTTATAAATATCTTAAGTCACTAACTTTAGTTAGTTCTAATTAGAATCTATAAGTTAAATCTAATTGGTATAAGTCATAGCTTTTCAAATTATAACCAAGATCACCTGCTACACCTGCGGTAGATATCTTGTCATTTTTATTTGTAGCATGACCAGCAGCAAAGTTGATGAACACATTTTCTTGTAAGTTATATTGTGTCTTAAGTACAACGCCCTTCATGTTAACTTTTGAATCCATAAAGTCTGAATCAACCGCATTAGGATCAACCGCATAGACACCTACATCTTGATACCAAAGTTTAGCAGACCAATCACCTTTAGCAACTTTTGGACCGGCTTTATAATTGATACCAACACCTAGCAACCAAGCGCTATCATCGTTAGAATCTAACTTAGCCTTATTTGCTGCACCTGAAATACCCGCAACTGCTGCATCACGGCGATCATTACCATCTAGGTTTTTAACATAATCACCAAATAACGAGTAACTTAATGGACCTGATGTACTAAAATTCAACTCGGCTGGAATTTCAATTGTTCTTAAATTATTTGTACCAACGACATTAGTACCTAGTGTAGTAGCAGATCCAATTGCAGGAACAAACTTACCAGCACGGTCATTATTAGAGTATGTTGT
Source organism: Methylotenera mobilis JLW8 (assembly GCF_000023705.1). Lineage (NCBI taxonomy): Bacteria > Pseudomonadati > Pseudomonadota > Betaproteobacteria > Nitrosomonadales > Methylophilaceae > Methylotenera > Methylotenera mobilis. Next base: position 1,843,509 of record NC_012968.1, read on the forward strand.
GTAAGTTAATGCAGCCTTACCTTTAACACCATCTGCCAATGGAACTTCTGCACCAGCTTGGAAAGCCATAATCCAGTTTGATATTGAATCAGCTGTAGTTGCTGTACCTCCGTACTTCCTTGTATCACCGAGGTATTGTGACTGAACACCTGTTAAGAAAAACTTGTTATCACCGACTTTGAAATTAGCTTTTTCCACTAAACCTTCAAAAGTTAAATCTGAATCCCATACCATTTGCGTGGTGTAAAGTGGATTTGCCACACGACCAGCTTCGAGAGCCAACCAATCAGTCGCTTTGTAGCCAACCATTGCTCGTTTGATATAAGCAGCTTCTTTAGTATTAGATCCATTAGAACCACCTGATGCCGAACCAAATGTTGCATTATCTGAGCGACCATGTTGCCCCATAGCCAACGCTAGATCAGTATAAAAGTTACCTGACTCTGTTTTCACACCCAATGTCAACTTGTAACGATCACGTGTTCTGTCTTGCTCTTTACCTGCGACATCTTCACCGTTTCTTTGCTCAACACGAACGCGAATATCACCATAAAGCTCAGCATTATCAATTGCATCAGAAACTTTAAGTTTAGAGGCTTTTTTCATTGCTTTTGCTTGACTAACAGACTCCATCTCGCGGCCTTTAGTCAACAAAGCACCTTCTTCTTCCGTCAAAACACCTTTAGCAACTAACGCGTTCACAATATCCGTAGTAGAATCTGCAGATGCCTGTTGTGCAACACCTAACATTAATGCGCCAGTAAGACTCGCAGCTACCAAGCTACGTAATTTGTAGTTCATTTACATTCCCTCTATTAATTTAATAATTATTTACTGCGTTTTTTGACAGAGGCGATTTTGCGGTAGCTGTATTACAGTTTCATGACATGGTTCAATTTATAAAAATAATTTTTCACAGGCTATACTTTTGTTGCATTTACGCAACAAAAAAGCCGTGGCTAGTATCTACTAGCCACGGCCTTGGTGAAGCAAGTTAAAGCTTAAAACAAGTAACGCTAATTAAAACTTAAGCTTCTGGACGCATATGCGGGAACAGAATCACATCACGGATACTTGGGCTATCCGTAATCATCATCACCAAACGGTCAATACCGATACCACAACCGCCGGTCGGTGGCATACCGTACTCTAGCGCACGAATAAAGTCTGCATCGTAGTACATCGCCTCGGCATCACCCGCTTCTTTCGCCTTCATTTGTGCATGGAAACGTGCGGCCTGATCTTCAGCGTCATTTAATTCGCTAAAGCCGTTAGCAATCTCACGCCCTGTTACAAACAGCTCAAAACGCTCGGTAATTTCTGGGTTTTTGTCTGATGCACGTGCTAACGGTGAAACTTCCACAGGGTAATCAATAATGTAGGTAGGCTCCCACAATTGGCTTTCTGCGGTTTCTTCAAACAACGCTAATTGCAATGCGCCTAGGCCTGCATGGTCAAATGGTTTGGTGCCGAATTTAAGAATTTCTGCGCGCAAGAAGTTGGCATCATTCAATTGCTCCAACGTATATTGCGGTGCATATTTCTGAATGGCGCCCACAATAGTCAAACGTTGGAATGGCTTGCTTAAATCCAGTTCACGGCCTTGATATTGCAACACGGCAGAGCCTGTCGCCGCAATCGCTGCAGCGCGTATGCAACGCTCGGTGAAGTCCATCAACCATAGGTAATCGGTATAAGCCGCATAAAACTCCATCATGGTAAATTCTGGGTTATGGCGTACGCTTAAACCCTCATTACGGAAGTTACGGTTCACTTCAAACACGCGCTCAAAACCACCTACTACCAAACGCTTCAAATACAACTCAGGGGCAATACGCATATACATTTGCATATCTAGCGCATTGTGATGCGTGATAAACGGCTTAGCCGATGCACCGCCCGGAATTGGGTGTAGCATTGGCGTTTCTACTTCTAGAAATTGATTCTCCAGCATAAAGCTACGAATCGCAGACACCACTTTACTGCGTGCCATAAAGGTGGCGCGTGTTTCTTCTGACACCATCAAATCTACATAACGCTGACGGTATTTCACTTCTTGGTCTTGCAAGCCGTGAAATTTTTCAGGCAATGGGCGTAATGATTTGGTCAGCAAACGCAGTTCAGATACTTTGACTGAAAGCTCACCAGTTTTGGTTTTAAACAATACGCCTTTGGCCGCGATAATATCGCCCAAGTCCCAGTGCTTAAATGCCTCGTAAACTGCCTCGCTGTTTTCATCGGTGAAGTTGTCTTTGGATACAAACAGTTGAATACGCCCTGTGCTATCTTGCACTGTAGCAAAACTGGCTTTACCCATCACACGTTTTAGCATCATGCGGCCAGCAATGCTCACATGCACAGCTCTAGGCTGCAATATCTCATTATCAAACCCACCAAACTCAGCATGCAGTGCTGCAGCGTGATGTTCTGGTTTGAAGTCGTTAGGGAAAGCAGCTGAGCCATTTTGCTTAGCACTCTCACGAATCGTTTTTAATTTTTCGCGGCGCTCTGCAATCACATGGTTTTCATCCACTGCAATCACTTCATTATTTTGTTCATTATTTTGCACGTTACTCACACTACACTCCCTGCTTCAAACTTTCGGTAATAAATGGGTCAAGGTCGCCATCCAGCACGCCTTGCGTATTGCCAATTTCCACGCCAGTACGCAAATCTTTAATGCGTGACTGGTCTAGCACATAAGACCTGATTTGATGTCCCCAACCAATATCGGTTTTGGCATCTTCCAGCGCTTGTTTTTCTTGGTTGCGCTTATTTAACTCTAAGTTATAAAGCGCACCTTTCAGCATATTCATCGCCTCTTCACGGTTACGATGTTGCGAACGGTCATTTTGACACTGCACCACAGTATTGGTCGGAATATGCGTAATACGTACTGCAGAGTCTGTCTTATTGATGTGTTGTCCGCCCGCGCCGCTGGCACGATAAGTATCGACACGCAAATCCGCTGGGTTAATATCAATTTCAATTGAATCATCTACCTCAGGGAATATCTGCACACTAGCAAAGCTAGTATGGCGTTTTGCATTAGAGTCAAACGGTGACTTGCGCACTAAACGGTGCACGCCATTCTCGGTGCGCAGAGTACCGTAGGCGTAATCGCCGGACACCTTAATAGACGCACCCTTAATACCGGCAACGTCGCCTTCAGACTCCTCCAGCACCTCGACCTTAAAGCCTTTACGCTCACAATAGCGCAAGTACATACGCAGTAGCATGTTCGCCCAGTCTTGCGCTTCGGTGCCGCCACTGCCTGACTGAAACTCAATAAAACAATTCGCGGAGTCTAACTCTCCAGAGAACATACGCCTAAACTCCATCTCGGCGATTTCCTTCTCTAACGCCAAAGAATCATGCTCCACGCTGAGCAAGGTATCGTCATCATTCTCTTCACGTGCCATTTCAAACAACTCTTGCGCATCTTTTAACCCACCTTGCACGTGGATGAGTGTATTCACCACCAGCTCAAGCGTACGCTTTTCTTTGCCTAACGCCTGACTTTTAGCGTTGTCATCCCAGATCTTAGGGTCTTCCAGTAGGCCATTTACCTCTTCTAAACGCTGGCTCTTGGACTCAAAGTCAAAGATACCCCCGTAGGGCATGATTACGCTCGCTTAAATCGCCTAAACGATTAGCAATAATATTGAGTTGTTCTGCTTCCATAATACTGACGTGTTGCTAAAAAACGACATTATACAGCAAAGGCTTACCACACCATATTGCCGGATTTAAGTATGGCCAACCCTATACATTACCTAGCTTTATAAGCCACACTCACCCACACCAGGCTTTGCCAAAGCAGCTAATCTCACACGCATGCTAACTAGCTACATTTAAAAAAGTTCCATTAAAACCATATAAATACTCGCAGATTTTGGTCTAGGCGGTTAAAATTGCGATATTCAATAATTTTTAATCTAAAAGTAACAAAACGGTAATAAATAAGGGAGTTAAAAAACTATGGCAAATGCTGCACTTGGTCGATTAATGGCTGCGATTTCACCACGTAATGACAATTACTTCGTGCTTTTCAACAACCTGGCAGACTGTGCCGTCAAAGGTTCAAAAGTACTCGCCATGATGGCAGCAGTAAGAGATAGCGAAAAATTCGATGAGCATTTTGCTGAAATTAGAAAAATCGAATCTGAAGCAGACGAATACACCAAAGAAATTTTACTCTCCCTCCATAAAACCTTTATTACCCCATTCGACCGTCGTGAAATTCGCGAACTTGCCATGGCACTAGACGACATCATCGACTACATGGAAGCTATTCCACAAAGTGCAAAAATTTACGGTCACACTGCATTTACACCTGAAATGGTAGCGCTAGGCCAAATTCTGCTACGTGCATCAGAAAAAGTACGCGAAGCAGTGAGCATGCTGTCCGACATGAAAAATTCAGGCCGCATTCTACAAGCCTGTGAAGAAATCAGCAGTATCGAAGGTGAAGCTGACCACGTAATGCGCTCAGGCATGCATCGTTTATTCGCTGAAGAAGATGATGCCCGCACCTTAATCCGTTCTAAAGAACTCTACGATCTATTTGAAGAAGCAGTTGATAGCTGTGAAGACGTTGCCGACGTTATCCATGGCGTAGTACTTGAGCGCATTTAAGGGGTAAACAATGGATCACGCAATTCTCATCATGGCGTTTCTCGTCGTGGTTGCCCTCATATTTGACTTTATGAACGGCTTTCACGACGCAGCCAACTCTATTGCACTCATGGTTTCTACACGCTTACTTACACCGCAGGCTGCGGTAGTATGGGCTGCGTTTTTCAATTTCAGTGCATTTCTGTTTTTCGGCTTACATGTGGCTGACACGGTGGGTAAAGGGATTATTGACCCCAACATTGTGAATAATGCGGTAATATTTGGCGCACTGATTGGTGCAATTGCATGGAACATCATCACCTGGTGGTTCGGTATTCCGTCATCATCATCACACGCACTGATTGGTGGTTTACTGGGTGCCGGTGTGGCACATGCCGGTACGAAAGGCATCATTCTCGGTACTAAGCTAATCACTACCGGTGTTGCCATTGTCTTATCACCACTGTTTGGTATGCTACTGGCAATGCTGCTTTCAGTCATAGTGCTATGGTTATTTCAAAAATCTTCACCTTACAAAACAGAGAACCGCTTTAATAAGATGCAATTTATCTCGTCTTCTCTATTTAGCTTAGGGCATGGTGCTAACGATGCGCAAAAAACCATGGGGATTATCACCGTGCTACTATTCGCAAATGGCTATCTGCAAGGCGATTTTCATGTGCCATTCTGGGTAGTGATTTCATGCCAGCTAGCCATGGGCCTAGGCACCTTGATGGGTGGATGGCGTATTGTACGTACAATGGGTATGGGCATTACTAAAGTGCGCCCAACTGGCGCTTTCTGTGCGCAAACCTCTGGTTCTATCGCATTATTCCTAGCCACATCATTTGGTATTCCAGTTTCAACCACACACACTATCACGGGTGCGATTGTTGGCGTAGGTGTATCACGCCGCGCCTCTGCCGTGCGCTGGGGCTTAGCCTCAAGAATCGTATGGGCATGGGTACTCACGATTCCATGTGCCGGCTTGATGGCTGCGATTGGTTACCACCTAGGCCGCAGCTTTATGTAACTAGGTAACGGCAATCGTAGAAAAGGGCTCAGTTTGAGCCCTTTTTTTATTTAGCCAATTGTACTAATTTAATTTTTGTCATGATACTGTCACATTAGCTTCATATGATACGTTCAGTTCAACAACTGACTACTCTCTAAGGAGCAACAAATGCAATACCAGTTTACTAAATATTCAACAATAGCTAGTTTGGTTACATCATTATTTGCACTACCAAACTTTGCTGTAGCTGCCGACAAAATCATTAAGATTGACGGCTCAAGCACAGTTTACCCAATTACTGAAGCGGTTGCTGAAGAGTTCCAAAAATCAACAAAAACTAAAGTAACCGTAGGTATTTCAGGCACAGGTGGCGGCTTTAAAAAATTCTGCCGTGGTGAAACCGATGTGCAAAATGCTTCACGCCCTATTCTGCAAAAAGAAATCGATGCTTGTAAAGAAGCTGGTGTACAGTTTATTGAACTACCTGTAGCTTATGACGCGTTAACTGTGGTGATTAACCCAGCTAACGATTTTGCTAAAAAAATGACAACGGCAGAGCTTAAAAAATTATGGGAGCCTGCAGCGCAAGGTAAAGTAAAAACTTGGAATCAAGTAAACCCTGCATGGCCGAACACACCAGTTAAATTATTTGGTCCAGGTGCTGATTCAGGTACATTTGACTACTTTACTGAAGCGATTGTTGGTAAAGCAAAATCAAGCCGTGGTGACTTTACTGCATCAGAAGATGATAACGTTTTAGTTAAAGGCGTAGTTGGTGACAAAGGCGGTTTAGCTTACTTTGGTTATGCTTACTACGAAGAGAACCAAGACAAGTTAACTGCAGTTTCAATTATTGAAAAAGCAGGTAAGCCAGGTGTATTGCCTTCAAAAGCAACGATTGAAGATGGCACATACCAACCATTAGCTCGCCCTATCTTCATCTACGTGAATGCAACAGCAGCAGCGTTCAAGCCAGAAGTTAAAGCATTTGTTAACTACTACTTGGAAAATAGCAAACCGCTGATTGAAGAGGTAAAATACGTTGCATTACCTGCTAAAGAGCAAAAAGCAGTGATTACTCACTGGAAAGCGCTTAAACCAGGCACAGGCTTTGGTGGCAAACCAGAAGTTGGCGTAAAAATTGAAGAATTGCTAACGCGTATCAAGTAGTACGTTTAACTGACACTTGTTTGAAAGCACCTTAAAGCTGCTTTCTTTACAAGTGTCTTTTACTTATCATGACAACAAGCTGGTATATATAACGTGAATACGGCAACCCAAGTGTTAAATAAATCATTAACCCCACAAATTAGCGCTCGCTTATCAAAGAACTTCACCCGCCACTTAAAAGAGCGTGTGATTGAGTTTATTTTGATGCTAGCGGCATTGTCTGCGGTATTAACTACTGCGGCCATTGTTGGCATTTTGTTGTATGAATCTTACGGTTTCTTTGAATTTGTGCCTGTGTCTGACTTTTTGACCGACACAGTCTGGACGCCATTATTTGAAAATCCACGTTATGGCATTTTACCTTTGGTATCCGGCACATTAACCGTGACTGGCGTGGCACTGCTGATCGCCGTGCCAATTGGTACCATTAGCGCCATTTACCTGTCTGAATTTGCATCACACCGCGTGCGTGAAACAATTAAGCCAGTGCTAGAGTTACTTGCAGGCGTGCCAACCATTGTGTTTGGTTTTTTTGCATTACTCTTTATTACCCCGCTATTACAAAAAATCATGCCGGGGCTGCCAACTTTTAACATGCTGAGTTCAGGCATTGTGATTGGCATTATGATTATTCCCTACATTGCTTCACTCTCAGAAGACGCAATGCGTGCAGTACCGATGAGCATGCGCGAAGGCTCTTATGCGATGGGCGCAACTCGTTTTCAAACAGCGATTCGCGTAGTAACGCCCGCTGCCATTTCAGGCATAGTAGCCGCTTACATTTTAGGCATTTCACGCGCCATTGGTGAAACCATGGTGGTAGCGATTGCCGCAGGCCAACAGCCTAACCTGACTTTCAACCCGATGGATGCAGCAGCCACCATCACCGCTTACATTGTGCAAGTTGCCATGGGCGACTTACCACACGGCAGCATAGGCTATCAAAGTATTTTTGCTGCAGGTCTAGTGCTGATGCTGATGACACTAACGCTCAACATTATCGGTCACATCACACGCAAGAAATATAGCGAGAGATATTAAAATGAACACCAAATCTGCAAATAACATCAACAAAAATTTAGACGAAGTACGTGCCATGATTCATCGGCACAAACTCAAAGACTATATATTCTCTATCGTTGGCTTATTGTGCCTAATGGTTGGCCTAATTACCTTGCTAACCCTATTTATTGACTTGATCACTCAAGGCTACCCTAAGTTATTATCGCTAAGCTTTTATACAGACTTTCCATCACGTCGCGCTTCTAGCGCTGGGTTGCTGTCAGCTTTGGTGGGCTCATCACTGGTTATGTTGGTCACTTTCCTGTCAGCAGTACCGGTAGGCGTGATGGCTGCAATCTATCTAGAAGAATACGCACCTAAGAACTGGTTCTCTGATCTGATTGAAATTAACGTTTCTAACTTAGCCGCTGTGCCTTCTATTATTTATGGTTTGCTGGCATTAGGCTTATTTGTTTACATTTTAGATCTTGGTCAAAGTATCGTTACCGCAGGTCTAACACTAGGCTTGCTGATACTACCTGTGGTGATTGTGGCAACACGTGAATCAATCCGTAGCATCCCGATTGCAATCCGCGAAGCAGCTTACGCTGTGGGCGCAACCAAATGGCAAGTTGTGTATGACCATGTGATTAAATACTCTTTCGGTGGCATTCTAACCGGCGTAATTATCGGCATGGCGCGTGCCATTGGCGAAACTGCACCGATCATTACCATTGGCGCATTGACCTTCATCGCGTTCTTGCCACCATCCCCAGTAACCACTACGGCTCCATTCCTCAACTTTGAATGGCTTTCATCTGGCTTTACCGTATTACCGATTCAAATGTTTAGCTGGTTATCACGCCCAAGCGAAGCGTTCCATGTGAATGCGGCAGCGGCAGGTGTCATCATCATTTTAGTGACCCTGATCATGAACGGCTTTGCCATCAGAATGCGTTACAAAATGCGTAAAAACATTAAGTGGTAATTCACGGCTTATCTCTATATATCTATCAACAGGAATCTAAATTCTCATGATGACGACAACTACACCAGTAAAAGCTGAAGCACGCAATCTCAGTTTTTTTTATAACGGTGGCCACAATGCAGTTAAAAATGTTTCAATGCCTTTGTATGAAAATAAAATCACAGCATTGATTGGACCTTCTGGTTGCGGCAAATCTACATTTTTACGCTGCTTTAATCGTATGCACGATTTGTACCCTGGTAATAAATACGACGGTCAAATCATCATGCACCCGGATGACACCAACATTTTAGAAAAAAATGTAGACCCAATTGAAGTGCGCATGCGTATTAGCATGGTGTTTCAAAAACCAAATCCGTTTCCAAAATCTATTTACGAGAACGTAGCATACGGCCTGCGTGTACGTGGCGAAACAAACCGTCGCGTAGTGGATGACAAGGTAGAAGAAGCATTAAAAGGTGCCGCACTGTGGAACGAGGTAAAAGACCGTTTGCAAGACTTGGCGTTTAACTTATCAGGTGGTCAACAGCAGCGTCTGTGTATTGCACGTGCCTTAGCAACTGACCCGGAAATTATGCTGTTTGACGAGCCAACATCAGCGCTTGATCCAATCGCTACCGCTAATATTGAAGAACTGATGAGCGAGTTACGCAATAAGCTTACTATTTTAGTGGTAACCCACAACATGCAACAGGCTGCGCGTGTTTCTGACTACACCGCTTACATGTACCTAGGTGAGTTGATTGAGCATGGTGAAACCGACCGCATTTTCACCCGCCCGTCACGTAAAGAGACTGAAGACTACATTACGGGTAAGTTTGGTTAAGACTTAACCGTAGCTGTTAACTAGCTTCTGCAAATAATAAAAGCCAACAATGTTGGCTTTTATTATTTGCATCGGACGAATACGATAGTCTCCGCTGAGGCTGCTATGACAGGTGTGCTACTAGAAAACACTGCGTCCTTCCGAAGACTATGTTGATACGCTAACAACCTTCAAAAACTAGGCAGTAATCAACATAACAAACCACCCTAGCCTTTTAAGCTTTTACTTACCAACTCGAACACATCATTAGATAAGTTAGGGGTATCCATAATCGCTTGCAGCGCACTCTGCATCTGAACTTGTAGCACTGGCGCGTAGCGTTTCCACTCACGCAAAGGCGTCACTAGGCGCGAAGCAATTTGCGGGTTGATTGCATTTAACTCAATAATGGCATCCCTCAAAATAGCGTAACCTTGCCCGCTAGGATGATGGAACTGCACAGGGTTATTAAGTGCAAATGCAGAATACAGTGAACGTACGCGATTAGGGTTCTTGATATTAAACTCATGATGCTGGCGTAGTTTGGCAAAGTCATCAAAAATCGCAGGTCTATTCGCCATTACTTGCAGCGTAAACCATTTATCAACCACCAGCTGATAAGCTTTAAAGCGTTCGTAGAAGTCAGCAAACACTAACTCACGCTCAGCTTGTGTGCTATCTGTCAGGCAAGCCATTGCGGCTACACGGTCCGTCATATTATTGGCGCCATCATAGTGCGCTTTGGCTCTAGTAGCGCAACCTGTGCCATTGGTCACGGTGAGCAGCTCCAGCGCGATATTTTGCAATGCCCTACGCCCCATGGCCGCAGGTGATACAGAAAATGCACCTGTATTTGCATTGTCATCATATAAACGTACCAAGGCGTCTTTGTGTGCGCGTTTAATGCTTGTGAGGATATGGGTACGCGCCTGATCTATCGCAGCCGGATCAATCACGGTTTGCGTCTGTGCAATCACGGCGATGGTTGGCAGGGTGAGCGCCCTTGCAAACAAGGCCTTATCGCCAGCACCGGCAACTGCTTGCTCAATCACCACGCCAAAATCATCCACAAATTGCGAAATATCGGCTGCGCTGTCGGCCATCACACGTTCAATATTACGTAGTGCCAGCGTTTGGCCAGACTCCCATTTATTAAAACCATCAGTGTCTTTTAGCTGCAGCAGACGCAAGTCATCGTCACTTAAGTCAGTGATGAGTTTCACCGGTGCAGAAAAGCCGCGTAAGATAGAAGGCACTGGGCGTGACGCGACATGATCAAACGTGAAGCTTTGTTCACGTGCAGTCATTTCTAGTATTTGTGTTCTATGTGTTTCATTGCCGTGCTCGTCTAACAGACCCACCGCCACCGGAATATGCAACGGTTTCTTATCTGTTTGCCCTGAGGTATCAGGCTGTGACTGCGTTAAGCTTAAAGTGTACTGCTGTTGCGCTGCATTATATTGACCAGAGGCCGCTAACGTAGGGGTGCCTGCCTGTTTGTACCACAAGAAGAACTGTGACATATCGCGCCCAGAAGCATCAGCCATGCACTGCACAAAATCATTGCAAGTCACCGCATGTCCGTCATAACGCTCAAAATACAGGTCAGTCGCTTTACGGTAAGTATCTGTACCCAATAACGTGTGCTGCATACGAATTAACTCGGCGCCTTTTTCATACACGGTAGTCGTGTAGAAATTACTGATCTCGATAAAATTATCAGGCTGAACCGCATGTGCTAATGGACTAGCATCTTCAGAGAATTGCAGGCGACGTAATTGGTCCACATCATCAATGCGCTGCACTGCGCGTGAGTTCATGTCTGCACTAAACTCTTGATCCCTAAATACGGTAAGGCCTTCTTTAAGCGATAACTGGAACCAATCGCGGCAAGTAACGCGGTTACCGGTCCAGTTATGAAAGTATTCATGGCCAATGACGGCTTCAACACTGTAAAAATCAGTGTCCGTCGCGGTTTCCTGGTGAGCTAGTACTAACTTCGTATTAAAAATATTGAGCGAGGTGTTTTCCATCGCACCCATATTAAAATCGCTGACAGCGACGATATTAAACAAATCGAGCTGGTATTCTCGGCCGTACTTTTCTTCATCCCACTTCATGGCTTTTTTCAGCGATTGCATGGCGTGGTCGCACTGTAGCTCATCACCGGCACGCACATAAATATGCAAAGCCACTTGGCGCCCAGACATGGTTTGGAAAGTATCTTCAATACGCACCAAATTGCCAGCCACCAGTGCAAACAGGTAGCACGGTTTAGGGAAAGGATCACTCCAAGCAGTAAAGTGACGGCCATGCTCCAAATCACCAGCAGCAATCAGGTTACCGTTGGATAGCAACACGGGATACTTGCTTTTGTCACCCTCAATACGGACTGAGAATGTGCTCAGCACATCTGGCCTATCTTGGAAATAAGTAATACGGCGAAAACCTTCTGCCTCGCATTGCGTGCAATAGCTGCCTTGGGATTTATAAAGCCCCTCTAGCGCGGTGTTGGATGCGGGGTCAATTTCGGAGGTGATGCTTAGTGTGAACTTCTCGGCAGCATCTTTGATGATCATTTGATGCTCAGTCAGCGTATAGCCATCAAATGCAACGCCATCCATCTCCACGCCAGTGACTACTTGATCTTGCCCATTTAACACCAAGTCAGCAGAAACAGCGCCCTCGCTTCTGATATATTGCACCACGGACTTTACTATGGTTTTGTCTTCAAACAATGCAAATGAAAGGTCAACGTGCCCAACTCGGTAGGTTGCAGGCGTGTAGTCTTTTAGATAGATGGTCTTAGGAGTAGCGTTAGATTTTATGTCCATAATTAAGCAATCACTTCATTAATTGTATTGCTTAACAGTATAAAAGAGATTGCGTTGCTATCATCTGCTTTCAGCAACGCTTATTTGAAAATAACGCACATTTCCTGTACTAGCCAATCTTAGCTAGTACAGGAAGTTTATGCTCAGAAATTGTCAGTACAACAATTATCCGGCAATTGACACATACGCGCCATTTGCCACGGGCCGTGTATTAATCAAACTGCCGTAAAACTGCACCATACGCTCCGCCTGGATAGATGCTGTCCACTTTGCCAACACATAAGTTCTGGCACGAATACCTAGCTCAAAACGCTCTTCTGGGTACATTAATAAGTGCTTCACTTTGTCAGAAAAACCTTCAACATGGTCAGGCGCAATCAAAGCCCCTTGTCCATCCAACAAGATTGAAGCGGTGCCAAGCTCTGCAATTGCAACTACCGGAGTACCCTGGGCCATCGCTTCCAGTAACACTAACCCCTGAGTTTCACTTTTTGAAGAAAACACAAACACATCTGCAGCTTGGTAACACGCATTCAGCTCTAACTCTCTATCCAAGTAGCCAATAAATTTCACGTTATGTGCCAGCCCCAGTTCTTGAGACAAACGATGCAAACTGCCTTCAGCAGGACCTTCGCCAGTAATGACTAACAATGCATCCGGCACGTCTTGTACTAACACTTTGAGCATTTGCAGCAAGAAAGCAATGTTCTTCTCGAATGCAACCCGACCCACATACAGCAACATAGGGCGCTCTAAAGGTATTTTATATTTTTGCCTGAACGCCTTGCCGTCTGCAGCCTTAAAGCTTTCCATTTGTAAGCCAGTAGGCACTACTTCTGCATTCACTTTAACGCCGTAGCCGCGCAAAACATCCAGCATCGGTTGCGACGGTGCTACTATCGCATCCACAGCATTACACTGGCGCTTGGAGATCATTCTCGCAACACCACGCGCCATAGGCTTAGGTATCCAAGGTAAATAATGATGCAGGTAATCTTCAAAAAAGGTATGGTAGGTTTCTACACACGGTACATTTAACTCACTCGCCAGCTTCAAGCCTACATAATGCGCAACAAACGGCGTATGGATGTGTACGATGTCATACTTTTCTCGCTTCAACCCCGGCAAACGCTGTAGCACCTCACCGTATTTCATCAGTTTATCTTCTGGATCGAAATAAATACTGCGCGCCGGAATGCGCTTAATCCATGACTCGTCTTGTGTGGCAATGCCATAGTCTGGCGCAATCAAATGCACCTCATGACCCAAACCTTGCATTTGCTCGACAAAGGTTCTAATCGAAGTTGAAACACCGTTAATACGTGGGAAATATACATCAGAAATAAATAATATTTTCATGCGCACTGTTCACCAATCTGTTAATAAATTCAATTCGTTATCAACAATATAAACACGCTATATGACAGTTTAATGAAATAAAAAACGCGCAATAGCACCACGCAAAATCAGGTAAATATCAGACAAATACCAGTATGGGTTGGGAGATATATTCCATAAAACATCATCATATTGTCATTTTTATTTCACATCGTTTTGGCACATTAGCTCGCATGCAAGTACCTAAGCTAATCAAACAATATTACTGGTGGTTGCCGTGCTGTATTTACTCAGGTGATGCTAATGCATGGGGACTAATGACCCACCTCTACTTTGCACAATCACTGTTATGGGCTATGCCGCTGCTAGACCCCAAGCTGCAAAACGCCATCAAGAAGTTTCCGGATCTAGTGATGGCTGGCGCATGCATCCCTGACTTGGCACTAGTAAGCCAGCCGTTTAACAACACGCATGCATGGAAAAGTGCTCATCAGTTACTGGCTGCAGCCCAATCTGATGAAGAAATAGCGCTTGCGATTGGCTATGCTAGCCACTTATATATAGACGTGATCGCACACAATCACTTTGTACCTGCCCATGAGGCCATGTGGTTTAAAAATACAATGTTCACCCATATCACGTCAGAATGGGCAATGGATGCCTATTTAACACCGCTGCTCAAAACATCACCACACCGTTTGCTGAGTAAGAATCGCACTGCGATTACCCAATTTGTCAGCAATCACTTTAATTGCGCCGAAAATACCACTAGCGCTGCAATTAGGCGACTGGCCGTAGGAGATAGCCTATTAAGGATGGTTAGACTACCGCAGTTTATTCACAGATTGGCACGCTTAGTAGACCGCGGTACAGCTCAGAACTTTGTATATTACATCTCAAAAACGCAAATCGCGTTAGCTGACATTGGAAAAGTATTGGACGGGAATCAACCCGCATTTGAAGCTGAGTTAAAAAATATCAGCATAGAGCAATTAGAACAGTGGCGTGCAGAGTGCTTGAATCATTTACAGCATATGCACCCACAACCGGTGCAATACTTCACATCGCAAAAACACTAAGAGCTACAGACATTAGTGCAGCGCTATCACACGCTTAACATTGCTTAGTGCTGAATAAGGCCTTACACCACGAGAAAAGATAGGCCCGCGATTGAGGCGCCGATTAGTGCACCAGCTAATACATCACTTGGATAGTGCAAACCCAATACCACGCGAGATAGCGCTACCATGAGAGTAAATGGCACGAGGATAAAAGCTAGCTGCGGATAGTAACTTAACGCCACCATGCTAAACACCACTGCATGCAGGGTATGGCCAGATGGGAAGCTAAACTTATCCAGCGGCTTACCGGTTAACCAGATGTCCTGTCTTACCTCATAAGGGCGTGGACGCAGCGTTTTCCCTTTTAACCATTTATACAACAAGGTGCCGCATAACCCAGCCAACCCCATGTGCAGTACCGGCACCATGCCATCGCTACCATATACTAATAATATCGTTGCCATCAGCACATACCAAAATACACCATCACCCAAGCGACTCGCTAATCGAAAGCTATCACGTACCAAGCGATAGCGACTGGTATGGTTAACCGCTACGCAAACATTACTATCTAACTGGTGCATGCGGTGCAAATATAAACGTGTTTTAGATGTCATCATTCACCTCCAGTGTTTAGTTCCCATTAAACTAATGTGAAGCTAGCTTGTCACTGCAATGTGAATAATTGATGAAACGAAGATGAAGCTTTGTTGAATTAAGCACGCAAAATCAATGCGCGCTCAATGCACTCAGCTTATTGAAACAGCCAGACTAAGACTATAATGCTAGGCTACAAACCGCATATGGCTGAACGCCTATCAATACCGGTAGGGCGATGGAGGCATCGCCCTAATCCTTAATTAAGCTGCTACCCGCTGCACTACATCGGCAATACTTTGTGCCAATGTGCTTACTTGAGATTGATTTTCGCCTTCCACCATCACGCGAATTTTTGGCTCGGTACCAGAGGCTCTGAGCAGCACACGTCCTGAATCTTTCAGCTCGGCTTCTGCTTGCTGCACCGCGGCTTTAATCAAGCTGTTATTCAAATCCACCTTTTGCTTGGTGGTGACATTAATCAACACCTGCGGGTAAAGCGTCAGGTCTGCCCCCAGCTCACTTAAAGTTTTACCACTTTGAATCACTGCATGTAGCACTTGCAGCGCAGCAATAATACCGTCACCGCTACTGTGTTTATCTAGCGTTAAAATATGGCCTGAATTTTCTCCGCCTAATTGCCAATTGTTTTGATTCAGCAATTCAAGTACATAACGATCGCCCACCTTGGCGCGAGCAAAAGGAATACTCATCGCCGCAAGCTTATGTTCCAACGCAAGATTGGTCATCAGCGTACCCACTACACCGCCTTGCAATGCACCGGCCTGTTGGCGTGCCGCCGCAATGATATAAAGTAGCTGGTCACCATCCAACAAGCGGCCGCTATGATCAACCATCATCACACGGTCACCATCTCCATCAAAAGCAACGCCTAGGTCAGCCTGATGCTCAACCACCGCATTTTGTAAGGCCTGTGGATGGGTGGAGCCAACTTGTTCGTTGATATTCAAACCATCTGGATGATTACCGATTACCACAATCTCTGCGCCTAACTCATGAAACACTGGCGGTGCCACATGATAGGTAGCGCCATGTGCGCAATCCAATACAATTTTCAAACCGCGCAAATCTAAATGATTGGGGAAAGTGCTTTTACAGAACTCTACATAACGCCCTGCTGCATCATCAATACGACGCGCTTTACCTAATTTGGCAGACTCCATCACCTGCATAGGCTCATCCAATGCCGCTTCAATGGCATGCTCAACATCATCCGGTAACTTGGTACCTAGACTTGAAAAGAACTTAATCCCGTTATCGTAATAAGGATTATGTGATGCAGAAATTACTATACCTGCCTGCGCACGCAATGCGCGGGTCAAATACGCCACCCCTGGTGTGGGCATCGGGCCTGTTAGTAACACATCTACACCAGCAGCGGACAAACCAGCCTCTAGTGCTGCTTCCAGCATATAGCCAGAAATACGTGTATCTTTACCAATCAACACGGCAGGGTGTGCACCTTTTGCTAAGTGGCTATCAATACTGGTCAACACGCGGCCAGCCGCATAACCTAAACGCATCACAAATTCTGGGGTAATCAGGGCATCCCCTACGCGACCACGAATCCCATCGGTACCAAAGTATTTTTTACTCATTCAATTTCTTTCAGGCGTTCATTACAATCATATATTCATGGCGAATTAGTGATCTGGCAGGCTAAGCTGGCAGCACGGCCGTCACTACTTTTAGCGCATCTACTGTGGCTTTCACGTCATGCACACGCACAATTTTTGCACCTTTCATGGCTGATATGACCGACGCGGCCAATCCTGCATGCAAGCGTTGTTGCTCATCACCACCAGCGATTTTTCCCAATACTGCTTTGCGCGATAGCCCAACCAACAAAGGCCCTAGCTCACCAATTTCGCCCAAATGCTGTATCAACGCAATATTATGTGCTGTTGTTTTGCCAAAGCCAAAACCAGGGTCTAGCACAATGCGCTCTTGTGCGATGCCAGCCGATGTTACTACCTGCAAACGCTCAACCAAAAACTGCCTAACCTCGGCGACCACATCCTGATAGCTAGGCGCGAATTGCATCGTTTGCGGCATACCCTGCATATGCATCAAGCACACACCTACGTTACTGTCTGCAACGATTTCAACGGCACGCTCTTCTTGCAAGGCACGTATATCATTCACGATATCAATACCAGCGGCAATCGCTTGGCGCATGACTTCTGGCTTATAAGTGTCGATAGAAAGCGGCACCGTAGATACTGCACGCAAAGCCTCAATCACAGGAATCACGCGCTTTAACTCATCATCCAGATTCACTGGCTCGGCACCTGGCCTGGTAGATTCGCCACCGATATCTAAAATATCAGCCCCCTCTGCAATCAACTCTAAACCATGCGCCACGGCCAGATCTATACTGGTGTACTTGCCGCCATCCGAAAATGAGTCCGGTGTCACATTAACGATGCCCATCACGTGTGGGCGATTTAAATTCAGCTGGTATTTACCGCAGTTAAATTGATATTGAGTTTGCATACGCTAATTATACTAAATCCGATGAAAAGTCGTTAGGAGGTAAAAGACCTATGTTAAGGCTCTAGGATGCACACGCGTCAAAATACTTGTCATCATGAATGATTTTTGACAATAAAAAAGGCTAGTTTACGCTAGCCTTTTTTAGATAAAACCACTTAAATCAATTTAAGTATTGGCAGAGTGCTGTGGCTCGCCAGCTGTTGCCGGACTTGAGCCTGAGCTTGATGAGCCAGACGCTGGAGGCACCTTGGCTTGTCTAGGCTTAGGCTCACGCACAGGCTTACCAGCCATGATGTCATTAATCTGCTCAGCATCAATGGTTTCGTACTCAAGTAAAGCAGCTGTCATTGCCTCAACTTTGTCGCGGTTATCTTCTAGCAACTTACGTGCAATAGCGTACTGCTCATCTAAGATGCGGCGAATCTCAGCATCTACCTTCTGCTGTGTCGCTTCCGAAACAGTTTTAGAGCTCATGCTGCCGAAAAATGAATCCTGCTCATTACCACTGTACACCATAGTACCCAGCGCATCACTCATACCATAACGCGTCACCATATCGCGCGCCAGCTTGGTCGCACGCTCAAAGTCATTTGAAGCACCTGTCGACATTTGATTCATGAAGATTTCTTCAGCGATACGGCCGCCGAATAAGATAGAAATCTCTTCCAGCATTTTGTCTTTATAGTTACTAATGCGGTCAAACTCAGGCAACTGCCATGTTAAACCCAGCGCCCAACCACGCGGCATAATGGTCACTTTATGCACAGGATCCGCCTTAGGTAACAGCTTAGCTACCACAGCATGACCAGATTCATGGTAAGCGGTATTGCGACGCTCATCTTCACGCATCACCATAGATTTACGCTCAGGACCCATGAAAATTTTATCTTTAGCATCTTCAAAATCCTGCATGTCCACCGTGCGCTTATTACGACGCGCTGCGAACAGTGCAGACTCATTCACCAAGTTGGCTAAATCGGCACCACTGAAGCCTGGCGTACCACGTGCCAAAATATCCGCTTTCACATCTGGATCAATCGGCACTTTGCGCATATGCACCAGCAAAATCTGCTCACGACCTTTAATATCAGGCAAGCCCACCATCACTTGACGGTCAAAACGGCCTGGACGTAATAAGGCTTTATCCAACACATCCGCACGGTTAGTAGCGGCAATCACAATCACGCCTGAATTAGCCTCAAAGCCATCCATTTCCACCAACATTTGGTTAAGTGTTTGTTCGCGCTCATCGTTACCACCGCCAGTACCCGCGCCACGGCTACGGCCTACTGCGTCGATTTCATCGATAAAAATAATGCAAGGTGAGTTTTTCTTCGCGTTTTCGAACATATCACGCACACGTGATGCACCCACACCCACAAACATCTCTACGAAGTCGGAGCCTGAAATTGTAAAGAATGGCACCTTAGCCTCACCTGCAATCGCACGTGCCAACAAGGTCTTACCAGTACCAGGAGGACCCACCATCAATACACCACGCGGGATACGGCCACCTAGTTTCTGGAACTTAGATGGGTCACGCAAAAATTCTACTAATTCAGATACTTCTTCTTTAGCCTCATCGCAACCGGCTACATCAGCAAAAGTAGTGTGGTTGTTACCTTCATCTAACTGACGCGCCTTGCTTTTACCAAACGAGAATGGGCCACCGCCTTTGCCGCCACCTTGCATTTGGCGCATAAAGAATATCCAAACGCCAATCAGCAGAATCATCGGGAACCATGAAACAAAAATACTCATGAGCAATGACTGCTCTTCTTCTGGTTTAGACTCTACTGCTACATTGTATTTAAGTAGATCTGACACTAACCACGGATCGGAAGGTGCGTAAGTATTGAATTTTTTACCATCTTGCGTAGTGCCGTGCAACACGCGGCCATCTATCTGCACTTTGGCAATACGACCGCTTTTAACGTCTTGAATAAATTGTGAATATACGATTTGGTTGTCCGCGTTACCCTTCACACCAGACAGGTTAAACACCGCCACCAGTATCATGCCGATTGCTATCCAAATAGCGACATTCTTAAACACGTTGTTCAAAATCTTTTCCTTTATCAACAACAATCACGCTTAAAATCTCTTAAGCATTTTAGATCTTACAAAAGCAGTTTAACCCAATTTTTTAAGGTTTACGACCTATTCTTTACGACCTATCCCTAGCAAATAAACTTCACTGCTTCTATCACGTGATGCCTTAGGCTTACGTGTCACTACCTTGGTAAACATTTGGCGCATAGACTGCAAAATCTCTTCGAAGCCAGCCCCGATAAAAACCTTGACCAAAAAGTTGCCGTTTGGTTTCAACCAATCTTTACTAAATTCCAGTGCCAGTTCAGTTAAATAAGCGGCACCCGCTTGGTCTACATCTTTTACCCCACTGATATTGGGGGCCATATCTGCAATTACAAGGTCTACTTGCAGATTATTTAAGGTTTGTTCTAATAATTTTAGGACAGCATCCTCTCGAAAATCGCCCTGAATAAAAGTAACACCACTAATCGGGGTCATCTCTAGAATATCCAACGCGATTACTTTACCTTGCCCCTTTAAACGCTGTACCGTCACTTGTGACCAGCTACCGGGTGCCGAGCCCAAATCCACGACTGTCATCCCCGGTTTGATGATTTTATCTTTATCGTCAATTTCCATTAACTTATAGGCGGCACGTGCACGATAGCCATCTTTTTGTGCGAGTTTTACGTAAGGGTCATTTAAATGCTCTTGCATCCAAGCTTTACTAGTGCGTGAAGGTTTCATCGTTGATACTTTGCCATCAAATAAACATTGCTTCGTGTTAAAATAGTTAACTAATTAATTCTGTTAAAAAATATGAAACTAAGTACTAAACAAATCGCACACCTACGAGGCCTTGCTCATAGCTTAAACCCTGTTGTCATGATAGGCAACAATGGTTTAACGGAAAATGTAGTTAAAGAAATCGAGCTTAATTTAAACGTCCATGAACTGATTAAAGTACAGGTAGCAGGTGATGACCGTGTGGCTCGCAAAGCCATATTTGATGAAATCTGCAAACTGACTAATGCTGTTGCAGTACATCACATCGGTAAACAGCTGGTATTCTACAGGGCGAGTAGCACTGTAAAAGAAAGTGCCAAAGTCGTTATTCCTAAGCTTTAAAATATTCACCCTGAAAAACATTCGGCCTGCGTATTATTACCAGGCCGAATACTTTGCTTGCTAATAGCGTTTAAAGCCTTGTTATCAACTAACGCGCCTTCAACACCATTACTATAGCAAGTGCGCATTCAAACACATACGCTAAACTGGCAACACCGTGCCAGTTTCTAAATCTGTCTGCAAATACGCTTTGCATCACATCCGCCGGGAAAGCTTGTGACTTCAGACCCTCTAAAATTGGCTGTATGCCAAAATGCCCAGCCAGCACCAGCAACAACATCACAAACACCGCCCAAAAAAATGCCTGCTTCAAAGCAGCGGTACCAAACTGTGCTAAGCGATGAGTTAACAAATAAAATGCACTAGCAAAACCTATGTAAGTGACAACGTTAAACAACTTACCAGCGAGGCTACCCGCCAACTGTTTATCTTGCAGCGCATCGAACAGCACATAAGCACTCACACCTGTGCTCCACAATGCACCAGCCCATAACGCAATCAGAATCAAAGATAGTCGGGAAGCCACTGTCATCACCTTATTTAGATAATTAGCATTTAGATATAAAGCACATCTAGAACTTCATACTCTCTGACGCCACCTGGTGCTGAAACCTCAGCGATATCACCAGCAGATTTACCAATCAAACCACGTGCGATTGGTGAGCTGACAGAAATCTTGCCATTTTTAATATCGGCTTCATCTTCCCCCACGATTTGGTAAGTTTTATTGTCACCTGAATCCAAATCTTCAATATTTACGGTAGCGCCAAACACTACACGACCTTCTGCATTCAAGGTTTGCGGATCAATAATTTGTAGATTAGACAACTTTGCTTCCAACTCCGCAATGCGGCCTTCAATAAAGCTTTGTCGCTCTTTTGCTGACTCGTACTCTGCATTTTCAGACAAGTCACCTTGCGCACGTGCCTCAGCAATCGCCTGAATAATATTAGGACGATCCACACCGCGTAAGCGCTGTAATTCCTCTTTTAACAATTCTGCACCGCGCACGGTTACTGGAAATTGACTTAATGCCATACTACACCCTCAAATAAAAAAGAAACCACACTCACACGAGCGTGGTTCCAGAAGTAAAATTAAATCGCGAAACTAGCTTTAGTTTATTTTAGCTTAGTTGTTTATGCAAGTTCTGTAATGACTCTACTTGTATCTCTTGCATGTGTGCCATACCGATACATGCCGCTTTAGCACCAGCAATAGTCGTGTAGTAGGTCACTTTGTTTTGCAATGCAGAACGGCGAATCTCGTAAGAGTCAGCCACTGCACGCTTATCTTCAGTCACATTCACAATAAAGCTAATATCATCATTCTTAATCATATCAACGATATGCGGACGGCCTTCAGCCACTTTATTCACAGCTTGCACTTTCAAACCATGCTCAGCTAGCGCAGCTGCAGTGCCTTTAGTTGCCACCAACTCGAAACCGAGTTGATGCAATTGCTGTCCGATTTCAACCACTTTCAAGTAGTCTTCTTTACGTACACTGATAAATGCACGACCGCCTTCAGGTAATTTGGTAGAAGCTCCTAATTGTGACTTCAAGAACGCTTCAGCAAAGGTGGCACCTACGCCCATCACCTCACCGGTTGATTTCATTTCAGGCCCAAGAATCGTATCTACACCCGGGAATTTAATGAATGGGAATACTGCCTCTTTCACTGAGTAGAATGGTGGAATGATTTCGCGTGTCACATTTTGTGATGCAAGCGTCTGCCCTGCCATACAACGTGCTGCCACTTTCGCCAATTGCAAACCACAAGCCTTAGATACGAAAGGCACAGTACGTGACGCACGTGGATTCACTTCGAGCACGTAAACCGTTTCGCCCTGAATGGCGAACTGCACATTCATTAAACCTACGACGCCTAGCGCTTTTGCCATTTGTTTGGTTTGCACGCGCAACTCATCTTGCAACGCAGCTGATAAGCTATAAGGCGGCAATGAACATGCTGAGTCACCTGAGTGTACACCAGCTTGTTCCACGTGCTCCATGATGCCGCCGATAATCACTTCTTCGCCGTCAGACAGCGCATCTACGTCCACTTCCAACGCATCATTCAAGAAACGATCCAGCAATACTGGTGACTCATTAGAAACTTTAACCGCTTCACGCATATAGCGCTCAAGCTGGCTTTGCTCTTGTACGATTTCCATCGCACGACCACCCAATACATAGCTAGGACGCACCACTAATGGGTAACCAATTTCTGTAGCTAAGCGAATCGCTTCATCAGGGGTACGCGCAGTACGGTTAGGCGGTTGCTTCAAGCCTAATTCCTGCAACATTTTCTGGAAGCGTTCACGGTCTTCTGCCATGTCAATCGCATCTGGGGTAGTACCAATAATAGGCACACCCGCCTTTTCCAAGTCACGTGCTAATTTTAATGGGGTTTGACCACCATATTGCACAATCACGCCTACTGGTTTTTCCAGCGCTACGATTTCTAATACATCTTCCAATGTCACTGGCTCAAAGTACAAGCGATCTGAAGTGTCGTAATCGGTAGAAACGGTTTCAGGGTTACAGTTCACCATGATAGTTTCATAGCCGTCTTCACGCATTGCAAACGCCGCGTGTACACAGCAATAGTCGAATTCAATACCTTGACCAATACGGTTAGGACCACCGCCCAACACCATGATTTTCTTTTTATCGGTAGGCTTTGATTCGCACTCTTCTTCATAAGTGGAGTACATGTACGCTGTGTTGGTCGCAAACTCAGCCGCACAAGTATCTACGCGCTTGTAAACCGGACGTACGCTCAATGCCTGACGATACGCGCGCACTGCGTGCTGATCTGTGTCCAGCAATTTAGCTAGGCGTCTGTCAGAGAAACCACGACGTTTTAATTGCAATAAGGCTGCTTTATCTAAATCAGCAATATGTTTGCCTTTTAGCGCTTGCTCACGGTCAATAATATCTTTGATCTGCACCAGGAACCATGGGTCAATTTTGGAAATATTAAATACTTCATCAACACTCAAGCCCATTCTGAATGCATCACCCACATACCAAATACGCTCAGGGCCAGGTACACCCATTTCCTTGGTAATCGTGTCTAAATCTGTGGTTTTTTCATCCAAGCCATCTACGCCCACTTCCAAACCACGCAATGCTTTTTGGAATGACTCTTGGAACGTGCGGCCCATTGCCATTACTTCGCCCACAGATTTCATCTGTGTGGTTAAACGAGAATCTGCCTGCGGGAATTTCTCGAAAGCAAAGCGAGGAATCTTGGTGACAACATAGTCAATGCTTGGCTCGAATGACGCTGGAGTTGCGCCACCGGTAATTTCATTACGCAGGTCATCCAATGTAAAGCCTACCGCTAATTTAGCCGCCACTTTAGCAATCGGGAAACCTGTTGCCTTAGACGCTAGTGCAGATGAACGTGACACGCGCGGGTTCATCTCAATCACAATCATACGACCATCATCTGGGTTAATCGCAAACTGCACGTTGGAACCACCGGTATCCACGCCGATTTCACGCAATACCGCCAATGAGGCGTTACGCATGATTTGGTATTCTTTATCGGTCAAAGTTTGCGCTGGCGCTACAGTGATAGAGTCGCCAGTGTGTACGCCCATCGGGTCTAAGTTTTCAATTGAGCAGATAATGATGCAGTTGTCCGCAGAGTCGCGCACCACTTCCATCTCATACTCTTTCCAGCCCAACAGAGATTCTTCAATGAGCAATTCATTCGTTGGTGACGCATCCAAACCGCGTTCACAAATGGTGATGAACTCTTCGCGGTTGTACGCAATACCGCCACCACTACCACCCATGGTGAATGACGGACGAATAATCGCTGGATAGCCAATGCTAGCTTGCACTTGCAAGGCCTCTTCCATACTGTGCGCAATGGCTGAGCGCGCAGAACCCAAACCAATTTTGGTCATGGCTTCTTTAAATTTTTGGCGATCTTCCGCTTTATCAATCGCTTCTTTAGACGCACCGATTAACTCAACGTTAAATTTAGCAAGCACACCGTGTTTGTCTAAATCTAAAGCGCAATTTAACGCAGTTTGGCCGCCCATCGTTGGCAACAACGCATCTGGGCGTTCTTTTTCAATAATCTTTTCAACCACTTGCCAGGTGACTGGCTCGATATAGGTTGCATCGGCCATTTCCGGGTCGGTCATAATCGTTGCAGGATTAGAGTTCACCAAGATAACGCGGTAACCCTCTTCTCGCAGCGCCTTACATGCCTGTGCACCTGAGTAGTCGAATTCACAAGCCTGGCCAATTACAATTGGACCTGCACCGATGATAAGAATTGATTTTATGTCTGTACGTTTTGCCATTAGATTTACTTTTTAACAAATTTGTCTTGCATCAATCCACGCGAAGCCGCGTGATGCTCTATATCCGGACCACCTACTATAGACGGCCGGATGAACTTCATTTACTGCGCACGCATCAAGTCGATGAACTTATCGAACAAGTAGCTCATTTCAGTTGGGCCAGGGCTAGCCTCTGGGTGGCCTTGGAAACTGAATGCTGGTTTATCAGTACGTGCGATACCTTGCAAGCTACCATCAAACAACGACACATGCGTTACTTTAACGTTTGCTGGCAAAGTATCTACATCCGCTGCAAAACCGTGGTTTTGGCTAGTAATATAAACACGTTTAGTTTCCACATCTTGCACCGGATGGTTTGCACCATGATGACCGAATTTCATTTTCAAGGTCTTAGCACCAGACGCAAGCGCTAACAATTGATGGCCTAAACAGATACCGAAAGTAGGAATACCTTTGTCTACAATCGTTTTAATTGCGGAAATTGCGTAGTCACATGGCTCTGGGTCACCAGGTCCATTTGACAAGAATACGCCATCAGGATTCAGTGCCAACGCCTCTTTAGCCGTTGCCTGCGCTGGCAACACGGTTACTTTACAGCCGCGAGAAACCAGCATACGCAAGATATTACGTTTAACACCGTAATCGAATGCAACCACATGGAATTGCTCTGCAGGCGCCTGCGTGAAGCCTTGACCCAATGCCCACTCGCCTTCAGTGAACTGGTAAGACTTCTCACAACTCACCACTTTGGCTAAGTCCATGCCAGCCAAACCTGGGAAACCAGCGATAGCATGAGTTGCCAATGATAGCGCGGTAGCCTCATCTGCTTCACCAGCAACGATAACGCCAGTTTGCGCGCCTTTTTCGCGCAGGATTCTTGTGAGTTTACGTGTGTCGATGTCAGCAATCGCTACTACATTGTTAGCGACCAAGTATTCAGACAAAGATTGGGTGTTTCTAAAGTTACTATGTGTTAGCGGCAAATCCCTAATCACCAAACCGCTGGCATACACTTTGCCAGACTCTACGTCTTCATTATTAACACCGTAGTTGCCGATGTGCGGATAAGTCAGTGTAACAATTTGTTTGGTATAAGATGGGTCTGTCAATATCTCTTGGTAGCCTGTCATCGAAGTGTTAAACACGACTTCAGCTACAGCATGCCCAGAAGCTCCGATTGACATGCCACGAAACACGGTTCCATCTGCTAGTACAAGTATGGCGGGCAGGTTTTGTGACACAATAACTCCTCGGTTTTACGATAATTAAAATTTACGACATTAAAAACTTCTAATCTTTAGTCCATCATGAACAGATGGCAGATGTGCAAAACGGGAGGAGCTTGTATATACTCTTCCCGTTTCAGAATTAACGAATTATAGCGAAAAAAAACCGACTAATCAATGTCAACGTGACACATTCATCATCTGCCGGTCCTGCAGTCTTGCCAAAAACGCCTGCGCAGCCATCGCCCCTATTAGGGCCATCAGCATGTCCCACTGCGTATCCCACACATCACCTTGCGTCCCCAAAAACGCATCCGCAGCGCCGCCCTCATAAGCCGCCACCCACCATTCGATAAACTCGTAAAACGCACTAATGCTAAGGCAAATGCAGCTCACAATAAAGAACAGCCAACGACCAGCCACCAAAGGGGATTTTCTTAATAAGATTTCGCGCGCCACCATCGCAGGCACAAACCCTTGTGCAAAATGCCCAACCCTATCGTAATAGTTGCGAGACAGTTCATACGTATCGCGCAACCAATTAAACAAAGGCACCTCAGCATAGGTGTAATGCCCACCAACCAACAAAATGACAGCGTGAATTAATATCAGCGCATAAACCAACTGGGTAAAAACAAAAGAACGGTAGGTAGCAAACAATACAGGCAAGGCAATCATCACAGGCGCCACTTCCAGCGCCCATGTCAACCTATCAACAGGATGGATTGCAGACCAAACAAACGCAACACCCAGGAGACTGAGTAAAACAATGTAGTAGCAACAACGATGTGCGGTCATCATTGATGAGGATAGCAGTGACAGAAGCCTCTAGCGCAAACCCAACACATCCCGCATGTCGTACAGACCTGAATCTTTAACTGCTAAATACTTGGCAGCACGCAGCGCACCCAAGGCAAAAGTTGCACGGCTGCTTGCCTTGTGCGTTAATTCCACGCGCTCGCCAATACCAGCCAACACCACAGTATGGTCACCCACCACGTCACCGCCACGCATGGTGGCAAAACCAATTTTACCCGCCTCACGCTCACCGGTCACACCCTCGCGCGCATACACTGCACAGTCTTTCAAATCTTGCCCCAGACCTTGAGCTGCCGCCTCACCCAAACGCAAAGCGGTACCAGATGGCGCATCCACTTTATAGCGATGATGCATTTCCACCACCTCAATATCGTAGCCTTCATTGAGCACGCGTGCAGCCTGCTCTACCAGATTAATTAGCAAGGTCACACCTACACTCATGTTCGGCGCAAATACAATGGCAATATTTTTTGCCGCAGCCTCAATTACCTGCTTTTCTTCCACAGAAAAGCCAGTGGTTCCGATAATCATCTTTACCTTGTATTTTTGACATGCCGCTAAATAAGCCATGCTTGCTTCCGGCCTTGTGAAATCAACCAGCACGTCTGCATCTTTTAGCGCAACGTCAATATCAGAAACCACGCGCACCCCTGACACACGACCAAACTGCTCGCCCGCATCACGGCCTAAATGTACATTTTCTGCACGATCTAGCGCACCGTGCAATACCAACTCAACGTCGGAAAACACGCCCTCTAACAAAGCGTGGCCCATCCGGCCTGAGCAACCTGCAATTACAACTTTCAATGGATTTGCCATATCAAAAAACCTATCAATTTCTACAAATTACTTTTCTATACAAATTACTTTACTGCAAGATTAAAAGCCAATCTTTTCCAACATGCGATCAAAGAAGCTAGGCTCATTTTCTGGCGGCAAATCCTGAGGCTTAGGCGCAACTTTATTGCCTACGCGCGGCGCGGCAGGAGCAGCCACGGCATCAGACTCAACCTCTTCTGGCAATGAGCGTAACTTGCGGTCGAACACCATACCTGACGCCGATTCATAAAGCGGAGAGTTCACTGGTGACTCAACAGGCGCAGCAACTTGTGGCACAACTTCTGGCTCAGACTGCTTAACCACCTCAGGTATTACTGGAGTAGCCTCGACCACAGGTGCAGGACTAGCCACAGCGGCTGGCGCAGCAACAGCTGCCTCAGTTGATGGAGCCACAGGCACTGCTAGTGGAACTGCCAGCATGGATGGCGACGCGTCGGTAGCCGCAGGCTGCTCAACAGCATCGACCTTGATTTGCTCTGCAGCTTTAGGCTCAACCGCCTTAAGCTCTGGCACTTTTTTCACATCAGCTTTTGCTGCCGGCGCTTTTTCCTCAGGCGCCTTAGCCGGCGCAGCTTCGTCTTTTTCCCAGAATTTCAGCTTATTAATTAAGCTCTTTTCTTCTGGCTTTTTATACGGCTCGACCAAGCGAGTCCCGGTATTGGCACGCTCAGTTTCAGGTGCAGCACTGCCAGCTGGAATCACGTCACCGCGCACTGCTTTTAACAAGTCTTTTTCAAAATCAAGAATCACACGACGCTGTTCGATAATCTTGCCAGCCTCGCGCATTTGATACACATAGTCCCAACGGTTACCGTGGAAACTATCCTGAATCAGCGGAGTCCCCATAATAAAGCGCACTTGAGATTTGGTCATGCCAGGACGTAGTTGCAACAGCATTTTAGAAGTGACCACATTACCCTGCTGAACATCCAGCTTATATGGCTTAATGCTAGGAAGCGCCGTACCACATGCAGTGCAAAGCAAAACCAGCAAAACAACTAGATAACGTAAACTAGAAAAATAACGCATATCATGACTTTAATTTGAATTGGCGTTAATATACCACGTAGCGACTGAAGCCAAAACATCCACCCTATTAATTGTGAATATTCCAAAATCATGCAAGATCAAAAAGATTTAAAAAACGCTGGGCTCAAAGCCACCTTACCAAGACTTAAGGTGTTAAACCTTTTTGAGAACAGCAAAGAACGCCACCTATCGGCCGAAGATATCTACAAGATTATGATTAACGCTGGTGAGGATGTGGGTTTGGCTACGGTCTATCGCGTACTGACACAATTTGAGCAAGCAGGCCTATTGATTAGACACCACTTTGAAAGCGGTAAAGCAGTGTTTGAGCTGAATAGTGGTGGACACCATGACCACATCGTCTGTATTAAATGTGGTCGCGTTGAAGAGTTCTATGACCCAGAAATCGAAAAAAGACAAGAAAGTGCAGCGGCTAAACTAGGCTTCACCATGCAAGATCACTCACTGACCATTTACGGCGTTTGCTCTAAGCAGCCATGCGAGAGCAAAGAGTAAATCCGCATAGATTAGTAAAACAGTGCAGCTTTAGCGCACCCACCCGCAGTAAAAACTTACCCTAACAACATTTCCTTGGCATGCTGCCTTGTTGTTTCGGTAAGCGCTATCCCACCCAGCATACGTGCTACTTCCTCAATCCGGCTATCTGCACTTAATGCGGCAATCGTACTTAAGGTTTGACCGCCAGCCTGAGATTTACTTACTCGCAAATGATGCTTACCAAGCGCCGCCACCTGTGGCAAGTGGGTAATCACTAACACTTGTCGCTGCTCACCCAATTGCTTCAGCAAGTTACCTACCACTTCTGCTACGCCACCGCCAATACCAACGTCAACCTCATCAAAAATCATGGTTGGGATACTGCCTTGTTGTGCCGTCACCACACGTATTGCCAAACTGATACGTGACAACTCACCTCCAGAAGCCACTTTACTGAGTGAACGTGGCGCAACGCCCGCGTGACCTGCCACCAAAAACTCAACCTGTTCCAAACCACTGGCACTAGGCGCAACAGGCGTTAACGCTACTGAAAACTGTCCCCCGCTGAGAGACAAGCGCTGCATTTCAGCAGTGATTTTTTGGTGCAGGATAGCGGCAGCAGCTGCCCGGCCCGTACTTAAACTTTCAGCTAACTTTGTATACTCACTAAAAGCCACACGCTCCTGCTCAGCCAGTGCGCCATCGTCTGCAAAACTGGACAACTCAGCCATTCTCTCCTGCCAGCTTTGAAGTAGAACGGGTAAATCCTCCACTCGCGACCGATATTTGCGCGCGGCAGCGTGTATAGACTGTATCCTCGCATCCACCTCACTCAAACGTGCAGGATCCAGCTCCATGCGCTGAATGTAGCGATTTAGAGAACGGCTTGCTTCTTGCAGTTGAATCACACCTGAGTCCAGAGACTCAGAAACCTCAACCAAACTGGCATCATAAGCCTGCATGCCTTGCAGATGGTGCTGCACTTGCGCCAATAAATTGAGCGCAGACAACTCGCCTTCGCTCAATAGCTCCAAGCAATTTTCACCACTATTAATTAAGCTGGCGCCATTGGAAAGCAACAAATGCTCATGCTGCAACGCATCCCACTCTTGCGCTTCAAACGCTAGCGCCGAGAGTTCACGTACGTTATCTCGCAGCAAAGCTAACTCATCGGCATAAGCCTCTGCGTTCTTCTCCAACTCCAAACGCAGGCCATGCAGGCGATACCAATGCTTATATTGCTCCGCTACATTTTTTGCCACACCTAACAAGCCGCCAAACTCATCTAGAATTTGACGCTGAGTTACGGCTTTAAGCAGAGAGTGATGGGCATTCTGACTGTAGATATCAACCAAAAACTCACCCAGCTCTTTAAGCTGTTGCATGGTGGCTGAAGCGCCATTAATGAAAGCACGTGAGCGGCCATCAGCGTAGATAACACGGCGTAATAGCAGCTCAGGCTCATCATGCGCAATCTCCTGCTCGGCCAACCAAGTTAATGCTTCAACATTATTTTGCAGTGAAAAACATGCACTAATCTCAGCTTTGTCGCAGCCAGCACGGGTCACGCCACCTTCACCGCGTGCGCCCAAAGCCAAAGACAGCGCATCAATCAGAATTGATTTACCTGCACCAGTTTCACCCGTCAGCACCGTAAACCCTGATTGAAAATCCAGATCAAGCTGATCAACAATGACGAAATCGCGAATTGAAAGTGTTTGTAGCATAATTCAATCAGTCCATTTTATTGCCAAATCAAAATGACAAGGCTTAGAGCGGTGCAGTAGATATAGATTAGAGTGCAACATGATGATTACAACTCAAGATTGCTCAATTGTTGTTACAGACACACCCACTATTATTTCATAGCCTTTGCGGAGAGATATGGCGCCAGCGACTCTGTAAAAGTACAGGTATTAACCCCAGTTTAGTTTATTTCTGAGCATATCAAAATAGCAATACTCCACGGGATGTAGCAGTGAGATTGTCTTTTCTGCACGGCGTATTACGATTTTATCACCCACTTCCAAACCAAGTTGGAATTGACCATCAAAGCTTAACTGGGCTTCATCAAACTGCACTACGGTAACAACGATATTACTCGCACTACTCACTGCAATTGGGCGGTTACTCAGCGTATGCGGACAGATGGGCACTAGTGAGATTGCTTCTAAATTAGGGTGTAGAATCGGCCCGCCAGCCGACAACGCATAGGCTGTTGCACCGGTCGGTGTGCCAACAATCAGGCCATCACTACGCTGCTTATAAACGAACTTACCATCGATTTCAATTTCCAGCTCGATCAAGCGCAAACCGCTCTTAATCACCACATCATTCAGTGCATGGCTAGTGTAAATAATCTGGTTATCTCTCACCACATCGGTGGATAACAACATACGCGGTTCTTCTATGGAATCTCCCGCGAGGATGCGATCAATTTCAACCAGCATATCTTCTGCGCGCAAATCGGTTAAAAAACCAAAACGACCACGATTGACACCGACCAAAGGAACATCAGCGTCAATTAAACTACGAGCAACACTGAGCATGGTGCCATCACCACCCATGACGATTGCAAGATCTGCAACCTGACCGATTTCACTTATAGCTAACGTTTGGTAGCTAGTAAGCTGAGCATGATGTGCGGTATTTTCCTCAACCCACACCTCATAGTGCCGGGCGGATAAATGTCGGGCTAAGTCTGCTAAATCCGCCTGCATCAACTGTAAAGCCGATACATTCATATATTTGCCGATAAGCGCTATTTTTTTAAAGTTTGTCTGCACGGCAGAATTAAAACATAGTCAGTAAATCTTAGCAAAGCGAAAACCATACATAGCATGCAATAAATATCATCCACCCCTACATTTTTTGCGTCATAATGACCAACAAGCCATATATCAACAAATGAATATTTAACACATTGTGTTAATAATCAAAAAGTTAACAAAAATAAATGCGATAAAAACCTACTGGCGTAATTTTTGCTTATCCAGCCCAATCTAACATTTTCCAATAATAAAACCTATATGACGGCTCCAATTCAAAACAACATACTGAAAACATATTTCTTACTCACTTACGTTGCAGTGCTAGCGCTGGTATCTGATTCAATCCCGGTTGCGAGCATTTTCCAGGATGGCTTAATCCCTACCGGCTTTATGCTCATCACCTGGTTGCTATATGGCTTATATTACTTACTACCAGCCATCGTCGTTACCGCATTAGTTAAATTTATTAGCAAAAAAAATACCCGTGCTGTGTATGCAACCGCAGTGATTAGCGGAGGCCTCACCACCTTAGTCATGTATGCAAATGCCAAATTGTTTTCACTTTACGGCATGTTCTTTAATGGATTTATCCTCAACCTAGTCGCCACCCCTGGCGGCATTGAGTCCCTAGGTGGAAGCAGTGCATCTGACGTGGGCTTCGCACTGATTGCGCTCGGGTTTATGAGCGCACAAGCCCTAGCTTTATGGTTAGTACACTATTTTTATATAAAAAAATCAGCACCGCAGTTATCGTTCAAATTTCTACCGATTACCGCTCTCGTTGCCACTGTATTTGTACATATGGGCTTTGCTTTAGATAGCTACACCACTAACCAGTTAAATGTCGTTGCACAAGCCATTCCGTTTTACCAAACAGTATCGGCTCGTGGCTTCTTTAAAAGCCTAGGGCTGACCACTAAGCGTGAAGCTAAACTTAAACTAAAAGGTAAGCTCAACTACCCACTTAACCCGATTCAATTCAAACAACCAGCCAAGCCATACAATATTATCTGGTTAACTTCAGAGTCTTGGCGCGCAGATACCCTCAACGAAAAAATCATGCCTAACAGCTGGGAGTTTGCCAAAGGCGCGGCTAGATTTACCCGTAACTACAGCACCGGCAATGGTACACGTATGGGCGTATTTGGCATGTTTACCGCCATGCCTGGCAACTATTGGTTTCCTTTCTTGGAAGAACGCCGCGGTGCCGCCATTATTGATGTGTTGCAGCAACAGCAATACCAAATGAGCTTTTACACCAGCGCCAAATTCTCTTACCCGGAGTTTGATAAGACTATTTTTGCACACGTGCCAGCCGAGCAACTACACGACAAGAACAAAGGTGCCAGCGGTTGGGAAAATGACCGTAACAATGTCACTGATTTGCTGTCGTTTATTGATCAACGCGACAAAAGCAAACCGTTCTTCACATTTATGTTTTTTGAATCACCGCACGCACGCTACTACTTTCCGCCTGAAAGCGTGATTGCAACGCCATATCGCGATGACCTCAACTACGCTACCTTAAGTAAAACTGCGCTACGTGACAATATTGTGCCGATTAAAAATCGCTACATTAACTCCGTGCATCATTTAGATATGCAATATGGTCGTATATTCGACTACTTGAAACAGCACCAACTGTTAGACAACACGATTGTTATCCTCATCGGCGATCACGGCGAGGAGTTTATGGAGCACGGCTTCTGGGGCCACAACTCTACGTTTGTAGACCAGCAGGTACGTACCCCACTCGTTATTTACAAGCCAGGCTCAGCACCGTTGGTGAGCGACCAAATGACCAGCCATATGGACGTTGTGCCCACCATCATGCCATTAATCGGTGTGAGCAATCCAAGTAGCGACTACTCCACTGGTTACAACCTGTTAGCTGGCGAAAAGCGCACTCACACTTATATTTCAGATTGGGACAAAGTCACTTACGTGGATGATGATGTGAAAATCACCCAGCCAGTAAATGCTAAAAGTTTCGCGCTGATGACCTCCAGCAGGGGCGATGACACAGCGCTGCCTAGCGATGAACGTAAGGGATTATTGCAGCAGAAACAGCCTGCCATGCTGCAATTGGTGCAGGATTTAAGTAAATTCTTCAAGAAAAAAGATGGTCACAGACCAGCACCCCCCCGATAGCATTGCCTTATCAGGCTAACTGACCGATAATTTGCGCATGAGCTCCAGTATCGACAAACGTGCGCAAATTTTACTCAAAACCTTGGTTGAACATTACATTAGTGATGGTCAACCAATCGGGTCACGTACTTTATTGCAGCACTCAGGTTTAGACGTCAGCCCCGCCACCATTCGCAATGTCATGAGCGATTTGGAGCAGCTAGGGTTTATTGCCAGCCC
The DNA here is from genome assembly GCF_000023705.1 of Methylotenera mobilis JLW8. Lineage (NCBI taxonomy): Bacteria > Pseudomonadati > Pseudomonadota > Betaproteobacteria > Nitrosomonadales > Methylophilaceae > Methylotenera > Methylotenera mobilis. Next base: position 1,878,498 of record NC_012968.1, read on the forward strand.
ACATACCTCCGCTGGTCGTATCCCCACACAAAAAGGCTATCGCTTATTTGTAGACTCTCTGCTCACAGTCAAACCTCTAGAATCACAAATCGTACAGCAGCTGAAAAGCGGCTTGGCTTCGCCTAACCCTAGCGAGCTGATTACCAATGCCGCGGATATGCTGTCGCAGCTCACCCAGTTTGCCGGTTTGGTGATGACCCCCAAACATAAGCGCATTGCATTTAAGCATCTGGAGTTTTTAACGCTTTCAGATAAAAGGATACTGGTTATCATTGTCACCAGTGATGGCAACGTGCAAAACCGCATTATCCTCACGGAAAAGAAATTCAGCGCGAGTGAACTGACACAGGCCGGTAATTATTTTAACGCGCACTTTTCCGGCCATACCTTTGAAGAAGTACAGCAAAAACTGCATGCTGAACTGAAGCAGATGCAAAACGACATGAATCAGCTCATGACCGCTGCGCTGGAGGCCAGCAATAAAAAGGCGGATGAAGATGGCGTGGTGATTGCAGGTGAGCGTAATTTACTACAAGTGGACGACCTCTCTACCAACGTTGCCAGCTTGCGCAAATTATTTGAAATTTTTGAACGGCGCACTAGTCTGATGCAGTTATTAGACAACAGCCAGCATGCTGATGGCATACAAATATTCATCGGTGGAGAAAGTGGTTACTTACCTCTGGACGAATGCAGCATGATTACAGCACCATACGAAGCCGATGGGCAAGTCGTAGGCACACTAGGCGTAATTGGCCCTACGCGCATGGCATATGAACGCGTGATCCCGATTGTAGATATCACCGCAAAGCTACTCTCTAATGCACTTTCATCGACCTAAGTTGCTACCCCCGAAACAACAAGGCATCTATTAACATACAAGTAACATATATAAAGATAGGCAACATGGCATATTTCAACCCCGAACCCAAATACGAACACGGCGACCAACTGAAAGTAGGCATTCTGCTTGCGAATCTCGGCACGCCAGACGCACCTACCGCACAAGCACTGCGCCCTTATTTACGTCAGTTTTTAAGTGACCGTCGTGTCGTGGAGATTCCACGCCTAGTTTGGTGGTTTATTTTGAACGGCATTATTTTAGCCATCCGTCCCAAAAAATCTGCTGAAAAATACGCAAGCGTCTGGACCAGCGAGGGCTCCCCCTTACTGGTCCATGCTAAAAAACAAGCCCTACTGTTACGTGGCTTTTTAGCGCAAAAAATCCAATCCCCGTTTACGGTGGAGTTAGGCATGAGCTACGGCAATCCCTCTATGGAAAGCGCCATACAGAAACTAAAAGCCCAGCACTGTGACCGCATACTGGTATTTCCGCTTTATCCGCAATACGCAGCCAGCAGCACAGCCAGTGCATTAGATGCCGTTTGGCGTGTACTGCTTAAAACCCGCAATATGCCAGCGATTCGCACCATTAAGCACTATCATGACCACCCTGCTTATATTGAGGCGTTGGCGCAAAGCGTACGTGAGCACTGGCGCATCAATGGTAAGCCCAATAAATTAGTCATGAGCTTCCATGGCGTGCCTAAGTTTCATCTACTCAAAGGCGATATGTATCACTGCGAATGCCACAAAACGGCACGTCTACTTGCGGAAGCACTGGGGTTGAATCAAGACCAATACGTCATCGCTTTTCAATCCAGATTCGGCAAACAAGAGTGGCTCAAGCCATATTTGGCCAATATATTAGAATCTTTAGGCAAATCTAAAGTCAATCGTATTGATGTGATTTGTCCTGGATTCTCCAGTGACTGCTTGGAAACGCTGGAAGAAATCGCAATGGAAGGCAAACATATATTCCAAAGCAATGGCGGTGGAGAATACCACTATATCCCAGCCCTTAATGAGAGTGAGGCATGGATACACGCCATGACCGCGATTACACTGGAAAACCTGCACGGCTGGGTCAGCACCGACTGGGATGCAAACCAAGCTAAAAAGGACGCAGAAATGACAAAATTGAGGGCGCAAGGTTTAGCCAACAATTAATAAGCGTTATACTGGACGTTTTACAATTTCAAACACGCCGTCACTTTGGGCGGCGTAATTTAGGTACTGATCAATGATCGTAATTACTGGCGGCGCCGGCATGATAGGCTCTATCATCGCTTGGCATCTCAACACCGAACTGCAACGTGATGACTTAGTCATCGTAGATCGCATCACGCACGAAGAGCAATGGCAAAATCTGGCGCATCGCCAATATGCGCACTATCTGGATAAAGACCAACTCATGTCTTGGCTGCAAGGTGAAAATGGTGTTGCCCGTACTGACATTGAAGCCGTTATTCATATGGGTGCGATTAGCGCCACTACTGAGCGTGATTTTAATAAACTGGTAGAAGCCAATATCCAGTACTCCCAAAACTTATGGACATGGTGTGCCCAACAACAAGTACCGTTTTTCTACGCGAGCTCAGCTGCAACTTATGGTGATGGCAATTTGGGCTATGACGATGCCAGCATAGAAAACCTCAGACCACTCAACGGCTACGGTTATTCCAAACACTTTTTTGACCAATGGGCATTACGCCAAGTCAGCAACAAGCTGCCAACACCACCGGCTTGGGCTGGTTTCAAGTTCTTTAATGTGTATGGTCCAAACGAATACCATAAAGAACGTATGGCGAGCGTTGCCTTCCATACCTTTAACCAGTTCAGCGCCACCGGCACCATGAAGCTGTTTAAAGGCACCAAGGCCGGGGTGGAAGACGGCATGCAAATGCGTGACTTTGTGTATGTAAAAGATGCTGCCGCGGTGGTGAACCACTTTGCCACATCAGCCATCGCTAAAAAAGCGGTGCCGAATGGCATTTACAACATTGGGACCGGCCATGCTAGAAGCTTTAAAGATTTGGCCACCAACGTAATGCAAAGTATGCAGCGTGAACCGCATATTACCTATGTGGATATGCCGCAGGATTTACAGGGTAAATATCAATATTTTACCGAAGCGACTATGCAAAAACTCGCTAATACCGGCTACAGCCAACCTTTCCACAGCTTGGAAGAAGGCGTGCGTGATTATGTACAGAACTACTTAATGCAAGAGGATAAATACTGCTAATGAAGTACGTTAACTACCTAAAAGATGAGCATGCCGCCCACATGGCCATGTTTAACGCACTGGAGCCACTGTTCCCACTCATCAGCGATGTAGGCATCGCTATGCAAAATACCATTAAGAATGGTGGAAAAATTTTGCTAATGGGCAATGGCGGCAGTGCAGCCGACAGCCAGCATATTGCAGCCGAAATTGTGGGGCGCTTTAAAAAAGAACGTAAAGGCATGCCTGCCATCGCCCTCACCACCGACACTTCTATCCTCACTTCGGTTGGTAATGATTATGGCTACCACTATATTTTTGCACGGCAGATTGAAGCGTTATGCCGCCCTGAAGACCTAGTAATTGGGCTCACCACCAGCGGCAATAGCGCTAATGTTGTGAACGCGATTGAAGCCGCCAATGCAATTGGTGCTACAACAGTAGGCTTAACCGGTGGTACTGGCGGCAAACTGAATGAGTTATGTACCTACAATATCGTGATTCCATCCAGCGTCACCGCTCGCATTCAGGAAGCACATATTTTTGTTGGGCACTCGCTCTGCGAAATTCTAGAGTCGGTTTAAAGCGATGGATTGAGTCTAGTGTGCTCAATCCCCGTTTCCACCACATCAAATGCCGACGTTCATCGGCATGACAAAATGCATATCACACGCTTAGATGTATAATCACCCTCACCATGACCCAGCAAAAACTTCTAGACACCGTTAAACATTTTGGCAGCCTCACCGAGCACGTACTCGTGGTGGGTGATGTCATGCTCGATCGCTATTTAATGGGCGAAGTGAACCGTATCTCGCCAGAGGCACCAGTCCCAGTGGTGCTGATCAAATCACAGCACGATAGAGCCGGCGGTGCGGCCAATGTTGCCGCAAACTTATCGCTACTGGGCATCAGTACTCGGGTGATTGGCTGCGTAGGTACAGATATTGAAGCCGACATTCTGCTTAATTTAATGACAGCCACCAACATCAATGTTGAGCATGTCATTCGCTCCAAACAACGTCCTACCGTGGCCAAGACACGTATTTTAGGCGGACATCAGCAGATGATGCGCTTAGATCAAGAGGACAACACCACGTTCAGCACAGAAGAAAACGCACAGTTATTAGGTGCAATTCAAGCTGAAATTGCGCGCAAACCTGCAGTGGTTATTTTATCTGACTACGCAAAAGGCCTATTAAGCGCAGAGGTTTGCCAACAGCTAATCTCACAATGCCACACGCATGGTATTACCGTGCTAGTTGACCCCAAAGGCCATGATTACGCCAAATACCAAGGGGCAACAGCACTCACCCCTAACAAAAAAGAAACCGCAGAAGCCTGTGGTACCTCTATCCATGATGCCAGCTTGATTGAAAAAGCCACCGCGCTTAAAAACACATTGAATCTAGAGTTCTTAGTGGTCACGCGCGGCGAAGAAGGCATCTCATTGATTGATGCCGACAGCCATCTCTTACCGGCCACGGCAAAACAGGTATTTGACGTATCTGGCGCAGGCGATACCGTGATTGCGACCTTAGCTGCCGGCTTAATCCACCAGCTTAGTCCGCTAGAGGCGCTGCAGCTTGCCAATATTGCGGCAGGTGTGGTGGTCGGCAAAGTAGGCACCGTACCGATTAACCGCAATGAACTAATCGAAGCGCTAGCTAGTGAACAGTCATCAGAGCAGGCGCATAAAGTATGTGACTTGCCTCATTTGATGCAAAAAGTAGAGGCTTGGAAAAAAGCTGCGCAAAAAATCGTGTTCACTAATGGCTGCTTTGATTTACTGCATGCCGGCCATGTGACATATTTAGAAGCTGCAAAAAAACGTGGTGACAAACTGATTTTAGGCTTGAACACTGACCGCTCGGTGAGCGCACTGAAAGGGCCTACCCGCCCAGTGGTGCATGAAAATGACCGTGCGCGCGTACTTGCTGCACTGGAATCCGTCGATGCTGTTATCTTATTTGATGAAGACACACCGCTGAATTTAATTAACGCGGTAAAACCCAATGTGATTGCAAAAGGCAGCGACTATACCGCTGACCAAGTGGTGGGCGGTAAAGAGGTAGAGTCATGGGGCGGTGAAATTGCCTTAATTGATTTAGTAGCGGGTCGCAGCACCAGCAACATCATCAAAAAACTTGAGAGTTAATACCGTACCAAACATGTCCGCTGAAAAAATCCTGATTCTCGGCCCATCTTGGGTGGGCGACATGGTGCTGGCACATAGCCTATTCCAAACGCTCAAAACACAACATCCAAATGCCATCATTGACGTGGCGGCACCAGCGTGGACACTACCGCTAATCGCGCGCATGCCTGAAATTAACCAAGGTATTGCTTTGCCGTTCAAGCATAGGCAATTAGCACTACTAGACCGCATCAAGTTTGGCCGAGCCCTTAAAAAACAAGGTTACACGCAATCCATCACTCTGGTAAATTCGCTGAAGTCAGCTGTTTTACCGTTGGCGGCAGGCATTCCGCAGCGTACCGGCTTTTTGGGTGAGTGCCGCTATGGTTTGCTCAATGATATCCGCCCATTAGATAAAACCAAGCTACCACGTACTGTGGATAGATTTGTTGCCTTGGGCACAGATCGACATCAAATACCAAGCAACTACAGCATTCCTAACCCACGCCTGATTGCAGACCGCAACAATGCCCTGCAGGCCTTATCCAACATGGGTTTAAATGCACCCGTGACTAAAGTACTAGGGCTATGCCCAGGCGCTGAGTACGGTGAAGCCAAGCGCTGGCCTGCAGAATATTATGCAGAAGTTGCCAATGCAGCATTAAGCCACGGCTGGCAGGTATGGTTATTTGGCTCAGATAAAGACCTGCCGGTGACGCAAGAAATCAATCGGCTTGCAGACAACCGCTGCCAGGATTTTGGCGGCAAAACCAAACTAGGTGACGCGATTGACTTGATGTCACTGTGCGATACCGTCATCAGTAATGACTCTGGTTTAATGCACGTTGCCGCTGCACTTGATAAAAAGGTGATAGCAATTTACGGCTCCAGTGACCCTCACCACACCCCGCCTATGCATCCAGATGCGGTAGTCGCCTACTTGGGGTTAAGCTGCAGCCCGTGCTTTAAACGCGTGTGCCCACTTACCGAGCCGGAGGCACAACTTGCATGCTTAAAAAAGCTAACACCACAATCTATTCTTCAAGACATCAAGTTTTTGGCGTAAGCAGATGCAAAAGGTTACAGCTTACATTCAGCAATTAAGTGATAACAAGTTCATTTTATTGATGTCGCTTTTAGCGGCCATCACGGCATGGCGCGTTATTTATATCCAGCATGGCTGGCTTAACGTAGACTCTTTACTCTATTTTGAATCTGCCCGACTATTTGCCATCGGTGAGTTTAAAGAAGGGGCGGCAGTATTTAACTGGCCTTTATACTCACTACTAATTAGTGCAGTGCATCGCATCACCAGCCTCAGCATCCATACCTCAGCGCAAGTGCTGGATATTGTGTTCTTCGCGATTACCGCATTTAGCTTTAGCTACCTGATCAAACTGGCTGGCGGTAATAAACTAACTATCGCTTGCGGCGCGTTCTTGCTGCTTAGCACACCGTATATCGTTGGCGATGTGTTGCCCATGCTGCTGCGTGACCAAGGTTTCTGGGCGGCATTCTTAACTAGTTTAGTGTTTTTTGTGCGGTATTATCGTACCCAGAAAATCAGTGACGCCTTGCTCTGGCAGCTATCAACTATCGTGGCTATGCTATTTAGAATTGAAGGCTTAGCCTTCCTTGCCATGCTGCCGCTTATTTTATGGTTACGCTATCACCTAAGTTTTACGCAAAGACTCAAACAATTTTTGCTTATCAATAGCTTATCCATCTTGACAGTAGTCGGCATATTGGCAGCCTTAGTACTATCACCGTCTGTCACCCTTAGTGACTTTGGTCGCATCAAAGAAGTGATTTCTCTGATATCGGATGTTTCTCAAGCATTTAATGTCAAAGCTGTCATGATGGGCAATGTGCTTGGCAGCTATTTTGAAGATTATGGTCTGATTGCTTTAGTAACAGGCCTGCTCAGTATTTTGCTTTTAAAAATAGTCAGTATCATCAGTTGGCCCGTGATTGCACTGTACGCGCTCAATCGCAATGCACTTCATCGCACGCAGCAAGACTCACCAGCACTCCCGTTGCAAGACGACACGCGTATTATTTTTTATAGCGTAGCTGTAATTAGCATCATCAATGCTTGCGCCAGCATGGCCAGAGTGTTTGTATTGTCGAATAGATACATCGTAACCATTGGCTTTATCGCGCTTATTTTTGCGGCATTTTGCCTGGCATCGCTTATGCAAAAACTGCGTAGCAACGCTTTTGATCGCCCATGGCAAAAATGGATCACCATAGGTTTAATCATTATTTTTAGTGCGTCCTACATTAAAAACACCTTGCCTAAAAAAGAGGGCTACACTTTTGAGAAAGACGCTGTTGCTTATGTAAAGCAAAAAAACATTACGAACGATAGAATATTCTTCGTCACCGACAAAACTGTTTTTTATGCAGGAGCCCAATTTAATGGCAGACATTCAGACCATTGGCAACACACGCTAGATGCGATTAAAGACGGCTCTATCTACCACTATGATTATTTGCTGCTTTATGCTGAAGTGGATGAGAATAGCGCCGAGCAAGCAAAAGTCATCCGCGAGCAATTAAGCCAGTATCGGTTAGAAAAAGAGTTTTACGGCGTGAATAAAAAGAAAAAGATTATGCTTTACGTTAAGCAGTAACGGGCTATCGAGACGACAAAATCCAAACCATGAACAAGCTTACCTCTATTTTTCGTCGTTTGCGCCTAGGTGAAAAGTTTAAACACCAATATAGCTGCCACCCGAATTTTGATATCAAACGCGGTGCCGAGCGTTGCACCATCGTGTGGAAAGGCAGAGCAATTGCTGAAGTTGCGCTTGCACACACATTAAGTCATCAATATAAAGGCGCGTGCTTTACCGTGGCAACCGGCCCCTCCTTAGCTGAGATTGACCTGAAACAGCTTGCCGCTTTTGACACGATTAGCCTGAATTGTGCTATCAAGAAATTTAACGATGCAGGGCTAACACCAACGCACTGCATTGTGGTGGACCGTAGGGTGTTTGAAAATCAATGGGCATGCATTCGGGACTCCATCCTATCTGGTGCCAATTGCTTTTTCTCATACGTAGGTTTATCTAGAATTTGTGAAAGAGAGCCGGAGTTACTGCAGCACGGTAATATTTACCTGATCGAATCCATCTCCAGAAAGTTTGGCGTGCCTCGTGTCAGCAAAAGCGATTTGCTGAAACAAGCTGCAAACGATGCTGAAATATTTTTAGATGAGAAGTTTCCGGAACTATGCCGAGCTGTTGGCTTTAGCGCCAACCTGAGAAAAGGCCTGTTTTCAGGCAAAACAGTTGCTACTTGGTCCACGCAGTTGGCGCCAGCTTTAGGTTATCAGCAGAATTTTATTATCGGCATGGATTTAGGTGGCACTGGTAAGAAGCATTTTTATGCTGACGGCAACCACGCACCACCTGACTTTATGCGTGACTACGAGCCATATATACGCGTTTGTTTTGAACAAGCCAAACGTGCCAGCCTAGCAATGGGATTTGAGGTTTATAATCTGTCAAAAGATAGTACACTACCACATGAGATTATTCCTAAAATCAGCATGGAACAAGCACTAACGTTGGCTACAGTACACAATCAAAATAACTATTAAATTGCACCAGCACACACTATGAAAATTATCATTCCGCTACAAACCTGCTCTACACGTATTCCGTTAAAGAACATTCGCCCTTTTTATAACGACGACTCTTTGTTTGACATTAAGGCAAAGCAGATTTTAGAGTTTGAAGCTGCTGACAATGTCTATGTGTCTTCAGAAGATGAAGAAAAAGTGCGCCCGTTATGCGAAAAATACGGCTTTCACTTTATGCTAAGAGACCAGTCTTTAACTGGCAATAAAATCTATCAGCCAGACTTAGTGAAAGCATTGACCGAGCCATTGCCAGGCGATGATGACATCATGTGGATACAAGTGACCTCACCGCTATTTAACCAGTTTAAAGAAGCACTGGCTGAATGGAAAAAAGTGCGCGACGACTATGATTCACTAGTTGCAGTAAAACCATTTAAAGGCCACTTGCTTGACGATAAAGGCAATCCGGTCAACTATAGCTTCGGCTACTGGCATAAAGTATCGCAAGACTTACCTAAGCTTTACTCCGTATTGTGGAGCCTGTTTATCTTAAAGCGCACTACAGTAAATCGCTTTAATTACCACATAGGCGTTAACCCTTATCTGTTCGCTTCAGACAACATGGTGGTGGATATTGATTACCATGAAGACTTCGAGCTTGCTCGCCATATTTATACGAAGATTCACGGAAATAACGACTAACCCCCCCATTAGCCGTACCATTCACAAGCATCTCAAAAATCTGAATATGAACCTACCTTTTTTTAAGTACATTTGCTGTATTAATCTAGACTCTCGTCCCGACCGCTGGGAAGGCATGCAAACCCAGTTTAACAAAGTAAACATTGTAGATGCACAAAGATTTTCTGCGGTGTCATTTGAAAAGCTGCAAAACAACCCGCCGCCAGAAGGCTTTAAAGCCAAGATTATGGCCGCATTGCAGCGTAAAAATGAAGCAAAAAACGCTGAGCATCAAATCAAAGCCATGTGGGGCTGCTTATCCAGCCACGTAGCAGTAATTAAGCATGCTAAAGCACAAAACTGGCCGTATGTGCTTATTTTAGAAGATGACTGCGAGTTTGAGCCGTACACCAATACCGTCATGCAACGTGTCATGGAGCAAGTAAGTGACTTGGATTGGGATATGCTGTACTTAGGCGGTAATCAAAAGAAATATGGCCTACGCCAACGTAAAAGCAAGAACCTGGTTGCAGTGACTGGCATCACCCTAACCCACGCCTACATGGTGCGAGCCAGCATCTATGACAAAATAATCAATGAGGCACCACAAGCCAACATGACGATTGACGACTTTTACGCCAAACAGCTACAGAATCATGTGAAAACTTTGCTGGTAGAGCCGCCAGTAGCCTACCAAGCACCAGATGAAGTCAGCGATATTAGTCAGGTCGCCAGAAGAAAAAAATACAACTGGAAGAGTCTGCTCAGACGTAGCAAACGTTGGCTAGCAAATGTCAGGTATGGCGCTCAGGCCAGTTAGTTATTGGGAGTTTAAAAGTCAGATGAAAATACTGTTAGTTGGCGGCGCAGGTTATATTGGTTCGCACATGTTAAAAATGCTGCTGGCTGCTGGCCATCAGGTGGTGACTTTTGACAATCTATCCAGCGGCTATCGTGATGCAGTGTTGGGTGGTGAGTTTATACAGGGTGACTTGGCTGACACTGTAGCCCTAGACCAGGTATTCACGCAACACCAGCCAGAAGCTGTAATGCATTTTGCCTCTTACATCCAGGTAGGAGAATCAGTTAAACGCCCTGACATTTACTACCAGAACAATGTCAGCAATACGCTTAACCTGCTTAATACCATGGTGAAACATGATGTGAAAAAATTCATTTTTTCATCCACGGCAGCAATCTTTGGCGAGCCTGTTGCAGTGCCAATAGATGAACTGCACCCTAAGCAGCCAGTGAATCCCTACGGAAAATCCAAGTGGATGATTGAGCAAGCACTGGCCGACTATGATGTAGCATTCGGCTTAAAGTCGATTTGCCTGCGTTATTTCAATGCGGCAGGTGCAGACCCCGAAGGTCAACTTGGCGAGCGCCATGAGCCAGAAACACATCTTATTCCCTTGCTGCTACAGGTGGCCTCAGGGCGTAAGCCTACCATCAATGTATTTGGCAGAGATTATGATACGGAAGATGGCACTTGCGTTCGCGACTACATCCACGTCGTAGATTTATGCAAAGCGCATTTACTCGCCCTAAAGAATTTAGAACAACATCAGCAAAGCAATCAATTTAATTTAGGCAACGGCAAAGGTTTTTCTGTACAAGAGGTGATTAACACCGTACAGCGAGTGACAGAAAAGGCTATCCACGTCATTGATAGCCCTCGTCGCCAGGGAGATCCTGCACGCCTGATTGCCGACGCGACACGCGCACAGCGTGAGCTGACATGGCATCCTAGCCTTTCCAGCCTAGACACGATAGTGCAACACGCATGGAACTGGGAACAAAAAGTTACGCGCACAGATCCTTAAGTGCAGGCAACACCAGGATTTGGTGTTCAGCACAATATTGCTGCCAATCTGCTACCTCAGTCCAAGCGCTTAAAAAGACAAAATCCAAGCCTGCGCGAGTTGCCGCCTCATAATCGTATTTACTATCACCGATAAACAAGGCTGGAAACTGTAAGTGACCATTCGCTTTTTCACGCGCAAGTACCGTGTCTTTATTATCAGGGCTGCCAAATAATCCACCGTCGAAATACTTGGCTAAATCGCGCTTGACAAATAAAGTGCGGATCTCCTGCTGGTCACCGCCAGACAGTATCATCCAATTAGCAGATGACGTCGCACGCAACTCAGGCAAGCCATCGGCAACGGCACACTCCATCAGCACCACTTCAAGCTCGCGTGCAAACTCGTCTAACAATACCTGAACCGCCTCTTGCGTTGCAGGTTGGTTCAGCACCTCACGCAGATACCAATCAAACTTATGATAGCGAGAAATGCCACCTAAACGCACATGGTAATCAACCAGCGCCTGTGCCTGCGCATCCGTTGCGCCTAAGCTTTTGGCAGTGCGAAAATACGCCTCGGTTTTCACCAGGTTAGAATCCAGCACAACACCATCGCAATCAAACACAATCGTTTTATATTTTGTTATATCTAGCTGCATTAAATTCCCTATAACAATGCCCAATAAAAAAGCTCAAACCCCCAACAAAAAGGGCTTTGCACTAATTTAGTACAAAGCCCATTTAGTATAAAGCCTCAGATAGCGTGTAAGTCAGCTAGTAAGATAAATGCTGATATGAAGCTGGAATGACACTCACTCACAGCTCAGCCCATTCAATTAAGCAGCTTTAATTGCACTCGCTTCTTTAGCCAATTTAGTGATGTGTGCCCAGTCACCGCGCGCAACAGCATCAGCTGGTGTTAACCATGTACCACCGCAAACCACAACGTTAGGTAGTGCCAAGAACTGTGGTGCGCTTTCAACCGTTACGCCGCCAGTTGGGCAGAATTTCACATCACCGAATGGGCCAGCAAAGCCCTTTAACAGGTTAATACCGCCTACAGCAACAGCTGGGAATAGTTTTAAGAAGTAGTAATCATCAGCATTCGCCATCATGATTTCAGAACCGGTAGAAACGCCTGGTAATAATGGCAAACCGATTTTACGTGCGTACTGACCCAACTCACTGGTGTAACCTGGGCTTACCGCAAACTGACAACCAGCGTCTTTAGAAGCTTGTGCATCTTTAAGATTACGTACAGTACCTGAACCCAAAATCGCATCTGGTACGTGTTTAGCAATTTGCTCCATACCAGCTAATGCGCATGAAGTACGCAATGTTACTTCTAATACCTTGATACCACCTTCAAGTAGCGCTTCTGCCATTGGCACAGCATCTTCTACGCGGTTAATCACAATCACTGGAATCACTGGGCCGTGATTAGCTAAATCTAATGTACTCATGTTTTCTACCTATGATATTAATTTAATTCGACTCCCGCTTACGCGTGAATCATGTGTTTAAAATTTTCAGAACTAGAAACCGTTTCAAAATTAATTTAGGCAAGGCACTTGAGCGCAGACTGTACGAACAGAACGGCAAGCGAAAGTAACGCCGCATAAATTATATTTTCAAACGGTTATAACCAGGTGACGGCGCCTTCTTCTGCTGACAGTACGTTTTTACGCATACCACCAAACAATTCACGACCAAAACCATGCGCGTTACTATGGCGTTTGTTATCAGACAGCTCGGCAAACTCACGCTCTGCCCACTCATCTTCATCCACCAGCACATTCACCATACCAACGGTTGCATTTAAGCGAATAATGTCGCCATCACGCACCTTGGCTAATGGGCCACCAGCTGAAGCCTCAGGGCTTAAATGGATAGCAGCAGGAATCTTGCCTGATGCACCACTCATACGACCGTCAGTCACAATCGCAACTTTAAAGCCTTTATTCTGCAGCACAGCCATCGGCGGGGTTAGTTTATGCAACTCTGGCATACCATTGGCTTTAGGGCCTTGGAAACGCACCACAGCCACGAAGTCTTTTTCTAACTCACCACGGTCAAAAGCGGCCAATAACTCTTCTTGTGCATCAAACACAATCGCCGGTGCTTCAATAATGTGACGGTCTTCAGGCACTGCTGAAATCTTAATCACGCTACGGCCCAAGTTACCTTTAAGTAAGCGTAAACCACCTGACTCATTGAATGGGAATGCCGCGGTACGCACGATGGTTTCATCGCTGCTTTCTTTTGGCAGGTCTTTCCACACTACTTTGTTTTCTTCTTTAACTGGCAATTTACCGTATTCACGTAAACCACCATGCGCAACCGTCAGCACATCCGGGAACATGTAACCAGCATCAATCAACTCACGAATCACAAATGCAGGGCCGCCAGCCGCTTGGAACTCGTTCACGTCAGCTTTACCGTTCGGGTAAACACTCGCCAACAATGGTGTGGTTTTCGCCAAGTGGTAGAAGTCGGTCCAGTCAATGATAATCCCTGCGGCGCGCGCAATCGCTACCCAGTGAATCAAATGGTTGGTTGAACCACCAGTCGCAAGCAAGGCCACCATCGCGTTCACAATCACGTGCTCATCCACCATACGACCAATTGGCGTAAAGTTTTTGTTTTTAACGTTGTTCAAAACCATTTTCACAGACTCACGCGTTAACAACTCGCGTAAACCTTCGTGTGGATGCACAAATGCAGCACCTGGCACATGTAAGCCCATGGCTTCCATCAACATTTGGTTACTATTGGCTGTACCGTAGAAAGTACAGGTACCTGCACCGTGGTAAGCAGCAGATTCAGATGCAAGCAACTCTTCGCGCCCTACTTTACCTTGTGCATATTGCTCACGTACTTTAGATTTAGTGGTGTTATCAATACCGGTGCTCATCGGGCCTGCCGGTACGAATACACATGGCAAATGACCAAACTGTAAGGCACCGATTAATAGGCCTGGTACGATTTTATCGCACACGCCCAATAACAAAGCGGCATCAAACACATCGTGTGAAAGCGCAACCGCCGTGCTCATGGCAATCGTGTCACGGCTAAACAGTGACAGCTCCATGCCAGGCTCACCTTGGGTAATGCCATCACACATTGCAGGCACGCCGCCTGCCACTTGCACTGTAGCGCCATATTTATGGGCTTCATCGCGAATAATATCTGGGTAGTTCACATACGGCTGATGTGCTGAAAGCATCTCGTTGTATGCAGTGACAATACCAATATTAGGTGCTTTTTCTACTACAACACGTAACTTATCATTTGCTGGCATCGCAGCAAAAGCGTGCGCAACGTTGGCGCAACCCAGACGGTCAGCACCGCGTGGTCGATTGACAATATCATCCAAACGGTTCAAATAAGCCGTACGCGTTGGGCGGCTTTTTTCAATAATACGTTCAGTAACTTCTATATGGGACTGTTTCATAATTTTAGACACTCTACTCAGATAACTGACTTAACTAGCGGAACTTAATAATAAAAATGACTTACTAAGTTAATGACAAACCTCAACCCCGATTATCGCTAAACTAAGGCTTATCGTCAAACAAAAGCCGCTGATTTAGCGGCCTGTTTGATATAAATTTAGACTTAATTGATTGATATCAAATCATTTTTTTGTCACTAAGACATCTTCCATCATTAAATACTCCAGGTCGCAGCCGTAGAACATATTCAAGGCATCTGTCGGTGAGCAAATCATGGGTTCGCCACGGCGGTTCAATGAAGTATTCAGCACCACAGGTACCCCGCGCAACTGTTCCAAATGCTCAATCAGCTCGTAATAACGCGGGTTGGTTTCGCGGGTGACCACTTGCGCACGCGCAGTACCGTCCTCATGCACCACCTCGGGAATACGTGACTTCCAATGCTCAGCAACATCAAAGGTAAACGTCATATATGGTGCAGGATGCTCGGTTTGCAAAATATCCGGCGCAACACGGTCTAACATGCTCGGGCAGAATGGACGCCAGCGCTCACGGTATTTAATCTGCGCATTGATGCGATCGGCCACACCTGGATAGCTAGGGTCACCTAAAATACTACGGCAACCTAACGAGCGCGGACCAAACTCCATTCGGCCTTGCAACCATGCTAGCGGATTACCGCTCGCCAACAACTCGGCCGCTTTTTGCGGAGCATTTTCTACACGGGTGAAGATTGGTTTCTCTGGGTGCGCTTCACAGGCCGCCACACATTCATCCGAAGTGAAGGCTGGACCTAAGTAGGCATGCTCCATCTTCTGCACGGTGTCGCCCGCTAAGTGCGCAGCATAAGTGGCAGCGCCCAATGAAGTACCGTTATCGCCAGATGCTGGCTGCACAAACAGCTCTTTCACATGAGGCATCGCGATAATGCGCTGATTCAACTTCACGTTCAGCGCAACACCGCCAGCCATAGCAATGCGGCCGGTTTCCTTGATAATGTCACCAAGGTAGTAATCAATCATTTTCAGTGCAACATCTTCTAGCAGCGCCTGCACAGAAGCAGCGTAATGGATGTATGGGTCATCAATCTCATCGCCATGACGCTTAGGACCTAGCCACTCAATCAACTCTGGCGTGAAGTAATAGCCTTTACCATTCTCTTTATAGCGACGCAAACCAACCACGTTTACCAGTTTGGTGTTGACACGCAAGTCACCATCTTCAAATGTGATTAGCTTAGACAAATCATATTTGCTGGCATCCCCATATGGCGCCATGCCCATAACTTTAAACTCGCCATCCAGCATCTCAAAACCGAGATACTCGGTAATCGCACCGTACATGCCGCCTAAAGAGTCCGGGTCATAAAACTCTTTGATTTTATGGATCTTGCCGTTCTCGCCGTAGCCAAAAAAAGTAGTCGCGTACTCGCCCTTACCATCAATACCTACAATCGCTGTTTTTTCTTTAAAGCCGCTTAAATGATAAGCACTGGAGGCGTGTGCCAAGTGGTGTTCAACCGGCACGAATTTGGCATTAGTTAAGCCTAAATCCGCCATCAATTTCAATGATTTATCACGGTTACGACGGAAACGGCGGTTACCGTTAAAAATAGCGTCCAATGCACGATCAGGTGCATACCAGTGGCGCTTGGCATAGTGCCAACGCGCGTTTGTGCTCAAAGGGATTTCCGCATAGGGGAAAGCAACAATATCCACATCTTCAGCCTTAACTCCCGCTTGCTTTAAGCAGAACTTGGCAGCCTCATACGGAAATTGATTCTTGGCGTGCTTATCTCTAATAAAACGCTCTTCTTCAGCTGCAGCAATCACTTTACCATCGACCAATATAGCAGCCGAAGCATCGTGACCTAAAGCACCAGATAAACCTAATACAATCATGCGATTACTTTCAAATTATGTTCTTACGCAAATACCGTTTTTATGACTAATACAATTTCCGCTATTTTACTGGCTTAAGCTATTTTTGCACGAATTAAAATATTATCTTCTGCACACAAGCCGTTTTGCCCGTATTTTTCAGCAAAAGCTTGTTTCAATAACGTCAATGTTTCGGCGTCATCCGCCCAGTTTTTCATCAGTCTTTTCAAATCCTTGATATGCTGCAACTTGAACCATGCTGTAGCCAACCAGTGCAAGGGGTAGGCATTCATGCTATCCAAATCAATCAGCAGCGGCGCACCATCCACTATTTTAATATTCGTGGCCTTGCAGTCCCCATGCGCAAACTGGAGTAAATACATTTTATAAAACAATGCCGCCAGATTCTGCGCCACTGTTTTTTTAGCTTGCAAGCTCACGGTCTGTGCAAAATACTGCTGCGCATCCGGCGCTTCAACATAGGCACTCACAAAATATGCACGGCGCCGCAGGCAGCCCCAGCGCTCTTCTACCAGCGCAATCGGTGCTGGCGTCAAAATGCCGGAAATCATCAGGCGATAGGCATTAGCCCACGACTTGGCCGCCCTAGTGCTACGTAACGCACGATTCAAGCCATGCCAAAAATTCTTGATGTTGTAACGCTTAATCACCACAGCGCTACCTGCTACGCTAGCTTTTGCCACCGTACAGGTGTTGCCATTCTTGAAGTTGGCAGCTTTATCCAGCAAGGCGCCATCCAAGATTTGTACTGCAAAATCTTCCACCCTAAACGCACTGGCAACAGCAATAAAAGACTTGGCGCTAGTGGCTACTTTAACGTCGGTACAAGTTCTAAACACTTTCTTATCCGCATAGCCACTCGCAACCTGTCGGCGTATTTTCTGCGTTAACCGCCAGATTTTAGCTTCAGCCTGATGTGAGCTCTGCTTCCCTAAACGCTCGCAGTACAGCCTATACAACTCTGGAATATGGTGATCATCCAGCACATCCATTTTAGAAAACAGTGTAGCGAGATTTTGCTGCTGCGCATGTGATGCAAACAAACGTGGCATGCGACGAATGCCATCTCCATCCAAGGTGAATACCTTGGCACCTCGACCATCACCTGCCGTAGTAGCTTGTAGCAAAAAATTCTTTAAGTACAAATCTGTTTGCAGCAAGCCCGCCTGATGGTGCGCAGCCACCTCCAGCACTAGTTTTTTCGCCAGTTGCAGACGTGCGGCTGCATCCAGGGCTAATTCACTCCAACACACTTCTGCATTTTTTGCTGGCGTAATCGCTTGCAATATCAACACATACTGCTGTTTATCTTGCGACAACCCCGTGAACAACAATGGCGGCGTGGCAATGTTGGCATGCTGCAACGACGCTACGCCCTGCTTATCTCGCGCCCAATACTTCGCCGCACCTTGTCCAAAAAATAGTTTGGCATACACCCACTGCCCGCACCACATGCCCTGGCACACTAAGCGCTTGGCTGGCACGACACGCACCACATCAAGAATCTCCAGCACGGTGCCATCGGCCAGTGTAATGGCGTGATGCTCGAGGCCAAATTGCTCCAACTTTAACGCAGTTGCGGTTGTATTCATTGCTGATTAAATACGCTCAGACTTAATCATTTAAACAAGCTAAGCAAACGCGATTTAATGCTGGCTAACTTCTGCTTCATAGACTGCTGCTCATGGGCTTGAAACAGCTTTTTCGCGCGCTTTTCCCGTTTTTTTGCGAGCTTACGCACGTCAGCTTTCACCTGCTCGCTGTCATGTGGCCTTGCTACGTAAAGCGTATGTCTAGACTCACCGGAATCATTGCTAATTGGCATTGCCGTATAATAGTAAAGCGCAATTGACCGGCGACTAACGCCGTCCGGCAACGTCAAAGGGTCAGGATGACCATGAAAACTATCTTCATCGGTATTGAATATCACGCAGCGGTTAAAAACAGGAGAAACACTTTTCACCATAGCGGTCATTTCCCTATCCCACAACTCAAGCTTGCCACCGTATGCGTCTTGCCAATCTTTATTGAGGTAAATTAGCAGGTTAACGCGCCTTAAGGTTTGCAGCGACTCGTTCACCCTAAAATCAGCGTGGATACCCAGCAGGCCGCCGTTGCTTGTTTCATGCAAGCCACCACCTGAAAAATACGGATCAGGTAACAGGCCGCGAATATTGGTCACGCCTTCTAAAAACTGCAGCATAGCTGCCGAGTTAAAAAAGGCAAACGCATCACGCATGTAAACATCACAGTCATAAGGCAGTATCTGGCGCTTATGCGTACCGCCATAACCTTTCTGATAGGTCTTGTCGTGTGCTTTAGCATCTTCTGGAAAATGTGCCAACAACTGTTCCGCCATTTCGGCAGGCAAAAAGTTATCAATCACTATGTGCGGGTATGGCTCTGCAAAAGCATACTCACCCATCAAATCTTCGCCTATCGCACGCGATACCGCCTGATCCAGCACAAAACCATCGGTAGACTCAATTGGTAACAGTGATTTAACGTCGCTCATCATTAACTCTCAAACTTTTTCAAAATTGATTTTTTCCTTTTCACACGGCGATTCATATCGCTATACAACGCGCGCAAGCCCACGGTACCGGCTTCAATATGATCTAGAAACTTGAACAGTTTCATCGGTGATACGACCTTCAGCTTATAACCATCCTGCTTTAATTTGTCTTGCAATGCATAGCCGGGGATACGGTTTTCCATCAGGAACACGTAGCCCTGCTGCTTCATCAACTTAACATTCCATAAAGCAAAAAAGCTTTTTAAATACGCCTCAACATAAGGCTTAGGTTGCCTTGCGTTCAAACCAAAAAACAGTTTAAATCTTCTGGAGTAATGCTTACAGAACCTTGAACTAATACGCCATGCGGTACGCAAATACCCACGATTCAGCTGCTCCAGGCAACCCACTGCCGCCACCTTTCCATCGGCGAGGCAGAACTTTAACGCCCAGCCAAAAACGCTAGCGTCGTAGATAAAGGTATCTGTGTGCATCAGGAATAAATAATCTGTTTTGATTTGCTGCAAAATCAGATCTAAACCTCTACCGTGCGCCACAAAGCCTTCTTCATGCTCGGTGGGCGCTCTTTCAATCAAATGAATCCAATCCAGCGTACGTAAGTATTCAACACTCTCATCTTGAGAGTGATTATCCACCACCCAGACATCCACACTGTTAGGGTCAAGATCTGCACTATCCAGATGTTTTTTTAATAACTCTAGGCAAATCTTAGTGAGTTCTAAGGTCTTGTAATTAACTAACGCAATGCTAAATTTAGGCAAAGCTTGAGTAGGCGTAGTGTTCAATTTAATTCCATGGGTAGAATGGGTTTAATCTTATCTTCTCGAGCGCTTAATAATCAATCGGCACAATATTTTGCTCAAAAAATTCAGTTTATTAATATGCAAATAGTGCTTAAAGAAAGCCAACCTTTGCGTAAAGCGCCAGCCTTCAGCATGGCGATTCAATGCCGCCAAATCAAAGAAAGCGCGAAACATGAACCAGCGGCTAGCTCTGGTTTTTTCCAAGTCTATCAAGGCAATTTCCGGGGCACCTTCAGCATCTTTAACAAAAATATGCTTAGGATACAACGCCCTATGCACTAAGCCAAAGTCATGAAAACGACGAATTTCTTCTGCAATTTTTTGTATCAACACCATTTGCTGCTTGCGGCTCACATTGGCACGTAAGTCGTCAGATAAAACATCCAGCGGCTGATACTCGTTCAAAGCTACCGTCATCAACACCGCACGCTGATGCTCGCCGCTGCCGTGCTCCGCATAAAAGGCCACTTTAGGCGCATGAAACTGACGCGCTTCTAAAAACTGCAGCCATGCAAACTCACGTCTGAAGGTTGGCTCGCCACTTAGTGGATGCAGCAAGGTTTTGCGGCCATGATTTTGCTGCTTTTTTACAAATAAAAATAGCGGGCTTGCGCCATTATGCTCCAGCGCGATGCGTCCAACGCCACTCCAGCCACCACGACGATGATTCGGTTCTTCAAACCATTGAATTTCATAATCCCAAACCGCATCAAAACGATTGAGCTGGTGCTGGCTTAAAATGGAAGTATGCCGAGATGAAATAAATGGCGCAGTGAATGATGTTGTCATGAATGAAAATTTAGCTAATAATTCTTTATGCGTAGACTAGTCTTTTACGTATACCAGAGGATTATATCAGTTAATCCAGATTCACTCCTCTAGCCTTTATCCCCTGCTATGCTATGATTTCAACAATGTTTAAACTGCTACTCAAGCCCCTTTCTTCACTCTCGCTTCCAACTATCCATAAATTAGGCACTGCACTGGGAAAACTCCTCTATTTATTGATGCCCCAAGCCAAAACTATTATTACTGAAAATCTCACACAAAGCGGCTTAATGCCTCAAGGCTGCGAGATGAAAGCGCTAATTAAACTGAACATGGCTGAGGCTGGAAAATCGCTGCTAGAGAGCCTAGCGCTATGGCAAAAAGATGATCAAGAAGTCTTGTCGTGGGTGAAGCCTTGTGCCGATTGGCATGTGGTGGAAGAAGCGATTGCCAAGAAAAAAGGGATAATTTTCTTAACGCCGCATATGGGCAGCTTTGAAATCACTTCTATTTTTTACGGCGCACATCACCCCATTACCGTGCTGTATCGCCGTCCAAAATTACACTGGTTACATGCATTAACAATAGCTGGCCGCACTCGCCAGCAGGTGAAGTTAGCGCCAGCTAACCTGCAAGGCGTACGTACCCTGATACAAGCATTAAAACGTGGTGAGGCGGTAGGCATTTTACCTGACCAGGTACCAGGCAGAGGCGAAGGCGAATGGGCACCCTTTTTCGGCAAGCCCGCATACACCATGACTTTAGTGGGAAAATTAGCAGAGAAGACCGGTGCTACCGTGATTATGGTGTTTGGCGAGCGCCTAAGTAACGGTGAGGGGTTTCAGGTACATATGACCAAACTGGAAGAAGGTGCCGTTGCCACACCCGCGTTGTTAAACCAAGCGATAGAGCAGCAGGTAAGTAACAATATTGTGCAGTATTTATGGCAATACCCGCGCTACAGGGTAAGAAACCGCGTACTCAAACGCGAGCAAAGAAAAGCAGAAAACGACCTTTAAACACACACGTGTTATCAGACTATGCTTGGTTATCTGGTCATGTAGTGTCATGCCCTGCTTGGTTACTAAACGCTTGGCATCGTCAAAGTTTAAATGTAAGGACCTAACCACATAACATCAACCGCTTAATCGACTGCAGCGTGCTCTTGTTGTAACCGCTTCTGAAACTTAGCACTGTGAAATTTGGCATAGAGTTTACCTGCCCTTGCGGTAACACTTTGCCAAAAACCAGCGCCCACCTCAGAAAAATCAGCTGCATAATAGCGCTTGAAGCGCAGGTAATCGCGCGCGGTTAGCCCAACATCCATGCTGGAAAAATACAAGCCAGCAATATCCTTCATGACCGCCTTCATCGCAGGCCGTGCATGAACTTGCATACGGTGCAAATCAATTAAATATAGTTTGATCTGGTTTTGCTGCAAAGCCTGCGCATCCAAACACAAATGGCAAAGATAAAAGTCTCTATGATTCAGCCCGCTTTGATGCAGTGTCCTTGAGAGCGCTGCTACAGCAATGATGAGGCGCCTTTTAAAGCGAGCATCCGGCGGATTGCTCACCCAGTTCGCACATAAGTCTTCTAAAGAAATAATATCGCCTAAATCTTTGGTGATGATAAAAGACTGCTGCGTCGCCGGATTACAGCCACGCACCCCGTAGCCGACTAGGGGCGTAGTGTCGATACCAATCTCATTCAACTTCTGAATTGCGCGCACCTCGGTAAGTGCACCCAGAATTGGCTTTTTAAAGCTTAAAAAACTCTTAAAAATCTCTCGCCAACCCACGCCAAAGTGCTGCTTCACAAAGTAGCTTTCATCCCCAAACTGCACCTGCACCGTGCGCCTACCAGTTACATTACGGTACACTCGCCCCCGCAATTGCATAATCTGAGCAAATGCATCTACACCTAAATGCTTACTGATAAAAGCTGGTAAATCTAGTTTAGCCACGACAGCCACCTTTGGTTTGCGCTAGCGCGATAATGTAATCCGCTTCAGCACTATCTGACGATGTATTCTTAATATTGTTCGTGTAACGCATGCCATTATCTCGCCATGTAGCCTGCTGCTGCGACTGCAACATTTGCATCAGCGCGCGGTTCATTTCAGCTTGAGTATAAGGCGCAGGTAGTACCACGCCAGCATCGGCCTGTGCGATGTGCGGTGCATAACCGCACACATCGGTTACCAGCACCGGCAAGCCCGCAGTCATCGCTTCAATCAGCACCAGGCCTGCGAGCTCTGAGCGTGCCGGATGCGCGAACACATCAGCACCCAGCATCAAATCGGCAACATCGGCACGGCCGCCCACAGGCAAGCAACGATGGGCAATGCTGCGCTTCTCACAATAAGCAGCGATATTACTATTTGACTCATACTCCCCTATCGCAACCAGCCAAGTTTTGTCTTGCAGGTCTTTGGGTAGGGCAGCCATCGCATCAATGACCCGGTCTACCCCTTTGCGTATAAACGCAGAGCCTACCGTCAGCACGATATTAGCATCTGCCGGCAAACTAAACTGCTGTCGCGCATAACTGCGGCACTGTTCGCGATCTTTATTAGCAAACTTGTCGGCTGGAATACTAGGCGGCAGCAGATGGAATCTTGCGTCTGGCGTGGCATACCACTGTTGAAAGCTAAGTTTTTCGCGTTCAGTAAGTAACAGGATTTGACAAGTGCTATTCACACCCATCACCGCCTCTTCTGCTGCGGCAAAAAAGCGATAGCGCCCGGTCATGCGATAAAACCACGAGCGCTCTTCATGCGCACGCTGAACGAAACAAGGATCTGCTGCATAATACACATCCAGACCAGCCATACGATTAAAGCCAACCACCAAATCTACAGGCTGCTGCTGTAGCTTTTGCTGCATGGCTTGAATCAGCGACTGATGTCGTTGATGGTTTAACCAGCCACGGCTAGGTAAAATCTCCACACGGATACGCGCATCAGGCATATCACCACGCCACTCACCTGTATAAATAGTCACCTCATGCCCAGCAGCCACACAGTCATGGGCAATACGCAGCATATCGCGCTGCACGCCGCCATAAGGAAACACTTTAAAAATAAGAAATGCAAACTTCAATGGACTAGGAAACTTTATACAGGGGATGAAAAAATCTAATTGTATGCGAAAATGCCACATATGCTGAAACTGCTTATCGTTAAAACTTCGTCATTAGGCGATGTCATTCATAATCTACCTATCATCCATGATATCCGCACTCAATATCCAAATGCTGAGATTGACTGGGTAGTGGAAGAAAGCTTTGCTGATATCCCCAAGCTGCACCCCGGCGTGAACCGTGTAATTCCAGTCGCACTACGCAGATGGCGCAAAGCAATTTTTAACCAAAATACCTGGGCTGAAATTAAAGCAGCCAAGCGCAGCATCAGCCAACATTCTTATGATGTGATTTTAGATACGCAAGGATTAATTAAAAGCGGCCTGATTACAGCAATGAGTCATGGGCATAAACATGGCTTTGATAAAAACTCCGCACGCGAACCACTCGCTAGCCACTTTTACAATACCAGCCACCCGGTAACACGCAATCAACATGCGGTAGCCAGAATCCGCACACTGGCTGCACTCACTTTTGACTACAGCATTCCCACTGACTTACCTAATTACGGCATTGCCGCTTCTGCACAAGCTGACATAAATCTAACATCTCCTTACGTGGTGGGGCTACACGGTACCAGCCGTGACAGTAAATTATGGCCAGTCGCACACTGGATTCAACTAGGAACGGAATTAGCCAAGCTAAATTTACAGTTAGTCCTACCTTGGGCCAGCGCCGCCGAGCATCAACGCGCACAGCAAATTGCAGGCGCACTGCACAACGCCCACGTATTGCCCAAACAACGTATTGCACAACTCGCCACTATCATCAGCCAAGCCCAGGCCGCAGTCGGCGTAGACACTGGTCTATCACACTTAAGTGTGGCATTAAGCATTCCCACTGTGGCGATTTACACTGATACCAACCCTGCGCTGACTGGCGTATATGCAGGCGCGCACGCCCCTGCCATTAACCTTGGCAATATCAATCAAACCCCAACACATGCGCAAGTAATAGACGCCCTCAAAAATATTCTATAAAAATTTTGCAAGTTGGCTTGAATTCCACTTCTGCATCCCCACATTCACAGAAGTGTTAATAATGAACCGGGGACAACCATGCAAGACGAACAATCTACGCCGCAACCTGAGCTAGAAACAGCAACAGAAAATGTACAAACACCAGAAGCAAAAATTGCTGAACTGGAAGCTGCACTTGAAGAAGCAAAAGCCAGCGTACTTTATGTAAAAGCTGAAGGTGAAAACATTCGCCGCCGCGCTGTTGACGATATCGACAAAGCACGTAAATTTGCTTTAGAGAAGTTTTCAGGTGAGTTACTGGCGGTAAAAGACAGCTTGGACGCAGCACTCGCTATTGAAGCGACTGAAGTTCAAAGCTACAAAGATGGTGTGGAACTGACCGCTAAACAATTATCTAGCGTATTTGAAAAATTCAACATTGCCGAAATCAGCCCACTGGGTGAAAAGTTCGACCCGAACAAACATCAGGCTATTTCAATGTTAGAAAACAGTGGCGAACCAAACACAGTGACTAGCGTACTGCAAAAAGGCTACACATTAAATGATCGCGTATTACGCCCTGCATTAGTGATGGTGGCCAAATAATTCGTTTTTTCTGTAGAAAAAGTACTTCTATTTAGAAAAACACTTGAATTTAAAAAAACAATCTCCATCTAGCAAACAAGGTTATCAATTAAGCTGTTTTTAAGCTTTAGCGCTAAAAGCAGTTGGAACAAATTTAAAGTAAAAGGAAATAAAATGGGAAAAATTATTGGTATTGACTTAGGTACAACGAACTCTTGCGTAGCCGTCATGGAAGGCGGCAAACCTCGCGTGATTGAGAACGCTGAGGGCGCACGCACTACACCTTCAATCATTGCTTATCAAGAAGATGGCGAAATCTTAGCGGGCGCACCAGCTAAACGCCAAGCCGTGACCAACCCAAAAAACACGCTATACGCGGTAAAACGTTTGATTGGTCGCCGTTTTGAAGAAAAAGAAGTACAAAAAGATATCGGCTTGATGCCTTACACCATTGCAAAAGCTGACAACGGCGACGCATGGGTAGAGATTCGCGGTGCAAAAATGGCTCCGCCACAAATCTCAGCTGAAGTTTTACGCAAAATGAAAAAAACTGCGGAAGACTATTTGGGTGAAGAAGTGACTGAAGCGGTGATTACTGTGCCGGCTTACTTCAACGACAGCCAACGTCAAGCAACTAAAGACGCAGGCCGTATTGCTGGTTTGGAAGTTAAACGTATCATCAACGAGCCAACAGCAGCGGCATTAGCTTTCGGTTTAGACAAACAAGAAGGTGACCGTAAAATTGCGGTGTATGACTTGGGTGGCGGTACATTCGACGTTTCTATCATTGAAATTTCAAGCATCGACGGCGAACACCAGTTTGAAGTGTTATCGACCAACGGCGACACATTCTTGGGTGGTGAAGACTTCGACAACCGTTTAATTGACTTCTTGGCTGATGAGTTCAAGAAAGAAAACGGCTTGGATTTACGCAACGACTTGTTAGCTAAACAACGTTTGAAAGAAGCTGCTGAAAAAGCAAAAATCGAGCTTTCAGGTGCACAACAAACTGAAGTGAACTTGCCATACATTACTGCTGATGCAAGCGGTCCTAAACACTTAGTGGTGAAAATCACTCGCGCAAAACTAGAGTCTTTAGTAGAAGACTTAATCGAGCGCACGATTGCTCCTTGCCGTACTGCATTGAAAGATGCGGGCGTTTCAGCGGATGACATCACCGACGTGATTTTAGTTGGCGGTCAAAGCCGTATGCCGAAAGTGCAAGAGAAAGTAAAAGAGATTTTTGGTAAAGAGCCACGTAAAGACGTTAACCCAGATGAAGCAGTTGCAGTTGGTGCAGCGATTCAAGGTGGCGTGTTACAAGGCGACGTAAAAGACGTATTGTTGCTAGACGTAACGCCATTGTCATTAGGTATTGAAACCTTAGGTGGCGTGATGACTAAACTCATCAAGAAAAACACCACGATTCCTACCAAGGCATCACAAGTGTTCTCGACTGCGGATGACAACCAAAACGCGGTAACGATTCAAGTGCTGCAAGGCGAGCGTGAAATGGCGTCTGCAAACAAATCACTTGGTCAATTTAACTTGAGCGACATTCCTCCAGCACCACGTGGCATGCCACAAATTGAAGTGACTTTTGATATCGACGCCAACGGTATTTTGCATGTTTCAGCAAAAGACAAAGCAACTGGCAAAGAAAACAAGATCACCATTAAGGCAAACTCTGGTCTTTCTGAAGAAGAAATCAAGAAGATGGAAGAAGATGCAATCAAGTACGCTGATGAAGATCGCAAATTACGTGAACTTGTTGATGCACGCAACGCTGCCGATGGCGCGGTACACTCTGTGAAAAAATCATTAACAGAGCACGGCGATAAATTAGAAGCAGCAGAAAAAGAAGCCATTGAAGCTGCAGTTAAAGACTTAGAGGAAGCATTGAAATCAGATGACAAAGCTGAAATCGAAGCAAAAACTGAAGCTTTAACCACTGCGTCACAAAAACTAGGTGAGAAAGTTTATGCTGAGCAACAAGCACAAGCCAACGCTCAAAATGCGCAACCTAGCCCAGAAGGCGAAAAAACTGTGGATGGCGACGTAGTGGATGCAGAGTTTGAAGAAGTGAAGAAAGACTAATTTTAGCGCTAGCTTATGGTCGACAGTCGTTAGCGTCAAATGATGCTAACGACTTTTCCATTTAACCAGCAAGTCACAACTAACTACTACAGACTAAATTTATGGCAGCTAAAAAAGATTACTACGAGGTCCTCGGCGTTAATAAGGATGCCTCTGAAGAAGAGATTAAAAAGGCTTATCGCAAACTTGCGATGAAATACCACCCTGATCGCAACCCGGACAACCCTAAAGCGGAAGATCAATTTAAAGAGGCTAAAGAAGCCTACGAAATGCTCTCCGATGACCAGAAACGTGCCGCATACGATCAATATGGTCACGCTGGTGTTGACCAAAGCATGGGTGGGGGCGCAGGCGGCTTTGGCGGCGCGGGCTTCGGCGATGCGTTCGGCGACATCTTCGGTGACATTTTTGGCGGTGGCGCACGCGGCCAACGCAGCAATGTGTATCGTGGTGCAGACCTGCGCTACAACATGGAAATTTCGCTAGAAGAAGCAGCTAAAGGCACTGAAACCAAGATCCGTATCCCAGTACAGGCAAAATGTGACCCTTGTGGTGGCACTGGCGCTAAATCAGGCAAATCACCTGTTACCTGCTCAACTTGCGGTGGCCACGGTCAAGTACGTATGCAACAAGGCTTTTTCTCAGTACAGCAAACTTGTCCTAAGTGCCACGGCACAGGTAAAGTCATTAAAGACGAAGACAAATGCACAAGCTGCCACGGTGCTGGCCGCGTAAAACAAAACAAAACGCTCTCCGTTAAGATTCCGGCAGGCGTGGATGAAGGCGACAGAATCCGCCTAAGCGGTGAAGGTGAAGCCGGTGTTAACGGTGGCCCAACCGGTGATTTGTATGTGGTGATTCACCTTAAAACCCACGAGATTTTCCAGCGCGATGGCGGCAACCTACATTGCGAAATGCCAATCAGCTTCACCACCGCAGCATTAGGCGGTGAAATTGAAGTGCCAACACTGGACGGCTCAGCAAAAATGAAGATTCCTGCTGAAACGCAAACTGGTGGTGTATTTAGATTACGTGGCAAAGGCATTAAACCACTCCGCTCTAGCGACTACGGCGATTTAATGGTGCATGTAGTGGTTGAAACACCGGTAAAACTGACTGAGCATCAGAAAAAGCTATTGCGTGAATTCGATAGCAGCACACAAGCCGATGCTGGCAAGCACAGCCCGAAGAATAAAAGCTGGGTAGATAAAGCTAAAGACTTTTTTGGCTAAGTCAAAGTTGTCGTAATCAAATAAAAAAACCTGCAATTGCAGGTTTTTTTATTGAACTCGTTTTCAGCAGCCAGCCTCATACACAGCTATCTTAGACAAGAATGGCTCCATGACCATCTTCCAGCAGATGAATTTTTATTTTATCCAAGCATTTGGATTGTGCTTAGTAATAAAGTCAGCAAAATTTTCTGGTGATAGCGCTCTAGAGAATAGGTACCCTTGAAACATATCTGCTCCATACTCACGACACAAATATGCTTGTTCAATCGTTTCAACACCTTCAACAATCACAGACATATCCAAACTTTTAGCTAGAGTAATAATCGCCTTTAACACGCGGCAATCAGCAGCGCTTTCAGGTACATTTTGCACAAATGATCGATCAACTTTTAGTGTGGACGCTGGCAGCCATTTTAGATATGCCATTGATGAATATCCCGTACCAAAATCATCAATAGCAACAGTCAGGCCAATATCCTTAAGTTTGTTCAAGATTGCCGCTGTTTTATCAAAATTTGAAACTAAAACACCCTCTGTAACTTCAATAGACAATGAGCTACCAAATAATCCAGCATTGTCCAGATCAGATTTAATTGTGGTCAAAAAGCTTTCTTCATTCAACAATTGCTCGCTAGCATTAATTGCTAAAACAAAATTTTTATCGACCAACTTGGTTAAATGCCACTCAGCTAGTTGATTACATGCTAAACGTCTACTGGTGGTATCAATTTCAGATAAAAAACCAAGTTCTTCTACAGCGTCTAAAAAGGAATCTGGTGTAAGAATACCTCGTGTTGGGTGATTCCAACGAAGTAGCACCTCAGCACCACAGACATTAAAATTACTCGCATTAATTACTGGCTGATAGTATTGCTGCAACTGACTTTGGAGCACTCCTGAATGAAGTTGCTCTTCGAGAACAATTTTATTCATGACACGCTCTTGCAATTCTTGGGTAAAGAAATGGAATCCGTTTCTGCCATGCTGTTTAACGTGATACATAGCCAAATCTGCGTGTTTAAGCATATCCTCTGCGGTATGAGCGCATTCTGGATAGGTTGAAATACCGATACTGATAGAAATGAAATGTTGGGTTTTTGCAAGCACGATTGGTTCGTGTAAACAATCTAAAATACGTTGTGCGAGTAACCCTAGTGACGTTTCCTCGTCTATGTCATTTACAACAATAGCAAACTCATCACCTCCTAGACGGCAAGCAATATCCCCTTGACGGATTAATGTTAATAGTCTGTTCGCAATCTGCTGTAGAATCTGGTCACCTACATCATGCCCTAAACTATCATTGATAAGTTTAAAGTTATCAACATCCAGGAAAAGCAACCCAATTTTGCTTTCGAATCGCTGCGCTCTCTTGATTTCGCCACGCAATTTCTCCTCAAAATAACGCCTATTTGACAATCCAGTCATGGGATCATTTTCAGCCAAATACTTCAATCTTGCATATGTTTCAACAAGTTGCTGATTAAGCGCATGACGTGCCTGAGCGTGCACCAAAGCCTTTGTTAAGTGACGGTGTGATAGCTCTTGCTTAAGTAAAAAATCCTGCGCTCCAGCTGCAATACAATTTCTTTCTACAACCTCATCATCAACTGCTCCAGTTAAAATGACTACAGCAGCATGCTTTGTGGCATGGTTGGTGAGCTTCCTTAGAATCTCGATACACTCCATATCTGGGAGCCGATAATCAAGCAACACTACATCAAAAGCACTTTCTTCAAACAACTTCAATGCAGAAACTGCAGTACTTGCATGCACAATATCTTTAATTAACTTTGGACTTTGTAGCACACGAACAACGGCCATTCTATCCAACTCATCATCGTCAACTAGTAGCAGTCTCACAATTAATCCTTACTAACTGGCAACTCTACCAGTCTCCAGTAATGTTCAATTAGGCTAATCACCTCGAGAAAATCTCTATCCATGTGCTGCTTAAATACATACCCAGCAATATGTTTTCGATAGGCTGCAACTAAGTCCTCATCAGACTTAGATGTAGTCAAAACAAACACTACGGAATGTGTAAGTAATGGGTCTGTACGCAACACCTGCAGAAATTCCAATCCGCCCATGCGGGGCATATTGAGATCAAGCAAAATAATATAAGGTTGTGGAACACTGTTTGAACGTAACATATCCAGTGCTTCTTGACCATCTCGTGCGCGGTAAACTGTATTTAACAATTTAAGTTTTCGCAATGCACGCTCTAAGGCAATGGCATCAATATCATCATCATCCACCACTAGAAGTGTTACTTCCCTATAGTTTTTCTGGAGTGTTTGCAATGCTCCCTCTCCCTTCAATCTTTATAGGCCAAGTAAATCGAATACTGGTTCCGCGAATGCCTGTTGAAATGACACAAACATGACCACCATAGGTCTCTACAATTTTCTTTACAAGTGCCAACCCCATGCCGCTACCTTCTACTTCATCTCGTGGCCTCAATGTCTGGAACATGACAAAAACCCGCTCATGGTATTCTGGTGGAATCCCTGGCCCATCATCTGTAACGCTAAATTCGTAGTGATTCTTATCTTTGATTTCGCAATCTAACTTTATAGTGCCAATTGGACTATCATGATGTTTAATTGCATTGGTGAAAAGATTGCGTAAAACTTGCTCCAACGGAGTAGCTAGAGTGGTAAATATGGGAAGATCGTCAGCAAGCAAAAGTTTAAATCCATCTGGCGGGGCCTGCATTTCGAATATATTCTGCGCCAGCATTCCAATATCTATTTCACTGAGGCCACCTTCAAGACGACCCGCACGAGAATATGCGAGTAAGTCGTCTAGTAGATGCTCCATACGGCGAAGGCGTCCACGTAGTAAATTCATATGACTTGGAATAGATGCCGAATCTGCTTTGCCAAGATCTTCTTCAATCCATTGGGATATCTGAAAAATACCTCGCAATGGTGACTTTAGGTCGTGTGACGCAATATAAGCAAACGTTGCAAGCTCCTTATTACTTCGCTCCAGCTCTTCGTGATGTTCAGCAAGTTTTATACTTGCTTTTACTCGTTCTGATATATCGGTAATCGCTGAGAGTACTTTGATACCGTCTTCGGTTTCGATTGGATTAAGCCCTACTTCAACAGGAAACTCACTACCATCTTTGCGGCGACCAAATAGATCGCGACCAACTCCCATGGCTCTAGGCTGCAAATCTGAAAAGAAAGAATCCCGATGATGTGAATGTTGGTGACGAAATCTTTCAGGTAGTAGGCAATCAATGGACTGCCCAAGTAGCTCGGCTCGATTGTATCCAAAAATAATCTCAGTCTGTGTGTTCACCAACTCAATTAGGCCAGACTTATTAACCATGACCATTGCATTTGGTGCTGCTTCTACTACTTTGCGGAAGCGCTCTTCCATTCTTTTTCGTTCTGATATATCGGTAATCGCTGAGAGTACTTTGATACCGTCTTCGGTTTCGATTGGATTAAGCCCTACTTCAACAGGAAACTCACTACCATCTTTGCGGCGACCAAATAGATCGCGACCAACTCCCATGGCTCTAGGCTGCAAATCTGAAAAGAAAGAATCCCGATGATGTGAATGTTGGTGACGAAATCTTTCAGGTAGTAGGCAATCAATGGACTGCCCAAGTAGCTCGGCTCGATTGTATCCAAAAATAATCTCAGCCTGTGTGTTCACCAACTCAATTAGGCCAGACTTATTAACCATGACCATTGCATTTGGTGCTGCTTCGACCACTTTGCGGAAAAGAATATCTGCTCGGTTTATATCACTAATATGATTACTCATGATATCGCCTTTTCTTGATTTATCTTAATCGGCCACCACTGAAAACCTTACTTTAAATATGGTTATAACTTTATATATCAATTAGTTAATGACTTAACTATATCCTTAATTGGTATATAAATGTTAATAAAATTATGACTTTTTTGGTTTGATTCCCCTAATACATTTTATAAATTACTTTATATCCATCAGCAATTTTTAAACTTTTTCTCTTATCCTCAAATAAAATTCACGATATTCGACAGATCTGAGAAATGGGCATGTCAAATAATTTCAGACGTCTGCGAAGAGCACGTTACTCTCTGAAAAAGCGCAACTAATGAATGTTAGCTTTATGTAAATTGCTTGTAACTTCTCGCCCTAGCTTAAATGAAAGACTTAGCTAAAATTATTTAGGCGCAAATTGGTTCACCACAAATTTGGACATACCAACCGCCAGCTCTTCTTCCCCGTAAAACACTGTGCCTAAGTTATCTTTACGCAATAACTCAGATTCATCTTCATTATGCGTCCGTAACACAATTTCAATTTCCGGCCGTAGCGCTTTAGCGGTATCCACCATCTTGCGAACATCAATCGGCTCAGGCGTTGCCACTACCAACATAGAGGCATTAGCAATGTGTGCCTGGATTAACACACCAGGTTCAGATGCGTTACCAGAAACAGCAGGGATACCCTTCTTACGCAAACTTTCCACAATGGCCCGATTCTGCTCGGCAACAACAAAAGGAATATTGTGTTCCTTTAACTCGTTGGCAATACGGCTGCCAACTCTTCCGTAACCCACTAGCACCACCTGCCCTTCCAAATACTTACGCTCGGTACTCATCGGCAATTCAGCATAAGGGTCTGCCCTAGTTTCAAGCTCGCGCGCATAACTTGAGAGTCCTACCAGCCATTTTCTGAATGGCATAATGGCGGAAAACAATAAAGGGTTAATCGCAATAGAAATTAACGCACCGGCCAAAATCAGGCTCATACCCTCGGCCGGCAGAATGCCTAGCGATACACCTAAGCCCGCCAAGATAAATGAGAACTCGCCGATTTGTGCAAGACTGGCGGCAACTACCAGCGCAGTATTGAGCGGATAACGGAAGGCCAGTGTAATCGCCATTGCTGCAATTGACTTACCGACGATAATCACCGCAACTACCGCAAGCACGCTCAATGGCTTACTTAGCAGAATAGATGGCTGAAACAGCATCCCCACTGAAACAAAGAACAGCACAGCGAATGCGTCTCTTAGCGGCAATGACTCCTGCGCGGCACGATGGCTAAACTCAGACTCACGCATCACCATGCCGGCAAAGAAGGCGCCTAATGCAAATGAAACGCTAAACAGCGCAGCGGCACCGTAGGCAATACCAATAGCAGCCGATATCACCGATAGGGTAAAAAGCTCGCGAGAGCCTGTTTTAGCCACGTGCCATAGTAGCCATGGCAACAGACGCTTACCAACCACCAACATAATCACGATAAATGCAGCCACTTGCAATAGCGTCATGCCGAGAGTTTGCCAGATTGAGGTAGCTCCGCCATCTACCGCGGTGCCACCCAATAAACTTGCTAAAGGCGGCAACAGCACCAATACCAACACCGTCAGCAAATCTTCCACCACCAACCAGCCTATCGTAATTTTAGCGTTGATGCTTTGCATCAGGTTTCTCGACTCCAGCGCCCTTAAAAGCACAACGGTACTAGCACAAGACAGCGCCAAGCCAAATACCAAGCCTTCACCAAACGTCCACCCCCAAGTATTAGCCACGTACATCCCAAGTACGGTGGCAATACTCATTTGCACAATGGCACCCGGAATAGCGATACGTTTCACCGACATTAAGTCATCAATGGAGAAGTGTAGCCCGACACCAAACATCAGCAGCATGACGCCAATTTCTGATAATTGAGATGCAATATGGGCATCAGCCACAAAACCAGGGGTGGCGGGGCCAATCAACATGCCGGCAACCAAATAACCTACCAAGGCGGATAGCTTAAAGCGCTCGGCAATAAAACCAAAAATTAATGCAAGGCCAAATCCGGCGGCGATAGTACTAATGAGTGTGACGTTATGATCCATAGGCCTTTACACCTTTATCGTGCTAACCATTTGGTTAGCGTTTATTTGAGTTATTTTCTTGATGATGTTTTAAGCACTGGTTAGGTAGTCGTCTTACTTATGCTTACTTACCTACCTAACACACTGGCACAACAACTGCTTGATGATGAAGAACAATCTAAATATCGCAGCAATTTAAATACCGTAACAATCTAGCATCGCACTTAATATCATACACACTACAGATACCATCCTAAGTACGAGCAAGACATAAGTGCAGACAAGATATGTTTACATATCGTTCTGATTATTTAGATTAAACTTTTTATTTAGGTTGAACCATTTATTCAGATTAGACTTTTTGTTCAGACTAAACTTAAGACTTATTGTTCAGACCAAACTTTGGTAAATCGCCCCCAACTCAGCCTCAATATCAGCAAAGTCCTGATAGTTGTGCCCAGAACCGCGCGCATACCAATACTTGCTATTCCACTCGTCGCCCTCTATCTTATGTAGCACGGCGTGCAGCCAATTGGCAGTAGGGCTACTACAATCCTGCGCGATTTGATGCGCCGCATCCCAATCCCCTGCCTGCGCAGCCTGTACGGCTTTTAATAGAGCAACTTTATCCGCCATTAGTTAACCTCATATGTCAGCTTCAAAGAAATTGAGTTTTTTATGCCTAGGTAAACTTTTTAACTGTGCCTCGGCCACACTGGCAGTCGAGCGATTCGGGTAAGGCTTAGTTGCTAGTATTTTAACTGGCGGGTTGGCACGAGTGTAACGCGCACCTTTACCTGCCACATGAGCAGAGAATCTTGAGGCCAAATCATTGGTAATACCTGCGTAATAGGCACCATTCTTACACTCTAGCAGATATAACACCCAAGATTGACTGATTGCATTGGCAGATGTCATCTCAATCACCGTCTAGTTAATCTACTGCAAAATCGAATATGAACGTAGCGCTCTGGCGCAGACGGTACAAGCTCAGTAAACAAAGGTAACAAATTCTCGCTTGATTAAGCGATAGAATCAGTAAGTACCAGCCTGAATAAACTCGACTTTATAGCCATCTGGGTCTTCGATGAAAGCAATCACGGTAGTGCCGTGCATCATCGGGCCAGCCTCACGCACCACTTTGCCCCCTGCATTACGTACCGCTTCGCAGGCTTTGTAAGCATCATCTACTTCAATCGCAATATGGCCGTAAGCCTTGCCCATATCGTAGCTTTCTACACCGTAGTTGTAGGTCAGCTCTAATACGGTATGGTCGCTCTCGGCACCGTAGCCCACAAAAGCCAGAGTAAACTGACCATCCGGGTAATCGTGCTGACGTAAGAGCTTCATGCCTAGCACTTCGGTATAAAACTTAATGGAGCGCTCCATGTTACCAACACGAAGCATAGTATGTAGCATGCGCATTTGCTTATCCTTATTATTAGCTCGATAATTATTAACTCGTTGATTCTTAATGAGATGACGCTTAATTAGAAGCAGTTATCTTATGATACTTTTCCATCAGTTGTTCTTTAGATTCGACTTTATCCGGATCACGCGGGATACAGTCTATCGGGCACACCTGCTGACATTGCGGCTTGTCATAGTGCCCTACACATTCGGTACATAAATCCGGGTTGATCTCGTAGATCTCTTCACCTTGATAAATCGCAGTATTGGGGCATGCTGGCTCGCATACGTCGCAATTAATGCATTCATCTGTAATCATTAACGCCATAAACTAAAGACTCACTTTTAATTTCTTCACAATCGCATCTTCAACTGATTTAGACACGAACTGATCTACCGCACCGCCTAACTTAGCCACTTCACGCACCAGGCTTGAAGAGACGAACATATACTGTTCTGAAGGCGTTAAAAACAGTGTTTCTAACTTAGGGTAAAGTTTACGGTTCATACCTGCCAGTTGAAACTCGTATTCAAAGTCTGAAGCAGCACGCAGACCACGTATTACCACTTGTGCGGATTGGTCTTGCACAAACTGCATCAGCAAACCGCTAAAACCCACGACTTTGACATTGTCGTAAGAGGTAAACAAATCTTGCGCTAATGCCACGCGTTCTTCTAGGTTAAACAAGGTGCTTTTACTGGTGCTGCCTGCAACAGCAACCACAACCTCATCAAACAAATAAGCGGCACGACGGACAAGGTCTTCATGCCCTAAAGTAATCGGGTCGAAAGTGCCGGGGTAAACAGCAATGCGTTTTTTAGTTTGTGTCATGGCTGGTATCATCGCGCAATTTTAGCAGATGATAAAAAACATTACCTGCTTTACTCTGTTTAAATACTTGCCATGTGTGGTCATCAACCAATGCATACTCAGCCTCCACATAGACTACGCCCTGCTCACTTAACCGCTTGGGCAACTGCACGAGTATTTTGTCTAACCAGCCCTGGTGATAGGGCGGATCTACAAAAATCACATCAAACGATTCCTGATTTTTATCTAAAAAAGCCAACGCATCCAGATTCAACACCTGTGCAGCATCCGCCTTGAGCGTGGACTTATTGTCTAACAGCGCTCTATACACGGCCGTGGCTTTCTCTACCAACACCACAGATTGCGCATTGCGTGATAACGCTTCAAACCCCATCACCCCAGTACCAGCAAACAAATCCAGGCACTTCTTACCGGTAAGGTCTTGCCCCAACCAATTGAATACAGTTTGCCGGACACGTTCTGGCGTGGGGCGCAAGCCTTGCGCATCGGGAAACTTGAGTAAGCGGCTGCGCCACTCACCCGCATTGATGCGTACAGTATTTAGTTTTTTTTCGGCCATATAAATGCGGTGCGATTGATTACAATAAACCGCATTTTACTACTAATTTACATCATACCTTAGGCAAATAAAGGCATCATCGCTACTCAGCAAGCAGCGCATTTAAACACAACAAAATGACGCCATAAGTTATTTTGCGAGAGTTACTGCGCGTTAGGGTCGCCCACAATGACGGTAACAAAATTCTGCGTATTGAGTCGTCGATTAAACGCATCTTTAATTTGCGCAGCCGTTACGTTCTCCACTCTTTTATTGTAGCCATCCAAATAGTTGAGCGGTAACTTATAAAAACCAATCACACTCAGGTAATCCAAAATCTTCTTATTGCTATCAATGCGCATTGGGAAGCCGCCAATAATATTGGCTTTAGCCGCTTTTAACTCCGCTTCAGTGACACCATTTTTAAGAAATTTGTCTAAGGTTTCGCGCACCAACGCTAGCGCCGCCTCTGCTTGATCCTTCTTGGTTTGCAAGCCGATTTGAAATGGGCCCGCTTCCGTCATTGGCATAAAGTAGCTATACACGCTGTACACTAGACCACGCTTCTCGCGTACCTCTTCGGTGAGCCTAGACACAAAGCCACCGCCACCTAAAATATAGTTACCCACGTAGAGTGGGAACAAGTCAGGATCATTGCGTTTAATGCCGGTATACCCTAATAAAATGTGCGACTGCGATGCAGGGTGCGCAATGCGCTGCTCTTTCGGCTGACTAGGCGCCATGACGGGTGCAATCGGCGCTGGTGCTGACGATGCAGGCAAACCCACGCTAATGCTTTCCGCAATTTTCTGTGCTTGCTCGCGTGTTACATCTCCGATAATAGCAATCACCGCGCCCTTAGCACCATAATACTGCTGGTAAAATGCGTTTAAATCATCACGCTTAATCGCGGCCACTGTGTCAATTTCACCGCTATCATCCAGACTGTAGGGATGAGTACCATACAGTGCGGACATAAATGCTTTACTCGAAATGCTTTCCGGCTGGGTGGCAGATTCTTGCAAGCCTGAAATAATGCGTGCTTTCTCACGCGCCAGCACTGCATCAGGAAAATCAGGCTTTTGCATAATCTGTGTAAACACATTGAGCGCCTGTGCTTGCTCACGCTCACTGCTTAAAGTACGTAGCGATAACGCCGCACGGTCTGCATCAAAACTGCCGCCCAACACCGCACCTACATCTGCAAATTTTTTCGCAATGACTTCATCCGTCATGCCGGCGGCACCTAGTGTCATTAAGTAACGCGTAATACTCGCCACACCAGACTTTTCTGCCGTATCACGTGCACTGCCCGCAGCAAAATTCACACTCAAGTCTAAAATCGGCAAATCATGGTTCTCTACAAAATACACAGCGGAACCAGCCGATGTTTGCCATTGCTGAATGTTAACTG
Organism: Methylotenera mobilis JLW8; assembly: GCF_000023705.1. Taxonomy (NCBI): domain Bacteria; kingdom Pseudomonadati; phylum Pseudomonadota; class Betaproteobacteria; order Nitrosomonadales; family Methylophilaceae; genus Methylotenera; species Methylotenera mobilis. The sequence continues at coordinate 1,917,301 of NC_012968.1, forward strand.
CGGCCTGTGCGCTGGTTGCAGTAAACATCATCCCAGTGCTAGCCATCAGAAAACCTGTTGTCACTATTCTTTTTATAAATTGCAAACTCATTATTTTTACCTTAAAAATCAAAGCGTAATAGTTAATAAAGTGTAATGTTTAACTAATGCACGTGCGGCTTACCCTGAGGCTTAGCATCAGGGGAAATCGGCTGCGGATCCAATGTCGCAATCGTGAGGTTATCTTGCAACAAATATTTTTTTGCTACCGCCTGCACTTGCTCAGCAGTCACTGCGCGCAACTTGTTAGGGTAGTCTTCCAATATTTTCCAGGAAAAACCGATGGTTTCTATGGTCCCCAACTGCATCGCCTGATAAAACATGGAATCACGTTGGTACACATCCGCAGCAATCACACCAGCTTTCACACGATCTAACTCTTGCTGCGACACGCCTGTTTGCTTAATTTTTTCAACCTGTTGGATTAATGCCTGCTCTAAGTCGCGCACGGTTTTACCTTCGCTCGGCGTGCCATCTAATGAAAATAAGCTTTGGCGACCACGCGCTAATAAATCGTAGCCAGCATCTACATCTATCGCCAATTGCGTATCGCGCACCAAGCTTTGATTTAAACGTGCAGCGGGGTTACCACTTAGCACACCGGCTAACACCTCCAGTGCATAAGGCTCCCAATCGGCCTCAGGGTTAATCACCGGGGGCACATGGTAGCCCATCAACAAATACGGTAATTTTGCTGGCGCCTTCACCACTACACGGCGCTCGCCTATTTGCGCAGGCTCCACTTGAGGCTTACGCTCAGGCAATGCTTTGGGTTTAATTTTGCCAAAGTACTGTTTCGCCAACTGATAAACCTCATCGGCTTTCACATCGCCCACTACTACTAGCGTAGCGTTATTGGGCGCATACCAGTTGTGGTACCACTCGCGCGCATCCGCTACAGTCATATTTTCCAGGTCATTCATAAACCCAATTACCGGGCGCGAATACGGGTGTGCGCGATACGCTACCCCCTGAAATGCCTCATTCACTTGTGATTGTGGCTTATCATCGGTACGCCAGCGACGCTCCTCCATCACCACCTTAATCTCTTTGGCAAACTCCTCCTCAGTCAGCTGCAGATTCTCCATACGGTCAGCCTCCAGCTTGAAGGATAAGGGCAAGTGCGATTTTTCTAACTGCTGAAAGTAGCAAGTGTAGTCGGTACTGGTAAATGCATTTTCTTTACCGCCGGCAGCGGCGACTAAGCGTGAAAACTGGCCGGCCGGCACACTTTTTGTGCCTTTAAACATCATATGTTCCAGCACATGTGCTACACCGGTTTTACCGTTCACTTCATCCAGGCTGCCTGCGCGGTACCACACTTGAGACACCACGACCGGTGCACGATGGTCTTCCTGCACCACTAATTTAAGGCCGTTATCCAGCTTAAACTCTTTGATGAGCGGATTTGCAAACACGGTAATCGGCATTACTAACAAAAGTAGTAAAAGGCTTTTTGTACGCACAGGACTTAATCTCCAGTTATTTTTATCAATTTGGAACGGGCAAACTAGTAAACGGGCAAACTGGCCAGTTTAGCTGATGCATAGAATCAGCTTTTGGGACAAGGATACCATTGAGTTAGTTCAGATGACTTAATTTAGTTCAGATGGCTTGGTTCAGGCGAACAAGCATCTATATAAATTACTATCGCCACGCCAAGACGCAGCAATTAAGTTGCGGCAATATTAACATTTGGCAACCTACAATTAAAAATACATAGATTCATTAACATACATCAAATGAACTGGTTTGCCACAGGCGAAATTAAGCTAAAATAGTGCTACTAAACTCAGTTAAAAACTTATGTTCGATTTTTTCAAAAAAGACAAAACACCTGCCAGCCCAGAAGCCAGTCCTGCGGTCGCGAGCGCAAACTCCAATCCAAGCTCAAGTCCCAACCCAAGCCTAAGTTGGACGGCGCGCTTAAAACAGGGGTTAGCAAAAACCAGAAACCAACTGGGCAACCAACTTGCCAGTATTTTTGGCGGCGGAAAAATTGATGCCGAAGTCTACGAAGAATTAGAAACCATATTGCTTACGTCGGATGTGGGCATCAATGCAACGCAGCATTTGCTGGATGACATTAAAGGCCGGGTAAAGCGTCAAAGTCTGGATGATACTGTGCAGCTCAAAGCCGCATTAAAAGACGCGCTCTCTGACTTACTGTCACCGCTAGAGCAGCCACTAGCCACCAGCAAGCATCAGCCATTTATCATTATGCTGGCTGGTGTAAACGGCGCTGGGAAAACCACCACCATAGGCAAATTAGCCAAGCAATTTCAATCAGAAGGCAAAAGCGTACTAATTGCCGCCGGTGATACTTTTAGAGCAGCGGCACGCGAGCAGCTGCAAGTGTGGGGCGAGCGCAACAACGTGCACGTGGTTGCGCAAACCAGTGGCGACCCTGCTGCAGTGATGTTTGACGCGATCAACTCGGCACGCGCTAAAAATATCGATATCGTGCTGGCGGACACTGCTGGGCGCTTACCAACACAAATGCACCTGATGGATGAAATTGCTAAAGTAAAACGAGTGATGGATAAAGCTTTACCTGGTGCGCCGCACGAGGTGTTACTGGTGCTGGATGCTAACACCGGGCAAAACGCGGTGTCGCAAGTAAAGATTTTTGATGACGCGTTAGGCGTAACTGGCTTGGTACTGAGCAAGCTGGATGGCACGGCAAAAGGCGGTGTGATTGCTGCCATCGCACAGGCGCGCCCTATCCCCATTCGCTACATTGGTATCGGCGAGGCCATTGACGACCTCAGGCCGTTTAACGCCAATGAGTTTATTGATGCCATGCTTGACGCATAAACTATTTTTAATCCGCACACATAGATTAAAACCGAAATACACGGATTAAGACCCAAATAATAGATAAGACTAAAACACCAGCATGATTCAATTTGATAAAGTCACCAAGCGCTACCCCGGCAGCGATGAGATACTCAAAAACATTAGCTTTAATATTAATGCTGGTGAGTTTGTATTTCTTACCGGCCAATCCGGCGCGGGTAAAAGCACACTGCTAAAACTGATCGCGGCAACCGAGCGCCCAACCAGTGGCACTGTATTGATTGCCAATCAGAATGTCAGCCAATTAAAGCCGTCTGCCATCCCATTCCTGCGCCGTCGTTTTGGTTTGATCTTTCAGGATCACAAACTGCTCTACGATAGAAATTGTTTTGAGAACGTCATTTTACCTTTGCATATCAATGGTATCACCGGACAAGAAGCCGCCAAGCGCGTACGTGCCGCGCTAGATAAAGTAGGCTTGCTGCATAAAGAAAAAGCCATGCCGATTACATTATCCGGCGGCGAACAGCAGCGTTTGGCCATCGCCCGCGCCGTGGTCAGCCGCCCTTCTATCCTGCTGGCAGATGAGCCAACCGGCAATTTAGATGCAAGCTACGCCGCAGACATTATGGCAATTTTCTATGCCTTTAACCAAGTGGGGGTCACGGTGATTATGTCTACGCATGACGCACTGGGCATGAGTGCGACGCAAAACCGCGTGCTGCACATTAACCAAGGCACACTGAGCGAGCCGTCACTAGGCACAACTAATTTCAACCAAGAGTCATCTGCTATCGAGCGCTTTACATCATGAGTAACTGGCTAAACCAACATATCCAAACCCTTAAGCTAGTGCTCAGCCGTATGCAGGCCAACATGCTGTCAACCTTTATGATTTGTTTGGTGATTGGGGTGGCCATGTGTCTGCCTAGCCTGTTTTACTTGGCGGTAGATAACTTATCAAAACTCACAGACCATATACAAAAAGATACCGAAATCAGCCTATTTCTCAAGGTAGATACCGGTGCTGATGCAATTAAAAAGCTGGAGCGTCAGTTGGCGCAAAACCAGGAGATTGATCGCTTTCATTTGGTGACTAAAGAAGAAGCGTGGCAGCAACTGCAGCTTAAATCGCAAAGCAATCAGGACGTGAACGATGCGGTTTCGCAACTGGGTAAAAATCCTCTACCGGATGCCTTTTTTATTCAAGCCAAGTCTGCCGATCCAGAGCGCTTGATTCAACTCAAAGACTCCCTGCAAAACCTGCCTAATGTCGAGCTAGCATTACTGAATACCGAGTGGGTAAAACGCCTATCATCGTTATTAAGCCTGGGTAAAAAGCTCATCACGATGATTGCTGGCCTATTAGCAATAGTGCTGCTGGTGATTATCGGCAATACCGTACGTATGCAAATCTTAACGCAAAAAGATGAAATTGAAGTGAGCAACCTGATTGGCGCCACCAGTAGCTTTATACGCATGCCGTTTCTGTATGCGGGCGCGCTGTACGGCCTATTTGGCGGCTTACTTGCCGTGCTAATGCTGATGGGCATCATTCACGCATTCAATGTCTCCATGTCGCAAATTGCACATCTATACAGCAACGATTTCAGCTTATCACTTTTTAATTTTCAGCTATTTCTGGCTGTCATTTTGGCTGCAATTGGCATAGGCTGGTCGGGCTCATACATCGCCGTATCACGCGCAATTGCCAGCTACAAAATCAACTAACCATCTTAGCCGTATAGCACACGCTAAAAGATGTGCCGGAACGCCTGAGCAAGTCAGGCGTCTACATATCAAGCACCATCATTCAGCTTGAGTTAAGCTTACGCTTGCACAATATCGTTACTTAACACTTGACTTAAACTCTTGGAGTTTTGGACGAAGGCGACCACTCGCCCCACGCCAACACAGCAGATGATGATAAAAAAACTCAGCATTCTTGTATTACTTATTGCAGTCTGCACACTGTTAGCAGGCATGATTGTTTTTACCAACAATTCAGCAAAGGCTGATATTAATCAGCAAACCGCGCGCCAGTTATTGAGTACAGGGCAAATCCTGCCTTTAGAAAAAATCACGAAACTAGCCAAATCTATCAAGCCAGGTGAGGTTTTAGAAGCTGAGTTGGAGCGAAAAAAAGGTATCTATGTTTATGAGGTAGAACTGCTGGATGCACGTAGCCAAGTTTGGGAGATCAAACTGGATGCAAAAACTGGCAAACTGCTCAAAATGGAACGCGAGGATTAAGCCATGCGCCTGCTCTTGGTTGAAGACGATCCCATACTCGGCAAGCAGTTGCAAACCAGCCTGCAACGTGCGGGATATGCCACGGATTTAGCCACCGACGGTATAGAGGCAGAAATACAAGGAAAATTAGAGCCTTATGATTTAGCCATACTGGACTTAGGCCTCCCCAAACGCAACGGGCTGGAGATACTGGCGCACTGGCGCAGCGCACAAATCAACACCCCGGTCATTATCCTGACCGCAAGAGGCGGATGGCAGGATAAAGTTGCTGGATTTAACAGCGGCGCCGATGACTATGTTAGCAAACCGTTCCAAATTGAAGAGCTGCTGGCGCGAGTCGGGGCGGTACTCAAGCGCAGCATGCTCAACCGTGCCAGCGAACTGCAGTCAACCCAATTCAAGCTGAACGAACACACGCAAAGCATTATATTTGACGATGGCAACCAGCAGCAGCTTACCAATGTTGAATTCAGGTTGTTGCGCTACTTTATGCTGCACCCTGGGCACATCTTGTCCAAATCAGTATTAACAGAGCATGTCTATGAGTATGATGAAGATAAAGACAGCAACGTGATTGAAGTGTATATCAACCGCCTGCGCCAAAAAATTGGCAGCCAACATATACAAACTAGGCGCGGCCAAGGCTATGTGTTTGGAGTTGCTCCCTAATGCGCTCACTCAAAGACCGGCTATCGTGGAGCATTACGCTTAGCCTGATACTGCTACTGTCGTTGCAATGGCTAGTGGTCAGTTATGCGATTAACAAGCTCAGCGAAGACCAACTCATTAAACGCTTACAGCATGAGGGGGAAAGCCTGCTTGCAAGCACCCAACTCAACACATCCAAGCAACTGGAAATTGACGCGCAACGCTTAAGCGCCATTTACCAGCGCCCATTTTCCGGCAACTATTACGTGGTGATTGCAGGCCAGCAGCGCCTGATTTCCCGTTCATTGTGGGATACCGATATAGATATCAACCCTTTAGCGGCGGGCGCGCAGCAGTTACTTTATCGCCAAGGGCCAGAACAACAGTCCTTGCTGATTGTGGCGCATGGTTACCAAAAACAAGGGCTACCCATCACCATTGCCATCGCAGAAAACCTAGGCCCGTTACAAGCAAGTATCGCGCACTTTCAGCTGATTTATGCCGCAATCTCACTGTTTGGCCTTTTACTGTTGCTCGCCATACAACGGCTGATGATACAGCGCGCGCTACTGCCGTTAAAACAAATGCAAAGCGACATTGCCAAGCTGGAACGTGGTGAGGCCGATCAGCTTGCATCGAAGGGGCCAGAAGAGATTGCACCGCTCATTGCCGAGCTTAACCATCTACTGCATACCGTACAGCAAAAATCTAAACGCTCCAGAGAGTCTTTAGGCAACCTCGCGCACGCCCTGAAGACCAAGCTGACATTGCTGAACCAGACTGCAGAACGCGCAGAAATTGACAGCCTGCCTGAAATTCGTGCATCCATTTACGCAGCAACGGCATCACTAGACCAAATTATTGAACGCGAACTCAAGCGGGCACGTTTAATGGGTAATACCAAGCCGATACAGCAGGTAAACTTAAAAACCGAGCTTGCCCAGTTAGCACATACGATGCGCATGATTTATAAAGCTAAAACAGTGAATATCACCTGGGAAGTTGCCGAAGGCACGCGTTTTCATGGTGATGGTGAAGATTTATTGGAAATACTGGGCAACTTGCTGGATAACGCCTGTAAATGGTGTGCCCGCAATGTATCACTCACGGTCACAGGCAGCGAATCCGCCATTTTTGTGGTGGAAGACGACGGCCCCGGCTGCCCAGTACATGAATTAAACTCGCTCACGCAGCGTGGCTTTAAAGCAGATGAAACCGTTGCCGGCAGTGGCCTAGGACTGGCTATCGTTTACGATATTGCCAATAGCTACGGGGCCAACCTAAGTTTTAGCCGCTCAGCCGCACTAGGCGGCTTACGCGTTGAAATCAGGTTTAACCCACGTAGCACTTAAAACCAGCAGATCGCTTAAAACCAGTCGCGGCTCACGTCGCGCACCGCTCCGGTTTTCGCGTCCACTAAAACCTCCCACTCACGCCCGTCGGCATCAACGATCTCAAACTCGTAATCCCAGCCTTTACCAAACTTTCGGTTTTCCAGCTCCACATCAGCCACTGCACCAGGTTTTGCCGCCAGCGCCTTTGTTTTGGCTTGTTCCAAGGTGATTAAGCCTAACTCTTTAGACACAGCTTCAATTTCATGGATATCGTCATCCGCAAAAGCCAACGGTGATAATAAACTCAGTGCAACCAGAGAGGCTGCTGTAATGGATGCTGATGTATATGATGATCTTTTCATGATGTAAACTCCTTTAATAAATGGTGAACATCACTTTAGGTGCTTAAGCTTAAATCAAGCTTAAAACGCATCGTACATGCACTAAGCAGTTGTCCTTTACGAAAAATATAGGATCCAATCCATAAAGGCATTCTGCACACCTCAACGCTATAAGCACCTACTTACCCATATACTCAATAGGGTCACTTTACCTGTACAGACAATTTTGCTAGAGTGGGATCAAGTACTGAACCTAACGCTTTCAACGCAAATGACGGACGCGTAAACGCCTCCTCATTGACCTGAAAATTGGGCTGATAGTCAATTGTCATTCACAGTGACAAGAACTGAGAAAAGACTTGTTCACACCACTACATATCAAAGATGACCTAGGCATCGCCCAATCGCTCACTTGGCGTTACGTGCTGGCACTCTCTCTCGTAGCAACACTATCAACCGCAGCCTGGTATAGCCTTGAGCTTGTTATCTCAGAACAAAACGGCACAGCGGCGGTTGTCAACGTAAGCGGTCGGCAACGGATGTTAAGCCAGCGCACTGCGCTATTTGCAAATTTATTAGTCACCGCACCCAATCACGAACGCGCAGCGATTCGCCAAAAACTAACAGAGTCGGTCGAGTTGATGGCGGTCTCGCATCACGGCTTGCTGCATGGCAACCCAGAGCTGGGGCTACCCAGCACCATGTCGCCTGCCATTAAAAAAATGTATTACGAGGGTGAGCAACCACTCAATCAACAAGTCAGAACTTACATCAACACGGTGCGTGCATTAATAGCCACGGATAATGACAAGCTAGCCATCGACAACCCAGCCTTGCGTTACATCACCCTGACCGCGCCAACCACTTTGGTTTCATCACTAGATAAAGCCGTACACCAGTACCAATTAGAAGGTGAAGCATCCATCAAGCGTCTGGAAGAAGCAGAAACTGCCTTATGGATAGTCACCCTGCTCCTGCTGGCGCTAGAAGCGATGCTGATTTTCCATCCATTCATCAAGCATATCAAAGTGGTGGTAGGCAAACTCCGGCGCGCTACCGACGAAATCTTGCAAAACCAAGAAACACTGGAGGAAAGAATCAGACAACGTACCTCCGAGCTTGCCAACAGAAGCAAAGCGCTGGCAGAAAGCGAGCAAAAGTTATCGGTGCTGCTAAACAACACCAATATTCATATGTGGGCGTTTGATGGCAAGGTATTTACCTATACCAATAGGCAATGGTTTGACTTTACCGGCCAAAATCCAGAAGATAGCCTAACCATAGAAAAATGGGGTTCAGTCGTGCACCCGGAGGATTTAGCCGAAGCACAGAAAATCTGGCAAGTGGATTTTGAAAAGAAATCTGGCCACGACCATTACTTTAGATTGAAGCGGCATGATGGCGTGTATCGTGACTTCTATTGCCGCGTTACCCCGATTAAAGACGAGAATGGGGCACTGCTCTATCTGCAAGGACATAACCTAGACATCACCGACCGCAAACAGCTGGAAGATGAGGTGCGCCAACTGGCGTTTTACGATGCACTCACCACCCTACCCAATCGGCGCTTACTCAAAGACCGCCTGAACCAAACCATGTCTTTAAGCAAGCGCAGTGGCCGCTACTGTGCGCTCATGTTCCTAGATTTAGATAACTTCAAGCCGATCAATGACACCTACGGCCATGCCTTTGGCGATGCACTGTTGCTTGAAGTAGCGGAGCGCATCAAAAGCTGTGTGCGTCAAACTGACACCGTTGCGCGCTTTGGTGGTGATGAGTTTGTAGTTCTGCTCGGCACGCTAACCACAGACAAAGAGAAATCCGTACAGCAGGCCAACCGCATTGCGGAAAAAATACGCAATGCACTATTAGCACCTTATCTACTGTCATTAAATACACATGATGCAAAATCTACCATTGAACATTTATGTTCTGCCAGCATAGGTGTAGTCGTCTTCGTAAACCACAACTCAAATGAAGAAGAAGTTTTAAAACGCGCAGATGATGCCATGTATGCCGCTAAAGCCGCGGGTCGCAACCAAATTAGACTTGACAGCGACTCCATTTAGTCTCTACAAAACCCAAAAAAATTAGAATCTAGGGACAAAAAATCGTCCCGATAAAAAAAATATCATTTTTATTTAAATTAAGTGAAAAAGGTGTTGATAACATGCCGCATTATCTGTAATATGCGGCCTTCGTTAGTGCTGCAGGGTGCTTAGCTCAGTTGGTAGAGCGTCGCCCTTACAAGGCGAATGTCAGCGGTTCGACCCCGTTAGCACCCACCAAAAATTTGCACTGACGACATTTGAGCTTTAACTGAATATGTATTGATTTTATCTCTACATAAAGTTCAAGGAGTGGTAGTTCAGTTGGTTAGAATACCGGCCTGTCACGCCGGGGGTCGCGGGTTCGAGTCCCGTCCACTCCGCCAACATTTCAAAACCCTTATAAGTGAAAACTTGTAAGGGTTTTTTCTTTTCTGCGAGCTCAATTGATTTGGCTCCAACCTAGTTAGCCAACTCCAGCCAGCGTGCATGCAGCCGAAAACACACCAACACCACAAGTCAGCGTGACCGATGGCCAGAGTACCCCCCAGCCCTCTAGCCTAGGCCTAGCAATAACCTTTATATAGATTGCGCCTCTGCAATTGGCAGCAAGATGTAATGGATTCCGGTATCGCTAAACTTACCTTTTAGCTCTGTCACTAAATCCTGCAGTCCAGCAAAACTAGCGTGCATCATAAACTGCACGCGCCTTTGGCGCCCTGCTACCTGCTCAACCAAACTGAGCTCAGCATGCTGCCTGCCGTGACCATTGACACTACTGCTAGTAAAACCTGATATCTCGTCTTTTTGTAATAACAAATCTACCAATGCCTCTTCCAAGCTCACCGGTGCCATGAGAATCAATAAGCCCTGCCCATTTAACTGCTGATTCATTTTGTAACCCCATTAAAAAACCTGCGGTAAAGGATTGGTAGCAATACCAATGTCAATGCGGTTGAACTTACCAACCCGCCAATCACGACAATCGCCAGAGGCCGCTGAATCTCAGACCCTGGTCCAGTGGCAAACAATAAGGGAATCAAGCCAAAAGCAGCGATGCTTGCCGTCATCAACACTGGCCTTAACCTACGTTTAGCACCCTCCACCACGATAGTGGCCATTGCCATACCCTGTGCCTGCAGTTGATTAAAATAGCTGACCATCACCACCCCATTCAGCACAGCAATGCCCAGCAAGGCAATAAACCCTACAGAGGCAGGCACGGATAAATACTCCCCGGAAAGCCAAAGTGAGAACACGCCACCGATCATAGCAAACGGGATATTAGACAAGATCAGCATAGCCTGCTTAACTGAACCAAACGTTGCAAACAGCAGTAAAAATATCAGCCCGATAGCAACCGGTACCACAATAGCCAAGCGCGCAGAGGCTCTTTGCTGATTTTCAAATTGCCCGCCAAACTTTGCCGTATAACCTTCTCCAAACTTCACTTCAGCCTGCACGCGCTGCTTGGCTTCCTCCACAAAGCCCACCAAGTCACGACCTCGTACATTGGCAGTCACTACCACAAACCGTGCGCCGCGCTCCCTATCCACTTTCACGGGACCCTCTTCACGCTCAATTCTTGCCACAGCGGAAAGCGGTATATTCGTACCATTATCAAGTGTCAGCATCAAATTACCGAAGTCTGCGGGAGACGCTCGTAAATCCTGACTGCCTCGAATCAGCACTGGAGTACGTTTCTGTCCCTCCTGCACCACGCCCAACTGCTTGCCTTCCAACTGCGCGAGCAATATCGTCTCGATCTCATTGACACTCAAGCCTAGACGCCCAGCCGCCATGCGATCAATTTTGATTTGTAAATATTGCACACCACTATTTTGCGGCGTATAAACATCCTGGCTACCGGGAATGGCCGCCAAAATCTTAACAATCTGTTGTGCTTTTGCATTCAGCGTAGCTAAGTCTGGGCCAAAGATTTTTATCGCCAAATCGCCACGCACGCCCAATATCATTTCATTGACGCGCATATCAATAGGCTGTGTAAAGCTATAAGCCAAACCGGGAAGCTGATCCATCACTTTGCGTAGCTCATCAATCAACGCATCTTTTGTTGCCACACGCCACTCACGCATCGGCTTTAATATCAGAAAATTATCCGTCTGGTTCAAGCCCATCGGGTCCAGTCCCAAGTCATCTGAGCCTACACGTGAATATACGCCCTTCACTTCCGGCACTTGGCTTAATATGGCGCGCTGCACATTCATATCCGTAGTAATGGTTTGGTTGAGGTTAATTGACGGTAATTTCTCCACCCCGATAATAATGTCGCCTTCATCCATTACCGGCATAAAGGTTTTACCTATCTGGGTGTACACCACAGCAGTAAGCGTAAGCATTATCAAGGCTGCACCGACAATCACCCGGGCATGCGCCAAGCACCATAACAATACAGGTTCATACAGTGCTAGCGCTTTACGCACCAGCCAAGGATTATCATGACTGACTTCTTTTAGCAAAAATGAAGACAGCATAGGAATTACGGTTAATGACAACACAAGCGATCCGGCCAACGCAAACATGATGGTCAAGGCCACTGGGCTGAACAGCTTACCTTCTAGCCCCTGCAATGTGAGTAACGGTAAAAATACCGTAATAATAATCAGCACCCCGGCGGTGACCGGCACGCTGACCTCACGTACCGCACGGTAAATAATATGCATACGCGGCAAAGTGCCCGCCTGCTTTTTATCAGCTAAATGCGAAACTACATTTTCCACCACAACCACCGCCGCATCTACCAGCATACCAATGGCAATAGCAAGCCCACCCAAGCTCATTAAATTGGCAGACATGCCAAAACTGCGCATTAATAAAAAAGTAAACAAAGCTGACAGCGGCAGAATAAAAGCAATGGTCAGCGCTGCCCTAAAATTACCCAAAAACAACACCAGCAAAATCAGCACCAGCACAACCGCTTCCAGCAGCGCCTTGGTCACGGTATTCACCGCGCGCTCCACCAAGCCACCGCGATCATAAAACACGTTAATCTTGACGCCTTTAGGCAGCTGCGGCGCTATTTCCGCCAGCCTAGCTTTTACGCCCTCGACTACCTTTTGTGCATTGGCACCGCGTAAGCCCAACACCAGGCCTTGCACAGTTTCATTCTGGCCATTGCTAGTCACGGCACCATAGCGCGTAATTGAACCGATACGTACGGTGGCAACATCAGCCACTCTAACCGACATGCCATGATCGGTGCGCACCACGGTGTTCTCAACATCTGCTATGGTTTTAAAGCCGCCCTCTGAGCGCACTAACAAAGAGCCCTCTCCATCGTTCAACCGCCCAGCACCACCATTGCGATTATTGGTTTGCAATACCTGCTGCAATAGATCTATCGCCACGCCTCGTGCATACATACGCGCATTGTCTGGTACAACTTCAAAGCTACGCACTAGACCACCTAACACGTTCACATCGGCCACTCCAGCCACAGTGCGCAATTGTGGACGAATCACCCAATCCAGCAGACTACGGCGCTCTTGCAAGCTAAGCTCATCACTCTCTACGGTAAACATAAACATCTCGCCCAATGGCGTTGTCATCGGCGCCATGCCGCCTGAAACATTATCGGGCAGATTAGGCCAAACCGAATTTAAGCGCTCGGACAGTTGCTGCCGCGCCCAATAAATATCCGTACCATCCTCAAAATCAATGGTAATGTCAGTGAGTGCATACTTAGCCACAGAGCGCACGCCAACTTGATGTGGTATTCCTAACATTTCAACTTCTATCGGCGCAGTAATTCTGGCTTCCACCTCCTCTGGCGTCATGCCGGGCGCTTTAACCACAATCTTCACCTGCGTAGAAGACACGTCAGGAAAGGCGTCTATCGGTAATGCCTGATAAGCAACCACACCAGCAAACGCCAAGCCCAGAGTCACAATTACCATTAACAACCGTTGCGTCAGCGCAAACTGAATCAGCTTAGCCAGCATCACTCACCTCCCAAACCCAACCAAGTGCCCTTAATGGCAGAAATCCCAGTCACGGCAATGTTCTCTCCACCGGCAAACGGGGCATCGATAACAGTCTCATCCCCTTGCTCAGAAATAACCGTCACTTTCGTCGGCTTAAAACCCGTTTTCGTCTGTACAAATATCAAAGCATTGTTACCCTGCCTTGCGAGCGCAGATTTAGGCACACTAAAATACTGCGCCTGACCATCCAGCTTAATTTCAGCCTCTACAAACTGCCCTGGCGATAATTTTTCTGCACCATTGGTTACTTCAGCACGCAAATGCAGGGTCTGGTCGGCCTTATTCACACTGCGAATCACGGCGATTAGGCGCCCACTTGCATGTAGCTTAGGTATCTGTACTTGCATGCCCTCTTTTACAAATGGCAAACCTTCAAGCGGCGCGTGAATTTCCAGCCACAGCGGAGACAATTTTGCAATTCGGTATAAGGGAGTTGCCATATCGACACGCTGACCGGTTGTCACCATTTGCTCTAACACCTGGCCGGAAATTGGCGCTACCAAACTGAGTCCGCTAGCCATACCGGCTGATGGAGTTAACTTGGCGATAGCACCATCACTCACGCCAGCCAGCTTTAACGCCTGCTTACGCTGCGCTAAATTGGCACTGGCTTCATCATGTGCACTTTCCGCCTCAAAATATCGGCGCTGAGCAATCACGCCGTGCTGCAACAACTCGGTATCTCGCGTTAAAGCCTTGGCAGCCAACTTCTCCTGCGTTAACGCCTGCAGATAGTCGCGTTGCAAACTTAGCAGATCTGGGCTGATTAAATGCGCAATCACTTGCCCTTGTTTAACAGTCTGCCCAGCCGCCACCTGCAACTGATCTATCAAACCAGACTGCGGCGCACTGACAATCCGCTCCTGTCCGACCGGGATTACAATTTCCGCAGGGAAGCGACGGCTACTCAATAAAGTATTTTTACCAATTGGCGCCACTACCACGCCCAGACTTCTTTGCTGCGCTAGGCTCATCACCACATCCGCGGCCTGCGCATTACTGCTTAACAATAGCGCTCCGGTAATTAATATAAGGAAATAGTTCATGACAGCACTCCTACTATTGGGATGCAGCGGACACCACGCTGCGTTTTAGTTATTTGATGCGCAGAAAAATGCACAGCCCCGCAGACAAGTGACTGTGCAATTAGCAAGCTAGACAAATTGGTTGCATCAAAGCTAGCTGAACCAGAGTTGGCCAAGCTAGAACCGTCTTTAGCGGCAAGCGATGAAGGTAACATAGCACAGCATTGAGTCTTGGGCTCGGCATGTAGAAGATGGATACCGTTGACCAATAGCGCTATCACTAGCCAGAAGCGGCTGAATATAGACATATCACAATCCTAAAAAAGCAAAAAATCACCCGCGACCAGCACGAGTGTTCAATCTTGATTTTTTAGAAGTAGGGAGGAGCGCGCTGTCCCGCGACAGACTGGAGAAAAGGAGGAATGCTAATATGCGCTACAAACGCATATTTATATCGCCTGATAGAGATTGCCAGCAACGGAATAATAAACAGCATCAAAAACAGGGGCACCGGCAATGCCTCTAGATTTTTGGTTTTAACTAGAGCTTTATCTACGCCAACCACTTGTACATCATTCACGTTCTTAAGCGTGTGTACGGTATCTAGCGGTTGAAACAAATCCGCCTCATGCATATGCAAGCCATGTCCATAGGCAGTGGTATCCGCCTGCACATGGGCGTGGATAAATGGCATAAAGGCTTGCAATATTGCAAACCAAACCACAATTACCCACAACAGTTTTTTATTAAAACCTCTTTGCATAGCGCCAATTTATCAGCTATTCAGAACAATGACAAACAATGTGCTTAATAAGCTTTTTTAATAAGTTCTTTTTCTAGGAGTAAAAGTATGCTGATTATCAATATGTCTAAATGTAATGCGACCATTGTTAACATCATAAGGTGATAGCTCCAGCGTAACCTTATCACCCGCTAAAATACGAATGTGATTCTTTTTCATTTTACCGCCGGTATATGCAATCAAGACATGTCCGTTATCCAGGGTTACGCGATAGCGCGAATCCGGCAAAATTTCTGTTACTACGCCACTCATTTCGATCAACTCTTCTTTTGCCATTGCTTTGCTCCAAAATAATGTAAAACCCGTGTTAAAGCAAAAAGCGAATCAAAAGTTGATGCAATCGTAAAACATTGGGGATATTTAAGTATAAAAATAGTTTACGCAAGCACTACCTAACGCACGCGCACTATAGCCTCTGAAGCATAATTTAGCAAGCCAATCAGTTAAATAAGTATCTGATTTTAATCACTATCAAGTATAACCCTACAAAGATAATGTAAATTATGCTTGACAGCTTCTCAATTTGTCCGTAAAAAGCAATGTAGGCGTTTGAATTTTTAATTTTTTAGTCTTTCGTAGATTGATTGTATTTAAAAACCCGAACTTTCAGGGTGCCTCCCTTTTTAAAAAGTATGGAATAAGATATGGCAACAGGTTTAGTAAAATGGTTTAATGATTCTAAAGGTTTTGGTTTCATTACTCCTGACGCAGGCGGTGACGATTTATTCGCACATTTCTCAGCTATCAATGATAGCGGTTACAAAAGTTTGAAAGAAAACGAACGCGTATCTTTCGACGTGACTGACGGACCAAAAGGTAAACAAGCTTCTAACATTCAGAAGATTTAGTACTTAAAGAATCCATTTAAAATGACCCTTTATCGGGTCATTTTTTTTGTCTTTAGATTTAGTATTTGTACGACCAAGCGACGAACGTTTACTCTTTCACTTAATATAATTGTTGCTAAATTGACTCCAGAGTAAGATGGTGGCTTGTTACAAGCGTGACATCATGTAACAATCACCCAAAAGGATTAATCAGTCGGATCTTATGGAACAAAAACTTACACCACTTGAAATTGCTCGCCAAACTTTAATTCAGCTCTCAAAGAGCCAGAAACCGCCTACGCCTGAAAACTACAGTAGAGTTTACGATGAAATTGCAGGGGGTACCTCACCTAGCAGCAAAGCTTTACTAGATACCACTCTGAATAAAATACTGGCAGAAAAAAGCAAAGAGCATCCTAAATACGCAGCGATTGCAAAACGTATTCCGAATCTGATTGAAAAAAATGATGCGGTTAATCTGGATACACAGCTGCGCGCACTTATTCTTAACGATGCAGATAAAGATAGTGATATACAGTGGGGGCCGCTACTACGCTATTTACTCAAACAGCTAGAGCTTAACCATACCGAACTTACTATCTCAAACAAACGTGAGGGACTCAATCGCGTTATTTCGACATTTGGCAGCGATTCAGCCCAGCTGGCCGAAAAGATTCAGACTCTCATCACCTCATGGGGTGAGGGCAAAGCAGCTGACATTGAAATATCTGCCAGTCACACACCATCACTTAACCATCATGATGTACAAGCAACTAAGCACTCACCACCACCCGACAACGGCAGTTCGGCATATATAGATATTGCTGCTGCATGGCGCGACATATTGGTAAGAACCATTCGAATTATTGTCATGCCAAAATTCGCGGACTCTCCTAGTGCAGCAAACCGAGTGGAAGAATTAATTAAAGAGGCTGAAGCAGCGCAAACCTTAGCGCAAATCGAAGATCTGAACAGCACACTACGCTCAACTCTACTGCGAGCGGAAATGCAAACGGACGCACAGCGCAGAATGCAAGAGGCGCTGATTGAGATATTACGTTTACTAGTCTCCAGCATGGCTGAACTGACCATTGAGGACGAGTGGCTGCATGCACAAATTGCCATTGTTAAAGAGATTGTTTCTAAGCCATTAAAAATTGACACCGTCTATAACGCCGAAAGTAGCTTGAAAGAGCTTATCTTCAAACAAGCACAAATTAAACCAGGCCTGATTGAAGCTAAAGAAACACTTAAAAGCATGGTGAACACCTTTGTTAGCAGATTAGCTGACATCACCTCGTCTACAGGCACCTATCAGAACAAGATTCAGGAGTATCACAATCAAATTAATGCCGTTAACGACATTGGTGAGCTCAATACGATACTAGAGCATTTAGTAGATGATATTGGTGAAATGAATACTGAAGCCAAGGCCAACCATGAGACGCTACTAGAATCACAGAAGAAAGCTGAAGCGGCTGAAAAGAAAATTAACGAGCTTACCCTCAAGTTAGATTACATTAGCGAGGCTGCGCACGAAGACTTCCTCACAGGCGCGCTCAACAGGCGCGGGATGGATGAAGCCTTAATTCGCGAATTTGAACGCTCAGACAGGCACGGCACATCGCTCTCACTGGCAATGCTGGACGTTGACCACTTTAAAAAAATCAATGACACCATGGGCCACTCTACGGGTGACAAAGCACTGGCGCATTTATCTAAAGTAGTCAAAGGCATTTTACGCAGCACAGATGTATTGGCACGCTATGGTGGCGAGGAGTTTGTGATTCTATTACCGGGCTCCAACCAGAACGATGCCGTCACCGTTGTTTCCGGGCTGCAACGCGACCTCACCAAAAATTTCTTCCTGCACAATAATGAACGTGTACTCATTACGTTTAGTGCGGGCGTTGCCGAGCGTGTGCACGGGGAGTCTGTAGACAGCGTACTGCCACGCGCAGATGCCGCGCTATATTTAGCCAAGCAATCCGGGCGTAATCGCGTAGTAGGCGCAGAGCCGCCCAAATCACGTACCGATTAAAGCATCTGATGCGCCAGGTCTTGTTCATCCGCATTTTTATGAGACATGCCTAGCTTAGTAACAGTTTAGCTAGTCATACTATAAAAATAGCGAAGCTCACAAAAAAAAGGGTCAACCTCACGGTTGACCCTTTTCCCTTATGATGGAGCACTCAAACAGCTAGGCCTGTTTCAGTATCCATTTCACAATCGTTTTAATGTCTTCATCTTTTACTTGTGGGCTGTTAGGTGGCATCGCCATCTTGCCCCAAACACCTCCTCCACCCGCTTTGACTTTTGCAATCAAGCGCGCTTCTGCATCTGCATCACCTTTATATTTGGTGGCGACATCTTTATAAGCTGGGCCAAGAACGGCATTCTGTATACCATGACACATTAAACATCCGCTTTTTTGTGCAAGACTTTCTGCTGGGTCAGCAGCATGGGCTGCTTGCGCGCTCAAGAGCAATGCACTTAACAACACTGATTTCTTTAATAATTGATACATGTTTATTTCCTTATGGCTTAATTTAGTTACAGGCTAAATACGTTCATTGCGCCACCGCCAGGTGCAGCGTTGTATTTCACTAGGTCTTTATAACCACCTGCAGCACCTAAGCCGTCTGTAGAATTAGTTAGGCCCAGGTTCATTGCAACACCAGCCCAGCCACCAATACCAGATAGCACGCCAACATATTGCTTACCCTTATTGCTGTAAGTGATTGCATTACCCACCACGCCTGAACCGACTTGGAACTTCCACAACTCTTTACCGTTGTTAGCATCTACTGCTTTAAACCAACGGTCTAATGTACCGTAGAACACTAGGTTGGTAGAGGTCACAAGTGCACCGCCCCAAGCTGAGAACTGCTCTTTTTTGTACCAAGCTGATTTGCCTTTTAAGCCATCCCAAGCCATAAAGCCACCCATTACGCCATCTGGGCCTGGGAACATGGTTAAGGTTGAACCTACCCATGGCTGACCGGCAACGTATTTAGACTCTACCGGCTCATAAGTCATACATACATGGTTAAGCGGTACGTAGAACATGCCAGTTTTTGGTGAGAAAGCAGCAGGCTGTTGGTCTTTTACGCCAAGTGCAGAAGGACAAATGCCTTGTGCGTTGTAATCCTGGTGGGTTGAGAATTTAGGATCTTTATTCGGTATACCAGTTTTAAGATCTACATTAAATGCCCAGTTCACAAACGGATGCATTTTGTTTGCAACTAACAATGAACCATTGGTACGGTCAAATGTGTAGCCAAAACCGTTACGGTCAAAGTGGCTAGCCAATTTCTTACCTTTAGCTTCCCACAAGATGATTTCATTCATGCCGTCGTAATCCCACTCGTCATGCGGCGTCATTTGATAACCCCATTTAGCCTCACCGGTATCGACATCGCGTGCAAAAATAGTCATCGACCATTTGTTGTCACCTGGACGCACATCTGGGTTCCAAGTACTTGGGTTACCAGTACCGTAGTACATCAGGTTTAATTTTGGATCATATGAGTACCAACCCCAAGTAGGGCCACCACCGTTTTGCCAGCCGTCTTTTTTAGCCTGAGGTTTCAACCAAGTTTTCACGCCCAAGTCTTTTTCAGGAAATTTCAATTGATCTTTAGGTAAAGCTTTAAATGAACCACCAATTTTATTGCCACCGTTTACATCTTGGTAAAGTGATAATGCGCTGTAGTGCGGATTATCTTTATTGAAATCATTACCGATTAAAACGTCTTGATCTGAGCCTGTGCTGTAAGCACGCCATACCAAAGCACCGTCTTTAATGTTATAAGCACTGATATAGCAGCGTACGCCGTACTCGCCACCTGAACAGCCTGTAATCACTTTATCTTTAATCACGTGTGGCGCATTTGTGTTTGATGCACCTTCTTTAGGATTGGTTACTTGTGTATCCCATAGTTTTTTACCTGTTTTAGCATCCAGGGCTACTAACAAACCATCATTCTGTTGCAGGAAAATCTTGCCTTCGCCATAGCCTAAACCACGGTTAACGTTATCACAGCACAGCAAAGCCTGTGTTGATGGGTCTTGTTTCGGGAAATAAGACCAAAGTATTTTCTGGTTGTCGTTCAGATCTAGTGCATAAACGTTGTTAGGGAATGCAGTATGCACATACATTACGCCGTTTACTACTAACGGTGCGCCTTCATGGCCACGGTTAACGCCGGTGGCAAAAGACCAGGCTAGCTTCATGTTTTTCACATTGCCTTTGTTGATTTGGCTAAGGCGACTGTAGCCAGAATTACTAAAATCTTTACGTGGGTGCACCCACTGATTATCATCCTTCATTAGTGTTGATAATTCATCTTCAGCAAAAGCTGGAGTACTTAGCATGCCAAATAGGCCTGCACTTAAAGCTAGGCTAACGCCAAATTTACGTTTAAATAGATGATTCATTTTGCATCCCCAAATTATAAAATTATTTAAGTTCTGTATTACTAATCTCATGCATTGAAACGATATTGGTAACAGTGCTAATATTGCAACAGGCATGCCAACACAATAAAAAGCCGCAAACTTAAATAAAATTTCATTGGAAATTTATTTAAAATCAATCAACTAGAACTTTCGTGGAAATAAATACTCTTTTAACGTTGGGGGTATTTAACTTTTAATACTGTGTCAGAATTGAACAGTTGTCACGTGACAGGTGTTCAATTAATTTAAGGTCATTAGCCAATATATGAGTAATGCTGCAACAGATAACACCCCCGCCATCCTGCAAGCCAGGCAAGAATTTTTAAGCAATGGCAGCGTGGAGCAAGGGGCGATTGCAGAAGCGATTGAGCGCTCATGGCGACGCTGTCTGGCGAATGGTATTGATACAAACTCGCCGCAAAGTTTAGAAGTTGTCACAGCACAAGAACTAGCACTGAAACGTGAGAAAAACCAGCAACTACTCAAGCTCGCACAACCTGAGATGGAAACGCTCAACGAGCAAATTGCCCATACCCGTAATGTAGTAATTCTGACCGATGATGAAGGCGTGATTCTGCATAGCTTAGGCGGCCATCACTTTCTCAATGAAGAACAACGTATTGCCTTATCTGCCGGCGCATCATGGAACGAGAACCATAGGGGCACCAACGCGATTGGCACGGTATTGATAGAGCAATCGGCACTCACGGTGCAAGGTGCTGAGCACTTCATGGCATATCACCATTCACTCAGTTGCTCTGCGGTACCAATTTTCGGAGCAGAGAATCAACTGATTGCCACGTTGGATGTTTCTAACGACTTCAATATGTCGCAACAGCACACATTAGCATTGGTCAAGATGTCTGCGCAGATGATTGAGAACCGCTTGTTTATGGCAAGCCACAAAGGCGAGATTGCATTGCATTTCCATGCGCGCCCAGAGTTTATCGGCACCCTGTGGGAAGGTGTAGCTATTTTTACAGACAGCGGCCAATTAGTGGCGACTAATCGCAGCGGGCAATTCCAACTCAGCCTAAACACCAGCAACACCGCATCGCAGCAGGCTATTAACTTCAACAATCTGTTTGACGTGCCATTTGCAAGCTTGCTTAGGCAGGTTGGAAGCACCGATAAACTCATCGTGCCATTAAGACTCAATAACGGCGCGCGCATTTATGTACAAATGGAGCCGCTGAATAAAAAGCCGCAGATTAGCACCACGCCACCCGCTACAGTGAAAAGAACCAGCGCTGCCAATTTAGATTTACTGGATAGTGGCGATGCCAAAATCTCACGCGCGGTGCAACAAATCAAACAAGTACTGTCGCGCGATATTCCTATTCTGATTCAAGGGGAAACCGGGGTGGGCAAAGAGCTATTTGCACGTGCTATTCACGAAGCCAGTGCGCAGCACAAAGGCCCTTGGGTGGCAGTCAATTGTGCAGCTTTGCCAGAGGGGTTGATTGAAGCCGAGCTGTTTGGCTATGAAGAAGGTGCCTTTACCGGCGCACGCCGCAAAGGTAGCCCAGGTAAAATTGAACAGGCTAATGGCGGTACGTTGTTTTTAGATGAAATTGGCGACATGCCGCTTTCATTGCAGGCCAGGTTGCTGAGGGTACTGCAAGAGCGCACCGTTACACCATTGGGCAGCACAAAAACCATCCCTGTAAACTTTTCGCTGATTAGTGCAACCAACCTGAAACTGAAAGAAAAAGTAGAGAGTGGTGAGTTCCGTAGCGACTTGTATTACCGACTCAACGGTCTAAGCGTTGCACTGCCACCCTTGCGCGAACGCTCCGATCTGCAAGCGCTAATTGATGTCATTTTAAATATTGAGCAAGCGGGCGCTATAGAAATTACACCAGAAGTACGAGCCATATTCCAAGCGCATACGTGGCCTGGTAACATCCGTCAGCTACATAATGTACTCAGAACGGCTTTAGCATTGGCAGATGGTGCAGCCATTAGCACGCTACACCTCACACAAGACTTTATAGACGAAATGTCGTTAAGCAAACCAAGTTTGATTGCCAATGTCGCCACAGCCAACCCTGTGGATTTAGACGACCTGACCAATCAGGCCATCAGGCGAGCTATGCAGACAGAAGCCGGTAATGTTTCTGCTGTAGCACGCCAGCTTGGCATCAGCCGCAACACTCTTTATCGTAAACTGAAGACTATGGGTATCGCCTAGCCAAGGCTCACCTAGGATTTCACTTCTTGTAGTGAAGGGTTATGCCACAACTAACCCTAGCCAAGCTAGCCGTGTCCAAACTTAAGTAATTACACAGGGACTATTCATGATAGGTATTTTACTGGCAGCTGGCTTCTCTCGACGCTTTGGCGCTAGCAACAAGCTGTTACAGCCCATGGCAGATGGCCGCCCTATTGCACTTGCTGCAGCAAAAAACCTGATGCAGGCCGTACCCGATTGTATCGCCGTAGTGCGGCCAGACAACACCGCGCTCGCTACGCTATTGCGACAGGCTGGTGTCAACGTGTTGGCATGCGAAGAAACTGAGTTGGAAATGGCCGATAGCTTATGCGCCGCCATCCGTCACTCAGCCAACTTTGAGGCCGCCCAACAGGGCTTTGTGATTGCGCTAGCCGATATGCCGTATATTCAACCTACTACTATCCGCATGGTTGCGAATAAGTTAAATGATAGAGAGTCTATCGTGATACCTACTTATCATGGGCAACGCGGACACCCAGTTGCCTTTGCGGCACAATACCGCAGTGAGCTGGAAGCCTTGAAGGGAGATGAAGGCGCTCGCGCTATCGTCAAACGCCATACCAGCGCAATATGCCTGCTGCCATGTGAGGATGCAGGCATACTGGCAGATATTGATACGTTACAAGATTTAGAGCGTGAGGAATTTAGAGTATAGAGAATAACAACTTAGCAAATTAAAGCGTGTAGATTTATAAAGATCGAACACGCTAGAAATTTAAAACCCTAAGCCGCGCAGCTTACCTCGTTAGCTAATCCAACCGTGGTTTGCTGCGCCCGCACCTGAATCAACTCAGCCAGAATGGCAACAGCGATTTCTGCCGGTGTTCGACTACCGATACGCAAGCCCACCGGGCCGCGCATAGTGGCGATTTCCGCATCGCTTAGTTCAAACATACGCATACGCACCCGCCGTTTTTCCTGATTTTTGTGCGAGCCTAGCACACCCACATAAAACGCATCGGACTTGAGCGCTTCAAGCAGAGCCATATCGTCGAGCTTAGGGTCGTGCGTTACCGCCACTATGGCAGTGTGCGCATCTGGCGCCATATCCAGAACCACATCATCCGGCATGCCATACATCCAGGTCACGCCATCCACATGCCACTCGTCCCGAATCTCCTGACGCGGTTCACATACCAGCACCTCAAAATCTAAGGCTTGCGCCATACTGGCCAAGGTTGCGCCGAGCTGATTGGCACCAATAATCAGTAAGCGCCATTGCGGGCCAAAATAAGTGTGAAACCAATCCCCCTCGATGCGTGGTGCACCTTCTGGTAATACTTCTGTCAGTTTGATTTCGCCAGTACTAATACGGACTGAGCGTTTGGTGAGCTTACGGCCACGCAGGTTTTGTACGATAGGCAGCAACTGTGATGCATGGTTTAAGGGCTCCACAAAGATCTGCAAACTACCACCGCAGGGGATTCTAAAGCGTTGTGCGTCTTCTCTACTAATGCCGTACTCCATAACACTAGGCTGGTTAGGTAGCGCCTGGTTACGCGCTTTATCGGCTAAATCATCTTCAATGCAACCACCCGATACCGAGCCAATTAAATGCCCATCATCGCGCACCACTAGTACCGCACCGGGCAAACGCGGGGCAGAACCCCATGTTTGCACCACGGTAAACAAGTGTGCTTGATGGCCATCGTTTAGCCAATCAAGCGCGCGCTCTAATACTTCTAAATCAGCAGACTTCACAACACTAAGCCAGTTGGTTGCCAATCGGCAATTGGCGAATACGCTTACCCGTAGCCGCGAAAATAGCATTAGTCACTGCTGGTGCTACCGGCGGCAAGCCAGGCTCACCAACGCCTCCCATTTTCTCGGTACTTAGCACGATATGTACATCCACCTTAGGCATATCCTTCATGCGCAGCACTAAATAATCATGGAAGTTAGACTGCTGCACTTTACCTTCCTTAAAGGTAATTTCACTTTGCAGCGCAGCGCCCAAACCAAAAGAAATGGATGACTCCATTTGCGCTTTCAACGAGTCTGGGTTAACTGCCAAGCCGCAATCAATCGCACAGACCATACGGTGCACTTTTACCACCCCCTCGTTCACCGACACCTCGGCCACTTGCGCGACAAAACTGCCAAATGACTCATGCACGGCAATGCCACGGAACATACCTTTAGGCAAAGGCTTACCCCAGTCAGCTTTTTCTGCGGCTAAATTCAGGGCAGCTAGATGACGTGGATGATCTTTTAACAGCTCGCGGCGATAGTCCAAGGGATCTTTCTTCGCATTATGTGCAAGCTCATCAATCAGGCTTTCCATCACAAAAGCTGAATGGCTATGGCCTACAGAGCGCCACCACAGCACAGGGATCGTCGCTTTTACCGTATGCAAGCTCACATGATAGTTAGGGATGCTCTTGAGATACGGCGAATCGGCAATGCCTTCTACCGAAGTAGCATCCACGCCGTTTTTAATCATAAAGGCTTCAAACGGTGTGCCCAGCATAATAGACTGCCCCACCGTCACTTGCTCCCAAGCCACAGGTGAGCCATCTGCATTCACCCCGATTTTAGCTTGATGCAAATACATAGGACGGTAATAACCGCCATGTACATCATCCTCACGGCTCCACACTGTTTTCACCGGCACACCTGCAGCTTTGGCCACCTGTACCGCTTCCGACACAAAATCTGCAGCAGGATTAGCGCGACGCCCAAAACCACCACCAAGGAACATCGTATGAATTTTGACCTGCTCTGGCTTTAAACCCAATATTTTTGCCGCGGCTTGCTGGTCTGTACTCTGCATCTGCGTACCTGTCCAAATTTCACAAGCATCTTTATCAATACGTACTGAACAGTTTAACGGTTCCATCGGCGAGTGCGCTAAGTATGGCAATGCGTATTCAGCCTCGATAGTTTTCGCCGCTTTAGGTAATTCTGCTTTGCTATCCCCTTGTTGCGCCGCGACTAAACCCGGCTTGGTAGCTAACGCTCTGTACTCAGTGAGCATCACGGCTGAATCTAAATTGGCATTAGCACCTAAGTCCCACTCAACCTTTAACGCATCACGCCCTTGTTTAGCCGCCCAGTAATGATCAGCAATCACTGCCACGCCAGTTGGCACTTGCACGACATCACGCACACCTTTCACTTGCTTAGCTGCACTGGCATCAAACGATTTAACCGTGCCACCAAATACTGGGGAGCGTGCCACCATGGCAGTCATCAGTCCATCAAAATGAATATCCTGACCAAACACCGCAGTACCGTTGATTTTTTCTGGACCGTCTAAGCGCTTAGTCGCTTTACCAATCACTTTCCAGTCTTTAGGGTCTTTCAGTACTACGGTTTTAGGTGTTTCTAATTTAGCGGCAATCTCGGTGAGCTCACCGTAGCTCACTTTGCTATCACCGTTAATCACAAAACCATTTTCAGTTTTAAGGTTAGCGGCAGGCACGCCTAATTTTTCAGCTGCCGCAGCGATCAACAGCTGACGTGTCAATGCGCCAGCCTGACGGTAGCGGTCAAACTCAGACCAAGTGGTAGAAGAACCGCCTGTGATTTGAATACCATACGCCGTATGTACGTAAGCAGGTGCAGCTTCTGCGTGTTCAACTTTAATCTTGCTCCAGTCTGCATCCAACTCTTCTGCAATCAGCATAGGTAAGGTTGTCCATATGCTTTGCCCCATCTCGCTGTGGGCAAGCATGACGGTAATGGTGTTATCGGTACCTATACGCAAAAAGGCATTAGGCGCTGGCAGTTTTGCCTCAGCGGTGCCTTCAGCCGCTTTTCCTGCGCCAGGCATTAAAAAGCGTTTAGCTGTAGGGATAGAGAATGCAATCACCAAACCGCCAACTGCAAGTGCAGAAGCTTTCAGGAAAGTGCGTCTTGAGATATTTAAAGGGGAGTTCATGTGATGGCTCCTTAAACTAGCTTGTTGGCAGCAGCATGAATCGCTGCACGGATACGCGGATAAGTGCCGCAACGACAGATATTACCGCTCATGGCTGCATCAATATCGGCATCAGTGGGGGCGTGATTTGTAGTGAGTAAAGCTGTTGCCGCCATAATTTGGCCAGACTGACAATAACCACACTGCACAACATCAATTTCACTCCATGCAGCCTGCACCGCTTGGCCCACTTTATCGTTCTGCACATCTTCAATCGTCACGATTTTTTTACCTACCGCCGCAGAGATAGGCGTAATACATGAGCGTGTAGGCTGCCCATCTACATGCACAGTGCATGCACCGCACTGCGCCATGCCGCAACCAAATTTGGTACCAGTCATATGCAAAACATCTCTTAATGCCCATAAAATTGGCATATCATCAGACACGTCCAACTGCTGTTCTTTACCATTGATATTCAAAGTAATCATGATGGTCACCCTCTAATCTGTTGTTTTAATATTGATTTTTATAAACTGATGCAAAAACTACCGTTCTAACACTTATAACAATTTATGCAAAAATAGCACTATCGCATACTGTTCGCTATCATTATATGGAATAATCTGGAATTGATAATTCCAGATTAATGAATTACATAACCCATGCAAAATCAATTAGAAATGCTACGCATATTTAAAGCCGTAGCTGAATCTTCAAACTTTAAAGAAGCCTCTATTAGGCTAGGCATCTCACCACAATCTGTCACCCGCGCCATCAAAGAGCTTGAAGAGCGCCTAGGTGAACCATTGTTTTATAGAAGTACACGTAACACTACCATTACCGAATTTGGTAAGCAAATGGCGCTCAAAAGTGAAGAGGTGCTTGAGCAGGTGGATACATTATTTCAGCTTAATCAGCATGCAGATACGCCGCAGGCAATAGAAGGCACGGTAAAGATTACTATGCCAAATACATTTGGCCAGCAATACCTTCTACCAGCACTCACCGCCTTCGCCAAAGAGTACCCCAACATTCAACTCGATTTAAGATTTTCCAATCTGATTGATAATGTCGTGGCAGACCAAATGGACATAGGCGTGCGTATCGGTTTTTTTAGCAATAATCGAAACGTTGCTCGGCGCGTGAATGAAATTAAATTTCACATCGTGGGCGCCCCTGCACTCATTGCAAAGACCGGTGCGCCCCAACAAGTGAACGACCTATGCACCATGCCCTACACAGGGCTTATCGACCAAAACACAGGCAGAATGTGGTCTTGGACTTTTGCGGACGAACCTGATTGCTTTCCTAGCGCACCAGCGTTCATCACAGATGACATCAAGGCTGAACTTGCTGCGGTGCTAGCCGGCATCGGTTATGGACAACTCCCTAACTTTATATGTGAGCAATACATTAAATCTGGTCAGCTGGTTACCGTGCTAGAAGATCAATCACCCGCCCCTTGGGGTGTTTATGTTTACCGCCCACAGCGTGGCCCGGTTGCAGAACGTGTCCGTGTGCTATTTGATTATTTGGCTAAAACACTGAGTGAAGTTAATTTCAGCTAGGCATATGCCCTCGTACAGTGCAAATACAGTTGGCAGCCACAGTGACTGCCAACTGTATGCATCTTACCAAACGCGATAAGTTTCGCCTGATTGACGACCTTCTACGCTCTTACGGTATGCAAGCGCTACTTTAGCTGCTGGCACAGGGGTAGTACCAGGCACACCACCACCGTAAATAGCCCATGACTCCTCCAGCACATTCGGGCTCACCGAATTAATGCGACAATCACGACTAAGCTCGACGGCAACGCCACGAATAAAACCATCTACGGCAGAATTTACTGTTGTAAAGGCTGCACCACCCACATATGGGTCATGGCTCAAGCTACCACTGGTTAAGGTGATAGAGCCGCCATCGTTCAAAAAGTCTTGACCAACCAGCGTTAAATTCACTTGCCCCATTAACTTCTCATTTAAACCGACACGAAACTCATCCGCCGTCATCTCATTAAATGAACCCCAATGCACATTACCTGCGGCCGCGATAATGGCATCTACCTTGCCTACTTTGCTAAACAACGCACGCACACTATCTATATTGGTGATATCCACTTGGTGCTGACCATGATTTTTACCTGCTTCAATAATTTCATGGCGAGGGGCGAACTCTTGGATGATAGCCTTGCCGATAGTGCCTGATGCGCCTACTAATAATACTTTCATGATGTCTCCTAATTTTGAAGTGAATCTACGTTACGGATGCCATTCTGAGCGCATTATTAATGACAATAAATACTATAATAGTCAAAACATATTTAACCAGGAGTATCAAATATGGATAGGCTACTAGGCATGGAAGTCTTTGTATCAGCCGTAGAGTTAGGCAGTTTCTCTGCCGCTGCAGAAGTATTTAAAATTACACCAGCCATGGTGAGCAAACACATCACTGCATTAGAACAGCGCTTGGGTGCAACTTTATTAGCTAGAACAACTCGTAAACAGAACCTCACCGAAATCGGGAAAAACTATTACGATAACTGCAAAAAAATACTAGGCCAGATTAATGATGCAGAAGCAGGTGCCGAGGCGATGGGCAGCAATCCCAGAGGGCATCTCAAGGTGAATGCCTCTATATGGTTTGGCTCACTCACACTAACGCCGTTAGTTTGTGATTACCTAAATCAATACCCTGAGGTCAATATCTCCTTATCACTCACCGACCGTTATGTAGACTTGGTAGAAGAAGGATTTGATGTAGCGATTCGTATTGGCGAACTGAAAGACTCTACGCTCATCGCCAGAAAGCTATCAATGTTTGAAGTAGCCATTTGTGCCTCTCCAAATTACCTAGCCAAGGCTGGAACGCCAACAACACCAGATGAGCTGATAAAACACCAATGTTTAGGCTTTACCAACTGGCATCATCAAGGAGGCTGGCAGCTCATACAAAAACAATTGGGGGCTAAGTTTGAACAAGTGCCAAGATTTGAGTCTGATAACGGACAGGCATTATTAACTGCCGCAGTAAAAGGGATAGGCATTATTATGATGCCCAAGGAACTGATGAGAAAAGATATTGAATCTGGCCACTTAGTTGAGCTGATGCACGACTATCTACCACCGGCGCGCCCCATCCACGCGGTATATCCGAGCGAGCGGCAGTTAGCACCTAAACTGACGTCTTTTGTTGAGTTTTTACGCAACAATCTACATTTGTAAATGATGGAATCTAAAATCCAGAAAATCCATTAAATTACTTTACTCATCACATGAGTAAACAGGAGTTATTGATGTCAGAAAATTATCAGGTACTCATCACCGGCGCCAACCGTGGCTTAGGTTTAGAATTTACCAAGCAATATGCAAAAGATGGCTGGCGGGTACTGGCCTGTTGCCGTGTGCCAAAGCAGGCAAGCGCTTTACAAGAATTGGCAAACACATATAGCAACATCCAAATATTCACATTAGATGTTGCTGATTTTGCACAAGTTGATGCACTAGCCCAGCAGTTAAAAGATGAGAAAATTGACGTGCTGATTAATAACGCGGGCATTTACCCAGATAGCAGCACCCATCAGATCAATACCGATGACTGGCTGGATGCGTTCACCGTGAACAGCATCTCACCATATAAAATAGCCACTGCTTTTACACCACATATTGCAAAAAGCAGTCTTAAAAAAATTGCCACCCTCACCAGCAAAATGGGCAGCATAGACGATAACACTAGCGGCGGCAGTTATATTTACAGAAGCTCCAAAGCGGCAGCTAATATGGTAATGAAAAGCCTAGCTACAGACCTGCAGCCGCAAGGAATCTCGGTGGTGATATTGCACCCAGGCTGGGTGCAAACCGATATGGGTGGCAGCAATGCGTTGATTGACACTAAAACCAGCGTTGCAGGCATGCGACGCGTGATTGAGTATTTAAAGCTGAGCAACACCGGCTGCTTTATTGCCTATGATGGCCAGTCAATCAACTGGTAAAACCGTAAACCCCAATAGACTAACTCACCAACCATAGTGCTTTCTAACATTTGATTAGAATTAAGATTGATGTAAGGATTAACGGTTCTTGCAGACTAAATATCACCACCTAACAATTGTTAACAGCGGAGCGCTAAATGCAACTTTTAAAACCACTACTCTCTCACTTTAAGCCGCAATCACTGCAGCTAGATAATCACGAGAAAGTTCTTGCAAGCTTAATGGTAATGGCATGGGTAGTAGAAGCCAGAGACCCATATACCGGCGGCCATCTTTGGCGAGTTGCCCGCTTCGCGCAACTGCTTGCACACCAAGCTGGCATTTCTGCTATTGAAACCGCCAAAATCTCGATTGGCGGATTTCTTCATGATTTAGGTAAAGTGGGCATCCCCGATGCCATACTTAGCAAAAAAGATAAACTCACAGATGAAGAATATGCGGTGATAAAAACGCATCCGGATATCGGCAGAAGAATGATAGCAGGCCATCCATTAGCATCTCTAGCTATCGATGCCATTTACATGCACCATGAAACACCTGATGGCCGAGGCTACCCTTCAGGCCTCCAGCGTACTCAAATCCCAGTTGTCGCAAAAATCATCGGCGTATGCGACGCATTTGATGCCATGACCAGCACCAGACCATATAGACAAGGCATGCCCATAGAAAAAGCACTTTCTATCATTAAAGCAAACATCGGCACGCAGTTTGACCCAGAATTTAGTGAATATCTATTACAGTTGGCCGATAGTGATCAATTAAGCCATATCGTAGGGCATTCTGATGAAGGTATACCTTTACATGATTGCTTAATGTGTGGCCCCACCATTGTTGTGCAAAGCCACGCTAAAAAAGGTGACTTAACCTACTGCAGAGCTTGCCAAGGTGAATATAAACTTGAAGAAGTAACGGAAAAAAGTACGTTTAAAATCAGCCCTACCGGTGCAAAAGGGTCCGCTCAAGACTTAGTTTCCAAGCCTGACGAAACACTCATTTCCAAACTGATTAATGAGTCTGCCAAAGCGATTCAGCAAATTAAATGATGTGTTAAGCTTAGCGCCTTGCACTATGCTTACCGCAACGGATATTTAACGTAAAGTCTAGTGCACCACTCACTGAATACAAACGCCAAAACTCAAGCATTCTATTTGCGTATTACCGACTACCACAACGCCCGTTAGTCCAATCGACCTATTGTCCCATTACTTGATATCAGTTCTAATCGTATCAACAGAAAATTTTACTTTTTAAGTTAAATAAAGGGAATAATAATGAAACTTGTAAAACAACTACTTATCGGTGCTGCAATATTTGCTGCGGTTTCTAACGCACAAGCGGCTACCTACAACTTAGGTACATTATCAAGCGATTACACAGAGTTTGGCAGCTACTCTGTAGCTAAAGGTAGCTTCTCAGACACCATCAACTTCAGCTTAGCAGGCACTAGCGACACAGATTTCGGTGTTGGCTCTATTTTTGTTAAAGTTGGTAAAATTACTCGTCTTGATATTACTGGCTTAACTCTATCATTATTTAAAGGTACTACAGACCTAGGCCTAAGTGGCACTGATTTTAGCGCTACTGCATTAGGTGCTGGCGATTACCACTTATTAGTCACAGGTAATGCGACCGGCACACTAGGCGGTTCATACGCTGGTGGCATTAACGTATCACCAGTACCTGAAGCAGACACGTATGCCATGATGTTAGCTGGTTTGGGCTTAATGGGTTTTGTAGCACGTCGTCGTCGCTCACTGTAATTCAGTAGTCTTCGCATAAAAAAGCCCCGAAAATTCGGGGCTTTTTCATTGTGCGCTAATCGTAATAAAGTAATTATGCACTCTTCGATTTAGTAGCAACGTGTTCTAATTGAAGAGACTCAATCAAAGCACGTAACTCGGCACCCACTTCAGGGTGTCTCAAACCAAGCTTGATATTTGCCTCTAAATAACCAAACTTAGAGCCACAATCATAGCGCGTGCCTTCATAACGATAAGCCAGCACCTGCTCCTCGGTCAACAATGCTGAGATAGCATCCGTTAACTGTATTTCACCACCTTTACCAGCCTGCACGTTATCTAAGTGGTGGAAGATTCTAGGCGTTAAAATATAACGCCCGACCACAGCTAATGTCGATGGCGCATCTTTAGGATCTGGTTTTTCAACAATCGCGGACACCTGCTCAATCCGTTCGTTAAGTGGTGTGGTCGCAACAATACCGTAGCTTTTAGTTTGATCACTTGGTACATTTTCTACGCCTAATAGTGAGCAACGATAATAGTCGTAAGCGTCTACCATTTGCTTCACGATGGAAACCTTACCATCCAGCAAATCATCCGCCAGCAACACGGCAAAAGGCTCATTATTTACCACAGGCTTAGCTAAGCGTACTGCGTGCCCCAAACCCAACGCCTGAGTTTGACGGATATAAATACAATTAACATGGCTAGGCACAATGCTTTGCACAACTTTCAGCAATGCAGTCTTACCGGCACGCTCTAGCTCGCTTTCTAACTCATAAGCCATATCAAAATGGTCTGATATAGAGCGCTTGTTACGACCGGTAATGAAAATAAGATCTGTAATTCCGGCGGCAATTGCCTCCTCTACCGCATATTGAATTAAAGGCTTATCAACAATGGGTAACATCTCTTTAGGGTTAGCCTTAGTCGCAGGCAAAAAGCGTGTACCCAAACCAGCAACAGGAAAGACAGCTTTTGTGACTTTCTTTATCATTATTAAATCCTGACTATCATTTATCTAAAAAATTATATCTTTTAATCTTTGGCCACAAAAATTAGGTAAGTTAATTAATGGGGTATTTTAGCAGAATGGCACTAGGTAATAAGCCAGCTTTGCACTAAACCATTAGTCCATACGGACTAATTATCTACTTTTCATCTACTCAAGAACGTCCGTAAGTATCTTCATAACGTACAATATCATCCTCACCCAAATAGCTACCAGACTGTATTTCAATCAAATGTAATGGTAATTTCCCTGGATTTTCTAATCGATGAGTAACGCCGATAGGAATATATGTAGACTGATTTTCAGACAGCATTTCAGTTTTACCATCGCGTGTAACTAAGGCCGTTCCGCTCACAACAACCCAATGCTCAGCGCGATGGTGATGCATTTGTAACGACAGTTTGGAGCCAGGATTTACGATAATACGTTTGACTTGAAAGCGTTCACCTATATCAACACCCTCATAGCTACCCCACGGCCGATAAACTCGTGCATGCACTTCATGCTCACTACGCCCATTACGTTTTAAATGATCTACAATCTTCTTAACATCCTGCGCACGATCTTTATGTGCGACTAACACCGCATCGGACGTTTCGATTATAACCAAATCCTCCACACCGATTGCTGCTACAATGCGGCCTTCAGCACGCACTAATGACCTTTTCACATCATCCACATAGACATCGCCACGTAGTGCATTACCAGCCTCATCTTGTGATTGCACCTCCCACAATGCTGTCCAAGAACCCACATCATTCCAACCCATATCTACTGGTACTAACGCAGCTAGATGAGTATTTTCCATCACAGCATAATCAATAGAGTCAGAAGGGCATTGCATAAATGACTTTTCTTCCAGACGACAAAAATCCAGATCTCTATAACTACCTTCAAATGATTGTTTAGTTATGTCTGCAATATCTGGACGTAATCTGGCAAGCTCAGCTAAGTATGCCGATGGCTTGAATAAGAACATACCGCTATTCCAAAAATAATCCCCAGAGGCTACGTAACCCTCGGCCACGTCACGATTAGGTTTCTCTACAAACTTTTGAACTGTAAAACTTCCCTCCGCCACCCTGTCAGTATCACCTTTTTTAATATAGCCATACCCTGTTTCCGGGCTAGAGGGTTGAATGCCGAACGTTACCAATCGACCTTGAGCTGCTGCTTTTGCGGCAACTTGCACTGCAAGATGGAATGCTTTTACATCGCGAATCACGTGATCTGCTGGCAGCACCAGCATTAGCGCATCCTCAGCACCCTCTTCAACGCCATAAGCTGCAACTGCAATTGCAGGGGCCGTGTTACGCCCTACCGGCTCTAACATAATAGAGTGCGGTAAAACTTGTATCTCACGCAACTGCTCTGCCACTAAGAAACGATGATCATTACCACATACCACCATAGGCGCTAATACTTCTGGCCAATCAGCAAGACGTAATATAGTCTCTTGTAACATGGAGTGCTCAGACAATAAAGGTAATAACTGCTTAGGTAATGCAGCACGTGATAGTGGCCATAACCTCGTACCCGCCCCCCCAGAAAGAATTACTGGGATTATTTTTGTCATATTGAATTCCATTTAATATTTATCTTCAATTATCACTAAATCACTATGCATCAAATGCATACGCTTTTAGTAACTGTAAACAGTGCTGCGACAAAAAGTCTGCCCGTTGTTGAAAGTTCGCCTCTGCATAGCAACGTAACTCGGGGGCATTACCAGATGCCCTAAAATGCACAATCTCATCATTCTGAAATATGATTCTTAATCCATCAGTTAGGTCTAAATCAGCCACTACGCCACAAAGCTCGCCTAACAAGTCCTCAACCACCACATTGGAATGTGCTAATTGCTGAATGATATTCTTGCTGGTCTCTGATGGAAATGATTGTAAACGACCACTCCCTGTAAAACGAGCTGGTAGCTTACTTGCTAATTGCGATACTAGATTATTACTTTCTATCGACATCGCCAATATAGTCAATATTGGCAGTACTGCATCTCGCGTCATCAAAGGTGAAAGTGCGCTAGTATCACGCCGAATCGTAGAACCCAGTAGGAAACCACCGTTAGCTTCAAAACCCACAACTTGCGAAGGTACAGGTGGATTTCTTTCTACTCCATCAGCTATCAATGCCTCCATCCCGGCAATCACATAAGGTGAACCAATACGTGTACGTGTAATTTTTTGGAAAGCACAACTGAGTTCCAATGCAGTATTACTGCTAACAGGTGTAACTACCGCGGATGCATTAAGGTATTGTGCACAGAGAATACCGACAATATCGCCCCGTAGCCAGTTACCATACTCATCACCGATAAGAGGGCGGTCAGCATCACCATCTGTAGAAAAAATCGCATCAAATTTATACTCACTGGCCCAGTCACGGGCCTTTTGTATATCAATATCACTGACGGCTTCTGTATCAATCGGCACAAATTCATCTGTACGACCAAGTGAGATTACTTCAGCCCCTAGTGCTTCAAGCAATGTGCGCAATATATCTCGTGCAACGCTGGAGTGTTCGTAAAAGCCTAAGCGTAAACCACTTAAGCAGTTTTGCGGAAAAAACTCAAGGTAGCGATTAAGATAAAGCGTCGCGGCTGCTGAGCTGACACTAGGTAAAGCGATTAACGGTAACTCAGCCGGCATGCCTACCTGTGCTCGACTGATATTAACTTCATCTGCTTTGGTAATTTCACCACATAATCCATAAAACTTAATACCATTACGGTCAAAGGGTATATGGCTCCCAGTAACCATAATGGCAGGGACAGCGTTTACTTGAGCATAATATGCTAAAGCAGGCGTAGGTAGTGCCCCACAAAACTCAGCCTGATATCCGGCATGCTTAATAGCGCTAGCACAAGCACGTACAATATCAGAGCTACTCGGACGCAAATCCATACCAATAACAATGCGGCTACCTAACGGCAAATTTAGCGTTTGTACAAACGCTAAGGTATACGCAAAACAGAGCTCCGATGTCATCGCTGACACCAAACCACGTACCCCACTAGTGCCAAACTTAACGCCACTAGTTTCCATTAGATTCTGAATTGATAAAGTTGTTTTAATACTATTCACTTCACCATACTTTATATGTCTTAGAGGTTTTAATGTCAATTTAATCACTACCAAACAAATCGCGTGTATAAACTTTGTCTACAACATCCGCAAGCTCTTTAGCCATACGGTTAGAAACAATGACATCCGCTTTCAGTTTAAATTCGTTTAAA
Organism: Methylotenera mobilis JLW8; assembly: GCF_000023705.1. NCBI lineage: Bacteria > Pseudomonadati > Pseudomonadota > Betaproteobacteria > Nitrosomonadales > Methylophilaceae > Methylotenera > Methylotenera mobilis. The sequence continues at coordinate 1,953,978 of NC_012968.1, forward strand.
TCTGTATAAACTTTTGAGTTAAAGAAATCTGGCTCATTTAACACAGGCTCATAAATAATGACCTCTATCCCCTTAGCCTTGATACGTTTCATAATGCCCTGGATACTAGAAGCCCTAAAATTATCGGAGCCACTTTTCATAATGAGACGATAGATGCCCACTACTTTAGGTTTACGTTTAATAATGCTCGCAGCAACAAAATCTTTACGTGTTGTGTTAGATTCAACAATGGCATTAATAAGGTTTTGCGGCACATCACTATAGTTAGCAAGCAACTGCTTAGTATCCTTAGGTAAGCAATATCCACCATAACCAAATGATGGATTGTTGTAATGACTACCAATACGTGGATCTAAAGCAACTCCATCTATGATCTGCTTGGTATCTAAACCATGCGTAGCGGCGTAAGTGTCTAACTCATTAAAATAAGCCACACGCATTGCAAGGTAAGTATTAGAAAATAACTTTATCGCCTCAGCCTCTGAACTGTTAGTTAACAGTACAGGAATATCTGCTTTAAGTGCACCCTCTGCCAGCAGGTTAGCAAAAACTTGCGCTCGCTCAGAGGTTTCACCAACCACAATGCGAGAAGGATATAAATTATCGTGTAATGCCTTTCCTTCGCGTAAAAATTCTGGTGAGAAAATCAAATTATCGCACTGATATTGTGCACGTGCTTTTGCGGTAAAGCCTACAGGAATAGTTGATTTGATGATCATTACCGCATTAGGTGCAACCACCATTACATCTTTAATCACAGCCTCTACTGACTTAGTATTGAAATAGTTTGTTTCAGAGTCATAATCAGTTGGGGTAGCAATAATTACATAGTCTGCACCTTGATAAGCTTCACTCTTATCCAGCGTTGCTTTAAAGTCAAGTTGCTTGGTTTTAAGATACTCTTCAATTTCAGCATCCTCAATCGGTGACTCTTTGCGGTTTAACATATCCACCTTTTCAGGCAAGATATCCAGCGCAACTACCGTGTGATGCTGCGCAAGTAAAACCGCCATAGAAAGGCCTACATAACCGGTACCGGCAATTGCTATTTTCATCCATGACTCCTATTGATATTATGTTTTAAAGTGATAATGAGAAAGAGCACTCAACTCTGAATCCACAGCACGTGATTAATTAGCAGGCTCTTTAATTAGCCTGTCTTTTAATTTCTGCAATAAGTGCTTCGGTTTTCCATCTAATGAATCGAGTGACAGAACATAGCTAGGTCTCATATAACCAGCCACCCAAACAAACCAATCTAAACACTCGGTATTTGTGATTGATAAAAAGGTCTCGGTTGCATCATCATAGGCAGGGTCATCAGTAGGTACGCCCCACTCACCAATAACGCCCTTTTGCTTATATTTTTTTAACCAGGAAACAAAAGGCAATAATCTGGCTTCTGTCCTAGCCTTTAAGTTTACGTTACCAATAGGCTTTGCATACCGACCACTAAAGTCATCATCAAAATAAATGTGGGCTTCATAAACAATCTTATCACTAGGGTCAGTGACAAATGGTTGTGGATTAGATTTAGGCCATGATGACGCACTACTCCAATCGTCACCGGCAACATATATTAAATGTGATGTATCAACCTCACGAATAGCGTTTAGACCAAATTGGGCCGTAATATGCCACAAACCCTGAGTGTGGTGTGGCTCATTCATTAGGCCATAAGCATATAACGCTGGATGCTTATGAAGTATAGTGGCCAATTTCTTCCACATATCAGCAAAAGCCTCCGAAGGGACTTGTGCGCTACCAATAAGCTCTTTTTTGTAACGTCCATAATTATGTACATCGACGATAACGACCTGATGGTTGAGATAAGCTTGATTTAAAAAAGACAAAAGTAAGTTGGCATACGTCTCATCAAGCGCACCATACAAATTGGGTTGTAAACTTTCCCATGATATTGGCAAGCGTATAGCATTAAATCCAGCATTATTAGCGCGTTGCAGATGTTCAATTTTAGGGAAAAAATAATTCTTACCCGCCATTGCCGGTAACTTGTCTCCGGCAAACTCAGCACCAGCTAAATTTACCCCACGTATAGCACTTGAACATTCTGTACTGGCATTAACATTTGTATGAAAACAACTAAGCAAAGAAAGTAATGTCATACAAATCAGTTTTCTTATTAATTTCTGCATATCAATGTACATTCACCAAACATTCTTACCACCGAGCCCTTATGAAAAACTGCTAATCAGCTGACCACTAATCACCTTAAAATACGAGTGACATGCTAATTGCTTTTGAAAATGTACTTACTCTGTTCTTAATTGTATGAAACTGGCTGTCACCGATTCTGAAACAAAATCATCAATGTGTACATACAAGAAACTTACGTATAAATTTGTTGTAAGTAGCAAGATATGACTCACGATCAAAACTAAACTGAATTACCTCATGGTTTTCTTTTAACCACTGACGATAGTTATACTGATTATCTAATATAGCTTCCAACCCATCAGCAACACTATCCACTGAAGTTGCATCAACCCCAACCTTAGCTGGAATCCAATCAACAAAACCATCAATTCCAGTATTTTGTGAATAGAGAATAGGAATCCCGCACAACAATGCCTCTACATATACCATGCCAAAGGTTTCGTTGTGGCTAGGTAGTGCCAACCCCGCATAACGAGGTATCAGTTTCAACAATTCGGTATTATCAAAAGTACCTTTAAGCACAACACTATCTTGCAGTTCAAGATGTTTGATGATTGATTCAACTTCTGAAATCACCTGCACACTACCTCGGCCGATAACATCAAGCTTTGCATTTGGGTATCGCGTTAGAGCTCGCTTAAATGCAGGCAAAAGACGATCTAATCCTTTTTTTGGAAAAACATTAAGATCTAGAATTGTGACTAGATGATCTGGTTTATACTCGTCAGAATACGTAGCACCTTTTTCTTTAACAAAATTGGGAAGAAGAGATTGCTTATGCGGTGATATATCAAAATGTCGATTTAAGATTGGCTTAAACCAAGCAGAAACATATAGCACTTGAACAGCATCCCGTAGCATCCGTTTAATCAGCCATTTATAATGTGGCTTGAAGCGCAAAATCTTTGACTCAGCCTCCCCTCGGACAGACAGAACCAAAGGCACTGATAACCAGCGTGCTAAAAACCATGCAGCTAAGCCTTCGAAAGTAAGTTTGTGCGCGTGAATCACATCCACTCGGATGCCACGTTGTTTCAATTGCCATCTAATCCTAACAGCCACGATCAGCATAGATAGTGCAAGTAGCACGCCATATGGCATCCCCCAATATCGCATGGAAATAACGCGCTTATCCCCTTTATCGTCCCCCTCAATACAATTACATTTCAAGGGATTTACAACCCGATTTAATGAAACGACAAAATAATCCAGCTCCTTATTGGAGGTTATAAAATTACGTACAGCATGAGTAGTCTCGGCTCGATTTGCATCTGGATAATCCGCAGATATATGCAAGACTTTAGGCATCTGACTCATCGCGAGCAGTTCCTCCAAGCAGCAATTAAAAATAAAAAATTTCCCACCATATATCTTCGCCACATACGTTTAGGCTCAATCGCTAAACGATATATCCACTCACAATGTATACGCCTAACCCAGCTTGGTGCACGCGTAACGCTACCTGCCATAAAGTCAAACAACGCCCCAACACCAATACACAGCTTTGCCCCTGTAGTTTCACCATATTGATGAATCCATTTCTCCTGCAGCGGATTACCCATCGCAACTAATAATAAATTAGCACCAGACTCATGTATACGCTCACAGACAGCAATATGCTCATTTGCGTCTATATACCCATTGTAAAAACCAACCCACTCATGCTGAGGAAACAAAGTTTTACAACGTTGGAAGCATGCACTAACAACCTGGTCAGTTGCACCAAGCAAAAATATCCTTAATTTTGTTTGGGATTGTGCGAGATACTTAGGAATCAAATCCGTACCATTCAAATTCTCAGCAAACCCCCTACCATACTTCCATTGACTAGCAATATTGACTCCAATCCCATCATTCAGAACCAAGGTATCGCCTAACACTTTCAGGTACTGGCTATCGTTACGAGCTAGGTTTAGTGTGTGTGCATTAGCTATTGCAACTCTTAAGAAATGCTCTTGAGTTATTGACGCATCAAAAGCCTTAAAAACCTCGCTACTATCTCGCGTATCAAAACGGACGCCTTGTAACATACGATAACTGTCGCCCAATAGTTCGTCGTAAGCAGCCTGAAACCTTTCTGCCGTACCCACCCACCCATAGGATTGGGACGCCACCTTTGCTTGCTCTCGCAAAGAGGTATAGTTTAATTGGCAAAATTCAGTATATGCATGAATTGTTTGCGCTGCCACATGAGGCTCTGTGAAGTCAGCCAGCAACCCTAAACCACTTTGCGAGATGATGTTTTTAAAACTTATTATGGGACTAGCAATAGGAATAAGGCCCGCTGACATCCCCTCAACCAAGGTCATCCCAAAGCCCTCATATTCAGAGGCGCTAATAATAAAACTTACTTCAGCAAACATCGCTTTAATCGAAGCGTCATCTAAACCATTATGTATTGCAACATTAGAACCAAGCCCAAGCGAATGAATCTGTTGAATAAGCCGTGCTTGATTATTATCCCAATCCTTACCAATGATTAACAACTTATAATCTAGATGTAGTTTGATGAGTTCTGAAAACACAGAAACCAACAAATCAATACGCTTGTTATCTGAAAATCGACCGATGAACACGAATTTTCTAGTTGCTTGCTTTGCTGACGCATCAAAAAATTTATTTACATCAACACCATTTTCAATAAGCCTTAATTTACCCTTACAAATGGGCTCAAAAGATTGGTAATCTCCATTACTACAAGCATAAACTTGACTGTAATTACGCAACGAGAATCGCGTGATTGTGTTAAAGAATATTTTTTTAAGAGTGCTGGCATATTGCGTATGAAAAAACCCACCATGCGTGGATAGTACAAGCCGACTACCATGCAATAAGCGTGTAATAGAGAGGAAATCAATAAAAAAATCTACTGCATGTACATGAACAATGTCATACCCTTTTAAATGATTGAGGACTGTGGGGGCAAACGGATACTTATAGGATCCAGACCAATTAATACGCCTAACTTTAATAGGACCAACAAGCTCTTCATAAGGTAACCGGACAAACGGTCTCTGATGAAAAACTGAATCTAAGGTCAATACTTCAGCATCTATTCCAGTGCGTAGCTGTTCAAGCACAAGGCAGTAAACAAAATTTTCCAATCCTCCAATAGCAGGATGGAATTGACGAACGACATGCAATACTCTCAACTAATCATCCTTTATAAAGTTCAATCGGATTTCGTTTCATCATGTGTAACAACTTACCTAAGTTTGCATAAGCTTTGATTTTATAGTGCATTGATTTCTCCATACCTAAAGGGTGCAACATTAACGAAATCACACTTGCAACGAGTGTTTGTATACAGGCTCTAACAATATCTATAGTTTGTAGTGCTATACCTTTGGGCGAAATAAAGATTCGTGCATAGGTCTCTCCAACACGCCTTGCTTTACGTAATAAGAAATCCTCATTTAAGCGATGTGGCTCCACGGTTTCAGTCACGCGTGCTTCCTGACAAGATACAATCCGATGTCCTGCCGATACCATCTGAGAAAACATCTCAGTGTCTTCTCCACCGGTAGTGTTAAATTCTAAACTGAAGGGACAAAGCTGATCTGGCAGTGCATCTTTTCGCACTAAAGCATTACAAGTTGCACCAGTTCCAAGCTGAGTGCCTGACGCAGGAACACGCTTTCCAAAAAAATCGCCATTAACAATCCAAGATGGCGCCTCAGATGGATAACAAGCAATTACTGGGCCAATAACGACCGACGCCTGATGAGCCTCAGCACACTTAAGTAACGCTTGCACCCAATCTACATCAGCCTCTTCATCATCATCTATAAATGCAAGCCACTCACCGCGCGCATTAGCCACTGAACAATTTCTAGCTGAGGCAACACCTGGTTCATGAGCCACGACATAAGTAATGGGTAGTGATCCCTCTTTTGCATATGATTCAACAATCGGTCTACCTGACTCGTGCGGATCATTATCCGCAACCACGACATCCATCGTTACACCATCGGGAATTATCTGATTAACAAGGCTTTGCAACGCATTACTCAAAGCTGGACGCCGAAACGTACATAAACAGACAGTTACTCTTATCGTCATTTCCCAATCCACACAACAAAATTTAAACATTGACCAATGCAACCTAGCAGAGCAAATGCACTGAATAAAAAGTTTTCACAAGCTAAGTTACTAAGCCACATATTTACCGAGCACCTAAAACTGGACAAGCAAAATGTAGAAACAAAACATCCCACTTTTATAATCTTTCTTGATCAATTTTTTCATACTCGGGACTAGCCAAGCCGACACAAAGTAAAACCACAATCCAAAGTGGTGCATACCCTCGAAATAGGCTCGACTCCATCGTATTGTTTAGCAATACAAACAGTAGGCTGGAGAACAAAAGCATCCCAAGCATTTTGTGCTTTTTTGATGTTTTAAAAATATTATTAACCAATACTAGAATAAATAGTGTGGCCACAGCCAACCCTAAATAACCTAGCTCCAAAACGATATCAACATATCCATTATGAGCCTGCAACAGGCCATCAATAAAGCCTTGGCCAATAGCTTTTGAACTGGAACCGACTCCCCAAAACGAGCCATATCCAAAACCAACAACAGGTGATTGGTTAATATAATATCCAGAAAAATCCCAAATAGCAGTTCTGCCAGTAAAAGTTCGGTCGTGATACATCAAACTAGAAATATCGTATATATCAAAAGGAATCAGAATCGAAGCAGCATATATAAGATATGTTGTGATGATGATAAAAAACAACCAAGCTATTCTTTTTAAGTTGTCTTCAATAGTTGCAAACTGAATCAGCACAAACGATAGAACTGGTACAGAGACTAGCAGGGCTAGAGATGTTTTGGAGTTGCTAATTAAGCACAAACCAACTGCCATTATTGAGATAGCAACATAGCCTTTTCTTAACACGCCCACTTTAGCTATTGCGGCATAACTGCAGAAGAAAAAAGCCACTGTTGAAATCTGACCTAATATATTCTTTTGCGGACAAATTCCTCGATACCCAAAATCAGCAATCCCGAACACTGGTATTAGTGCCACATTAATAAGTATAAATATGGCCAACACTTGGCATACTTTATCTAGGATTAACGTTCGATTCACACCGTGCAAAAAAGGTGTTAACAAACAAAATATCATCATAACCTGCTGCAGTGACCTCCTTAAACTGATGAGTGGCACATCACTCCAGAAAGCACTGAGTACGGCAAGCACCATATAAATAATTAATAAGTAAATATGCCAACTTAAATTATAGAGTTTATAAGTTTTGCGCATTTGCCACAAATATAGCGCATATATAAAAACTGAAATCCAGAATAGTTTATTGCTAAATGTGCCATCGGCAACTTCGGCATTAATATTCTTATAAGCGCCTGATGTAAAAGACAATAAAAAATAAATGACCCATGTATAAAGGAGCACAAGCAACAAGACCCTAAGTGATGCCTCCTTAGGGGGTTGGGTTTTAAACTGTACATGTGAGCTTAACATCATCGTAAGTATGTGGCCTCTAAGAGAACTAGATGCATTGGTTTTAACTACAACTGGGACACCAACCGCTATTGAACTAAAATTAAAATGTGAGCTTAGCTTTATAAACAACTAGCCACCCAGCTACCACAAAAATAGCGAGCACAATTAGCTTAGAAAAACTTGCGCCTAACATTCCAAATTGACTTAAAGATAAGTAAAGAATCGGCAAAGTAATCACTGATGAGGCAATCACAATAACAGTTCGTGCAAACTGCTTACCTATAGTTCGGAGCAAATCCATACTAGTGCCAAACAAACCGAAAAGCAGTGGATATAAGCATAACTGCTGAACAATCACAACAGCTGCCTGATATTGATCACCAAGCAAAATTGGGATAGTCCATGCCAAGCAATAAATTAATACGGCTGCGATAAGTGAAACAACTGTGAGATATGGCAACACTTTTAATGACAGTGCCACACTATCCTTTTTACTCACGTAACTTACCTTAAAATATTTAATATAAAGCGCATAAAGTATGCCTCTAACTGGGGCACTGGCAGCATCGACCAATCTGAAAGCAATTGCAAAATGACCGCCCTGCTCGGCACCTAACATGGCAACGATGATCGGCTTATCTAAATCCTTAAGAGATGCTAAGGAAGCCTGCTCAATAGAAAACTGAAAACCTAAAACAAACTCCGTAGTGCAGCCGCTAAATTTTGGCAGCCCTAAATGTTTGATGGTATATGACAATGCAAAAGAGGCTGATAGCAGACCACTTATAAAATACCAGAATGCCCATTGGTTCAAATTAAAGCCGTCAGACACCTTGAGCGCTAATAGCAAGAAAAGTAACTTGGTCGATGTCGTCACCAGGTTAATGACTAGCTGATTTTTTGCGCGCTCAAACACAGCAAAGCTAGCTTTTGTGAGAAACAAAATCTTTGTAAATATTAAATCTACAGTAATAAATAATACGATAGACAAGCTACTGACAACATTATTAGGAATTACCAAATAAGCAGCACCGTATAACACTGCTAACAATACTGGATAAGTAAGTAGAATCAGCAATAAACCATGACCTAAGTTTTGTCTAAAACCATCGGGGTTAGCCGACACATTTTTAATCAGGGTTTGATCACAACCCCAGCCAGCAAACATACTGCCAATAATTGACAACGCAGCGATTGAAGCAAAAACTCCATAGCTAGCTGGCCCAAGCTCTCTAGAAATAAGGACGGCATAGGCAGCCAACACTACAATTTGCAGAATAAAATCACTGGTATAAATCAAGCTATTCTTTACCGTATGTGATTGGTGTAGTTTCTTAAGTTTTTTCATAAATATCTAAGTACAACTTTATTGACACGCTGATTTAATGCAATCCCGCAACTCTGGCTCGGTCCTCTGCTGACAAACTCTTCACCAAGGCGGACACAAATGACTTCTGTAACAAGAAGGCCTCCTCAGCACTGGACGATATTGACGACACTCTAAAAACAATTCCATCTGGCACGATGCCCTGAAACCCGTATTGCAATTGAGCCAGCTTAGCCTCCCTAGCACCACGTACGACTTTATCACCCACAGTAGTCCAATAAATGAGCGGCTCAGACCTTGTGTTATTGGATGTAACCAACCTTTTAATTCTTATATCGCCAAAGTCTGTATCCAGTTTAGCTTGGGCTATAGACTCAACCTGGAAACCTTGTGCAGGATAACAAACTTCAGGGTAGTGCAATGCCGTAACGTCACTCTGATCAGGGCCGTAAGCAATTGAAAGCATGACACGCTGGTTTTTATTGTTCACGTATGTACGCGACAGCGTCTGGGTGTAGATTTTATCTAATGTTTCCTTAATCTGCGGGTTAATAATTTGAGCAGTCTTTGACTGTTCAACTTTCCAGTCGCCAAATTGGCTAGGTATCATTTCCTCGATGACGACCAATTCCCCATGATCGGCCATACGATAGGTAGGCCGCATGACGACAGCAACTACCATTGCGATGATTAATGACAGTGCAATTAACGCATTTCTCCAGACGCGTTCACTCATTGAGACATACAACCTTTGCTACGCTCTAAATATGTAGAACCAAACCATTTAGATAAATACTGCAGCAGAGAGTCCACAAGCATAATTAACAATAAAGCTACAACGAATAACAGCAAGCCTGCAAAACCATGCACAAAGCCTTGCCCCGCAGCGTCACCAAAATAATAAGTCACCAGCGTTAGCACAATTACTCGGGTAACGTTTGCCGCAAATGAAATCGGAATAATAAGCAATGCCAATGTGATATTGCGGAACAAAGAATCATGTTTTACAAGGCTAAGATACAATAAGCCAAGTGCTTCGAGTGAAATCAACGTATGCATACCGGCACAAGCATCTGCCACTAACAATTGGTATTGCCCTATTTGCAACACCACCCCATTACGGGCAATTGGATAGTCAAACCAGTAAAGTACATGTTCAGCCACAATGGATACAGCGATTTTCATGGGCAATGTCACTGCATCAACAAAAAACCCCGGCAGCGGAATCATGAACAATATAAAAAACAATGGAAACCATAGGGCCCTGAGCGTTGAAACACCTCGTGTAATTAATAAAATACCACTCAAGACAAATATCTGAGACCCAATATCAAGCATTAGGATATCTTGCGAGCGCCCAATCACATAACAGATCAAACCAAACAACAAGAGTAGCCAACCGCATATCAAACTAATGCGGCTTGGGTGTGCTGTGTTTGTATAAAAAACCGCACGCTTTTGCCAAGTTAAAAACAACACGACAACTAATACTATTGGACCATGCGCTTGATCATCACTCTGCCAAACGCCATTGGCAAGCCCTAAAACAGTTGGAACCAACAATACAAACAATCCCAACAGCACTGGCCACCACTCCAGCATCTCGATTGAGATATAACGCCTAGCCAGTGCGTTAATTTGCATTGATTAATACTCGTTGAGCACAGCACCCACAACATGTGCACCTATGCTTTTAATTTGGTCTGTCAGATTTACTAAATCAGCCAATTTGGTTTTATGCTTACGAGAAACCAATAAAGCACCGCCAGTGCGGGCCACAATAGCTTGAAAATCTGCGTTGTTATCTGCTGGCGGGGTATCGATAATGACAATATCGTATTCATTACCCACTCCTGCGAGTAGCTCTCTAAACGTACTACGGCTTAACAGCTCCTGCGGATTGGGCGGCAACGTGCCAGCACCTAAGACTGAAAGCCCCATAAAAGACTCAATACGAACAATGACCTCTTCTTTAGTAGCACGGCCAGCTAGAATATCGGATAAACCACGATTTTCTTGCAGATTAAATAACTCACGCTGCCTTGGCTGGCGCATATTGGCATCAATCAGCAAGGTTTTTTCACCGAGTTGAGAAAAAACGACTGCCAGATTAGCTGCAGTATGACTACTGCCATCACCAGCTTGCGTGGCAACAATCGCGATCATCGTGCCATGTTCAGAAAACCAGCGTAACACTAGCTGACTACGCAAAGCTCGTAGTGCCTCCACCTGTGGAGAAAATGGCATGTAAGCTGCAACCAACTTTGGACTGAAGTCGCCTTGACCAGCCTGTAAATAAGGATAATCAAACTGCTGCGCGAGCACCTGGCTAATATCCGCATCAGTAATTAAGCCTAACTTCAGTGCGGCATCACCAAAGCGAATGCCTTTATCTTTTTGTAAGCGCAGCACGCGCTCAGCATCTACTGGCGATATTTTGCCTTGCTCTAATAACAAGCGGCCAATACTTGTATCTCGCTTCAACATCGTAGGTGTTTCTTTGAGGCTAGTTGTTAGATTCAACGTTTCTGTCATAGCACCCTGCCTTAGTTCTTGAAGCTTAAATAATTGGAATTTTTGGTCTTGCTAGAGCGCAAGAGTGGGATAAAGCGTCGACGGCGTGGCTGCTCCAAGCTATCACTCACAATAACACCAAGCACAGGTATCGCAACCCCCTCTTGAATATCATCTGCAGAGCGCACTCGACGATCCAGCAATTCGGCTAACAACGCAAAACCTACACCTAACAACGTCCCTAAAAATATAGCCAGAATTAGATTAACCAGCGTTTTAGGGCTTGAATGCTTAATAGGCGGTACAGCTGGATTCAAAATACCCACATCAGTTTGATTGCCCTGGCCTTCTAAGCTAGTTTGCGTAAAGCGCTGATTTACTGCCTCTAAAGCACGCTGGGCGTTATCTACGTCTTTTTGCAACAGCGCCAATTGGTCGCGTGTGCGATTAAGTGCTAACACTTTTGTCTTTTGCGCAGCCACTTGTGCGCGCAGCTCACCTTCACGCTGCTGATGAATACGAGCTGTGCCGCCAACATTAGCCGTAGCGTTACGCAGAGCCTCTTGATACTCTGATTTAATTTTATCAGCCTCTGCCTTTGCAGACTGATACTGTGGGTGGTTCTGCCCCAAACGCTGTGCAATGTCGGCTAACTTCGCATCTGTACTGGAAATTTGCACCTTGAGGCTTTGCACTAAGGGATTTGCTGCAACATCTGGTGACTGCTCAGCATTACCACGTGTACCATTCTGACGCGACGATGCTTCAATAGCGTTGCCTTGTGCAGCGACCAGTTGTGCAGTAAGCTCATTGAGCTTTGCACTTTCAGCATCAAATTGTTCGATACCACTGGTGATACCATTCTCTTGTTGGTAAGCTGAGAGGTTAGTTTGTGCAACCTTTAAATTTTCACGCAGCACTTTGGTTTGCGTACCTAAATACGTAGATGCGATTTGTGCCGGAGCCGTTTTAAGCTGCAAGCTGGTTTCTTGATAAGCTACGGCAAATGCATTAGCGACAATTGCTGCGAACTCTGGGTCTGCACCCGTAAAAGATAACTCAATCACACTGCTTTCACGTGAAGGCTGCACATCTAATTTTTTTAGTAACAAACCAGCAAACCAGTTACGAATATCACCCCGACCTTGAGTCGCCTCTTGAAACTGCGCTTGTGCTTGCGTACTGTTGGTAAACTTTAACGCATCCACTACTTTTACCGCCACATTTTGGCTAGTAATAATATCTACCTGTGTAGCCATGTAGCCAGGCATCAATTGGGCCGGCAACGCAATCCCTGTAACAGGATCCATCCCCTTATAATTTAATATCAGCGAAGTGGTAGCAGTATAAGATTTAGGAATCAGCAGGCTAACCACCAATGTAATGGTCACAGTGGTAACGAATGTTAGTAAAATAATCTTAAAGCGCGCTTTAAGAATTAATAAAAACTGCGAGAAATTCATAATATAGAAGTAGATTCTTTCAATTAAGCAATACCTAGAACAAGCTTTCTTTTACATATAGCACATCATCTGGCTGCACTTTTTCAGTGAGGTCAGGGCTAAACTCCATCACATCCCCATCTAAGTTGCGGCGATGCAACTTAATACCTCTTTGCGTACCACGAATTGTTGGGCCGCCGCCTTGCGCTAGCGCTTGAATCACGGTCATATCACGCTCCATGCGAAAAGTACCTGGGCGTTGTACTTCACCATAAATGTAGATTAAAGGTACACGAGATACGTAAATCACATCACCGCTTAAAAGCACCACACTAGCTTCATCTGTGCCTTTACGTAAGGCTTTATCAATATCAACTTCAATATGCGCAGGCATGCCTTCACGCACAGTATTTAGCACTACAGTATCAGCGCCATTGGGGGCAATACCGCCAGCAATAGCTAAAATTTCTGTTAAGTTAGTGGAGCGCTCAAGTGCGTAACGCCCCGGCTTGTTCACGCCACCCAACACGGAAACCATAGCGCTCTGAAATTGCATCACCAAGATATTCACTTGCGGCTGCATGATAAAACCGCCACTTGCTAACATTGATGCGATTTTCTTTTCAGCTTCATTGGTTGTTAAACCACCAACAGACACCTCGCCAATCAGTGGAAATGAAATCACACCAGCTTCAGAGACGCGGGTATCAAGTGATAAGTCAGGATTATTGTGCACGCCAATTTTGAGTACGTCACCCGCGCCTAATTGATAAGATGATTGCGCCGCCATTACAGGTTGCAGCATCAAATTCAAGCATAACGCCATAATGCCAATAACTAGGTGTCGCATCTTATTCCTTATATGTTCATGTAAAGCTATATTATCAAAATAGGGGTTCATAGAGATAATATTGCCCATATTTAACTTTTGCATTGTGGCTAAAGCCCAGATAAGCCTTTTTCAATATTTGCAGCTGGCTTATTTGTTGCCGACTCTGACTTTGGCGTAGAAACCGCTTCAGCAGTTTCTATCTGAGGCTTTTTAAAGGCTGGTGGCTTATCACTTAACGCAGCTGGTTCAAACTTTCTATCCAAGTAAATTACTTTAGCTGCCTCATGCAACCGCTTCATTTCAGCCTCAATGATAGCTTTGCGTTTTTCAGCAATGATTAATTGCTCGACTTGTTTTTTTGTATCATCGTCCGCTGCAGGCGCATTCTTAATCTGCAAAATCTGCGCAATAACATTACCTTGCCGAGCGCGGATAAAAATAATATCCTGTAATTTCATTTTACTAAGCTCAGCTAGCAACGGTGACGGTAGCGTTTCAGAGGCATGTGCAACCTGCTGATGGTTGTATTTAACGCCATGCTCATCAAGCCACTGCATAATTTCAGCCATAGATTTAGCCTTGTCCGCAACCGCATTGAGCTCAGCACTATACGCATCTAATGGTAGTGACAGCTCATCCATCAAGTACATTTTACGGTCTGCGAAAACATCCGCATGTGTGGTCTTATATTGCGCAATATCAGCAACGGTTACCTTAGCCACTTGAGATAATTTTTCATCTATATAAGCTTGAGCCAAAATTTGCGCTTTTGCGCTTTCTATGGCTTGCACAACACGCGGATTACGATCCATCTTTGCATCAATCGCGGCTTGCACAAGCACTTGACGATCAATTAACGCTTGTACGATTTGTTTTGCTGCAGCCTCTTGCTGCTCTGGCTTGACATTCGCTCGTTGCAACTCATTATTGACCTGATGCACGGTAATTTCATCGCCATTGACACGCGCAATGGTTTGGCTCGCTCTAGCAGCGCTATTGTCTTTTTTATTACAGGCAGTCATTTGCAGTGCCATTGCAACCAACACAACAAGCGCAAACATTCGAATATTAGCACTTCCCATATTCGCTAACACCTGCTTTTTGGCCTCGATTAGTTCTTGCATCCGTTTTTCCTCATTTATAACGACAAGAAACTTTGAAGTGATGAAAATATTTCAGAAATCAAAATTTAAGTCTTGATTGCATGTCTCGGCTATTTTTACTTTATATCAACCCCATGCATATAGCCCAATTGGACTATTGTTCATAAACTCAAACATAAAAACGCAACGATTCTC
Source organism: Methylotenera mobilis JLW8 (assembly GCF_000023705.1). NCBI lineage: Bacteria > Pseudomonadati > Pseudomonadota > Betaproteobacteria > Nitrosomonadales > Methylophilaceae > Methylotenera > Methylotenera mobilis. Next base: position 1,969,042 of record NC_012968.1, read on the forward strand.
TAAAAAAACAACTGTGAGGAGATTGATGCGGCTGTGTCTTTATAGTCAAAATTTTGCAGAGATGAGTCACGCTTGCTATGCTGCAAGTTAGCACCTATAGTCACACTGCGTAACGGCGTCCAATTTACACCCAAACTTACAGACTTCTCTGTGTCTTCGCGATCAGTGTTGGCGACTACGCTTTGGCCGTCAAAACTACGCCTAGCAATGCCGGCGCTAGCCTGTATATTAATTTTGTTAGTAATCGCCCAAGTTGGAGATAACATCAAGGTATCTCTTGTTGTATAACTACTGTAGTTAGTTTGAAAGCTAGCAACCTGACGAGAGGCATTAACGCTTACTTTTATTTTGCCAGTAGGGGTCCAAACAAAAATCACACTACCAGCCGGCCGTGCGTAATCACGCTGAGAAAAGTGGTCGTGATTGCGATCCACATACGATGCTTTAACATCCAGACGCGATTTGCCAGATAAAATCCAATTAAGACCAGCTTCAACCTCACGCTCATCAAAGCCAGTATCACTTAAGTTGGAAGCATTTAGTGCGCGATTATCGTAGACACCTTTTTTATCATGCATAATCAGGCTAGTAGTCGTACCTGATCGGTAAACATACTTAACCCCAGCATCTACTGAGTTTTGCGTATAATCAGACTCGGCTTGAAATACTTGACCATTTTCTAATGTGTAATGCGTTAGGCCTGCCAATAAATGCCAATTGCCATATGGGGACCAATCTGCATCAAAGCGCCGTGTTTCCGTAGTGCGGATATTTTGCAGCTTCTGATTAGTGTAATCTGTAAAACTATTCAGAGACTGCGCGCGATTGGCAGATAAATTACCCGTTAAATAAGGCGTTAACGCCCATAGCCAAGCAGCTTTGTATTCCGTTGCATCAAAATCAAGATAATCAGCTTTTTGGTAACGGTAGGCTGTTTGCGTAAGATCAAACTTAAAGCGCTGTAGCGAATAAGGTTTATCAACACGAATACCAGCAAAGCTCGTTGTTATCTGGTCTGATTGTTCTGATGCGGATGTGCGAAACAGGTTGTTATCATATTGACGGTTAACCCCCGCAATCACGTTAAACACATCCTGCTCATCAGCGAAAACAAGAACAGGCGAGAAGAAAACAGCAAACAAGACAAGCTTTAGTTTGCTGCTAAGTAAATTTGTTATCAAATCAGCTCCAACATCATTTTGTAACACCGAAGTGCTCGGGAATGAGACGTGTAACAGTCTCACGTATGCGAGCGCCCATGACCTGAAGTAATTTCAAGAGCAACTTATTCGCCATACGCGGATGCTGAAGCAACAGGTCGTTCAAAGTAGCCCTAGTCATCACAGCAAAATCCGTGGGCATGGTGGTAACACAACTAGCAAATCGCACATTACTGTCAACAAACCCCATCTCTCCGACTACGCCTCCCGCTTTAACCTCAACCAGGTACTGGTTATCCATACCATCCATATTCTTTCTCACCACAACCTCGCCACTCAGCACCAGTAGCATAAAGTCACCTTCATCACCCTCGTTCATTACCTTATAGCCTCTAGGAGCTGCATAACATTGCATATAACCACATAGAATCTTGGCTTCATCATAGTCAAACCCGCCAAAAATTTTATTTTGGTTAAACATGTCGCAGATTTCATCTACGTACTGATCCGCTTTGCCTAAGCAAAGTAAATCCGGGTAATTATGTAAAAAATTTTTCGCCATTACATTCCATCAACTTTTCAATCAGCACACTGTCATCAACAGCTATTTACAGCTTTTTTACCCACCTATCACTACATTATGGGAGGTTACGCGTTTTGGATAAGAATTTACAATAGTCTAATTGGACTATTGCATCCATTATAAATACATATACCATCTACACTGAGAGTTATTGAGTTATACAAAAATTAGAATTTTTAACCATGCTAAAGAAGCATTTATGGCCAATTTAAGTTATTCATATAAATACAATGATCCAAACTTGTAATTACATTTTAACACTCATCAAATAATCAAAATTTGCATACCGTCCTGACAGGTAAGTTGGCAATCGTCCCAATCAAAGTTTATTAAAACAATACGGCAAAACTAATGGATACAGGTTTAATTTTGAGCGATCGTCGTCACGGCGACTTAAATACTTTGATGTACCAATGCCTGCATTTAAACTCTCACCTTGATTTGATGCTATGGCTACAAGGTGACTTATTTCAAAGATTCGTCAAACATGAAGTAATGATTGCAGCTTGGGGGGATTTTACATTAGGGATTCTATACGTGGACATTGTCTCGTTATTGCCCGGCGTAAGAACAGGTAAGGTAACAAGTACGGACCTCACCAACCTGATGACGGACTTATTTCAATACTGGAAGCACCATTCAAAAGCCCCTATTACCATGAATGTAGATAAGGGAATTTTCCACGACCACCAAATTGCTCATCACGAAGCAAATATTAACTTAAGTACCATGCAATCTGCGCATATTCACGGCATCAAAGATCTCAGGGGGGGGCATGATTGTTTATATGTTTTTTTAAGTAGCGAAACAAATAACTCATCTAATTATAAGAAGTCCCTCACCATGCTACTACCGTTTATAGACAATTCGCTCAGGCAACTTGAGCACTTGCCTGAACAACTGCCAGAAGTAGAGCCAGAAAAAACTATCGATGACAATCAAGTTACCGGCATTTTATCGGAGAGAGAAATTAGTATTATGGAGTGGGTGAAAGCTGGAAAAACGAACCAGGAAATCGGGATAATTCTTGACATCAGTTCCTTTACCGTGAAAAATCACATGCAGCGCATACTCAAAAAACTAGACGTACTTAATCGAGCGCAAGCTGTAACGCAATTTAATCGGATGTACCAGACTCAATAATGCCTGTAAAAACAAACTTCACAAATAACAAACTATCTGGCATCGCTTTATCAAGAGACAACATACTCCAAATCATAGAGATTATGATGGACCCCGTGCTGGCAGCACTTACCTTGTGGTGCTCAGCTTTTATCATTGAGGGTCATCTACACCCAACCTACCTGATTTTATCAATTATTGCCTTCTCGCTTACTTACCCAAGCAACCCAAAAATTGAACAATCAATGATGGAGTCCGCCAGAAAGCTGCTCTTTTCATGGTTTATATTAACGACCATTTTGGTATCTCTAGGAATAGTCACCGGCTATATTGATGACTTTTACAGCAACACAATAATTGCATGGTTGACCATCACGCCAATTGTACAAATTATTGGTGCAATCTTACTAAAAGCATTCGCCCCTACCATTGTTAAATTACAAGGTGAAACCAAACGTGCTGTGATTGTAGGTGTTAACACTAGAGGCATTCATCTCGCCAAAAAGTTAGAAGAGAGCCAATATCACCTCACTGAGCTGATGGGCTTTTTTGAGGATCGCCAAATCGACAGGCATTCAACAGAGTTGAACTATCCTATTTTAGGCAACTTCAATGACTTACTTGCCTACATTAAAGAGAATCAAATTAATGTCATTTATTTATCGCTACCGATGGCAAGCCAGCCACGTATTATCAAATTACTGGACGAACTAAAAGATACCACCGCCTCTATTTATTTTGTACCAGACATATTTCTAACGGACTTGATACAAAGCAAAATCGGCGAAATTAATGGCATGCCGATAGTGGCAGTGCGTGAAACGCCGTTTACAGGAATCAATGGTTTAATCAAGCGGATTACAGACATACTACTTACTTCAATCATTATATTGCTCATTTCACCGCTATTACTAATAGTTGCTGTCGGGGTCAAACTAAGCTCACCTGGTCCGATTGTTTTTAAACAAAGACGCTATGGTCTAGATGGTGAAGAAATATTAGTCTACAAATTTCGCTCAATGACTACATGTGACAATGGCGAGCATGTTGCACAAGCCACAAGAAATGATCAACGTATTACTAAGTTTGGTAATTTCATCAGAAAAACTTCATTAGATGAACTACCTCAGTTTGTAAATGTATTGCAAGGGCGCATGAGCATTGTGGGCCCACGTCCCCATGCGGTATCGCATAACGAAATGTATCGGAAACTCATTACAGGTTACATGATTCGGCATAAAGTTAAACCCGGCATTACCGGCTGGGCACAAGTTAACGGATTGCGTGGCGAGACCGAGACCTTGGACAAGATGCAAGCTCGCATTGACTATGACATTGAGTATCTACGCAACTGGAGTACGCGCTTAGATTTATACATTATTTTCAAAACTGTTTGGGTAGTATTTTTCAAAGGCCAAAAAAGTGCGTATTAACGCAAAGAGAGTCAGTACAGTAGCGCTGATTCTCCTAATAACATTGACCGCCGCACTATTCATTGGTGGACATCAACCGGGATCTGGCAAACTATTCCCACCACCATGGGATAAAGTCGTGCATTTATTATTTTACGGCTCGACTGCAACTTTAGCTGGATTGGCATTTACCAGACTATCTATCCCAATCATTATATTGGGCACAATAACACTAGGTATTGCGGATGAAATCCACCAGATATTCGTGCCTGGCCGCCACCCTGGATTTGATGATCTTATTGCGGATGCCGTCGGCATCTGTATTGCAGCACTGCTTATACCTATGTTTCGCAAAAGATTACTACCACCCCTTCAATAACCATCTAAAAGCACTCAAAATACATCCAACCACCCTATTGAGTTAGTCTCATCGGACTATTGGGACGAATCGCTCGCAATGCTAATATTTGCCCGTGAAATCTTGAATGATTTATTTTACGGGTGTAAAGAATATGAAAACTACTACGCTATTAGCCGCCATGTTTGCTTCAACAGTGGCTTTTTCAGCACAAGCCACGACAACCAATCTAGTTGTTAATGGTAGCTTTGAAGACATTACTCCTCACAGCCCATTAACTAACAGTTGGGATATTCTTTCTAGCCTGCCGGGCTGGTCAGTAGCCAACAATGGCGTTGAAATACGCAACAACGTTGCTGGTGTGGCATTGGATGGTAACTACTATGTAGAGCTAGACACCACTAGAAATAGCTCTATCTGGCAATATCTTAATACAACCGCAGGGCAAACATATAGCCTAAACTTTGCATACTCGCCAAGAGAAGGTGTTGGCACCGGCTCTAATGGTATTAGATTAAATGTAGGCAATATTGTTGGAGGTGTTGCAACGGGTAACGGCGCTGCCAACACAGGCAACGTTTGGGAAAACTACTCCTATACATTTACTGCAGTTAGCTCCAATACTAAGTTGATGTTCACTGCTGTTGGTCAAAGTGATAGTTATGGTGGTTCATTGGACAATGTAAGCGTATCTGCCGTGCCAGAAGCTAACACCTATGCCATGATGTTAGTCGGTATAGGTTTAATTGGTTTTGTAGCACGTCGTCGTCGCGCACTATAACGCTACCGTCACCTGTCCCGCATATAAAAAGCCCTAATTTTCAGGGCTTTTTTATTACATCTCACGCAAATACATTAATGACAACTCTTGGACTTCAGCATTTTTTGATAAACGCATCTTCATGACAAAATCAGAATAGAAAAAATGTAACGAAGGGTATCAGATGAACAACAGACTCGATGGTAAGTAACTAACCACGTGTAAATATAAAACTAGGTAATTAAGCAGCGGTCATCTAGCTCTTTAATGGGGGCTCCCTACTTTAATTATGGGTTATATCTGACAGCCCCTCCCACTGAGGATTTCATTTCACTTCATATGTAATTTTTCCCTATCACTTGCTTTTGAATTACAATTTATTGCGCTCAGCGCTGTCTCTAAAGTTATATATTTCGAATGAAGTAGTGTAAGTGAGGAGGTAATTCAATGTCTGATTTGATTTTACTCGGCACTCGCAAGGGCACCATCATCTTTGACCGCATCAACGCTGACTGGCGACCACGCCCAATCGCCCATGCGGGCATTCCGGTCTGTTACGCAGCACGAGACCCGCGCGATGGTACTTTATGGGCATCTTTAGATCATGGACACTGGGGGCCCAAGCTATCTCGCTCTCGCGACGACGGAGCAACATGGGCCGACCTAACCTCTCTCAAATATCCCCAAGGCGCGCGGTATATCGTGAAATACCTGCCCACCCCAGACTTCAACCCGGAGTCACCATCCTCGCAACCAGAATATGCCAACGCATCCCTGCTTAAAATCTGGAATATTGCATTTGGCAGCGCCAAGCAACCAGGCAGGCTATACGCAGGCACTATCCCCGGCGGTTTGTTTGTGAGCAATGATGACGGTGACAATTGGGAGCTCAATAAACCACTATGGAACCACCCTAGCCGCGGTGGTGACTTGTTCGCTGGTGATGCAACCTCTGAAAACCAATGGAATGGCACGCCGGCGAGTATTGATTACGGCATATTCGAGCCTGGCATACACTCAATTATTGTTAACCCACACAATCAAAACCATCTCTATGTGGCAGTATCCACTGCGGGCGTTATCGAAAGCACTAACAGCGGCCAAACCTGGCAAAGCAGGAGCCGTGGCATGCTGAATGACTATATGCCAGACCCTGAATCAGAGTGGGGGCATGACCCGCATTTCGTGACTAGTTGCAAAGAGCAGCCGGAACATCTATGGCAGCAAAATCACTGTGGGATTTTTTACAGCGATAACGGTGCAAAAAGCTGGAAAAAAGTCAGCATACCCGAGCTGGGAGTAAACTTTGGTTTCGCCATTGCCGCCGATGCGCATGACGGTCATACCGCATGGGTAGTACCGGCCAGTGCAGACTCAGCGCGTATGGCAATTGATGGCGGCATATTCGTCGCACGTACATCCGATGGCGGACAGACATGGCAAACGTTTAGAACAGGCCTGCCGCAACATAACGCCTACGACATCGTACTGCGACATGGGCTTGATGTATCTGGCGATTATCTATGCTTTGGCACCACCACGGGAAATGTTTATCTGTCAGAAGACCGTGGTGAAACATGGCAATGCTTAGGCAGCAACTTTCCGCCCATATATTCAGTACGATTTGGCTAAATATCATGGCACGTGTTGAAATGACGCAGCACCTTTACCGGTTCTTCCCGCACCTAAAGAACCAAGTGATTAACGTACCAGCCAGTTCTATTGCCGAAGTGTTGCAGAGAATCAACGAAATTGCTCCCGGCTTTAGCGATTACGTGCTGGATGATCATGGGGCCCTGCGCCGGCATGTGAACATTTCTATCAATCACAACATCGTGATTGATAAAGTAAATCTATCCGATCGCGTACCGGATGATGCAACTGTTTATATTTTTCAGGCGCTAAGCGGCGGCTGAGAGCAACAAAAAACGCGCACATCACCCACTAGTCGGCTGAAGTCAAAATATCTGATTAATTTACGGCACAAACTTTTCATAGCTGGCTGATTTGATAGCTAGTTGAATTAATCGTTGTCAATTAAACTTCATAAATCTGAAACAAATGCCAATTATTATGCCGCCTACAAAGCTTATCTCCACTCCTCCTCTGAGCGCGCATAGCGCTCTTTTTTTTGTGAGTGATTTATAAACCGCTAGTGAGTCAGCATACCAACGAAGATGATTATTAAAACTTACAATGTGCTAGTTTTAGACAAAAATAACTCAGTGATGAGCATTATGGCTGAAGCCCTCTTCAACACGATGGGTGATGGCGTTTATAAGGCGTACAGTGCAGGCGCGCAGCCGTTGGGTGTTGTAAACCGTTACGCTCTAGAGCAAATAAACAACGTCAATTATCCTATCAGCAACCTGAGAAGTAAAAACCTGCATGAGTTTTCACACCACGATGCTCCTAAAATTAATTTTTTAATTACTTTGGGCGATGGCTCTATCAATCAGCATTTGCCGACATGGTTAGACGACGCACTAAAAGCGCATTGGGAGATTGACGACCCCACCTTACACAAGGGCTCATTCGAGGGTAAAAAAGAGGTTTTTAAAGCAGCATTTCTATCTATACAAAATAAGATAGACCGATTCACCCAATTACCGCTAGCCCATTTAAATCAAATTAAATTAGACATTGAAATGGATAAATGGCAATAGATTACACGCCGGCACGCCCATATAACTGTTTGTTTAAAATAAATATTTACAGTTAAATCGGCCAGAAAAAGCCATCATCCAGCAACTGTGTTGGATGAGTCACTAAATGTTTTAACTCACGAAGTGAATGAAAAATTTAGGATTGGGCTAATGATTAGGGCTTATCTCTTCTTCGTATTGACTTGGTTGCCGATAATGCCGCCAACTGCTGCCCCACCAATTGTGCCTAAGGCGCTACCATTAGTAAGCACAGCACCGCCCAATGCACCTACACCAGCACCGATGGCAGTGTTTCTATCTCGTGTAGACATACTGCTGCAACCGCCCATCCCCAGAAGGGCAATAGCCAATAATGAACACATAACGGTTTTTTTCATGGTTTTCATTTTGATACCCCACTTTCTGTTTGTTTTACTCAACGACAGTAGTGTTGAATCATGCGTCAACTCAGGTTAGAGGGTGATAGGTGCGTTTAGTTGCCATAAAAACAGCAATACGAACGAGCGCCGCTGTAACCCAGAGGCTTAGCGCCAATAAGCCATGCCTAATCAGGCGGGAATACGACGATAAAATTTAAAGTGATAAAAGCAGTATAGCCTTTAAAAAAACATGATCAATTAAACTATGCTTGCAATGCTATCCAACTCTGATTTCAGCACTTTGTGGTCTTTAATCGCTTCTGGGGCTAATGCTAGGAACGCTTCAATTCTGGCTTTTAAGATTTGATACGCACTCTCGAAGCTAGCGTTTATTTGCTCCTCTGTGCCCGTTGCCTTTGCCGGATCATCCACGCCCCAATGTGCTCTTAATACATTACCTAAATAGGCTGGACAGGTTTCCCCGGCAGCATTACCACATACCGTAATCACGATATCAGGCGTAACTGGTAAGTTATTCCACGATTTACTTGAGTAGCCCTCTGTTGCAATACCTTTTGCCTTTAGCAGAGTGATTGATCGAGGATGAACCTCCCCGGTAGGCTGGCTACCTGCACTCATGGCATGCATATCACTAGGTGCTAGGTGGTTGAAAGTTGCCTCAGCAATGATGGATCGGCAAGAGTTACCGGTGCAAAGAAATAGGATGTTCATTTATTTTTTCCAATCAATAGCGACATAAGCAAGACCGCTGCGAGTTGCGCTGAAATAAATCCCGCGATATCAACAGGTGCAATCCCAACAAAAGTATCAGTCAAACTTCTAGCGACAGTCACTGCTGGATTAGCAAAGAAGGTGGAGGATGTGAACCAATAACCTGCGGTAACGGTGAGCGCAACGAGCATCGGAATTTTCTCAGGCGTATTTTTCACACCAATCTTGATGACGCTGAGCAGAACTAATGTAGAAACTAACTCACTTAGCATTTGATGTAGCCCACTTCTATCATGCGTAGACGTTTGTAGTACATCCATGCCAAATATCACATGCGTAAGCCAGACACCAACTACTGCCCCTGTTACTTGCATGCCAATATAAGAAAGGGTTTGAGTTAATGTCAGCTCACCGTGACGCCAACTCACTAAACTCACTGCAGGATTAAAGTGTGCGCCTGATATTGGCCCTAACAGGCTGATGAGAACATATAAACCGCAACCAGTGGCAATACTGTTACCTAACAAAGCTACAGCGGCGTTCCCTGCACTAAGCGTATCGCCCATAATGCCTGATCCTGTAATGATTGCCAGCAACAGGGCTGTGCCTATAAATTCGGCTACGACTCTTTGAGTAAACGTAATTTGCATTTTTATTACTTTGCTAAATCTGAATTTTTTGATTTGTCTATACGACTTATAAATTGAATACTCTGCGACGTTGGTGCACAACAAGCAGACTCAGATTCAATAGTTCCATCTGCATTGTTGTTAAAAGTAGGTGCGCTCTCGAGGGTGTGATAAGTTTCCCATGCAATACCTGAAGGATCTTGCACCCAGTGCTTGTCTGATTTTGTATAACAGCAAGTGGTGCCTTCCTGCGTTAGCATGTCCATGTCTGCTGTTTCTAATCTGTTTTTTATTTCGGCTAGCTCATCACTGTTTTCAGCTTGGATACCAATATGATCTAAACCTGTTTTTGCACCGCGTTGGCTAATTGCAAAGTTAACTAATGGGTCATCTAACATCCATTTCGCATAGTCAATTTTTTCTACAGTTGGCGAAGCACCAAAAAGTGTGCTGTAAAAACTGATACTTTTAGCTAAGTTATCAACAGAGATATGTAGGTGTATACGTTTCATTACTTAATCTCCTTTTGTGTAGTGTCGCAACTTGTGTCTGGGTAACATGCTTGCTCACCCACACAACAATTTTCGGTTAAATAAGCCAATAAATTATTCATCATCTGATAGTTGGCTGAGTAGTAAATAAATCGGCTTTCTTGGCGTGAGTTAACTAACTCCGCATAACTTAACTCTTTTAAGTGAAACGATAGCGTGCTGTTAGGAATGTTCAACTTGTCAGCAATACTACCCGCTGACAAACCAGCACTACCGGCTTGAACCAAAGTTCGGAAGATATCTAATCGTGCCTCTTGCGCTATAGATGAGAGAAGTATTACTGCAGATTTGTTATCCATCCATCTATATTTCCATAAATATAGAAATATATCAAATACATTTATTGAGTAGATATTAAAACCAGATTTAATAAGTGTCCGCTTGGGGTGACTTTAAGGGCAGAGGTCGACCGTTGCCATCTTAGCTCGCGCCGTATGCAGCTTTGTGTAGCTGTCGATTAGGCGCTGATGTCTATCCAAGCCCTCCAGTTTCATACTGGTTGGCGTTAAGCCATAAAAGCGCACACTACCGTCTACTGAGCCCAACACCGCGTCCATCCGCTCATCACCAAACATGCGGCGGAAGTTGACCTCGTAGTCATTAAGTTCCAACTCGTCGTCCAGCAACACCTCCAGCACCACATTCATGGCTTGGTAAAACAATCCGCGCTCAACCGTGTTGTCGTTGTACTGTAAGAAAGCACCTACCAGCTCATGCGCCTCCTCAAATTGCTGCAAGGCGAGATGAGTCAACAGCTTCAACTCCAACACCGTGAGCTGACCCCAATCCGTATTCTCGTCAAACTCTATGCCAATTAAGGTGGCAATATCGCCGTAATCATCCAGCTCGTTAGTCTCTAAACGCTCCAGTAGCGCTTCCAAACTAGCATCGTCCAGCTTATGCAGATTCAAAATATCTTCACGGAACAATAGCGCCTTGTTGGTGTTATCCCATACCAAGTCTTCTATCGGATAAACCTCCGAATAACCTGGCACCAAGATGCGACAAGCAGTCGCGCCTAGCTGGTCATATACCGCTACATAAGCTTCTTTGCCCATGTTTGCCAACATCCCAAACATAGTCGCGGCTTCTTCAGTGTTAGCATTTTCACCTTGGCCAGCAAAATCCCATTCCACAAACTCATAGTCCGACTGAGCACTAAAAAAGCGCCAAGACACAACGCCGCTGGAATCAATAAAGTGTTCGACAAAGTTATTCGGCTCCGTCACCGCTTCGCTGGCAAAGGTAGGCTGTGGCAAATCATTAAGGCCCTCAAAACTGCGGCCTTGCAACAATTCAGTCAGGCTGCGTTCCAGCGCGACTTCCAAACTTGGGTGCGCGCCAAATGAAGCAAACACACCGCCGGTGCGTGGATTCATCAAAGTAACGCACATCACTGGATATTGCCCGCCTAGCGAGGCATCCTTGACCAGCACGGGGAAGCCTTGCTCCTCCAGACCTTTAATCCCAGCTACCACGCCAGGGTATTTCGTCAGCACTTCCTGCGGCACATCCGGCAAGGTGATTTCACCTTCGAGAATTTCGCGTTTGACTGCACGTTCGAAAATCTCAGACAGACATTGAACCTGCGCCTCCACCAGCGTGTTACCGGCACTCATGCCATTGCTGACGTAAAGGTTTTCAACTAGGTTAGTCGGGAAATAAACCGTCTCGCCGTCCGACTGCCGTACAAAGGGTAGCGAACAGATACCACGCTCCACATTGCCGGAATTAGTATCGATCAGGTGAGAGCCACGTAATTCGCCATCAGGATTGTAGATTTCCAACGTGTATTCATCGAGAATTTCCTTCGGCAACGCATCTTTACGTCCAGGCTTAAACCAGCGCTCGTTCGGGTAATGCACAAACTCGGCATTGGCAATATCTTCGCCCCAGTACGATCCAGCATAGAAATGGTTATTGCTTAGGCGCTCGATATACTCGCCCAAGGCCGACGCCAACGCGCTTTCCTTGGTAGCCCCCTTGCCATTGGTAAAACACATCGGTGAATGTGCATCACGAATATGCAGCGACCACACATTAGGAATGATATTGCGCCAGGAAGCGATTTCAATCTTAATACCCAATGCAGCCAATACTCCCGACATATTGGCAATGGTTTGTTCTAATGGTAAGTCTTTGCCCGTGATATACGTCTGTGTGTCGGTCGTCGGGTTCACCGTCAGCAAGGCCTGCGCATCGGCATCTAAATTCGCAACCTCTTCAATGATAAACTCGGGGCCGGCTTGCACCACTTTCTTCACTGTACAACGGTCGATGGAACGCAAAATACCGATACGGTCTTTTTCAGAAATATCGGTCGGCAGTTCAATCTGGATTTTGAAAATCTGCTGGTAGCGATTTTCCGGATCAACAATATTGTTATGCGATAGGCGGATATTCTCAGTCGGAATGTTGCGCGTGTTGCAGTACAACTTCACAAAATAAGCCGCACACAACGCTGACGAAGCCAAAAAGTAATCAAAGGGACCGGGTGCCGAGCCATCGCCCTTATAGCGGATAGGCTGATCGGCAATCACCGTAAAGTCATCGAACTTAGCTTCCAAACGTAGCTTATCGAGAAAATTGACCTTGATTTCCATAGGGAATAATTCCAAAAATATTGCAAAAAATGATGTGGGCGCTATTATCCCTCACAACAGCTACGCTGTGTAATACATCGGTATTTTGCACAAAGTCTTTCGCATATACTAAGTTATCTAGAATATAACGACTGATTAGCGTCTACAAACTAGTGGCGATTCACTTGTATATTGAAGTCGTGGACAAGATGGTGAGCAATTCACAGTTTAGCTATGCCTAATAATCACAGAGTTTAATGGTTAAAGCTTATTTTGCATGTTTCTTTAATCCACAATGGGGAATTATTAATTCCCCATTATTCCATAATTTGACTACCAATCTTGCTGGATAATAGATTTATAAATATGAGCTTTACTCAATTTGATGAGTAGGCTGAATTTCATATCTGGATAGTCATTTCTGTTTGTTTTCGAATGTAAAAGCAATATAGCAATGATGGTTGATTAGTAAATTAAAAGGAGTAGTCAATGACAAAAGCAATTAGTTATGCAGCGCATTCTGCTAAAGAGCCATTATCTTTTTTTCAGTTTGAAAGACGTGAAGTTGGTCCTAAAGATGTGCAGCTAGAGATCTTATTTTGTGGTGTTTGTCACTCAGATTTGCATACGGCAAGGAATGAATGGCAAAACTCTGTCTATCCTGTAGTTCCAGGACATGAAATCGTTGGTCGAGTAACGAGTGTAGGTACTGAGGTTAAAACTTTTAAAGTAGGAGACTTGGCTGGCGTAGGATGCCTAGTTGACTCATGTCGAGTCTGCGCGGATTGTGCAGATGGCCTAGAGCAATACTGCGATCATGAAGTTTTTACTTACAACAGCCCTGACAAACATACTGGAAAAACAACTTATGGCGGCTACTCAAACCAAATAGTGGTTGATGAACACTTTGTTCTGCATATCTCAGATAAGCTGGATTTGGCTGCTGTAGCACCTTTGCTATGTGCAGGTATTACGACTTACTCTCCATTAAAACACTGGAAAGTAGGTGTTGGAAGTAAAGTGGGTATTGTTGGGTTAGGCGGTCTTGGTCATATGGCAGTAAAACTTGCCCATGCCATGGGTGCGCACGTTGTGTTATTTACAACTTCTAGTAATAAAGTTGAAGATGCAAAACGACTGGGCGCAGACGAAGTAGTGATTTCTAAAAACCCTGATGAGATGAAGGCGCATCTCAATAGTTTTGATTTCATATTAAACACAGTAGCTGCGGCACATAACTTAGATGTATTTACCGAGTTATTAAAGCGTGACGGCACAATGTGCTTGAATGGTGTTCCAGAGCATGCACATCCTTCACCGAATATTGGCAGTTTAATCTTTAAACGCAGACAAATTGCCGGCTCGTTAATTGGTGGCATTAAAGAAACCCAAGAAATGTTAGATTTTTGTGCTGAACACAACATCACTTCTGATATCGAAATCATCGCAATTCAAGATATCAATGTGGCTTACGAGCGCATGCTCAAAGGCGACGTAAAGTATCGTTTTGTGATTGATATGGCAACATTGAAGGCTTAGCATCTGCACAGATCTCGCCATAGTTGTTGGTAAGATAATTCTGAAAATTGAAACCCCCTAGCTAAAAACCCTCTATCAATAATGGAGGGTTTTTGGTTTTCACCAACAGATCCACAGCCATCTTAATCAACTGAGCACGATGATGTTTGAGAAGTTACAAAGTTGAAGTTAGAAAACGTCTACTCAAGCGGGTGAAGTCCAGAATGCTTTGGCAATATTTGGTAAACAACTTCAATGCCAGGAAGTAACCAACTTCAATAAAATCGTTACCAACTTTAATGTCACTAAACAGATATTCTGTTTGAACTTTCCTACACTAGCACTCTCGAACGTAGAGTGCTAAAATGACTCATCAAGGAGAGGTAAGTACGAATGACTAATGCTTTAACAGTACCTGTATTAACGGCAGCTGACAGTCTAGATCAATACACTAGAGCGATCAAAGCTTATCCTATTTTATCGGCTGAAGAGGAGCTTACGCTCGCTAACCGATTCAAAAAAGAAAATGATCTTGAGGCTGCGCGCCAGTTGATTGTTTCACATCTACGTTTGGTAGCGAGTATCGCTCGCGGCTACATGGGCTATGGCTTGCCACAAGCCGACCTAATCCAAGAAGGCAATATCGGCCTGATGAAGGCAGTAAAACGCTTTGACCCTGAACGTGGTGTGCGTTTGGTGTCATTTGCTATGCATTGGATTAAAGCAGAAATTCACGAATACATCGTACGTAACTGGCGCTTGGTTAAAATCGCTACGACCAAGGCTCAGCGCAAGTTATTTTTTAACTTACGTAGTATGAAAACTGGCATCAACACGATGCAGACCAGTGAGATTGACCATATTGCACGCGAGCTGAATGTAAAACCAGAAGAAGTACTGGAAATGGAGTCTCGCCTCAATGGTCATGAGATTTCATTAGAAAGCAACATTGATGACGACAGCGAAGAGCATTACAGCCCAATTGCCTATCTGCAAGACGAGAGCTTAACGCCACCTGAAGCGCTGGAAGCCAAACAGTTTGAAATGGCTGAAACCACAGGCTTGGCCTCTGCACTTAACCATTTGGATGAGCGTAGCCGCCGTGTGGTAGAAGCACGCTGGTTGCAGGAAGATGCCAGCAAAACGCTGCACGAACTGGCAGATGAGTTTGGTGTATCGGCTGAGCGCATTCGACAAATTGAGCAAAAAGCGATGTTGAAGATGAAAACATTGATGTTAGCGAGTCGTTAAATCGCTATTAAGACTAAATTGCGATATCTAACTTGCTATATCTAAAGTAAAACGACCCGGTTTCAAGCAATAAAAAAGGCTGCTCACGCAGCCTTTTTTATTAACTAACCGTCTAGGCAGCAGCCGCAGTCGCCAATGGCTCTGCTTCAAATGCCAGTGCATTACGCATATGCATACGCAGTACATTCAAATCGTCTAGCTGCGCCTGAATACTACGCTCAATCGCCTCTAACTCGGCAATCCTGTCCTCTAAAGTATCTGTCGCCTTATAAATGCGCTTAATACTTTCTAAGCGCCTACGCAACTGCAACTGGTGTTCACGCACTTGAGACTCCATAGGCGCGATGACTGCTTTTAACCAGTTTTCAATATCACGATTAGCTACCTCAAACACATGAATCACGCGGCTAGCCAAGGTTTCAAAGAACTTGCTGGTTAGCGTCATTTTTTCGTGTGCAATCATATTAAACGCGGTATTAAACTGCTCTTTATATGCACGCTCTAATTTAGAAAGTTCTTTTTGATAGCGCAAAGTCGTAAATGCTGGCGGCTCAGATTTACGTAGACCGTGCTCTTTTGAGAACTTCTCGTACATCACGTCCATCATTTGTTTAATTTCATCAATTTGTACATCAGATGAAATTAAACGTGTTTTCAACTCACTGAAGAAGTTATCCATCGCCTGGCGTATGGTTTTGGTAAAGCTGGCATCCACCATCGTCTGGCGTGTGCTATGCACATGCGCTTTTAGTGACTCCATGCCCAACAAGGTAAACAAGCGATTGGTATGCTGAGAGAAGATGCTGCGCAATGCCTGAAAGCGTTGTAAACCTTGCTCAAAGTTTTCTTTATCAACTTTGACCTTATTCATCATGTGTTCGACTACGTCTTCGTTTTTACCGCGTAATCCACGCAACTCAAGCAATTGGTCATTAACACCTGAGAACCTTGCATCCAAAATCACATGAGAGTTAGCAATCAGGTCTTCAATTTCATTTTGCGTGTTATCGCGCACAATCTCTTTTTTGGCTGGAATCAGCTCATTCGACAACGCTCTTTCCAACTCAAGCACACGGCTTTTTTCCAGTAACGCTTCATCGCTATTTACTTTAGCCAGCAAACCTTTTTGTGCAGATACTGGATAGATATGGTTCGTGTCCAAACCTAGCAAATCAGCACTGGTTTTAATTTGCTTCGTAAGCTCAGCTTGAATCTCGGCTTCGTCTTTTAATTCATCCCACAAACCGTCAATCTTATTCAATACCGCTAGGCGCCCTTTTTGCTTCCAGCGTGTACCGCTGATGTATTGTCGCCAAACATCAATCTCAGACTTAGTCACACCGGTATCTGCCGCCAAAATAAACAGCACCGCGTGTGCATTAGGCAACATATTAAGGGTAAGCTCAGGCTCGGTACCAATCGCATTCAGGCCAGGGGTATCTAGAATGACCAAGCCCTGCTCCAGCAGAGGATGGGGGAAGTTGATCATAGCGTAGCGCCAGCACGGCACATCAATCGTGCCGTCTTTATTAATGTTTAGCGCATCGTCTGCGCTATTGGGGTCATACAGCCCGTATTTTTCAGCTTCTTGCAGAGAAACCGCTTTAGTGCTGCTCACCTCTTTAAAAGCACTGACCATGCTTTCGTTTGAATCCACATCAAAGGTAACTGTCTTCCACTCATCCGGATAACGCTTATATTCAGAGGTGGTAGCATCAGACAGGCGAGTTTCGATCGGCAACATCATAATTGATGTTGGTTTGGATTTATCGTAGAGCAACTCGGTTGGGCACATGGTGGTACGACCAGCGCTAGAAGGCAACAGGCGCGTGCCATAACCTGCAAAGAAGATTGCATTAATTAACTCAGATTTACCACGTGAAAACTCTGCCACAAACGCAACATTCAACTTATCTTCACGTAATCTATCCAGCAACTGTTGAATTCGCTGATCAACTTGCGCATCATTGAGCTCTTGCTCATTTAACCAGCTGCGGTAGTCACAAATTGTGTCAACTAGCGCCTTGCGCCACTGGGAATATACTTCAAAATGATGTGCTAATTTATTATCTGCCATGATGGTCCTAAACCATTTTTAGGTAGCATTACTTTATCACTGTTAATTCAATCTGCAAATAAATCTGTGCTCGATTGCCTATATATCTGAAAATGATTCAGACAAGCGGTTAATTATTAAATATGAACGGTTGTGTCGTAGATTATCAGCAAACTAACTCATTCTGTTATCATCTTATTTTTTAACGAAGTTAAGCAAGCCATGAGCGAAAATACACAAAATGCACCTCGCCCAATTGATATCAAACTTCATCAAGCGTCGCGTTTGCTGGAAATTAAATTTGATAACAATACCGAATGCATGCTGTCTTGCGAGTTCCTGCGCGTTTACTCACCGTCCGCAGAGGTACGTGGTCACGGACACGGTCAGGAAGTACTGCAAGTTGGTAAGGAAGATGTCAACATTTCAGCCATTCTCCCTGTAGGCAATTATGCAGTAAAGCTGGTGTTTACTGACGGCCATGACACTGGTCTGTACTCATGGGATTACTTATACGATCTAGCACGTAACTACGAATCACTCTGGATAGAATATCTAGGTAAATTAAGCGCTGCTGGGCATACACGCAAGAACTTATCTTAAAGAATAGACTGCAATGACATCCGAGCAAAATACACATTTTGGTTTTAAAACTGTTGCTGAGACCGAAAAGGCAAAAAAAGTAGCTGAGGTATTCCACTCAGTTGCCAACAAATACGATTTAATGAACGACGTAATGTCGGCCGGCTTGCACCGCAGCTGGAAGCGTTTTGCGGTGAGCGTAAGCGGCGTGAACCCCGGCGACAAAGTGCTCGACATTGCCGGCGGCAGCGGCGACTTATCCAAGCTATTTGCAAAAAAAGTAGGCCCGACAGGTCAAGTCATATTAACCGACATCAACGCATCAATGTTAGGCGTGGGGCGTGACCGCATGCTGGATGCGGGCCTAAACGTACCAGCCATGCAGTGTGATGCCGAAAAACTACCGTTCCCTGACCAATATTTTGATTGCGTAATCGTGGCTTTTGGCCTGCGCAATATGACGCATAAAGATAAAGCATTAGCTGAGATGCAGCGCGTACTCAAAGTAGGCGGTCGCCTGCTGGTGCTTGAGTTCTCAAAAGTATGGCAACCCTTATCTAAAGCCTATGATGTTTATTCATTCAAACTGCTGCCTATCATGGGCAAGCTGCTGGCAAAAGATGCAGATAGCTACCAATACCTAGCTGAGTCTATCCGCATGCACCCGGACCAAGAAACACTGAAGCAAATGATGGTAGATGCTGGCTTAAGCAAGGTAGATTACTACAATTTGGCAGCCGGCGTGGTGGCCTTGCACAAGGGTTATAAAACCTGATGTTCAAAAGCTTTAGCACACACATACTGCAACATCTGATTGCACAAAATACGTGGGCTTGCAGCCTACTGCAACCGTTTGCCGGTAAGTCAGTACGCGTGACCATTGCCCCCGTTCACAGCACACTGGTAATTTTAGAAGACGGCAGCCTGGCGATGGCGGGCGAGACCAATATCCCCGATGCCAGCATCAATATCGCCCCCAGTTTACTGCCGCGCTTACTGGCTAAAGATGAAGCAGCCAAACTGCAAATTGAAGTGACGGGCGACACCCACCTGGCAACAGCATTAGCCAAAGTGCTATCTCACCTGCATTGGGATTATGAAGATGACTTAAGCAAGCTGGTAGGCGATGTACCAGCTAATAAAATCGGCAACTTCGCCAGAAGCTCAGCACAAAGCCTGAAAAATGCCAGCGTTAACTTTGCCAGCATGCTCAGTGAGTACTGGCAAGAAGAAAAGCCTATACTCGCAAAAAAAAGGCATGTGGATCAATTTAACCATGACGTTGACCACCTGCGTTCAGACGTAGAGCGCTTTGAGAAGCGGCTGCAAAAGCTTACCAAAGCACGAGAAGCAAGCACTAGCGACGCCGGCGCGACCCCACAACACCAAGTTACAGATAGCGTTAAATAATTTATGCGGATTTTTCGGCTTTTTTACATTATTTTTATCACTCTGCGCTTTGGCTTAGATGAGTTCATCCTCAGCCACAGCAAGCTTAAACCGCTGCAATCCACCATAGGCATACTGCTGTTTTGGCGCAACACCAGCACGCCGCGTGGCGCACGACTAAGGCTAGCCTTAGAAGCACTGGGGCCCATTTTCGTAAAATTCGGGCAAATGCTATCCACCCGTCGCGATTTAATCCCGGCAGATATTGCTGATGAACTAGCCAAGCTTCAAGACCAAGTTCCACCATTTAGCTTTGCTGAAGTGGAAAATATTATCACCCAAGCATTTAACGAACCGCTCGCGCAACGCTTCTCACAGTTTGATGAAACACCGGTTGCCAGTGCCTCGGTAGCGCAAGTGCATTTTGCACATCTCCCGCATGGTGAGCCGGTTGCCGTTAAAGTATTAAGGCCAAATATCGAAAAAACCATTGCGCACGACTTGCTGCTCATGGACACCTTTGCTTTAGTGCTGCAAAGCATCTCTGCTGAATTTAAACGCTTAAAACCGCGTGAAATTGTGGCCGAGTTTGCTCGACATACTGAAAGCGAATTAGACCTGACCTTAGAGGCCGCAAACTGCAGTTTGCTCGGGCGTAATTTCGCGGATAAATCCATGCTTATCGTGCCAGATGTACATTGGGACTGGTGTCGTAAAGAGGTGATGGTGATGCAGCGCATGTACGGCACACAGATCAGCCAGCGTGACGCCTTGGTCGCCAAAGGCATTGATACATCCAAGCTGGCAAGAGATGGTGTAGAAATATTTTTCACACAGGTATTCCGCGACGGGTTCTTCCATGCCGACATGCACCCAGGCAACATTCAGATTGCGGATGACGGTAAATATATCGCGCTGGATTTTGGCATCATGGGCGCGTTAAACGAAGTAGATAAATACTACCTTGCCCGTAATTTTTTGGCTTTTTTCAACCGCGATTATCGCGATGTTGCACAAGCGCATATTGATTCAGGCTGGGTACCGGCAGACACCAAGCGCGAAGAACTGGAAACTGCAGTACGCGCAATTTGCGAGCCAATTTTCAACAAACCATTAAAAGATATTTCTTTTGCGCGTACCCTACTGAGCTTGTTTCAAATGGCACGTCGCTTTGGGGTCATTATTCAGCCACAGCTGATTATGCTGCAAAAAACACTACTTAACATTGAAGGCCTAAGCCGTGAACTAGATCCGAATCTAGACCTATGGAAAAGTGCGCAGCCGTTTTTAACACGTTGGATGAGTGAGCAAATCGGCTGGCGTTCTATGCTTAAGAACTTTAAAAACGAATTGCCGCATATTATTAAGAGCATGCCGCAAATGCCAAGGCTGGCACACCAGTTTTTAACACAGACCAATCAGGCCGAACAGGATGTGCCATTACGTGCATCCATAGAGCAATTGGTGCAAGCACAGCAGTTACAAGCCACATGGCAAAAACGATTGGTGATTGCCATTGTCGTATTGGCACTGGTAGAAGTATTGTTGGTCATCGGCACTTACTTTATTCACTAGTTTTACTCACTAACCGTTTTATTAACCAACCGCTTTTAATTTACGCACAGTTCAACAGCATCATGATAGCTACTCACCCGATTATGGCCACACACCTGACATTTGACAGCCTGAAAGCGATACTCATGGCATCGCTCATGTTAAAGATAAAACTTTAGGGTTCTGCTATGCTGATTTGGTTTGTCGTCGTCTACTTATTAGTTTCTATCACCATAGGTTTAGTGGCCGCCACGCGCGTAAAAAATACCAAAGACTACGCGGTCGCCGGGCGACACCTGCCACTGCCAGTGGTAGTTGCAACTGTGTTTGCCACATGGTTTGGTGCAGAGGCAATTTTTGGCGTATCGGCTACCTTTGTCACTAAAGGCTTAAATGGTGTCGCTGCCGACCCATTTGGCGCCAGTATGTGCTTGATGATCGCCGGTGTTTTCTTCTCCACCCAACTTTATAAGCTCAACATTATCACGCTGGGTGACTTTTACCGCATGCGCTACAACCGTGCCGTAGAAGTGCTCACCACGATTGCCATTGTTATTTCATATCTAGGCTGGGTGGCCGCGCAAATTAAGGCGTTAGGTCTTATTTTCAACATTATTACCGATGGCGTGGTTAGTGAAGATACGGGCATGATACTTGGTACGGCCATAGTGCTGACGTATACCACATTTGGCGGCATGCTCTCCGTAGCGGTACTGGACTTTGTACAAATGATCGTAGTCATAGGCGGTTTACTATACATAGGCAGCATTGTTTCTGACATGACAGGCGGCGTTACTCCGGTCATTGAACACGCACGTGCAGCAGGTAAACTAGACTTTTTCCCTAAAGGTGCAGATATCTGGGTGTGGCTGACCTTCCTCGGCGGCTGGCTAACCATGATGCTAGGCTCTATCCCGCAACAAGACGTATTTCAGCGCATTACCTCTGCCAAGAGTGCAAAAATTGCACTGTGGGGCTCTATGCTAGGTGCTACGGTGTACTTTTGCTTCACCTTCGTGCCTATGTTTATTGCCTACTCTGCCACATTGATAGACCCAGCACACTATGGCGCGCTGGTGGTAGAAAACTCGCAACGCGTGCTGCCTTACTTGGTGTTAGAGCATACGCCACTGCTCGCTCAGGTTATTTTCTTTGGTGCAGTGATGTCAGCCATTATGAGTTGCTCATCCGCCACACTGTTAGCGCCATCTGTCTCTTTTGCAGAAAACATCGTAAAAGGCTATATGCCACACTTAAGTGACAAAGGCTTCCTGAGGGTGATGCGCCTTTGCCTGCTCGGCTTTGGTATGTGCGTGCTGTTTTACGCACTCAACTCGGAGCGTTCGATTTTTGGCATGGTAGAGTCGGCCTATAAAATCACTCTGGCTGGCGCATTTGTTCCGCTTATTTTTGGCGTGTTCTGGAAAAGATCCACCTCACAAGGTGCGCTGGCTGCCATCATCGGTGGTATTAGCACTTGGGTACTGATCGAAGTGCTGATCGGTGAGGCTGGCCTAGTACCGCCACAACTGATAGGCTTAGGTGTGAGTGTGTTAGCCATGATTATCGGTTCACTCTTACCGCAAAAAATTGGCGGAAGCCCAGAAAAACCAGCGGGCTATTTACACGAGCATGCGGCAAGGCAGCATTAGCCGCTGAACACTTTAAGCACTGGTGCATGAAAAAAGTTATCTACAAAATAACATACCCAAATGGGAAAATTTATATTGGTAAAGACCTTACCAACACGCTTACTTATTTTGGTAGCGTTAACAGTGAATCTGTTAAAAAAGACTTTTCTGAAGAAGAGCAGCGCGACTTTACAATCAGAAAACAAGTCATTTTTGAGTCAGAAAGCACCGAAGAAGTAAATCAAATAGAGTCACGGCTAATCTTAGAGCACAACGCGAACAATCCTGAGATTGGTTACAACAAATGGCCAAAGTTTAAGGGTTGATCATAATAAAAACACAACGCTTCAAATCAATTAAAACACGTACCCATCAACACATTAGAGCTTCTGACATACGCCACAATAAAACGTAGAGCGCTGCCCTTGCTTGATATTTAAAATATGCTTACCGCATACCCGGCACGGCTCTCCGGTGCGACCATAAACAAAGTACTGCTGCTGGAAATAGCCCGGATTGCCATCCGTGCCAAAGAAGTCACGCAAGCTACTACCACCGGCTTTCAGCGCATCACTTAAAGTCGCCTTAATTTCTGCCACTAGCGTTTCACACTGCCGCAGGTTCAGTTTATTAGCTGGCGTCGCTGGATTAATTCTGGCACGGAACAAAGACTCACTCGCGTAGATATTACCCACGCCAACCACCAAATGACCATCCATAATCGTGGTTTTGATAGCAGCGGTACGGGTACGGATATGCTGCTGCAAATAAGCGCCGGTAAACGCATCATCTAACGGCTCTGGCCCCAGCACGCTAAGCAGCTTATGCTGCGTGTAGTGCTCACCAGCCCACAGCACAGCACCAAAGCGGCGTGGATCTCGCAAACGCAGCACTTGGCCATCGGTAAATACAAGATCAAAGTGATCATGCTTTTGTGCTGTTTCATTTTTAGCCAACAGGCAAATACGCCCAGACATCCCTAAATGCAGCAATAAAACCCCGTGATCAAAATGCGCAAGAATATACTTAGCACGGCGCGTTAACGCCCTTAAAGTTTGTCCTTGCAACAAATCTGCCAGATTATCAGGAATCGGCCAACGCAAAGATGGGTTGCGAATCACTACTTGTGCAACCGTTTGCTCTACAAGCGACAGTAATCCTAAGCGTGTGGTTTCTACTTCTGGGAGTTCTGGCATATGGGTTCATTCCTAAAAAAATCCCCCACATGCAAGCACCGTGGGGGATCTTCTAAAGCTTCAAAATTTAAGTGTACTACCGTCTCACATTACTTACTTGGCACATTGATAGGCGGGTTCAGCATCACAAAACCAGAGTCGGATGGAAAGGTATACATAATGCCCTCATCCGGACGAGCTAATATTAAATCAGGCGACTCTTGTACCTTATCAAAATGCACTTTACTGCCGTCGGCTAGTTTAATTTCAAATGAAGGGTAAACCGCTTTGCGATCAGGCGTGTATAACTCCACTGATTTTGCCATCGTATGCTCCCATGAGTAATCTACCCATTCGTTCATTTCATTTTGTAATGGTTTAGCCTCTTTAATCGAAACCTTCCATTGACCATTCACTAAATCTAGATTCAATCTAGACGTTTCCCACTGCTCGAGGCGGCTAAAGTCAAAACCAGCCACCTTTTCGGTAGGTTTCAATGGTGCTTTATCCACCATTTCAATCACTTGCGTAGAGGCTGCCTCTGCATATGAATTAGGGATTAAATAAACCGTACCTTTATGCGCAATATACTGCTCATCGGTAAGCGGGCTGTGGGTACCAAATAAAAACTCCTCTACGTTGTCTTTATCTCTATACAGCTTTAGCTTAAACGCAGGGCTAACCAAGCCAAATTTTTCCATATCGTCTGATACGATTTTCTCAGGGCTTTTAGCCGCCACAATCGCTAGAATACGTTGCACGGATAACTGGTCAGCACGGGTTTTGTAAGGTGCAGTCAAGCGCCAGTATTTATCCACCTTCTCAAACGTCACTGGTGCTTTTGCCGGGAACTCAATGCCAATCGCATTAAACTCTGCCAGCTTATATGGCGAAACTTCGTACTCTTTTTTTGCATCGACTGCAGTTTTAGGGCGTACATATAAAAATGTGATTAAACCCGCAACGACCGCAAGCAAAATTAGATTCAATAACCAACGTTTTTTCATGTCACACCCTTAAACAACAATACATTCCGCAATAACACATTTAAATAGTTAGCTTAATTCAGCACGCCTACATTAAGCGCTGCCAGATTAAGCTCTTCTGCGTTTCCACCAGAAGTAAAAACCAGCGAGCATGAAGCCCAGCGGGATAAAGTACTGGAAGCCATGAAACACGGTCCAAGCAACCAAGCGACCTTGATCGGTATCCGGAATAGAAACGTTAATGTCTTTTAGTGGCATAGGCTGTATCGTAATCAGATTGTCATCACCAGCTAACCAGTTCACGATGTTGATGCCTAAGTCCAGGTTACCACCATTGGTAATAAAGGTATTCGATAAGAAGTTAGCATTACCCATTACCACCACACGCTGGCCTTTTTTACCGTAGATACGCTCCAAGGCAACACCCACGTTGATAGGGCCGCGTTTGTCTGCTTTTTCATTAAACACAGGCTTAGCACCTTTTGCCAGTTTTGCAGCAGAAAGCCAGCCATTCGGTGCCACCTCAACCAGTTTACTTACTTTCCAGCCGTTATCGTCGGTACCTACTGCACTCACCTCATGTGACTCTGGGAACAAGGTACGCAACATAAAGTTGGTGGTAATAGGATGCTCACCATATAGGCTGGCAAAAGCAACACGGGCATCTGCACCGTATTGGGCGGATGCCATATCTAGCACAACACCAGGCGACACACTCAGACCTAAGTAGTCGGCAACCGCTTGCATACCTTTATAGTCATTATCATCTAGCAACCACAACAAGTTACCGCCGGCTTCTAGGTAGGCCTTAATCTTTTGCGCCTCAATGTCGCTGATATCCACTTGCGGGCTAGCCACCACCAACATAGCGCCATTACGTGGCACAGACTGTGCGATGGTTAAGTCTGGGTTGGCAAATTTAAAGCCTTTGCTTTCCAACTGCTTACCAAACTCACCTAAATCGTGGTTTTTAACGCCCAGTAAGTTACGCTCACCATGACCATCCAAGTACATAATCGCTTGCTGATTAGTACGTGATAATCTCACCAGTAAGTTGGTGAACTCTTGCTCGGCAAATGGCGGTGTAATATGCTCAGTACGTTTTTGGTACTCCACCACCACTTCACCATCCACCTTCACGCCGGCATCTTGCGCGAGCTTAGGTTCTTCAGATGGGTTCACGAATTTCAGGCGAATATCATGCTTATCGCGTTGGTAACGTGCCACAAAGTCCACAATCCCTTTGCGGAACACATCACCGCTTGATGCATCATCTTTGGTGGCATACACGGTAATGTTAACCGGTGCTTTCATTTGCTTGAGCACGTTCACACTACCCTGCGTCAGAATATTACGGTTAGCCTGTGTAATATCTTTGGCAGTGCGGTATTGGCTAGCAAAATACCCTAGCAACACCACCAGCATTAAAAACAGTACGACAAAAAACCAGTTTTGTACTAATAACTGAAAACGTAATTTACGATTAATGTTCATGTTAGAAATTCCAATTAACCACGTAAGCGGTCAGCATCTAGGCGACGCACTGTTAAGGTTAAAAATGTCACTGCGAATAAAATAAAATAGACGATATCTGCACTATCAATCAAACCACTGGCAAATGATTGAAAGTGTCGTGTGAGAGATAAGCTGCCAAGCACATTGGTCGGGTCGTCGCCAAAAAAGCGGTCTAGCATCATCAATGCAAACAGCGCAATAAAGGTTAGGATTGCTGCAATCACCGGCTGCTGTGTTAAGCTTGAGAAGTAAATACCCAGCGCAGAAAAGCCCGCCACCATCAACAGCAAGCCCAGTGAGTTAGCTAACAAAAAGCCAAAGTCAATGTCAGCCCAAATGTTCAGCGTAGATAGCATTGCCGCGATAAACACAATTAACACACTTAAAAACGCAACTAAGCCTACAAACTTACCGACCACAATTTCCGTCAGTGAAATCGGCGCACTGAATAAAAATGGCAGGGTTTGGCTACGGCGCTCTTCAGAAATCAGTCGCATAGACAACAGCGGCACTGCAAACAACATGATAAATGAAGCCAAACCATACACAGACTGACCAACAAACTGGGTCACGCCGGTACGCTCAGCTGGGCGCATTGCTCCAGACATCACGGCAAAGTAATCATTCACTGCATTTAAATATTGCGTGCCAAAAGCAAACATCAGCAGCGATAAAATCACCCAGCCCATTGGCGAGGCAAACACACTTTTAAGTTCTTTTCTTGCGACATTGATAATCATAAATAAAACCTTAAATACCCGATTGTTATACTGAAAAGTGACTCGATTGAACCAAATTAAACAGCGGTATAGTGCATAACTTGCTGATTAAACAGCAAGTTGCTCTTGATAAGTCAACTGCATAAACACGTCTTCCAAGCTGGTTTGGTCCGGTGCAATTTGATATAAACCCCAGCCTTGTTGCACTGCAGCTTGTACAATCGCCTCGGCTGGCTCAGTACTTTCGGCATAACGCACGCGCATCAAACCATTGGCTAAACTTTCAGCCTCAGAAACGCCTGATATTCTTAGAACTTCTTCAATCGCAGGCGGATTGCGTAAGCCAATCAACAGTTTATTACCCACACGCTGACGCTTAAGCACATCAATTGAGCCGTTGAAAACCAACTTACCTTTATCAATGATTTGCACCTGATCACACACCATTTCCACCTCAGGCAGAATGTGTGTAGAGATAATCACGCTATGATCCGTACCAACCTCACGAATTAAGGTACGAATATCACGAATTTGAATTGGGTCTAAGCCCACGGTTGGCTCATCCAGAATCACCACCATCGGGCTATGAATAATCGCCTGTGCAATCCCTACGCGTTGCTGATAACCATTGGACAAGTTCTCAATCAGGCGCTTGCTCATATGCGTTAAACCACAACGCTCTTTCGCATTTTCTACGGCCTTTTTGATATTTTTAGCACTCACGCGATGCAGCCTGGCCGCCATCGTTAGGTACTCATCAACAGTTAACTCTTTATATAGGGGGCGCATTTCCGGCAGGTAACCAATCAAGGCTTTCGCCTCTTTTGGATTTTCCATCATATCGATACCGCAAATCTTGACACTACCGTAGCTAGGCGCCAGATTGCCAGTGAGCATTTTCATGGTGGTAGATTTACCGGCACCATTGGGGCCTAAGAACCCCAAAACCTCGCCCTTACTTAAGGTGAAATTTACATTACTTACTGCTTCGCGACCTCCATAAAGCCGCGTAAGCTCAATTGCCTCAACTGTAAAATTATTCATAGGTACTCAATTTTAAAACATTCGTTTAAATACAGACGGTTACTACCAATTTTATAAAAACATCATAAAAAGTCTGACCCAGATAAAACAAATCTATAGGTTCGAATCTATAGGCGACAGTTCATTTCACTTGCGTTATAGTCAACCTGTAATTATGTCGGAACTTGCAGTCGCTGTCACGGACTAAGAAGCAACGAAGCATGATACAGTGTTTAAGCTAAATATCAGAAGGCTCGCTGCCACACAGCATAAATATTGAGCGAATCTTATTAAAGTTAATGCAATCTATAAACGCGTAATTTACTATATAACTAAATCGATCCATTTTATAAAACAGTTTCACATACACTGATGACGAAAAAACTAGATTTGAACATGCCGCTGAAAAAAACTTCTGCAATCTCTACCGCGGTAAATGTTACTTTGTGCTTACTTGCGCTCGGACTAAGCAGCTGCGCCAGCAACACCCCCAATCGCTACCAATCAGACACGTTGGCGACCAACAACGAGCCAGCCAGCCCAGCCGAAAAAACACTCAGCGCAGAGTTTGTATACAAGTATCTAGTCGCAGAGGTCGCTGGGCAACGCGGTGAGGTCGGCACCGCTGGCGCAATTTTTTACGACTTGGCACGTACCGAGCAAGATCCTCGCCTTGCCGAGCGCGCAGCCAAAATCGGGGCATTTGCCAACATTCCAAGTTTGGCTATCCCTGCGGTAAAGCTTTGGGCTGAGCTAGACCCGGCATCAACAGAAGCACAGCAAGCCATGACCGAGATGCTGATTGCAACGGGTCGCCTACACGAAGCAGAGCCTTACTTGGCGCAATTACTGGTAAAAGAAGACACCAGAGCCGGTGGCTTTTTATTTATTAACTCGCTATTAAACCGCAGCCCAGATAAGGACGCGGTATTAAAACTGATCCAATCACTTGCCAAACCCTACCCTGAACTAGCAGAGGCAAACTTTGCCATTGCACAAGCTGCATACGTGGCTAATCAAGATAGCGTAGCATTAGATGCATTGGCAAAAGCTGAAGAGTCACGCCCAAACTGGACTATTGTTGCCTTGCTAAAAGGCCAGGTGCTATTTCGCCAATCCCCCGCTAAAGCGACAGCCTTTTATTATGAATATTTAAAAGTGCAGCCAGATGCAAACGAGGTTCGCATTAATCTGGCAAAAATCCTGGTGAATCAGAAACAATATGCCGCAGCCAAAGCCGAGTTTCCGATTATTTTAGAGAATGCTAAGCAATCAACAGAAAACAACGGTGCTGAAATTTACGCCATTGTGGGCTTGCTGGCTTTTCAAACTAACGACTACAACGAAGCAGAAAAGGACTTTAAACAAGCGATTGCCCACAACTTTAAAGATACTGACCAGATTTACCTTTACCTGGGGCAAACCGCTGAAAAGCAAAAACACGATGTAGCCGCCATGTCCTGGTATAACAAAGTATCAAGCGGGCCACGTTATCTTGAGGCACAGTTTAATTTAGCCAATCTGATTGCACGCACGCAATCTACAGATAAAGCGATTGAGCTGTTAGACAATTTAGAAGACCTGAATGTGGAACAACAAATCCTAGTAATTAAAGCCCAAGCCGCTTTACTTGCTAAAGACAAGCGCAATCAGGAAGCTTTTGATCTGCTAGAAAAAGCGGTAAAAAACCTCCCTAACACGCCAGAGCTGGTTTACGACTACGCTCTTGCGGCAGAGCGTTTAGCTAAATTTGACGTCATGGAGTCAGAACTACGTAGAGCGATTGCAGAAAAACCAGATTTTGCAGCTGCCTACAATGCGCTGGGCTACTCATTTGCCGACCGTAACATTAAGCTAAAAGAAGCCATCAATTTAATTGAAAAGGCATTAACGCTTGCCCCGAATGACCACTACATGCTAGACAGCCTAGGCTGGGCGCATTACCGCAAAGGCAACCTAGACAAAGCCATACAATATCTGGAGCAGGCATTCCGCATTAACCCAGACCCTGAGATTGCAGCGCATCTAGGGGAAGTATTATGGCAAAAAGGCGAGTTCGAGAAAGCCAAGAAAGTATGGAGCGACGCCTTGACTGCAGATCCGGATAACGAAATTCTACTAACCACTGCAAACAAGTTTAAATCCTAAGCGCCAGCGTAGCCGCAGCCCAAACTACACTAGCGATGCAAATGCCGCCAACCCGCCACTTTTTAGCACTGTGCATGGTCACTTTATTAGCCGCGTGCGCAAGCACGCCGCAGCGAGTGTCCATGAGCACAGATTCGTCGATACGTAATCAGGCACATTTACAGCGCAATGCCAAAATCCAGCAATTCTCGCTACAGGGCAGAATCGGCGTACAAACCAATAGCAAGGGATTTTCTGGCGGCCTACAATGGCAACACACATTAGCCAACGACAATATCGCGCTCTATTCACCGCTCGGCGGCCAGGTGGCGCAAATTACCAAATCCAGCAATCAAATCACGCTTATCGATGCCAATGGCAAACAAGTATCTGCAGCCAATGCAGAAACGCTCACCTATAATGCTTTAGGTTGGTCACTACCACTCACAGGATTAGCCGACTGGTCATTAGGCCGCCCCTCAAGCAGCCCAATTCAAGCCAGCACATGGGATGAGCAAGGCTTACTCACCACCTTAGAGCAAGACGGCTGGAAAATTGAGTTCACAAACTACACCGAACAAAATGGCTACTGGCTACCGGGTAAGATATTTCTGAAAAGTGACCAAGTTAACCTTAAGCTGCTGGTAGAAAACTGGAACAACATCACCAACTAAACAGCCATCCACTTAACACCTTTTAATATCAATCTACCTTTCAAGCACTCACAACCATAGCCATGCACGACTTTGAAGCTTTTTTAGCGCCAGCCAAAATTAATTTGTTTTTACACATCGTGGGGCAACGCAGCGATGGCTACCATCTACTACAAACCGCATTTAGATTACTGGACTATTACGACACCATTCACATCAAAACCACCAATACCGGCATCATTAAACGCGTGAACGATGTAGCTGGCGTACCAGAAGCACAAGACTTATGCGTGCGTGCTGCCCTATTATTGCAAAAACACACAGGCTGCCAGCTAGGGGCCGAGATATTGGTCGATAAAAAAATCCCCATGGGCGGCGGTTTAGGTGGCGGCAGCTCAGACGCAGCAACCGTACTGCTTTCCTTAAATCAGCGCTGGCAGCTTAACCTGCCCCGCGAAGAACTACTAACGCTAGGATTGCAGTTGGGCGCAGACGTACCTTTCTTCATTTATGGTAGCAATGCATGGGCAGAGGGCGTTGGTGAACAATTACAAGCACTTACGCTGCATGATGCCTATTATGTGGTGCTTACGCCTAATGTACATGTATCAACCGCACAAATTTTTGCTAATAAGCAATTGACAAAGGATACGATTCCTAAGACAATAGCGGCCTTTTCAGGGATAGCGCAATTAAGCACTGAAAATTCAGCGGGTAAAAACATACACGATGAATTTATAAATCAACTGGAAAAAGTAGTTTGTAGCATCTACCCTGAAGTAAAAGCGAGTTTAGACTGGCTAAAACAATTCGGAGATGCTAGAATGAGCGGCTCAGGTGCTTCGGTGTTTTTAGAAGTAAATGACGCAGAAACTGCGAACAGGATTTACCAACAAAAACCGAAAGAATATTTTGGGTTTGTTGCAAAAGGGTTAAATCAGCACCCTTTACTGTGTAAATAAACTGGTTAAATATTGGGGAGTCGCCAAGCTGGTTAAGGCACCGGATTTTGATTCCGGCATGCGAAGGTTCGAATCCTTCCTCCTCAGCCAAATTTTGTAGAAGCGTGTAGATTATTTGATTTACACGCTTTTATTTTTTAGTGAGTTTTTTTTATTAGTTAGCTGGACAATCTTGATAAGCCAGCACGATAGGAAATCGAATGGCGTCTAACGGCAACATGATGGTCTTTACTGGCAACGCCAACCCAGAGCTCGCGCAGCAAGTTGCAAAACACTTAGGCATTAATCTTGGCCAAGTGCATGTAGGTAAATTTAGCGATGGCGAAGTCATGGTTGAGTTGCTTGAAAACGTACGCGGTCGCGATGTTTTTGTATTGCAATCGACCAGCCACCCAACTAACGACAGCTTAATGGAAGTAATGGTCATGGTGGATGCGCTACGTCGCTCATCTGCTGGCCGTATTACTGCTGCTATCCCATATTTCGGTTACTCAAGACAAGATCGTCGTCCACGTTCTGCTCGCGTTGCAATTACCGCTAAAGTGGTTGCCAACATGCTGACCGGCGTTGGTGTTAACCGTGTATTGACGATGGATTTACACTCAGACCAAATCCAAGGCTTTTTTGATATCCCAGTAGATAACATCTATGCCACACCAATTTTATTGGCTGATTTATTAGAGCAAAAACATGAGAACCTAGTAGTGGTTTCTCCTGACGTTGGTGGTGTTGTGCGTGCACGTGCATGTGCAAAACAGCTAGGTTCAGACTTGGCGATTATTGATAAACGCCGTCCAAAACCAAACGTCGCTAAAGTGATGAACATCATTGGTGATGTTGCTGGCCGTACCTGTGTGATTATGGATGACATGGTTGATACAGCCAACACACTATGTGAAGCTGCTGCCGCATTGAAAAAGCATGGTGCAGTAAAAGTAGTAGCGTATGCAACCCACCCAGTTTTATCTGGTGGCGCCGCAGAACGCATTATGAATTCTGAGTTGGATGAGTTAGTTGTTACCAACACTATTCAATTGCAAGCAGATAGCATTAATTGTAAAAAAATCCGTCAATTGAGCGCAGCAGCATTGCTGGCAGAGACAATTCGCCGCATCAGCAGTGAAGATTCTGTAAGCTCATTGTTTATGGACTAAGTATTTCACCCTGTCTTCTGGTCGCGGAAGGCAGATTCGTTGTAGTAAAGCAGTAAATTTAGGAGTAGTAAAATGGCTATTGAAATCAATGCAGTAAAACGTGACGCTAAAGGTACGGGTGCGAGCCGCCGCCTACGTCATGCTGGCTCTGTGCCTGGTGTAGTATATGGTGGTGGTAAAGATGCATACCCACTAGAAATCAACGCAAAAGAATTGTTCTTACAATTCCGTCACGAAGCTTTCCATGCTTCAGTGTTAACGCTGATTATCGAAGGTAAAAAAGAAAGCGTACTATTACGTGATTTCCAAATGCACCCAGTGCGCAACACAATTCAACACGTTGATTTCCAACGCGTTAGTGCAACTGAAAAAATCCACGTTAAAGTGCCATTCCACTTCACTAACGCTGATGCAGCGCCAGGTGTTAAATTAGGTGGTGGTATTGTTGCTCATATCCAAACTGAAGCTGACGTAAGCTGCTTGGCAAAAGACTTGCCAGAGTTTATCGAAGTTGACGTTTCAGCTTTAGAAGTGGGTCAATCAATCCACTTGTCACAAATCAAACTACCAAAAGGTGTTGAGTTTGTGCAATTAGCACACGGTGATGACGCAGCTGTAGCTTCTATCGCTAAAACACGCGGTAGCGTTTCAGCAACTGCTGAAGAAACACCAGAAGCTTAAGTATTCATTACGTAAGCTAGCTAAATAGCGCGCACTTTTTGATTAAAGTGCGCGTTTTTTTTAGGTGCAAACTAAATTGCATCTATGCAAAAATGCACGATGCACCAACTTAAAGTCACTATATGAGCGGAATTAGATTATTTGTAGGCCTAGGTAATCCTGGCGAAAAATATGCAGCTACGCGCCATAATGCAGGTTTTTGGTGGATAGACCAAGTAGCGGCGGCCACCAATAGCAAATTGGCAGTTGATGCTAAATTCTTTGGCTTTGCTGGCAAGTTAAGCCCAACCGCAGACAGCTGGCTGATCAAACCCACCACTTTTATGAATGCAAGTGGCAAGGCAGTTGCCGCACTAGCTAATTATTACAAAATATCACCTGCAGAAATTTTAGTGATTCATGACGAATTAGATTTACCTGCAGGCAGTATTAAAATGAAATTTGGCGGCGGCCACGGCGGCCACAATGGGTTACGCGATATACATTCAGCGTTAGGCACAGCAGACTATTGGCGCTTACGCGTAGGCATTGGTCACCCTGGCTCAAAAAATGAAGTGGTTAACTTTGTACTCAAAGCACCCACTAAAGATGAACAGCATGTGATTGACGATAGCATTTATGACAGCTGTAAATTAGTAGATTTAATGCTTAAAGGCGAATTTGATAGCGCCATGTTAAAATTGCACACAAAGAAATAGTCACCTTACCTAAGCAGCTGTTTTATATTTATATTTTATGCAAAAAAAGCGTAAATCATATTAGAAAAGACAGCGCTAAAGATACGGCGAATCGATGAATACGAATACAACGCAATGCTTGCGTTAAAGATGATTGGAAAAATATGAAGTGTGGAATCGTAGGCTTACCTAACGTAGGCAAATCAACCTTATTCAATGCAATTACCAAGGCTGGGATTGCGGCCGAAAATTACCCATTCTGCACCATTGAGCCTAATGTTGGCATCGTTGAGGTACCAGATACCCGCCTGCAACCATTGATTGACATAGTAAAACCACAGCGCGTACAACCAGCGATTGTGGAGTTTGTGGACATCGCAGGCCTAGTAGCCGGCGCATCTAAAGGTGAAGGCTTAGGTAACAAGTTCTTAGCTAACATCCGTGAAACAGATGCGATCTCTCACGTAGTGCGCTGTTTTGATGATGGCAATGTGGTGCACGTTGCGGGCAAGGTAGATCCACTTTCTGATATTGAAGTGATTAACACCGAGTTGGCGCTTGCCGATATGGAAA
This sequence comes from Methylotenera mobilis JLW8, assembly GCF_000023705.1. Taxonomy (NCBI): domain Bacteria; kingdom Pseudomonadati; phylum Pseudomonadota; class Betaproteobacteria; order Nitrosomonadales; family Methylophilaceae; genus Methylotenera; species Methylotenera mobilis. The sequence goes on from NC_012968.1 coordinate 2,004,182, forward strand.
CCGTTGAAAAAACATTACAACGTGAAAGCAAAAAAGCTAAATCTGGTGACAAAGAAGCGATTGCACTTGCTGGCTTATGTGAAAGAATCCAAAAACACTTAGATACTGGCGCACCAGTGCGCACCTTAGGCTTAGATGCTGATGAACTCAACATCATCAAACCACTCTGCCTAATTACAGTTAAACCGGTAATGTACATCGCTAACGTGGATGAAAAAGGTTTTGAGAACAACCCTTACCTAGATAAAGTTGTCGCATTAGGCAAAGCTGAAGGCGCACCAGTCGTGTGTATTTGCGCAAAAATCGAAGGCGAGATTTCTGAGCTGGATGACGCAGACAAAGTAGAATTCTTAGCTGAGCTAGGCCAAGACGAGCCAGGCCTAAATCGCGTGATTCGCGCTGCCTATGATTTACTTGGTTTGCAAACCTACTTTACCGCTGGCGTACAAGAAGTTCGCGCCTGGACCGTTAAAAAAGGCGCAACAGCACCTCAAGCAGCTGGCGTGATCCACACCGACTTTGAACGTGGCTTTATTCGCGCAGAGGTGATTGCCTATGACGAATACGTGAAAAACAAGGGCGAGCAAGGCTCAAAAGAAGCCGGTAAAATGCGCTTGGAAGGCAAAGAGTACATCGTACAAGATGGCGATGTGATGCACTTTAGATTTAACGTATAAAGATTCAACGTATTACACCATCATGCCATGAGTGCATGTGTTAACCGACACAGACACTCATGGCTCAAGTACGTCACCCTGCACTCCTCTAACCTACGCACCCAATCACCGCCATTACCAACTACTATTATCGCTATATTTTCGTAGCGACACCTTGTAGTTAGCCGTGCTATTGCACCGTCTTTGTGCATACAAGCACATACTCATCCAGCAAAAATAAAATAATTCATAGAAATTAACATTAAATATCATTAGGTTACACACAACCATAACCGTGGCACGGCTATTGCTTTTAGCAACATATGCAGACACATATAACAATTGTGAATACTGCGACAACATTTACAAACTCAATGCGTGGGTATGTAAATCGCTTTACAGATAAACACTGATGTCAATGGCGACATCAAAGTGGCTCAAAACTTGAGTGTAATAAATTTAAGACAAAGGCGTCTTTCTGGCTGAGATATCACTTGGCCTGGAAGACGCCTTTTTTGTTGGCACTTTAAGTATTTAGATTTAACGAAAACATGGGATGAAGCAAACACGATTAACTGAAGTGAAAAATCCGCACTATATAGATAGCTTCATAAACATAACTTCAATTCTGCGTTAGCACGGTGAGCTGCATTACCAAATATATTTTAACCATTGCATAAGGAGCAGGCATGTCCAGCAACAGTACGTATAATCAAAAGAGGCAGCTAGGTACGTTGAACAAATACCGCGGCATTATATTGGCCGTCACTCTCTTTCTGGTATTTAACTTGGCAGTGCTTGGCCTTAACTTCTACACCTCATCTACGTTAGATAGCGATGCCGTTTCCATCAATCTTTCAGGTCGGCAGCGCATGCTCTCACAACGCACCGCAAAAGTATTGCTGTCAATTCAGGTCGATGCAGCACAGGGCAAGTTTGATGCAAAAAATATGGAAGAGCTCCAAAAAGTCAGTACGCTGTTTGACACTACGCTGAATGCCTTTAAAACCGGCGGCACGGTCATGGGTGGTAACGAGAAACCAGTATTCCTACCTAAAGTAACTGATACTGCCTCTATTCAGGCCGTGAATGATGCCTTGCTTATCTGGCAGCCCTACAAAAAGCTGCTGGAGTCAGTGATACTAAGCCGAGTGATAGACGAAACACGGCTAGACCTTGCCACAGATTATGCACGTGAAAATAATCTGAAGCTGCTAAAGCTGATGAACAACCTGACGACGCAACTAGAACAAAACACCAAAACCAAAGCCAGTCATTTGCAACTGATTCAAACAATTGCATTGGTATTATCACTGTTACTGTTTGCCAATATTGTGTTCAACGCGCTACGCAAGCTGCGTGCTGCCGATGGCGAGATTGAAAAAGCACAGCGCGAAACTACCGAGATTCTCAATACCGTTAAAGAAGGTCTGTTTTTGTTAGACCATGAACTCGCAGTTGGTAGCCAGATTTCACGCTCTATTGAACAAATATTGCAGCATAAAGTAAGCGCAAACATGCCGTTTATGCCCATACTGCAGCAACTGGTTTCCGATGACATTTTCACTTCTTCCAAAGATTACATACAGCTACTGTTTGGCAACAAGGTAAAAGAGAGCTTGATGCTAAGCCTTAACCCGCTCACGCAGGTAAAGGTACAAACAAGAGACGACGCATCGCCACGCTACCTTAGCTTCCAGTTCAACCGCGTGGTAGAGAATAAACAAGTCTTGCACCTCTTAGTAACGGTGCAAGACGTAACCGAGCAAGTAACGCAGGGTGAGGAGCTAACTAAGCTCAAGGGTCAATCCAGCATCAATCTCGATCTGCTGAAAGCCTTGCTGCAAGCCGACATCACCCAACTGCGCCAATTCTTGACGCAGGCACACAGTAGTTTAGATGTGATTAACGAAGTATTAGCCAATGCAGATAAACGCGCTGCTACGCATAGTGATATGGTGAATCAATGCTTCCGCATCATCCATGCCATTAAAGGTGAGTCTGGGGCCATAGGCTTACAGGCCATTGAAACGCTAGCGCATCAATTTGAAGAGCACTTGGTATCGCTACGCAACAAGAACGAATGGGATGCCCAAGAGATTTTAAGTCTACCGGTAATGTTAAGCGCCTTGCTTGAGCAAATTACACAAATTGAAATGATTGTAGACTTCATGCAGGCACACCACCAGGCCAACAACAGCCCAAGCGCCCCTCAATCTATCTCTACCAATGTTGCTAATAACCTAAAGCGCCTCGTAGAACAGGTAAGTCAAAGCCAAAATAAGAACGTGCAGCTAAACTTAGAGCTAGCGTTACTAGACCAAATGGACACAAAAACCGTGCATCAACTGCAACAGATTGGCATCCAGCTAATCCGTAATGCTATCTGTCATGGCATAGAGTCAACTGACATTAGGCTGGCACAAGGAAAATCAGCACATGGCGAAATATCTATCACCACCCGCATAAATCAGGAGGGCATTATTGATTTTATTGTGCGTGATGACGGCCAAGGCATTGTTCCCAACCGCATCCGCGCTGCCATGCTTACCTCAGGGCGCTACGCCAGTGACACAGTACACAAGCTATCCGATAAGGAAATTGTCGCCAAATTATTTGAACCAGGCTTCTCAACCGCCAGCAGCGTCGATCAAGATGCGGGCCGCGGTGTAGGTATGGATTTAGTGCAATCGCTTATCAATGAAATTGGTGGCGAGCTAAAAATAGACACCAAAGCCGATGTATTTACACAATTCGCCTTCCGTATTTCCAAGCACGCTAAACCATCTATCAACCTGAATTCGACAGAGGCCGTAATATGAAATTAATGATAGTCGATGACTCCAATATTATCAGGAGCAGAATTTCCAGAATTATTGCAGACTCAAAACTTCCGCCTATCGAAGTTGTTGGTACCGCAGCCAATGGCACCGATGCATTTGCACTATGCGTGGCAAAGCGCCCAGACATTGTCACCATGGACCTCACCATGCCGGAAATGGATGGCGTGGAATGTACCGCTCTGCTCGTTGAGTTTGACCCTAACATCAAAATCCTCATCATCTCTGCGCTTAGCGACAAAGCCACTGCGATTGAAGCGCTAAAAAATGGCGCCAATGGCTTCCTATATAAACCATTTACGGATGAAGAACTCGTTAACGCGATACTGGAGCTAATAAAAGAAAATGAGTGACTTAAGCGAAAAAGACATTGAAGTCTTTATTGAAGCCATTGGTAACTACTTCAAACAAGCAACCAAAGAAGCCGCAGCCATTAAAGTAGCCTACCTTGCGCAAAGCGCATTTCCAATGAACGACTACACCGGAAAAATCAAAGTGAGTGATGGCTACGAAGGTGCACTCTACTTCTCTGCACCCAGTGCCATGTTGCGACACCTGCTAACGGTGATGAAAGAAACTAACCAATCAGAAGAGAACCTGCTCGATGTCGTAGGCGAAATCGCCAACACCATCTCCGGCAATGCACGGAAATATTTTGGCGAAAACATGGTGATCTCCATCCCAGAAAAAATAGCAAATCTATCTGAAAACTTAGCGCAACAAGCGCGCTCATATGCTTACGTGATCATTATTAAATGGAAGCACTACAGCGCATCACTCATCGTAGACATTTCAAGAAAATTCTAATGCAAACACCTAACCGCGAGATGAAAAGCAAGCAGGCTACAAATTAAACAGCTAATTATCAAAAATAACGTAAAAAAGTGAAAACTACTTTTGACAATTCACCACTAAAACACTAGAATTGCGGCCTTGCTGAAATTAAAGCAAACAGTTTACAAGGTGATGTAGCTCAGCTGGTTAGAGCACAGGATTCATAATCCTGGGGTCGAGGGTTCAAGTCCCTCTTTCACCACCATTCTACGGGGCTTCCAGCGATGGGAGCCTTTTTTTGTTTGCCCCAAAATACTATGGGCAACATATGGGCAACGGCAGAAAATAAAAATACATGGATTTAAGTAATTTAATTCATCATTTTTATATCAAATTATTAGTTTTTCACTATCAAAATCTCTTCAAAATAATTTTTTCAGCTCATAAAACTCTCAAAAATTTAGAGCCTAAGGACTAGAGTCCTGTGCTCAAATAGTCTTTAATAAACCTGCATGGTTTACTTTTCGCTTCATAAGAAAGACAATCATCTGAGTAGGTATTAATTGCAAACAAGGCAAACAATGCAAATCTTAGAAATTGATAATAAAAAATATTTTTTCAACGGCTCCCAACTTCATGAGACTTTACCTCCATCAAAACTGCTTGAAGTTTACTTCAGTCAAATTGAGCTAAAGAAGATATTTGATAACAAGTTCAAAGACTCAAAAGCAAAGGGAATTGATAGGTTAAATGGTTCTCAGTTTGAAAAACAGTCTGTAAATCACCTGAAAACTATAAATAAAAAGTGCTTGAGTGGCACATATAAATTCTCCCCATATGCTGAGGTCTTACAGCTAAAAGGAAGGGGTAAGTCGCCAAGACTTATTGGAATACCAACCCTACGAGACAGATTAGTTTTAAACCAGTTGAAAGATGTTTTAGCTCACATTTTTCCAGACTGTGTACCAAAAACTAGAGCGAACACTCTAATCCATAAAATTTCTAGAGAAATTAAGCAACTTAATTACCAAGCAAATGATGAAGAAGTTATGGTATTTGGATGCGATATAAAAGGGTTTTACGATGAAATTGACCGTAATATTCTTTTGGAAATTTTAAAAAAAAGAATCAAATCAGTTAAAGTTATAAAGCTTATTTTGTCTGCTATAAGTAACCCAATAGTACCAAGAAATTATCGCAATAAAAACTTAGACGATTTCACAACTGAAAAAGGTGTTCCGCAAGGCTTAGCTATTTCTAATATTTTAGCTGCAATATATTTAAGCGAGTTTGATACAGAAATTCGTAAAGTTTCAAATCATTATTTCCGATATGTTGATGACATTCTTGTTATTCATAAGTCGAATGATGCTGAAAATGTAAAAAGTATTATTGAATCAAAATTGAATCTGTTGGGTTTGCAAATTCACCCCCTAGGCTCTGGAAAAACTCATTTTAGTAAGTTATCAGAAGAGTTTGGTTATTTAGGTTATTTATTCAAAATCCCTAAAATTTCGGTTAGACAATCCACAGTGGAACGATTTCTACAATCAATTGTGGGCAAATTTAGCGATTATTTGCACAACAAAAGTTATAGACTAAATAAATTCAAGTATTTGACAGAAGATTTACTTAAAGGAATATTTTTATTAGAGTTAAATGAACGAATCACTGGTGCAATCAGTGAGCAAAAAAAATATGGTTGGGTCGCTTATTTTTCAGAAATTACAGATCTCGAACTCTTAACTAAATTAGATAATGCAATTAGTGGTTTCTTTTCGAGACTTGATGACTTTAATAATAAGCCACCCAAATCTTTGAAGCGGCTAGTTCGTACATATTATGAAATGAGTTACTCACCTCAAAGAGGCTACATTAATAATTATGATATTTTAGATACTAATGAGAAAAAAATCGCTTTCTTAAGTGAACGTGGACGACTGAATCCTGATCGCTCTTATGATGAAAGCGAAATAAGTGAGCTTTTTATATACTACAAAAATAAAAATCTTTCTGACCTTGAACCTGATGATGCTACACTATATTAGTGGGGTGTCGGTTCTAAATTAACTATTTAGAACAGCTCTTTAAGTAAAGAGTGGCAGTGACCAATGGTGGTTAACAAGACACCTAGCCTAAGGCAAAAACCTCTATGCATTGAATTGATTAAAATGCAAATTAGAGAGATTATTACACTGATTTATTTCGATTCCCCACATTTAAGTTGAGTTTATTGATTGAAAAAAACTATTGAAGAACAAGTAGCTGAGTTTTGCACAAAAATGTGGAGAACATCTGGTGCACGATTTAATGCACAACGAAGAATGAAATACAGAAACACTATGTCTGTATTCTCAATCTCTGTTTTGTCCATATATTTAATTGCTATTACAGTTTTTCAGAAAATATATAAACTAAGTGATATCTGTCCTGATTTGGATAATCATTTAACTTTTATTTCTGTAGTTGGTGCGGTATTTATTATAGTTATTAGCTTGATTGAGTGGGCTAGTGACTTTTCCTTGAAGTCAGAACAACTATTCGAAAATGCTAATGATATTAAAGATCAAAGATTGCAACTAGAACAAGGGTTATCCGAAGGACTAAACTCACAAGAGTTAGCAGCTTTACTTACAAGAGTTCGCCAAGCCTACGAAACACTTACTAACGGGAACAATCCAAATCATGAGCCTATCGACGATTTGTATTTTAGAGCTCATCACAAAAATGAATCTAGCACTCCATTTAACCTTACCACCACTGAGAGAGTACTGGCTATTATAAGGTGGCATTTTGCTTGTAATGGTTTATATATAATTCTACTGGCGTTACCATTTCTAATTCTCTATGGCTTATGGTAGTTGACTACATTTAATAGGGGTATTTAAATATCACTCATGAAGAGAATTACGATTCAGTGTTAGTTTAAAAAAGATAGATATTTATACATATAAGTTGCCATCCTCATCCACCAGCCCCTTTTCTACATACTTCTCATACTCTTTAATATAAGCTATATCAGGTTTTTTATGGATATATGCTGTCGGTTGTGCAATCAAATAAGGACTACCACTTATTAAAATTTCACCTGAATCGTTCTGAGTTACTGTTCTCACCAAGCAGTATATTATGTAGCGGTTAGTTCCACCTATACGAGCAATTGCTGACATTGAATATAAATACTGTGCATCTAGTATCCATTCAAATCTCAAATTCTTTCTTTTATAATGCATTCTGATAGGTGGAGTAGAGGTTCCTATGGGCAACTCTGGACTCTTAGCATGAACTGGACTTCCCAGAATATCGTAGACGTTTATTAGTTTCCGTTTTGTAATTTCTCAAACATCATCGGGCTCATTTGATTTAGATGGCTGTGCCGACGTTTACGATTGTAAAACACTTCGATGTATTCAAATATCTCTGATTTAGCCTCCTCTCTCGATACGTAAATCTTACGTTTGATATGCTCTTTCTTCAGGCTACTGAAGAAGGACTCTGCTACCGCGTTATCATAGCAATTGCCACGACGACTCATGCTAGGTTCTAGACGATTATCTTTGCACCATCTCACAAAGTCATCGCTACCAAACTGACTACCTTGATCGGAGTGGATAATCACGGACTGTTTTGGTTTCCGTCGCCATACCGCCATTGTTAACGCATCTAGTACTATTTCCGTTGCCATCGTAGACTTCATTGACCAACCCACCACTGATCTAGAGTACAGATCAATCACCACAGCAAGATATAACCAGCCTTGATAGGTGCGAATATAAGTAATATCCGTCACCCAGGCTAAATCAGGTTGCGATACCGTGAACACTTGCTGAAGCCTATTGGGTGATGCTACAGATGGTATACCAGATTTATAGCGTGGTTTACGATAGCCTCGAATGGATTTGAGCTTGGCATTGCGCATAATTTTAGCGACACGATTCTCACTACACTTAATGCCAGCCTCTCGTAAGTCGTAGTGAATACGTGGGCTGCCATAAATGCCGTAGCTATCTTCGTATGATCGCTTGATTTCAATCAGCAATGCAGAGTCTTCTATCGCTCTATTAGATAGTGGTTTTAATTTCCATGCGTAGTAGCCGCTACGATGTACTTTTAATACTCGACACATACTGATCAATTGAAATTGCTGACGATGCTGGTCAATAAATGCGTACTTTAATCGGACAGTTTGGCAAAGTACGCGGCGGCCTTTTTTAGGATGTCGCGCTCTTTAGTGGTGCGCTTGAGTTCTGCCTTCATTCGTTGCAGTTCTAGTTTGAGCGCAACGAGGTCTTTTGCGTTTGGTAGATCGTCTTGTTGGCTTTGCTTAAGCCAAGCGTAAAGGCTTTTATCTGAAACACCTAAGCGCTTTGATACTTCAACGACGCCATGGCCGCGCTCAGTGATTTGTTTGATTGCTTCAGCCTTAAATTCAGCTGTATATCTGGTACCTCTCATTTACTACTCTCCAGTTCAGTTTCGACATTATTGAATGTCTACTAAATTCTGGGAAGTCCAAAGCAGAGCTGCTGAAAGGCTGCGACGTCAGCAATCAGTGGCTGGATCGGTGTATGTCTATATCAGAACCAGCCCATTCAAATTGGATGAGGCGTTCTATAGCAGCGGCATGACGGTGCCATTACCTAGTCCAACGTATGATAGCAGGTAGCTTGCAAACGTCGCGCTATGGGCCTTAAAACAGCTTTACAGATCCCATTACAACTACGCAAAGGCATGTGTAATGCTCAGTGAACTTGTGCCGATAACTGGTGCGCAGATGGATATGTTTACCAAGACGGAAATATCAGACAAATCCGCTATGCTGATGCAGACGATGGATAGCATTAACCGTAAGATGGGAAAAGAATCTATCAAGCTTGCAAGAGAGGGATTCAAAAGACCGTGGAGGATGCGGCAGGAGAATAAGAGTCCAAGTTATACGTCTGACTGAGAACAACTGGTGATTGTAAAATAATGACGATAAATGGGACAAATTTAATAAAAAATCAGTAAAAAATTACATCCTATTGCGTTTTATCTGTAGGTTCATGAATTAGTTAACTAATTTAACATTTATCGGCTAATGAAATGCAATAGAAACGCAAGTGAAATGCAATAGGATTTTGATGTTTTTCAGATTAGCGTAAATAGCTGAATAATCGGATGTCGTAATCATTAATGTAAGAGTCCAAAAGCTATGCTTATTTAATTTTTGATTTCTTAAAAATTTATCTTATACAAGAGAATTGACTATCAACTAAACAATCATAGTGGAAAGCAAAATTAAATAGGTTTACTATCGAACTGAAAAAATAAGTCTCTATTATTCAAGAGAGTAAAAATATAAAAACATGGCCTAATAAATATGAATTAATCAGTAAAAATAAATCCTCTAAGAAAAACACCTTATCTGAATATTTCATAATCAGAGTTTTCAGAAGTATCGTAAAAATAAAAAGGAATAAGCAAGGATGCACGATATATATGAATCAACGGTTGTAAATCCTAATGTTGCCAACTTAATAACTTCACTAAGAGATATCGGCTATAACTTTGAAATTGCTATAGCCGATATTGTTGACAACAGCATTTCTGCAGATTGCAAGAATGTTGAAATTTTCGCACTTCAATACCCAGAAAACAAAGTATGCATTCTAGATGATGGCGACGGAATGGATGAAGCTGAACTAATTGAAGCGATGAGATTAGCAACGCAACACCCATTAATTGAACGCTCAGAGAGAGATTTAGGTAGATTTGGCCTTGGTCTCAAAACGGCATCTTTTTCCCAGTGCAAGAAACTCACAGTTGCATCTAAAAAAAATGAGATTATAAATATTAGGCAGTGGGATCTTGAGTTCATTTCAAAAAAAAATGAATGGCTTTTACTTACACCTGATTTATTCTCCTATGGAAAATTGCCGGCATTTGATTTGTTGAAAAAATCACAAAGTGGAACGCTAGTGATTTGGGAGGATTTGGATAGGATAGAAGGTTTCGAATTCAGTTCTTTAATTGACAAATTGCGCTCGCATCTATCATTAGTTTTCCATAGATTTATGGAAGCTACAGGAAATAAAAAGCTTAAAATTTCCATCAACAATCATTCACTGGAACCCTTTAATCCATTTAATGTAACTCATAATGCAACGCAACAAATTAATGAAGAAAAAATTAAAGTTTTCGACGAATTTGTAGCAATACAACCCTATATTCTTCCTCATCATTCTAAAATCTCCCAGCAAGAATTTGAGAGATATGCAACTGAAGACGGCTATACAAAATCACAAGGCTTTTATCTGTATAGGGGTAATAGACTATTAATTTATGGCACTTGGTGGGGGCTTCATAAAATGAGTGATGCCCATAAACTAGTTCGAATTCGCATAGATATATCAAATACCCAAGACACCTACTGGGGTATTGATATAAAAAAATCAACTGCAAAGCCAGTCGGTATTATTAGGGACGATTTGAAACGAATTATTGCTCAAGTAACTGAGAAAGGATCTAGACCATTTACAGGAAGAGGTAAAAAAATTGAAGATAAAACAACTAAAAATTTTTGGCTTTTAAAGCCCGAGTCAGATTCCATTAGTTTCATATTGGATTTAGAACATCCAATCCTTCAAAGTATCCTAATTTCTCTAAATGAAGATGCCCGTCAATTATTAATTCTTTATTTAAAGGGAGTACAGGCCTATCTACCACTAGATGCTATCCAGGCGCAATTGAATCAAAACCCACACGCTATAAAACAAGATGAACTTATAGCCGAAAATGATATTTACAAACTCATTGAAATTATAAATGGAATGAATTTGGACCAAGACGCAATCTCGTTATTACTAAAAACGGAAGTTTTAAAAAAACATAACAATTTATTAGGTTTAGAGAAATGAATAATTCATACCAACGTATTAAAGATTTTATTTTTGGCAACTTAAGAAAACAACCTGCGCCAATTCCTGACAGTCTTATTCGAAATGAGATAGATTCAGTTAAAAAGCTGATAAATCAGCTAGGTCTTGAAATATTTGCAAAATTTCTTGCTGACAAATCTATTTTACAAGAGCTTTCTAATAGTGATTGGGAAAGGATGGAGTATGAGCTTGAGACACAATTTGACGTCAAAATGGCTGAAGGATTCTTAATAAAGGATACATCCCAAATAAACAGAGACCCTTATTGGTGGACGAGTAAGGCAAAGCAAACTTGCGATAGTTTTTATTGGGATCGTTATGAAAACTATCTTAATAACACTCTAAATGATGAGGTAATTAAAACCATAAATAAAGACACTGATGTTGTAATGGACAATATAGAAGACCCATCTATTGACACGTTTAGTAGGTATGGGATGGTTGTTGGGCATGTTCAATCAGGTAAAACTGGTAATTACTCAGCTTTAATCTGTAAAGCTGCTGACGCAGGATACAACTTTATTGTTGTAATTGCAGGCGGAATGAACAATCTACGTGACCAAACACAAGAAAGACTTAATGAATCTTTTGTCGGTCAAGACATGGGGCAACAAGTAGGCGTTGGAATTGGTAATGTAAATAGAACAAAATTACCTATTAGTCTAACGACTAAGGAGAAAGATTTTAATAAGCAAGATGCAGATAAAAATGCTCAAGGATTAAATTTTGATAATATAAAAGCACCAATTCTTTTGGTAATTAAAAAAAATACAAAAACATTATCGAATGTAATTGGATGGTTAGAAAAACAATATAAAAACCAAATTGCCAAGCACTCCATGTTGGTTATCGACGATGAATCAGATTATGCATCTATAAATACGAAAGAAGAAAATGATCCAACAAAAATTAATGAGAGAATCAGAAAGCTTATTAGTTTATTTAAGAAAAGTGCATATGTAGCTTATACCGCCACACCATATGCAAATATTTTTATTGACCATCAGGTAGGTCATGATGAGCTTGGTAAGGACTTATTTCCCCGAGATTTCATATATGCACTAGATGCACCGACAAATTATTTTGGGGCTAGAAAAATATTTTTGGATCCAGAGAGAAAAAACTTAATTTCTATAGATGATTATTTAGAAACTTTCCCACAAAAACATAAAAAAGATTGGTATGTCATAGGTTTACCTGAAAGCTTAAAAGATGCCACAAGACACTTCTTATTGAATATTGCCATACGTTATTTACGTGGTCAGGGAAGCATGCATAACAGCATGCTGGTTCATGCATCAAGGTTCACCAATGTTCACCAACGCCTTAGTAGCTTAGTAGAGAGCTATTTGAGTCAAATTAAACGGGAAGTTAAATCATACGGAAAATTACCAGATGCTTCTCAACAAAGTTTATTAATCTCAGATATTAAAAAAACTTATGATATTTATCTAAGCAAACAAGAGTTTGAATGGGAAGAGGTATTAATAACGCTTACAAATCTAGTTTCCAATGTAGTTGTTCGCGAGGTGCATCAAAGTACAACTGTTCCGCTTGTGTATAGAAAAGACATGCCAACGAATGCAATTGTGATCGGCGGAACTAGTTTGTCTAGGGGTTACACACTTGAAGGTTTGAGTATTAGCTATTTCCTCAGGAATACAATTTTTTATGACACCTTGATGCAAATGGGTAGGTGGTTTGGTTACAGAACAGGTTATGAGGACTTATGTAAAATCTATTTACCAGACCTTTCAATTGAAAGTTTTGGTCAAATTATTGAAGCAACTGAAGACTTAATAGATGACTTCAAACGAATGTCAGCAGAACAAATGACCCCAGAGCAGTTTGGATTAGCAGTTAAATACCATCCTGACAGTGGCTTGCAGGTAACGGCCAGAAATAAACAAAAAAATGCCAAAGATATTTATTTTGAAATGAAATTGGATGGGCATTCCAAAGAAACTGCATGGCTGATAAAAAATGAAGAGCAGTCAAAAGAAAACATAGAATTAATTGTATCCACTCTTAAAAAGATAAATATTGATAATAAATATCAAAATAAAGGAAAAAGTTTTCTTTGGAAAAATGTTAATAAGAGCTTAATTCTACACTTGCTAACAAATTTTAATTTCTACGATGTTAATGATGAGTTAGGTTTCAGAACAAGAATGCCTATTAAGTTTATTTTGAAATATGTAGAGGATATAGATTCATATTGGGATGTTGCTTTATATAGTGGGGAAGGAGAAGAGTTTCAGGTCAATGAATTTATAAAAATAAATAAAGAAAAACGACAGTTAGATCCCAAAGGTGATCATTATGAAGTTCTGAATCGTCAAGTGTCATCTGGTTCTGCTGAATCAATTGTACTTGAGCCTGAGATTGCAAAAAGTCTTGGCAGCAAACGCAAAGACATTCGGATGAAAATGAATAAGCCTTTGTTAATGTTACATCTGCTACAAAATAGTAATGAGTTTCCGGTTGGAAATAGTAATACGTTTGCTGCTTTTGGCATTAGCTTCCCTGGTGGGATTAATAGTGGAACTGAAAAAACAGTAAAGTTAAAAATTAATAAAGTATATCTAGAAAACATTAATGACTTAATTGATGAGGATTCTGATGACTAACCTTACGTTACCCTGGGAGGGTATGCCAGAATCCTCTCGTCGGCGAATAAGCACCATTACAAATCATAATGTCTATTGGATAACTGACCTGGAAGGTCGCTGTGGGATATTTATTAAATCAAGATCTGAATTTGCTAATGTTAAGACGTCAATTAGCTTGAACGGAATTGATTTAATTAAAAGAAACTCAACGGGTACTGGTGAATTAATTTTATTGCTAAATGATATAAAAGATGCCCCTATATTTAATAAAATTTGTGAGGATTTAATTTCGTCTATAGAGCAGCATGAAAATAATGATGCGATGATAATTGGTGTTGAAGTTCGGTTACAAAGATGGCAGGAGCTATTAAGAAAAGGCCATAGCAACGTAATGTCTGTGGAATTGCAGATGGGGCTTTTTTCAGAGTTGGTTTTTTTGAAAGATTATCTTTCAAGAGAATTAAATATTGAATCAGCTATAATTTCTTGGGTTGGGCCTGAATTTGATAAACAAGATTTTTTATTTGATTCAGCAATTGTTGAAGTTAAATCCTACAGAACATCCAAAGGACAGCTTGTTGATATATCTTCAAAACAGCAACTTTATTCTGAAAAACAACCATTATTTTTAGTTACATTTGGATTAACTCGGTCTGAAGCAGGACAAACTGTTGAGGATATTGTCTCTGAGATTCTTGAGCTTCTTGCACCAGTATCTAAATTAACTTTAGATGTTTTTAACACAAAACTTATTAATTATGGATACATACCAGAATTGAAAAATGAGCCTTACGTTGGTTTTATAATTGATAAAACTAGATTCTTTTCAATTGGAGAGGGCTTTCCTAGGATCCCATTTGATATACCGTTGGAAATTGTTAAATTAGGCTACACGATAGATTTATCTTTGTGTAATGCCTTTGAAGTTACATTCGATAATATTTTTACTTAAGGCCTATCTGTGGATATTTCACTTGAGGAGTTTCACCAAGACTTCATGCAACGAATTTATTCGGATGCAGATAGTAGAGGTTTGTTAAGGTCACAAGCATTTTATGAAAATGTTTGTGAGGAGCTAATTGAATCAGGTGATTTAACCAATAACTATACTGTTGCAGAATATATTAAAAACAACATCCAAGTTTGTGGTTTCGACTACGACGAGGAACGTGAAGTTCTTACTTTGTTAGGCCACAAGTTTTATCAAGATGATGAATTACAGACGATTTTATTAAGTGAAGTTTCAACAAGCTTTAGAAATCTTCGCCTATATCTGTCAAATTGCAATAATTCCAATTTTTATAAGCAATTGGAAGAGACAACCCCAGCTTATTCCATGTCGTTTCAAATCACTAATTATCTTGCTACTAATACTATAAAAAAAATCAGATTAGTATTGTTAACAGATGCAAGAACAACTAAAAGCCTCACCCACTTAGAGTCAGAACAATTATTTGATATTGAAGTGGAGTTTAGAGTAGTTGATATTAATTACTTATATCAATTATTTAAATCTCAAAATTCTGGTGGGGACTTTGAAACAGACATTGATTTGCCATGTTTAGAAATTATTAATAACGATAAATACCAATCCTATCTTGCAGTGATTAAAGGTACGGATTTGGTAAATATTTATAATAGATTTGGTCAGAAACTATTCGAACAAAATGTAAGAACTTTTTTACAATTTAAGGGTGCGGTAAATAAGGGATTAAGAAATACGATTCAGTATAATCCTGAGATGTTTTTTGCTTACAACAATGGCATTACAGCAACAGCTACTGAAGTCGAGATTGGTCAAGACGGACATATAAAGAAGATTAAAAATCTTCAAATTGTTAATGGCGGTCAAACTACTTCAGCAATTTATGCTGCTTGTAAAAACAGTAAATTAGACGTTAACAATGTTTCGGTGCAAATGAAACTGTCATTAGTTCGTAATCCCGATGATATTAATGACTTTGTAAGTAAAGTCTCAGAGTATGCTAATACACAAAATAAAGTAAGTTCATCAGACTTCTACTCTAACAGCCCCCTTCATAAGGAGTTTAAAGCTTATTCAAAAAGAGTTCTTGCCCCTCAAATTGGTGGATCCCAACTTCAAACACATTGGTTTTATGAAAGAGTTCGGGGTGAATATCTTAATGAACAAGCATATTTAACTATTGCTAAAAGACGCCAGTTTCTTTTGCAGTTTCCAAAGAATCAACTTTTTGATAAAACTTTTTTAGCAAAAGTAGAAGTAGCATGGATGCAAAAGCCAGATGTCGTTAGCAAAGGCGCGCAAGATAGTGCAAAAGTGTTCAAAAAAGAAATTGATGATATTCTTGAAAAGAATAGTTTAGCTATTACTGAAGCATATTTTAAAAATGCTGTTTCCAAAATAATTCTTTTTAGATTTATTGAAAAGCTAATTTCACAGGCTACTTGGTATAACCAGGCATATAGGTCGCAGGCTGTTGCATATACAGTAGCCTTATTGTCATACCGAGTAAAACAAACTGGAAAGGCTTTTAATTTTAATTCAATATGGGAGAAACAATCCCCATCCAAAGTTCTAGAGAAGATACTTAACTTAATCGCAGAGGAAATTTACTCTTATATTACAACACCAAAAGACGGATATGGTAATCCGTCTCAATGGTGTAAGCGTGAAAAGTGCTGGGAAGAAATTAAGTTGCTTCCTATCGACTTTGAAATTAGTACTGAGCTTTTAATTGATGACGATACCAAATTGTTTATGGCTAAAGATGAAAAGAAAACAAAGCTTCTGGACAATGGTATTGAAATTCAGTCTTTTGTAGTAACTCAGGATACCAATTTGTGGAAAGAGCTAATTAAATATTTCAGAATTGATAATAACATTTCTCAAATGCAGATGGATATTCTTAATAAGTATGCCACAGGAAGCCTGTCATTCCCTTCTGAGAAGCAAGCCAAAATTATCTATGACTTATATAATAAAGCTTTATCAGAGGGGTTTATCTATAATTCCTAATTTCCATTTATAATTTATAGATTAGTAGATGGATGTATCTATAAGTGCCTTTTTAAGGTATGCTGCACGTCTCTTAAAATTGGTAATCAATAAACATGAAAGAACTTAAAATCGGGGAGCTTTTTTGTGGTCCAGGTGGAATTGCATATGGTGCTGAGTTAGCTAACCTTGAGCTAATTGGGCAGACAGCAACAACACTAAAGCACGCATGGGCAGTCGATTATCACCAATCTACGGTTAAAACTTATTTAAAAAATATTAAGGGAGCAAATGAGCATACAACATTATGTTCTGACGTTCGAGATTTAAATATTCCAGAGTTAAGTAAGATTTCAGAAATTGATGGCTTCGCTTATGGTTTCCCATGCAATGACTTTAGTCGAGTAGGTGAACAAAAAGGGCTAAATGGAGAATTTGGTCCTCTTTATAAATATGGGGTTAGAGTACTGGATTCATTTAATCCTTCTTTTTTTATTGCAGAGAATGTTGGTGGTTTGAGAGGGGCGCATGAAGGACTAGCACTAAAGAAAATAATTAGTGAGTTATCTAAGGCCGGGAATGGTTACATAATTACTCCTCATTTATATAAATTTGAAGAATATGGCATTCCTCAATCTAGGCATAGAATCATATTGGTAGGTTTTAGAAGTGATTTAAATATAAAATTCTCACCGCCAGCACCGACGCACAAAGACAAACCTAACATTTGTTCAGCGGCAATCTTAAACCCTCCAATTCCACTTAATGCATACAATAATGCTTTAACCATACAACACCCTCATATTATTGAGCGCTTAAAACATATTAAACCAGGTGAAAATGCTTGGAATGCTAACATACCTGACCATCTTAAACTTAATGTTAAGGGAGCAAAATTAAGTCAAATTTATAAGCGACTAGATCCCAACAAACCAGCTTATACTATTACCGGTTCCGGTGGCGGTGGAACTCATGTATATCATTGGTCTGAAAATAGAGCCTTAACTAATAGGGAAAAAGCTAGGCTACAGACTTTTCCTGATCATTATGAATTTTGCGGAAACAAAGAAGATGTTCGCCGTCAAATTGGTATGGCAGTTCCTCCAGAGGCTGCAAAGTTTCTGTTTAAAGCTATTATTAAAGCTATTGATGGAGTTAAATATGACTCTGTTTCACAGAACATAACCATATAACAAACTTGCCTATATTTAACTAAAACAGTCGCTGAATTACTGTCGTAAAAAACACAAAATCGATCTGAAAAAGACCACTTTGTTTTCATAGAACAGATAGTTGGCGTCTAAATTGAGTGACCTCACAAGGCTTTTCACTCTTAATCACGGATTGAATAACTATATGGTTAGACACCGCATATTACTTTCCCCTCAGCAACGGTTAGCCAGCGCTTTTTAATGGCAATGGCCCGATGAAGCAAGCGATGGCAGTTTGCGCAGAGCAACGCCAAATCAGACAGGCGCGTTTTACGGACACCTGTATTTGATAGTGGGATAATGTGATGGGCTTCAAAGTGAGCTTCCTGAAGCATAGCATTACTAGTGTGCGGAGGAGCACCACACATTTCGCAGAACAGATTTCCGCTAACACGCCGAGAGGAAAGTAGCTGCCCTCGCAGTTTTGGTTCACGTTCTCGGCGAGTATGTAACTCAGTAATAACTCGCCCCTCAGCAAACACGACATCTTCTTGAACTGGCTCGCTGGCCTCAAATGCAGTAACACCAGCGCGAATGAGGTTCGCAAGCGATTTCGTCGCTGCAGCGGATACTCCGAATTCAAGCCAGACAGCACGATCCGTTTCTGAAACATTCCCTAACCCTTTGCCAGTAGCGACCTGTCGTAAATTCTGAAGCTTAAACGCAACACCAACAGGATTTCGGAATGATTCCTTCCTTGAGGCCTCTGCGTGATGAGGAAAGCGGCGAAGCACTTCGGATAATGCTTTCACTCGGTCATCAGAGCCAGACGGAATTTTCCCATTC
Organism: Methylotenera mobilis JLW8; assembly: GCF_000023705.1. NCBI lineage: Bacteria > Pseudomonadati > Pseudomonadota > Betaproteobacteria > Nitrosomonadales > Methylophilaceae > Methylotenera > Methylotenera mobilis. The sequence continues at coordinate 2,022,958 of NC_012968.1, forward strand.
AGGTCAAAGTAAAGGTCAAGTGCGAGAATTGTTTCGTCGCGTGTCCATTTGGGGTTTCCGTGTCCGTGTGTGCGAGCCATTACTAGGTTGTCCGACAGTTATTAAAGAGTCCCACAGGTTTTTATATTAATAATTACATTTTTATGGCGCATTGCTTGATACCTTTATCGTTTCAATATTTTATAGTTATTCTCTGTATAAATTAAATTAAAAATTTTGGAACGCAAGATATTTGAAATGATAGTTATTGAATACATGCCAGGTTGCTTCATTCCTTGGCATTAAAGAATTAAAAAAACACCTCTAGCAATTACTTTTGCCGGTATATTTGACGGTATATAACAACATTAAAAATAAATTAATATTAAAAATCATATATATAACAACAAACATCAAGTCCCTCTTTCCCACCAATAAAGACGCCCCTTTCGAGAGATTGGGGCGTTTTCTTTTTTAGCATTTGGCACAATTCTGGCACACCAACCAAAATACATTACCCCCTCAATACAAGCCTCTCAATCATTGGAATAAAAGCGCTACAATCTACGAACTACTAACACCTAAATGTAGCCTAATGAAAAACAATAAAAATCAAACACCACCTCGGCAAAGATACCCAAATTTTGATAGACTTGTAGATGAAATTTCCTTGCTAGATTATCGTCAGTGCCGACAATTTCTGACAAAGAAAATCTCTCCAAAATACCCACGTTTTCAATACAAATATATGGCGCTCCCTGCCGGAGACTCGGATAGGAGAGAGAGATTTTTAAGGGATATTGTCGTTGGTAGCAAACTATGGTTAAGCCCTCCTACCGACTTTAACGACCCTTTCGATATGACCGCCAAGGTGGTTTTTGATGGCACTACAAACATGTTACGAGAGAAATTCGAAAAGCTCATAGCAACGCAAGGCGACCTTAAATGGAAAGAGCGCAAAAAATTACTTGATAAATTCATGGCTAGACCGCGGCATGAATGGCAAAAAATTAGCGAAGCCGCTTTCAACTCAAACTTACAAAAAACTGGCGTCTTCTCATTTGCGGGCGACCCCCGTTCGATTTTAATGTGGAGTCATTACGCCGACAATCATCAGGGAGTGTGCCTTCAATTTGAAGTGGCAAGACACCCAAGAATTATGCTTGAAGCTATCCCAGTGGATTACGTTGAGGATTATCCGGTTCTAAATTGGGCAAACGACACCGAAGGGCAACTCAGAGACATTATCTTGGCGAAATTCAAGCATTGGGATTATGAAAAAGAGTCTAGGATTATTTGGCAAGGAGGGGCAAAAACATCGACCTCGTTCAAGCCTGAAGCTCTTACTAGAATAATTTTTGGATGTAGAGCAGATGATAGAGTTAGCAATATCGTAAACGACATTCTTAATGAGCGAAAAAAGTTAGGAATGCCTGATGTTGAAACTTACAAAGCACATAAACACTCAAGCAAATATGAACTAGTTATCAAGAAATTAAGCTAAAAAACCAATAAAACGTGCCAAAAAAATTAAATAATAATAAATTTAATTTAAAATCATGTAGTTAAAAAAATAAAACAATGGATTGTATATCCTTTATATCGAATCTAAATGATAAGGAGAAATGCACTCCTTACGATGCTAACATTTGTATGCATTACTCACCTTTCCTCGATACTCTCCAGACAGCTTTGTTAAACGATTGTCAGTTTGCAACTTTTCCCATTTAACTGCATCATAGCGTCTGTGAAAAAACAATTTTTACATCTACTTGTGACTCTTTTAGTATTGCTCATGCCAATGCAGGCGATTTCTATGCAAATGGTGATGAACCAATCTAACAGTGGTGGTCATCATACTGCAATGCTTAGCGAACAAGCGCAGCAGAATGATGCTATGGCTGAGCATTGCAAAATGCAAATGCATCATGGCAAACAAACCCAGCAAAAAACCGCTTATTATTGCTCAGGCAGTAATTGCTCTGTGATTTGTGCCGGCTTGGTTTTATCTACATCATTAACGACTATTACTATCAGCCCAACAGTGACTGATTTCACTTCTTTTGTTACCCCTAATTTCCACTCTCAGGCGCCTGACTTCTTAGAACGCCCTCCGCGTAACTTTAGTTAATTTCCCTTAATGCTGGCAGCGCCGGCGTAGATCAATTTAGGAATTAATTAGGAGGGCAATCATGCAACTTTCCAGTTGCTTCAAACTTTTACTTAAGTTTGGGCTTTTTATATCCAGCGTTAATGCGTTTGCAGGCCCCATGGGCTTTAAGGACTCATTTATGGTGATGGGTGACTTTAACAGTAACTGGCGTGAGGCATTTATCAATTACGCCATCACCCCACGCGATGCGTTTGGAGTTGGCGCGACGTACATGCGTTCTGATGACAAGTCCAAAACACGCACACTAGAAGAGTTCACTTATACAAGCCTAATCAAACGCTGGAACTTGCCTAACTCGCAAGCCAATTTATGGTTTACAGGCGGCATTGGCGCGATACAAGGTGAAAATGACCTGACGGGGAAAGACCATCGTTTTGACAAAGTGATGGTAACCCCTGGCGTTCAGTATGATTATGAAACGACGCGTGTTTACTTTGCAGCAGCGCATCGATTGTACCGCGCTGAGCATATCAATCATGACTTCACCAGTGCGCGCGCCGGTTTCTCGTTTTATGAAACCGATTACGACAAAACCCAACCGTGGGCCATTTTAGAGGCGCGCAACATGAATGGCTTATCTGACAAGATTGAAGTCACGCCCATGTTGCGGCTGATTAATAAAAGCTATTTTGTAGAGGGCGGCATCAATAACTCTGGCCAACCTCGCTTTAACTTTATGTATATATTTTAATGATTATTAAGGAATTTATGATGAAAAAACTATTATTAGCATTAGCCGTTATTGCCACATTTTTTAGCCAAGCGGCGTTAGCTACGCAAACCATCAAAGCCAACGTAAACGGCATGGTATGTGCATTTTGTGCACAAGGCATTGAGAAGAAAATGCGTGCGCTTTCTCAAACAAAAGATGTTTACGTCAACTTAAAGCAACGTATCGTTGCAGTAGAGCTTAAAGACGGGCAATCATTATCTAACGATACGGTAAAAGATTTGATTAAAGATGCGGGTTACGAGGTGACGAGCATTGAAATCAGCAGCCATCCGATTGAGCACATCAAGGCAGAAATGGAGCCAAAGTAAATGTCTCACACTTCTACTAACAATGAAATGTCAAACTTGAGGAAAACCAAGTCTTTGTCATTCATCTCATTATTTACCAGCGGTGGCACACTGATTTGTTGTGCACTGCCAGCCGCACTGGTGGGGTTAGGCGCAGGCGCGGTGATGTCGTCACTAGTCAGCAATGTGCCGCAATTAGTTTGGTTTTCTGAGCATAAGTTTGGTGTGTTTATATTTGCTGGCGCGATGCTACTGCTATCAGGCTATTTACAGTGGCAAGCGCGCGGCCTGCCATGCCCAGCAGACCAAGAGCTAGCCAACGTATGCATACGTACGCGCAAAACCTCACTGCGGGTATATATCGCATCAGTCATCATATTTCTAATTGGAGGGTTCTTTGCCTTTATTGCGCCATTAATTCTTTAATACTTAATATGTTACGCATAAGTATTACTGATTTGAATGTAAATGTGCGAATGTAAATAATGTATCACTGATTATCTGCAATATTTACATCAATAAATTTAAGCTAATAACCTACTCTACTAACAAAGACGCCACATTTCAGACATGAGGCGTCTTTCTTTATGTTAGACTTTAGCCCTACTGACAATCTTGAGATTTATAATTTTTTTCACAATTGAAACAATTAGTTAACTATCTGCAATACTTCATTAATTACTGCCCAGTATGATGGGCACATATGTTGAATTGATTTGCAATATATACTCTCTCAAAGTTTGTAGCGCTTTTTTGCAGAAGCGCTATTTTTTTGCCCATTTGGTTAGCATCCTTAATATTTTCAGTCTTAATACTTAAAATCCAGCTCGGCAAGTTACGCATTATTTAAGCTGAAAGCATTAAACTTTTGCGATTTAATGCCGTAACAACTACTTGTAACAGCAATTTCAGCTCCCTTCCCGCAACATTCTATATGTACAAACTCAGCCACCAGCGAGGCTTTGCAGGCATATTGCCATATAGAACAATGACTCACACTCCTCGTCAAAAGTTTGTAAGACAAACACCTACAAAATAAATAGCCAAATAGCCATTGGTTGAAACAGCCTAAAGAGTTACATTTCACCAAGCCAATTGCACCACGGTTTTTACAATAGAAACAACGAATTAGGAAGCAAAATGAATGTAAAAGATATGATGTCCGAAATTAAGGACGCAAATCTCAACTATTTGATGATGGCTAAACAGCTCATCAGTTCAGATAAAGCGACCGCAATGTTTCTTTTAGGCATCAGCAAAGAGATTGCTGATTTGCTAGAAAGCCTAAGCAATATGCAGGTTGTAAAGCTGAGCAGTACAAATATGATGCTGACCCGCTTCCGATTTGACGACAGTGCAGTACTCGGCATGCTGACTGATTACTCAAAAGACCGCGATCAGGCGCATTTACACACATCTGTTCTGCTAGCCAGTCAATCGGCTGAGCAAATTACCTAAGTAAGAACCAAGTATGAATATTAAGCAATTTTTTGGTATTAACTCTCGCGAAGCGCTCAAGCAGGTACGCATGGAGCTTGGCGAGGATGCCATTATTTTATCTAACCGCGTCGTTGACGGCGGCAATCGTATCACTGCGCTGAAAGAAGAAGACTTAGACGCGATTGTTGATAACGTAGCCACTATGGAAGCGTCTTACCGCAACCACACAGAAGGTTTTGGTGAAGATAACCCATCAGCGTTAATCTCAGTGATTAATAAAAAAATTGAGGGCTTTCATAGCAATCAAGCACAGCCTTTTGCACCGAGTATGATCGAGCCAGAAGCGCCTACTCCAAAAATAGATGCCGAACCATTTTTTGCGCAGCCTGTAGCACAAGCAGCACCAGATACCATGATGCAAGCATCTATGTTGGATGCTAGCCAAAAAATGACTGAGATTCTGAACGAAATGCGTAGCATGCGCGATGTGTTTGAATCTCAATTAACCACGATCGCCTGGAGCAACACACAACAGCAATATCCCACAAAAACCAGAATACTAAACATCCTGTTATCTTCCGGTTTTAGTGCTGCGCTTGCCAGAATGTTGTCTGAGAAAATGCCAGCCAACCTCAATGAGGCCAAAGCTTTGGCTTGGGTTAAAGCAATTTTAAGCAAAAATCTGGACAATCTGCCGAGCGAAATGGGCATGCTGGATCAAGGTGGTATTTTTGCCCTGATCGGCCCGACAGGTGTTGGTAAAACTACTACCACAGCCAAACTCGCTGCGCGCTACGTCATGAAACATGGCACGGAGAGCTTAGGCCTAATCACTACCGATGCTTATCGTATCGGGGGTCATGAACAACTAAGAATTTATGGCAAGATTCTTGGCGTAATGGTGCATGCGGTTAAAGATGAAGCTGATCTTAAAATTGCACTAAACGAACTAAAAAATAAACGCACTATTTTGATTGATACCGTTGGTGTAAGCCAGCGCGACACCATGGTGACCGAGCAGATTGCGATGCTCTCCAACACCAATGCCGGCATTAAAAAGCTGCTATGCCTCAATGCAACCAGCACTGGCGAAACATTAACTGACGTAATTAGAGCCTATAAAGGCAAGGGCTTAGACGGCACCATCATCACCAAGCTGGATGAAGCTGTGACTATTGGCGGCGTGCTGGATGTGATTATCAGAGGCAAGTTAAAACTATATTACTTGGCCAATGGTCAACGTGTGCCTGAAGACATTCATTTATCAAACAAGAGCTATTTGATTCAAAAAGCACTAAAGATTGGTGCTGATGGCCGCTCATTACAATTTAAAAATGAAGAGCTGCCATTTATTATGGCTAACACCAGGCCAACGGTGAACACGTTATCTACAGAGATCAGCCGTGGTTAGTTTTAAAAATGATCAAGCGGCAGGTTTACGCCGCATCATGGCAGCGCCGAAACCACGCGTAGTATCCGTGATTTCAGCCTCATCTGCAGACCAATCGCGCATGATGATTAATTTAGCTGCATCTATACGTGCGCAAGGCAGCGATGTATTGATTATGCACGCATCCAGCAGCACGCGTGAAGCTAGTTATGAAGTGGATAAAACCCCTACATTGTTGGATATTGCAAAGGCATCAGCATCACCTACTGCTGCAATTAAAAACACCAAACAAGAGTTTGCTGCGACTAAGTTACTGCCTAAAAACCAGATAAGCACACCACTCAACAGCAAGGCCGGCGCGATATTAAACCAACTGTTTAATGAGTTAGTCGTGCAATACGAAATTGTATTGGTGGACGCAACACTAAACAACGACGACTTATTGCCATTGCAAACACTGAATGACAGCGAGATTCTGATTCAACTAACACGTGAGCCAGAATCAATTAAAGATGCATACACGCTGATTAAGCGTATTTGCAGCCAGCTTGGCAGACGCTCCTTTGGCATTATTGTGGATGATGCCAATGACGCGCAGGCTGAAGTGGTTTTTAACAATATTGCGCAAGTTGCTAAACGTTTTATGCAAATCGAGCTTGAGTTCTTTGGTGCAATTCCAGCCGATGTACATTTAGGCCGCGCAGCAAAACTAGGTCGCCCGATCGTAGATGCTTTTCCGCTAACGCCCGCATCTAATGCGTTTAAGCAAATCGCTCAGCGCTTAAACAGCAAAAACGTGCGTATACCAGACATCAGCATGCTACAAGGTAGCAGCGCACTGGCCTAGCACAGCTTAAACCATACTGTATTAAACTATTTCCTAATATAAGGCTCCTACTAACGGGAGCTTTTTTATTACGCCTCACTTATCGCTACTTTGCGAACGGCTCTTAGAGGCATCGCTGGCAAATGCCACACGTCAACCTCACGCTCGCTGCAACGTTAGTTAAGTGGTCTGTATGATTTTTTTAATGAATAAAAAGGATAGATGATGAAGATTACACATATGTTATTAACCAGCGCTATATTGCTAGGTTTGACTAATGCCGCTTACGCAAACCATCACGCTGGCGAGGAAGGTGAGCACTGCGAGCATGCGGACACCAATAAAGACGGGACAATTTCGCGCGAAGATTTTATGATGAAACATCAAAAGCGTGCGGAAAAAATGTTCAGCAGAATGGATACTAATAAAGATGGGAAAATCGATGCCAATGAGCGCAAAGCCGCGCATGCAGCGATGGAACACCACTCAACGACCACAGAGAAGAAATAGAATTAAACAAAAAGAGCCTACCCTTATCTTTAGGGAAAGGCTCTATCTCTCTATTCAAGGCAATAGTCACACATACATGAAAACTTATATGCCTTACTTTAAGTTAGCTTAATAGTAGCTTATGCATAACCCATAAAGTCAAGTCAAATAATGGCTCATCTTTACATTCTGGTTTTGCCTAACACTCTCAGCCAAAGAAAACCTATTACACCAGCAGTCAAAGACGCAAACAGGATCGACATCTTAGAGGTGTTTATCACTTCATGACTACCAAAAAAGGCCAGATTAGTAATAAAGATAGACATAGTAAAGCCTATACCGCCAAGAATACCCGCACCTGTGATGTGCGCCCACTTGAGATCCGAAGGTAACCGGCATATGCCAGTCAAAACAGCAAAATAACAAAATAAAACGATACCTATTGGCTTACCAAAAACCAAGCCCATGACAATACCCAGCCCATTCAAACTGGTCAGACCACTCAACCAAGTTGAGTCAAAAATAATACCGGTGTTTGCCAATGCAAAAACTGGCAAAATAAGAAATGCCACTGGCTTATGTAAAAAACTTTCTAAGCGATGCGAAGGAGATTGTTTGTCATTATCTTTTACAGTAAATGGAATCACAAAAGCCAACATTACTCCTGCTATCGTTGCATGAATACCGGACTTCATCATGAGAAACCACATGAGTATGCCACCAATAATATATGGTAAAAGCAGCATTACTTTTAATGCTCGATTAAGCATCAAGAGCACTGCGCAAACAACAAAGGCGCCTGCAAGATATTCTACCGAGAGTTTTGCTGTATAAAATAAAGCAATAACTACAATTGCCCCCAAATCATCTATTACAGCAAAGGCAACAACAAATACTTTTAGTGAAGCAGGTATACGGTTACCAAGAATCGACAATACTCCTAATGCAAAGGCAATATCAGTCGCCATTGGAATACCGACGCCATCCTGTGTTGGCGTGCCATGATTCAGAGTAAAGTAAATTAGTGCTGGGACGAGCATTCCGCCAATAGCTGCCAGAATAGGAAGTAGCGCACTTTTAAAGTTAGAAAGCTCACCAATATAGAGCTCACGCTTGAGCTCCAACCCAATCAGCAGAAAAAAAATGGCCATCAAACCATCGTTGATCCACAGCTCCAAACTTAATCCACTGAACTCTACTTGCCAGAGATTTAAATACGCATGACCAATTGATGAGTTAGTCATCAGAATTGCGACTAGCGTACAGAAGATGAGTAAAACTCCGCTTGATTTCTCTGACGCGAAGAAATTGTTAAAGGTATTTGATAGTTTTATTGATGCTGAAATCATTTTCTACTCGTTATTTTTTGTGAAGTGAATAATACATGTATTTGCTTATTCAGCTCCGTGATCAACTATTAGATTTAAATGGTGCACGCTCATCTAGCTCATTGGTATAAACCGCAAGACCCGCCGACTCTTGCGTGACAAAATCTTGTATGGCTGCGGCAAAACCAGAGTGAGCAATTGAGTGGAATGAGCAAGTCGGCCTCGCCGTGAAGCCGCGTGCAAGCTTATGCTCACCTTGCGCACCACCTTCAAAATATACAATACCTTCTGCAATGCAAAACTCTTGCGCTTGGTAATAACAAAGCTCAAAGTGCAAATTGGGAACATAGCATAGTGCGCCCCAATAGCGACCGTACAGCGTGTTTATATCGTAAATATTTAATGCGGCAGCAATTGGCTGATTATCCAGGTAAGCAATGATTAACAAGATATGCTGCGACATACTGCTACCAATAATCTTGAAAAAGTCACGCGTTAAATATGGCGTAGATCTATGTTCAAGGTAAGTATTTTCGTAACATTGGTAGAAAAAATCCCACTGCTCTGCAGTAATTTCAGCCCCTTTAATGGGCTTGCATTCCACACCAGAGGCCGCGATTTTCTTGCGCTCCTGCCGAATTTTCTTGCGTTTATCATGGCTTAGTTGACCTAAGAAATCATCAAAATCAGCATACCCTAGATTGTGCCAGCGGAACTGCACGCCGTGCCTTTGCATCCAGCCAGCTTGTTTAAATGCCATCGTAGAGCTGTCATCGGGAAACAGCACATGCGCCGAGGACATATTATTTTTCTGTAGAACCTGCTGTATTCCATTGATAAGCAACAGCTTAGCTTCGGGGTCACTCGTCAGCAGGCGCACACCGGTAATAGGCGTAAATGGAATCGCAGCAACAAGCTTAGGGTAGTAATTTAAGCCATTACGCTCATAGGCCTCAGCCCATGCCCAATCGAACACGTATTCACCGTATGAGTGATACTTCACGTAGAGCGGCACGGCACCAATTAGTTGCGCATTGTCATACAGCAATAGTGGAACAGGCTGCCAGCCGCTATCGCCGCCTACAGATTTCGAAGTTTCCAGCGCGCTCAAAAAGGCATGTCCGAGTAACGGCATACCATCCGTCAAGGCATCCCAAACTTCGGCAGGCACTTGGGCAACGCTTTCGCCAACTTCCAACCTTAACGCCATACACCGGCACCATTCATAATTGATCACTTATTATGCATCATTGCATAGGCAAAGATAATACCGTTAACGTTAAAGATTATTGTTAAGACAAGGCAACATGCAGCGTTTGGCTTCATGTCGATGAAGCCAACAGGGAATGTCTACGATACGAGAAGAATAGCTGAGCCACCAGCTTCGGCAGCTAGTACAGTTCTATAGTGCTTTTTTTTTGGAGGAATTGGTTGCTTGCTTGTTTTTGGCTTTCGCTTCTTCTAACGCTTCGGCCTCAATGGCTTTTCTTTGTTTCTCTAATTGTATCGCCGCTTCTGCAGCCCTGCGACGCTCTAAGATTCTGGCTTGCGCCTCTACTAGCTCATTTAAAGAAATCACGCCATCTTGGTTGGTGTCTACGCTATTGAAGTGCCTAGCAATTTGCGGGAGTTTTTCTGTTGCTTCTTGCCTGTCGATCGTGCTGTCATTATTTGAATCCGCTTCAAAAAAACGAGCCTCTATGCTTTCTTGCATGGCGCGTCTGCGTTCTTCAATTTGGTCATGACTAGGATCAATAGAGCGGGCGTAGTCTTCAAGCGCTTTACGCAACATTTCCCTACGCTCAGGGCTAAAATTCAGATTTAAGGTCTTTTGGTAACCATCATCGTCAGCGGCACGCTCGTTGTCTGTCGCACGTCTAGGCTTTTCAGCTGCGGCAGAAAGATTAGTTCTACTCCCAGGGTTAGCACTTAAAGTAAGACTTAAGCTCATGCATAAAACTAGGCACGCGTACTTGGTCAATGACATATTGTTTAGCAAAATCAAATCCAAAAGATCAATATTCCAATGTTGAGCATTACGATTGAAGTTGCATTATCATGAAGCACGTTTGTTAATTGAATGTTTCACTAAACGGTGAAATTGTAAGGAATTGTAAATTTTTTCGACATAAATCATGAGACTATAGATAAAATTACAAGTTTAAGCGCATAAAATTTAATATAAATATAAATTTAGCATACACTTTGCAGTTATTGAAATGTAGTGATTGAAAATAATATTATTTTTACTAATACTCTGTTCCATTCTATTAACAATTAAGGTTTAAACATAATGATGGCCGATCAAAATAAAAAAATCTTAGTCGTAGATGATGATGTACGTTTACGTGAGCTATTGCAACGCTACCTCACCGAACAAGGATTCACCGTCAAAACCGCCAATGATGCCAAAGAAATGGATAGCATACTCGGCAGCGATACGATTGATTTATTAGTGCTGGATTTAATGTTACCCGGTGAAGATGGCTTGTCTATTTGCCGAAGAATGCGCGGCAACGCGACCATGATGCCAATTGTCATGCTCACTGCACGCGGTGATGAGGTTGACCGCATTATTGGCTTGGAAATGGGCGCTGATGACTACTTACCCAAACCATTTAACCCTAGAGAGTTATTAGCGCGCATTAATGCAGTGTTACGCAGGCATGAGCGCTTAGTGCCGAGCGCACCTGCCAATGCGGCAGAAAACATCACGATTGGTGACTTTGTATTCAACGCATCCACGCGTTCACTTAGCCGCCAAGGTACAGCGATTGCCATCACCAGCGGAGAGTTTGCATTACTCAAAGTGTTTGTGGATCACCCGCGCCAGCCGCTGTCACGCGACAGACTGATGCAATTGGCGCGTGGGCGTGAACTGGATGTTTACGATCGCAGTATTGATGTGCAGGTTTCACGTCTACGCAAACTGATTGAGCCAGACCCAGCCCACCCGCGCTATTTACAAACCATGTGGGGCTTTGGTTACGTATTTATCCCGGATGGCGAAGCCGATAACTAAACCCCGGATAACCAAGCAAAAAAATAAACAATCCAGAGTAAAACAGGCGGTTGCACCGCAGCAACTGCCTAAACTAAACCCTCAAATTACACCAACACTTGATTACATAAGCCACCACATTGCGCCTGTTACCCAAAAAGTTACTATCAAGAATCATGTTACTTATCGCTGTTTTATTGGCGATTGGTCAGTTTGCGTCTTTAAAAATATTTGAATATTTTGAGCGTGAACCGCGCGCGCAGGCGACTGCGCTGCAAGCAGTTACGGTGGTGAACTACACGCGCGCATCGCTGATTGCCTCGCAAGAAAACCTGCGCCTAGCCTTACTCTCGGAATTAACCGGTAAAGAAGGCGTGCGGATTTATTATGCTGACTTTATGGAAGAGATTGCCCCTCTCCCAGACGACCCATTCATCCACTTAGTAGCAGACAAGATTCGTGAACGCCTGGGTGAGCAAACCATTATTACCACCAAACACTATGGCATCAGCGGTTTATGGGTAAGCTTTGGCATTGATCAGGATGACTTTTGGGTGGTGATTCCGAATGTACACGTGGAGCGCCCGTTTCCCTGGCAATGGCTGGGCTGGGTTGCCCTGGTCTTGAGCTTGTCGCTGGCCGGTGGCTATTTGCTTGCCGCGCGCATTAACAAGCCGCTGAATCTACTAGTGAGTGCTGCCGACAAACTACGTAAAGGTGAACAGCCGGAACGCCTGCCCGAAGACAGCGTGACCGAACTGCGTGAAGTGAGCACCACGTTTAACAAAATGGCAGAATCATTGGCAGAACTCGATGCAGAAAGAACCTTAATTCTGGCAGGTGTTTCTCACGATATTCGTACGCCTCTAGCACGCCTGCGCCTTGCAGTAGAGATGCTACCCGAGCAAGAGTGTGGCTATCTAAAGTCTGGCATGGTGCAAGACATTGCTGACATGGATAACATCATCCATCAGTTCTTAGATTTTGTACGCGGCACAGAAGGTGAACCTACGCTGATGGTGGACATTAACACCTTGCTGCAAGCACTGTATGACAGACAACAGCGCGCCGGGCGTGAACTAGTGATACAGCTAGCACCCACTTACAAAGTGCCGATTAAACCATTGGCCATGCAGCGCTTGCTAGACAACCTCGTGGGTAATGCCTACAACTATGGCGGCGGACAAGTACGTGTGAGCAGCCAGATACAGGCTGATAGCATCGTGATTAGCATTTTTGACAACGGCCCGGGCATCCCCGAGACGCATCTACAGAAATTATTACGCCCGTTTGAACGGCTGGATACCGCACGCAGTAACGCAGGCGGCAGCGGCTTAGGCCTAGCGATTGCTGACCGCATTGCCAAGCTACATCACGGCAAACTTGAGCTAATCAACCGCCCCGAAGGTGGCCTAGAGGCTAGGCTGACTATCCCAATCAAGAACTAACCAGTTCCGAGACGAATTATTCAGAACCGGCCCATTCCGAGCGGGATAGGTCGCGCTAAAGCATTAAGCGCCCGGCTCAAACCAAGCTAACTTCTCGCGCAGATTTACCACTTCACCGATGATAGTAAGGCAAGGCGCTCTCAGGCCAGCTTCAGTCACCTTCTCCGACAAGTCTGCCAAGGTTGCGGTTACGACTTTTTGACGCTGGGTAGTTCCTTGCTGCACTACCGCCACTGGCATATCCGGTGAAACACCGTGCTTAATCAACTGCTCACAAATTTGTGGTAAACCAACCAAGCCCATGTAAATCACGACCGTTTGTCTTGGACGCGCCATGGCTTCCCAATCTAAATCCAAACTGCCATCTTTTAAATGTCCGGTAATGAACAAGCAAGCCTGAGAGTAATCACGATGCGTGAGCGGGATGCCAGCGTAACTAGATACGCCGTTGGCAGCGGTAATCCCTGGCACCACCTGGAATGGAATACCATATTCCATCAAGGTTTCGATTTCCTCACCACCACGGCCAAAAATAAATGGGTCACCGCCCTTTAGGCGTAATACGCGCTTGCCTTGTAGTGCAAGCTTGGCAAGCAACACATTAATTTCTTCTTGTGGCAGTGTGTGCTGATCACGTGACTTACCTACATAAATCAGCTCAGCATCGCGGCGCACCAATTCCATCACCTCGGGGCTGACCAATTTATCGTAAACACAGACGTCGCACTGCTGCATCAAACGCAATGCGCGAAACGTGAGCAGGTCTGGGTCGCCGGGTCCGCCACCGACTAAAAACACTTCACCTTTATTAACAGCGCCATCATCTTGGTCAATTAACTCTTGCAGCAAAGCACGGGCTGACTGCTCCTGCCCTGACAACACGCGCTCCACTAACGGCCCCTGTAATACGTCTTCCCAGAAGCGGCGACGCGCTTGTGTGGTGCTGAATTTCGCCTTCACTTTATCGCGGAACTCACCGGCCAACCCAGCAATTCTGCCATAACCAGCAGGTAGCATAGTTTCAATTTTGGTGCGGATATAACGTGCCAACACTGGCGCATTACCTTCGCTGGAAATCGCAATCACTACTGGACTACGCTCAATAATAGAGCCCATAGTAAAAGTACATAAATCTGGTGCATCCACCACGTTAACTGGGATACTCAAGGCTTTAGCATCGATGGAAACCGCTTTATTTACAGATTCGTCATCGGTTGCAGCAATCACCAAACAGGCGCCTTCAAGCTGCTGCTTGCCGTAGGCGGCCTGAATGCATTTAATTTTATTGGCGTCAGCCAACGCTTGCAGCTCATGACAAATTTCTGGCGCAATCAAAGTCACCGCTGCATTGGCCTTTAACAGCATGGCAACTTTACGTGTGGCTACATCGCCACCGCCAATCACCACACATAATCGATTGGTGATATTGAAAAAAATAGGGAGTGCTTGCATGTTTTGAATGACTATCTATACATTAAGTTAATCATTTTACCTTGTAGTGAACAACTTTGCGTGAGGCAAGTGAGCAAATACGTTAAAATCCTATTTTGCGTTTTGGCTATAACACCTTGAATACACCTAAAAAAGTTTTTATTAAGACCTTTGGCTGCCAGATGAACGAATACGATTCATCACGGATGGCTGATATGCTGTCTGCATCTGACGGCATGGTAGAAACACAGAGCCCGGATGATGCGGATGTGATTCTGCTCAACACCTGCTCTGTGCGCGAAAAGGCAGAGGATAAAGTATTTAGCCATTTAGGACGCTTTATCCCGCTCAAAGAGAAAAATCCTAACCTAGTGATAGGCGTAGGTGGCTGTGTGGCATCACAAGAAGGCGACAACATCATCAAGCGCGCACCTTATGTGGATGTCGTGTTTGGGCCGCAAACCTTGCACCGCCTGCCGGAAATGATTAAAAGTAAACAAGACAGCGGAACCTCACAAGTGGATGTGAGCTTTCCAGAAATTGAAAAATTTGACCATTTACCGCCACCTCGCGTCGAAGGCGTGAGTGCGTTTCTAAGCATCATGGAAGGTTGCAGTAAGTATTGCAGCTTTTGTGTAGTACCCTACACACGCGGCGAAGAGGTCTCTCGCCCGTTTGCCGACATCCTTACCGAAGCGGTGCAACTGGCTGAGCAAGGCGTGAAAGAAATTACACTGCTAGGCCAAAACGTAAATGCCTACCGTACCGAGTATGATGGCGTGGAGTCTGATTTAGCCATGCTGATTGAAACGATTGCGGAGATTCCACAAATTGAGCGCATCCGCTTTACGACTAGCCACCCCAATGAAATGAACGAACGCCTAATTAGCTGCTTTGCCACTGTGCCCAAGCTGGCTGCACAATTGCACTTACCGGTGCAGGCCGGTAGTGACCGCATTTTGATGGCAATGAAACGCAATTACACCGCATTGCAATTCAAATCGATTATTCGTAAACTCAAAGCAGCAAACCCTAACTTAACATTTACTTCAGACTTTATTGTTGGCTTTCCGGGTGAAAGCGATGCGGATTTTGAAGCCACGGTAAAACTGATGCAAGACGTAGGCTTTGATGCCAGCTTCAGCTTTTTGTATAGCCCACGCCCCGGCACACCGGCTGCATTTTTAAAAGACGACACCTCACAAGAAGTTAAACTGGCGCGTTTGGATAAGCTACAAACGATTAACGAAGCACAAGCCAAAGCGATATCTGAAGCCATGCTTGGTACCACGCAGCGCGTATTGATTGAAGGCGCATCATGGAAGGACGCTAGTTTGCTGGCAGGTAAAACTGACAATAACCGCGTAGTTGATATCGCAGGTGACGCAAGCTTGGTGCATCAGTTTGTGAATGTGAAAATTACCGACGTTTCTAACCCAAGACGCTTAATTGGCGAGATCGTATAACCATGGAAATTACCTTAGCCCCAGAAGACAATGTTCGCCTCGCCCACCTATGCGGGCCGCTAGACGAGAACATCAAGCAAATTGAAACCGCACTTGAGGTAAACATTAACCGCCGTGGTAGTACGTTTAACATCAGCGGCAAGCTAGACAACACACGCCTAGCTGCACAACTGATAGAGAACTTTTACAGCCGCGCGAAAAAACCTATCGAGCTGGAAGACGTGCAATTAGGCTTGGTCGAAATAGACAAGCTCAAACCGGAAGATGTGGTTTCTACCGCCATGCCGGTGCTGATGACGCGCCGCGGTGATTTACATGGCCGCACCCCGCGCCAAGTAGCCTATTTGCAGCAGATACAGGATCATGACATTACCTTTGGCATCGGCCCAGCTGGCACCGGTAAAACTTACCTAGCCGTAGCCTGTGCCGTAGATGCCATGACACGTGACCGCGTTAAGCGCATCGTGCTGGTGCGCCCGGCGGTCGAGGCCGGTGAGCGTCTAGGTTTTTTACCTGGCGACTTAAACCAGAAAGTGGACCCTTACCTACGCCCCTTGTACGACGCACTGTATGACTTGGCAGGTTACGACACTGTGAACAAAATGTTCGAGCGCGGTGCGATTGAGGTGGCACCGCTGGCCTACATGCGCGGACGCACCCTGAACCAAAGCTTTATCATCTTGGATGAGGCGCAAAATACCACACCGGAACAGATGAAAATGTTCTTAACCCGTATTGGCTTTGGCACCAAAGCGGTGATTACTGGTGACGTAACGCAAATCGATTTACAGCGCCATCAAAAAAGTGGTTTGGTCGAAGCGCAAAAAGTATTAAAAGATATTAAAGGCATCGCCATGACTCACTTTTTATCTGGTGATGTGGTACGCCACCCGCTAGTACAAAAAATCGTCAATGCTTATGAAGAGTACGAATTACAGCAAAAAAATTAACCGCCACCAGGCTGGTGCCTTGATATACCGCACCAGCTTAGCGCGAGGTATAATCAAAACAACCAAGTATAATCAAAACAATTTGGCATACTCCAAGCATATTTTGAGATAAAAAATGACACCGAATAAATACAGCAAGATTCTGCAAAAAGGTTTAAGTATTGTTGAACAGGTAGTGCTGATCGTGATTGGTATCGCCACCATTTTTGGCGTACTGCAAGCAATTTTAAACATTTGGGATGAACGCACCGTACACGTTGGCGACCTCTTGCTACTGTTCTTATACCTAGAAGTGATGTCAATGCTGAGCCACTATCTCACCGCGGGTAAGCTACCTGTCAGGTATCCGCTATATATCGGCATTATCGCCCTGGCGCGATTCCTGGTGCTAGATATCAAAGAGCTGGATGCCATGACCATGTTTGCACTTTCCGGCTCCATCCTATTGATTGCACTAGCTATTTTGGTGGTGCGCTATGGTCACGTGAAGTTTCCGTACACCGATGGTACAGACTTGCAATCTAAAACCGATTAAGACGACCTATGCCTAAATTAGCCGCCACCATTCAATACGCCAGCGATGCTGACAATATCCCCAGTGCCAGCCTGTTTCGCAAATGGGCCAAGGCTGCGCTGCGGGTAGATACTGAAGTCACCATCCGCATAGTGGATGCCGCAGAAGGTCAGTCACTCAATAACACCTATCGCGGCAAAGATTATGCAACTAATGTGCTGACCTTCCCTCTTACAGAAGAGCCCTACCTGATGGGCGATATCATCATTTGCGCACCGGTAGTGGCTGCCGAAGCGGAAGCGCAGCACAAAAGCCTGGAAGCGCATTATGCGCATTTAACCGTGCATGGCATCTTGCATTTGCACGGTTACGACCATGAAATCGAGGCACAGGCAGAGCTGATGGAAGGCTTAGAAACTGCAATTGTCACAAAATTAGGGTATGCTTCGCCTTATCTCATTACATAGGACGCCAACTAATGGCAACCGAGTCGGAAAAACCAAGTAACTATAAATCAAGCATCCATAAATTAAGTAACAAGCCTAGCTTGTTAGAACGTTTAAGTAATTTCTTATTGCGGGAGCCAGAAGACCGCGAACAGCTGGTCGAACTGCTGCACGCTGCATATGAAAACAGCTTAATGGATGCAGACTCACTCGCCATGATCGAAGGCGTGCTGCAAGTCAGTGAAATGCAAGTGCGCGACATCATGATTCCGCGCTCACAAATAGATGTCATCGACATCACTGACCCACCTGAAGTATTTATTCCTAATGTGATTGAAACCGCGCACTCGCGCTTTCCTGTGATTGAAGGCAACAAAAACGATGTGATCGGCATTTTGCTGGCCAAAGACTTATTGCGCTACTACGCAGGTGAAGACTTTGAAGTGCGCGACATGCTGCGCCCTGCCGTGTTCATTCCGGAAGCCAAACGCCTCAACGTATTGTTACAAGAGTTCCGCAGCAACCGCAACCATATTGCCATTGTGGTGGATGAATATGGTGGCGTGGCCGGCCTAGTCACGATTGAAGACGTATTGGAGCAAATTGTAGGCGATATCGAAGATGAGTACGACTACGACGAAGATGAAGACAACATCATTCAGAACGCAGAAGGTCAATTCCGGGTAAAAGCACTCACAGAGATTGCAGACTTTAATGACATCATCGGCACTAGCCTTAGTGACGAAGAGTTCTCCACCATAGGTGGCTTAATTGTGAACAAGTTTGGCCATTTACCCAAACGCAATGAAGAAGTCAGTTTCAGCGGCATCCACGTCAAAGTGCTACGTGCAGACAGTCGCCGCCTGCACAGCATTTTAGTCTCAGTGACACCTGAGCCTGATGTAGACGACGACGGCGAGTAACACTACCCAGCCTTAAAACTCCGCTTTAGATTAGATAGATAAAGAACCAAGCTAGAGAATCAAGTAGGGAACTAAATCTCGAGATTCACTTCATAGCTCTATGCTGTGGTGAATTTCGATACTTTATTCCTAACAGGAATCCAATTTAACGGGAGTTCTTTATGAAGCGCATATTATTTGTTTGGCTATTTATTACGCAGGCGTTATTAGTACAAACTGCAGCGGCAGATGAAGCCCCTAGTACTGCGGCTGCCATCCCAACCGTAGAACAGGACTTTGTAAAAGCCATCAATCAGTTTAGTAAAGCCCAAATTCTTGCGCAATTTGGCGAACCAGCAAAATCTGACGATGTGAAGGTAAAAGGCAGCGGTAAAGTAGTGGCTTCCATTTGGCTGTACCATTTTATTAACACCGCCGCTGATGGGTCTTACTACGAAACCACCGAACTGGATTTTATTGATGATAAAGTGGTGATGGTTGCTTTCTTAAAAAATGATGGCAGTGAGGGCCCCGAGGCCAGCCAGCAATATGAAGTGCCTATTAGGTAACATTCCCAAATAAAAAAAGCGCCGTTAAGGCGCTTTTTTATCTTGAACTACAATATTAAATAACTCTATTTTTTCAACGCGTCACGGATCTCACGTAACAGTAGGATATCTTCCGCTGTTGGTGCAGGCGCTGGTGCTGGCTCAGCCTTTTTCAGGCGGTTCATTTGCTTCACCAGCATGAAAATCACAAACGCCAAGATAACAAAATTAATCACAATGGTTAAAAAATTACCATAGGCCAGCATGGGTACACCCGCTTGCTTCAGTGCAGCATAAGTACCTGCATTACCTTCCGGAATGGCCGCTAAGGCAATAAACATATTGCTAAAGTCTACATTACCCACAATTTTACCAATCAGCGGCATAATAATATCGCCCACTAAAGAATCGACAATTTTCCCAAATGCAGCGCCAATGATGACACCTACTGCTAAATCCATGACATTGCCTTTTAAAGCAAATTGTTTAAATTCGGACGCGATACTCATGCATTTCTCCAGTCATAAAGTTGTACAGACAGGCACAACGTCTGTAGCGGGTATAGTTAACTTCGAATATTTTCTTACTTGGTAATTAAATATATGACTTATATAGCCACCATGTCAACATAACCAGTCCTCGCAGCATAATTTAGACGTTAATTTTTGTTATCTAAGGCACTAACAAGCTACAATTCGTAGCATGCTATTTTCTAAATCCAACCCTGCAATCAAAACCATCATACTCTTCGCACTAGGTGCTTTTGGTGTGCTTGGCTTTGCGCCTTACTACTTTTATCCGGCCAGCATACTCTCGCTGATTGGCGTTATCTATTTCATTACCCTAAGTGACTCAGCAAAATCTGCCGCCATTAGTGGCTTCACTTATGGTCTAGGCTTATTTAGTGTAGGTATTTATTGGATTTATATTAGCCTACATACCTATGGCGGCATGCCTGGCATTATGGCGGCTTTCTCCACCTTGGTGCTAGCCGCATTTTTGGCATTATTTCCGGCTGCGGTCGGTGCTTTAAGCAAAAAACTGGGGCAACAGCCCAGCGCTACCATCATAGCGATTCCAGTATTGTGGGCACTCGCAGACTGGGTAAGAAGCTGGATATTCACCGGATTTCCTTGGCTGACGATTGGCTACAGCCAAGTGCCTATCAGCCCATTGGCCGGCTACATGCCAATTATCGGCGTATATGGTGTTACTTTGATTACCGTATTAATCGCCAGCGTGATTGGCGTGTGGTTAGCGCATAAACCCACACCAGCTTGGCGGCGTGGCGCGCTCAGCGCCATGCTAGTAATCGCCGCAACCGGCTATGGGTTAAAACAGATAGCGTGGACCACGCCCATAGGCAAACCGATTAGCGTGAGCCTTTTGCAAGGCAATATTGAACAAAACCTGAAATGGGCACCCGAGCTTGCTGAACGCACTATGCTGCAATATCTGGCCATGACTGAACAAAGCAGCGCTAAATTAATTGTACTGCCAGAAACTGCGTTGCCAGTCATTGCTAGCGAGGTTCCTGATGAATTAAAAACAAGAATACTTGCACACGCCCATAAAAACCAAGGCGACATCCTGGTGGGCATGATTGAGCGAGAAAATGGCGAATATTTTAATAGCGTACTCAGTTATGGTAGCGCGCAAACGCTGACCTATCGTAAATCTCACCTAGTACCATTTGGTGAGTTTATTCCATTAAAAGTGGCATTTGGCTGGATATACCGCGACTGGCTCAATATGCCGTTGAGCGACTTATCGCGCGGCGCCCAATATCAGCAGCCGATGACCGTGGCTGGCGCAAAAGTGGCTGTGAACATTTGCTATGAAGATGTATTCGGCGAAGAAATCATACGCCAGTTACCAATGGCTTCGTTACTGGTCAATGTAAGTAACGATGCATGGTACGGTGAATCATATGCGGCAGACCAGCATTTACAGTTTTCTCAAGCACGCGCACTGGAAACCGGACGCATGATGCTACGCGCCACCAATACTGGCGCCACCGCGATTATTGACCATAAAGGCTATCTAGCGGCACACGCACCGCATTTTGTACAAACATCACTGGATGGCTATGCCCAGGGCTACACCGGCACAACCCCTTATGTATATTGGGGAAACTGGCTATTTCTGAGCCTATGCTTAGGCTTATTACTCTACTTATGGCGACGTAACAGAATGTCATCAAGATAAAACCTATTGCAAGATTACAAAACCAAGTAAAATTGCACTTTTCGCCAATTTTAACAAACACATCATGGCTTTAACATTTCAAGAGATTATTCTCACCCTACAAAAATACTGGAGCGACAAAGGCTGTGCGCTTCTGCAATCTTATGACATGGAAGTCGGCGCTGGCACCTCGCACACTGCGACCTTTTTACGCTCATTAGGCCCAGAGCCATGGAAAGCTGCTTACGTGCAGCCAAGCCGCCGCCCAAAAGATGGTCGTTATGGCGAAAACCCAAACCGTTTACAGCACTATTACCAATTCCAGGTAGTATTAAAACCCGCACCCGCCGATATTTTGGAGCTGTACCTAGGCTCACTGGAAGCGCTAGGTTTTGACCTCAAACAAAACGACATCCGCTTTGTAGAGGATGACTGGGAAAACCCAACACTAGGCGCATGGGGCTTAGGCTGGGAAGTCTGGCTCAACGGTATGGAAGTTACACAGTTTACTTACTTCCAACAGGTAGGCGGCATAGACTGCAAACCGATTACCGGTGAAATCACCTACGGCCTAGAGCGCTTGGCCATGTACCTGCAAGGCGTAGAGAATGTGTACGACCTGACTTGGACAGTCGATGCCAATGGCAAAGCCTTAAGCTATGGCGACGTGTACCTGCAAAACGAACAAGAGCAAAGTGCCTACAACTTTGAGCACTCTGACGCTGACTTCTTGTTTACCGCTTTCAATGCGCATGAAAAACAAGCCAAGCATTTGATGGATAACCAATTGGCGCTACCAGCTTACGAGCAAGTGCTGAAAGCCGCGCATACCTTTAACTTACTTGATGCTCGTGGTGCAATTTCTGTTACCGAGCGCGCGGGCTACATTGGCCGCATTCGCAACTTAGCTCGCTCTGTTGCCGCCAGCTACTTGGATAGCCGCGCTAGACTTGGCTTCCCGATGGCGCCAAAAGACTGGGCCGATGAAGTGCTAACCAAGCTTGATAAAGAAAAACAAGAAAAAGATAAGAAGGTTGCTTAAATCATGTCACAACAAAACTTACTTGTAGAATTATTTGTAGAAGAATTGCCGCCAAAAGCACTGAAAAAACTAGGCGATGCATTCAGCAGCACATTATTTGAAACCTTAAAGCTGCAAGGCTTATCTGCTGACAATTCAGTGGTGACTTCTTTTGCCACACCACGCCGCTTAGCGGCACACATTACCGCCATTGCAGCGCAAGCGAAAGATAAACAAATCTCGCAAAAGCTGATGCCAGTGAGCGTAGGCTTGGATGCCAACGGCAACGCCACCCCTGCCCTGATTAAGCGCTTAAATGGCATGGGCTTGGATGAAAGCGCAGTTTCACAGCTAACCAAACAAATGGATGGCAAAAACGAAGCATTGTTTTTAGAAGTAACGCAAAAAGGTGCCGTGTTAAAGGATGGTTTACAAAAAGCCATTGAAGAAGCCATTCAAAAACTGCCTATTCCTAAAGTGATGACTTACCAGCTAGCTGATGGCTGGAGCAGTGTTAACTTTGTGCGCCCAGCGCATGGCTTGATCGCCCTGCATGGTAGCGATATTGTTGCGACCAGCGCGCTAGGCTTAAGCGCAGGCAATCAAACACAAGGCCACCGCTTTGAGGCGAAAAGTGCGACTGTGGTGATTAAAAACGCTGACAGCTATGCGGAGCAACTAGAAACAGAAGGCGCGGTAATTGCCAGCTTTGCAGAACGCCGTGCTGAGATCGTGCGCCAGCTTACTGCCGCAGCCGCAAAAGAAGGCTTAAAACCGATTGACGACGACGCCTTACTGGACGAAGTAACCGCCTTGGTGGAGCGTCCAAATGTAGTATTAGGTCAATTTGAAGCTGAGTTTTTGGAAGTGCCGCAAGAGTGCTTGATTCTGACCATGAAGGCGAATCAAAAGTACTTCCCATTGCTAGACAGCAACAACAAACTGACCAATAAGTTTTTAATCGTGTCTAACATTTGCCCAGCCGACCCATCGGCGGTCATTGGTGGTAACGAACGTGTGGTACGCCCACGCTTAGCCGATGCTAAATTTTTCTTCGACCAAGACCGCAAGAAAACGCTGGAATCACGCACTAGCAGCCTAGAAAAAGTGGTTTACCACAACAAGCTAGGCTCACAAGGCCAGCGTAGCCAACGTGTAGTGGCTATTGCCAACGCCATTGGTAAACAATTGGGCGGTGCTGAATTAGCAGCAAAAGCGGCCCTCGCTGCGCAACTATCAAAAACTGACCTGATTACCGATATGGTAGGCGAGTTCCCAGAGCTGCAAGGCATCATGGGCCGTTACTATGCACAGCACGAAGGCTTGGATAACGACGTTGCATTTGCGATTGAAGATCACTACAAGCCACGCTTTGCGGGCGACGACTTGCCGCGCAACCAAGTGGGCATTACCGTAGCATTGGCAGATAAGCTGGAAACGCTAGTGGGCTTATTCAGCATAGGCGAGAAACCTACCGGTGATAAAGACCCGTTTGCCTTACGCAGACAAGCACTGGGCATTATCCGCATGCTGATTGAAAGCAAACTGCCATTGGCGTTTGAACAGCTGATACATGATGTACTGGCAGCATTCGAGCACGATGCAGCTAATACTGCGGCTACCGTGCAGGCGATCAAAGAGTTCTGCTTTGATCGCTTGAGCGTTAACTTGCGTGAAAATGGCGCGACTGCACAAGAAGTAGATGCAGTGCTGTCACTTGACCCAGCGCTACTGAGTGAAGTCCCGCAGCGTCTGGCTGCTGTACGCACGTTCGCTGAGCTTGCTGAGGCCCCTGCTTTAGCCGCGGCTAACAAACGCGTCAGCAATATCCTGAAAAAAGTAGAAGACGAAATTCAAGCACAAGTGAATGTAAGCTTACTGCAAGAGGCTGCTGAAGTTGCGCTGAATAATGCACTAATCGCAGTAAAACCAGAAGCAGATAAACAGTTTGAAAACGGGGACTACACCAGCTCGCTGAAGGCGCTAGCTGCATTAAAGGCGCCGGTGGACGACTTCTTCGACAATGTGATGGTCAATGCAGAGGATGCAGCACTGAAGGCAAACCGTCTGGGCTTGCTGGCAACACTGCACCAAACCATGAACCGTGTCGCTGATTTATCAAAACTGGCTGGTTAACTACTATACCTTTCCGATTATCTGCTCTTCCGACCGTCATTCCCACTCAGGTGGGAATACAGTCCGGGAACCCAGTAAAGGTGAAGTACAGGCATGATATTTTACTGTAACAATACTAGATGTTTGAATTACCTAGATTCCCGCCTACGCGGGAATGACGGAGTGTAAATATGAAACTTGTCATCCTTGATCGCGACGGTGTTATTAATCAAGACTCCGCTAACTTCATTAAAAACCCTAATGAATGGATTGCCATTCCCGGCAGCCTTGAGGCCATCGCCCTCTTGAATCAATCAGGATTCCGTGTAGTGGTTGCCACTAATCAATCGGGCGTAAGCCGTGGCTTGTTTGATATGGCTACCCTCAACAGCATTCATGACAAAATGCACCGCGAGCTGGCACTAGTTGGCGGGCGTATTGATGCCGTGTTTTACTGCCCACATTCAGCAGACGACAATTGCAACTGTCGTAAACCAAAAACCGGCATGATTAAAGAGATTGGCAAGCGTTTCTCTGTAGATTTAAATCAGGTATGCGGTGTGGGTGATGCCCTGCGCGATTTACAAGCGTTTGCTAACGCAGGTTGCCAACCTATTTTAGTACGCACCGGCAAAGGTGAAACCACGCTAGGCGCTGGCGAGTTACCGGAAAATACCATCGTGTTTGCTGATTTAAGTGAAGCCGCGCAATACATCATTGCCGAAAACAACTAACTCAGAATACGACTCGAACTTCAGAAACAATCCAGATTTCAGAAAACAACTCATATCTCAGAAAACAATTTGGCCATGCTACTGTTACGCTCTACCTTATTTTTACTCGGGCAGGTGATTACCGCGCCGATTTTCACATTGGTTGCCTTGCTCTCGCTGCCACTGCCTCCAGTGACCCGTAATGTATTAATTTCCGGCTGGGCGCGCAGCATGATTTGGTGGCTGCGCATTACCTGCAACATCCGCCACGAGATTCAAGGCTTAGAGAACATTCCAGCCACACCCAGCATCATTCTGGCAAAGCATCAATCCGCATGGGAAACCTTAGCGTTTCAGGCCATTTTCCCTACGCAAGTTTATGTGCTTAAACGTGAGTTATTGTGGATTCCAATATTTGGCTGGGGTTTGGCTATGTCATCCCCAATTGCGATTGACCGCAGTGCAGGGCGTGAGGCGCTGAAAAAGCTGGTAGCAAAAGGTAAAGCACGCTTAGCTAAAGGCTTATGGGTAGTGATTTTCCCTGAAGGTACACGCAAAGCACCGGGTGAACGTGGCAAATATCACATTGGCGGCGCATGGCTGGCAACCCATACCGAAACACAAGTCGTGCCTGTGGCTCATAACGCAGGCAAGTTTTGGGCTAAAAACTCATTCATCAAAAAACCTGGTGTAATTCAGATTCATATTGGCAAACCAATACCAACCGTGAACGTAAAGACTGATGCATTAAACAGCCAAGTTGAGGATTGGATAGAATCTGAAATGGCAACGCTAAACTAATGAGTCATAGCATCCAACTCCCTTCTGGTGAGCAAATTCAGTACACTTTGGAGCGTAGGCAGCGCCGTACCGTTGGCCTGAAAATTACGCAAGAAGGCTTAGTCATACATGCCCCTCTACGCATCGGGCAAGCCTATCTGGAAAGCCTGATAGTACTAAAAGCGGATTGGATACTGAAAAAGTTAGAAACTCGCAGCGCCAACCAACTACCGCCTATGCAATGGCAAGACGGCGACCAGTTGTTATTACTGGGCAACCCCATCACGTTAGTGACCAAGCAGGATATACGCTCCAGAGCAGTGGAGTACACGCCAGGTTATCTGCAGTTGGCCATGCCTAACCATCATGAGTCAAGTGCAGTAGCCAGGAAAGTGCTGCAATGGTATAAAAAACAGGCGTTGACCGACTTCTCCAGACGCCTAGCTCTATTTGCTACCAAATTGGGCGTACCTACCCCCGAGTTATTTTTATCTAACGCCCGTTCACGCTGGGGCAGCTGTAACTCAAGAAAAGAAATCCGGCTTAATTGGCGCCTATTACAAGCACCGCCGCACATTATCAACTACGTGGTATGCCATGAATTGGCGCATCTAAAAGAAATGAATCATTCGGCAAAATTCTGGGCGACAGTTGCCACTATCTTTCCGGATTACAAGGCGGCGGAAAAAGAACTTAAGGCGTGGTCGCCCAAGCTACACGTCATTTAGCCAAATTGGCTGGTTAACTCTACTTAATGTAAGGTAGCTTTTGAGTTACAGCAGCTTTTGAATGTCAGCTGCAATCATATCCGGCTTAGTGCCATAATCCACGTATAGGCGAATCTTGCCAGTTTTATCAAACACGTACACGCCCGCGCTATGGTCTATGGTGTAACCGCTGCGCCCTTTATTTTCAACTTTTGCCGCAAAAATCTTAAAATCTTTAAGCACAGTAGCCGTTTGCTCCTTAGTCCCATACAGGCCGATAAAACTAGGGTCAAAAGCAGGCACAAACTGCGCCAGTAAGGGTTGCGTATCACGCTCAGGGTCTAAAGTGACAAACAGAACTTGCATCTCATTTGCATGTGCACCTAGCAGCTTCATGCTTTGCTTCATATCATTCAGCGTGGTCGGGCACACATCAGGGCAATGCGTATAGCCAAAAAACAAGGCGACGACTTTACCCTTAAAATCGCTTAACGAGCGTGGCTTACCTGTGTGATCGGTCAGGCTAAGCGTATTACCAAAATCCACCCCGGTAATATCTGTGCTATTAAATTTTTGTGCATTATTTGCCTGGCCACAAGCCACCAGCAATGGCAGCAACAGCCCTAGCAATACCAATCTCATGAATTTATTCACCGAATCACACCTTAGTAGCATCGTTAATAGATAAAGATTCTACCATGCACAATAAATTCAACATGTTGCATGATAAATTTATCTACAAATCAGAGAAATTACTGCAAACCAAGTGCGCACTCGTTTACAATATTACTTTTGCAAAACTTCAAGCATTTTAAGGACTCAGCATGGCTAACCCTGCAGCAACTTCTGGCGGTATGGCAGACCGCGACGGCGTAATTTGGTATGACGGTAAAATGGTGAACTGGCGTGATGCCACCACTCACGTTTTAACACACACATTGCACTACGGCATGGGCGTGTTTGAAGGTGTACGCGCCTACAAAACAGACAAAGGTACTGCAATTTTCCGCTTGAAAGAGCATACCGACAGATTATTCCGCTCTGCGCATATCTTAGGTATGAAAATGCCTTACAGCAAAGAAGAGCTGATCGAAGCGCAAAAAGCAGCAGTGCGCGATAACAACTTGGAATCTGCTTACATGCGCCCAATGGCGTTTTATGGTGCAGAAGCCATGGGTATCTCCGCTAAAACACTATCAACACACGTGATTGTTGCCGCATGGAAATGGGGTGCTTACATGGGTCAAGATGCGTTAGATAATGGTATTCGCGTAAAAACATCATCGTTCTCACGTCATCACGTGAATATCACCATGTGTAAAGCCAAAGCAAACGGCAACTACATGAACAGCATTTTGGCACACCAAGAAGCAGCACAAGATGGCTATCAAGAAGCATTGTTGCTAGACGTAGACGGTTTTGTTGCTGAAGGTTCAGGCGAAAACATTTTTATCGTGCGTAACGGTAAGTTATACACCCCAGACCTGACCAGCGCTTTGGAAGGCATCACACGCGACACTATCGTGCAATTAGCCACTGAATTAGGTATTCCAGTGATTGAAAAACGCATCACCCGCGACGAAGTGTATGGCGCTGACGAAGCGTTCTTCACTGGCACAGCTGCTGAAGTAACCCCAATCCGTGAGTTGGATAACCGTGCGATCGGTACAGGTACCGCCGGCCCAATCACTAAGCAATTGCAAAAATTATACTTTGATGTAGTAACTGGCAAATCTGCAAAACACGCAGACTGGTTAACATTGGTATAAATACTTTGGTGTAAATACTAGCGTATAAACATAAGCATCACCATTCCCGCACGAGTGGGAATGGTGAAATAAGGAAATTTTAATGTCTGATATAAAAGAAATCGAAGTTTCAGCCAAAGACCTACCGTTACATTGCCCTACCCCTGAAGTGGCATTATGGTCATCTCACCCACGCGTCTTTTTAGATGTAGCAAAAACAGGCCATGTTGCCTGTCCTTACTGCGGCACAAAATACAAATTAAAAGCTGGCGAAGTTGTTGGCCACCATCACTAGTTGCTTAAGATAACAGCGTGTGGCGGTCGTTAAGTGTTGACGTAATCGCCATCTGCACCATCGCTGAAGCATCCACGCACTGATGGCTGATTCGCGCTCTACTGGATAGTTATCGAAAACAACGTTGCAGCAAGAAACACATACCCCAAGCTGCCATGGAAACCAAATAGCCAACTACAACATTAAGCTATAGCAGACCAACCTGCGCTGGCTTCTTCCACAAATTCTCCACCACCTGCTTTGCATTCTCTGCGGCACTATTTGTCCAAAACTGTACGCGCCCCCGTTGCTGATTGTTGGTGAGTAAATCAAGCGCAGACAGCCGTTTTTGCAACTGTTTAGCTACCGCAGCGCCAGTATCAATCAGGCTTACTTGCGCCCCCACCACCTGTTCTATCAGTGGTCGCACAAAGGGGTAATGCGTACAGCCTAGCACGATGGTATCCGCACCTTCATCCAGTAATGGCTGGCAATATTTTTGAACCAACTGCAAAGTAGCATCCGCTTGCAACTCTCCGCGCTCCACGCACTCCACCAAACCGACACACGCTTGAGTGACGACTTTGACATTACGACCATAACTTTCGAGCAAGCCTGCAAATTGGGCACTCTTTAAGGTGCCAGTGGTTGCCAGCACGCCAATAATGCCATTTCTAGAGGCAGTTGCCGCCGGCTTTACTGCCGGCTCCATACCAATAATAGGCAGCGTATATTTCTCACGCATCATATCAATGGCGGCAGCTGTCGCTGTATTGCACGCCACTACAATCGCTTTGGCATGATTAGCGATTAGAAAGTCTGTAATCTCTGTGCAACGCGCCTGAATTTCCGCTGGGCTTTTATTGCCGTAAGGCGCATATTTGCTGTCAGCCACGTACAGCAACTGCTCATTAGGCAGTAAAGTATGAATATGCTGCAACACTGAGATTCCGCCTACGCCAGAATCAAAAACAGCGATTGGCCTTTGCTGGAGATCATGCGTGGTGGATTGTGCGGTCATGTTTGATCAGTGTAAGTTACAGTGTTGGCTAAGCAGCTATGGTTAATTGATTCAGTTACAATGCACGCATTATAAACTGTTGAGATGATTACATGCTCAACGTCATCGTGCAACACAGGCTGGTATCAACGCACAATTGCATGTGTTAAAGGAATAAATTATGGGTAACCGCTTAAGTAAAATTTACACACGTACTGGCGACAATGGCACCACTGGCTTGGGCGATGGCAGCCGCATCGGTAAGGACAGCGTCCGTGTAGAGGCCATGGGCGATGTGGATGAACTCAATTCCGTAATAGGTTTAATCTTGGCAGAGGGTGCCTCCCCACGCTTGCAAGTAACACTCACCAAGATTCAGCACGATTTATTTAATCTGGGCGGCGAAATTTGCATTCCAGGTTATGTGATGCTAACGGCAGCGTGCGTGGATGAGCTAGAACATCACATAGATGCCTTGAATAGTGAGCTAAGCCCACTAAAAGAGTTTATCTTGCCCGGCGGCAGCAAAAGCGCAGCTTTTTGCCATTTAGCCCGCACCGTATGCCGCCGCGCAGAGCGCAAATTAATTGAATTACACCATCATGAAAAAGTAACTGAAATCTCCCTGCAATATTTAAACCGTCTTTCTGATTTATTATTTGTGATGTGCCGCATTATGAATAAAGAGGCGGGCGTGAGCGACGTATTGTGGAAAAACGAACAAACATGAACACTGACAAACACGACCACATACTGTCAAATACTTACGGGGCTTTAAACAAAGCCAGCCTCAGGCATCATTCTGATTTTAGAATCAATATAGGTTAAGAATATTAGGTTAAGCTATAATTTCGACATGATAAGAAAACTGTTCAATAAAATCTTTAAGCCTAGACTAGCTAAAAACGAGCACGAAGCATCCGCACGAACCAAGCCAGAACATGCCAAACCGCACCAAGCCACGCGCCCTGTCCTAGGGACAAAGAAGTCTGCCAAAAGAAAGGACAGCAACTCGGATGGCGCTACCAGCATCCCGCTAAAAAAGCACCAAATTGACCGCAGACTGTTAAGCAACGCTGCCATTAAAACCATTGAAGGCCTGCAAAAAGCCGGGTTTGAAGCTTACATCGTAGGCGGTGCAGTGCGCGACTTGCTGTTGCAACGAGAACCCAAAGATTTTGACGTAGCCACAGATGCCACCCCGGAAGAAGTTAACCGCGTATTTAGACGTTCGCGCATTATCGGCAGACGCTTTAGGTTAGTACATGTGTTATTTGGTGATGAAACTATCGAGGTTTCCACATTTCGCGGCCACCATGAAGCAAAAGGTGACGCCCACACCAATGAAAGCGGCCGTATTATTCGCGACAACGTATTTGGCAGCTTGGAAGAAGACGCCACACGCCGTGACTTTACTGCCAACGCCCTGTATTACGATCCAACCAGCGAGATCGTACTAGACTTTCATCAAGGCTTTGCAGACATTCAGGCCGGCATACTGCGCATGATAGGCAAACCGGAAACGCGCTATGCCGAAGACCCTGTGCGCATGCTACGCGTGGTGCGGTTATCCGCAAAACTGGGGTTGAAAATCGACCCAGCCACCATGGCGCCTATCGCAAAGATGGCGGATTTATTGCAAGACGTACCGCCCAGCCGCCTATTTGATGAAATGCTCAAGCTATTTTTATCCGGCCACGCCATTGAAAGCGTAAGCGCACTGCGTGAGCAGCACCTGCATCACGGCTTGCTACCTATGTTGGATGTAGTGTTAGAGCAGCCTATGGGTGAGCGTTTTGTCATGCTTGCGCTCAAAAATACGGATGAGCGCATTTTGTCAGGCAAGTCTGCCAACCCTAGCTTCTTATTCGCCACCTTACTGTGGCATGAAGTATTAGCCGCGTGGGAAGTCTATAAAAAAGATGGCAACCCGCCTATCCCCGCACTACATATGGCCATGACTGAGGTGCTTGCCTCACAGGCCGAGAAGCTGGCGATTCATAACCGCTATACCGCCACCATGAAAGAAATTTGGGGCCTACAGCCGCGTTTCGAACAACGTTCAGGTAAACGTCCATTTGGTTTGCTGATTCACCCGCGCTACCGTGCCGGTTACGACTTCCTGCTGTTGCGCTGTGAGTCAGGCGAGTTACCAGCCGAACTAGGCACATGGTGGACGACATTTGCCGAAGCCGATAACGAAACACGCCAAGCAATGCTGGAAGCAGACACCGCTCCGAAAAAACGTAGAAAAAGAAATCGCAAAAAACCAAGCAGCACCGCATCGTCTGAATCATGATGAAGCGCGCATTTGTTGCATTGGGGAGCAACCTAGAGAACCCCAAAGCGCAGGTAGAGCGCGCACTTGCAGCATTAAAACAGTTGCCAGAAACGCGCTTGCTCAAGCAATCATCGCTTTACCAAACAGCACCGATTGACTGCATAGATACAGCACCAGACTTTATTAACGCGGTGGCCGAGGTGGAAACCGCACTCCCGCCTGAAGCCTTGCTAGACGCGATTCTCAACATTGAAAATATTGCAGGACGCGAGCGCCCTTATATCAATGCGCCGCGTGTATTGGACTGTGATTTGCTGTTATATGAAGATATCACACTGAACACGTCCAAACTGACCTTACCGCACCCACGCATGCATTTGCGTGGCTTTGTATTATTACCATTATTTGAAATCGCACCGGATATTTCTATCCCAAATCATGGCAAAATAGCTGCATATATGACGCCAGATTTATTATTAGGTATCAAAAAATTACCCTCTGCAGAAAGTTACCCTCAGTAAGTTAAAACATGAGCATTTTTAATAAATTTCCGTACATTGTTGTTGAAGGCCCGATTGGCTGTGGCAAAACCACGCTCTCTAAAATGCTAGCGGAGAAATTTCCGGTAGATTATCTCTCAGAAAAAGCAGAAGCCAACCCTTTCTTGCCGCGCTTTTATCAAGATGCACAACGCTACGGTTTACCGACACAGCTATTCTTTTTATTTCAGCGTGCTAATCAAATCAAAGAGTTAAGCCAGCGCGACATGTTTGCCAAGCCAATTGTTGCCGATTTCTTTTTAGAAAAAGACCCTATTTTTGCCAGACTCAATTTAGATGATGAAGAATATGCGCTATATCATCAGATCTACCAGCATCTACAGCTAAAAGCGCCCAAGCCGGACTTGGTGATTTACCTGCAAACACCCATCGACTCTTTAATGGAGCGCATTGAAGAACGCAGCGTGAGCTACGAACAAGATATTCCTAGAGAATATATCGAGCGCTTGTCCAACGCCTACAGTGACTTCTTCCACAATTACGATACGTCTCCAGTGTTGATCGTCAACAACGAGAAGCTTAACATTGTTAAAAACGACAGCTCACTTAACTTGCTGCTCAACCGTATCATGCAGATTAAAGGCCAGCGCGAATTCTTTAATCCAAACTTTGAATAACCTTTGGGTATACGTACATGACATTACCTAAGCTACATGAAATGGCAGCCAGTGGTGAAAAAATCGCCATGCTTACATGCTATGACGCCACTTTCGCTAAGCTAATGGCAGATGCCGGCGTAGATATCTTACTTGTGGGCGACTCACTGGGTATGGTGCTACAAGGTGCAGAAAATACACTCAATGTAAGCATGCATCACATGACTTACCACACCAAAAGCGTAGCCGCCGGCGCACCTGATACACTGATTATTGCGGATATGCCGGTAGGCAGTTACGAACACGATAACGAAGCTGCTTACAAGAATGCAGAGTGGTTAATCCGCTCCGGGGCACACATGGTGAAGTTTGAAGGCGGCGGCGAACGAGTAGAAACCGCACGCTACCTCATTGAGCGCGGCATTCCAGTGTGTGCGCACCTTGGATTTACGCCGCAATCCGTCAACCAACTTGGCGGCTATAAGATTCAAGGCAAAACCGAAGAAAGCGCCCACCAAATCATGCAAGATGCCATCGACATGAGCAACGCTGGTGTGAGCATGATGGTACTGGAAATGGTGCCGGCAGCATTAGCCAAACAGATTACAGATAACATTAAAGCCCTCACTATCGGCATCGGTGCCGGTGTAGATTGCGATGGGCAAGTGTTGGTAATCCACGATGTGCTAGGCATATACAACGGACCAGCCAGCAAGCCGGCCAGCGAGTTTAAAGCGCCTAGATTTGTGAAAAATTTCTTAGCTGATACCAACAGCGTGCAACAAGCGGTGGGCAACTATGTTCAAGCCGTGAAAGATAAAAGCTTTCCCGCCCCTGAACATAGCTACTAACACCATAGTTACTAAATCAGATAGTCGCCCATCTATGCAACGCATCTACACCGCTGACCAACTCAGAAACACCCTCAAAGCACAACATAGCATTGCTTTTGTACCCACTATGGGTAACCTGCATGACGGCCATATCGCACTGGTGAGCCTAGCTAAACAACACGCAAAATGCGTAGTCGCCAGCATTTTTGTCAATCCCTTACAGTTCGGCCCCAATGAAGACTTTGCCAGCTACCCACGCACGTTAGAGGCTGATTGCAAACGTTTGGAAGAGGCTGGCGCCGATATCGTGTTTATCCCCAGCGTCACAGAAATGTACCCGGATTTTGATGGCCAGCAGCTAAACCAAAGCATGACCATCTCCGCGCCGCCCATTGCCACAGAGCTATGTGGTGCCTCGCGCCCCGGTCATTTCTCCGGCGTAGCCACCGTGGTGATGAAGCTATTTAATTTAGTCATGCCGCAAGTAGCCGTCTTTGGCAAAAAAGACTTTCAGCAAGTATTTGTGATTAAAGAGCTGGTGCGGCAATTTAACTTACCGATACAGATCATTGCCGGCGATACCGTGCGTGAGACCAGCGGCCTTGCCATGAGCTCACGCAACGGCTACCTGACTCCAGCCCAAAAAGCAGAGGCGGCGCAACTGCACCAGTGTTTAGTCAGCATCGTGAATCAGATTCAGCAAGGTAATATCAACTTTGCCGGTTTAACCCAGTCTGCAGCGCAAACACTCACGCAAAAAGGCTGGCTAGTGGACTATATCTCCGTGCGCGCTGCCGACACCTTACTGCCTGCAACGAACCAAGATAAGCAACTGGTTGTCTTAATAGCTGCAAAGCTGGGCAATACCAGATTGATTGATAATATTGATTTTTGCGCTAAGTGATTGAAAAGACTATAATGCAATCCCTTTTGAAAAACGGTTAAGCACATGCAAAGAACCATGCTTAAATCTAAGTTGCACCGCGTACACGTCACGCACTCGGAATTACACTACGAAGGTAGCTGTGCAATAGACGAAGAGTTACTCGAAGCAGCGAATATTCACGAATACGAGCAAATCAGTATTTATAACGTCACCAATGGTGAGCGTTTCTCTACTTATGCGATTCGCGCTGAACGCCATTCCGGCATTATTTCGGTCAACGGTGCTGCCGCACACAAGGCAGACCCGAAAGACATCATTATTATCGCCAGTTACGCGACCTATCATGAAGCCGAATTAGAGAACTTCGCACCGCAACTTATTTATGTGGATAACGAAAACCGCATAAAATCCCAACGTAATGCAATACCAGCACAGGCCGCTTAAATGACACAAGACACACAGAAAGTAGCTTCTAACAATTTAGATTTAGAAGCCATGAAAAACGCAGTAGTAGATGCAATTGAAGATATTAAAGGTTTTGATATCAGCGTGATGGATGTGCGTAAGCTCACCAGCATGACCAATTACATGATCGTAGCATCCGCCAACTCTAGCCGCCAAGCGAAAGCCGTCGCAGATAACGTAAGAGAAAAAATCAAAGAAAAAGGCTTTGCAATTCGCGGTACTGAAGGCGAAAAAGAAGGCGAATGGGTGTTAGTAGACCTAGACGATATCGTGGTGCATATCATGGTACCGGCCACACGCGCCTACTACAACCTTGAGCAACTGTGGGGCGAAGCAGAAGCACGCCGCGGCCACATTACGCCAGTTTAGTGACGACGATTCCCCTGCGCCGCTAGGCAGCAGGGTTAATTTCCGCATCACACTATCCTCATTACCTCACCCTAAAACCACTTGAAACTCCGGATTATCTCTGTCGGTCACAAAATGCCAGGCTGGGTAGAAACCGCCTGCGCTGAATATATCAAGCGCATGCCGCGTGAGCTCAGTGTTGAAATCATTGAAATCAAACCAGATAAACGTGCAGACGGCAAAAATAGCACCGTCGTACAAGAAGCTGAAGCCAAGCGCATTCTGGAAGCAGCAGGCCGAGATTTTTTAGTGGTTTGTGATGAGCGAGGACAAGAAGTCACCACCCTACAACTGGCCGAAAAAATGCAATTCTGGCAATCACTGGGCAAAGATATCAGTATTGTAGTCGGTGGCGCCGATGGCATCCATACCAGCCTTAAACAGCAAGCCAATTGGCTGTGGGGCTTATCTAAACTTACCCTGCCGCATGCTTTTGTGCGCGTACTGCTGTGTGAGCAGCTCTACCGCGCCCATACCGTGATTCAAAACCACCCTTACCACCGCGAGTAGTACTTATTCTTCTGGCATGCTTAATGCTTAGCTTAGAGACATCAACAAGATAAGTGCCAAAATTAACTAACCTATGCACCATTAAATTGCATTTCTAGCTAATTAGCACTTTTTTAGAAAAATTCTCTGGGAGTCATTATGGATAATCAATGCTTAGTTGTATTGTCAAAATTCTCTGTAGCAGCTAGAAAAGTAGTAGGTGCAGTTAACCCAGCCAAACTGATTAAAGACCGCCAATATGCCACTGAAGTCTTTGAGCGCGTAGATGCACTAGGCGATGAAGAACTGATTCTATTATCGCTGGACTTACAACTACTCCTAGGCTTACTAACTCCCTCCAGCAACGAAACAAGCTCCGTTCCACCGCAAAAATACATGATGGGAGCCAGAAGTTGAATCTGGCCCAGGAACAAAACAGGCCATAGGCGCCAAGCAAGGCTAAAACTAGGTAAATCTGGGGGTTAACCACACGCACTCGCTTTCATGAGAACGAATCAACTAACTGGAGTAAAATCACCACACTCTCATTAACAACAGATAGCGCATGCAATACTCCACCTCACTAGTCTGGTTTCGTCGTGATCTGCGCGACTACGACCATGCAGCACTCTATTACGCGCTCAAGGCATCACAGCAGGTGTATTGTGTGTTTGTATTTGATACTGACATCCTCAATCAGCTGTCAGACAAGGCTGACCGTCGCGTAGAGTTTATTTGGGAAAGTGTGCAGGAGCTCAAAACCGCACTACAGCAACGCGGCAGCGACTTAATCGTTCTGCATGGCAGCGCCCAGCATGAAGTACCGCAGTTAGCGCAAACATTGCAGGCACAAGCAGTGTTTGCCAATCACGACTACGAACCTAGCGCCATTGCACGTGATGCTCAAGTGGCTCAGCAGTTGCAAGCGCATGACATTGATTTCCATCATTACAAAGACCAAGCTATCTTTGAAAAAGATGAAGTATTAACCATGGCACACAAGCCATATAGCGTGTTCACACCTTACAAAAACGCATGGCTTAAAACCGTTAATGACTTTTACCTCAAGGCTTATCCCGTTGAGCACTATTTAAACAAGCTTGCCAAAATCCAGCCGCAGCCCCTGGCCAGCTTGGAATCATTTGGGTTTCAACGTACCAACTTATCCAGCTTACGCCTACCGACAGGGATGAGTGGCTCGGCCACATTATTTGACGACTTTATCGAGCGCATCAAGCATTACAAAGAAGCACGCGACTTTCCTGCGGTCAAAGGCGTGTCTTACCTATCCGTACATTTGCGCTTTGGCACAATTTCCATCCGCCAACTGGCAAGAACTGCCATGCAGATAGGTGGCTTTGGTGCAGAGACATGGTTATCAGAACTGATCTGGCGTGATTTCTACTTCCAGATATTGCACCACAATCCACAGCTAGAAGCCGGCAAAGCATTCAAGACCGAGTTCGAAGCGATTGCCTTCCCTAACTCAGCCACACTGTTTACCGCATGGTGCGAGGGCAAAACCGGTTATCCGCTGGTCGATGCCGCCATGCGCCAACTCAACACTACCGGCTTTATGCACAACCGCTTACGCATGGTCGCAGCAAGCTTCTTGGTGAAAGATTTATTAATCGACTGGCGCTGGGGTGAGCGCTACTTTGCAGAAAATCTAATTGATTTTGACTTTAGTGCCAACAATGGCGGCTGGCAATGGGCGGCCTCTACCGGTTGCGACGCACAGCCTTGGTTTAGAATTTTCAATCCCATCACTCAAAGCGAGCGCTTTGATGGGCATGGCAAGTTTATCCGTAAATATGTCGCCGAACTGGCACAGTGCAACGACAAAGAAATCCACGCACCATGGCTGATGTCGGCACAGCGTCAGTCTAGCATCAACACTGTGATTGGGCAGAACTACCCGAAACCGATTGTAGACCACGCCACACAACGTGAGCGTGTACTTAGTCTGTACAAGAACACGGTTTGAGTGCAGCGTTTGAGTTAAGCAATGCTGCCTATACTCTACCCACCATACGAACACTTACGCAGAAACAGCACCCGATTTTTTGTTGCATAAATGTAACAAATGGTTTATTTTACAAACGTTAATTGCAGTCATGCATCGCTATCAATAGTTAGTTATTAATAAGTTGGTATAATGACCCATTACTTTTCGACAAGTCTTTAAATAAGAAACATAAAAATGTATAAAAAAATATCCTATTTATTCACCTCTTGCCTCTTGGCTATGATGGTGACTGGCTGCGCGTCTCAAGCTAATAAAGACCCACTGGAAAGCGTCAATCGCGGCATTTACAAATTTAACGATGTCGCCGACAAAGCGGTATTAAAACCTGTAGCTACCGCCTACAAAAATGTTGCGCCAACACCAGTTCGCCTTGGTGTAAACAACTTTTTCAGCAATCTAGGCACGCTCACCAACGTATTAAACAACTTGTTGCAATTTAAATTTGCTAATGCATTCAGCGAAGCTGGTCGCTTTGTGATTAACAGTACATTCGGCATCGCTGGCTTCATTGACGTTGCTGGTATGGATAAAGTTCCAGTGCATAAAGAAGATTTCGGTCAAACACTAGGTTACTGGGGCGTAGGCCCGGGCGCATACTTGGTGCTGCCAATTGCCGGCCCATCTAGCGTGCGCGATGCCACAGGCTGGTTTGTGGACCTATCGACCACCGACCCGATCACCTACACGCATAATATCGGTCAAGTTCGCTTGCATAATCAGCTACGTGCCGCGCAGTTTATAGACAAACGCACCGAGCTACTGGATGCAAAAGATTTAGTAGATGATGCATCACTAGACCCTTACGCCTTCATGCGCGATGCTTACCTGCAACGCCGTGCAAGCTTAGTACAAGACGGTTTGGTTCCAAGTGAACTCATCAAAGACGAGTTCTTTGAAGATGAAAAAGAGAACAAAGACGCCAAGTAAGTTTTATCAAGCAAGCTCTAGTAAATAAAAAAGCCCACTCGCAAGTGGGCTTTTTTTTATGGCAATAACTTAAATCTTTTATTCGCCTTAGATGGGCTTAGTGAATTAGCGTGGCTAAATATAGGCACACATATCAAAGCAGACTACTCGCAAACCTAAAACCGTAAAGTTCTTGTCCGTGGAATATATCTGCTGTACCAGTATTTGGCATCACCGCTCCGCTAAGGGGCTAAAGCCCTAAGTGGAAGCGCGAAAGCTGATTATTCGCACGCCACTGTCATGTGCTCAATCAGGATAGAGCCGACTTGCTTAGAGCCTTGCACTAGCACATCATTGCCAACGGCTACTATCATTTTCAACATATCAGCCATATTGCTCGCAATGGTGATTTCCTCTACCGGATGCACAATCACACCATTTTCTACCCAATAACCTGCAGCACCGCGTGAATAATCACCGGTCACCATATTCATACCATGCCCGAGCAGCTCGGTCACCACTAATCCGGTGCCCATTTCTTTGAGCAAACCAGCAAAATCCAATGCGCCAGACTGCACGATTAAATTATGGTTACCGCCAGCATTACCTGTGGTTTTCAACCCCAGCTTCCTAGCTGAGTAGCTGGAAAGCACATAGCCTTGCAACACGCCATCTTTAACAAGTTGGCGCGCGTTGGTGGCAACACCTTCATTATCAAATG
Organism: Methylotenera mobilis JLW8; assembly: GCF_000023705.1. Classification (NCBI taxonomy): domain Bacteria; kingdom Pseudomonadati; phylum Pseudomonadota; class Betaproteobacteria; order Nitrosomonadales; family Methylophilaceae; genus Methylotenera; species Methylotenera mobilis. Next base: position 2,063,028 of record NC_012968.1, read on the forward strand.
GGCTGCTGGCTAGTCCTTTTTTCACAAAAGGGTCTTCATAGATATTTAACAGCGGCGAGGCAATTTGCTGACCTAAACTATCCAGCAAGAATGATGACTTACGGTATAAATTACCGCCAGAAATAGCGCTGATTAACGTAGAAATGAGGCCACTGGCTAACGACGCTTCAAACAGTACCGGTACTTGGCATGTTTTGATTTTTCTGGAATTTAAGCGCTTCACAGTGCGCTCACCTGCGATGCGGCCAATCTCCGCTGGGGATTGCAAATCTGCTGCTGTGCGTGCTGTGGCATACCAATAGTCGCGCTGCATGCTATCATCTGACTCTGCAATCACTGAGCAGCTAATTCCATGACGCGAACTTGGGTAGCCGCCGGTAAACCCATGGCTATTGCTATACGCAAAAAATCCGGTGCCAGTTGAAACGCTGGCGCCTTCTGAGTTAATGATGCGTGCATCTACCGCCAGTGCTGCTTCCTCACATTGCTGAGCCAGCAACGCAGCCTCATCAACCGTGAGTTGCCAAGGATGATGCAGGTCTAAATCTGGGATTGCCTTCGCCATCAATTCAGCGTCTGCCAGCCCGCAAAAATCATCTTTAGCGGTATATTTGGCGATATTACAAGCAGCGGCCACCGTATCTTTCAGCGCCTGTGCTGATAAATCGGAAGTACTAGCGTGGCCTTTTTGCTTACCAAAATAAACCGTGACCGACATACCTTTATCACGGTTATACTCAATGTGCTCCACTTCCTGCATGCGCACGGAAACATTTTGCCCGATACTTAAGCTCAACTCCGCCTCAGCCTGACTAGCGCCCAGGCTTTTAGCCACTTTCAGCACGTCTTCCGACATCTGCTTAATTTCATCTAATGTATAACTAAACCCAGAATCTGACATAACGCTTTCTACTATAAAAAAATGTACTTTTATCACGCAACTGCATAACTGATATAATACCTCAGCATGAAACCTAAAAAGACAACTAAAGATACAGAATTAAGTAACGATGCAAATCTAGATGCAGACTTACCTACGAGTAAAACCAAATTAAAAGCGGAAGCGGATGCTCAGCAAGCGCTTGGCGTAAAACTGTCTGCGCTGTCAAAAGACAAGCTCAACAAACTTAACCTGCCAGAAGACTTACTCACAGCCGTACTTGAGACCAAGAAAATTACCGCCAATGGCGCCATTCGACGCCATCGGCAATATTTGGGTCGTCTCATGCGTGAAATTGACACCGCGCCAATTATTGAACAATTATCGCGCTGGGAAGGTAAGAACACTGCCGAAAACGCCTATTTCCACGGGCTTGAACGCTGGCGTGACAGGATGATTAACGACCCCAATGCATTATCTGAGTTCATAGCGCTACATCCGTCTACGGATAGCCAGCAACTGCGCACTTTGATACGTAATGCGCAAAAAGAACATTTAGCCAACAAACCGCCAAAAAGCAGTAGAGAGATTTTTAAACTACTGCGTGAAATCACCAGCAGCGGAACCTCTGCTGCTACAGAAGAGTCAGACCTTCCAGAAGAAGAGTAAACCTTCTGCACTCAGTGCCTGTATTAACGCCATATCCGGCAGTCTTCAGCACTAAAACCAATCGCATCCGAGGCTGACACACCGGCCTCGGCTTGCCCCAAATTAAGGCCGCAAAAATAATGACGATAAATTTCGATTCTGTACTTGATGTACGCCATGAAGATAGCCCAATTCCAACCATTCGTACCAAAGAAGCACTGGACACCCTAGCGCCAGGCAGTGTTTTGAAAGTCATTACCAGCCAAGAAAGTACGGTTAAAAATATACGCACCTTGGTTACCAACAATCCATTTACCTTAGTGCAAGAGCAAAAGACTGCCGAAGAGTTTATCTTTTTTATTCAAAAATAACTGCAAGAAAACTGGCTGTTAATCAGCCAGTCGCCGCGCCAGCTAAAATCTCCGAAAATTTCGCCCCCACATATTCACTTGGCAGTAAGGTAGCGTGCGGCAACGCAGCAAACCAACTAAACCAGCCTATTTGCGCGCGTTTAACTGTACCATCTGCGTCATAACGGCATCTTCGCGCTGCAATTCTACCGCGACCTTTTGCCCGGCGTAACGCTTTACCGCTGCAAATAAATCATCCGCTGTATTCAATGTCACGTCACCTAACTTCAAGAGCGTGTCTGCTCGCAGTAAGCCGGTATTATTCGCTGGCGATGCTTTAATCACGGCAATCACTTTCAAGCCAGGCAGCTCCTTTGGAGCAGCCTCACTGGCACTTTCTTGTTTTAGCTTAATCACGTGCACACCAAACAAAGGCATAGGCAACTTTGCCCAATAGCTCGCATGATACTGGTATTGCGTAGGCCCTTCTTCCAAATCATTCGGGTCAATCTCTGCGCCTTTTTTTGCAGCTTCTTTGATTAACTGTAACTTTGAGCTAGCCGTTTGAGCTGACTCATATTTCTGATACACCATCACGATATCGGCCTTAAGCGACTTTGCATGCTGCAACGCTAACCCGGAAGAAACCTCTCGCCCAGAGAAACCAGAGGTACCCATCAAATCATAACCATCCTCCAGCATGGTAATGTTGTCCTCATTTTTATGATTGCCAACAAACATCTTGGTATCTGGTACTGTTTGCAGTGAGTGCAAGTCACCGGCACTCTGTTTTTTATAATTCTGTGCATAGGGGTTGAGGTCGGCCGCATAAAGCTGGTGGGCGAACAGCACCAACCCTATACTTGCCAGTGAAAACAGCATGTATTTTATTAAACTGATAGATGAATTATTGCTGCGAATAGCTGGCATAAAATATCCTTTGCGCGCGGTAATGGTATGATTTAGTCTTGCTTAAGTACTAGTGACTCAGAAATGACCAAAGAATTCATTAAAATCGGATTAGTTTCAATTAGCGACCGTGCAAGCAGCGGTGAGTATGAAGACAAAGGCATTCCTAGCCTGCGTGCATGGCTAACGCAAACCCTGACCTCACCCTTTAGTCTGGAAGCGCGCTTGATTCCGGATGAACAAGACGAAATTGAATCTACCCTGATTGATCTCGTTGATTTTCAAGGCTGCCATCTGATCTTGACCACTGGCGGCACTGGCCCATCTTTACGGGATGTAACACCAGAGGCGACCCTAGCAGTTGCCGATAGGGAAATGCCAGGCTTTGGTGAGCAAATGCGCCAGATTAGCCTCAATTTTGTTCCTACTGCTATTCTATCCAGACAAGTTGCAGTCACACGTAAGCAATGCCTCATTATCAATTTACCAGGTCAACCCAAAGCAATAGCGCAGACTCTGGAAGGCCTAAAAGATGAAGCGGGAAACACGCTGGTGCATGGCATTTTTGCTGCGGTGCCATACTGTATAGACCTGCTTGCCACGCCAGAAAGCCCCATGCCGAGAATCGAAACCAATGAAGCGATTGTTAAAGCATTCAGACCAAAATCTGCACCTGCAGCCTAATTGATTAGCACATGTCTGAGTTTAATTTAATTGCCAAATATTTTACCCGCCCTAGCCAACATGCTGACTTAGGGGTGGGCGATGATGCAGCCTTGCTGCGTGTGAGGTCAGGGCAACAATTAGCAATTTCGACCGACATGCTGGTAGCAGGCACTCACTTCTTTCATGATGCTGCACCCTATAGCATAGGCTGGAAATCCCTAGCCGTGAACGTATCAGACATGGCAGCGATGGGTGCGAACCCCAGATGGGCAACCCTCGCAATTGCTTTACCTGAAGTAAACGAGCCTTGGCTGGCTGAGTTCTCCAAAGGCTTCTTTGCATGCGCAGATGCATTCAACGTAGAATTGATTGGCGGCGACACCACCAGAGGCCCACTCACCCTTAGCGTGCAAATCATGGGTGAAGTACCATTGGGTCTAGCCATTCAGCGTAGTGGCGCAAAAGCCGGCGATGATATTTGGGTGTCAGGGACGATAGGCAGCGCCGCACTTGGTCTGGCCCACCTGCAAGGTAAAGTTGCCCTTGCCGAACCAACCACAACACACTGCCTGACCGCGTTAACGATGCCGACACCTCGTGTGGCACTAGGCTTGGCACTGCGCGGTATCGCCAATAGCTGCATTGATATTTCCGATGGCTTAACGGCAGACCTCAGTCACATCCTAAAAGCCTCAAATCTAGGTGCAGAGCTTGCACTAGAAAATATCCACTGTGACGATTATTTACGTAGCCACTTAAATGACCGCGCTATTCAGCAATGCATACTGGCCGGGGGCGACGATTATGAACTGCTGTTCACTGCGCCTAAATCGCAGCGTCAGCACATTCAGCAACTAAGTCAGCAGTTACAGTTATCTCTCAGCTTAATTGGTGAAACTACCGCACAATCCACTTTGGTGGTTAAGCACCATCAACAAACGGTAGACCTCTCCAGCAAAGGGTTTGATCATTTTGGCTAACACGCATCCCACCTGTAAATTATTATTCTCACACCCAGCGCATTTTTTAGCGCTGGGCGCGGGTAGTGGATTGGCTAAAAAAGCCCCTGGCACCTTTGGTACAGCCGTGGGACTACCACTATTCTGGCTCATCCACGCCCACACACTCACCACACAACTAGCCATCATTGGCCTGCTGTTTTTGGCTGGTATTTACTTCTGCGATAAGACTGGCAAAGCGCTAGGGGTATCCGACCATGGCAGTATTGTCTGGGATGAAATCGTCGCCATAATGTTAGTGCTCACTTTCACCAGCTACCAATGGCAATGGTGGTTAGCCGCATTCTTACTATTCCGGCTATTTGATATCTGGAAACCATTCCCCATCCGCCAATGCGATGCCAAAGTGAAAGGCGGCTTAGGCGTAATGTTAGATGATCTGCTAGCAGCGATTTACGCCATATTTAGTCTAAAGGCTTTAGCATGGATCATCACGCAAGTTTAGCAAGCACGCTCGGCCTAGCACTCAAGCAACGCGGTTATATGCTCACATTGGCAGAGTCATGCACCGGCGGCATGGCGGCACAAGCCATTACCAGCGTAGCCGGTAGCTCAGATTGGTTTGATCGTGGATTTGTGACTTACAGCAATGCCGCTAAAATTGAAATGCTTAACGTCTCTGCCGCCACCTTAGAAACCTATGGCGCAGTAAGCGAACAGACTGCAGCCGAAATGGCAATTGGCGCGTTGAAAAATAGCCACGCACAGATAGCCGGTAGCATCACTGGCATTGCCGGCCCTAGTGGCGGTAGCGCAGAGAAACCCGTAGGCACAGTATGCTTCGCATGGCTAAGCACAAACCTACCCATGTCCACATGCACCCAAGTATTCACCGGCGATCGTACGGCAATCAGACAACAGGCTACGTCTTTTCTGTTAAAGGCACTTGCTGAACAGCTAGCCTGATTGAGCGGCTAATTTAGCTTACCCAACTTTAAGCGAGGCTAACTTTAGGCTGGGCTGATTTCGGCTCGCCTAACAGAGGACTATCTGCGATAACCACCGTGGCGACCATCTCCATGATGGTGGTGACGCCCAGAGTAATAGTTTCCATAGAAACCGTAACCGCCACGATACACAGTTGCAGGGTAATAATATTGGTAGGCATATGGTGCTGTATCGTAATAAACGCTATAGCCAGGATAATAAGCCACTGGCGGAGCTACATACTGCACCGCGGCTGGATAAGCATAATAGCCAGGGCCACCAATATTAAGTGCGAAACTTACAGAATCCCGCGCTTGTGCACTAGATAAAGTGGCAGCGCCTAGCGCCAATACCACCAATAGTGAACGAAGTACTTTCATTGTTGCTCTCCTTAACATTACACAACTACGCTTGTACTTAACGAATCGCAACCAATCCCGTTGACTTCAAACACAAGATTATTATTTTCAGCATGGTTGCCATAAATACCCGTGCTTAAACGCCTATGAGACTTACGCTAAACTGTAAAATATGGAATAATTGAAAGCTAATTTAAGCACTTCAAAATAAAGGTAAAAACCCAATGGATGACAATAAAGCCAAAGCCCTCTCTGCCGCACTTTCACAAATTGAAAAACAATTTGGCAAAGGGTCTATCATGCGCATGGGTGACAGTGATATCGGCGAAGATATTCAAGCCGTTTCCACTGGTTCACTAGGTCTTGATATTGCTTTAGGCATCGGCGGTTTACCGCGTGGCCGTATCATCGAAATCTACGGTCCAGAATCTTCAGGTAAAACCACACTGACACTGTCTGTCATTGCAGAAATGCAAAAACTAGGTGGCGTAGCGGCGTTTATTGATGCAGAACATGCACTAGACCCACAATACGCAGCTAAATTAGGCGTAAACGTGCCTGATTTATTAATTTCACAGCCAGACACCGGCGAACAAGCACTTGAAATTGCCGACATGTTGGTACGCTCAGGTTCTGTAGATATCGTAGTGGTTGACTCGGTGGCAGCACTAACCCCACGTGCAGAGATTGAAGGCGAAATGGGCGACTCACACATGGGCTTGCAAGCTCGCCTCATGAGCCAAGCGTTACGTAAGCTAACCGGCAACATCAAACGTACCAATACTTTGGTGATTTTCATCAACCAGATCCGTATGAAAATCGGCGTGATGTTCGGTAACCCAGAAACCACCACCGGTGGTAACGCGCTTAAATTCTACGCTTCTGTACGTTTAGATATTCGCCGTACTGGCGCAATCAAAAAAGGTGATGAAATCACTGGCTCAGAAACACGCGTAAAAGTGATTAAAAACAAAGTAGCGCCTCCGTTCAAACAAGCTGAGTTCGACATCATGTACGGCGAAGGCATCTCACGATTTGGCGAAATCATCGAACTCGGCGCCAATATCAAACTGATTGAAAAAGCAGGTGCTTGGTATAGCTATAACGGCGAGAAAATTGGCCAAGGTAAAGAAAATGCAAAAGAGTTCTTGCGCGAGCATCCGGAAATTGCAGCCGAGCTTGAAGCTAAAATCCGTGCCAATGCCAAGTCTCTAAACGAAGGAATGGCTGCACCGCGCGGTGAGGATGACTAAAGAGCTTGCCGCTAAGTCACTGCGGCAGCGCGCTTTAGACTATTTAGCCAAGCGCGAGTACTCATATACCGAGCTTGGCAAAAAATTAAAAGCTTACGCAGATGAGAATGATGACATTGCGGCACTGCTGGATGACTTTAAAGCAAGAGGTTGGCTTTCTGACCAGCGGTTTACTGAGCAAATTGTTCACGCGAGAAAAGCCAAGTTTGGCACAGCCAAGATAGCGCATGAGTTACGTGAAAAAGGTATTTCAGACCAATTAATTACGGATGCGGTAGCAACATTAAAAGCAACAGAGTTAGATAACGCCACAGAAGTGTGGCGTAAGAAATTCAAGGCCTATCCACAAAATCGCGAAGAGTGGGCAAAGCAGGCGAGGTTTTTACAAAGCCGTGGCTTTGGCTTTGAATTGATAAAAAAAATACTAACCGTTAATGATAACGATTAAACCAGCAATTAAAACTAAACTTTATGACCATACAACTTAGCAGCACCCCTAGCAGCAACGAAATCCGTCAGGCCTTTCTTGATTTCTTTGCATCTAAAGGCCACGAAATTGTCAGCTCAAGCTCACTAGTACCGCACGGCGACCCTACCCTACTGTTCACCAATGCAGGGATGAACCAATTCAAGGACGTATTTTTAGGCTTTGATAAACGCCCATATACACGCGCCACTTCCAGCCAAAAATGTGTACGTGCTGGCGGCAAACATAATGATCTTGAGAACGTAGGCTATACCGCACGTCACCATACATTCTTTGAAATGTTAGGCAACTTTAGCTTTGGCGACTACTTTAAAGAAGATGCCATTAAATACGCATGGGAATTGCTCACAGAAGTATTTAAACTGCCTAAAGACAAGTTAACCGTCACGGTATACGCTGAAGATGACGAAGCCTATGCCATATGGAATAACATCATTGGCGTACCCGCCGAACGCATTATTCGCATCGGCGACAACAAAGGCGCACGTTACGCATCAGATAACTTCTGGATGATGGGCGACACTGGCCCTTGTGGTCCATGTACCGAAATTTTCTATGACCACGGTGCACACCATTTTGGCGGCCCTCCAGGCAGCCCAGATGAAGACGGTGACCGTTACATCGAAATCTGGAACAACGTGTTCATGCAATTTAACCGCGATGAAGCCGGCGTGATGCACCCGCTACCGAAACCATCCGTAGATACCGGCATGGGCTTGGAGCGTATATCAGCCGTACTGCAACACGTGCACGCTAACTACGAAATCGATTTATTCCAAACTTTAATCGCAGCAGCAGCACGCGAAACCAAAACGGCAGATTTGAGTATCCCGTCACTTAAAGTGCTGGCTGACCATATCCGTGCTTGCAGTTTTTTAATCGCAGACGGCGTGATTGCAGGTAACGAAGGCCGCGGTTATGTGCTACGCCGTATTATCCGCCGCGCGATTCGCCACGGCTACAAACTAGGTGTACGCAGTGCATTCTTCCACAAAATCGTACCGGATTTAGTGGCGGAAATGGGCGACGCTTACCCTGAGTTGGTAAGCAACCAAGCACGCATCACTGAAATTCTAAAACAAGAAGAAGACCGCTTCTTTGAAACCATTGAAAACGGCATGGCGATTTTAGAATCTGAGCTTGCCAGCACCAAAGATGTGTTCAATGGTGAGACTGCATTCAAACTGCACGATACTTACGGCTTCCCGCTGGATTTAACCGCGGATATTTGCCGTGAGCGCAATGTAGCAGTTGATACCGATGCATTCAATGCAGCAATGGCTCGCCAAAAAGAGCAAGCACGTGCTGCAGGCAAGTTCAAGATGACTGCCAATTTGGAATACGACGGTGTCGCCACCAACTTCCACGGTTATGACAAGCTGGAAACCAGCGCCACTGTGACCGCCTTATATAAAGATGGCGTAGCCGTAACTAAACTGACTGAAGGTGAAGTCGGTGTAGTGGTACTCGACAACACCCCGTTCTATGCAGAATCTGGCGGTCAAATTGGCGACTGCGGTGAACTGCGCGGCACCAACGGTATTTTTGAAGCAGAAGATACGCAAAAAATACAGGCCACCGTATTTGGCCATCACGGCGTACTAAAAACCGGCACATTGAGCGTAGGTGAGCAAGTGAGCGCACGCGTAAACACGCAAGCGCGTACCAACACTATGCGCAACCACTCCGCCACGCACTTGATGCACAAAGCATTGCGCGAAGTGCTAGGTGAGCATGTGCAACAAAAAGGCTCATTAGTCGATACAGACAAAACCCGTTTTGACTTTGTACATACGGCACCGATGACCGATGACGAGATTGCAAAAGTTGAGCAAATCGTCAATGCAGAAATTTTAGCCAATGCTGCATGCCAAGCGCGCGTGATGGATATTGAGTCAGCACAGAACACTGGCGCCATGATGTTGTTTGGCGAAAAGTACGGCGATGAAGTACGTGTGCTGGATATCGGTAGCAGCCGCGAACTATGTGGCGGCACTCATGTCAACCGTACCGGTGACATTGGCCTATTCAAAATCACGTCTGAAAGTGGCGTTGCCGCTGGTGTGCGCCGTGTTGAGGCAACCACAGGCGAAGGCGCATTAAAGCTGATTAACGCACAACAAACATTGATTTCGGCGTTAGCTAATGATTTAAAAGCACCGGTTAATGAGTTAGCTTCTAAAGTAGCGCAACTTAGCGACCATGCCAAATCACTGGAAAAAGAGCTAGCGCGCTTAAAATCAAAACTAGCCTCTTCACAGGGCGATGACTTAGCAACACAAGCCGTTGAAATTGCAGGCGTTAAGGTATTGGCCGCCACATTAGACGGCGCAGATGCCAACGCCCTGCGTGAGACGATGGACAAGCTAAAAGACAAGTTAAAATCTGCAGCGATTGTGCTAGCTAGCGTAAGCGATGGCAAGGTAAGCCTGGCTGCTGGTGTTACTGCGGACTTAACCAGCAAGGTTAAAGCTGGTGAGCTAGTTAACTTTGTTGCTGGCCAAGTTGGCGGCAAAGGCGGCGGCAAGCCAGATATGGCAATGGCAGGTGGCAGCGACGCCAGCCAACTACCGCAAGCACTAGCTAGCGTAAATGACTGGGTGGCTAGCAAACTAAATTAAATATCTAGTATCTGAGTTAGCAGCATCAAGCTAGCCCAATACTAGAAAATGTACGACAGGCTTCACTTAACAGCACTTGCTGTTGGTAAACTTGAACAGTTAAATAAATTAAACACAGTTAAAACAGTTAATAAGGTTAAAAGAACTTTTATGGCACTTATTGTACAAAAATACGGCGGCACCTCTGTTGCTAACCCTGAGCGTATTAAAAGCCTTGCTGCGCGCGTTGCCCGCTACAAGGCGCTAGGCCACCAAATTGTCGTCGTTGTTTCCGCCATGTCAGGTGAAACCAACCGTCTGATTTCATTAGCTAAAGAAATCATGCCGGATCCGGACCCACGCGAACTGGATGTGATGGTCGCCACAGGCGAGCAAGTAACGATAGGCATGACTGCACTCGCATTGATGGAACTTGGCATCAAGGCGAAAAGCTACACAGGCTCACAAGTCAAAATCCTGACCGACAACGCTCACACCAAAGCACGTATCTTGAGCATTGATGAGCACAACATTAAACAAGACCTAGATGACGGCTATGTAGTGGTGGTTGCGGGCTTCCAAGGCGTAGACGCTGATGGCAATATCACCACGCTCGGCCGTGGCGGCTCTGATACCACAGGCGTAGCGCTGGCTGCTGCATTAAAGGCGGATGAGTGCCAAATCTACACCGACGTAGATGGTGTTTACACCACTGACCCACGCGTAGTGCCTGAAGCGCGCCGCCTGGAAAAAATCACGTTTGAAGAAATGCTAGAGCTAGCCTCACAAGGCAGCAAAGTACTGCAAATCCGCTCAGTTGAATTTGCAGGCAAATATAAAGTTAAATTACGCGTGCTATCCAGCTTTGAAGAAGAAGGCGAAGGCACACTAATCACATTTGAGGAAGAAAATACAATGGAACAACCCGTTATTTCTGGCATTGCCTTTAACCGCGACGAAGCCAAAATCACTGTATTAGGGGTGCCTGACAAACCTGGTATTGCTTACCAGATTCTAGGCCCAGTGGCTGAAGCAAATGTTGATGTGGACATGATCATCCAAAACACAGGCGCAGATGGCACTACCGACTTCACATTCACTGTGCATAAAAATGAAATGAACAAAGCCCTCAGTATCTTGCGCGACAAAGTGCAAGGTCACATCGGTGCACGTGAAATTAATGGCGATGACAAAATTGCTAAAGTATCTATCGTAGGCGTTGGCATGCGCTCACACGTAGGCATCGCAAGCCTGATGTTCCGCACCTTGGCAGAAGAAGGCATCAACATTCAAATGATCTCTACTTCTGAAATTAAGATTGCGGTAGTAGTCGATGAGAAGTATTTAGAGCTGGCTGTACGCGTTCTACACAAAGCTTTTGAATTAGAAGCAGCATAATTACAAGTTAACGTTGATTTTTAGAAGCGTTTAGCGTAGTATCACGCCCTCGTAACAAGCGTAGTTAAGAAGTAAACGGAGAGCTGGCCGAGTGGTCGAAGGCACTTCCCTGCTAAGGAAGCATACGGGCTTAAATCTGTATCGAGGGTTCGAATCCCTCGCTCTCCGCCAAGTTTTATCAGTTTAAAATATTTTATTTTTTTACTGGTAAAAATTAAAACTTCTAGTATAATGCACGCTTTCGCGCCCGTAGCTCAGCTGGATAGAGTACTCGGCTACGAACCGAGCGGTCAGGAGTTCGAATCTCTTCGGGCGCACCATAAAAGAAAAAGGGTTAGCTTAACGGCTAACCCTTTTTTTCATTGCCTATTGTTAGCCATATGCTAACGCACCATGACTTCCTGTTTAAGCAGCAGTCTTACCTTTCTCTACAATTCATCCACTAATCAATTTAAGTAGCTTTTTGCTATAGCAGAACCTTCAGCAAGTAACTTAGCTTTGGGTCTCTGCAAACGTTTCTACTTTATTTGCTGGCTATTCTATTTATGATTTATCAGCTAGTATTTAGGTCATGTATTTATAGCACCCCCCGTGTTACATAGACGGGGAAGAATCTGTTGCTAAATAAGTAGCTAATTTCTTAGCCAATTTTATGGGGTTTTATTACCTTCCAAGCTTTTAATTTTGGGTCATAATGTCGAATAAAAAAACTCGCTTAAGTGAGCTCGAAAAAATACATCCAATAGCAGGGATGGATCATCGGCGCTTCATGAGTGAAAAGGGAAACCACTCGTTAATTGCAAGCCTACCTCGTAAAGAAAGAAGAAAGTTAGCTGCGAATAGCAAGCGATTAGCACAGGAATATTATCGAGTATTAAGGCAACTATCTCAGTCTGGAGCAAAATTCCCAACAGATAAGATTCTTCACCAAATGGCGATTGAATATACCAATAGGTACGCATCATCTGGCATATACACACAACCAATCAGTTTTAATTACTTTGAACCTTTTCTTCATATCAAGCTATTTGAACAAGTAGCTCCATATGTGGAAATAGAACAAGAATTCAATCATCTTTTTCAGGCTGAAGATTATTTTGAGTACATCACTTCAGACGATAGCGATGGTTTTGATGTTTCTTCGCTTTTAGACCTACCACAAGATCAGATATTCCACTTCGCCACTAGCGGAATGGTCACGGACATTTCGTTCTTGAACGGAGAAGGAAGAGAGTTCGTAATTGCTGGTTTTTCTATTATTAGGCGAAGAAATTCGCTTCATTGGTACCTTATAGGAGGCGAAGCATTTAGCGACTATGAATGGGAAGTTAAATGTTCAGACGAGTCTGAAATTAAGCTGAATGAAATACCTTTGGCAAAGCGAGCGTTTATAGCTGAAATTTTATCAAAAAATGAATCTCACCTAGGAAAACCAATACCTTTGGAGGGAACTGAGACGCATTTAAGAACAATTATTGCTGGCGAATTTGACATAAGGGAAAACAAGCATCTATCTCGGTGTTATCTCGCTGAATATCAGAACTCATTTGATGTGATTTGCGATGACCCAGAGGTTTTTGAAACCATTAGTAACGCTAATACTAGAGAGAATATTCTCTCAATTATGGCCGAGCGGTTTAATCGTTCAGCAGTTTTATTTTCGTTGGCTGAAGGTCTGTTACAACTGCCAAGGTACTTCAATACAAGATTAGCGATAAACAAAGAAGCTACAAACAAGTCTAATAGACGGGTTACAAAGAAAAAAGGAGGAAAAGGCTTAAGTGGTTACTATACTGTGATACCAGCTTTAGAAACCAATAGTAGCGCGCCAACCTCAACCATTACGATGGTAAATTTGCCTCAGTACGAAATAGAAACGGAAGGACATTGGCGAAAGCTGACAGACAATCAGCTTGGTGTTGATAGGCATGGCAACAGTGTACTTGGAAGAACATGGGTTGCCTCCTCTAGTAAATGGAAGCCCATCGGACCTACCGCAACAACGATATTTTTAAAAGACTCGTTGGGTGCAGCCAAACTTAAAATTGCCCAGTATTTAGAAGCATCAGATAGGGTCGAAGAAAAGGCTAGAGCTGAACGCGCTGAACCTCAATCAGATATGGGCGAGTTATATGTGATGCGTTGCCCTGCCATGAAGGAACAAATATTTAAGGTTGGTTTTACAACTGGTGACTCTAACGAGCGAGCTCAACAGCTCTCTTCAGCGACAGGCGTACCATTGGCGTTTGTCGTCATAAAAAAATGGCGACATGCAAATGCAAAGAAATTGGAAACGGATGTTCATATGATGCTTACTCCATATCGTTTAAGCGACAGTCGCGAGTTTTTTATGGTAACGTATGATGTAATAGAAAAAATAATTGAGTCAGTGATTACACGAACGGCAGATGAAACAAAAACATAACGTTGTCATTTACTATAAAGCCAACTTAGAATTCCTGATAGGCAGTTTAAAATGTCTGCAACGAGTAAGATAAATATCTTTCAGAACATCATAACAAGCTAAATCCAGTTACCAAATTCATCCGAACCAGTGAGTCAATCAAGAAAATAACAACTCTGCTTCCCAATGCCCAGTTTCATCATCTCGGGCGCGCCAAATAAGAAAACTAGTGCTTATCTAAAGCTGATCTATTGGTACATTTTAATTATAGCTCTCGCTGTAAAAAAATCGCGGCTGTGATTTAATCAGCAGCCGCGAAATAGAATTTGTTGCTTTACCCCATCACTGATGGGCGTGATATTAATTAAAGACTAAGACGTAGCCCCAGCCTTACACTACGTGGCTCTAAAGGATGTATTAGACGCCCATCTATACCTGCTCCACCGCCGCAACCGGCACCCTCTACACGGCTACAGCTTGCACCGAAGTACTCAATATCGTTCGCGGTGCTATTAAATATATTCAACACATCTATGCTGAACTGAATATGTTTATCGTATCGATAACCTAACTTCATATTAGTTGACCAAAAGGCCTTGGATTTAAGTGTGCCGGTTTCTTCTAATGGATAGGCACCCAAATAACGGGCACGCACACCACCAAACCACTTGCCACCAGTATCGTGAGTAACAGCTAACGATGCTGTAACAGGAATGGCATTGGGGACTCTATTGCCGCCATTGCTACTGGTATCAAAACGAGCATGCGAAACTGCGACATCGGCATCTAAAATCAAACCATCATGACTGTAGTAGTTAGACCACTCAACCCCACGTCGCTTAGAGCCTCCTTTCGGCTCGGTAACACCTTCATCACCGATATACACCAGCTCTGAGTCTAATGCCACCTGCCACAAGGTTAAACTGCTATGCCAGTTAGGCAGAAATTGAGTGCGAACACCAACCTCACTACCAACAACTTTTGCTATCAATGGGATGCGTTGTAATGATGAGCCATCAACCGCATTGGTCGTTGCCGTGCTGCCCCGGCCATCGTTACTATGGAAACCGTGCCCCCAATTGGCATAGAACTCTGTTTTATCAAATGGACCCAATACGACGCCAAGTTTAGGGCTCACCTGATGGTCACGCCCCGTGCCACCATTATTGATATTAAACTCACCGCCCTTATTGTTAATTTCAGATTTTATGCCATCCCAACGCAAGCCGACATTGGTGCGCAACCAGTCAGTCCATTGCGTATTGAGATTAGTAAATAAGCCTAAACCGGTTTGATTAACTGCATCACTACGTGTTGTGCTATTGCGCACACGATTGCTAGTTTGATATAAGCCTAATTCAGACATACGATCATGCCTAAGCTGTAAGCCTAAGTCCAAAATAGAATTTTTACCCGCCAAGCGAATATCTTGCTCACGCGCTACCTGACCGCCCCAGGTTAAACGTTTATCCGCCTGCTCATGCTGCCCATCTAGCAAGCCAGATGGCGTAGAAAAAAGATTTAGCTGGTAATCAATCAAATAGGCATTGGCCTTCCAGCGCCCCTTTTCATCGGACTTAACCATCTCACCGTTTAGGCTGTAACGATGCGTTTTACCGCCATCGGTTGGTGCCAAGGTACCGTACTTACCGATTTCTCCACTCTCAATCGCTCTTACTGGTACTTGCTCGGTAGCCGTCCAACTGTTCTCATAAGCCATAGCAGTTAACGAGTAACCTTCATAGGCATTGCCAGATGACAGCCTTAACACCCCATTACGTTTGACTAGATTTTCTGATTGATCCCATGGTCCATCATTGCCTACCAATTCCAATGCCGCCAACAAGTTAACATTGTCAAATTTATGACTGCCTGCGCCTAAGAAACGTTTGTATCCATATTGCCCCAAACTAAAATCGACAAATGGCGTATCCAAGGTTTTCACATAGTCTATACGTGCAGAGCCCGCCACGGCAAAGTCACCATCTTCCGCGGCATAAACGCCTTTTCTGTAACGTAAAGTACCAATCAATTCAGGGATTAAAAAATTCAAATCCATATAGCCCTGCCCATGCGCATGCGTCACATTATTAACTGGCATGCCATTGACATGGGTTGCGAAGTCGCTGCCATGGTCAAGATTAAATCCTCGTAGAAAATACTGATTCGCTTTTCCGCCACCTGAATGCTGTGTCACGATCATGCCAGGCACAGTCTCCATCACTTCTGCTGGACGCAGCAAAGGCCGTGCTTTAAGTTGCTGAGCAGTCACCGTGCCTTCACTAGCACTATCTGCGATACCGATTAACGCTTGGCTTTGTTGCTTTACCACAATCTCTTCTAAGATTATCTCATCAGTAGCGGGCAGACCTGCTGCTTGCGCCATAGGCACCGGTAACGTGCTTAATACCATGACATTGAGTAAATTGATAAGGCGATGATTTTGCTTAGACGACTTTGTGATACTTAACTTTTTCTGAAATGCCATACTTTCACTCTTGATATTCGTTACGCTCATACAGCCCCAATAAAGACATAGGGGGTATACCTATATGAGAGTTTACAGTATTTTTCGTGCTGTAAAGAAATCACATATATTTCAAGTGGTTAGAATTGATGAATTTAGCCTACAGTTTAGCGAGCAATATTTTTATGATAGGTTGCTGCCAATACAGCAAACCTGATGGCGGGAATTTATAAGTGTTTTACAAACTTGTAAACGATTGATAAGTAAAAAAAGTCTTATTGCCGTTAAGTTATACCTAAAATAAAACTTAATTCTAAGTAGAATTTAATCTAGGTAAAGATCAACCAAGAGAGACTGGATATAAGTAAGGCAGAATCTAAGTAAAGCTTATTTAAGATACGTTTTTAACACATTAATCACTTCATCTAAATCTTGTTGGCGCTCTTCAGAAGTATGACTATTCTCACCTAAATGCTCACGAATATGCCCTTCAAGCGCCTCTGACATTAAGCCATCGATAGCCCCCCTCACCGAAGCAACTTGATGCAAGAATGCAGAACAAGCCACACCATTTTTAAGTGCGTGATCAAGCGCCTCGACTTGCCCTTTAATGCGATTTAAACGAGCGAATAGTTTCGGGGAGTTTTGATTCACGTGAGACATAACATACCTTTTAAATGAGTAGGCTTTAATTGAGATAGAGGCTTAATCCGGTACGAATTAAGCCTCTATTATAAAACCAATGCCTAAAAAAATTAATGCTGAAAGGTATTAATTATCCTAAGTATGCCATCTAGTAACCGTCAGGATGGTTGCTGGTGATTGATACTTGGGGTTGATTTGAGTTGGGTATTTTTTGTTAATGCGGCTCAAGAGAGCAAGCCCAAAGTAATGTGCTCCCACCACACTCCAATCCCTACCTTGGGCCCAACGCGATTTGTAGATTTTTTCAATAACAGGCTGTTAAAATGCTTAATCGCCACAACTCACAAATGTTTTTGAGAGATCATTGCCATTAATATATACAGTCATTTTTTCTATATTATTGGTTGTATCTTTCACACCAATATCTGAGTAACGCACTTCAGATAGCGTAACGGTTTGACCAGGGCAATCCAGTGCGTCACCTGATGGCGGCTCTATCCTTAGGCAGGCATTAATTGCACCGTTTTTAGCGGAAGAAAACGAACCTGATTTGGATACAGGGCCTGTGAAATTAACTTTATTAGCCGCTGCAGGGCAGTTACCGCCGTTGTTGACACAGACGTAGGTGGCGGTTGCACTTTGCGCGCTTGCCAGATAGCTGATTGATTGATTATTACCGACCCCAGCTTCTTTCCAGCACACGTCAACGCTGCCTTGGTTAGCTGGGGGTGCTGCAAATTTAGCAGTAACTGGCCCAATAAAATGGGGATTACCGCCGGCAAGAACAATATTTGGAATTAATGCGGCAGAAAAAATGGCCGCAACGACCAACTTTTTCATTATGATTCTCCTTACATGGTAGACACGAATAACACGAGGCAATCCGCGCAAAAGAGTTTTAAATCAGATGTTGCCCACAACAGCGATAGTCTATGAAGGTCTACAATCTTTGTAAATCCGTGCGAGCACTTACTCAGGCAGCATCAGGCCAAATAATGCAATTTATTAGCCCACACAATGTCGAGTCCTGTGTGAGAGGGTTTGAATGCCTTCGTTACATGGTCATTTAACACTAAGCTCTGCCGATACTGTTACGTGGCAGTTTTACCTCTGTTGAAAAGGTGTTTCGGCACCAGATAAAGATAAAAAAGACTGTAAATTCCTATCGTTTTCTGGGGTATCCCAAAAGGACGATTAACGCGCCGCACAACAACTGTGACCAGAACTTTGATAAGTAAATAGGGTCTGATTTCAATTGGCGTAGCTACCAACTTTTTAGCGTACAAGCGTGGTAATCAAGCAGTTATCTGGCTAAAGGGTTTTCGTTAGAGATAGTCTTGATAGACAAGGCACTTAGCCAAAAAGCAGATTTATCAAAAGGTAAGTTAATAAAGTATTGCAATCAGTGCAAGCAGTTGTTTGAAAGCGGTAGATGATTATGTGTAGATGACTAAGCTTGTTAATATTGAGTTTGGTTAAGCGACGCTAAACGCCAACTGCGAGGCACATAGGAGAACGCGATGAGACGTAGACTTTATTTCGTGTTACCAGACATTAAAAGTGCGCAAGTGATGATGAATGAATTATTGCTGGCGCGCATTGGCGCTAATCATATTCATTTTCTGGCTAGACCAGACAAGCCGTTAGGAGACTTGCCTGAGGCAAACGTACTGGAACGGTCAGAAGTCGTTTTCTGCGCAAGTGTGGGCATGCTGCTAGGTGCGGTATTGGGGGCACTGGCCGGGGTATTGGCAATCATGGTGCCATGGTGGTTCGGCCCGGTGTCAACGGCAATCATTCCCTACACCATGTTTATAGGTGGCGTGGCAAGCTCCATTTGGGCGGGCACCTTGGCGACAGGCGTGCCTAACCATAGGCTAGAGGCGTACAAACAGCAAATTTACGCTGGCAAAGTGTTGATGATTGTTTCTGTACCCCTACACAGGCTCATGGAGATTCGCGATATCTTGATTAAAAGACATCCCGAAGCCGTCTATGAAGGGACTTGGCCAACTGACCACGTATTGTTCCCTTAATCACACAGCAGCATTCCTTATCAAGCTGCGTGGGTAAAGGAGTCGGTCTTTTTGAACGCTGCTTGTTATAAGTTTCTAGTAAGCAAAACTAGTGATGGAATGGCTAGAGACTAATGTGCGGAGCGCACCTGTGGTTCATGATTTCAGCTGCCTAGGGGAGGCGCGGAACTCTGCCTCCCCTAGGCACCAGATTAAAGTACAAACACTACATCATCGCTAGCGTAAACCATACCGTAAGCACTAAAGAGCCAGTCATCAGGCCTGTCATCACCAACCGTGAGCCACGCATCTTTGTCCACAACAGTACACCAGTGATTGATAATATAATAATCGCTCCGGCAATGGAATCTGCCAGTAGCACCCATGCAGGGCTAGCGCCCACGCCTTTATGCATGCGCGTAATAAAGCCCCATACGTTAGCATCTTCGCGTTTGACGGTAGCATACTGGTTACCTGCAATGTATTCAGCTTGAATTTTGGCCTGTGGTAATTGAAACACGACTTGCCAGGCTTGCGGCTGCGGTAGCTCTGCATCCAAAAACTTTACACGCGCCACTTTGCCGCTACCCTTCTCAGAGCCTTTGCCGTTGGCTGGTTTTTCTGGAACCGGCTCATGCTGAATATTCAATGACTTTTGAATAAATAAAGCCAACTCCTCAGTGCTGCTAGGCTGAGGTTGCAACACCTTCAGCTGGATTTCAGAAGCTTCCAACTTAACAGCTGGAATCTTAAGCACCGCACGATGATTGAGAATGAACCCACTAATCCCAAACAGCAAGCCGAGAATAGCGCCCCAAAGCCCCAGCCAGCCATGAATTTTGCGCAATAAACGAATAAAGTTAGCGCGTTTGGTATGGTCTGAAATTGGTTTAGCTTGCATAGTCTGTCCGTAAAATAAAAACACCTGCAACCAACGGTTGCAGGTTTTGATAACTTATCTTTATAAGGCTTATTTTAATCGCCAAAAAGTTAGGTGTTTACTAAATAATCAGATCAGCACCTAACAATCCGCCTAGGTTAATAAGCGCTTACTGCTTGATAAAACTCAGGGTACCCACATGGCGGATACCTTCATACGCCGTGCCACCATACTCTCCTTGCACTGGCTCCACATAAACCACATGAACAACGTACAAACCAGTCCACGGAGTTTTTACTGTGACTTCACCTACATCATTGCTCTGCAGTTCTTGCATCCATTGATTGGGCGCAATGATTTCCAGTTTGGCTTTTGCTAAAGGCTTGCCATGCAGGCTCACCCTTACCTTACCTGCACCTAATGGCTGAATATCAAAATCTAAACCAGAAGCCGCCTCATTATCGGCCGCTGCAAAGCGCGCATAATACATCGGCTTAACCACACCAATATTGTTTTTACGCAAATCCTTCACCTGCATTTTCACTTCTTGGATTACCACTGGCTGCTTGCCGGAATCGGCCAATGCCAAATGATTTGCCTCACGTGTGTACGTAATAGGTACCAGCTTATTGCCTTTCACTACACTGGCTTCTGGCATCGCGATATTATCCAACTTGCCACCTGTCACTTCACGTAAATCTTCACCATACTCGCCAAAATACATGTGCATTTGTTTACCACTAGGCTCCAGCCAAATATAGTGTGCATATGCTGGTAGCGTGGTCAGTAATAGACCTGCAATCATTAGTTGTTTCAATAATTTCATGGTTGACTCCTAATCTTAGTTCAAATCAAATCGTACGGTTGCCATCACGCTACGTGCATCACCAGGCAAGGCACCAATAAATGTAGGCACTGAGTAATAGGTTTTATCAGTTAAGTTTTTGAAGTTAACCGTTAAGTCCCATTTTTTCTGGCGTAAAAAGATAGACGCATCATAAACAACATAAGAAGGCACTTTTAATAGGTTTAGTGAATCTGCGTATGACTCACCTTTATACGTAGCGCCGATACCGGCACCTAAACCATGCCATGTTGCAGAAGTTGGCTGCCAAGTTAGCCATACCCGGCCTGAATCTTTCGATGTACCTGTAGGCAAATTGCCTTTTACTGGCGTTGCCACTGGTTGCACTAAAGCCAAGGTTGCCAAGTTGTCAGACATATTCTTAGGGTTGAGATGCGTATAGTTGGCCACCAGTTTCAGTTCAGAGTTAATAGCGCCAATTGCATCGATTTCGATACCTGAGGTCTCGTCTTTGCCATCTGGCGTGGCGATAGAGGTGCCTGGTAGCGTCACATAGTAATTACTACGCTCAGCTCTGAATAACGCAAGATTTAAATCTAAACGACCATCAAATAGCACACTTTTCACACCAATTTCTTTGCTTTGCGATTTTTCAGGATTCGTACTTAACGCTGCAGATTCCGTAGCGATATTAATAAACGCACCGCGTGACACCCCTGCATAGAAAGACAGCTCTGGGATAGGTTGGTAAACCGCACCTAACTGATGGCTGGTCAGGTTTTGTTCATCGGCAATACGACGATAGGCGGTTGTGCCTTGGGCGCCTTTATCGCTAAAGTCCACATTGTCATGACGAAGACCTGCACGCAGTTTCACCTGCTCTGTCACTTTTACTTGGTCCTGCACGTAAATGCTCTTTGTGGTCGAATCTAATTGGCGGTTAAACCCTTGTGAGGCTACCGATGCAATACCATTAAGCGTTTTTTCTGGCACAACAGGGTTATTGGCATTGGCGATATTAGGCAGGTTGTAACCTACACGCACACTGTCGATTTGCGTATTTTGCCACTCAACCCCAGCAAGAAAAGTATGCCCCAAGCTACCGGTATTAAACTTCATCGTAGCCTCACTGGTAAAGTCTAGGTATTCAGCATCATCAACCTGGCTACGAATGCTTCTACCGGTAATCACGTTGGTGTTGTTTACAACGTTTGCACCTCCGTTACGTAAGAAACTAATATCTCGATTATCGTAAACCAGTGAAGTTTTTAACTTAAAGTCATCACTAGGTTTCCAGTCATGTGTGGTGGCAAAGCGGTTAATCTCTTGCTTTACATAATTCATCGGGCTATAAAGGCGCTCTTTGCGGCCAGGTGCGGTTACTAAATCACCTTTGCTATTAAAGCTTACGCCGTAATTATCTGGCGTTAATTTAATGTCTCGGTAATCATAATCCAGCGTAAGCGTTTGCGTATCGCTCAGATTAAAGCGCACTGAAGGCAAGATTTCAGTAATCTCACGCCCTAAACCACGGAAGCCGTCACTACGCTCATATCCTACGTTTAAGCGCGTTGCTACGCCATTCACTGCACCACCAAAATCGCCAGACACGCGTTGCGTATCAAAACTACCGGCACCCATTTCAATCTTAGCGATGGTTTTATCTGTCGGCTGTTTGGTAATTACATTTACGCTACCACCAGGTTGGCTTGAGCCATACAATGCTGAGCCTGGGCCTTTAAGCACCTCAATAGACTCAATATCCGTCATGGTGCGGTAATAACCATTTTGGGTACTGCCATCCACAACACCATCTCGCAGCCAACGCATATTCAAACCGCGAATATTGAAGTTATCGGCAAATCCATAGCCACCCGCATAGTTTTGCTGTACACCACTTACATTCATTAGCGCATCATTCATACCCTTGGAGCCTTGGTCTTCTAACACTGCTTTCGGTATGCTGATAATACTGGCTGGAATATCAATGGCTGGTGTTTCTGTTTTACTGCCAGTGGTTGTACGCACAGACTGGTAATCACGCGTAATAGATTTAGTTTCAGTCACACTAACTTCTGGCAGTGTTTCAGCCTGCTTGGCGCTGGTGCCATCTTGATTTAAATTCAACACTGGAGTGGCTGGCGTGTCAGTGGCTGTTTCGGCAAAAACCGATACTGGCATGACACTTAATGCGGTGAGTACTGCGCAGTGCAGTGGCGTAAAGCGGAAGATAGAGCGCTGCATAACATATCCTTTAGAATCCCATTAAAACTTATTAACAGAAATGATAATGAGAACGATTATCATTAATTAAAAATGGCATTCTACATAAATAAATATTAAATCGCTACTTATTTGATTAGATTAAGGTATGCCGCAAAACAAAAAAGCTAAACCTCAAGGAGGTTTAGCTTTTTATTGAACTGCTCAGAAATAAAATCCCACTCACTTGTATGGCGCAATTTATATCGCACCATACACGGAGTTAGACCATTAAGATTATATGGTAGTGCTTAACTTCAGCCCTACAATGCCAGCAAAGATAAGTGACAGACTAAGTAACCTACCTAAGTTTGCGGACTCACCAAATAGCAAAATACCGAAAATTGCCGTGCCAATAGCGCCAATTCCCACCCAAACTGCATACGCAGTCCCTACGGGTAATGATTTCATTGCCATTCCCAGTAGCCAAACGCTCAGTATCATGGCCAACACTGTGACCACCGTTGGCCATAATCGCGTAAAACCTTCGGTATACTTTAGGCCTATTGCCCATACTACTTCTAACAACCCTGCCGCAACAAGAATCGCCCAACTCATCACTAATACCTCACAAAAAATATTGGGTCGTCCCGAAATCAATCAAATGAGTAAGGTCGTCCTTACTTACCGCGTACAGAATCAAGTTTAGCACTAGAATTGAGTAACTGCGCGCCTTCTAGGTGCCCATTAACGCTATCACTCAACCTTATCTACACACACGCTAACGCTAACAAGCATCAATAAATAGCCTACAATTTATGCAGTGCCAGATTGATGTATTTTAGTAATTCACGCAATTATTGCATCAAGCGCTAGCCGCAACCAACTATTTCCCATATAAATCAATAGAGTAGATATTTGGCACATTAACTGCATTTACCTTAAAAAATATTATAAGCCAAGGTATACCATACTATGCAGTCAACGCATCCAGAAATTACTAATCAGGCAGTATTGCCAAAATTTCTGAATCAAACACAAGCAATATTGTTAGTTGCTGCGTTCATCATGCTGACAGGCAACTTCGCTCTGTTTCACGGCATTGTGCACATATACCCACTGACGGTTGCCAACGTGCCATTTTTAACTTCATTAGCTTTATTCTTTAGCGCACTTACCGCGATTTTTTTCCTAGCTATATGCCACGGGAGATTTACACGCTGGATCTTGGCATTGTTTGTCGTCATTGCATCGCAAGCCGCTTACTATATGGATCACTTAGGTATCATTATTGATACAGTCATGATTGATAACATCATGCAAACCAGTGTAAATGAGTTTGCTGGCTTAATCACCATGAGTTTAATCGTCAGAACTTTGGCATTGGGTGTGCTACCGGCATGGTTAATCGTTAAGTACTTCCCCTCCCCTAGCAACTTCAAATCAGAATTAAAATCCAGATTAAAAACCATCTTCTTCTGCTTGGCAGGCATTATTCTGCTCGTGCTGCCGTTCACCGCCGATTACAGCTCGTTTATACGTGAACATAAAATCGTCAGGTTCTACGCAAACCCAACCTATGCAGTGTACTCGGCCATTAAATACTTAACAGACCAAGCCAAAGCGCCAAGTAACCCAACTCTCAATAAAACAGCGGAAGATGCAGTATTAATTGACTCAAGCACCAGCAAGAAGGAACTTATTATATTAGTGGTGGGTGAAACAGCGCGTGCCGATAGATTCTCATTAAACGGCTATCAGCGCGAGACCAATCCATTACTCGCCAAACAGAATGTTGTCAGCTTTAGCAACGTCAGTTCATGCGGCACCTCAACTTCGGTATCGGTTCCCTGCATGTTTTCGTCATTAGGGCGCAGCAAATACGATAAAGAAAAAGCACTGGAACAAGAGAACTTGTTAGACGTACTAAAGAAAAATGGTATCGAAGTGTTATGGCGCGACAACAACTCAGACTCTAAAGGCGTGGCTACCAGGGTGAGATATGAGGACTTCAAATCGCCTACCCTTAACCCGGTTTGCGAGGGTGAGTGCAGAGATATCGGCATGTTAAGCGGGCTGGATAAATATATAGAGGCGCACAAATCTCAGGACATGATGATTGTATTGCACCAAATGGGCAACCACGGCCCTGAATACTACCGCAGATACCCCAAAGCATTTGAGCGCTTTAAACCTGCTTGCCAAACCGGTGAGCTCAGAGATTGCTCTAAACAGGAAATTGATAATGCCTACGACAATGCAATTTTATATACAGATTACTTCTTGTCCGAGGTAATTAATTTCCTCAAAAAATATGACAGTACGCACGAAACGGCCATGCTCTACGTTTCAGATCATGGCGAGTCCTTAGGTGAGCATGGCATTTACTTACATGCTGCACCATACATGATGGCGCCTAAAGAGCAAACGCATGTGCCAGTAATCGTATGGGCGGGCCAAAACTTTGATTATCGTTTAGATGATATTAAATCGTATCAAAACCATGCACTGAGCCACGACGATTTATTTTGTACGATATTAGCCTCGTATGAATTAGATTCACATATATGTGCAGCCAAGAAAGGTATTTTCTCTAAAAATACCGTGCTCAAATCAGCCGCCCTAGCTAATCAGAATCAGGACCTGAAGGTGGATTAACGCACATGGAACGCTGGGTTGCATACGCGATTATCTCCATGCTATTTGCAGGCTTTACTGCCGTCATTGCCAAACAAGGGTTAACTGACATTTCTGCTGAATTAGGCTTAACGGTAAGAACGCTGTTTGTTTGTGCATTTATTATTTTCTTTGGCTTGCTCAGCATAGCCCCCGCCGAAATTAAAAACCTGCAAAAACATCACTATATTTGGCTAGCACTCTCTGCGCTCACTACCGCCGGTTCTTGGATTTTTTATTACAAAGCGCTAAAAATGGGAGATGTAGCAACCGTAGCATTGATTGATAAGGGCAGCGTTGTAGTCACCGTGCTATTGGCATGGTTGTTATTTAAAGAAGCCATCACCTTGCGCATGATGATAGGTGCTATTTTGATAGTAGCTGGCGTTATCGTACTCTCAAGAAAATAGCAGCATGAATGCCACCATAAAAAACACACTGATAAAAGTACCGGAAGTCACACTGATATTTTGGATAATTAAAATTGCGGCAACCACACTAGGTGAAACTGGGGGCGATGCCGTTTCAATGTCCATGAATCTTGGGTACCTCGTTGCGACTATCGCTTTTACCGCGGCATTCCTATTAGCTGTCTTTACACAGATTACCGTGAAGCATTTTAACCCTTGGCTTTATTGGACCACCATTATCGCCACCACTACCGTAGGCACTACTTTAGCTGATTACGCAGACCGCTCGCTGGGTATTGGCTATGCGGGCGGTACGTTACTTCTATTTACG
The DNA here is from genome assembly GCF_000023705.1 of Methylotenera mobilis JLW8. Taxonomy (NCBI): domain Bacteria; kingdom Pseudomonadati; phylum Pseudomonadota; class Betaproteobacteria; order Nitrosomonadales; family Methylophilaceae; genus Methylotenera; species Methylotenera mobilis. The sequence continues at coordinate 2,089,359 of NC_012968.1, forward strand.
CTGCTTATGTCATCCCTCTTTATTTGGTATCGTACACTGGGCTCGGTGTCTATTACGGTGATTACCTCTAAAAAAGCGGAAATGTTTTACTGGTTAACCATCATGTTTTCTCAAACACTGGGTACAGCACTAGGTGATTGGGCTGCAGATAGTGCAGGACTTGGATATATCGGTGCAGCAATCATCTTTGGCGCCATGCTTGCTTTGATTGTTGTGGCTTATTATAAGTCTAATATCTCCAACACTATTTTGTTCTGGGCGGCATTTATTCTAACGCGCCCACTGGGTGCGGTTGTTGGCGACTTTCTTGATAAACCTTTAGCCGCAGGTGGCTTAGCACTTAGCCGCTATTCCGCCTCTATGGTCTTAATGGTGCTGATTATCGGCTGTATCACTATATTCAAACAATCCGCAGCCAAACGCACGCATTAATGTAAACCCGCCTCATATTTTTAAGATGTATCGCGCTAAAGCATTAGCAGCTATCCGTACTCATCGCCTTTTTACCTACTCAAAAAAATAACGCTCATGATTTTTTTCTCCATTTTTATTGCCGCTCTATTGGCATTTTCTATTAGTGTGATTTGTGGCGGTGGTGCAGGCTTATTGCTTATCCCCATCTTAGGTTACGCTTTGCCGGCATCGCAAATACCGGCCGCATTATCTATCGGCACCTCGGTAAACTCGGTGACCAAACTTTCCTTGTTCTACTCAAAAATAAACTGGCATATCGTTAGACTTTTTTTACCGGCGGCACTGCCAGGTGTGGCGTTAGGCGCTTGGCTGTTAAGCTATTTAGACCCAACTTACGTTGAGCTATGCATGGCAATATTTTTAGTTTCCAACTTGCCTTATTTGTTTAGAAAAGAAACTGTGGCTAATGCAAAACCCAATTATTCCAATCAGTTTTTACGTGCCATTGGCTTGTTGGCTGGGTTTATTTCTGGGCTAACTGGCGCAGTGGGCGTGTTATTTAATGGCGTATATTTACGCTATGGCTTAGTTAAAACTGAAATCGTTGCCACCCGCGCCGCTAATGAAATTTTGCTACATATCATCAAGCTCTTTTTATATGCTTACCTATGCTTATTTACGCTTAAAGTGTTAGAAATTGGCCTGATCGTCGCGGCAGCTGCCGTGCTTGCAACTTATCTAATGAAATTTATTCTGCCCAGAATATCCACTGCTAGGTTCAGTAAGTTTGGCTACGGCGCAATGGTGGTATCAGGTGCGCTACTGTTTAACAGTGCAATTTTACGCGTGCAAGAAATGCATAACCCAAGCATACACGTCATGCGTATGGCAAAAGGTTATGACGCATCATTCAGTTGGAATGATTTACTGTACAGCGTTGAGTTTAAGTATAGCGAAGGCTTTGAACTTGAACGTATTATCCCAGTGAGCTCATTAACACTCGCCAAGCAAACCTTGGTACAGGCTCACAAAGGCGATGCGTCTAAAATCGTGATTGAAAAGGTATATTCGATCAAAAAAATTTCTTATGAGGCTTATTACTACGATGCCAACGACCAACTGCTGAACAAAATTAAATTTAATTGATGCATGTATCAGCACTAGCCTCAACAACGCGTGATCAAGGCTGGTTAGCCAAGTAATATCGTAAAACCAAAGCTTATTCTGAAGGACTAGAGGCAAGCGCACCATGCCTGATTTCTGCTTTTAACACACAAAAATAAATTAATTAAAAAATCCTTATAAAACATATATATGGAATTTTAAATCAGACCAATATCAATATATTGTGTTTTTTATATTGCAACCACCCGTTATATTGCGTTATATTTCTCGCATACGGTTCTTATTTTTCAGTCGAAATTTAAGATAATAGGGAATCCGGTGCGAAGTTTGGCGTAACGCAAACATCAATACCGGGGCTGCCCCCGCAACTGTAATCAGAGAGTTATTTTGTATTTCTCGCCACTGAATTTTAGTGAATTAAAATTTGGGAAGGCTAGCAAAATAATGATGACCTGAAAGCCAGGAGACCTGCCGTAGACATTTTTCACACCGCACTGGGGTGAATACTTTTATAACGTTTGAGGCGGGGTGTCCTCGGCAGATGGATAGATTTAATCTATCCGCCATGCTGGTCTTTGTTTGGCGCATTTTTCTATTGCAGAAGATGCTCGCTGTCCAAAGCGTACCTGCCCTTTATTAAAAAGGGAAAACAAATGGATGATATAAAACCATCTTCAAGTACTGATTCAGTACAAGCTACAATGTTACCTATGTTGCAAGTGATTCGCCGTAATGGTGCCGCTGTAACATTTAATTTAGACAAAATTTCTATCGCTATTACCAAGGCGTTCTTGGCAGTTGAAGGCAATCACAGTGCCGCTTCACAGCGCGTACGCGACCAGGTCACTTCGCTCAGTCAAATCGTTAATCATGCCCTAATTCGCCGTTTGCCAACCGGCGGCTCCATTCATATTGAGGATATCCAAGACCAGGTTGAATTAGCGCTCATGCGCAATGGTAACCACGACGTAGCACGTGCATACGTGCTTTACCGTGAAAAACGCAACGCGGAGCGTGCTGCCGAAAAAGCGACCACCAGCGAACCAAGCCATGCTTTGAACGTAAATATCGACGGCAAACTAGTGCCGCTTAATATCAAACAATTGAATGAGATGGTGGCTGAAGCCTGCTTAAATTTAGGTAATGAAGTTGATGTGAACCTAGTGGTTGAGCAAGCTGTACGCGATTTATACGATGGAATTCCATTCACTGAAGTGTACAAAGCGCTGATTCTTTCTGCGCGTAGCTTGATTGAAACCGAACCAGCTTACAACTATGTAACAGCGCGTCTGCAACTGGATTTAGTACGTGCAGAGGTGCTGGGCGAACGTGTAAGCCATGCTGAGATGGACGCACACTATGCAGAATATTTCCCACGCTATATCAAAATCGGTATCGATGCAGATTTGCTGGATCCACGTTTGGCGCAGTTCGATTTAGATAAACTCGCAAATGCTTTGGTAAAAGAGCGCGACTTCCAATTTGGTTACTTAGGTATTCAAACCCTGTATGACCGTTATTTCTTGCATATCGAAGAGCGTCGTATTGAACTACCGCAAATCTTCTTTATGCGCGTGGCGATGGGCTTGGCGATTAATGAAATTGACCGCGAAGCGCGAGCAATTGAGTTCTATAACGTATTGAGTACGTTCGACTTTATGAGCTCAACACCTACCTTATTCAACGCCGGCACATTGCATTCACAGCTTTCTTCATGCTACCTCACTACCGTGAGCGATGACTTGGATGGCATCTACCAAGGCATTAAAGAAAACGCGCTACTGCAAAAATATGCAGGCGGTTTAGGTAACGACTGGACACCGGTGCGCTCATTAGGCGCACGTATCAAAGGTACTAATGGCAAGAGCCAAGGCGTGATTCCATTCTTAAAAGTGGTGAATGACACCGCAGTGGCTGTGAACCAAGGTGGTAAGCGTAAAGGTGCGGTGTGTGGTTACCTGGAAACCTGGCACTTGGACATCGAAGAGTTTTTAGACTTGCGTAAAAACACCGGTGATGACCGTCGCCGTACGCATGACATGAATACCGCGCACTGGATTCCAGACCTGTTCATGCGCCGTGTGACGGAGCAGGGCGAGTGGACATTGTTCTCTCCATCCGACGTACCTGATTTGCATGACAAATACGGTAAAGCTTTTGAAAAAGCTTATGTAGAGTATGAGCGCCGTGCTGACACCGGTGAAATCAAGCTATTCAAACGTGTTCCTGCAATTCAAATGTGGCGCAAGATGTTGTCCATGTTGTTTGAAACAGGCCATCCTTGGATCACCTTTAAAGACCCATGCAACATTCGCTCACCACAGCAGCACGTAGGTGTGGTGCATAGCTCAAACCTGTGTACAGAAATCACATTGAATACTTCTGATACTGAAATTGCTGTGTGCAACCTGGGCTCTGTGAACTTATTGCAACATTTAAAAGAAGTTAACGGAAATTTAGAGTTAGATAACGACAAATTGCAGGCGACGATCAAAGTCGGTATGCGCATGTTAGATAACGTGGTGGATATCAATTTCTATCCTGTAGGCAAGGCGCGTAATTCCAATACCCGTCATCGCCCGGTGGGCATGGGTATCATGGGTTTCCAAAATTGCTTACACGCAATGCGTATTCCTTACGCAAGTATGGATGCAGTGGAGTTTGCCGACCGTGCAATGGAAATGGTGTGTTACAACGCGTATTGGGCTTCAACCGTGCTGGCAGAAGAACGCGGCCCATACTCTAGCTTTAAAGGCAGCTTATGGGATCAAGGCATTTTGCCGTTGGATACATTGAATCTGCTGGAAGCAGAACGTGGCGGCAATGTAGAAGTAGATAGAAGCAAAACGTTGGATTGGGATGCCTTGCGCAACCGTATCCAAAAAGTTGGTATGCGTAACTCCAACTGCGTGGCCATTGCGCCTACTGCAACGATTTCTAATATCGTAGGAGTATCAGCCAGTATTGAGCCTGAATACCAAAACCTATATGTGAAATCTAATTTATCAGGCGAGTTCACCATCGTAAACGAGCAGTTGGTTAATGACCTGAAAGCACGCGGCTTGTGGGATACCGTAATGGTATCTGACTTGAAATATTTTGATGGCTCATTGGCGCCAATTGAGCGTGTGCCTGCTGACTTGAAGCAGCTCTATGCAACTGCCTTTGACGTAGACCCAAGCTGGTTGATTGAAGCGGCAGCACGTCGCCAGAAATGGATAGACCAGGCGCAATCACTCAACCTGTACTTTGCGGTGCCATCAGGCAAGAAGCTGAACGATACGTATCTACTAGCATGGCAACGTGGTTTGAAAACGACCTATTACCTACGCTCTTTGGGTGCAACTGCGGCGGAGAAATCTACTGGCAGCGGTGGTGAGTTGAACGCGGTGTCTGCACATACAACGGCACCAGAACCTGCGCCGAAAATGTGCAGTATCGACAACCCAGACTGCGAATCTTGCCAATAAGCAAGCCCCTGTGAGCCGCTCATTGCATTGTTGCAACAATGCTCAAAGACTGCGCCGTACTACTGGTACCGTCTTGTCTTTTGTGCTTGTTGCGCCTCGCACTGAATGACTCTCGCCAACTTGCTAACGCAAAGTAAAGAATAAAGAACAAAGGAAAAAACATGCTTTCATTTGAAGATGAAGTAATTACAGAGCCATCAGCACCTAAGTTAGCGGCAGTGCCGGCCCCAGCTGTGCAAACCGCAACGCCAGTAGCAGCAAACCAGCCATCTATCTCAGGCCGTGTGAACGCCTCTGACAAACGCATGATTAACGGCCAGACTGATGTAAACCAACTGGTGCCGTTTAAATATCACTGGGCTTGGGACAAATACCTTGCAGGCTGCGCCAATCACTGGATGCCGCAAGAGGTTTCCATGAGCCGAGATATTGCACAATGGAAAGACAGCACAGCACTTACAGACGATGAGCGTCTGATTGTGAAGCGTAATTTGGGCTTTTTCACTACGGCCGACTCGCTGGCTGCGAACAACATCGTGCTCGGTACCTATCGCCACATTACGGCGCCAGAAGCACGCCAATACTTGCTGCGCCAGGGTTTTGAAGAGGCAATCCATACCCATGCGTATCAATACATCGTCGAGAGTCTGGGCTTAGACGAATCGGAAGTGTTTAATGCTTACCAAGAAGTGGCGAGCATTAAAGATAAAGATGACTTCTTGATTCCGTTCATCAACACGCTGACGAATCCGGAATTCAAAACTGGTACAGCAGAAGCGGACCAGCAACTGCTGCGTTCACTCATCGTGTTTGCCTGCATCATGGAAGGCCTGTTTTTCTATGTCGGGTTCGTACAGATTCTTGCACTGGGTCGCCAGAACAAGATGCAGGGCGCTGCCGAGCAATACCAATACATCTTGCGTGACGAGTCTATGCACTGCAATTTTGGTATCGATGTGATCAATACGATTAAATTGGAAAATCCGCACTTGTGGACTGCAGAATTCCGCGATGAGATCAAAGGTTTAATCCAGCACGGTGTTGAGCTTGAGTACCGCTATGCCGAAGCCACCATGCCACGTGGCGTGTTGGGCTTGAATGCTACGATGTTTAAGGAATATTTACGTTTTATTGCCAACCGTCGCTGCCAGCAAATCGGTTTGGATGTGTTATATCAAGGTGCGACCAATCCATTCCCATGGATGAGTGAAATGATTGACTTGAAGAAAGAGAAAAACTTCTTTGAAACGCGTGTAACGGAATATCAAACTGGTGGTGCATTAAGCTGGGATTAAGCACTGAATATAATCCGAAAGCAGATTCAGTAGCAGAGCAAAAAAAACAGACAGGAAGAAACTGGCAAGAATAGCGTAATCTTTACGGCTATTTTTTCCAGCTATTAATGTCTGTAATTAATAGGTTGCGCCCTTGTCTTGTAATAGCGCTATGATTTTAGCGTTGCCAGAGGCTTCAGCTAAGGCTAGCGTAGATTTGCCATTTTTACCGCGCGCCATTACATCCGCACCTCGCTCAATCAGCAGTTCGGCCACCTCAAACTGACCAGAGGTGAGGCTCAGTAGTAAAGGGGTGAAACCCTGGCTATCTCTATCATTGATATAAGCCCCTCGTTTAATCAGCATCTCTGCAACCATTTTATAGCCCGGCAACTGCTGACCACATACCAACAACAGCGGCGTCATGGTCTTGCGGTCATAAGCGTTCACATCCGCGCCCTTTTTAATCAGTATGCTCGCAATCACCGTGTAACCTTTTTTCAAAGCCACTAGCAGCGCCGGTGTACCCTCTGAGTCTGAAATGTGGATATTAAAATTACTACGCACAAAGAGGTCAACAACCGCCTGATTTCCCGTTTGAATTGCCTGTAGAAATTGCTCATCATTGCGCGCAATTCCGCGCTGCTCGAACTCTTTAAGCGCATTATCTACACCTTCTGCCTCGCGGATATGCTGAGACTGCCGTACTTGCCGCAGCCTGAGAATATCCTCCATCACATCTTGAGGGAATCCTTGGCGTCCACCGCGAGAGTCGATAATCAAATCACTGAAATAATCATGTATTTGCGGTGTAGACCAAAGCTTCTCAATACGAGTCAGTATGCGATCAAACTTACTCTCTAACGCATATGGGTAGTTTTCGCCAAGGTATTCAAAAAAAGGATGTTTAACAGACATAACAAATACGATGACCTAATCTAGTGATATAAACAGTGTGAGCTAGTAATGACCAACAACAACTCACTAAAATTCATTATAATAAATTTTTAATATGCTAAGCTAATAGTGACGCATAGTTTACTCACAGATGAACGTGTAAGTAAACGAAAGGATTATTTTGTTGAATTTCGAAGAAATGCATACAAGATTACCACCTTCCTATCGTTACCTAATTGCGATAGCGCTGTTCCTCATCGCCTTTTTTCTGCGCTTCATGATGGCGCCTGCACAAGAAAATCTGGCATACATCTCCTTTTATTTACCAACGCTCATCAGCTTCTACCTACTGGGCACAGGCCCTGGCATATTGGTCACCATACTTTCTGGAATAGCCGGTGAATACTACTTCGTGAAACCATTTGAAGTATTATTTAGCGCGCAAAAAAACTATCTTCCTTTGATATTTTTCGCCTTAACATCCTGCCTGATTGGGTTAATTATTACCAGGCTCAGTCATTACAGCGACGAGCTCAAACACGCCGAGGTACGGGAGAAGTTCCGTAGCCATGTGCTAGAGCTGATTACCAAAAGCGCACCACTAACCAATACACTAAGAGCGATTATCTTGTGGGTGGAGCAAGAAAATCCAGCGACACGCGGTAGCATCATGCTACTGAACACCGACGGCAAGCGTCTACTCGCAACTGCAACGCCCAATCTGCCAGGATTTTATGTGGCTGCTATCAACAACCTAGATGTTGGTGAGGGCATCGGATCATGCGGAACGGCCGCATTTACAGGAAAAAGGGTCATTGTTGAAGACATCCAAAGCCACCCTTATTGGCACCATTTTAAGGAGCTTGCGGGCCAGGCTAGGCTAGGCTCTTGCTGGTCAGAACCAATACGCTCAACGCAAGGCAAGATACTAGGAACCGTTGCCATTTATCATCAGTACACATATCAGCCAACTGAAGCCAATATTATGCTGATTGAACAAGCCGCTTATTTGGCAAGTATTGCTATTGAAAAAAACCACAGCGAGGTTGCCTTAAAAAAGAATGAAGAGCGCTGGAGATTTGCCTTAGAAGGTGCAGGAGATGGAGTTTGGGAATATGATTTTAAGACAGGAAAAACAGAAGCATCCCCTCGGTTAATGGAAATTTTGGGATTAAATGCAAATTTACCAGAAGATATTGAAAGATTTCATCACTGGGCAGCACACACACACCCGGACAGCATTACCAACACCATGATGGCAATACAAGCTATGAAAGATAACAACAGTGATCGGTATCAGATAGAACAGCAAAAGCTATGTGGCGATGGGACTTATAAGTGGCTGCTGAACAGAGGTATGGTAATTAGCCGTAGCAGTGACGGGAAACCGTTACGCATGATTGGCACCTCTACCGATATTACGGAACGAAAACAGCTTGAAGAGGAGCTCAAGCGCCAAGCTCGCATTGATTTTCTTACTGGAGTCAGCAATCGCCGCTACTTTATGGAGCAGGCCGAGCAAGAGATACAGCGAACCAGTCGGTATGACACCCCTCTTTCATTCTTTATGTTAGACATTGACCTATTTAAACAAGTCAATGACACATACGGTCACAAATCGGGTGATATCGTGTTAAAAAGGATGGCCTCCGTATGCCGTGAAACCCTGCGCGAAATAGATATTATTGGTCGTGTGGGAGGTGAAGAGTTTGCCATATTGCTACCAGAAACAGATAAGGCTCAAGCAGCAGAAGTTGCCGAACGGCTACGCTCTGTTCTTGCCGATGAAAAAGTACCAACGGAAGCTGGCGCCCCCATTCAGTTCACAGTCTCAATCGGTGTAGCTTCAAGAGTATCCAGTCAAGACAACATTGACATGCTACTGAATCTAGCTGACGAAGCACTATATCAAGCTAAAAAATACGGGCGCAATCGAGTCTATATAGCAATGCAATGACTGAATTAGTGTTGTGGATAGTAAGCAAGCCTCCATTAAACCAAGTGCTCAATCCAGCTACTCGCAGGCACAGGCTTACTATACAAATATCCTTGGTGAATTACCTCTGCCCGGGCATTTAAAAAGTCTGCCTGTTCCTGTGTTTCCACACCTTCGGCCACCACGTTTAATTGCATATGTTTGGCAATTGCCAATACTGATTCAACCAAAGCCGCATCATCTGGGTCATGCGGTGCATCCTGTACAAAGGTTTTATCTATCTTCAACTCATGAATCGGCAGCCGCTTGAGATGACTCAATGAGGAGTAACCTGTACCAAAATCATCCAGAGAAAAATGTATTCCTAGCAAAGTAAGTTCGGTCATTTTGGCAATCACCTCACTAATGTTATCAATCACCAACCCCTCTGTCACCTCCAGCGTCAAATGCGTCGGATCGGCGCCAGTATCTGCCAAAATTGTCTTAATGCTAGATACAAAACCACGCTGACGGAAGTGCCTTGGACTGATATTAACTGATACACGAATCGGTAAACTGTAAACATCCTGTCTTGCAAGAACCCGACAAGTTTCAGTGAGCACCCAAACATCCACATCCACAATCAAATCTGTTTCTTCAGCCACTGGAATAAATAAAGAAGGTGGAACCAAACCGCGCTCGGGATGTTGCCAGCGCACTAATGACTCTGCGCCGACCACCACACCGGCCGCATTGACTTGCGACTGCAGATAGAGCATCAACTCCCCGGCAGGAATTGCTAAGCGTAGCTCTCGTTCAATTTTGAAACGCTGCTCAGCCACGCTTGCCATCGACTGCTCGAACAAGATACTTTGGTTACCACCATTCTGCTTAGCGCGATGCATGGCGGTATCCGCTCGTCGAAACACATCACCCGCATCATCTTCGATATTAACTGGAAAGGTAGCAATGCCAATACTGCCTGAAGCGATGACCTCATCGTCTCCCAGCCTAATTGGAAGCTTAAGTTGCACTCTAATCTTATCCAGCAAATGGTTAACAAGAGAGCCAATCTCTGTTGCACTGCTTATATCTCTCTGTATCAGCAACGCAAACTCATCTGCAGACATTCTGGCCAACATACCGTCTGTTTCTACTAGTAACTTAAGCCTATCTGCGATAAAGCATAATAGTTGATCCCCCACAGCATGCCCGCGAGCTTCATTAAGTGTTTTAAAACGATCGAGATTTAATAATATGAGCGCGCCTTTAGCGCCGGAGCTTTTGCACTCCAACAAAGCACGATTAAGACGATCAATCTGCAGTGATCGATTTGGCAAACCTGTCAATGAGTCGTAATACGCCAAACGATGCAATTCAATGCGGCCGTGCTCTTTTTCTTCATAATCTTGAAAAAGTAAGCAAATTAGCATCGTTGCCACTGGATAAAACAAAATAATCGTGGGACCAAGCTGCTTATCAATCCAAATACCTATGCCACCAGGTAAATATAGAAAGAGAAACAGCATCACGACATGCACTAACAATCCAGCGCCTAGTAGTTGTAGTGCGTTCAAAGAGCCGCCCACATTCTTACGATAATAATAAAACGCAACTCCGATTAAAGCGGCCACCACTGTGACAATAACCCCAATATAAACTCCGGATCCGCCAATCCATATGCGGTATGCACTAATAATCGAGGCGCTCAACGCAGCTACAAAAGGGCCACCAAACATGCCTGCTACAAACAAAATTATGGAGCGCCCATCAAAGATGACGCCATTACCGTACTGCACTGGCGTCATCATTCCAACAACACCGGCAATACCAAATAGAAACCCAAAAAACAATGCTTGCGATAATGGATTCTTTTTATTGCGTGAGGAGGCGACTTGGTAGATTGTTGTGAGCGCAACTAACAAAGCAGTATTGTGAATCAGCTCAATAAAAAACATGACGCTCCCTTAAATTAGTCCTGAAAAACCAAGCCGAATATTAACTTATATGATCGCTAATTAATAAATAGAAAGAATAAAAATTAAGTCTTTCTTAGCTGCTCACCGCACCCAGCACACAAATAAACAATACATCCAGACAACAAATACTAAATTGCCGCACAGACCCGGTTGCGCCCTGACTGCTTTGCCTGATAAAGTGCTTGATCTGCTCTGCTCAGTAGCATATCGATATTGTCATCAGCCGACGCCACTGAGGACACACCAATTGAAACCGTGTATTGCACGGGCAAGCCATCCTTCATTGGCACTTTAGAATCTGCAACAGCTAATCTTAAACGCTCCGCCACCTCCAGCGCCTCTGCGCGATTGGTTTCTGGCAACAAAATAGCAAACTCCTCGCCACCGATACGCCCAATAATATCAACTTCACGCAAGGTTTGACGACAGACATCCGCTAATTTTTTTAGTACGATATCGCCAATTTTGTGACCATGACTATCATTAATTTTCTTGAAAAAATCGATATCCATCATAAACATGGCCATATCTTTCTGGTAACGCTGGCTTCTGCTTAACTCTTTCTCGGCCTGCTCCATAAAGTGACCACGATTATTCAACTCGGTCAGGTAGTCTATATGTGCTTTTTGGTTAAGCTCCAGCTCAAGCAACTTACGGCTATGAATGTTGGCATGTACCCCTATCATGCGGATGGGCTGATGCAGCGCGTTAAATTCGGCAATCTTGAACACGCTGTTCATCCATACCCAATCCCCACTTTTTGCACGCCGCCTATAATCAATCGAGGCTGAATCGCCGCCCGCCAAACACTCATTCAAAAGAGACATCACTCTGGCGCTATCTTCAGGGTGTAGCGCCGCCTGCCATTCCTGCAGGCTATGATCGAGCTCACCTGCGGCATAACCCAAAATCTGGGGATACTCATCGCTGGCTGTCATCTCCCCTGTTGCGATATCCAAATCAAACCATGCCTGATTCGCAGCCACCAACGCTAGACGCATTCTATCTTCGCTCTTACGCAGCTGAGCCTCCGCATTTTTTAATTCAGTAATATCTCTGGCAATGCCAAACAAACCAATAATATGGCCATCTTTATCTTTCATCGCATATTTTCGGTTATCAACCCAGCCAGGCTTGCCATAGTAATTCAATAACGGCTGCACCTCTTGTGCCATAGGCAAGCAGCCATTAAAAATCTTTTTTTCTAGCGTGTAATAAATATCGGCATATTCTCTAGGCAAAACGTCATAATCTGTTTTCCCTACCAGCTCAGACCAATGGCTAATGCCATGTGTGATATCCACGATGGTTTGGCTGGCACTAGTAAACTGGTGATTTCTATTCTTAAAGTAAATATAGTCATCCGTATTTTCCAGCATGGCCAGAAAGCTGTCATACATCATCCCGTGAGCAACCTCATGGTTAACCTCAGGTTGAGTCAGCGTGAGCGTGATATCCGTTTTTAGATGATCCACATCCAGATACTTCTGATAAGTGGCCCGCAGAATCTTGGCCACTCCCTTCTTATCAACTATCCTGAAAGTCAGAGTAACTGGCTCGGTTTGAGATGCGTGTGAAAAAATCACATCGTAAATATCCAGATCATCTGGATGAAATATCGTTTTGAGGGCAGGATTGGCTGATGACAACTGCGCAGGGCTCCATCCGGTCAGGCGCTTGGCATCCCCCTCCACTTGCTCGCAAAGCAGCGCATCTGGCGTCAATGCAAACTTAAACTTTATAGAGGATGTGTTTTCTTGTTGTTTGTTAGCCATTATGTTGACTTTCAGTCGATTAAACACGCTGTCATCATTAACACCTACCAAGACCCACTGTGCTACCTAGGCTGGGGCTTGTCAAGAAATATACATATGCATGCTAGTGACGGCCTCCAAGACACATATTTTCAATATCAATCGGCTAAAATAAAATAGCCCAATCGGGTATCGATTGGGCCATTTTATATTGCATATTAAAGTATCAGATTGGCCTCAAGCCAACACGGCACGTCGCTGATTAACATCCAAAAATGTCCAAGCCACGATGCGGCTTTGCTTTTGTCCTTGCGTCATGGCGATAGTTTTCACCTCTCGCGCCTGCACGCTGTTGAGCGCACGGTACAAACTAGGCAGGTTAGTTGCTTTTGAGACTAGCGAGGTAAACCATACGCACTGGGCAGCATACTGCTGACTCTCTTTCACCATAGCGGTCAGAAAACCTTCCTCACCACCGGCGCAGTACAACTCTGCCCCTTGCCCGCCAAAATTCAACGCGGCATGCTTGTTACCACTAGGCTTAGCCACGTGTTTACCCAGCCCACGCCATTTGCGCTGGGTACCGGCTTGCGCCTCGGCTAAAGAGCCATGAAACGGCGGATTGCACATCGTTAACGCAAATAACTCATCCGGCTGAATCATGCCCTTGAAAATGGATGCAGGCCTCGCCTGCAATCGCAGCTCTATCACATCACCTAGTGCATTTGCATCAATGATCTGTTGTGCATTACCTAGCGCTTTAGCATCGATATCAGCCCCGACAAAACGCCAACCATACTCACGTGTGCCAATCAGCGGATAGATCATGTTTGCACCTACCCCTATGTCCAGCACGCGCACAGATGATCCGCGAGGCACCTTGCCATGCGCCTCGCTCAATAGATCAGCAAGGTAATGCAAGTAGTCCGCGCGCCCCGGGATTGGCGGGCATAGGTAGTGCTTAGGAATATCCCACGCATCCACCGCATAAAACTGCTTAAGCAAAGCCTGATTAAGCGCCTTGACGCTTTGCGCATCTGCAAAATCGACAGAAGCATCACCGTAAGCGTTCAGCTTTACATATGGTGCTAATGCAGCACTGGTTTGAATCAACGCCTCAAAGTCGTAGCGCTCGCGATGTCGATTACGCGGGTGCAACGCAGATTTAGTGTTTTCAGGTTTCAAAGTTTTTTGCGCGGCAGATTAAAAAGACGTTATCCACATGGATTAAATAATAGCGCTAACTAGAGTGATAGCACAAAAGAAAAAAGGCTTAATCATTTCTGATTAAGCCTTATATATCTTGGTAGGGTGTGCGGGGATCGAACCCACGACAAACGGATTAAAAGTCCGCTGCTCTACCAGCTGAGCTAACACCCCATTCGTTTCGCAATTAATTGTGTTGCTTACGAAAGGTCGCCATTATATAGAAACTATTAGGCTGGTCAATGAAAAAATCACAAATAACTTAATTATTTTGTAAAAAATTTTACGATTTTCCGTAAGAGATTGTTTTAACAAGACTTACTAAAATTACCTAATGCACTCAAACTGGCACATTAACGCATTCCAGGTAGTTTACCGCCCATCAAGCCACCCATACTGCGCATCATTTTTGCCATGCCGCCTTTGCTAAACATCTTCATCATCTTCTGCGTTTCTTCAAATTGCTTCAACAAACGATTCACTTCTTGCACTTGTACCCCAGAACCATCTGCAATACGTTTTTTACGCGTTGCTTTAATAAGCTCAGGTTTACGACGCTCCAGTGGCGTCATGCTATTGATAATGCCTTCAATTCGGCGAATGCTCTTGTCTGCATCTTCAGGGTTCACTTTGGCTGCCATGCCCGCAAGTTGTGACGGCATTTTATCCATCAGCGCACCCATGCCACCCATTTTGCGCATTTGCGACATTTGGGCTTTAAAGTCATCTAAATCAAAGTTCTTACCTGATTTAACTTTATCGGCCAGCTTTTGCGCTTCCGCCATATCCACATTTTTGTGCGCCTGCTCAATCAAGCCCAGTACATCACCCATACCCAGAATACGTGATGCCATACGGTCTGGATAGAATGGCTCTAGGCCATCTACTTTTTCGCTCACACCAATGTATTTGATTGGCTTGCCTGTGACATGGCGCACGGACAAGGCAGCACCACCGCGCGAGTCACCATCCAGCTTAGTGAGGATAACACCCGTTAACGGTAAGGTATCGCCGAAAGCCTTTGCGGTATTAATCGCATCCTGCCCCTGCATGGCATCCACCACAAACAAGGTTTCGATTGGGTTTAGGTAGGCGTGCAATGCTTTGATTTCAGCCATCATCGCTTCATCAATACCTAAGCGACCTGCCGTATCGAAAATCACTACATCATAGTAACCGCGCTTGGCATAGTCTAACGTCGCAGTGGCAATATCCAACGGTGCTTGGCTGGCGTTACTATCAAAACATTCAATTTCCAACTGCTGGGCCAGTGTTTTCAGCTGTTCGATCGCAGCTGGGCGGTAAACATCAGCACTCGCCAACAGCACCTTCTTTTTTTGCTCTTTTAATAACTTCGCCAGTTTTGCTGAGGTAGTGGTTTTACCAGACCCCTGTAAACCTGCCATTAAAATAATAGCCGGTGGCACTGCTGCTAAATTCAATCCCTCGTTGGCTTTGCCCATAAGAGCAATCAACTCATCATTCACCACTTCAATCACAGCCTGGCCTGGGGTCAAGCTCTGCAATACGTCTTTACCCTGCGCGCGCGCCTTTACCGCGGCAATAAAATCCTTCACCACCGGCAAGGCAACGTCAGCCTCCAGCAAGGCCATACGTACCTCACGCATGGCATCGGCAATATTTTCTTCTGTTAAGCGCGCTTGCCCACGTAAATTTTTAATGACGCCCTGTAAACGCCCAGTCAAATTTTCTAGCATTTTTATACTCGTACTAATAATATTAAGTTTAATTTTACATCAAGCGCCAGAGCTGTCCTATCAATAGATTTGTTAATCAATCCAATATATTAAGCAAGTTTATTTCTGAGTGCTGACGGCCAAGACTGCACCGCGTGATAAATCTTATAATTATTAAGCGCAGCTATTATATTTACACGCTAATTGCGCCATAATTGCACTATGCAAAAATTAATCCCCTACTTTATTGTTGCGTTCATTTACATGGCAGTGGCTATAGATTTCTGGCGAGATGCCAAGGCACCAAGCCATGCCAATATAAAACCGGATGCATTAAAACTGCACTCAGCAATGATCGCCTTAGGCTTGCTCATTCACGGCTGGTTATTACACCAAAGCATTTTCTCTGTTGGTTTTAATTTGGGTTTTTATCAGTCTATTTCGGCGATATTGTGGCTAACCGTTTTGGTGTATTGGGTAACAGACCGCAATCACCAGCTATATAGCCTGCAAGCTTTTGTACTGCCGCCTGCTGCGGTATTCTCGTTGCTACCAGCCTTTTTTACCGAAACGCACTTCTTGCCTGAGTCTGGCAATCCGCTGTTCATTGCGCATATCTGGGTCGCCATGATTGCTTACAGTCTGTTTACCTTTGCCGCATTACATGCATTGCTGATGACGATTGCCGAACGCAATCTGCATCATAAAACCACACTGATTAAACTGCCTAGCTTCCCGCCACTCATGGTGATGGAAAGTCTGCTATTTAAAATGATAGGGTTCGGATTTATTTTGCTCACCGCGACGTTAGTGAGTGGTATGTGGTTCTCTGAGGCACTGTTCCATAAGCCAGTGCAATTCAACCATAAAACTATTTTCTCTATCGCTAGCTGGTTTATTTATGCAGCGCTATTATTTGGCAGATACCAATATGGCTGGCGCGGATTAAAAGCTATACGCTGGACGCTGACCGGCTTTGCCTTACTAGTGCTGGCTTATATTGGCAGCAAGTTTGTGTCACAGATTTTACTAGGCCACTAGTATCAATCAGGCAACAAAAAGCGTTAAAAGCAGCACGAGGCTGCTTTTAATTTAAACGTAATGTGTTCCATCATTGGTGAACTTTGAAAGTCACCAACCATACGCAACTACTATGAGCGCAAACTAATACGCGGCCACTGGTGTTGCTCTGCGTATGTCGTCAGCGTAGGGTCCGCATCTACGGCGATAGGATTTGTCACTAACTTCATTAATGGCAAATCATTGTGTGAATCACTGTAAAAATAGCTTTTCGCAAAATCACCTAATCGCTGGCCACGGGCATCTAACCACGCGTTAATTCGCGTTACCTTACCCTCTTGAAAGCTAGGCACACCTTGCACGCCACCCGTGTATCTGCCATCAACCATTTCCGGGTCAGTGCCAATCAAATGCTCTATGCCGTAGGCAGTAGCAATCGGCTTAGTTACAAAGCTATTGGTCGCGGTAATCACCACGCACAAATCCCCTGCCGCTTTGTGTTGATTCACCAACGCTTGCGCCTTCACGGTCATCATCGGGCGAATCACTTGCTCCATATATTTCAAATGCAGTGCATCTAAAAACTCTTTAGAGTGTTCACTTAAAGGCTTTAACTGAAACTCCAGAAATTTATAAATATCTAGATTGCCGTTTTTATAATCTTGATAAAACTGGTCATTACGCTCTTGATGCGTCTTGCCATCAAGCAAGCCTTCGCCAATCAAAAACATGCCCCAGTTGTAATCGCTATCACCAGCCAGCAAGGTATTATCTAGGTCAAACAACGCTAAATTCTGCGTTGGAGTTACGTCTTGTTTCATATTAAATATCTTTATTGTTCGTTACAGAAAGTACTAAAAACACACCTACCAAAATCACGCCTAGCGCAGCCATTTCCACCATGGTCACATGCTCACCGGCCCACCATATGCCTACCGCAAACGCCACAATCGGGTTTACAAAAGTATTACTACTCGCCACTAAAGGCCGCACCGTCTTCAATAAGTATTGGTAAGCGCTGTATGCAATGAGCGAGCCCAATACAATCAGGAATAACAGCGCACCCCATGACTTATGTGAAACCTCCTGCGGCCACGACTCACCAGCGTAAGCACTTGCCAGCAGCAGCGCCAAGCCACCTACCAACATCTGACAGGCCGCGCCCATTAAGCCTTCCGGCATGGCTAAATGCTTACCCCATACGGAGCCGAACGACCAACTCGCGGCAGCAAATATCAGCAACAATGCGCTAGTAAAGTCCCCCTCAAAACTGCCGCCTAAGTTTAGCAACACGATCCCCACTAAGCCGATCGCAATACCCAGCCACTCTCTTAGCGTAATCTTATGCCCCCATATAGAGGAAAAAACCGCCATCCAAATCGGCGCGGTAGCAATCGATAGCGCAGCTACACTAGAGGAAATCGTTTGTTGCACATAACACACCGTGCCATTACCCAATGCTGGCAATAGCAAACCCACGGTGCCTGCCCCTAGCCACTCTCGGCCAGCAGGCATGGCTGCGCCCAAATAGCGCATCACCACAAACAAAATCGCACCAGCCACAGTAAAGCGTATACCACCCATTAAAAATGGCGGAAAACTTTCTATGCCGAAGCGAATGGCTAAATAGGTTGAGCCCCAAATAAAATAGGTGCAGAACAATGCCAATACAATCCATAACGATTGCCGACTCATATGTAGACGCATATTGTGATTCTGCTAGAACTTAGCCAGCTTCCAAAAAAAGTTGTCCTGCCCCAGCAGTAATTTAGATAGCTCGTCCAGAAATGTTGCATCTACCTGCTCGAATGGCATTTCCAGTTCCATCTCTCCCAGTTTGGCAATATTTTTTAATGAAAAGTGCAACGCCTCAGCATCAGACAATACCGTGACCAAGATTGAACCTTTGACTTGCCAAGGAATATTGAACGAGACCGCCGCCACCCGTGCATGTTCATTCTTCACATCTTCTGCGGTATGCACGATGCCATAACGCCACAACACGTCCTTAATGCGCTGTGCAATACCAAGCTCGCGTTCAAACTTAAAAACCTGCGGCGCTTTGTAAAAATAGAACAATGAAACATGGCTAATCTCATCCGAGAATGTCTCATTACTCAAGAGTCTATAGCGATATTCAGCAAAAGGCTCGGTCACTCTCAATCCAGATAAATCTCCGATACTAGGTAATGAAATCACATGAGCAAACTCAGGCTCAATCACCCTGATTAACTCAGAGAACTCACGCCAATAATTGAATACTTCTTTCAGTTTTGCATTGCGTAAAGCGAGCGAATCAGCACTTAGTTTGCTTTGATTACTTTTCTCTTCCTGCGCTTGCTGCGCCTGAAGCTTCATCTGTCCTAACAAACTCATTGATTCGCCCGACCTACCTTTGTATTCATCTGGCTTATGTACTCACCAGATTAGTTTCAACAACACATCCCCACAAACACTACACTTGAGGGTGTGCACGCTCTAATTTGCTGTGCAGTTTATTCAAACCATTTAAATAAGCTTTAGCAGAGGCCACTACGATATCCGTGTCCGCGCCTTGTCCATTCACAATACGGCCACCTTTAGAAAGACGCACTGTCACTTCGCCTTGCGCATCAGTACCACTGGTAATGTTATTGACTGAGTAAAGTAACAATTCAGCACCACTATTAACAATGCGCTCAATCGCTTTGAATGAAGCATCTACCGGACCACCGCCATCGGCTTCCGCTTTTTTCTCGCTGCCGTTATCACTCACTGTAATCAAGGCATGCGGCACTTCACCGGTTTGTGATGCTACTTGCAAATACACCAACTTATAATTTTCGCTGGCCTCAGACACAAACTCATCGCTCACCAAAGCATGCAAGTCTTCATCAAAGATTTCAGATTTCTTATCAGCCAAGTCTTTAAAGCGCGCAAAAGCGGCGTTTAATAAATCCTCAGTTTCAAGCTCGATACCCAACTCCTTCAAGCGGGTTCTAAATGCATTGCGGCCGGACAATTTGCCCAAAGTTAATTTATTGGCGTTCCAACCCACATCTTCAGCACGCATAATTTCATAAGTTTCGCGATGCTTCAACACACCATCTTGGTGTATGCCTGACTCATGCGCGAACGCATTGGCGCCGACAATCGCCTTGTTAGGCTGCACTGGGTAACCGGTAATTGAAGATACCAATTTACTGGTTGGCACGATTTGCGTCGCATCAATCGTGGTGGTTAAGTTAAAAATATCACCACGGGTTTTCACCGCCATCACCACCTCTTCCAAGCTGGCATTACCTGCACGTTCGCCCAAACCATTAATCGTACACTCAACCTGACGCGCGCCACCCATCACTGCAGCTAATGAGTTTGCCACCGCCATGCCAAGGTCATTATGGCAATGTGTTGACCACACCACCTTATTACTATTAGGCACACGTGCAATCAACTCACGCATACGCTCACCCCATGCCGCTGGGATAGAGTAGCCTACGGTATCCGGCACATTAATAGTTTTAGCACCTGCCTGAATCACCGCATCAAAGACTCGAATCAAAAAGTCCATATCTGAGCGCACCGCATCTTCGGCAGAGAACTCAACGTCATCGGTATATTCCAATGCCCATTTCACCGCCTGCACTGCGCGCTCCACCACCTGATCTTCTGTCATACGGAGTTTGTTCTCCATATGAATTTTGCTAGTGGCGATAAATGTGTGAATACGCCCTTTAGCTGCCGGCTTAATTGCCTCACCCGCACGACGCACGTCGTTCTCGCTGGCACGCGCTAACGAGCAAACGGTAGAGTTTTTAATAATTTTTGCAATTTCATGAATCGCATCAAAATCACCAGGACTCGCTGCCGCAAAACCCGCTTCAATCACGTTCACGCCCAATTTCTCAAGCTGGCGTGCAATGCGAATTTTTTCTTCTTTTGTCATCGCTGCGCCTGGGCTTTGCTCGCCATCACGCAATGTCGTATCAAAAATAATAATTTGGTCTTGTTTCATGATAATTACCTTAAGTTTTTATTTTGTTTGAGCCCGTCACGATAACGCAACAGACTGCTTGCTGGCATCTCATGCAAACAATGGATGCGCGTATGTAATACTTGAATTGGGGGTATGTTTAGTCTGCGCACTAGCGCAGAAAGCTAAGAAGGCGTAGAGCAGATAATTTGCGTAGCAAATCGGCACTGGCATGTTGATGCAGTGCATATTGAGTAAATGTAATATTTAAATTAAACATAGTACTAGCAATATAATGTTTTTTAATTGGTTTCGCAAGTGCTTAAGTATTTGAATTTATTTATCATGATGATGAGTAAATCTTAACCAAGACCACCCATTACTTAAGCACTTGAAGTTGGCTACGACTTATCTGGTAATAAACTTCCCACGCAGCCACATCACATATCCTGACAGCGCATAAATCGTCATAATCAAAAACAATACTTCTGGCGGACTATAAGAGATCAGTACAAAGCCCAACACGATGCCCAGAATAACAAAAAACGGCACGCTCGCTTTTAGATTGATATCCTTGCCGCTGTAATAACGTAAGTCGCTTACCATAGAGGCACCAGCAAACACCGTAATGCACCATGCCATCCATTTCATTTGCAGCACGCCAAAAAATACGTCGCGGCCATTCACTCCGTATTCATAAGACACCCACACAAAACCAGCCAGTAAAGCTGCAGCCGCCGGGCTAGGCAACCCCTGGAAATAACGCTTATCTTGGTTTACGTCATCCAACTTGGTGTTAAAGCGCGCCAAACGCAATGCCGCACAAGCGCAGTAAATAAACGCGGCAATCCAACCCAGCTTACCTAAAGGTTTAAGCGCCCAAACATATAAAATAAGCGCAGGTGCAACACCGAACGACACCATATCGGATAAGCTATCGTACTCCGCACCAAACGCACTTTGCGTATTGGTCATGCGTGCAACACGGCCATCCAAACCATCCATCACCATTGCAATAAAAATCGCAACGGCAGACTGCTCAAAGTTGCTGTTCATCGCCTGCACGATTGCGTAAAAACCGGCAAACAAAGCTGCTGAAGTAAATAAATTAGGAAGTAGATAAATGCCACGCTCACGTAACGACGGCGCGTCAGAATTACGGCGAAATGTTTTTTGTTTAGATTCAATCATGTTTTGCATCATACCTTTATATATGATCATTTTTAAATTTTGCTTAGTATAACAAAGCCTGTTGCGATACTCGCAATCAAATTTCAACACAGATAGCTTTAAATTACTTAAAGCACAGCCGTTTAATCTTTACGCTAACACCAAACTATCCGACAAAACAAAGCCGGCAAGTAGCCGGCTCTGCTGTTACTTTCTCGTGCTCACTTCACTAGCAAGCCAACCATAATACTAAGCTACTGCCCAGCTGGCTCTGCGACAAAAATTTCCACACGGCGATTTTTTGCGCGATTTGCAGCGGTATCATTTGCCACCAAAGGCTCACGAGCGCCCCTACCTTCAATCGTGATGCGGCTATGTTGCACGCCGCGTGCAACTACATAATCACGCACACTCGCAGCACGATTGACAGATAGCGGGTTGTTAACAGCATCGCTACCGGTATTATCCGTGTGCCCGATGACAGTAACATTACTTGCCGGATTATTGACTAAACTAGTCGCAAAGGTATCGAGCACAGCCCTGAAATTTGCCTTAATGTCAGCACGACCCACGTCAAAAGAAATATCACTAGGAATATCCAGTTTCAGGCGATTATCTGCAGTCTGCGTCACGCCCACACCCGTACCAGCGGTCGCTTCTTCCATCTGCCGTTTTTGCTCTTCCTGACGTTTAGTCCAGACGTTACCGGCAACAGCACCGGCTGCTGCACCTACCGCAGCACCAATCGCAGCACCCTTGCCTTTACCTGCAATCGCACCAACCACTGCACCGGCACCAGCGCCAATCGCAGCACCTTTAGCCGTGCCTTTCTGCGTTTCCGTCATATTGGCGCAACCTCCAAGCACCAACGCCAGCACCACCGAGCTTACAACCATTGTATTTTTCATCATATCCTCCTGAGTTCATAATAATGCTTACCATTGGAGTACAGTCGTCCCAAATAGTTTAATTTAAGACCCAACATCCACATGCAACAGCATGCCAGCGCTAGCTTAGCCGACAAATATAAACATATTATGTTAGTATCGCGACATTCAAAATATTATTGTTTTAGCATGCAATTTACCTTACAAACACAAGATGGCCTCGCGCGTCGCGGCACTTTAGAGTTAGCGCACGGCAAAGTGGAAACGCCGGCGTTTATGCCTGTTGGCACTTATGGCACAGTGAAAGCCATGTCACCATTAGAGCTCACCGAAATTGATGCGCATATCGTGCTCGGCAACACCTTTCATCTATGGTTACGCCCAGGGCTGGAGGTCATTGCTGCACATGGTGGCCTGCATAAATTCATGGGCTGGAACAAACCTATTCTCACCGACTCAGGCGGCTTTCAGGTTTGGAGCCTAGGCGATTTACGCAAAATTACCGAAGAAGGCGTTAAGTTCCGCTCACCGATTAACGGTGACTCCTGCTTCCTTACGCCAGAAGAGTCCATGCGCATTCAACGTGTATTGAACTCAGATATCGTCATGATTTTTGATGAGTGCACGCCCTACCCTGCGACACTTAAAGAAGCCAGCGACTCCATGCAGCTTTCGCTCAGATGGGCAAAACGCAGTAAACAAGCGCACGAAGGCAACCCCAATGCACTATTTGGCATCATCCAAGGCGGCATGCATGAGGAGCTGCGTGACGTCTCGCGTGAAGGTCTGGAGCAAATTGGCTTTGATGGCTACGCTATTGGCGGCCTTTCAGTAGGCGAACCCAAAGAGGATATGTTACGTATATTGGCGCATACAGCACCTAAGATGCCGCAAGACAAACCACGCTATTTAATGGGCGTTGGCACACCTGAGGACTTAGTTGCTGCGGTATCACAAGGCGTAGATATGTTTGACTGTGTGATGCCCACACGCAACGCACGTAATGGCTGGCTATTTACGCAATACGGCGATGTAAAAATCAAAAACGCCAGCTACAAAAACGATACCAACCCACTGGATACTGACTGCAGCTGCTATACCTGCCGCAACTTCACGCGCGCCTATTTGCACCACTTACATAGAATCGGTGAAATTTTAGGCTCACGCCTAAATACCATCCATAACCTGCACTACTACCAGCAATTGATGAGTGGTATGCGCAACGCGATTGAGGCGGGCACGTTCGAGACCTTTAAACAAGAGTTTGCAGCAAAGCGCAAAAGCTTGTCTTGAATCAACTGACCGGCAATTTGTAGCATCTACAATCAGAGATAGTATGTGCTAGAATTAAAGGCTAATTTTTAGATCATTTTGTAAGTTTTTATTAATAGAGAGTTATATATCGTGTTTATTTCAAATGCTTATGCTGCAACAGCGCCAGCAACAGATTTCACTAGCTTCTTACCGCTAATCGTTATCTTTTTACTGTTCTTCTTTATGATTATTCGTCCACAGATGAAACAAGCTAAAGAGCAACGTAACATGATTGCCGCCCTGCAAAAAGGTGATGAAGTAGTCACTACTGGCGGCATTGTGGGCAAAGTAACTAAAGTTACCGATGCATTTGTTACTCTTGAAATTGCAACCAATACTGAAATTAACGTTCAGAAACATGCAATTCAAAGCGCATTGCCAAAAGGTACGATTAAAAGCATCTAATCCTTAGGGGCTTAACCCCTAAGTACCGTATTTAAAGTACCCTTTTAACGTACTATCTTAAAAATTTAACTAAACATTTTGCACCACGCTGTTTAAATAACTGCAAACTGTTGACTAGAGTCTGACTATGAACCGCTACCCGCTGTGGAAAAACATTTTTGTTGTCTTCATGATTCTGATGGGGCTGATTTATGCCATCCCCAATCTGTTTGGTGAATCACCTGCAATTCAAGTCACCCCTACCAAAAGCACCAGCAAGATTGACCCTGCTTTACTGGCTCAGGTAGAACAGATTCTGCAAAAAGAAAAAATTGCATACGACGGCATTTACTTGGACGCGCGTGGTGTAAAAGCACGCTTCGCCAATACCGACACCCAAATCAAAGCCAAAGATTTGTTGCAAGCCAACTTAAGCAGCGACTATACCGTTGCCTTGAACTTGCTCTCACGCTCACCAGACTGGCTACGCAGCATAGGTGCCAAACCTATGTACCTAGGCCTAGACTTACGCGGCGGCGTGCACTTCTTGCTGCAAGTAGACATGAAAGCTGCTTTAGACAAAGCTGCAGAGCGCTTTGTAGGCGACTTTAGAACAGCCTTACGTAAAGAGCGCGTTTCATACGCTGGTGTAACACGTGAAGGACAAACCGTACAAATCCGCTTCACTAGTGCAGCAGAACTAGCTAAAGCAAGAAAAATTATCAGCAATCAATACCCAGATTTAACGCTTAAAGACAGCGCAAATGGCGAAGATATCGTACTGAGCGCTTCATTAAATGCGGTCGAACAAAAGCGTATTCAGGAATTCGCACTAAAACAAAATATTCAAACGCTACACAACCGAATCAACGAGCTAGGCGTTGCTGAACCGATTATTCAGCAACAAGGCATGGACCGCGTGGTGGTACAACTACCTGGCGTGCAGGATACCGCCAAAGCTAAGGAAATTTTAGGCCGCACCGCTACGCTTGAAATCCGCTTGGTCGATGAAGAAAAGTCTGACGCAATGACCTTGGAAAAAGCAGCGCAAGGCCAAGCTCCAATTGGCACCGATGCATTTAAAGACCGTGAAGGCCGCCCGATTCTCGTGAAAAAGAACGTGGTACTGACTGGTGATTACATCACGGATGCTGGCCCTGGCGTGAACGGTCAAACTGGGCAATCAGTGGTTAACGTCACACTGGATGCTCGCGGCGCACGCGTATTCCAACAAGTCACACGTGAAAACGTGGGCAAACGCATGGCCATTTTGCTGATTGAAAAAGGCAACACTGAAGTGGTCACTGCACCAGTTATTAACGAAGAAATCGGTGGCGGCCGCGTACAGATTTCAGGCATGGCCAATACACAAGAAGCAACTGATATTTCCTTACTGTTACGTGCAGGCGCATTAGCTGCCCCTATGGATATTGTCGAAGAACGTACAGTAGGCCCAAGCATGGGTGAAGAAAACATCAAACGCGGTATGCACTCCACCTTATGGGGTTTTGCGGCAATTGCGGTGTTCATGATTGTTTACTACATGGTATTTGGTGGCATTTCTGTGCTAGCACTAGGTATTAACCTGCTGCTGCTGGTCGCTGTATTGTCTATGCTACAGGCAACCTTAACCTTACCTGGTTTAGCAGCGGTAGCGCTGACACTGGGGATGGCGATTGACGCTAACGTGTTGGTCAATGAGCGTATCCGCGAAGAACTACGTAGCGGCAACACGCCACAAGCTTCTATCCATATCGGTTATGACCGCGCTTGGGATACGATTCTAGACTCCAACGTGACCACCATGATTGCAGGTATTGCCTTATTCCTCTTCGGCTCCGGCCCGGTTAAAGGCTTTGCGGTGGTGCACGTACTTGGCATCCTCACCTCTATGTTCAGTGCGGTGGTGGTTTCACGTGCGATTGTTAACTGGGTTTACGGTAGCCGTCGCAAAACAACACACCTTTCAATTGGTTAAGCGCTCCAGTTAATTTAGCGCCCACAGATAAAAATATAGAGTAAAAACTATGGAATTTTTTAGAGTAAAACATGACATCCCTTTCATGAGCTATGGCCGTTTAACCACCGCCATTTCCATGATTACTTTTGTACTTGCGATCGTGTTTCTTGCGACACGCGGTTTGAACTTCGGCGTCGACTTCACAGGCGGCACCATGATTGAAGTCAATTATCCGCACGCTGCGGATCTGACCAAGATCCGTACCACCATTGACAGTATCGGTTTAAAAGACGCAACCGTACAAAACTTTGGTACTAGCCGTGACGTGTTGATTCGCTTACCAGTTAGAACAGGCCTGACCGGCGCCCAACTCTCAGACAAAGTATTAGGCTCACTGCATGCAGTAGATAGCTCAGTGCGTATGAGCCGTATTGAATTCGTCGGCCCGCAAGTCGGCACCGAACTGTATGAAAAAGGCTCACTGGCACTGCTATTAGTAATCGCGGGTATCGTGATTTATCTAGCAATGCGCTTTGAGTGGCGCTTTGCGGTGGCAGCTGTCATTGCGAATATGCATGACGTGATTATTATCTTAGGCTTTTTCGCCTTCTTCCAATGGGAGTTCAACCTGACCGTACTCGCCGCCGTGCTCGCAGTATTAGGTTACTCAGTGAACGAATCTGTCGTGGTGTTCGACCGAGTACGTGAAAACTTCCGTAAAATGCGTAAAGCCAGCGTGACTCAAGTGATTGATAATGCAATTACACGCACCATGTCACGTACCATTATCACTCACTTCTCTACACAGTTGATGGTGTTATCTATGCTGTTATTTGGCGGCGAAGTGTTACATAACTTCGCACTAGCACTGACTATTGGTATTTTATTTGGTATTTACTCATCAGTACTGGTGGCTTGTCCAATCGCCATGTGGTTAGGTGTTAACCGTGCCAACCTAATGAGTGATGTAGAAAAGAAAGACGGCGACAAGAAAGAAACACATCCAGAGCCAGACCCATCCGAGTTTGCCTAAAGCGCTTACTTAAAACCCACTCCGCGCTACAGCAACTGATAACCCAGCTTAAAAGTTACTGTAGCGCATTGCGTTACACGCATCCTCCTGTTAGCAAGCCCCTCTGCAATTCCCTGCAACACGCTACGCCTCACCCAATATCACAGAACTTGCTACACGCCCCCATCGCGTATACACTATCCCTTCGTAGTAACCATCAAATCATACTTTGGACAACATACCCATTTCGTGGCAGCTTGGCGCGCTAGCCATTCTGCTTTTAATTTCAGGCTTTTTCTCCCTGGCTGAAACCAGCTTGATGTCGGTTAACCGCTATCGCTTAAAACACTTAGCCAACCAGGGGCATCGCGGCGCACGACTCGCCACATTTCTACTGCTAAAAACAGACAAACTGCTGGGCGTCATTTTACTTTGCAATAACTTTGCCAACGCAGCCTCTGCCACGCTGGTTACCATTATCGTCGTTGAGCTGTTTGGTGAAGGTGAATGGACACTGATGTTTGGCACCATGACCGTGACCTTTGCGATTTTAGTATTCAGTGAAATCTCACCTAAAGTCATCGCGGCGGCATACCCAGAAAAGCTCGCATTCTTTGCCAGCTACATTCTGTATCCGCTGCTAAAAGCACTCTATCCAATCGTATGGTTTGTTAACCTGTTCGTCGTGGGCTTGTTGCGTATACTTAGAGTTAAAGTGAATTTTGATGCACAAGCACAATCACTCACCATGGACGAACTGCGTAGCATTGTGACCGACGCTGGCCACTTTATGCCCAAGAAGCACCGCACCATATTGTTAAACCTGTTTGAGCTAGAGAAAATCACCGTAGATGATGTGATGACGGCGCATACCATGATTGAAAGCATCAACTTTGATGCGCCTCTAGAAGATATCCTTAACCATATTACCAACACCCATCACACGCGCCTACCGGTGCGTCAGGGTGAGGCTGAAGAAATCATTGGCATTTTGCATGTGCGCAAAGTAATTAACCAATTACGTGAACACTACCAACGTGATGACTTTACTAAAGAAGACTTACTTGAAGTGATTGATGACTCTTACTTCATCCCATCTGGCACGCCACTATTTACACAAATCCAGCAGTTCCAAGAAAACCATGAGCAGATTGCACTAGTGGTGGATGAATATGGCGAGTTAAAAGGTTTGGTCACGTTAGAAGACATTTTAGAAGAAGTAATCGGTGACTTTAATACGCAGCTACCATCCAGACTGGGCAACTACCTGCAAGATGAAGATGGCAGCTGGTTAGCAGATGGCACTAGCACATTACGTGATCTCAATAAAAAACTGAATCTGGACCTACCGCTGGACGGCCCACGCACGCTCAACGGATTGATTCTTGAACACTTTGAAGACATCCCTGAGCCCAACACCAGTTTCAAAATTGGCCCGCATCGCCTGGAAATATTGCAGACCCAAGATAGAATTGTGAAAAGCGTCAAGATCTTCCCTTAGCATTGCCCTAGCGCTAAGCAATTGAGATTGCCTGCTCACAATAATATCTGCGCAAGATACCCCAAATTACACTTGAATTTTTTTCAGTTTGGCTCAAAATAGACTCATACCATGGCAAATAAACCGCACGAAAATGACATTGCACTTAAGCCTGAGGTTGCAAAACCAAAATTACCCCCCATGTTTAAAGTGCTACTGTTAAATGACGACTACACCCCGATGGAGTTCGTTATTGAAGTCATTGAGCGTTTTTTTAATAAAAGCCGTGAACAAGCAACACAAATTATGCTCAAAGTACATACTGAGGGCGCTGGAATATGTGGTATTTACCCACAAGACATTGCAGAAACAAAGATGAATCAGGTAGTGAGTTACGCAAGGCAATCACAGCATCCATTGCAATGCATCGTTGAAATGGCATAAATGTAGGCGAGATACATAAAGAAAGTTAGGTACCGAGATGATAGCGCAGGAATTAGAAGTTAGTTTGCACATGGCGTTTATGGACGCAAGACAAAAACGCCATGAGCTCATCACGGTTGAGCATTTGCTACTCGCAATGATAGATAACCCAACCGCGGCAGAGGTTTTGCGTGCCTGCGGCGCAAAACTAGAAACCCTGCGTACCGAGTTAAACCAATACATCGAAGAACATACCCCAACCGTGATTGGGCAAGACGATGTGGACACTCAGCCAACCTTGGGTTTTCAACGTGTTATTCAGCGAGCGATGTTGCATGTGCAATCTTCCGGCAAAAAAGAAGTTACTGGTGCCAATGTGCTGGTAGCTATTTTTGGTGAAAAAGATTCGCACGCTGTATTCTTCTTGCATCAACAAGGCATTACACGCTTGGATATCGTCAACTTTATTTCGCATGGCGTTTCAAAAATTGGCGAGACTGCCAAGCCTGAGGGTGGCGAGCAAGAAGCTGAGGCCGAAGCAGCGCCCAATGGTGCGCTAGAAAACTACACCCTCAACCTGAACTCGCAAGTGCTAGCCGGCAAAATAGACCCGTTGATTGGTCGCGCCTCCGAACTAGAGCGTGTGGTGCAAACCTTGTGCCGTCGCCGCAAAAACAACCCATTACTGGTAGGTGAAGCTGGCGTTGGTAAAACCGCCATCGCTGAAGGCTTGGCGCGCCGTATCGTAGAAAAAGACATCCCAGATGTATTGGCTAACGCAGTGGTGTACTCACTCGACATGGGAGCATTGCTCGCAGGCACCAAATACCGTGGCGACTTTGAACAGCGCTTAAAAGCAGTGATGAAACAATTGGAAGAAAAGCCTGACGCCATTTTGTTTATTGATGAAATTCATACGCTGATTGGTGCAGGTTCTGCCAGCGGTGGCACTTTGGATGCCAGCAACCTATTAAAACCAGCGTTATCTAATGGCTCGCTCAAATGCATAGGCGCCACCACTTATCAAGAGTATCGTGGCATCTTTGAAAAAGACCACGCTCTTTCTCGCCGCTTCCAGAAGGTGGATGTGGTAGAACCTAGCGTTGCCGAAACCATTGAGATTCTCAAAGGCCTTAAATCACGCTTTGAAACACACCATAGCGTGAAATATACGGCCGCGGCACTCACCACAGCAGCCGAACTGTCTGCCAAATACATCAATGACCGTCACCTGCCGGACAAGGCGATTGACGTGATTGATGAGGCTGGTGCCGCACAACGCATCTTGCCAAAATCTAAACAGAAAAAAGTGATAGGCAATAAAGAGATTGAAGACATTATTGCCAAAGTGGCGCGTATCCCGCCCAAAAATATTTCTTCTGACGACCGCAATGCGCTGAAAACGCTAGAACGCGATTTGAAAGCTGTGGTATTTGGTCAAGATAAAGCGATTGAAGCCTTGTCTTCTGCCGTTAAAATGGCGCGCAGCGGCTTGGGCCAAAATAACAAACCAATCGGTAGCTTCTTATTCAGCGGCCCGACTGGTGTGGGTAAAACCGAAGTGGCTAAACAGCTAGCCTACATTATGGGCATAGAACTGATTCGCTTTGATATGAGTGAATATATGGAACGCCATGCGGTTTCACGCTTGATTGGCGCGCCTCCGGGCTATGTGGGTTTTGAACAGGGTGGCCTGATGACAGAAGCAATCACCAAACATCCGTACTGCGTATTGCTGTTGGATGAAATTGAAAAAGCACACCCTGATATTTTCAACATTTTGTTGCAAGTGATGGATCACGGTACGCTCACCGATAATAATGGCCGCAAGGCAGACTTCAGAAACGTCACCATTATCATGACCACCAACGCTGGTGCAGAGAGTTTGTCTAAATCCAACATGGGCTTCACCACTGCGAAACAAGCTGGCGATGAGCAAGCTGATATCAAACGCTTATTCTCTCCTGAGTTCCGCAATAGGCTGGATGCGACCGTGTCATTTACTGCACTGTCACATGACATCATTATCCGCGTGGTAGATAAATTCTTGATTCAACTTGAAGACCAGTTGCATGAGAAAAAAGTTGAGGCAACATTCAGTGATGCACTCAAAACTTACCTCGGCAAAAAAGGCTTTGACCCACAAATGGGCGCACGCCCAATGGCAAGGTTGATTCAAGACACCATCCGCAAAGCATTGGCTGATGAGTTGCTGTTTGGCAAACTAGCTAACGGTGGCAGTGTGCATGTAGATATTGATGACAAAGACGAAGTAAAACTTATCTTTGCAGAAAGCAATCAAGACGAGGCTAAAGACTTAGCAACCACTTAAATCTCATTGACTGTAATCTAACAGACTGCGTGTTAACAGCACCACAACACTCAATTTGCTAGTGGTGCTGAGTAAACAGACAGTTGTCGCTTGTTATTAAGGGTACGCTGCCATGGTCGATGTCACTGCATCTACGTTACAAGTATCTACACTACAGGTTGCAATTGAGATTTTTGCCACCTCGGCCTTTGCACTTTCCGGGTTAATCGCTGGCTTCAGAAAACAATTGGATGCATTTGGCGTATTTGTAGTCACAGGCGTGGCTGCATTCGGCGGCGGCACTTTACGTGACGTACTACTGGATCGACGCCCGTTCTTTTGGGTGGATCACGCTAACTGGATATGGCTAATGCTAGGCGTATGCATGCTGGCCATGTTATTTATGCGCAATAAACATATCCAGCTCACCGAGCGCGCCATCCTTATCCCGGATGCGCTAGGCTTGGGTCTATACGCAGCCTTGGGCACACAAATCGCATTACAGCAGCAACTGCCGGTGATTGTATGTGCGCTCATGGGGGTAATGACTGCGGTCTTCGGCGGCGTGCTAAGGGACATCTTTTGCAATGAAATCCCTAAAGCTTTTAGTGATTACCAGCCCTATGCCGTGATCGCATTTCTAGGTGGCTTAATGGTGTGGCTACTGAATCAGCTTGGACTCGCATCCTGGCTTTGCATCTTTATCCCCGCGACGCTGATGACGATATTGCGCATTTTGGCCATACATTTTGAATGGCGCCTGCCACACTGGAAAATTGAGTCTAACTAAACCCCAACTGATAAAGCAAACCAATTTACTGCGATGAGTAAACCGGGTGTTTATCCATAATGCTATTAAATAATACAGACGACAGCATCAAATTTAGCCAAACTTTTAACTTGGGATAAGCTGCGGTCTCAAACCACACGGCATCTACCGCAGAAAACTGGCGAATAAACGGAAAGATCGCGATATCGGCCAGCGTCGGCTTAGTACCCATCAAAAATTCCGTTTGGGCCAACCGCTGTTCCAGCTTGGCTAAAAACACCTCACCCTGGGAGCGATAATCCTCCATCGGCTGTTCAGGAAAGCGTATTGCGTATTTATAGCGGTCTAACGCTTGTTTGAAACTGGCGTCATTTTCCGTAATAAGCGCCTGTGTTTGTTCTGCATCAGCAACTAGCCAACCATCAGGATCACTATGCTGCAACGCCCAATGCATAATATCCAGGCTCTGCTCGAGCACTGCGCCTTGCAAAGTTACCAATACCGGCACCGTGCCTTTCGGCGAGATTTGGAGCAAATGTGCGGGCTTATCACGCAATGCGATTTCACGTATTTCTACCGTAATACCCGCATACTTCAAGGCCATACGTGCGCGCATGGCGTAAGGACAACGGCGATAGGAATATAAAATCGGCAAGGTCATTAACAGAAAATGGATTAGCCCAAAGCCTGCGCTACGTCACGAATCAACTGTGGGCCTTTATAGATTAAACCACTGTACAACTGCACCAAACTTGCACCCGCCGCAATTTTCTCTACCGCATCGGCCCCGCTCAAAATACCACCCACACCGATAATCGGTAATGCGCCTTGCAAGCGTTGCGATAATTGCTGAATCACCACTGTAGATTTATCTCGTACCGGTGCGCCAGACAGTCCACCAGTTTCTGCGGCATTTTGCATGCCCTGCACTGCGTCACGCGAGAGCGTGGTATTGGTTGCAATCACACCGTCAATTTTATGCAGCATCAGTAAATCGGCAATTTCATTCACTTGCTCTAACTCTAAATCCGGTGCAATTTTTAGAGCGATTGGTACATAACGGCCATGCTGCTCAGCCAAGATTAACTGTTCGGCTTTTAATGTTGCGAGCAAGTCAGACAGTGCTTCTTTTTCTTGCAATGCACGCAGATTCTTAGTGTTGGGTGAAGAAATGTTCACCGTGATATAACTAGCATACGCATATACTTTACGCATGCAGATCAAATAGTCACTTACCGCATTTTCATTGGGCGTATCAAAGTTCTTGCCAATATTGATACCAAGCACGCCTTGGTACTTAGCCGCCTTCACGTTTTCTATCAGGTTATCTACACCTAGGTTATTAAAACCAAAGCGATTCACGATGCCTTGCGCTTCAGCTACGCGGAATAAACGTGGCTTAGGGTTACCAGGCTGCGGTCTAGGGGTAACCGTACCCACTTCAATAAAGCCAAAGCCTAAGGCGGCCATGCCATCAATCACCGCCGCATTTTTATCCAAGCCAGCAGCCAAACCAACCGCATTAGGAAAAGTAATGCCCATGACCTGCCGAGGCTGACAGATAGGTGCCGATGGATACAACTTCAAAGCTCCCAACCGCTCAGCAGTTTTTAAGGTCTTTAAAGTAAAGTCGTGAACAGATTCAGCATCAAACTGAAACAAAATAGGACGTGCGAGAGAGTATGTATTCATAGGCGTAATTTTACTGTATTAGCCTCCATCTCCCAAATTCATCAAAGCCACTGAATTCCCGTCTACGCGGGAATGACGGAACTGAAGTATTAATGAATAAGGCTTAACTTCACTGGCTTTGTCCTTAAATCCCCTGCTACCGCGCCTGTGATGCACAGATTTATGGGAGACTTCGGCAAGCGGATGTTTGAACGAAGTGAGTTTCCGATTGACGCCCATAAAACTATGTAGCGCAGGAAGCAAGCGGTAGGGGGTGTCGTTTACTTTGGTTACTTTCTTTTGGATAAGCAAAAGAAAGTAACTCGCCTGTCGCGCGAGAGCGACTATCTACAATTACCGAACAGTTAAAATTGAGCATCTACATAAAACTATATTGAAAGGCATGCCTGTGAGACAGGTGGGAATTTATACAATGTTTCTCAGCTAGGCATTTGCATAGCAAAATTTTGTTAGAGGAGAAATCAAAATGAAGAAATATAAAGTATTGATTAAACTAATTTTACTAAGACTTAAATTCCCTATAAAGCAATCAGCACGAATTTATTATTATAATAAGCTCGAATACTCCGGATATAAGTCCGCTTTTGAAGATGAGATAAACTTTATGGCTCATTTAAAAGACGCATGGACAGAACATAGCTGGTTAATGAATGCATCAGCTTGTATATTAGGGTTGATTTACTTAATTCAGAAGATATTCTTCTAATTAATTCTAAAGAGGCAACATAAGTTGCCTCTTTAAAAAGCTACCCTAGCGCCACCTCCACCAAGTTATCACTAAAGGTAGTCGAGTGCCCCATATCCCCAAACTCAGCCGAGCTAATACAATTCACCGTGCCATTATTCAACTGCCGCCAATAACCAAGCGTTGCCACCACAATCCCTGCATTCACATCTTCTGAAACTTTCGCTACACCCTCAAACGCGCCACGGTCATTAAATACCCTCACCACATTGCCTTCTTGAATGTTACGTGCGCGAGCATCGAGCTGATTAATTAGCACAAACTGTTCGCCCTGCCCCTTAATTTTCTCTGCCACATTGGCATAGCATGAATTCAAAAAGCCATGACTCTTAGGCGAAATGATATTCAGTGGGTACTTGGCTGCGAGCTCTGGATTAGTTGCAGGCGTTTCACGGGACGGCACATAATCGGGCAAGCTATCCAAATCTTCTCCCGGCTGGAAGCCGTCATACATTTGCCGGAATGGGCCAGCTACAAAGTTCTTGGCACCTTCTACTAAAAAGTGACACTTGCCAGTCGGGGTTGGAAATTCGCCTTTCGCATGACGTGCACGCGTATCTTTATCACCAAACGCTTTTAAGCGTGCAAAGCCGTGCTGACGTAAATAGTTCAAATCAATGCCATCACAGGTCGGTGAGTTCCAGTCCACGTAATTTTCTAGGCACTCGCTATCATTCCACTGAAAATTAGCATCGGTATAGCCCATGCGTTTAGCTAATTGCCGGAATATCTCATTATTGGGGATAGCTTCACCTGGTGGGTCTATGCATTTTGCATTGTAGGTCAGATACAAATGCCCCCACGACAGCACCATATCTTCCATCTCCGCGCCCATGGCTGCCGGCAGGATAATATCAGCATAGGCAGCGGTATCCGACATAAAATGCTCAGCTACCACTAAGAACAAATCTTCACGCTCTAAGCCTTTAACTATTTTGTCGGTTTCTGGCGCCTGCGTCAGCGGGTTGGTGTTCCAAACCATCATAGACTTAATTGGGGTTTTTAGTGGTAACTCCCCTGTCAGTGCGCGACCAAGCTGCAGATTATTCACAACAGGCGTTCCCTCCGGTATCAAATCCGGACGTGAAATCACATCAAATTTATAAGGGTGCTCCCATACTGGGAACTGTAAAGCACCTCCGCCTACATGACGCCATGCGCCAATCAATGCAGGCAAACTTGTCACCGCACGGATGGCCTGACTACCGCCGTAACTTCGCTCTAACGCCACACCCAAACGTATCACTGCTGGTGGCGTAGTGGCGTATTCACGTGCAAATTTTCGAATATCATCGGCGGAGATACCGGTAATTTCTGCCGCCCATTCTGGCGTTCTGGTTTTAGCGCGCTCAGCCAGCTCTTGATAGCCAACGGTGTAGTTGTCGATATAATCCTGATCAGCCAAACCTTCATTGATGATGACATGCATCATTGCCATTGCTAACGCACCATCAGTACCCGGTTTAGGTGCAATATGCCAATCCGCCTCTTTAGCGGTTTTAGAGGCATAAGAGTCCACGACAACCACCTTGGCGCCTTTTTTCTGTGCTTCGTGGATAATATGCCAGTGATGTAAGTTAGTGCTTACTGAGTTGCACGCCCATATCACTATATACTTGGCATGCGAAAAACTTTCAGGATCCACCCCTGCAGTAGGCCCCACCGTTAGTAGCCATGCGGTACAAGAACCCTCACCGCAAAACGTGCGCTCACACACAGTTGCCCCCATGCGGTTAAAAAAAGCATCGCCGCCATTTAACCCATGCACCAAGCCTTGGTTGCCCAAATAACTATTCGGCATGATGGCGTGTGGGCCATCAGCAGCAATAATTGCTTTCCATTTATCGGTAATTTCATCTAGGGCTTCTTGCCAAGAAATGCGCTTGAATTGCTTACTACCTTTGGGGCCTGTGCGCTTGAGCGGGTATAACAAACGGTCAGGATGATAGTGGCGCTTCTCGTAATCTTTCAACTTCACACAAAGGCCACCACGCGTCATGGGATGCTCTTTATTGCCAGTGACGGAAATTAATTTGTTATCTTTAACCGTATACACCATTGAGCATGTGTCAGGGCAATCATGTGGACAGCCTCCATGAAAGGTTTGGGTAGAGGTATCAGCTGGAGCATTCATATCAACATCCTTAAATAATATAACGATGGTTCAAAATAGCGGATTGCAGAACATTGCTTTATTTTTACTAGCTAACATAAATATATGCTCACCTGTAAGCATTGGCAATGGCATAATAATTCACTGAGTTATTAATCAACACGCACATGAACAATCCTAACCAACCACTACAGCTACTCGGCGGCATCAGCGCTAGCGAATTCCTGCAACACTACTGGCATAAAAAACCTTTACTGATTAAAAATGCCATCCCTGGATTTACCGGTTTATTAAGCCCGGATGAACTGGCGGGCTTGGCTTGCGAAGAAGAAGTGCAGTCACGCATCGTAGAGGAGATCAAAGGCAAATGGTACGCAAGCCACGGTCCATTTGAAGAGAGTGACTTTGCAAACTTACCAGAGAAGCCAGACCCCAAGCACCGCTGGACTTTGCTAGTACAGAGTGTGAACCATCACTTACCTGAGGCGGCTGAACTGCTGAGCCAGTTTAATTTTATTCCACATGCCAGACTAGACGACCTGATGGTGAGTTATGCGCCAGATGGCGGCGGCGTGGGGCCGCATTTTGATAGCTACGATGTATTCTTGCTGCAAGGTCAAGGCAAACGCTTATGGCGCATTAGCGAGCAAACAGACTTGAGTTTGGTTGAAGGTGCCCCACTAAGAATTTTGAAAAACTTTGATACGGCACAAGAGTGGTTAGTAGAGGCTGGCGATTTACTATACCTCCCACCACATTTAGCGCACTGGGGTATTGCCGTTACCGATGGCGACACAGATTGCATGACCTACTCGATCGGCTTTAGAGCGCCCAAAGTGCATGAACTTGTCACAGAGTTTCTTGGCTTTATGCAAGACAAACTCAATCAAGATGCCAACGCCTTACCTGGTATCTATCAAGATGCGGACTTAACGCCACAAGAACACCCAGCCCAAATTGGCAGCAGCATGGTTAGCAAAGTGGCTGAGATTTTAAAAACCATACAATGGTCAGAGCAACATGTGGCGGATTTTTTAGGGTCCTACTTATCAGAGCCTAAACCTGACATTTTTTTCGAGCCCAATAAAAAAATGTCTTTACGAAAATTTAATGAGAATCTGCTACAGCATGGCATCAGCCTGGATTTAAAAAGCCAAATGCTGTTTACCCAGCAATATTTTTATTTAAATGGCGAAGCCATCAGCGCAGCTGGCCAAGCTGCAAGCTTGCTTACCGCGCTAGCAGATTACCGCATGCTAACTAGCGATGATATTGCACAAGCTGGTGAAGTAGATAGCGCATTTATCGAGCAACTGCATGGCTGGTACCTCGCTGGCTATCTTTACTTTAATTAAACTTAACGCGTATGATAAGTATCATGGATAACACTTTGATGCCGGATAAAATCATCATTGGTGAGCATTTGTATAATGAGGCAATCCAGCGCATTATACAAAGCGCTGAGCGTGAGCTTTTAATCTTTGACCAAGATTTAAAGCTCGGCGGGTTCTCCAGCTTGGCCATCTATGAATTACTGCAGCAATTCTTAAGTCAGAAGATAACTAGTCAAGTATCCATTATTTTGCAAGATAGTGCCTATTTTCAAGAAAAATGTCCCAGACTGCTTAATCTGCTTGAAATCTTTGGGCACAAAATGCGGGTATACGTAACCAACCAATCAGCAAAGCATGCGAAAGACTGCTTTATTCTCGCCGATGGTAAACACTATATTAAGCGCATCCATATCGACCAAGCGCGCTTTAAATATGCCTATGACGATATAGCAACGGTTAAAGCACTCAACAGCAGATTTGATGAGCTCACAGAGGCGATTCAAGACACAGTGAGCACAACACCATTAGGCTTGTAAGGCATCGACATGATACGACTATTGATAAAAATACGACTATTGATAAAAAACCGTGTGCTGTGGCTATTGATGGCGTTAAGCTTCACGCTATCAAGTTACGCGGCCAATGATTTCAAGATTTTTACCTTGCAGCATCGCTTTGCCGAAGAGGTCTTGCCAACCATTCAAGCCGTAATTGGCGATCATGGCACTGCCTCTGCCATACAAAACCAACTCATTGTACGCACCGATAGCAGAACGATGGCAGAGGTTGAACAAACCATCTCCACACTGGATACCGCACGTGAAAACTTCACCATCAGCGTCAAGCGCCAGAACATCTCCTCTGGCAGTAACCGTAACAGCACAATCAGAGGCCGCACCCGCATCGGTAATGCCACCATACAAACCGGCAATGATGCAAGAGGTGGTAGGGATGGCATCCAAATAGGCATAGAAGACAACCAGACCAACGCTCAACAAAGTAGCCAACAATTTATTCGGGTCACGGACGGCGCACCGGCTTACATCAGTGTAGGTGAGTCTATTCCCTACACTAATGAATGGGTGGTACTCACGCGCCGTTATGCAGTTAGGCAGGTCAGCACGCAATTTGTAGATATCGGCACAGGCTTTACCGTGCGCGCCCGCAGCATAGGCAGTCAAATTGAACTTGAAATCACCCCGACTTTTTCCAGGCTGCAGCAAGATGGTCGCATAGAGTTTGAGCAGCTATCATCTACAGTGCGAGTGCAGCGCGGTGAGTGGGTCAATATTGGTGGTATCATGCAAGACAAAGATGAGGTTAGTCGCGCGATATTAGCCAGCGGCAGCGGGCAATCTTCTCAGAACAGCCAGCTTTTTATTCGTGTTGAATAATCATTTTTTGGCAAGCTGTATGAAAGCGGGAACTTTTTTACTATATTTCAGCTTAATATTTGAAATGTAGTGTTTTTTTTTTAATTCCTGCTAGAATTTGCGCCACTCGATATAGTTATTAGTCACTTTTTAAGTAGTATCGAAAACAGTTTTTTAACCAGTTAAACTCATAAGGAAATATAAAATGACACGTTCTGTTTTGTTAGCTGCATTGTTAGCTCTTGCTGTTACTGCTTGTGGTGAAAAAGCTGCTGAAGCTCCTGCTGTTGAAGCTCCTGCTGTTGAAGCTCCTGCTGCTGAAGCTGCTCCTGCTGCTGAAGCACCAGCTGCTGAAGCTGCTCCTGCTGCTGAAGCACCAGCTGCTGAAGCTGCTCCTGCTGCTGAAGCTGCTCCTGCTGAAGCTGCAAAATAATTTATTGTTTAATCAATAATTATTAAAAAAGCCGACGTAAGTCGGCTTTTTTTATTGTTAAACACTCAGCTCAGCGATTAGCACTAACTCAGATGCTCCCGTAACCAATTGAACTAATTTTGGTGAACTGATTCTTGGCAAATTACTTTGGTTAACTAATTTGCCGCCAGTCAAAACCCAAGGCCTGATCCGCAATACCAATCCAATCTAGGGTGCAACCCGCAGTTTGTGCCAACGCAGTTTTCGCGAGCAATGGCGTATTGTTCTTTGCACTCAGATGCGCAGCGATTAAATGCTGCAATTTAGAACGATCTAACCTGGCAAGTAAATCAGCCGCAGCTGCATTCTCCAAATGCCCCCACTCACCACCCACACGTTTCTTTAAAGAGGCCGCATAAGGTCCATTACGCAGCATGGCGCTATCATGATTACACTCCAGCACCAACGCATCACAGCCGCTTAATTGCTGCTCGATATGCACAGTGCTGCGTCCTACATCAGTCAGCACCCCTAGGCGACGCTGACCATCGCCAAATACAAATTGCACAGGCTCACGCGCATCATGTGGAACTGGGTAAGGGTACACCTCAACATCAGCCACACTAAACGGTGTGTGGCTATCAATGACATTCAGTTGTAAATCATGCTGACGCGGGAAATATCGCTCAGCCATTTTGAGGGTGCCATAGGTGAGCCAAACCGGTATGTGATGCGCAGCGGCAAACTTAAAAGCACCACCTGCGTGATCATCATGTTCGTGTGTGATGACGACACCCGCTAAATCTTCAGGGCTTAGGTTTAAACGCGCCAAGCGACTAGTGGTTTCCTTAATGCTAAACCCACAGTCCAGCATTAACCTTGTGTTGTTGACCTCCACCACTAGCGCATTGCCAGCGCTGCCACTGCCAAGCGAAGCAAAGCGCATTCTGATCTCTCTTCTATAAACAATATTAAAGACAAGCTAGTGCTGAGCAAGTAGCAAGCTAAAAACATATAGATGCCTAATCGATAGCAAACCTAGCATATATTGGCCGAAAACCGTCCGCGCAGCCTAGCTTGAAGCCTGTAACGACACCTAATAAAAAAGGCGGCCAGAGCCGCCTTTTCTAACGCTTAGTTAGCGCAACTGCTCATACATCAAGGCAATAATTCTGTTTGCCGTTGTGGTACGAACCCGTGCGCCCTCGCTATCAACCACAGTGACCACGGCACCATTGTCAGCATCACTCACTTTGATACGGTATTGACGCTCTTTGTTAGCTTTTTGCTTGTCGTCACTACCCCAGAATTTCAAGCTATCCACGATACTTTTATCTTCTTTTTTGGCGGCTGTTTCAGGCTTCTTCGCCTCATCATCACCCCAGAATTTAATGCTCTCGATCAAACCTTTCTTTTTCTTAGGCGCATCGTCGATATCCACGTCAGCATAGCGCACAAAGTAAAGACCATTAGAGCGATCTCTATCGTCAATCACAAAGCCCACACGGTCTAAAGCCAAGCCCACACGGCGCCATGCACGGTCGAACTGATCGGTCAGCAGCAACCTAGCGCTACCGTCAGACTCTTTCACCACCTCAGCATTTTTAGACACGGCTGCATCAGCCAGTATCGCTTGCGATTTCTTCTCTTCTACGCCCAGTTTCACCATCAAACGGCGTAATAGCTCAACGTCCAACTCCGCATCAAAAGCATCGTTCTTAGGCGTAGTTGCCGCGTCAGCTCTGTAGCCGGTTTCAATGTCACCCAATTGTGTTCTAACACGGTTTTTACCATCATCCGGCGCACCCACCACTGAGCGATGCGACATGTAAATCTCGGTGGTGCCCGTGTCGTTACCATGCTCCAAACGCGTACGGAATTTTCGCTTATCCGCAAATCCTGATAATTTATCCAGCCATTTATCAAACTTATCTAGCGCATTACCAGACTCATCCTTTTTAATCGCCTCAGCATCAATCCACTCGGTTTCCATCACGCCAATTTGTGGATTCTCTACACGCACCGCAAAGCCCATATCGGTCCAGAAATCACGAATCAGTGGCCAAATTTTATCGGCAGGCGCATTCACTACCAGCCAACGCTGCGTGCCGGACTTCTCCATACGCACACCTTCTGGGTTTTGTAGCACTTTCTCAACACCTACCTCTTGCCCCTCTTGCGCTTGGCTATAACTAGAGTAACTCGCGCTACCCGGCACTGCGTACGCTTCACTCACTGGGCTCGCCGTCAGGTCTGGCGGCACTTCCAGCGGACGGGAGCGGCCTGCGCCTTTGTAATCCGACTTATTATCAATAAAAGGTATAGAGTCACAAGCGCTTAAACTTGCCATCAAAAACAAAGGCAGCATTACAGTCTTTGCTTTACGCAACGCTCCTGAACCATAAGCGCTTGCGTTGAAATTAACTTGTTTCATTCAAACCTCGTGTTAGAACTCTATTGTTCGTTATAAAATTTGTGCAGGCTCACATGCCTTGCGTAAAACTTCATGATACTGCGCAGATAAACTAACCATAGGCAAGCGAATGCCGGTTTTAATCATGCCCATCTGCTCCAACACCCATTTGACAGGGATTGGATTTGCCTCAACAAACAGCTTCTGATGCAAGCCAAACAGTTTGGCGTTGATTTCACGCGCAACTTTGACATCACCCGCCAGCGCTGCCACGCACATGTCGTGCATCAACTTAGGCGCTACGTTGGCTGTTACTGAAATAACGCCATGCCCACCCAACAACATTAAAGATAATGCAGTTGCATCGTCGCCACTGTAAATTGCGAACTCTTTTGGAGCGCGTAACAGCAAATCAGTTCCACGCTCAATGCCGCCGGTTGCATCTTTAATGCCCACGATATTGGCATGGGTAGCTAAACGCAGTACGGTGTCGTTACTGATATCACAGCCAGTACGGCCTGGTACGTTGTAGAGAATTTGCGGAATAGCTACGGCATCGGCCACGGCTTTAAAATGCTGATACAAGCCTTCTTGCGTAGGCTTGTTGTAATAAGGCGCAACCAACAGACAGGCGTCAGCGCCTAGCGCTTTGGCTTTTTTCGTCAGCACAATGGCTTCTTTGGTTGAGTTAGCGCCAGTGCCGGCAATCACCGGTACACGACCAGCCACTTGCTCGACGGCAGTTTGAATCAGCAAGCAATGCTCATCAAAATCTACAGTAGGAGACTCCCCTGTAGTGCCAACAATCACAATACCATCCGAACCCTGATCAATATGAAAATCAATCAATGATTTTAAAGATGGGATATCTAAACGCCCATCTTCAAACATGGGCGAAACAATAGCAACTAAACTGCCTTGCAACATAGGAAATCTACCTGATTCATAATGTTATATTTTAACCTGAATGTTTCATAATTTTCTGCATTTATTACGCACAATTTCCATTTGGCGATTATTTTATAAGAACATTCGCCCATATCTTTCTGTAAGTACCGGCAATCAGCAAGCTTGTGACTGCCGTAGCACTTAAATCACACGGCACGAGGTAAATTGCCAACGCCACAGACAACGCAGATGCCTGCCTGCTAAACTGTAGCTAAAACTTATGGCAGCATTGATATATCAAACACTTACTAAGTACGGTCTTGACGGATTAACGCTGTATAATCTAGGCACTTATTGCTGAAATCCCATATTTGAAATATGACTTTCGACTTTCATCATTACATTATGATTTTAATTGGCACCGTGTTTGTAAATAACATTGTGCTAGTGAAGATTCTGGGCTTATGCCCATTCATGGGCGTTTCTAAAAAACTAGAAGCCTCTATCGGTATGGCCGGTGCCACCGCGCTAGTATTAAGCGTAGGCTCGATGACCAGTTGGGGTATTAACCATTACCTGCTAGAGCCGAATGGGCTGTTTTATCTACGGACACTTTCTTTCATAGTGATTATTGCCGGTGTGGTGCAGTTGACCGAAATGGTCATGGAAAAGAACTTCCCTACCCTGCACCAAGGTCTTGGCATTTTCTTACCGCTAATCACTACCAACTGCGCGGTGCTTGGCATCCCACTGCTTAATGCACAAGCTAGCCATAGCTTTTTGGAGTCACTATTTTTCGGGCTAGGTGGCGCGCTAGGCTTTTCACTAGTATTGATACTGTTTGCATCCATGCGTGAGCGCTTAGAAGGCGCAGACGTACCTGCGGCATTTAAAGGCTCGGCGATTGCGATGATTACCGCCGCATTGATGAGCTTGGCCTTTATGGGCTTTATGGGTCTAGACAAATATTAAAGTTGATTACTGAACCGCTGAGCAGTAATAAAAACTGTTTGAATTAGCGGTGGTAGAGGCACGTTAAACAGCCGCATCAAGAATTAAAAACAATTAGCCATTTTTTATTTAAAAACAATCAAAAAGCGATATGTTACTCACTTCCATCTACGTCATGCTTGGGCTAGCCTTGGTGCTAGGTGCGTTGCTAGGCATTGCAGCACTACTGTTTAAAGTAGAGGGCGACCCACTGGTGGCTCGCATTGATGCCATTTTGCCGCAAACCCAATGCGGCCAATGCGGTTACCCTGGCTGCAAGCCCTACGCAACGGCTATTGCCAATGGTGAAGCAGACATCAACCAGTGTCCGCCCGGTGGTGATGCTGGCGTACACGCGCTGGCTGATTTAC
This sequence comes from Methylotenera mobilis JLW8, assembly GCF_000023705.1. NCBI lineage: Bacteria > Pseudomonadati > Pseudomonadota > Betaproteobacteria > Nitrosomonadales > Methylophilaceae > Methylotenera > Methylotenera mobilis. The sequence goes on from NC_012968.1 coordinate 2,134,103, forward strand.
TTGGCGTAGAGTATAAGCCTCTCAATGCGGAGCACGGCTTACCCAAGCCCAAAGCGGTTGCTTTTATTGATGAAGCCACGTGCATAGGCTGCACCTTATGTATTCAGGCCTGTCCGGTTGATGCCATCTTGGGCGCAGCTAAACACATGCATACGATTATTGCATCTGAATGCACGGGCTGCGAACTATGCTTGGCACCATGCCCAGTAGACTGCATCAGCATGCAACCACTGGCCGAAACCCCTGATAACTGGAAATGGAAGTATCCGGTATTTCCTATCAAGGTACTACCTGCAAATCCTGACGCAAAACCTGGCACAAATACTGATAGGGTGTCGTCATGAACACCATTATGCAATTTGCCAGTAAGCTGATGAAAAGCCTCGCTACCAATGCGGCTAGCGAGGTACATAAGTTTCATGGTGGCGTACACCCAGATGAGCATAAACATGAGTCCACCACGCGCCCGATTGCACAACTGCCGATACCGGAAACCCTGACCCTGCCATTACGCCAGCACGTGGGTTACATTCCTAAACTCAAGGTGAAAGTAGGCGATTACGTTTTAAAAGGTGAAATGCTGGCCGAGGCCGAAGGCACTGTGTCTGCCGCTATCCACGCACCGACTTCAGGCACCATTACTGCGATTGCTGAGGCCGTCATTCCGCACCCCTCCGGCCTGCCCGATATTTGCGTCAGCCTGCAGCCGGACGGTAAAGACCTATGGAAACCATTAACACCGATAGACTGGAAGCATACCGCGCACAATGAGTTGATTACTAGCCTGCGCACCTCTGGCATCGTGGGTCTGGGCGGCGCCACCTTCCCCACCCACATCAAGCTGCGTAAAGATGGAGCATCAGCCATCCATACCTTAATCATCAACGCAGCCGAGTGCGAGCCTTACATCACCTGTGATGACATGTTGATGCGCGAACGTGCTGATGAAATTATACAAGGCATCGCAATCGCCCAGCATTTACTGAGGGCAACAGCAGTGGTGATTGGTATCGAAGACAACAAGCCTGCGGCCGCCCACGCCATGACAGCCGCCAGCCAAACTTTGGCTAACGTAACCGTCACCACAGTGCCCACCCTTTACCCTAGTGGCGATGCGCGCCGACTCATCCATTTACTGCTGGGCGTAGAAGTACCGCATCACAAACGCTCAACCGAGGTTGGCATTCAGGTATTTAACGTAGCCACCGTACTCGCGCTTTATCGCTATTTTACTTTTGGCGAGCCCAGCGTCAGCCGTATTGTTACCGTCACCGGTAATGTAGCATCGCCACAAAACTTTGAGGTTTTGTTAGGTACCCCCATGCCATTATTAATCGCAGCAGCAGGTGGAGCCAAAGCAGATACCACGCACTATGTGATGGGCGGGCCGATGATGGGCTTTGATTTACCCAGTCTCAATGTGCCGGTTACTAAAGCGGCTAATTGCATTATTGCCGCCAGCCCCAACTTATTTGCACCACCGCCGCCAGCCCAGCCGTGCATACGTTGCACACGCTGTGCAGACGCGTGCCCAGTTAATTTGCAGCCGCAAGAACTGTATTGGTTTGCTAAGTCTGACAATTTTGAGAAAGCAAGAGATTACAAGCTATTTGATTGTATCGAATGTGGCTGCTGCACTTATGTGTGTCCTAGCAATATTCCGCTCGTGCAATACTATCGCTACGCGAAAAGCGAGATTATTGCGCTGGACAAAGCGCAGGAAGCGGCTGACTTGGCGCGTGAGCGCAATGACTTTAGGTTAGCCCGCATTGAACGCGAGAAAATGGAACGGGCGCAAAAACACGCAGAGCGGGCAGCTGCAGCCAAAAACAATGCCGCGCAACCCGAGTCAGCAGAAGCCGATAAAGCAGCAAGCAATCCCGACGCAGTAGAGGCGAAAAAAGCCGCCATTGCTGCAGCGGTAGAACGGGCAAGAGCACTCAAGCTAGCCGCAGCCTCCGGCGATGCGGCTAACGCTGGCAACGAACAGCCACTAGCGGAGCAAAGCAGTAACGAGACAAAACCAGATAGCACCACAATAGTAGACAGTGACGCCCAAGCAAAAATAGATAAAAAGGCGTTGATTGCTGCCGCGATGGAGCGCGCCAAAGCGCAAAAACTGGCGGCAGCGCAGATTGGTGCTGCCCCTAAAAACACAGAAAACCTCAGCGCCAAGGTGAAAGCTGAGATTGATGAGATAGAAGCCATACGCGCCAAAGCACAGCAAATGGTGCAAGATAAAACACCTGATTAAATACAGCACTTAATTTAGTGCGCCTGATTGATGACTAACATACGCTACGGCTACGACATATTTGCTACACAATAGCTGCTAAATAGGATACGACGATTGAACCGCTCACCATACATTACAGACGCGCCTAGCGTAAGCATGATTATGCTCAAAGTACTGCTGGCGCTGGTACCGGGCATCATTGCTTATGCATGGGTTTACGGTGCGGGCATATTGCTTACGCTCACGCTTGCCACCATCACCGCATTAATCACCGAGGCTGCTATTTTAAAAATCAGACAGAGGCCAATTGCTCCTAGCCTGGCAGACCTTAGCGCTGTGGTTACGGCATGGCTGTTGGCATTAGCGCTACCGCCACTCGCCCCTTGGTGGATCGTGGTGGTGGGAACGTTATTTGCCATTGCCATTGCCAAACAACTCTATGGCGGCTTAGGCTACAATCCGTTCAACCCAGCCATGGTAGGTTACGCCGTGCTGTTGATTTCTTTTCCGGTCATCATGACCAAATGGCCAGCCCCGCTTGAGCTGGCGACAACGCCATTAAGCTGGGCCGAACAATTCAGGTTCATTTTGGGCAATGCATTACCCGCGGGCGTGCAATTAGACGCCGTCACCTCGGCCACGCCGCTAGACTACCTCAAAACACAGCGCATGCTGCAACAAGAAGTCACCACTATTTCACAAGCACCTATTTTTGGTCACTTTGGCGCTAAAGGTGGGGAGATCGTCACGGCAGCGTATTTGCTAGGTGGCCTGTATTTACTGCAACAACGCATCATCTCCTGGCATTTACCTGCAGCGTTTATTGCCGCACTTGCGTTAATTTCCTTGGTGTTCAGCACGGTCAACCCTGGCCAATTTGCAGGTCCTGGCCTGCACTTAATGGCTGGCGCTTCCATGTTAGGCGCGTTCTTTATTATTACTGACCCGGTCAGCGGCCCAACCACACCTAACGGCAAACTATACTTTGCGGCCGGCGCAGGGGTACTCACCTATTTGATTCGCGTGTATGGCGGCTATCCGGATGGCGTTGCTTTTGCGGTGTTAATCATGAACATGTGCGTGCCATTGATTGATGCACATACCCAGCCACGTGTATTTGGCCATAAACGTTAACGACGAGTAGCACGACAATGTCAGAAAACATTATTAAACACGCAATTAAAACAGCAGGCACGCTCACGGCGTTTGCACTAGTGGGCACGGCCATCCTAGCTTACATCTTTATCATCACGCGCGCGCCGATTGAAGCAAGCGAGGCGGAAGCTCGCTTGGCGCTGTTTGCACAAATCTTGCCGCATGACACTTACAACAATGATTTACTTAAATCAGAACTCACTATCCCACCCAATGCCTTACTGGGCAACCATGTTCCCAGCAAAGCCAACATTGCCAAATTAGGGGATAAAACTGTGGGCGTTATCCTAGAGGCGATTGCGCACGACGGCTACGCTGGCGATATCAAGCTGCTGCTTGCCATCCGCGCAGATGGCTCGATTAGCGGTGTGCGTGTGCTCACACACAAAGAAACACCGGGGTTAGGTGATTACATCGAAATTGAACGTAATGCCTGGATCACACAGTTTAGCAATGAATCTTTGGCTAAAACCGCTGCCAAAGATTGGGCAGTAACTAAAGATGGCGGCAAGTTTGAATACATGGCTGGTGCTACAATTACCCCACGTGCCATCGTAAAAGCGGCAGCTAAGGCATTACAGTTTTTTAATGAGAACAAGCCGTTGTTATTGGAAAACAAGACAACAGATAATATGCCGCCAAGCAAAGATGCAAAGCACGAACACAAAGCTCAATCGCAGAGCAAAGTCGCAAAGTAAGGAAGCAACATGAGCCTCTATAAAGAAATCACCTTGAATGGGATTTGGAAACAAAACCCGGGCGTAGTACAGCTATTGGGCTTGTGTCCAACCTTAGCCGTCACCACCAGTGTCGTCAACGGGATTAGCCTGGGTCTAGCCACGGTGTTTGTAATGGCGGCAGCCAATGGCACGATTTCTCCCGTACGCAAATACGTACCCAACGAGATTCGCGTACCTGTATTTATTCTGGTGATTGCGGCTCTGGTGACCGTGATTGATTTATCCATCAATGCGTTTGCGCACCAGTTGCACAAGGTTTTGGGTATTTTCATCCCATTAATTGTAGTGAACTGCATCGTGCTGGCGCGCGTAGAATCATTTGCCGCTAAAAATTCGCCTATACCATCTATCTTGGACGGGTTGATGATGGGTCTAGGCTTAACCTTGGTACTAGGTTTACTAGGCGGCATGCGTGAGCTTGTGGGTAAGGGCACCCTATTTTCTGGCCTCGATCTGGTCTTTGGGCCTGCAGCCAAACAGTTTGTGCTCACGGTCGTTCCCGACTATCACGGTTTTCTGTTAGCAGTGTTGCCGCCCGGTGCATTTCTAGGCTTAGGCATGCTGATTGCGGCACGCAATTGGATGGAGATCAGAAACAAGGCCAATGCGGCCGATGACCACGCAGCCTCACCAGCACTGCAGCCGGCACTGCGCCCTTAATCTATCAAGCACGTCCTATGAATGCAGAAAAACGCTTAGAAATCTTTAAACGCTTAAAGTTAGCCATTCCTAATCCTGCCACTGAGTTAAATTACAGCAACACTTTTGAGTTGCTGATTGCGGTAATGCTATCGGCACAGGCCACGGATAAAAGCGTTAATCTAGCTACCGGCAAGCTGTTTCCCGTGGCCAACACGCCCGAAAGCATGTTGGCATTAGGGTTGGACCGTTTAGAGCATTACATTAAAACCATAGGCTTGTACCGCTCTAAAGCCAAAAATGTTTTGGCCACCTGTCAAATACTGATACAGCAGCATCAATCACAAGTGCCAAACTCACGCAGTGCATTAGAGGCATTGCCCGGCGTTGGTCGCAAAACCGCCAACGTGGTACTGAACACAGCATTTGGTGAGCCGACCATTGCCGTAGACACGCACTTATTCAGATTAGGCAACCGCATCAAACTTGCCACAGGTAAAACCGTGCTGGACGTGGAAAAGAAATACGTCAAAACCATCCCAGCAGAGTTTATGCAGGATGCGCATCATTTGCTCATTTTGCATGGACGCTATGTATGTACCGCGCGCAAACCTAAATGTGCAGAATGCTGCATAGAGGACCTATGCGAATACCAGGCAAAGGAATACCACTTGCCAGCTAGCGTTAAACCCACCAGTAAATGAAAGTTGCTACCAGCATTGTATTAGGCCGCCAAGCCCTGCCCGCACTAGCTGCGCAGGCTGTTACCAATGCCATGCACAAAGCCGACATCACCAGCGCCAACGCAGTATTGCTGTTATTAACTTCAGAGTTCGCCAGCAACCCGCAAGCCGCCATCAAAGCGGCGGCTAAGGCGGCAGCTTGCACACAGGTAGCAGGCTGCTCAGCAACCGGTATTTTTACTGAAGAAGACTGGGTGCTAGATACCCCCGCCGCAGCCGCCATGGTGTTTGGCGGCGACATTAAGCTTGAGCTAGCTCGCCATAACCACGAGCAGCAGCCACTCCTCACCATCGCCGCACCAAGCGCAATGAACAGCACTTGGTTAGACCATCATACCCGCTACGGCGGCATATCTGGCGATGTGACCGGACAAGGCCCATTCTCCGTATGGCAAAATGCAAAAGGTGATGTCACCGGCCATATCGAGATGTTTATCTCTGGCGTGAACATGGCAACCAAGGCAGCGCATGGCTTAAGCTTGATCAGCACCCCGAAATTAGTACAAGCCAGCCAGCAGTTTGATCTGCAGCAGCTGGGCAGACATAAAGCGTCCAGTTCATTACAAAAAGCATGGGATAGCTATCGGCAAACGCTAGAACCCCTACCCCCGCATTTGATCATGGCCGTATACGCCGACAGTGCAGAAGAAATTCTGCAAGGAAACTACCAGCAAACCACGATTATCAGCTGCGACGAAGCTGACGGCAGCATTACGCTCGCTCACTCAGTGCCTGTAGGGCAATATTTAAGCTGGGCACTGCGGGATGCCGACAGCGCCCAGGCCGACATGATGCTAGCCGCAAACACGCTTGCCACAGAGTTGGGCAATACCCCGGATTTTGGCTTATTATTTTCATGCCTAGGGCGCGGCCCTTATCTATACAACGGTGAGGACTTGGACTTAAAAGTCGTGACAAAACGCTTCCCCAATATGCCATTATTAGGCTTTTATGGTAACGGTGAAATTGCCTGTATTAATGGGCAAAACAAACTGCTGCCGTACTCTACCGTACTTTCATTATTTTCAGCGTTATAGGTATTTTATGAGTTTATATAACCCCAGCCGCGACCAAGCCAGACAATTCTTATTTGACGCGTGGGCCAAATTTAAACAGCACACCCCGCTCACAGACTTAGAGAAGATTGCAGTCGAAGTGATGCAAATGCATCCTGAATATCACGCAATATTAGATGCACCTGAGCGCTACATGCAGCAACAGTACTTTCCTGAAATGGGAGAAACCAATCCATTTCTGCACTTAAGCCTGCATCTATCCGTGATTGAGCAAATAGCTATCAACCAGCCCATCGGCATCAAAGCTATTTACGAACAGCTCAAGCAAAAGCACAACGACCAGCACCTAGCGCAGCATGATATCTTGGATTGCCTCGCCGAAACTATTTGGCAGTCACAGCGCAACAATACACCGTTAGACTCGGCACATTACCTAGGCCTGTTACAGCAAAGAGTGGCGGCCTAATATGCACAGCAACGTTAACGATTGGCTGCACGAGCATGGGGATTACCTATATCGCTTTGCCTTGGCACGCTTAAAGGATACGCATCAGGCGGAGGACGCCGTGCAGGAAACCATGCTCGCCGCTATTAAGCACAATAGCTTTGGCGGCGACTCATCGGTGCGCACCTGGCTCACCGGCATACTCAAACATAAAATAGTGGATATACAACGTAAACTGATACGCGAGCAGCCAATATCAGACCTTATTGGTTTAGACGCTGGTGATGATGCAATGGACGATTTTTTTGATAAAACCGGCCACTGGCTAGATAAACCGCAATCGTTTGACATGCCAGACCATGCGCTGGAACAAAGCCAGTTTCTTAGCGTGCTGGATGATTGCATGCAAAAACTACCGAAGAAGTTGAAAGCCATTTTTATGTTACGCGACGTGCATGAAATGGAAAATGAAAATATTTGTAAGGAACTGGAGATTACGCCGACCAATGCTTGGGTAATGTTATATAGAGCTAGGATGGTGTTAAGAAAATGTTTAGAGTTGAATTGGGTTAAAGGCTAGGTGATTGATATGATGACCTGTAAACAAGCCAGCAAACTCATCTCGCAATCTCTAGACCGTCCTTTATCTTGGTCTGAACTTATGCGGTTAAAACTGCATCTGATGATTTGCAACGCATGTAGCCGATTTAAAAAACAATTGAATCTACTGCGTGTAGCATTGCACAATATCAGAACCAATATAGAAAACGATAGCGCTATTACGCTCCCATTAGCAGCAAAGGCGAGAATTATTGATCAGATAGAAGCTGATCAGCAATCTCAGTAACTTTCATTAATTGCAATCAATAGTAACTTCTTTAATTAAAGGAAACGATGATGAACAAAACACAAAAAACCATTTCTCTTGCAATCGGTGGCGCACTGGCACTTTCTGTTGCGGTAGCAAATGCAGCAGAAAACCCATTTGCATTAAAAACCCTAGCCACGGGCTACCAAGTAGCAGATGCGCACGACACCAAGGCGGCCGATGGCAAATGTGGCACGGGTAAATGTGGTACCGCAGAAAAAGCCAAAGAAATGAAAATGAAAGATGCAAAATGCGGCACCAGCAAAACTGGCAGCGCAGAAAAAGCTAAAGAAGGCTCCTGTGGCGGTGAAAAAGCCAAAGAAGGCTCATGCAGTGGTGAGAAAAAATAATCATCACCAACCTATAGTGCATGATGAATCGCAGTCATATTCATGGCGCAGGTCTGGGGTTGAAGCGTGAGCTGATACCCCAGATTCAGTCACACCATAACCAAACACTAATTTCCAACATCCAATTTGTTGAGATTGCGCCAGAAAACTGGATAGACGCCGGGAGCAAAGCAAGCAAACAGCTAGATTGGTTTGCCGCACGCTACCCCATCGTGTGTCATGGCCTATGCTTATCCCTAGGGGGTATCAGCCCGCTTAATACTGATTTTCTACAGCTCGTTAAGCAGTTCTTAAATCGTTACAACATTGATATCTACACCGAGCATCTAAGCTATTGCACCGATGCCTACCAAGGCAAGCAGGGCTATTTATATGACTTGTTGCCTATCCCCTTTACCGAGGAAGCAGTGCACTATGTGGCGCAGCGCATCCGCCAGACCCAAGACCTACTGGGGCGGCGTATAGGCATAGAAAACGCCTCATATTATGCGGCAGCCCCCATCTCGGAAATGAGCGAACTGACCTTTCTTAATGCAGTTCTCAGCGAAGCTGATTGCATGCTGCACTTGGATATCAATAATATATACGTTAACAGCATCAACTTTAACTTTGACCCGCTCGCATTTTTGCGTGGCATACCGCAAGAGCGCATTATTTATAGTCATATCGCTGGGCATTACCAACAATCACCAGATTTATTAATTGATACGCACGGTGAAGACGTCATCGACCCGGTCTGGGCACTACTGAAGGATGCTTACGACTTGTTTGGCGTGTTCCCGACCTTACTGGAGCGTGATAACAATATCCCAGCGTTAGATACGCTCATGCAGGAAGTAGACAAAATCGCCGACTTGCAACGTCAGGCGATTCCACGTAGCAGCAAGCCGAATACAACAACACTCACATCGCTGATAGTTTGAATTAATCTTATCGCCATGACCGATACCCTGCCCAGCTTCCAACAATACCAGCTAGCGTTTACCGCTCGCATACGCGACCCACGCAATCAGCCGCTGCCAAAGGATGTTGTGCCTGAGCGCATGGCGGTTTATGACGAAATTGTATTTAACAATCTGCTAGAGTCTGTATCAGCATGTTTTCCGGTTGCACGTAAAACCATAGGCAAAGCAGCCTGGCTAAGGCTGGTACAAGCCTTCTTAAAAGAGCACTCAGCCAACACTCCGCTTTTTCGTAAAGTTCCAGAAGAATTTCTGACCTTCTTACAACACAGCAAGCTGGCATTAGCTCCATATCTACAGGCACTATGCCACTATGAGTGGATAGAACTTTACCTCAGCTCCTTACCAGCGCTCGACAGCACATCAGCAAACACGCACGGTGACTTGGCGCAGCAACCACTAGTTTTTACGCCGGCAATGCAACTACTCAGTTACGACTATGCCGTGCATAGAATCTCCCCTAGGCACAAACCCAAGAGCCAAGAACCCACCTACTTGCTGGTACATCGTGATGCAAACGATAAGGTTAAATTTATCGAGCTTAACCCGATGACATTCAAACTGCTTACTTTATTAAAATCTGGGGAAGTGACTGCGGAACAAGCACTGATTATGCTTGCGGATGAATTAAAACACCCCCAACCACAAATCATTATGCAATTTGGATTGGGAGTTTTACTAGACTTACAAAACCAGGGAATTATCCTAGGCACTACTTACTAATTACATCAAGTATTAGCCACACAAACTATTGGCTAGCTCAAAGCTGGCATCCACGTTGGCAGAGAGCTAATGCTAAATCTTAGTTAATCAAAATTAACCGTCTCGCTTTGACGTGTTTCCAATACAGATAGCAGATCCTTCTGCTCAGTTGGCTGCATATCCCACCAGCCTCTGATTTCCGCTATGGTACGGTAACAACCATTGCAAAAGCCGCTTGTTTCGTCAATGCTGCAAACCCCGATACAAGGGGATTGCACTTCTACTGTATTGTCTGACATTACTAACTCTATTCTTTATTTATACGCTATTGATTAACTAGGTACGCTTTACGCTTTAACTCAGCACATTATTAACTAAGTACACCGTGGCACTGCTTGTATTTCTTGCCAGAACCACATGGGCATAAGTCATTACGGCCAACCTTCACACCGTCACGTACTATCGGCTGCGATGCGGCTACATTCACCTCACCGTCATCAGCAGCATCACCTGCCAAAGCTTCCGCGTAGTCAGCGTGCTGGTATTGCACATTTTCCACTTCAACCGGACGCTCCACCGCTTCCACATCAGCCTCAGTTTTTACTTGTACCAGCATAGTAACTTTAGTCACTTCTGTTTTAATGGTATCGAGCAAGCCTGCAAACAGCTCAAATGCCTCACGTTTATATTCCTGCTTAGGATTTTTTTGCGCATAAGAACGTAAGTGAATACCTTGACGCAGATGGTCTAACGCAGCCAAATGCTCACGCCAGTGGTTATCTAGGCTTTGCAGCATGACTGAACGCTCGAACTGACGCAAGATATCTGGGCTAGCCAACTCTTCTTTTGCCTGATAAGCCGCATTGGCCGCAGCAAGGATACGCTCACGCAAGGTCTCTTCGTGCAGGTCTGGATTTTCTTCCAGCATTTTTTGCAGTCCGATTTCCAAACCAAGGTCAGCTTTCAACTCACGCTCCAGCGCCGGCACATCCCACAACTCTTCCACGCTGTCTGGCGGGATATGGGTAGCCACCATATTCATGATGACATCTTCACGCATGGCTTTCACCGTATCACCTACGTCAACTGCTTCCAACAACTCATTACGTTGCTCGTAGATCACCTTACGCTGGTCATTAGATACATCATCAAACTCTAATAACTGTTTACGGATATCAAAGTTACGGCCTTCTACCTTACGCTGTGCGTTTTCAATCGCACGCGTGACCCAAGGGTGCTCAATCGCTTCACCATCCGGCATATTCAGCTTACCCATAATCGCTGACACGCGATCAGAAGCAAAAATTCTTAATAGCTGGTCTTCTAAAGACAGATAGAAGCGGCTAGAACCCACGTCACCTTGGCGGCCTGAACGTCCACGCAGCTGATTATCTACGCGGCGTGATTCATGGCGCTCGGTACCCACAATATGTAAACCGCCAGCAGCCAGTACCGCAGCATGCACTTGCTGCCAATCCGCTTTAATTTCAGCGATGCGGCTTTCTTTCTGCGCATCGGTCAATGAGGCATCGTCATGCACTGCAGCGATTTCCGGCTCAGGGTTACCGCCCAATACGATGTCGGTACCACGACCCGCCATGTTGGTAGCGATAGTAATCACACCAGGACGACCAGCCTGCACAATAATGTGCGCCTCGCGCTCGTGCTGTTTTGCATTCAATACTTGATGCTCCAGCTTAGCTTCCGTCAGCAATTTCGAAATCAACTCAGAGTTCTCAATCGAAGTAGTACCTACCAACACTGGCTGGCCGCGGCTTTGGCAATCCTTGATATCTAAGATCACAGCCTCGTATTTCTCACGAGAGGTTCTATACACTTTATCCATCGCGTCTTTACGCTGCATAGCGCGATGCGTAGGGATAACCACGGTTTCTAAACCATAAATCTGGTTAAATTCGTAAGCTTCGGTATCGGCAGTACCGGTCATGCCAGAAAGCTTGCTGTACATACGGAAGTAGTTTTGGAAAGTAATCGAGGCCAGTGTTTGGTTCTCTTTTTGAATTTCCACGCCTTCTTTTGCCTCAACTGCCTGATGCAAACCATCAGACCAGCGGCGACCTGCCATCATACGACCAGTGAATTCATCCACAATCACAATCTCGCCATCACGCACGACATAGTGCTGATCGCGATGGTAAAGGTTACGTGCACGTAACGAAGCGTACAAGTGATGCACTAAGGTAATATTAGAGGCCTCGTATAAGCTTGAGCCCTCAGCCAGCAAGCCAGCCTCTGCCAATATCGCTTCAGCGTGCTCATGCCCTTGTTCAGACATCACAACATTCTGTGCTTTTTCATCCACCCAGAAGTCGCCTTCGCCCTCTTCTTCTTTTTGTGGGACCAGCTTAGCGGCGACTTCATTGATTTGTGTATAAAGTGCAACGCTATCATCCGCTTGACCTGAAATAATCAGCGGGGTGCGAGCCTCGTCAATCAGAATCGAGTCCACCTCATCAATTAAGGCATAACTCAACCCGCGCTGCACACGCTCCTCACGGCTGTAAACCATGTTGTCGCGCAGGTAGTCGAAACCAAATTCGTTGTTGGTACCATAAGTAATATCCGCTGCATAAGCTGCACGTTTCGCTTCATTCGGCATTTGCGATAAGTTGATACCTATCGATAAACCTAAAAAGTTGTAAAGCTTACCCATCCACTCCGCGTCGCGCTTTGCTAGGTAATCGTTCACGGTAATCACGTGTACGCCCCTACCGGTAATCGCGTTTAGGTAAGTAGGCAATGTTGCCACCAGAGTTTTACCCTCACCGGTACGCATCTCGGAAATCTTACCCGCGTTCAGTACCATACCGCCGATCAACTGCACATCAAAGTGGCGCATGCCTAGGGCACGGCGGCCACCTTCGCGCACTACGGCAAACGCTTCCGGCAGTAAACTATCCAAAGATTCGCCATTGGCAAAACGCTGCTTAAATTCCTCTGTTTTCGCGCGTAGGCCATCATCACTCAAGGCCTGCATTGCAGGCTCTAATGCATTAATTTGTTCTACTTTCTGTGCATATTGCTTAACCAGCCTGTCGTTACGGCTACCGAATAATTTTTTGAACAACGTAGATATCATGAAATGAAATACTTTCCGCTAGAGGATAAACAACTTTAAATTGAGTAAAGATTGAAATTAAGTGTGAGATTGTAAACTCGAAATGCCTGACAGGTAATAAATCATTAGGAATTAAATGGGGTTTATTTTGATTATTTCAAGTGTTAGCGCGATGCACTCAGGTATTTTCTTGGATCTAGGGGGTTACCGTTCAGCCTGATCTCATAATGCAGATGCGGCCCGGTCGAGCGCCCAGTGCTCCCCACCTCGGCAATCACCTGCCCTTTTGCCACGCGCTGGCCTACGCTCACTAGTAGCTTGGAGGCATGGGCGTAGCGTGTCTCTAAGCCAGAGCCATGGTCAATCTTGACGATTTTACCATAGTCGGGCGTCTGCTCAGCCGTAGACACAATGCCGCCAGCTGCCGCATAAATCGCAGTGCCAGTTGCGGCGGTAAAGTCTAAACCCTCATGAAAAGCTTTGCTGCCGTTAAACGGGTCTAAACGCCAGCCAAAACTAGACGAATTAAACGCGGCATTTACCGGGCTGCTGTTGGGCAAGGTGTTTTTTAACACGCTTTGCTGCAGCAGTTTAGCTTCTATATCACTTAAATATTCGGTTTTGAGCTCGATTTTCGTCATCAACTCGGCAATCTTGCTTTGCAACTCCACCTCGGATAACGGTGCACTTTGCACTAACGGTCCGCCCTGGTTGGCACCAAGTGCTGTGTTGGCCACAGGGTTGGCAAGTGCAGGCTCAAGGCTGGAGGTTGGTGAATAGTTTGGCTTAGGGGCAAGGTTAGGTTCTGCTTTACTATTCTGCGTCTGTGCCGCCTTTTTATCGCCCGCCAACCTGGCCAAACGCTCGCTCTGCGCATCTAAGCGCATCATACGTGCCTGCATTTCACCCAACTGTACCGCGTAGGCATCTAAATGTTTTTGTGGGTTGTTGAAAGAAAAGCGTAAATGATGTGGAATCAGTGACTTTACACCCTTCTGTGCAGAAGGCTCCTGTGGCACAATGAACATAAGCATAAACAGGATAGGCAACGTTACCAGTGCAAACACGATCATACCGATTTGCAGTATAGAAAGCGTTTTGGCTTTCGCCATATTATTTGAGACCAAAATGATATTCATACTACCCCTCATCCTTGCCAGCAAACCATAACAGTACTATCAATATAGAACTACCGAGACGGCACCATCAAGCACTATGCAAAGACTTAATACATTATTTAAGCAGCCCGAGTTAAACGAGCTCAATCAGCGCACCCTAGAAGCACAGGCATCGCAAAAAATTTGGACGGAAATTGCGCCTGATGGCTTGGCTAATCATAGCCATGTCAGCAGCATCAAAAACAATCAATTTACCGTATATGCAAACAACAACGCGGTGGCTGCAAAAATTAAGCTTTTAATTCCTAGCTTATTGATTCAGTTAGAAAAGCAAGGGTACGAAGTTACTGCAATTCGTATAAAAGTGCAAGCAAAATCTCAGCCGAAAGTCACGCCAAAATCCACAAAGTCATTGAGTTCAGAAGCAGTGAGTCAACTACAAAAACTAGAGTTGCAGCTGTCTGGCACCACGCTGGGTGACTCACTCAGCAAACTGCTAAAAAACGCCAGAAAATAATCAGGCAAGCGTTGTGATTGTAAGGCACAGTCATGAAGTTACCAGCACCTCTGCTGTTCACCTAGCCTGCTATTGTTCACCCAGCACAATAGTGCAATAATGAAGCTATGTTACATTTTATTTACAAATTTTAAGGAGCATTAAACCTCAACTTAAGCTTTATCTGCAACAGATGTTTTGCACCTGATTTTATTTAGTACCTAGTTTCGTTTTCACGCTAGTTTTATTTTGCAGTTTTAATAAAAATTTAGATAGGGAGAAGTCATGTCAGTCGAACTAATGATTGCCATAGGCGCCGCGATATTAGCGGTACTCTACGGCGCAGTAATGAGTAAGTGGATTACAGGTTTACCAGCTGGCAATGCTCGCATGCAAGAAATTGCCGGTGCCATTCAACAAGGGGCAGCCGCATACCTTGCCCGTCAATACAAAACCATCACCATCGTTGGCATCGTTCTTGCCGTTTTAATCGGGGTATTCCTCAACGCCTCCACCGCTATTGGCTTTGTGTTAGGCGCGGTGCTATCCGGTGCCTGTGGCTTTATTGGCATGAACGTCTCAGTCAAAGCCAATGTACGCACGGCACAAGCCGCTACCAACGGTATTGCACCGGCGCTTAATGTAGCCTTTAACGGTGGCGCTATCACTGGCATGCTGGTGGTTGGCTTAGGCCTACTAGGCGTGACTGGTTTTTATGCGTATTTAGGCGGAGAATCCGCCGCCAACCTGAATCCACTTATCGGCTTGGCATTTGGTTCATCACTCATCTCAATTTTTGCACGGTTAGGTGGCGGCATCTTTACTAAAGGCGCGGATGTTGGCGCTGACTTAGTAGGCAAAGTGGAAGCTGGCATCCCTGAGGATGACCCGCGCAACCCTGCGGTGATTGCCGACAATGTGGGCGACAACGTGGGCGACTGTGCCGGCATGGCGGCAGACTTGTTTGAGACCTATGCGGTCACCTTGATTGCAACGATGGTACTAGGCAGCTTACTGCTCACTAACGCTGGCGCACATGGCGTGATATACCCGCTGATGTTAGGTGCTGTTTCTATAGTGGCATCCATTATTGGCTGTTTCTTTGTTAAGGCTACCCCTGGCATGAAAAACGTGATGCCAGCGCTTTATAAAGGCTTGGCGGTAGCAGGCTTACTATCACTAGTTGCCTTTTATTTTGTCACCACCAAAATGTTCCCCAATGGCGTGACTGCTGGCGAGCTAGCCATTTCTGCCAATCAATTATTTGGTGCTTGTGCCGTTGGCTTAGTATTAACCGCCGCCTTAGTGTGGATTACCGAGTACTATACCGGCACGGACTACGCTCCAGTTAGGCACGTAGCGCAAGCCTCTACTACCGGCCACGCCACCAACATCATTGCTGGCATTGGCATTTCCATGAAGTCTACCGCTTTGCCTGTTATTTCAGTGTGTATCGCCATCTACACCTCCTACCATTTAGCTGGCTTATACGGTGTTGCTATTGCAGCCACCGCCATGCTGAGCATGGCAGGCATTGTGGTGGCGCTAGATGCCTATGGCCCAATTACCGATAATGCTGGCGGCATTGCGGAAATGGCAGAATTACCTAGCAGCGTGCGTGATGTTACCGACCCATTGGACGCGGTAGGCAACACCACCAAGGCCGTGACCAAAGGCTATGCCATTGGCTCTGCTGGTTTAGCGGCGTTAGTGCTATTTGCAGACTACACCCATAAACTAGAAGGCGCCGGCATTGCGGTCAAATTTGACTTAAGTGACCCTATGGTGATTATCGGTTTATTTATTGGTGGCTTGATTCCGTTCCTGTTTGCAGCCATGGCGATGGAAGCGGTAGGACGTGCCGCAGGTGCAGTGGTAGAAGAAGTGCGCCGTCAATTCCGTGATATCAAAGGTATTATGGAAGGCACGGCAAAACCAGAGTACGGCAAAGCTGTTGATATGCTGACCACGGCTGCTATCAAGGAAATGATGGTACCTTCACTCTTACCGGTTGCCGTGCCAGTGGTGGTTGGCCTAACACTTGGCCCTGTCGCGCTTGGCGGCTTGCTAATGGGAACTATTGTGACCGGTTTATTTGTTGCAATCTCGATGTGTACCGGTGGCGGCGCTTGGGACAATGCCAAGAAATATATTGAAGATGGCAATCATGGCGGCAAAGGCTCCGATGCTCACAAAGCCGCTGTGACTGGCGACACCGTGGGTGACCCGTACAAAGATACCGCAGGACCTGCCGTCAACCCATTGATTAAAATCATCAATATCGTGGCCTTACTGATAGTGCCTTTACTATAAAGTAGCGTTACGCAACCTACACTAGGCGGCTTAGGCCGCCCTTTTGTTAGCTCAGCACCAAGTGTAGTTACTTGCGCACCACTAGCCAGAGGGCAATAACCACCGCCACTTAAAAATCAGCATACTTACGTTATACAATCACATTACGTTTAACTTTTAGCAAAGAGTCTACATGCGACACTCTGAATTTCACCGCTCACATCGTATCGGATGGCTACGTGCTGCAGTACTGGGTGCGAATGACGGCATTATTTCAACCGCCAGCCTAATTATAGGCGTTGCCTCCGCTGGTGTTTCCAACGGCAGCATCCTGATTACAGGTATTGCTTGCTTGGTTTCTGGCTCCATGTCGATGGCAGCCGGTGAATATGTTTCTGTGAGCTCACAAGCCGACACCGAGGCCGCAGACCTGGCACGTGAGCGCTTAGAACTGGCGAGTGATCATGAAAGCGAACTGAAAGAGCTTACCGGCATTTATATCAACCGCGGCTTAACTCCGGAGTTGGCTCATCAGGTTGCCGTGCAACTTACCCACCACGATGCACTAGGCGCACACGCTAGAGACGAATTGGGCATTACCGACACGATGAACGCACGCCCACTGCAGGCGGCACTCGCCTCTGCCGCAACCTTCGCCGTCGGCGCGGTGTTACCACTCTTAGTCACCTATCTGGCACCTGCCGCTGACACTGCAATTTATGTAGGGGCATCATCGCTTGCCTTTCTGGCAATATTGGGCGGACTGGCCGCGCAGGCTGGCGGCGCTAATATTACGGCAGGGGTAGCACGTGTTGCATTTTGGGGTGTGGTGGCGATGGCGGCTACAGCTATTGTAGGTAAACTTTTTGGTGTGGTAACAGCTTAAGTTTTCATCTCAACAAGATTTAAACCATACCCTGAATGCAAAAAAGGCAGCCTAAGCTGCCTTTTTCATTTACGCACAAACTGCTATTAACAAATCCGTACTAACCAACCAAGTGTTAATTAGAACGCTGGTTTAACTTGTGCGTTATTGTAGTTCTCTACACTTTGTAAGATTTCTTTTTTAGCTGCTTCGATATCGCCCCAGCCGTTAATCTTCACCCATTTGCCTTTATCTAGATCTTTGTAATGCTCAAAGAAGTGGGCAATCATGTTTAAGCGCCACTCTGAAACATCAGTATGTGATTTCAAATGACCATATAAACCACAAACTTTGTCTACTGGCACTGCTAACACTTTTGCATCCAAACCAGCTTCATCTTCCATCAATAGCACGCCCAATGGACGGCAGCGCACTACCACACCAGGAATCAACGGCACTGGTGTCATTACTAATACGTCAACTGGATCGCCATCATCAGACAAGGTGTGCGGCACATAACCATAGTTGGTTGGGTATTGCATCGCTGTACCCATGAAGCGATCAACAAAAATTGCGCCGCTTTCTTTATCTACTTCATATTTTACTGGATCACCCTGCATAGGAATCTCAATAATCACATTGAAATCGTTAGGGACATCTTTACCGGTCGGCACTTGGTTTAATGACATGGTCTATTCCTAAATATAAATACTACTAATGAATTTTGTAGGCGCAATTATAGCAAGCCCGCAATAAAGTCACAGAAAAAAGTCGTAACAAAGTGTATTGCGCTTAAATCTCACTTGCAACCGCCTGCTGCACTTGCTCTCGGCAACTTTGCAGCACGCTGTGCGGAATTAACAACAGGGCAAGGTATAGTAAAGCGGGAATGATCACCAGTTCGTCAAGCTGGCCCAAGATGGGAATAAAGTCAGGGATTAAATCAAATGGCAGTAATAAATAACCCACAGCCAGCCATAGCAGGCATTTAGCCAGCCAAGGCGTCTGTGGGTGTTTTAATACTAAGCGGTAAACAGCTAGCTCCTGCTTGAGTTGCTTAGCCAGTGATTTAAGTTTTTTTAGCACGTTAAAAAGTAACTCATATTGGCTGTACTTGTTAGCCAAGGGCGCGTTTATTTAAGACCCCGCTTATTTAATGCTTAATGGCTGACCAGTTAAGCGCTCAAACGCTTCCATGTATTTTTCGCTAGTCTTGCTGGCAACATCGGTTGGCAATGCTGGTGCTGGCGGTGTTTTATCCCAGCCGCTAGCTTCCAACCAGTCACGCACATATTGTTTATCGTAACTTGGCGGGTTTTTACCCACTATATAACTCTCTGCAGGCCAGAAGCGTGAAGAGTCTGGGGTTAGCACTTCATCCATCACATGCAATACACCGTTCTCATCTAAACCAAATTCAAATTTGGTATCGGCGATGATAATACCGCGTGTCAACGCATATTCGGCAGCCTGTGTGTACAAGGCGATAGCAGCTTTTGCCACCTGTGCGGCCATGTCTTCACCAATCAGCGCTGCACATTGCGCCAAGCTGATATTTTCATCATGCTCGCCCACCGCCGCTTTGCTGGATGGTGTAAATAATGGCGCAGGCAACTTAGAGGCCTCTTGCAAACCCGCAGGCAGTGGAATATCACATACTGTGCCTTTGGCTTTATATTCTTTCCAGCCACTACCAACCAAATAGCCACGTACGATTGCCTCTATCGGCAATGCCTTGAGTTTTTTCACCACCACAGAGCGGTTCGCCAGCTGTGCTTTCTCTGCCTGGTCAGTCACCACACTGGTAGGCTCTATACCAGTCAAATGATTAGGCACGACATCTTTTAATTTTTCAAACCAGAAATTAGCCATTTGCGTCAGCATTGCGCCTTTATTTGCAATGCCGGTGGGCAGAATCACATCAAATGCAGACAACCTATCGGTGCTCACCAGCAACATCGTGTTAGCGTCGATATCATAAATATCACGCACCTTACCTTGATGGATACGTTTTAAACTGTGAATGCTGGTTTCTAATAAAGGATTGTTCATGAGTGATGATGACTATATTAATGGGTAAATTAACCTAAGCGTACATTATAAACGCAGTGTTTAATTCTGATAAATTTAAAATGCTGGATCCAACACAAAAACATGGCGGGAATAATTCATCCTACCACATCAACCGACACCAATAATGCCAGGTATGTCATGCAAGTAATTGGCGCGAGATGTATTGCTAGCCTTAGTCTTTGCTGTGCTCACCGATTTTTATAATTTTAAGCGTATTAGTGCCGCCTGGATGACCAATCGGCTCACCAAAAGTGAGCAACACTAGATCACCCACGCTGACCACACGCTGCCGTAACAGCACCTGTTCCATCTCCATGAGAATTTCATCTCGGTTCTTGCTAGCTTGCTCAATCGGATACGGGTACACACCGCGGTGTAATGTAAGCTTCCTACGCGCATACTTGTCTGGCGACAAGGCGTAAATCGGCACCTCGGCGTCAGCACGTGACAGCCATTGCGCTGCATTGCCGGATTGCGTCAGCGCAGCAATGGCTTTGACCTTCAAATGGTGTGCGGTATAAATCGCCGCAGCGGCCAATGCCTCATCGGTTTTAACAAACACCTGATCCAGCTTTTCCGCATGGTGGTAGCTTAAGTACTCTTTCTCGGCCTCAAGCGCCACACGGTGCACTGCTTGTACCGTTTCTAACGGATATTGGCCTGAGGCTGTTTCTGCGGATAACATTACCGCATCGGTACCATCTAGCACCGCATTCGCCACATCAGATACTTCGGCCCGGGTTGGGATGGGGCTGGTAATCATAGACTCCATCATCTGCGTCGCTGTGATTACCAATTTATTTTGGGCGCGCGCCATGCGGATCATGCGCTTTTGCAGACCAGGCACAGCTGCATCGCCTACCTCTACACCCAAATCACCACGCGCTACCATAATGGCATCAGAGGCATCAATAATGGCTTCTAAGTCAGCAATCGCCTCTGCACGCTCAATCTTGGCGATAATGCTTGCGGTGCCGCCAGCCTTGCGCACCAGCGTTCTTGCCAGCTCAACATCCAGCGCAGATTTTGGAAATGAAATTGCAATATAGTCAGCATCTAGTGCAACCGCAGTTTTGATGTCTTCCCGGTCTTTTTTGGTTAAAGCGTCCGCCGACAAGCCACCGCCTTGCAGGTTAATCCCTTTATTGTTAGACAGCACGCCGCCGCTCAGTACCACGCAATGAATCTGGTTACCCTTTACACGGTTAATTTGCATGGTGATACGACCATCATCCAGCAGCAAGATGGCATTCTCCACCACCTCTTGCGGTAGCGCTTTGTAGTCTAAGCCAACGTGATATTGGTCGCCTAACTCGCAGTCAGCATCCAGGATAAAGATATCGCCGGTCTTGAGCGTGATTTTACCGAGTTCAAATCTACCAATGCGGATTTTAGGGCCTTGCAAATCACACAGTACACCAACCGGCCGCCCCAACTTAACAGCAATATTACGAACAATTTCAGCACGCTTAATGTGCTCTTCCGCGTTACCGTGCGAAAAATTCAAACGCACAACATTAACCCCTGCGGTGATCAGGCGTGCCAGCATCTCTTCGCTGGTAGAAGATGGGCCTAATGTCGCGACTATCTTTGTTTTACGTAGTGTCAAACTGTTACCTTATTTTCTCGAAAAATAACAATCGCAAAATAAAAATGGGGCATATAGCCCCATTTTAAAAGTATTACCGTATAGCACTAAAGGTTAGGGCTAGTTAACTTTTAGCACGCAACTCCAAAATCTCAACTGCAGGCAATTTCTTGCCTTCTAAAAACTCTAGGAATGCACCACCCGCGGTCGAAATATAATCCACTTTGCTTTCAATACCATATTTCTGAATAGCGGCAATCGTGTCGCCACCACCAGCCAAGGTAAACGCTTTTGTATTGGCAATCGCATCTGCAATGGTTTTAGTACCTTCGCCGAACTGGTCAAACTCAAACACGCCAACAGGACCATTCCATACCACAGTGCCTGCGTTTTTAATGATCTCAGCTAATTCATTAGCAGATTTCGCGCCAATATCGAAAATCATATCATCTGTAGCCACGTCAGCTACGTCTTTCTTGACTGCTGGCTCGTTTGCATCAAACTTTTTGGCACAGACTACATCTACTGCAACTGGTACATCTGCGCCTCTTTGGGACATTTTGTCCATTAAGGTGCGTGCTACTGGTGCTAAATCATCTTCACACAATGATTTACCTACCTCTAAACCAGAGGCTTTTAAGAAAGTATTGGCAATGCCACCGCCCACGACCAACTGGTCTACTTTTTCAGACAAGCTCTCCAGCACAGTTAGCTTGGTTGAAACTTTACTGCCACCAACAATTGCCACCATCGGGCGTGCCGGGCTTAACAATGCCTTAGTCAGAGCTTCGAGCTCATTCACTAATAATATGCCAGCTGCTGCCACCGGTGCAAATTTTGCCACACCATGCGTACTCGCTTCAGCACGATGTGCCGTGCCAAAAGCGTCCATCACGAAAATATCGCATAGCTTGGCATATTTTTGTGACAATTCATCACTGCTTTTCTTTTCGCCTTTGTTAAAGCGACAGTTTTCCAGCACTACCAGCTCACCCGCCGCCACCTCAAAGCCACCGTCTACCCAATCTTTAATCAGGCGTACAGGTTTTGCCAACTTGGCGGAAATCACATCCACCACTGGCTGCAATGAGTTTTCTGCGGAGTAAACGCCCTCTTCCGGGCGACCCAAATGTGAAGTAACCATCACTTTAGCACCCGCATTCATGGCAAACTCAATGGTTGCCATGGACGCTGTAATACGCGCATCTGAAGTCACTTTACCGTCAGCCACAGGTACGTTCAGGTCGGCACGGATTAATACACGTTTGCCGTTTAAATCCAGATCTGTCATTTTGATCACGTTCATGACAAATCTCCTTATTTAGCAGCCATCATAGCAGCAACGTTATCTAACATACGGCAGCTAAAGCCCCACTCGTTGTCATACCATGCGCACACTTTAACCAGCATGCCGTCTTTGGTCACTTTGGTTAAAGTTGCATCAAAGTTAGATGAGAAATCAGTGTGGTTGTAATCCACAGAAACCAATGGTGCCTCGTTATAAGACAAAATGCCTTTCAGCGCGCTGCTATTAGCCGCTTCGTGCATGATGTGGTTTACTTCTTCTTTGGTGGTTGGACGTGATGGGGTAAATGTTAAATCTACCAGCGACACGTTGATGGTTGGTACGCGAATCGCGAAACCATCTAATTTGCCGTTCAGCTCTGGTAATACCAAACCTACCGCTGCTGCGGCACCTGTTTTAGTTGGAATCAATGAAGTCGTTGCAGAACGTGCGCGACGCATATCTTTATGGTGTGCATCAGTCAGCACTTGGTCATTGGTAAAAGAGTGAATAGTATTCATCAAACCATTCTCGATACCGATTTTCTGATGCAATGGCAACACCATCGGTGCTAGGCCGTTAGTCGTGCAAGAAGCATTCGAGATCACAGTGTGCTCAGCTTTGATGACGTGATGGTTCACGCCATAAACAACGGTTGCGTCGATATCTTTTTCGCCAGGCGCTGATAACAATACTTTTTTCGCACCTGCATCAATATGTGCTTGCGCTTTGGCTTTGCTATTGAAGGCGCCGGTACACTCCAGTACCACATCAATACCTAAATCACGCCATGGCAGCTCAGCTGGGTTACGCGTTGAAAATGTTCTAATTTTATGGCTATTGATAATCATGGCATCGCCATCAACACCAACATCAAATGGGAATCTGCCGTGTGCACTGTCATAACGTGTCAGATGGGCATTCTCTTCCGCATCCCCGCCTGAACTGTTGATCGCGATAATTTCAATATCCTTGCGACCTGACTCATATAAAGCACGCAATACCATGCGTCCAATACGACCATAACCATTAATTGCCACTCGAATTGCCATGATAATTCCTAAATATTTTCAATTAACTGTAAGCCAGTTTAAAGCATACACAGCTTAAATTCATCTACTACTTAAAGCTAGGCATCCGCTACCAAACACCAGCTCTATAAAAAAAATTAAGGCACCCCAAACTTGAGGTGCCTTTTAAAAACTAACTGACCAAACTTAAAAACTGATTGGGCTTGGTCAGTAGTAGTGTATTAAAGCACCGATTTAACAGTTGCAACTACGTTTTCAACTGTGAAGCCGAAGTGCTTCATCAATACACCACCAGGTGCTGATTCGCCGAATGTAGCGATACCAACTACAGCACCTTCTAAACCTACATATTTACGCCAGAAGTCTGGGTGAGCAGCTTCCACCGCAACACGTTTAACGCCAGCAGTTAATACGCTGTCTTTGTATGCTTGATCTTGACGATCGAACACGTTAGTTGATGGCATTGAAACTACACGTACTTTAGTACCAGCAGCGTTCAACTCAGCAGCAGCTTTAATCGCCAAATCTAACTCTGAACCGTTAGCGATGATGATTACGTCAGCTTTACCAGCAACGTCTGAGAACACATAACCACCCTTACGGATTAGGTCAAAGTCTTTAGCATCATGTTTGATACCAGGCACGTTTTGACGGCTTAATACCAAGCTTGATGGACCATCTTTACGCTCAACAGCAGCAACCCAAGAGATTGCAGTTTCTACTGAGTCAGCAGGACGCCATACATCCATGTTAGGAATGTAACGTAAACCTGATGTGTTTTCGATTGGTTGGTGAGTAGGACCATCTTCACCTTGACCGATAGAGTCATGTGATAAAACAGCGATAGTGCGTTGTTTCATCAATGCAGCCATACGTAATGCGCTCTTCGCATAGTCAGAGAACATGTGGAATGTACCGCCGAATGGAATCAAACCACCATGCAATGCCATACCGTTCATGATTGCGTACATACCGAACTCACGTACACCGTAAGAGATGTAGTTACCTGGCTCTTTACCAGATACGTGTTTGAAGCTAGCAGCTGCCGTCAGGTTAGAACCTGTCAAGTCAGCAGAACCGCCCAAGAACTCTGGCAATAATGGAGCTAGTGCAGTAATTGCATTTTGTGAAGCTTTACGTGTTGCAACGCCTTCTGCTTTTTCGTTAGTAGCAGCGATGAATGCATCAGTTGCTTCTTTCCAGTTAGCTGGCAAGTCACCCGCCATACGACGTTTGAACTCTGCAGCTTCTGCTGGGAATGCAGCTGCGTATGCAGCAAATTTTTCGTTCCAAGCAGCTTCTGTTGATGCGCCTTTAGCTTTTTGATCCCAGCCAGCGTAAACGTCAGCAGGAATAACAAACGGCTCATGTGGCCAGCCGATGTTAGCGCGAGTAGCAGCAACTTCTTCTAAACCTAATGCAGAACCGTGGCAGTCATGTGAACCAGATTTGTTTGGTGAACCCATGCCGATGATAGTTTTACAGCAGATCAATGATGGTTTATCTGTAACAGCTTTAGCTGCTTTAACAGCTGCGTCGATTGCAGCAGAATCGTGACCATCAACTGATTGAACGTGCCAGCCGTAAGCTTCAAAGCGTTTAGCTGTGTCGTCTGTGTACCAGCCTTCGATGTGACCGTCGATAGAAATACCGTTGTCATCCCAGAAAGCAACCAATTTACCCAAGCCCCATGTGCCAGCTAAAGCACAAGCTTCGTGTGATACACCTTCCATCATACAGCCGTCACCTAGGAAGCAGTATGTGTAGTGGTCAACGATGTCGTGACCTGGTTTGTTGAATTGGTCAGCCAATAGTTTTTCCGCCATTGCGAAACCAACTGCGTTGGTGATACCTTGACCTAATGGACCTGTGGTTGTTTCAATGCCTGGTGCATAGCTGTACTCTGGGTGACCAGCACATTTTGAGTGCAATTGACGGAATGTTTTGATTTCATCCATCGGTAGGTCGTAACCTGTTAGATGTAACAAGGAGTAGATCAACATTGAACCGTGGCCGTTAGAGAGCACAAAGCGGTCACGATCAGCCCAGTTTGGATTTGTTGGATTGTGACGCAAGTGGTGATTCCACAATACTTCTGCGATTTCAGCCATGCCCATAGGCGCACCTGGGTGGCCTGAGTTAGCTTTTTGCACTGCATCCATAGATAACGCACGAATTGCATTAGCTAGGTCTTTACGTGTTGCCATTGTTTTCTCCCTAATGATTAGTACTTGAGGACTTATAAAGATAGCGTTTTGCGCGAAACCTCATAAACCTTAATTGAAGTTTTCAAAAAAACAGCAAAATCCACTGCTTTTCCGTGAAAGCTAAATTATTGCTTAGATAGCTTTTTTCGGCAAGTAGAACGTAAGAAAAGTGGCGAGTTTCAACAACGCGCCACTTTCAAAATATCGCCTAAATGCCTCCGAATTTAATCGACCTTAACCAGACGCTGAGATGCAACTGACGCCAACACCGCCTCGATGGCTTTGCAGTTCGCTTTAGCATCGGCAAACGTTAAGTGCGTAGGCTTATTATTGAGTACACAGTCATTGAAATGCTCAATTTCCAAATTAAAGTGGTTACTAGGCGCAAAGCGCTCTTCGGCATACTTACCATCTTCAGTTGCCCACGACACAACTGGCACGTCATTCTGAAACACCCATGCTGCATGGCATTTCACCCAGCCTTTAGTGCCAATAATTTCATACTCTGACTTACGTGAACGCTCAAAACTCACGTCAAAATGACCAAATAACGCACGACCTTCTGCATCGCGGCCAAAATCCAGCACACCACTGGTCACAATGTCTGCACCTGCTGCGTTTAATTTAGCGTGCGCAATCACTGACTGCGGTTCTAGCGGCTGTACCTGATTCACACCAACGCCCAAGCCCATCACCCAGCGTAATGAGTGAATCGCATAAGGACCGATATCCCACATCGCGCCGCCACCTTGCGCCACGCTACCGGCTACCCGATACATTCGCGCCTCACGCATTAAGAATGAATAACTGGCGCGCGCCGACAGCACATCGCCAATCAAGCCAGATGCCACAATCTCCTGAATACGCGCATGTTGCGGATGGAAGCGATACATAAACCCCTCCATCACTTTCACGCCATGCTTAAGTGCCGCTTGTTCAATAGCCTCTATGTCTGCAACAGTCAGCGCCATCGGCTTTTCTATCAACACATGCTTACCGGCATTGATTGCCTTGAGCGCCCATTCGGCATGCTCATTATTAGCCATCGGGCAGTAAACAGCCTCAACATTAGCATCGTTAATCAGTGCATCCATGTCGTCATAACATTGTACTTGGCTCATATGACACGGCGCATACTTCTGCAAGGTAGCATTGGCCGCGCCAGCACGGCGACTAGCAATAGCAACCAACTGGGCGTTAGGTGCCTCCACAATCGCCGGCAGCAAACGCTCGTTCACACGCGCAGCACCCAGTATGCCCCAGCGTAATTTTTTATGTTCGGTCTGCGTCACAATTTATCCTTTATTCTCGTAATATCAACTTAAAATTTCCACCCAAAATATAGCGACACACCATACACCAAGCATGCCTCCAGCAGGCTACAGCTTAAAAGCCTTCATAGAGCTTTTGGTAATGCGCAGCATATTGCTGCAAAATAAGGTGGCGTTTAATTTTTAAAGTAGGTGTCAGCAGGCCATTCTCTACAGTCCACGGCAACGGCAACAACGCGACCCGCCTCACTTTTGCATAGCCAGGAAAAGACTTCATCTGCGCCGCTATACGCACAAGGGCAAAAGCACGCGCCTCACGGCACTCCAACACCACCGGCCAATCACTAGGCAAACCATGCTTTTGCGCCAGCTCCAGCCACCCATCCTGATTCACCACCGCTAACAACCCTAAATACGGCTTACCCTCACCTACCAACATCACCTGCTCAAACAAAGGGTCTGTCAGTATTGCGGCCAGTATAATCAATGCTGGCGACATCCCCGGTTTTTAGCCAGCCATCAGCGGTAAATATGGCTTCGTTTGCATCTACATTATTCCAGTAACCCTGCATCACACTAGGGCCCCGCACTTCTAAGCCGCCGGATACATCCAAACGCACCTGTACGCGGGGCAAAGCATGCCCTACGCTGCTAGGTACATTATCTTCCGCCTTATTGACGCTAATCACCGGGCTAGTTTCCGTTAGGCCATAACCCTGCACAATGGGCACACCCAAGCCGATAAAAGTACGCGCACTATCGGCTGACAATGCCGCACCACCTGCCACCGCCAAACGCAAACGGCCGCCTAAACGTGCCTGCAATTTATTAGCCACCAGGCACTTTAAGATGGGCCAACACAAATG
This sequence comes from Methylotenera mobilis JLW8, assembly GCF_000023705.1. Lineage (NCBI taxonomy): Bacteria > Pseudomonadati > Pseudomonadota > Betaproteobacteria > Nitrosomonadales > Methylophilaceae > Methylotenera > Methylotenera mobilis. The sequence continues at coordinate 2,162,130 of NC_012968.1, forward strand.
CAGCCATTGCCACTTTGCCCGCCCTTGCGCGTAGTCAAAACGGCTATATCCAATTTTCACTGCCAGCGCAAACAGGCGCGACGCATAGGCCGGCCCAGCCTCCAACTTATTACGTAACGCCAACTGAATCCGTTCAAAGATACGCGGCACGGTGACGATAATAGTGGGGCGCACTTTAAGCAAATCGTCCTGCAACTGCTGCACCGAGCGCGCAAACGCGACGCTGGCGCCAGACATCATGGGCAAACAGTAACCAGCCATCCGCTCCAGCGCATGCGACAACGGCAGGAAAGAGAGAAACACGTCATGTGGGTAAACGGCAAAGTAGCTTAACGAATCCCAAGCATTACACATCAAGTTACGATGTGTGAGCATCACCCCCTTGGGTTTGCCAGTAGTGCCTGACGTGTAAATAATGGTCGCCAGTGCATCGGCGTCTGCCACGCGATGCTGCAACTCACCCTGCACATCAGCAGGCGGCAGCCATGCATCCAGCCCGCGCATACAAGCATCATCTTCACCCGCAGGCAATGGCTGACAACTCACCACACGCTGTAAATGCTTAAAATCTACACCCAGCGCATGAACCGCCTGCCAATCGCCGACACTATTCACCAGTAATAATTTTGCGCCTGAATCCTGCAGCACATGCGCAATATTTTCAGCACGGTCTGACACATAAAGCGGCACGGTGACCAAACCCAACCCCAAGGCAGCCTGGTCAAACGCGACCCAACTGGGGCAGTTCTTGAGCATAATGGCAACGCGGTCACCAACTGCCAAATGCTCAGCCAGCAAAGCCTGTTGCCAGCGCACTACCTGCTGCATGATGGACAACCATGTCATCTCGCGCCACTCACCCAACCCCTCATCAAAGTAGCGATAAGCGACACACTGCGACGAGCGCCTGACACGCTCATGAAACAACCCATCTAGCGTGACGACAGCCTCAGGCGAGATGTAATCAACAACATTTTGTCTTAACACTTTGGTTAGCACTTTGGTGAGTATTTAGGCTTAACACGCTGACTCATCACCAATGGTTAAATAGACTCCTGCGGAAACCACTTAATGCTACAGCCGATACTGGCGATTTGCTCTTTAGGCCCCTCACCGGTTTCTGCAATCAGTTTCATTGCGTTAAATAAATCCCTAGGATGATTCTCCTCCGACTGACGGCGGCCAGCGGCATCAAAGCGCCCACGATATTGCAGCTCCAAATCTGCATTAAAACCAAAGAAATCCGGAGTACATACCGCACCATAGGCTTTAGCCACTTCCTGCGTTTCATCCAGCACATAAGGGAATGGAAAGTTAAATAATTTAGCCTCTTCCATCATGCGTTCAAATGAGTCCTCAGGATAGTTCTCCGTATCATTACTCTGAATCGCAATCGTGTTGATGCCATATTGCAAAAGCTCGCGGCAATCATCAACCAGACGAGTCTTAATTGCCTTTACATAAGGACAGTGGTTACAGATAAACATCACTAGCAAGCCGTTTTTACCTGCGCTATTTGCTAACGTGTATCGCTTGCCATCCACCCCTAATAAATCGAAATCTACCGCTGGCTGACCAAAATTACAGACTGGGGGGTTTAAGCTAACCATTTTATTCTCCTTATTTCGTTATACTTATTACTGTGACAACGTTAACGTTTATATTATCACTTTTGTTTTACCGTTTGCTTTACTTTTGGAGTCGCCCGCGTCTATGGCTAATTTGCGCTTTTACACCCACTCACCTCTAGCACTTGGTGCATCGGTTTTACTCTCCGAAAGTGCGGCCGCGCATGCAACCCGCGCACTACGCCTAAGCGTGGGTGATGATGCGATTTTGTTCAACGGTGATGGTGTCAATTACAACTGCACATTAACCGAGATCAAGAAAAATAGCGTGACGGCAATGGTAAATGGCGCCACCGCAGTGCATAACGAATCCCCGCTCAACATCACCTTGGTGCAAGCAATTTCCAGTGGCGATAGGATGGACTTTACCATTCAAAAAGCGGTAGAGCTGGGCGTAAAAAGCATCCAGCCCATTTCCAGCAAACGTAGTGTAGTCAAACTATCTGGTGAACGCGCAGAAAAACGCACTGAACACTGGCAAAATATTGCCATCTCGGCGTGCGAGCAATCCGGCCGCGCCTATGTACCCAAGGTACTTACCCCTATATCACTTGAACAGTGGCTAGGTAATAATCCTGCAGCTAATAACACACGCATTTTACTCAACCCAATTGGTGCTGTGCGCTTGAACGAAATTGCCAAACCTACGGGTGAAATTCAGCTATTGATCGGGGCGGAAGGCGGGTTAAGTCAGGAAGAAATTGACTTAGCTACTGCACATAATTTCCAATCGATTGTATTGGGGCCACGCATTTTACGTACAGAAACCGCCGCCTTAACTGCAATTGCAGCCATGCAACTAGCATGGGGGGATTTTTAATTAGCTGTGCGCAAGCACTCGGATGGAAAATAGATGAACGCTAACGACTACATATTACGTTAGCTTTAAGCTCCCCTATGCTATAAGGCACCACATCTGACCAGCCAGTCTCTGCCTCTGGCAGACGGTAAGTTGTTAACACAGCACCTTTTGCCATATTGTCCGCATAGTATTGAATTGAGAGCGCTTTAAATTTCTTATTTTTGCAGTCATGCAGCTCCAGCCACTGCGACGATAGCTCACCTTTCGCCTGCTGCACATAATAGTCGCTCAAGGTGGACACCGTGACCAAACCGGCGGTCCGCTGTACCGAACCAAAATCAATATACATATTGCCATTATCGTTAGTTTGTATCATGGTCCACTCAGCTTGCGCCAGACTAGACCACACTGCCAACACTATCATTATAAATTTACGCATGCTTTACCTTGGCACCTTATACAGACTGTTTAATCTACGAGTTGCTTGATTCTATCGGATTAAATCCCCAACAAGACTAAATAACGCATTAAATATCACATGCACGATACACCTCTATAAAATAGCAATCTGATAACCTCACCCAAAAAAGGCTCAACATGCTAGAACCTGCTTCATCATGGATAGTGAAATTTGCACCGCTTATCAAAAGCCAAGGGCTAGTATTAGACTTGGCATGCGGCAGTGGGCGGCATGCCAAATGGCTGGCACAGCAAGGCTACCAGGTACATGCGCTAGACCGCGACCCGACTGTCACTTCCAGCATGCAAGGCATTGATGGCATACGCATCACGACAATAGACTTGGAAACTGCTGAGCCGCCAACATTTGAGTACAGCTATGACGGCATTATCGTTAGCCGCTACTTACATAGACCACTACTTTCCACACTTGCTAGCTTGCTCAAACCGGGCGGTATACTGATTTATGAAACCTTTATGCAAGGCAACGAGCGCTTTGGCAAACCTAGCAACCCCGACTTTCTGTTAATGCCGGATGAACTACTCAACATCTACTCACCACTGCTTAAGGTGCTTGCTTTTGAACAAGGTGAAGTACTAGAGCCTAGGCCAGCTATGCTACAGCGCATTTGTGCGCAAAAGGTTGCATAAGACAGCGCATTCCAAACGTTCAATCACACTATATTTAATTTGTATTATTTACAATTTTAATTTACATTAATGTAAATAATACAAATTAACACTACCAAGCAACCAACCAGAAAACTAAGGCTAAATCATGTCTCTTGGTCACAGCATACGGACTCAACGCAAATCACTGCACTTAACACTGCAGCAACTCGCCTCTAAAATTGATGCAGATGCAGGCAATTTGTCACGTATTGAGCGCGGTGAATTAGGCGTTTCCGAGTCGCTACTACGCAAAATTGCATCTGCATTGGAGACAACACCGGCCAACCTTTATGCTGATAGCGATGACGCAACACCAAACAATAAATCGGGTGAGCAAGCGCACACTTACACCAAAAGCCAATCAGAGCAAACCAACAGCACCAATGCCAAAGATTTTGTGCAGTGGTTCCGTTCTGCCACACCTTATATCCACGCTTTTGGTGGGCGCACGTTTGTGATTGCATTTGGCGGCGAAGTAGTAAGCGAGCAGCAATTCATCGCACTCTCGCACGACTTAAATCTGCTAGCTAGCTTAGAAGTACGCTTGGTATTAGTACACGGCTCGCGGCCACAAATTGAGCAACGCTTAAAGCGCGATAACATCTCTCCACTGTTCCATAACGGCTTGCGAGTCACCGATGATGCCGCGATGGAGGCAGTAAAGGAAGCCAATGGTGCCATCCGCGTAGAAATTGAAGCCTTGCTTTCAATGGGGATTGCCAACTCCCCCATGGCCGGCGCCGACATCCGCGTAGCTAGTGGTAACTTTGTCACCGCCAAGCCGCTAGGCGTGCACGATGGTGTAGATTTGCAACACACCGGCGAAGTGCGCAAAGTCGATGCGATCAGCATCCAAAAACGGCTAGATGACAATGAGATGGTATTACTGTCTCCACTAGGCTATTCGCCAACCGGCGAGGCTTTCAACCTAAGCTTAGAAGATGTTGCTGTGAGCACTGCAGTGGCATTAGATGCAGACAAGCTTATTTTCCTGATGGACTCAGAAGGCGTACACAACCTGCGCGGCGAGCTATTGCGTGAGATGACCGCAGAAAAAGCCAAGAATCTACTCAAAAATGTGAGAGAAACCGAACAAGCCATCAATATTTCGGAAGACGTCACTTACTACCTACCAGCAGCCGTGCGCGCCTGTGAGCATGGCGTGGCTAGGACGCACTTAATTAGCCGGCATATCGACGGCGCCATCATTCAAGAACTGTTCACACTGGACGGCATTGGCACCATGGTGACAGAACTGAGCCTGGAAAGCATGCGCCAAGCTAACATTGATGATGTGGGCGGCATTTTAAAGCTGATAGAACCATTGGAAAACGATGGCATTTTGGTCAGGCGTGGTCGTGAACGGTTAGAAATGGAAATTAATCATTTTCATGTGATGGAGCATGACAACCGCATCATCGGCTGCGCAGCACTCTACCCGTTTGAATCAGAACAGACCGCTGAGTTTGCATGCCTAGCCATCGACCCGGCATACCGTGGCGGCGGGCGTGGTGATAAGTTATTCTATTACTGCGCCAACGTAGCCAAACAGCGTGGCCTTAAAAGCTTGTTCTGCCTCACAACGCGTACCGAGCATTGGTTTTTAGAGCGTGGCTTTACCGAACAAGGGGTAGAAAAACTGCCGGCAGAGAAACAAAAACTTTACAATTATCAGCGTAAATCTAAGGTGTTTAGGAAAACATTGTAAATAAAGCTCGGAATCAAGTATGCGAGAGCAACTTTATAAGTTGCAAAATTAATAGAGTCACTGAATCAATATACTCAGACGCTGTTGATTCAGTGAATATTATTTTCAGGGGTAAACATATGAAAATGACTTTTTTGCTTAAAGGCATTATAGCCATCAGCATACTGGCAGTTGGCCTCTTATTCATTGATTTGGAAAAGTTAAAGCAAAAAAGAGAACTGATGACCAAGTCTGTTGTTACAGCACCACCAGCCAAAACAGATATTAATAAACCTGTAGAAGAAGAAAAGGCATTTGCATCAATAGAGATTAATTGCCCAGCGCAACTTCCGGATTTAGAGAAGCTATACAAAAGCACCCCGCGGACAAAGATACGATGGGATGCAAAAACCATAGACATAGTACAAGGCTATACCTATTGGTTAGACAAAGGCGTTTTAGAAGAAAAGTCAGGCAAACCTATAGGTAGCCACACACCCATCAACGCACTTAACACCACCTTGTACGCAGCCTTCAACTTTCCCAGCTTGCGTGGTGAAGAAGATAAAAACTTTATAACCGACCGAAGAGAGTATAGGCGTGAGCACAAGGTTGACAAAAAGGTGATGCATTTAATTCCAGAAACAAGAATTGGCATCTCGATTAACTACGTGCCTGATTGGAGTAGATTGCCAATGACGCAGGAAATTAAATTTTGGAAGAGAAGCTATAGAGCCAATTTAACAGCACAACAAAAAGCTCAAGCACGTAAGGAACATGAAATTTGGCTTGATAAAAACCAGCCAATTAATTATGTCGGTGATTCTGAGAAATTTGGTTTACGTGAAATTATTGCTAGGAGAACAGGCATGTTCTATTACGAACCAATTAATAACTCCAATCCAAGTCCTTACGGGCTGTCACGCTTTGCGTGTGCTGGTGCCACTAACCCAGTAAGCGCTTGCATAGGGCATATTAAATTGGATAACGAATATCTGGTCACTTATTCGCTTCCACAGCAATGGATGCCTTGTTGGAAACAAGTAGAAGAAGGCGTGAAGCGCGTAGTTCGCTTAAATACACAAGTCGCAAAATAGCATAAATCTAATTTTGAATTGAAAGATAAATATGGATATCAGTTCAACACTAGAGTTGATAAGTTAGCCAACAGCAGAGAAACAAAGACTTTACAATTACCAACGCAAATCTAAGGCGTTTAGCAAAACATTGTAAACAAAATTTAGTTACAATGACGGAAACCAAATTGACCAAAATTTAAGCTTACGGAAAACTCATGCTAAACCAATCAACCGCTGCAAAAAAAGCAAAGACGCTGGCTGAGGCGTTACCCTATATCAAACGTTTTTTTGATAAAACTATCGTCATTAAATACGGCGGCAACGCCATGACCGATGAGCACTTGAAAGAGTGTTTCGCCAAAGACGTAGTATTGTTGAAGCTGGTTGGGATGAACCCGGTAGTAGTACATGGTGGTGGCCCGCAAATCAACGAAATGCTGGATAAACTGGGTAAAAAAGGCGAGTTTATCCAAGGCATGCGCGTGACCGATGAAGAAACCATGGATGTGGTGGAAATGGTGCTCGGCGGCCAAGTAAACAAAGAGATTGTAAACTTAATCAATCGCCACGGCGGTAAAGCAGTTGGCCTGACTGGCCAGGACGGCAATTTCATTCACGCACACAAGCTCTTGATAGCAGATAAAGATGACGCCACCAAAATGATTGATATTGGGCAAGTCGGCGAGATTTCCGCCATCGACCCTAGCATTATCAACTTTTTAGACACGGGTGACTTTATCCCTGTGGTTGCCCCGATTGGCGTAGGCGCAGACGGCGAAACCTACAATATCAATGCCGACGTGGTAGCTGGCAAATTGGCTGAAATACTGAATGCAGAAAAGCTCATTCTGCTCACCAACACACCGGGCGTACTAGATAAAAATGGCGAGCTACTTACTGGCTTAACACCAAGACAAATTGATGACATGGTGGCAGATGGCACGCTATCTGGCGGCATGCTGCCTAAAATCAGTTCCGCCTTAGATGCCGCACGCAGCGGTGTAAAAGCTGTTCACATTATTGACGGCCGTGTAGAGCACGCCTTGCTGCTAGAAGTACTGACAGATGAAGGCGTAGGAACTTTAATTAAAGCAAAATAAGCGCTAAAACCAAATCAGGGCACGGTTAAACTAACTGTGTCCGACCAACACTCCCATACCACGCATGAGCAGAATCTGGATTTTTGACCTGGACGACACACTGCATAATGCCAGTGCACATATCTTCCCGGTGATGAACCGCAGCATGACGCAATACATCATGAACGAGCTTGCAATGAATGAGCCCGACGCCCACGCATTACGTCAGCACTACTGGCGAATTTATGGCGCCACGCTCAAAGGACTCATGCGCCACCACGGGACAGACCCACATCATTTTCTGCATGAAACCCATCGCCTTGCCAACTTGCCAGACATGGTGATTCAAACCAGACGCCTGAAACACATGCTGAAATCACTCTCAGGACGTAAGTTAGTATTCACCAACGCCCCGCGTAGCTACGCCATGCGAGTGCTGGAATTACTGGGTATCGCAGATCTATTTGAACTGGTTTTCAGTGTGGAATCTACACAATTTCATGCCAAACCGTCGGCGCGTGGCTTTCAGCGCTTACTCCAAACCATTAACGCCCAAGCCAGCGACTGCATTATGCTGGAAGACAGCTTACCCGCACTGATGACAGCTAAGCGCCTAGGCATGAGGACGATTTGGGTATCCAAGCAGTTAAATAAACCAAATTTTGTTGATTATCGCCTAACCTCAGTGTTAGCACTTACTCACATTAAGCTATAATAAAATCAATTATCTGTTAAGGAAATAAAATGGCCGGCGAACGTAAACAGCAAATTTTAGAAACTTTGGCAAAAATGCTGGAATCTCCAAAAAGAGAGAAAATCACAACCGCATCATTAGCCGCAAAATTAGAAGTGAGTGAAGCTGCGCTTTACCGCCATTTTGCAAACAAAGCACAAATGTTTGAAGGTTTGATTTTGTTTATTGAAGAAACCATTTTTGGCCTGATTAACAAAATTAGCAGCGAAGAGCCAGAAGGCCTCAGACAAGTACAGCGCATTGTCACCATGCTCATGGTGTTTGCAGAAAAAAACTCTGGCATGACGCGCGTACTAATTGGCGATGCGCTGGTGAATGAAGATGACAAATTGCAATTACGTATTAACCAACTATATGACCGCATTGAAGTCACACTGAAACAATGTTTGCGTATTGCAGAAACGCAAACCGGTCAGAAGCAAGATGCTGAAGCACAGGCAAACTTAATCGTTTGCTACATTATCGGCCGCTGGAACCAATACGCAAAAAGCGGATTCAAACGCAAACCTACAGAGTTTATTGAGCAACAACTACCTAATTTACTCTAATTAAAAACGAGCCCAACCCTACTTAGGAGATTACGTTGGAAGGCACAATTTTTGGCTTCACTGAAGCACAAATCACTGAATTTGGTATGACATTTGGCGTTGGCGGCTTGATGCTATTAATGTTGTTTATTGTGGGTCATCTGGCTTGGGAGTCAAAAGCCGGCAAATTTGGGGCATTTGTACTGTTTCTGGGGCTGACCTTTGGGCTGGTGGGCTATATTGCTAAGTACTTTATTCAGAACTCGCTGGGCATTTAAACCCAACCCTGTAGCAATCGGCGCAGTTACAGCGCTACTGTTAAAAATTAGCGCTATATCAAGTATTCAAGGCTCGAGAGGCGCTTGATCACTCCGGTGCTAAAGCACGCCTTTAATGGCATTAACTCTGGCATCAAAAATCGCTGCCTTGATTTTTTCCACCTCAGTGTAAGCGCTAGCAATAGCACCCGCATCAATACTCAATGCCGCATCTAATACTTTTAGCATTAAATCCGCAGCAGGTGTAGGGCACTGCTCAAACCCCGTCCTGCCACGGGAATCGGCCTCGCAAGCCTGTAAAAACTCTTTTAGCCTAGATGGCTGGCGGATGGCATCCAGTTGAATCAAGAATTGCAGCAGCGTATCAGGACGCATGGCTAATGACTGATAAAGCTTGCCGTGAAATTTAGTCACCATCAGCGCCAATTCTCTACAGTCATTGGGCACCCGCAAGCGCTTGCATAGGTCTTTTACCAGATGCACTCCACGCTCTTCATGACCGATATGCCTAGGTAAAATATCTTGTGGCGTAGTGCCTTTGCCTAAGTCATGCATTAATGCGGCAAAACGCACCGGCAGCGTAAAATTTTGCTGAGCAGCATAATCCACTACCAACATCACATGCACACCGGTATCCACCTCCGGGTGATATTGAGGAGGCTGCGGCACACCCCACAACTTATCTAACTCTGGCATGATTCTTTGCAATGCGCCGCATGCACGTAATACATTGAACATGCGTGACGGCTGCGATTCCATTAAGCCCTTGGCAATCTCCTGCCATACGCGCTCGACAACCAAGGCATCCACCTCGCCTGCATCAACCATTATCTGCATCAGGCTTAGCGTTTCTGGCGCCACATGAAAATCAGTAAAGCGTGCAGCAAAACGCGCAATACGCAAAATACGCACTGGGTCTTCAACAAAGGCAGCGCTAACGTGGCGCAGGGTTTTGGCTTGAATATCGGCAATACCGTTAAAAGGGTCTACCAGTTCGCCAGACTCGCTTTTGGCAATGGCATTGATAGTGAGGTCACGCCGCGCTAGATCTTGCTCCAAAGTAACCTCTGGCGAGGCATGTACAGCAAAACCCTTATAACCTTTGGCGGTTTTACGCTCGGTACGTGCCAGCGCATACTCTGCCTGAGTAACCGGATGCAAAAACACCGGAAAATCCTTGCCTACTGGCCTAAAGCCGGCTGCCACCATCTGCTCGGGTGTACTGCCGACAACGACATAATCTTTATCTTTAATCGCATAGCCCAGCAACTCGTCTCGTACAGCTCCCCCTACGATATAAGTTTGCATGACGCAGCTAGGATTAGCGTGCTGCCGCACTACGGAAACGGTCATACGCACCGCGTGCGTTACGATCGACCAAGTACTCAGGCAGCACCGCCTCCAATGCACTAGGTTCTACCACTAAAACAGCAGGCAGTGGCTGCTGGCTAACGCTATCAACCTCCATAGACTTGATATTGTCACGTGACATTAACTTAACAGGCAAAAACTCCATGATTAAAGCCTGCACATAGGAAAGTGTATTATTCAAGCCAATAATCGGGCGTTGAATTGACAAGACGTGCATGATTTGCTGCAGCAGTTCACGGAAGGTATACACTTTAGGCCCAGCCAACTCATAAGTCTGACCATAGGTATCCATGTTTTGCAGGCTATTCACAAAACAACTAGCGACATCTTCCACCCAGATTGGTTGAAACTTAGCGTTAGGCTTAGCCAACACGACCACTGGCAACAGCTTAATCAGCGTTGCAAAGAGATTGGTAAATTTATCTCCGCGCCCAAAAATGATGGATGGCTTAAATATGGTGATATTGATTTTGTCCTGCAGTGCTTTTAATGCCGCTTCCCCGGCCGCTTTAGTGCGTAGATACTGGCTAGGTGCATGCTCATGCGCACCCAAGCTGCTCATTTGAATAAGGCGTTTGATGCCCAAATCAGCACAAATCTTGGCCAGTTGCGCCGGCAACTGGTGGTGAATTGCATTAAAACTTGCATGATGGCCTTGATGCAAAATACCAATCAAGTTAATCACAGCGTCAGTTCCCCTAAGTACGGTATTTAAAGCATGGTAATCCAGCACATCACACTCGACCACAGTCACATTAGGTAACAAGAATAAATGCTTGGCTGCCTCTCTTCTGCGCGTCAACACGGTTACTGCATAACCAGCCGCATCCAGCTTGGCAACAATCGCACTACCGACAAATCCTGAACCGCCCAACACACATATTTTGCTTAACTGCATGACTATCCTTCTAACTTAGCTATTTGTTCTAAAAAGATCACTCAACTACTGGAAACTTGGAAAAGCGGCACTAAGTACACAACACTAATCAACGTCCGCCAATATCACCTCTGGCTTGGCTCGCCCTGGAATCGTCCCCATTCTAGCTTTTAATGTCTGCACCGGATAACCGAGTTTAGGTGCATATATCTGTGCGTTTGCCATTACCTTTTGTACATAGCTTCTGGTTTCGCCATAGGGAATAGACTCAATATAAATGGCAGCCTCCATCGGCTCATCAGCCGCCCAGCGCCGTGCACGGCTAGGGCCCGCGTTATATGCCGCGGTGGCCATCACGGCCTGGCCGCTCATGGTTTCCAAGGTATAGCGCATGTAATAGGTACCTATGCCAACGTTGTACTTAAGGTCATGTATCATATCTTGGCTATAGTCGCTCAACCCCATGCGCTGCGCTGCCCATTTAGCGGTAGCCGGCATCAGTTGCATCAGGCCAGAAGCGCCTACTCCAGACTTGGCATAATGCATAAAACGGCTTTCCTGACGGGTTAAACCATAAATCCAAGCCTCATCTACATTCTCATTTAAGGCTGCCGCACGGAATAAATCACGGTAAGGGATGGGATAACGCAAGTTAAAATCATGCAGCTGCTTGGTATTGTCAGCGGTACTAATCGCCACATCGTACCATTTCTGCCGCTGCGCATACTCTGCGGCAGCCAGCAGCTGTTTATCATCATAGTCGCGCGTTACCCACACCCACTCTGCCTTAGCCTCCCAGCGCATATCCTGCTTTTGCAACTCTAGTGCACGTTTAATACCCGGTTGGCTGGCAATCGCCATCACCTCTTGCTCTACTGGTGTATATTGCTGCTGCGGATTATTCACCACGCTGCCCAGCTCCTCTAGTGCTAGCCAGCCATAGTAATGACGCTCGGTAGAAAGTGGGCCTAATATCTTGTTAGCCTCTACCACCATCGACTTCTCTTTTAACGCACGGCCTTTCCAATAGCGCCAGGCGCCCTCTTGCTGTTGCTCCGGTGCCATTTTACCAATGGCATCCAACAACATGTCCCAGTTTTGGGCGCGCATTGCGGCGCGTGCCATCCATGCTAACTGCTCTTTATCTAACGGCGTTTCATTAGCTTTGGCATAGAACTCAAGCGCCTGAGGGTGGTGCGTGCGTGCTGCATGATAAGCAATACGCCCCCATGCAAAAGCAGCATCCTGTGCAGACCAGCGCTCTTGCAAGGACTGATTGACCGCAACCGCCTCTACTATATTGGTACGTGCCAATCTATCTAATGCATATAAATTGACCTCTATATCATCTCTCGCTTTAAACGACGGTGTTTTTAATACTGTTTTTTTATTGTTAATTCTAACTGTCACGGTTTTGCTGGTGAGCAGCAGTTTTGGCGTTTGCTCTGCCACCGCCAGTAACTCTAAGTTGTTTTTATCAAAGTTAGCTAAGCGCGCAACTATGCTCTTGGCCACGCTGAGCTTGCCATCCTGCAAGGCTAGGCGCAACCTTGCCCAGATATCACTCGTCGCTAACGCGCCGGTCTCTTGCATCGCATCAAATAAAGACGTGCAGCTGCTTGGCAAATCTGCCGAGCTCATCCATATTTTCTTAACCTGTGTAGATACTTCCTGACTATCAAACTGATGTTTGCCATATAGCGCATAACACTCCACCGTAGCATCAGTACGTTTGAAGTTTGGGTAGTGTTCAAAAAACAACGCCCAGTCTTGTTTTTTTCCCAGTTTTTTCAGCCATTCACCACGTAAACGGTCTGCAAATACCATGTCTGCATATTGGGTTAAAAATGCCTGCACTTCGGCATTGTCAGCTTGGTCCAGCCTGAGTAGCATTAACCAATAAGCCGCATACGGTGCCAGTATGTATTGCTGACTATTGAGTTGACTAACGTCCTCAGCCAACGCTAATTCATTCTTTTTGGCATAGGCTTCGCGCGCATGGTCAAACAGAGCTTGGTCTGACATTGCAGCAACTTGGCCTGACACTAGCAGTGCGCCCAGGCACAGCTTACTAAGCTGCTTAAGCACTGCTAGTTGGGATAATTTTTCAAATGGATTAAACATACAAATAGGCTAAAGATATAGGATACGACGCAACACAAAAAGGATGGCCGTGACCAGAACCAGAAAGAACGTATATTTAAGGGTTTGCTTGAAATAATACAGATACTTTTTATCGCTTGATAACAAGTACAAGCCTAGCAACACCGTCGCGGTAATCACTAATAAAACGAATATCAGGCGAATCATCAACATATACGCCTCCTCTGCATTATGACTAAACTTGGTTGACTATGTCACCAATAATTTCTTGTGTAATTTCTTGTGATTTTTTGCTTTAACTTACTTTAACTTAATAAGCAGTCTTGGCTAGCAACTGGGCTGGCTGCGACAAAAAAGTAGCGGGCGCATCTTCTTGCTTTTCAAAGGTGGTGTATTCCCACGCTGTGGTATCTTGCATCAACGCGCGCAACAGCTGATTATTCAAAGAGTGTCCGGATTTGTAAGCATAAAAAGCCCCCAAGATTGGATGACCCAACATATACAAATCGCCAATCGCGTCCAACACCTTGTGCTTCACAAACTCATCGTCGTAACGCAGGCCATCCGCATTCAGTACGCGATACTCATCGAGCACAATTGCGTTATCTAGGCTGCCGCCACGCGCCAAGCCATTAGATCGCAAATACTCAACCTCATGCATAAAGCCAAAAGTGCGCGCACGGCTGATTTCTTTAATATAAGAATCGGCGGCAAAATCAATTTTGACGTTATTACCCGAGTTTTCAAACACTGGGTGATTAAAATCAATGGTGAAATCAATTTTAAAGCCATGATAAGGCTCAAACCGCACCCACTTATCGCCCTCTTTTACTTCTATTGTTTTGGTAATACGTATGAATTTTTTTGCAGCGGCTTGCTCAACTAGGCCAGCCTCCTGCAGTAAAAATACAAAAGGGCCTGAGCTTCCATCCATAATCGGAATTTCAGAAGCGTCCACCTCTACATACACATTATCTACACCCAAACCAGCCAGTGCAGACATCACATGCTCAACTGTAGCAACGCGCGCGCCGTTGGCCTCCAGCGCAGAGCACATTCTTGTGTCATGCACTACGCCTGGAGTCGCCACGATTTCATTGGGCTGAGGCAGATCAACCCGTTTGAAAACAATACCAGTGTCAGGTGCAGCAGGGCGCAGGGTAAGAGTAACCTTTTCGCCATTGTGCAATCCAACGCCTGTGGCGCTTATCGCTTTTTTAAGTGTACGTTGCTTTAACATGCCTAATCAATTTCCATTCTCTAAGTTTCTGTGCGCGCACTTACCAGCTATCAAAACTTAACTATTTGCCTTACGAATCAGTTAAATAATAACATAATTCATGGCGACAGCCTTTCGCTGGCTACATAGCCTTATCCACACTTGAAGCTTAGTGCAATGTTACTTAGTCAGCTTGTTTGCGCAAAAATGCTGGGATGTCATATTCTTCAACCCCTGACATTTTCATCGCTTCCACTTGCGCACGGCGGCTGTTTGAACCAAATACTGCCGGTGCTTCATCATCGGTAGCGATATTGGCATTACCAACAAAAATCGGTTGGTTAGTCGTACCATCACGCACCACTTGTTGTGGCATTACACGTAACTCTGGTTTTTGTTGACGGCGTTGTGCACCAGTCAAGCCAGTTGCCACCATCGTTACACGCAGACCATCACCCATGCTGTCATCAAACACATTACCTACAATCACGGTCGCATCTTCTGCGGTGAACTCTTTAATGGTGTTCATCACATCGTAGTACTCTTTCATTTTGAAAGCAGTTGATGTGGTGATATTCACTAAAACGCCACGCGCGTTCGCCAAGTTGACATCTTCCAGCAATGGGCTTGCTACCGCTTGTTCAGCTGCGATACGTGCACGGTCCGGACCGGTTGCCAATGCAGAACCCATCATCGCCATCCCCATTTCAGACATGACAGTGCGTACGTCTGCAAAGTCCACGTTCACCATACCTGCGCAATTGATGATTTCAGCAATGCCAGATACTGCGTTGTGCAATACATCGTTTGCGGCTCTAAATGCTTCTAGGAACGGTACATCTTCGCCCAATACTTCCATCAATTTCTCATTTGGAATCACAATCAGTGAGTCCACATACTTTGATAACTCATCTAGACCATCAGATGCCACTTTAGTGCGTTTCCCTTCAAATGAGAAAGGCTTAGTCACGACTGCAACCGTTAAAATACCCATCTCTTTCGCGATTTGTGCAATCACAGGTGCAGCGCCGGTACCAGTACCACCACCCATACCAGCCGTGATAAACAGCATATCGGCGCCATCGATTAACTCTGCAATTGCGTCACGGTCTTCCAAAGCAGCTTCACGGCCTACTTCTGGTTTAGCACCAGCGCCCAAACCGCGCGTCATTGCCTCACCAATTTGCAATACAGTTTTTGCTTGGCTCTTTTTCAAAGCTTGCATATCGGTATTGGCGCAAATAAATTCAACACCGCCCACATTTTTTTCAATCATGTGTGCCACTGCATTGCCACCGCAACCACCCACACCGATGACCTTAATCACGGCTTCTTGCGAATTTTTTTCCATAATCTCAAACATTTTATTGCCTCCTCTTTTTAGCGTTCACTTTAACTGTTACTTCTGCCTTACTACTTTTCACTGCTAAACACTTACTGCTACTTACAAATTACTTTTAAAAGTTACCTTGAAACCAGCTCTTCATTCTTTCTAAAATGCGTCCGAATGAACTTGATTCCATCTGACCGGTTAAATGGCGCTCCAACTGCTGCTTGCCCATTAACACTAGGCCTACACCAGTGGCATACCTTGGATTGCTTACCACTTCTGACAAGCCGCCCACATAACGTGGCATACCTAAACGTACCGGCATATGGAATATTTCTTCACCCAATTCCACCATGCCGCGCATCATGGCGGAACCGCCAGTGATAACGATGCCTGATGCAATCATGTCTTCCATGCCGCTACGGCGTAATTCATTCAGCACCAACTCATAGAGCTCCACCACACGTGGCTCTAACACCTCAGCCAATGTCTGTACAGATAGCTGACGTGGATCCCTACCGTCTACTCCTGGCACTTCCACCACTTCACGTGGGTCAGCTAACTGGCGTAATGCGCAGCCGTGCTTGATCTTGATATCTTCTGCTGACTGCGTAGGGGTACGGAAAGCTACCGCTACATCATTGGTCATTTGGTCACCCGCGATAGGCACCACCGCGGTATGGCGAATCGCGCCTTGTTTGAACACTGCAATATCCGTAGTACCGCCGCCAATGTCTACCAGGCAAACACCTAGCTCTTTTTCATCTTCAGTCAGCACAGCCAGGCTAGAAGCCAAAGGCTGCAAGATCAAATCACTGACCTCAATGCCGCAACGTTTAATGCACTTCACGATATTTTGCGCCGCGGCTACCGCACCGGTCACGATATGCACTTTCACTTCCAACTTCATGCCACTCATGCCTAATGGCTCACGTACATCTTCTTGGCCATCGATGATGAATTCTTGGGTCAGGATATGCAGAATCTGCTGATCGGCTGGCAGTGCAATCGCACGTGCAGTTTCAATCACGCGGTCTACGTCCATTTGCGAAACTTCAGCATCCTTAATCTTCACCATGCCGTGTGAATTCAGGCTCTTGATATGGCTGCCAGCGATGCCGGTAAACACGTTATTGATTTTGCAATCAGCCATCAGCTCAGCTTCTTCCAATGCGCGCTGAATTGACTGCATCGTAGATTCGATATTCACTACAACGCCTTTTTTCAAGCCGCGTGATACATGCTGACCTAAGCCGATTACCTTCAACGTACCTTCTGGCTGCAACTCAGCAACAATCGCCACAATTTTTGATGTGCCAATATCCAAGCCTACAATCAAATTCTTATCTTCTTTAATTCTGCTCATTCTTCATCCCTTCCGTGAATTAGGTCACGGTTCCCGTACGTTTTTTCACTGTGTCGCTTTTCATCGCCTTGCTATCGCTAGCGCTTGGTTTTACTGCCTCTACCGCTTTTTGGCTGCCATCCGCACTAGCAACTTTTCCCGTATTCACTACCGCTGTCGGCCTACGTACCGCAAAACCGCTGGGATAACGTAAATCTACATAAGTAATTTTTTTATTCAGCCCTACCAAAGTACTGCTATAAATATTGGCAAACTTCTCCAATCTCGGCTGCATTTCCACTCGGCCCAGCTCCAGCACGATGCCGTTGGTGGTTGTCACCTGCCAAGCACGTCTTGGCGTTAACGCTAGCGTTGCCACTTCTAAATTAGCGCTTTGTAGCACTTTATTTAACGAGTCATATTGTGATGCCACTTCAATCACGCCGTTATCTGGCCCGTAAAACACTGGCAAATCACTGCCAGAAGCCGCATGAAACAATTCACCCTGCTTATTCACCAACGCCGTGCTACCCCAGCGCGCCAGTGCCTCATGCTCTTCAATCACCACTTCCAACTTATCTGGCCAGCGGCGACGCACACTCACACTGCGTGCCCAAGGTAACTTTTCAAACGCATCGCGGGCATTGATTAAATCCAGCGTAAAAAAGTTACCTTTTAAATGCTTGGCGACAATCAGCTTCACCTGTTCACGGCTTACATGGTGCAGCTCACCGTCCACCTTCACTTCGCGTAGCGGAAAAATCGGCAAATGTACCACCACATATACCGCTGCGTATAGCATCACTACCATACTGATGGCGTACAGTAGGTTAGCTATCCAGTTCAGTAATGCAGGTTTATCCCACATGCGCTAATCTCAACACGCTTACCACTAACTCATCAAAGCTGATACCTGCAGCTTTTGCTGCCATCGGCACCAGGCTATGGTCTGTCATACCTGGGCTGGTATTCACTTCTAAAAAGTAATGTTTACCGGCTTCATCCATCAAGAAATCCACGCGACCCCAGCCTTGGCAACCGATGGTATTGAATGCCAATAATGCTTCTTGCTGAATCTGTGCTTCTTTTTCTGCACTTAAACCGCATGGGCATCTGTACTCAGTGTCATCGCGCAAGTACTTCGCCTCAAAATCATAGAACTCGTTTTTAGGCACGATGCGCACAATCGGCAAAGCTTGATCGCCTAAAATACCAACGGTATATTCGCCGCCACCTACAAACTGCTCAGCAATGACTAGCGGGTCAGATTTTGCCGCAAGCTCGTATGCGGCTTTCAAGCCGCCGGTTTGCTTCACTTTACTAATACCAATGCTGGAGCCTTCGTTCGCCGGTTTTACAAACAATGGCAAACCTAGTCTTTGCTCAATTGCCTCAAAATCAGAGTCAGCACTTACTAACTCAAAGGCTGGTGTACTCACACCAGCGGCTGACCACATCATTTTGGTACGCCATTTATCCATGCCAATAGCAGATGCCATCACGCCGCTGCCGGTGTACGGAATGCCCAGCAGTTCTAAAGCACCCTGCATAGCGCCATCTTCACCAAAGCGCCCGTGCAATGAAATCATGGCGGTATCAAATGACTCCAAGTCATGCAATGGCCGTGTGGCAGGGTCAAACGCGTGCGCATCTACACCTTGTCTTTGCAGTGCAGCAAGCACAGCTGTGCCGCTCTTCAGCGAAACTTCACGCTCGCCAGACTTACCACCTAACAACACTGCTACTTTTCCAAAATCCTGCATTATTCTCTTACCTCTAATTCGCCTAGCACTTTAACTTCCTGTTGCAGTGCCACGCCTTGTTTTTCTAATACTGTTTCGCGCATATGCTGAATCAACAGCTCAATATCCAGCGCATTCGCACCGCCAATATTCACAATGAAATTGGCATGCTTTTCTGACACTTGCGCCCCACCAATAATGTAGCCTTTTAAACCACTGGCCTCGATTAGCCTTGCAGCAAAGTCGCCCGGCGGGTTTCTAAAGGTAGAACCTGCACTTGGCTGATTCAGCGGTTGTGAAGCTAAACGCTTTGCCAGTAAAGTTTTAATTTTCTGTGCTGACTCCTGCGCATCACCTTGTGCCAATCTCAACCATGCCGCGATAAACCACTCATCCGCCACTGGCATATCGATATGCCGATAACTAGGGATAAAAGCTGCCGCATCACGTGTATTCAATTCACCGCTTTTATTAATCGTGGTCACACGCTGCACTACATTCCAAGTTTCGCTGCCATAGCAACCTGCATTCATCGCCAGTGCGCCGCCCAGCGTGCCTGGAATACCGGCAAAGAACTCAGCGCCTTGCTTCGCTTCTTTCGCGCAGAATTTGGCCAATTTGGCACAAGTTACACCAGCTTCCGCGTAGACGGCATCGCCATCCATTTGCAGTGTGGTTAATACGTTATGCATTAACACCACTGTGCCGCGTATACCGCCATCACGCACTAGCAGGTTAGAACCCAGCCCAATAAAATAAGTAGGCTCAGCTTCATCTTGGCTGCGCAAAAATGCACTTAGGTCTTCCAAACTCTCAGGAATATAAAATTGATCTGCACGACCACCGACACGCCAGCTGGTGTAGCGCGCCATTGGTTCGTTTAAGAGCAATTTCCCTTTCAGTTGGCTCATGCTGCGGCCACCCCTTGCGACGCTTTCGCTGCTTGCAACTCTTTCGTTTTTAAAGCCACCTGACCGATAGAACCTGCACCCATCACGATCACCACGTCATCAGCATGTGCAATATCCAAAATCGCCTGTGGTAATTCATCCGTGGTTTCTACAAATAACGGCTCCACCTTACCCGCTACGCGAATCGCGCGGATCAATGAGCGCGTATCGGCAGCCACAATCGAGGCTTCGCCCGCTGAGTAAACTTCGGTCAGCAGTACCACATCGGCACTCGATAGCACGCGCACGAAGTCTTCAAAGCAATCCCTAGTCCGCGTATAACGATGCGGCTGGAATGCCATGACTAGACGTCGATTTGGGAACGCACCGCGTGCCGCTGCGATGACCGCCTGCATCTCTACTGGGTGATGGCCGTAGTCATCAATCAAGGTAAAGGTGCCAGCGCTCGCTGCATTGCGTGGCATGGCTGGCACTTCACCATAACGCTCAAAACGGCGGCCTACGCCTTTAAACTCTTTTAGTGCTTTAATAATGGCGGCATCCGGCACATTTAACTCACTAGCAATCGCAATCGCTGCCAGTGCGTTTAACACATAGTGATTGCCAGGCAGGTTCAAGGTCACATCAAACTCTGTGGTCACACCGTTAATGCGCTGCACCGTAAAATGCATCTTGCCGTCATCGGCGCGTACGTTCTTAGCGCGGATACGTGCATCTTCGCTCAAACCATAAGTCATCACCGGCTTAGTGACGCGTGGCAATATTTCGCGAATATTGGCGTCATCCACACACACCACGGCCATGCCCCAAAACGGCAGCTGCTGCAGAAACTCGACAAACGCGCTTTTCAGTTTTTCAAAGCTGTGCTCATAAGTGTCCATGTGATCTTGGTCAATATTGGTCACCACCGCCATCACTGGTGTCAGGTGTAAAAATGACGCATCAGACTCATCGGCCTCGGCAACGATATAATCACCAGTACCTAATTTCGCATTGGCATTAGCCGCCTCTAACTTGCCGCCAATCACAAAGGTCGGGTCCATACCGGCTTCGCCCAAAATGCTGGCAATCAAGCTAGTCGTAGTGGTTTTACCGTGGGTACCTGCCACCGCAATGCCCTGTTTAAAGCGCATTAACTCCGCCAACATTAATGCACGTGGCACGACTGGGATTTTCTTCGCACGTGCCGCTTTCACTTCCGGGTTCGCCTCGTTCACCGCAGAGGACACGACTACCACATCAGCATCCTTCACGTTTTCTGCTTCGTGGCCTTGATATACGGTGGCACCAAATGCAGCCAAGCGTTTGGTAGTTGCGTTTGCAGCTAAATCTGAACCGCTGACGCTGAAGTCCAAGTTAATCAACACTTCAGCAATGCCGCTCATGCCTGAGCCGCCTATGCCTACAAAATGTACATTTTTTACTTTATGTTTCATTTCGCGACTCCTTGCTCTGCCATTTGTACGCAAACTTTTGCCACATCAGCAGTGGCTTCTGGCTTGCCCAAAGCACGTGCTTTTTGGGCCATGTCCAGACACTGCTCACGACTTAATTCTTTTAAGATTTTTGCCAATTTATCTACACTCAATTCTTTCTGTTGCACCAAAATTGTGGCGCCTGCATCTGCTAAATACTGAGCGTTACCAGTTTGATGATCGTCCACCGCAAATGGAAACGGCACCATCATAGAACCTAAGCCCGCAGCGGAAATCTCAGCCACGGTGAGTGCGCCTGAACGGCAAATTACAAAATCTGCCCAGGCGTACATCTCTGCCATGTTTTCAATATAAGCACGCGCATCTGCCGTCACACCTGCTTGTTTATAATTGTTCTGTAATACTTCAATATGCTTCACACCCGCCTGATGCACCACTTGCGGACGTTCCGCTTCTGGCAACGTCGCCAACGCCTGTGGGATCACCTCGTTCAGCGCTTGCGCGCCTAAGCTACCACCAACAATCAACAAGCGCAGTGCACCACTTCTATTTACAAAGCGTTGTGCTGGCGGTGCAATGTTTGAAATATCCGCACGCACCGGGTTACCCAATAAGGCAGCCTTGGCTCCAAATGCCGCAGGAAACGCCGCTAAAACACGCGTAGCCACTGTTGCCAGCACTTTATTAGTTAAGCCAGCCACCGAGTTTTGCTCATGTATCACCAGTGGACGGCCTTGCAAGCGCGCCATCAAACCGCCAGGAAATGCGGCAAAACCACCCATGCCTAGCACTACGTCAGGCTTAAATTGGTTAAGCGCAGTTAAACTCTGCTTAAACGCAGTGATTAACTTCACTGGCAACAACAGCCAGCCCAGCAAACCTTTACCACGCACACCCTGCATAGTAATCATGGCTTTATCGTAGGGTTTTCCTGCGATCAGCTTGTTTTCCATGCCGCCTTCGGTGCATAGCCAAACGACATTCCAGCCTTGGCTTTGCAATGCATCGGCCACAGCCATTGCAGGGTAAACATGGCCACCGGTACCGCCAGCCATCACCATTAAAGTTTTAGCAGTTGCTTGACTCATGCTGGCAACCCTTTTTGCAAACGACGATTTTCAAAATCAATACGCAGCAATATGGCCAGCGCAATGCAGTTGGCTAAAATGCCGCTGCCGCCAAACGACATCAAAGGCAACGTCAAGCCTTTGGTTGGCAGCAAGCCCATATTCACGCCCATATTGATAATGCTTTGCACGCCTATCCACACACCTAAACCTTGCGCCAGTAAGGCCGAGAAGTAACGCTCATTCTCTATTGCCTCTTTGGCGATACCGAATGCGCGAATCAATATCCACATAAACAGACCAATTACCGTGAGCACGCCAACAAAGCCTAGCTCTTCTGCTACTACGGCCAATAAGAAGTCGGTATGCGCCTCTGGCAGATACAGCAATTTTTCTACGCTGCCGCCTAAGCCAACGCCAAACCATTCGCCGCGGCCAAATGCAATCAGCGCATGGGATAACTGATAACCTTTGCCGTAAGGGTCGGCCCAAGGGTCCATAAAACCGATAACGCGCTCTAGGCGGTATGGTGAACTCCAGATCAGGAACACAAAACCAACCACCAGCAACACAATCAAACCGCCAAAAATACGTGCATTGATACCACCCAACCACAGGATAGAAATCGAAATCGCCGCAATCACGGCAAACGCACCGAAATCCGGCTCATTCAATAACAAACCGCCGACCAGCAGCATCACCATTAACATCGGCATAAAGCCTTTAGTAAAGCTATCCATCACCGCCGCTTTACGCACGGTGTAATCTGCCACATACATGGCTGCAAATAGCTTCATAAACTCAGATGGCTGCAAGTTAATTACAAACAAAGACAACCAACGGCGGCTACCGCCAACCACTTTGCCAATACCAGGGATAAGCACCAGCACCAGTAATGCCAAGCCAACTAAAAATAGGTAAGGCGCCATTTTTTGCCACCAAGCCATCGGCACGTTAAAAGCCACAAAGCCGACGCTTAAGCTCACCACTAAGAATATGGCCTGACGTACCAAGTAATAACTGCTGTTATAGCCCAGCGCTTTATCTGACTCGGCAATCGCAATCGATGCTGAATACACCATGACCAAACCCAGCCCAAGCAAAATAAGGGTGACCCACAGCAAGCTCTGATCGTAGCTTGGTGAGTTAATGCGATCACGGTTCAACATGGCGGTAATCATGCGACATGCTCCATACGTTTCACCGCCGCCACAAACACCTCGGCACGGTGTACATAGTTTTTAAACATGTCAAAACTGGCGCAAGCTGGCGACAGCAGTACAGCATCTCCGGTCTGTGCCAATTTTTGCGCTATCGTCACTGCTTCCGGCAAATCTGCCGCGTGGTACATAGGCACATTGGTTGATAGTAACTCTGCTTCAATCAGCGGCGCATCGCGGCCGATTAACACCACGGCGCGAGCATTGGTACTCACAGCCTCTTTCAACGGTGAAAAGTCCTGACCCTTACCTTCACCGCCGGCAATCAGCACCACTTTTTGTGACAAGCCGGACAAAGCCGCGCAGGTTGCACCTACATTAGTGCCTTTTGAGTCATCGTAATAATCTACGTCATCAATATTGGCAACCCACTCCACGCGGTGCGGCAAGCCTTTAAAGTTATATAAGGTCTGAATAATCGGCGCAAAATCCAAGCCTATGCCACGGCACAATGCCATGGCTGCCAATGCGTTGCTGGCGTTATGCAAGCCGGCGATTTTCAGGTCGCGAATATTCATTAAGTCATGCGTGCCACAGCTTAGCCATGTCTCGCCATTCACTTGTTTAATGCCATAGTCTTGCTCGGCTACAACATCATCCAGGCCAAATGTCACTTGCGCTAACTTCGCTCTAGCCATCATCAAGCTCCAGGCATCATCGCGATTCAGCACCTGCAATTTTGCATGATAAAAAATATGGGCTTTGGCTACCGCGTAGCTTTGCATGCTGTCGTATCTATCCATATGGTCTTCAGATAGATTCAGCATAGTGGCAGCGTCTGCGAGCAGGCTATTGGTGGTTTCGAGTTGAAAACTTGAAAGCTCCAGCACATAAACATCCGGCGTTTCCATACTTAAAGTATCAAGCACAGGCAGGCCGATATTGCCGGCCACAATCGTTTTCAAGCCTGCCGATTTGCACATCTCGCCCACTAGCGTAGTGACAGTGGTTTTACCGTTAGCGCCGGTAATGGCAATCAGTTTGGCACTGGTTGGGCGATATTGTGCAAATAGCTCCACATCACCCACAACAGGTATACCGCGTTGTATCGCGGCTTGAATCTCAGGCTCGCTCAATGGCACACCCGGGCTAATCACCGCTAAATCTACGCCATCAAACACCGTTGGTGTCAAAGCACCGACGTACACAACAACATTAGGCAACTCTGCTTTTAATACATCCAAGCCTGGCGGTACTGCGCGCGTATCAGCCACAGACAAGCGTGCGCCTTGGCTATGTAGCCAGCGCAATGCAGATAGGCCGGTATCACCCAGACCTAGCACTAATACTTTTTTGTCTTTTAACGCGATTTGCATGTTTAAATTCACTAATTACCTAATTTTCAAACTGGCAAGACCAATCAACACCAGCATCATGCTGATGATCCAGAAGCGCACCACCACCTGCGTTTCTTTCCAGCCTTTTTGCTCATAGTGGTGATGCAGTGGCGCCATCAAGAAGATGCGTTTCCCGGTACCGGTTTTATATTTGGTGTATTTGAAGTAAGTCACCTGCGCCGCAACCGAGAGTGTTTCCATCACAAACACGCCACCCATGATGAATAAGATAACTTCTTGACGCACCACCACAGCCACAATGCCTAACGCCGCGCCCAGTGCCAGCGCACCTACATCACCCATAAACACTTCAGCTGGGTAAGCGTTAAACCATAAGAAGCCCAAGCCTGCGCCTACCATGGCAGCACAAAATACAGTGAGTTCACCCGCACCTGGCACATAGGCAATACTTAAGTATCTGGAGAAATACAAGTGACCGGTCACATAGGCAAAAATCGCCAAGGCACCCGCCACCATTACTGTTGGCATAATCGCCAAACCATCTAAACCATCAGTCAGGTTGACTGCATTGCTGCTGCCTACCACCACTAGGTAAGTGAGCACAATAAAACCTAGGCCGCTGAGTGGTACCACTAGATTTTTAAAGAATGGAATCAGCAATGTCGTTTCTGCTGGGGTGGCAGCAGTCTGCTGCAAAAACACCGCCACACTGAGGCCGACCACGGACTGCCAAAAGTATTTTTCTTTTGCTGATAAGCCTTTAGGATTGCGATGCACGACCTTGCGCCAGTCATCTACCCAGCCAATCACGCCAAAACCTAATGTAGTAAATAACACCACCCACACAAAGCGATTACTCAAGTCTGCCCACAACAAGGTTGAAATCGCAATAGACACTAGAATCAGGGCGCCACCCATGGTTGGAGTGCCAGCTTTAATCAAATGGGTTTGTGGGCCATCATCACGCACAGCCTGACCTACTTTATATTGGGTTAATTTGCGAATTAAAGTTGGTCCCACCATCAATGAAATCACTAATGCAGTAAGCGTGGCCAACACCGCACGTAAGGTAATGTAGTTAAATACATTAAAACCTCGGATATCATGTGCTAACCATTGTGCTAGTTCTAGTAACATTTTCTTTCTCCCAATTCGCCTACTTTTGTGTTGCTACCAACAAATTCACTACGCGCTCCATCTGCATAAAACGCGAACCTTTCACCAGCACGGTGGTACCCTGCGCAAGCGCTGGCAAGACTGCCTGAGCGATTGCCTCAGGCGAACTGAAATGCTCAGCCCCTGCCCCAAAACTACGTGCAGTCTCTACACTTAAATTTCCTAAGCAATACAGCGTTGTTAGCCCAGCCGCCTTGGCATAAGCACCCACCTCTGCATGCATACTTTTCGCATCGGCACCAAGCTCGCCCATATCACCCAGTACCAGTATTTTTTTACCCGCAAGCTTAGCCAGCACATTGATGGCAGCCTTCATGGAATCTGGATTAGCGTTGTAAGTATCATCAATCACTACCGCACCGTTAATGCCTGCTTTGCGCTCTAAACGTCCATACACACCAGTAAAACTGGCTAAGCCACGGCCAATATCATTTAATGACACGCCCAGTGCATAAGCCGTAGCCCCTGCCGCCAAAGCATTGCTTATATTGTGCTCACCTTGCACATTTAATTGCACGCTTACCTCATCTGATGCTGTCGCCAGCACCACGCTGGCATAGCCGTCATTCTCTTGATAGCGAGCACTTACATCTGCAGGGTTTTTCAGCCCAAATGTCACTATTTTTCTATGTGGATTCAACGATTTCCAATAATATGCATAGTCACTGTCGGCATTGATTACCGCCACGCCATCTGACTTTAATCCGGCAAAAATCTCGCCCTTCGCTTTAGCAATATTTTCACGTGAACCCAATTCACCAATGTGAGCAATGCCGGCATTGTTAATCAGCGCCACATCGGGTTGCGCAATATGCGTTAAATAGTCAATCTCACCTAAGTGATTCATGCCCATTTCCACCACTGCATACTGGTGTGCAGGCTGCATTTTTAACAAGGTAAGCGGCACGCCTATATCGTTATTCAAATTACCGTAGGTCGCATGCACAGAGGCCTTAGCCCCTGCCACCACGCTCAAAATCGCGCTCAGCATTTCTTTAGTGGTAGTTTTACCGTTGCTGCCGGTTACAGCCACTACCGGCATCGCAAATTTTTGACGCCAGTATTTAGCTAACTCGCCTAATGCCAATCTAGTATCTGCCACGACGATGCGTGGCTCTGCCTGCACGCTTGCATCAGACACCAGCACTGCTGCTGCCCCTAGCTCCAATGCCTCTTGAGCGAAAGCATTACCATCAAAATTTGCGCCCTTCAGAGCCACGAATAACTGGCCAGCCACAATATTGCGGCTGTCACTGCCGACAGAGCTAAATTGCACATCAGCACCCATATGCTGTACGCCTAATGCTGCGGCTGCTTCAGATAGCATCATCATTTGCCCACCGCCATTGCCTGATTAGGCACCCAGTGTAATAGCGCTGCTTGCGCTACCGCGATATCGCTAAATGGCGCTCTTACGCCACCAACTTCCTGATAATCCTCATGCCCTTTACCTGCTAACAGCACTACATCGTCCTTATTGGCAAACTTTATTGCCTGTTGAATTGCAATCGCACGGTCAGGCGCAACGCTTGGTAATACAGTCATGCCGTTAACCACATGCTCAATAATTTCAGCAGGGTTTTCGCTGCGAGGGTTATCGCTAGTCACCACCACATGATGTGCATACTTCTCAGCAATCGCTCCCATCAGTGGGCGCTTACCCGCATCACGGTCACCGCCGCAGCCAAACACACAAACCAACTTGCCTTGCGTTTGTTCACGCAAGCTCACTAATACATTCTCTAACGCATCCGGCGTATGTGCGTAATCCACCACCACCAATGGCTTATCATTACCGCCAAACTGCTGCATACGGCCCGCCACAGGCTTAATCTGCGCAATAGCAGCTATCGCCTCATTTAATGGCACTTGGCGCGCCAATAAAGTCGCCAGCACCGCCAGCAGGTTATAGGCATTAAAGCGCCCCAACACTGAGGCATTCAGCACAGCCGCGCCTTGCGGTGTGCTCACTTGCATACTGATGCCGCTTGGCCCCAAGGTCAGCTGATCAGCGCGCACATCACCATGCAGCAAACCGTAAGTGAGTAATGACTTATTATTGACGCGCAATGACTCCGCCATTTTTTTACCGAAATCATCATCCGCATTCACAATGGCGGTACGCAAACTTGGCCAGTCAAACAGCTTCTGCTTGGCACTGGCATAAGCATCCATGGTCACGTGGTAATCCAAATGATCACGCGTCAGATTGGTAAATACCGCAAAATCAAACTCAATCGCATTCACGCGGCCTTGATCTAAACCATGCGAGGAAACTTCCATCACCACCGCAGCAGCGCCTTGATTGGCATAATCCGCCAACATTTTTTGCAGCAATATCGCATCGGGTGTCGTGTTGCTGGTTTCAGCCAAGCCATTACCATTTGCGTCGGCAAAGCCACTACCGATAGTGCCGATCACTGCAGTTTTCTTACCTAATGCCTGCATTGCCTGCGCAATCCATTGGCTCACTGAGGTTTTACCGTTGGTGCCGGTCACACCAATCACATCTAGTTTGCGTGACGGATATTGATAAAACTCTGCTGCAATCTGCGCTACCTGACTTTTCAATTCACGCACCCCAAGGTTGCTCACCTTGATTGCCGCATTCCAAACAAAATCTTGGCTATCCCAAAGTACAGCGCTTGCGCCCGCGGCAACCGCCTGTGCAATATATTTGCGGCCATCGCTATGCACACCCGGATACGCCAAAAACAAAGCACCCGGCACAACTTGCCGACTATCTGCTGTTACAGCCGTAAAGGTTTGATTTAATGATGTGAGTAAGGTCATATACTTTCCTTCACATCTTCCACATCGCTAGGAATCACCACGTTATTATTCGGTGCATCCTGTGGCACAGACAACATGCGCAAAGCATCTGCCATCACCGCACTGAATACCGGTGCGGCTACCGTACCGCCGTAGTACTCACCGCTGCTTGGGTCATCAATCATCACCGCCATGATCAAACGTGGATTAGAAGCTGGCGCCATGCCCACAAATGAACCTACATATTTATTTTTTTCATACCCATGATCGCCAAGCTTGAGCGTGGTACCAGTTTTACCAGCCACACGATAACCTAACACTTGCGCCCTTAGCGCTGTACCGCCCGGCAATACCACCAACTCCAGCATAGACTTCACTTCATTTGCCGTTTTTGCACTAAACACCTGCGTACCCACAGGCGCATCTTTTAATTTCAGCAAAGAAACTGGCTTTAACTCACCATCATTGGCAAACACGGTATAAGCTCTTGCCATTTGCAGCAGGGTCACACTGATACCATGTCCGTAAGACATCGTTGCCTGCTCGATAGGACGCCATGTTTTGTAACCACGCAACTTACCAGAAACTTCACCAGGGAAACCGATGCGGGTTTTTGCACCAAAACCGATTAAATTAAATACACCCCATAGATACTGCGGCTCCAGCGACAACGCCATTTTTGCCGAACCCACATTCGAAGACTTTTGGATCACTTCTGACACTGACATCAAACCATGCGGATGCGCATCATGAATCGTGGCCGGGCCTATGCTCATATAGCCAGGTGCGGTTTGAATCATGGTATCTGGCGTATATTTACCCGTTTCTAACGCAGCCGCCACCGTGACGGTTTTCATGGTTGAGCCTGGCTCAAAAATATCGGTAATGGCACGGTTACGTGTTTTACCTTGAATATTGATCGGGTTATTCGGGTTGTAAGTCGGCACGTTCACCATCGCCAGCACCTCACCGGTTTTTGCGTCCAGCACAACGGCGGCACCTGCATTGGCCTTAAACTTCTCTACAGCTTTGGTCAGCTCGCGTTGTGCTAAGTACTGGATTCTGCGATCAATGGATAAGGTAATATCCGCGCCGTCTTGAGGTACCTTTACCGCCTCTAGGTCCTCGATAATGCGACCAGCACGGTCTTTAATCACCTTGCGGCTACCGTTTTTACCTGACAACGAGCTATTCATTGCCAGCTCAAACCCTTCTTGGCCTTTATCATCAATATCAGTAAAGCCCACCAAGTGCGCAGTGACATCACCCGCAGGGTAGTAACGTTTGTACTCACGCTGCAAATACACACCAGGAATGCCAAGCTGCATAATCTCAGCCGCCAATTCTGGAGAAACTCGGCGTTTTAGATACACAAACTCACGGGTATTGTTCGCCAGCTTTTTGTCTATCGTATCTTTTTTGAAGCTAAGCAACTCTGCAAGCTTTTTAGTCTGAGCTGCAGTAATTTTTACATCAGATGGGTTTGCCCATACTGACTCCACTGGAGAACTGATCGCCAGCAACTCGCCATAACGATCAGTAATCTTTCCGCGCTGCGCAGGCAACACCAAGGTACGGCTATAACGCGCATCCCCTTTTTCTTGCAAAAAGCGCTTATGGAAGCTTTGTAAATACACCCCCCGGCCCAATAGCGCAGCAAAGCCTAGCAGCACCGCTATCAACAATAGGCGGCGGCGCCATGCTGGCAATTTCACTATGACTAAAGGGGTATGCAGAGCCATTAAGGTTTAACCTCACTTTGCACCGCTGGGACAACTGGTGCAGTTGCAGGCTTACTAGACGCAGGCTGTGCTTGCAGACTCACCACCTGTATCCTTTTGGCATCAGGCACTTGCATTTGCAATTGCTGGGTAGCAATTTGCTCAATACGTGAATGCATCGCCCAAGTGCTCTGCTCCAACTGCAACTGGCCATACTCTTGGTTGTACTGTTTCTCAGTTTGGTTCAAGTGCTCTAACTCTATGTACAATTTGCGCGCTTGATGCTGTGCATCGACCAAACCTAATGACGAAAAAATTAATGCAAAAAACAAAATAAGGTTAAGGCGCGTCATAGCACAGACGTCCTTTCCGCCACACGTAATACCGCACTGCGTGAACGAGGATTCGACCTTACTTCTTCATCGCTAGGCTTAACCGCTTTACCCACACTTTTCAGCCTAGGTTGCGGCAAATCAGCCGCGCGCACTGGAAAGTTTGCAGGCAAATCATCGCGGTCTTCTTGTCCACGGATAAACTGCTTCACCATCCTGTCTTCCAGCGAGTGAAAGCTGATGATTGCCAGTCGACCATGCGGCGCAAGTAGCTCCAAGCATTGCGGCATGGTTAGCGATAATTCCTCAAGCTCCTGATTGACGAAAATCCGTAAAGCTTGAAATGTGCGCGTTGCAGGGTTCTGCCCTGGCTCGAAGCGCGTGACTGCACCTGCCACGATCTGGGCAAGCTGCCCAGTAGTGGTGATGGCACGCCCGTCATTGCGCTCCGCAATAATCGCCCTTGCAATCGACTTAGCAAACCGTTCTTCACCATAATTTTTTATAACCTCCGCTAATTGCTGCTCTGTTGTACGGCCAAGAAAATCTGCCGCTGTTTCCCCACTACTTTGATCCATGCGCATATCCAGCGGCGCATCGTATCTAAAACTAAAACCACGCTCAGCTTCATCAATCTGTGGCGATGAAATACCCAAATCCAGCAAAATGCCATCCACATGCTGCACGCCCAACTCAGCCAAACGCTTCCGCATGTCAGCAAAATGGCTATGCACTAACGTAAAGCGTGGATCATCAATCGCCTTACCCGCCTCGATTGCGGCTAAATCACGATCAAATGCAATCAGGCGACCTGCGTCGCCCAACTGCGCTAAAATTTTTCTGGAATGACCACCGCGACCAAACGTGCCATCTACATAGATGCCATTTGGCTTAATGTCTAAAGCACGTACAGCCTCGTTCAGCAGCACGGTAATGTGCGCATGAACGGCAGAGCTTTCGCCTACCATGCTTTGATCTTGATTTGAATTTGATACTGAC
This sequence comes from Methylotenera mobilis JLW8, assembly GCF_000023705.1. Lineage (NCBI taxonomy): Bacteria > Pseudomonadati > Pseudomonadota > Betaproteobacteria > Nitrosomonadales > Methylophilaceae > Methylotenera > Methylotenera mobilis. Next base: position 2,194,014 of record NC_012968.1, read on the forward strand.
ACTTCTTGTGGGTACTTTTCTAACTTATCAGCGTTTTTTAGAGACGCTTTTTTTGAAGACAATGATGCTTTGGTGGGCGCGCTGTTCACGCCCTTAATCACAGCGAAAATCCCTCTAATTCTGCCGGCATTGCAAAACCTTCATCTTGCATTACTTGCTCCAACTGGGCACGCCATGCTGTCATGCTCCACAATTCAAAATGGCTACCCTGGCCAACCAACATCACTTCTTTATCCAAACCGGCAAAGTCACGCAATACTGGCGACACCAGCAAGCGACCTGCGCTATCTAAACTAATATCTTCAGCAAAACCAACTAGCAATCGTTGCAATGCGCTAGATTGTTTATCAAAGGAAGATAAAGCCATCATTTTTGCTTGGATAGGCTCCCAAGCCGGTTGAGGATACAACAGCAGGCAACGGTGCGGATGCGCAGTTAACACCAAGTTACCGGCGCACTCAAGCTGCAGGGCTTCTCTGTGCTTGGTGGGCACAGTGAGCCTGTTCTTGGCATCCAAACTTAATGATGTAGCACCGCGAAACATACGTCTGTTATTTTCCTTAAAGTCCGATTAAGCCTAAACAAACAATTTCAATATAAAAAATGGGGAACTGCCAAACGTCATTACCAGACACCTATCAAATAACCCTTAGTAGTTATCTAACGAGCCAATCTCTACCACACCACCAAAACATTTTACCTACATAACTATGAGCAATTCCCCACAAAAACCCACTTTTCCCCACTAAGATGCACTATAGATAAAAAAATTACCGAACGCAAGCGCTTTTTTGCTATTTTTTCTTTACAGGTCAAGGACTTAGCGCATTTTCATCATAAAAATAAAATCGTTATAAATTAATAACATACAAAATTGTGTGAATGTAGATTATTAGGATAATTGCGAAAGCATTTGAATTGTAATTAAGGTGCAATTAAGATGGATTTTTGGTAGTCAATTAGCCAGATTTTTCTCATGCACGAGCCCCAACCAAGCCCACGCCTGCACGAGTAAACAAACCATGCAAATAAACTAAGGTGAAAATTGATAACGCAGCACTCGGCGCATCATCAAAAAGTGAACATTCTTGATATTAAAACAATAAAAAAGATTGATAAAAAACATGATGCAAAGAACGCGTAAGCAGCGCAGTGGCAGCTAGGAACTAAAGAATTGAAATTGAAGCTGGCCGATAAGCCGGGTTCTGTTTGCGTTTTACAACGCATGACAGTCATTCATCTAGGCGTACAATTACTTGCACGCTCGAGCAACCTACCCGCTGGCAGCGCGAGCCACGCCATTACCAGCCTATTTGGTCTTGCTGCGAATGGAGGTTACCGCGTTTCACCGTAACTTAATACGCTCGTCTCTGTGGCCCTATTCCTCGCCTTATATCTTGCAGCTTTCGCCACAGGAGTTTCAACGGACGGCCGTTAACCGTCATCCCGCTCTATGCAGCCCGGACTTTCCTCCCCCTATTGCTAGGCGGCGACTGTCTAGCCAGCTTCATGCGTATTTTAACATGCACCAAGCCAACCAACCGAGTTTATTACCAACCGGAGCTAACAGATTAGCCTAGATTAAACATTAAAGAGAGAAAGCATGGAATGTAGTGAAAGTATGGCAATTAAGATATTGAGCCTTAGCTTTAAACACAGGCCACAAACACATGACTTAAGCTACATGAACTCTTGATCTAGCTTAAATTAAAGCGCAACCCCTGAAAGAAAGAACCAAGCCGCAAAACTACAGCTATTCAACTAAGCAAAAACATCAATGGTATTGCCAAGGTTAGGTGGATTATTTGGCAAAGATTGTGTCGCAGCCTGAATAAGCTGCAATGAGTTTTGCGCACTGATATCAACCGCTTTTTTAAATACCGCCAACTGTACATCACTAGCGGTTTTGTATTGCGCCAGATTAGATGCCGCTGCTGCTATTCCTGAAATATCCATACCCGACCTCGCAACAAATCAACTTGAACATTAATTTAGGCATTAATATCGATGATAGTACCCATTAACATATCATTATTAGACTTAAATACTGATAAATTAGTCATATAAGTATTTCTGGCCTGAAGCTGCTCCACCATATCAGCCTCCAAATTACTGCCAGCCTGAGCAGCACTCTTAATATCAGCCACTCTTGTGCCACCACCTGGCAAATCTGCCTGCACCACTTCTTTTCTTGTAAAGTTGTCAGTGCTGAGATTGGCAATATTATTCGCAGCCACATCTAATCGAGCTTGCGCAGCATTCATGCCAGATAAAGGGATGCTTACATTCATAATTTTAATTTAATTCAATATATTAAGCCCACATTACCAACTAGCTTACGCACTGTCAATCCATATAATTTCTGCATATATTTAAGCAGATTAATGATATAAATACATCTATGACAACCTCACAACACAACAACCCTTTACATGGCGTCACCTTAGAGGCCATCGTCACTTATTTAGTGGATTATTATGGCTGGGATGCACTTGCCGAACAGATCCCTATCAATTGTTTCAGCAATGACCCCAGCATTAAATCCAGCTTAAAATTTTTACGCAAAACGCAGTGGGCACGCGACAAGGTAGAAAGTCTCTACCTGACCACCGCACCCAAGCAGAAATAATCTAGTCAGACGCAAAGGCTACATAGTTAGCAACACTCACCACCTTGAGACGCCTGGATTGCCCATGTGGAAACGGCCAATCAATCACCTGACCTTCTTTCAACCCCAGCAAAGCTGACCCCACAGGGGACAGCACTGAGATCTTGCCGAACTTCAAATCCGCACCCTCTGGAAAAACCAGCTCCACTTCACGACTTAAGCCACTACTTTCATCTAAGTAGATAACACGTGAATTTATTCTAACCACATCCGCCGGTACTTGATCCGCTGGCACAACAATCGCTCGACTCAACTCATCACCCAATAACTCATCATTGGCGAGCATAGAAAGTCGCGCATAGTCCTGATCTGAAAGTATTAATTTATCAATTTCCATCATCCACCCCAACACACAGTAAATATACCGAACACCAATCTCGGCAAATCAGTATCTTAATGGCTGCCAATGGATTAAATAAGTCTTCAAAATCGCACATAACTGTTTCCAATATGGATACAATTTACTTATGTATGATTTAAATTTAATGATAACTTTTGCGCACGTAGTGAACGAGCAAGGCTTTTCTGCTGCGGCAAGAAAGCTTGGCGTGTCCAGATCATCAGTCAGTAAGGCGGTTGCCAAACTGGAGCACAACCTTGGTGCCAGTCTACTTAACCGCAGCACACGCCACCTTAGCTTAACCGAGGTTGGCGCCTCTTTTTTTGACTACTGCACTCGCATCAGCGACGAAGCAGACCAAGCACAGAAGATGATAGAAAGCCTGAGCGCACAACCGCGCGGAGTGCTCAAGGTAGCAGCTTCCGTAGCTTTTGGCACACTACATATTGCACCGGCTGTAGGCGATTTCCTGCATCGCTACCCAGAACTTGATATTGACATGACCATTACCGATCGCGTGGTTGATTTAGCTGAAGAAGGCTACGATTTGGTGATATGCGTTACCAGAAACCCGCCAGAAGCTTTAGTGGCAAAGAAACTGGCACCAATCAGACGCAGACTATGCGCCACCCCTGACTACTTTAAACAGTTTGGCATTCCACAATCACCGCAAGCACTGGTTCAGCATAACTGCCTAGACTACATACACTCTGGAGACAGCGGCTTATGGCGTTTTGAAGTTGCCGGCAAAGAAACCTTAGTGCCAGTTTCAGGGCGACTACGCATCAATGACGACGAGGCGCTGTCCCAAGTGGTATTGGGTGGATTTGGACTGGCGTTACTACCTACTTTTATTATTGGCAAAGAGATACAGGCTAAACGGCTGCAGTCCGTACTGCCGGAGTACATTCCTATTGACCAATACGTATACGCACTTTACCTACCAAAACGGAATTTACCGCTTAAAACCCGCGCCTTGATTGATTTTCTAAGCGAACGTTTTGGCGCAGAACCATATTGGGATAAAGAGTAGGAAGGCCACTACCTATAAAGCATAACGCCAGCTTAAAGAAGCTGGCGTCACCTACAGAAAAACTGATTTTGAGAGTTGCCTAGAAGAACTACCTGGCTAAAAAATTTAAAGTTACAACATTTTCCAATTAAGCATTTGCTCTGCGCGCAACGGCACCAGCACATCGCCCTCGTACGGTAAACTACCCGGCACTTTCCAGCTTTCTTTCACTAAAGTAATTTGCTCGGTGTTGCGTGGCAGCCCATAAAAATCAGCACCATAGAAGCTGGCAAACCCTTCCAATTTATCCAAAGCGCCCGCTAACTCAAACGCTTCTGCATAGAGCTCCATCGCCGTATGCGCCGTATACATACCGGCACAGCCACAGGCCGCTTCTTTAGTGTGCTTAGCATGCGGCGCACTATCGGTACCCAAGAAGAATTTAGGATTACCCGATGTCGCGGCTTTTACCAACGCTACGCGATGTTCTTCACGTTTCAAGATAGGCAAACAGTAGTGATGCGGCTGAATGCCGCCTTTAAACATGTCATTGCGGTTCATCAATAAATGATGCGCTGTCACGGTCGCCGCTACATTACTTGGAGCCTGCGCTACAAAATCTGCCGCATCTCGCGTAGTAATATGCTCAAATACCACTCTTAAGCTCGGGAATTTTTTGAGTAGTGGAATCATATTACGCTCAATAAATACGCGCTCACGATCAAACACGTCCACATCACTATCAGTCACTTCTGCATGCGCTAGCAGCGGCATCCCTACTCGCTCCATGGCTTCCAGTGCCTTTACACAATGCCCTAGATTAGTTACGCCAGAGTCACTATTCGTCGTCGCACCGGCTGGGTATAGCTTCACCCCATGCACGATACCGCTGGCTTTTGCGCGCTCAATTTCTTCAGTAGTCGTGTTATCAGTCAGGTACAAGGTCATCAACGGCTCAAAGTTGGCGTCTACAGGCAGCGCATTGAGAATACGCTCACGGTATTCAATGGCTAAGGCTGTCGTCGTCACCGGCGGGCGTAAGTTAGGCATCACAATCGCACGTGCAAATTGCCTTGCGGTATCTGGCAGCACCGCTTTAAGCGCGCCGCCATCTCTTAAATGTAAGTGCCAGTCATCTGGACGGGTAATGGTAAGTGAGTGTATAGGATTATTCATAGTCTTTTAGTACGGGTAATTATATAAAGTACGGGTAGTTACTCAGCTTGCTGTTTCAGCTGCAGTGCAAATTCGTATAAAACATTCTTTTTTTCATGAGTGATTTCTGTAGCTAACTTAACCGCTTGTTTGAGCGGCAGCTCAGCCAATAGCAGTTTCAGCACACGCACTGCGTCTTCTGGTATCTCTTCTGCATCCTTAACTGTAGCAGCCTCTACCAACAGCACAAACTCGCCACGCTGCTGATTCGCATCAGCCTCCAGCCAGAGCTGCGCTTCAGCCAAGGAACAGCTATGGATGGTTTCAAAGGTTTTAGTCAGCTCACGCGCAAAGGTAATGCGGCGCTCTGCACCCAATACCGCGCACAGATCCACGATACTATCAACAATACGATGCGGCGCCTCATAAAACACCAAGGTCACTTCTTGTGACTTAAGCGCCTCTAGCGCCTTACGGCGTGCTGCACCACTTGCAGGTAGAAACCCGTGGAACAAAAAGCCATTTTGCGCGATACCACTGGCCGATAGCGCGGTAATCACTGCGCTGACCCCAGGCACTGGCACCACTTTCACCCCGGCTTTACGCACCAAATCCACTACTACCGCACCTGGGTCACTAATGCCTGGCGTGCCAGCATCGGTCACCAGCGCGATACTATCGCCGGCATTCAACTGCAGCAGCAGCCTCTCTGCGGATTGATGTTCATTATGCTCATGTACCGCAATCAACTTCTTGCTGATGCCAAAATGGCTAAGCAAGCCTGAGGTATGGCGCGTATCTTCCGCCGCAATCGCATCTACCGCCTTAAGCGTATCCAGTGCGCGCAGGGTGATATCCTGCAAATTTCCAATTGGCGTTGCGACAACATATAATATGCCCATAGGATACAAAACTTAATGACTAATAATTTAATAAACATCATTTTAGCAACATGCCTGCTTTTTAGCAGTTTAAATTTAGCGGCAGAGCAAATCAGTCCACTTAACAGCAAAGCTGAAGCACAGCTTTTAGCCGGTGAAGCCTGCCTAAAACAGACTAACACTGCATGCGCGATGGCGGCTTTGGCAAAAATACCAAGCGGCTCGCCTTACGCCAAACTGCTACAAGGTGAAATTGCATTCAACAACCAAGCCATAGACCAAGCACTACAACTTTTGCTGCCACTGCAAACAGAACCACAGCTCAGCACCGCGGCAAAAATTAGCTTGCATCAATATCTGGCAAAGACCTTTGCACAACTACAAGACCCAGAACAAACGCTGATACATTTATTACAGGTGGATTTAGCGCTATCGGCCGCACCTAGCTCCAGCCAACAAAATACGGCTACGGCTAACCAAGCACAAATATGGGATTTACTCAGCAAACTGGACCAAAGCGAACTACTGGCGATGCGCGGCAATAATACTGACGACAATTTCCAAGGCTGGGTTGATTTAGCACTGGCAGCAAGAAATCAAGACTCAAGCAGCAGCTTAAAAAACTGGCAAACTAATTACCCTGACCACGCCGCTGCTACGCTCGCGAGCAACTTGCAGTTACCCAATGCTAATCAAAATTCGCCGCAAGCACCAAAACTTACATCCGCCGACGCGATTGTTATTCGCTACACACCTATTTCTGATGGCGACCATGCCAAAGCCGATGCATTTAAGGCAGGCTTAAGCGCCGCGCTGGCACATTTTGGTCTGGAGAACACCATTCTGATGGAGCCCTCCAGCAGCAATAACACTGACGCTCAGGAACAAAACCTAGCTGCAGACAACACCGCAACATCCAAACTCGATAGCCCGTACGCAATCAGCCTAGACTTTGACCAAACAACTGACGCAGCTTTACAGCAGCAGACAGATTCGCAAACATTAACATTAGGCTTAGACCTCAATGCAGAAGCGCTACAACTTGCTAAATTTGCGCTTAAGAACGCGATTCACCATGTCGCGATTCTCACTACAGAGAGCGCTGCCTCAGCCGCCATGTTAAGCAGTTTCAATAGCGCGTGGCAGCAGGCATTTAACCTAACTGCTGAGCACAACAGCTTTAACGTCATCACGCTGCCGCAAAACATCGCACCGCATGACGCTAGCCTGCTCGACATCCAAACAAAAATCAACGCCAAAGCACACGACATGGTGATACTAGCGCTACCCGCAGCAGACACCCGTGCGATCAAACCCTATCTCAATGCTGGCACCCCTACTTTAGCATTCTCCAATATACACGAAGCCTCTTCTGACCCGACACTCAATAGCGTGCGTTTTGTAGAAATCCCATTTCTACTACCATCCAACACACAGTTCAACGCATACCAAAGTGCCGCCGCAACACTCACCTCGAATGACTTGTTGCGCTGGTATGCACTGGGGGTTGATGCGCTATCCATATTGGCCACTAGGCAACAAGCCAGCGAGAAAGAAGTCTTACTGAACGGACTCTCGGGCGCCATCAGCATCAAACACAGCAGCATCACACGGCAGCCAATGATGGCCAGATTTACTTACGAAGGCATTAGCCAAGAGTAGCAACACCATCAAGCACATGACCACACAATCACAAGCCAAAAACATCACTGAAGGTCAATTGGCAGAGCAAATTGCTGCAACTTTTCTGCAAAACAATGGACTCACAGTGATAGAAAAGAACTTTCGCTCGGCCTACGGTGAGATTGATCTCATCATGCGCGATGGTAAAACGCTGGTTTTTGTAGAGGTGCGCCTACGCAGCAATACCAAATTTGGCGGTGCCGGCATGAGCATCAACGCTAGCAAACAGCAAAAACTTACGCGAACTGCAGAACGCTACCTGCAAATAAACGGCGATAGCGCCTGTCGTTTTGACGCAATTTTGATGCATGCGCTTGATATAACCACAGTAGAATGGATAAAAGATGCGTTCTGAGCCACTTCTATCCTCCATTAACTCATTCCAATCATAAAGGATACTCATGATGAAATTACCGATTAACCCATTGGCGATTAAACTATTTGCCGCTGTCGCACTAGCGACACAAATCAGTGCTTGCGTACCTGTTGTTGTAGGCGGCGCAGCAGCCACTGGCGCAATGGCAGCAGATAGACGCACCTCCGGCATTTATGTTGAAGACCAAAACATCGAATTAAAAACGGTCAAGAAAATTCATGACACATTGGGCGAAGAGGCGCACGTCAACGTCACAAGCTTTAAAGGTAATGTGCTATTAACAGGTGAAGTGCCTAGTGAACAAGCCAAAACGCAGGCAGGCAATATCATTCTAGGCACAGAGAGCGTACGCAGCCTCACCAATGAATTAACGATTGGCCCTAAAACCACGCTCAGTTCACGTGCCAATGACTCATTCATCACTTCAAAAGTTAAAACACAGTTTGTGACTGAAAACCGCTTTAGCGCCAATTACGTCAAAGTCGTGACTGAAAACAGCATCGTGTACCTCATGGGTTATGTCACACAAAAAGAGGCAGATGCAGCGGTAGAAATCGCACGCAATGTCAGCGGCGTTACAACCGTAGTCAAAGTATTTGAATACATGCCTTAAGCTGCGTTAACGTGACAAGCCAGCCTGAATCAACGGATTAAATCAATCAGGCTGGCTTGCTCATCTTATGCACATCTGCACGACTAGCAATGCTCCAGCAACTCCCCAGCAATCTCATTGGTGCATGAATTATTATGCTGCTTTTGAAATCAGGCATATTTGCATGCAGACTGGCAGTGCTATAATGCTGGCAACTCTCAAGCTGTTTTTAAGCAGCACAATCATTGGTAAATAAAATGACTACAGACCACAAAAACGCCCCAGAGCAACAAGAGGTTATTATCGAAGGCAATACGCGTGCAGGCAAACCGTTTCGCCCTAGCGACTGGGTAGACCGTATGTGCAGCACATACGCCACCTTCGGCGAAGACCGCAAATTAAAATACTCACCATACTTAAAACCAAGAGTAGTGAACGGTGTGCGCTGCCTAGCGGTGGATTTGAAGTTAAAAGTTGTCAATCCTGAAGGCTATGCGCAATTGATGCACTTTGCCGATGAAAATCAGCTCAATGTACTAGATAGCAGCGGCAACAGCATTCCTGTGCCACACTAGCAACTATATAGCTCAATAAAGCTCATGCGCATTTCACTTTATGCATACATGAGCTTTAATTGACAATCTAGTTTTCAAGCATCTCATAGAAAGTCTAGGCTACTTAACTCCTGCTTTAATCAAGCTTTCTACATATTGCTTAGTCACGATACCGCGTTTGATTTTCACTAACTTACCTTTGGGGTTATAGATAAAAGTAGTGGGCATTACCTCTGCCGCTCCAATCTGCTCCATCACACTATCATCGCCTAGCACGATCGGGTAAGACATCAGCATATCATCCACATAAGCTTTAACCTCGTTCACATCTTTATAATCAAACACCACGCCAAGCACCATCAGGTCTTTTTGTCGGTGCTGATCATACAAATTAACCAAATCAGGCACTTCTTCCAAGCATGGCGGGCACCAAGTGGCCCAATAGTTAACCAAAACCCATTTACCCTTGTACTGAGCAAGCTGATGCTGCACACCAGCCATATCCTTCAGCAAAAAATTAGATTTCGCCACCAGATCAGCACTCGCCAACTGACTGCACATCAACATCAATAAACCCAATAAAAACTTATACATAAATCCACCACAGAAACAGCAAGCTACGCTTTGCCACTAAAAGAATTAACAGGCTAGTAAAAACAAATTTTTAGATGTATGCTAGCCGTAACATATTGTTTATACTAATTTTCATATAAGCAATATCATACAATCATCTACCCCTATAAATTGATTGCAAAAAAAATAATATGGCATTAAACCTTAACATTCCTACCTTGCAAGAAAACCCGGTATTTATTGCGGAAACGCGCCCGCAAAAAATACAGCAACTATTACAGGAAATTAACTCGCAGGACCCGGCTGACATCGCCACACATTTGCACAACGAATTGGAAACCCTGAATCGCCAAAAGGCTTCCTCCAGCCAAAGAACGCAAGCATTAGACTACTATCGTAGCCTGATTATCAGCGTAACCACAGCACTTGCAGCAGACTATGTCAACTCTACACTACCACTTGAAGATAAAGCCAAATCTGCCGCAGCGGCCTGCGAAGCACTGTGGCTAGAGCTCGGCTACGGCTACAAACTGGTGCTAATCGACTTACAAAACCAACTCATTAAGTTACGCACAGATAAAAGCTCGGCATTAGCTATTCAGCGTGCAATGCACGCAATAGCTGAATACACATTGGTACACTACCAAACCTATTTAACACCGCCCAGCCATGTCTGGAGCGATTTACATCAGCTGTACTTCTGTGCAGCCAAGCTTGGCATTCTGCACACCAACACCCCGGCCGACACTACGCCAACACAAGCGAAAAATTATGCCCAATTACTAACGTCTATTGAAGATACTTATAAGCATACGCTACTAGTCAGCCTGGCGCAGCCTCATCATCTGTTGCAGCAAGATATCAGCGCGGTCGCCGACTATTTAGCGCACCACATTCAAGCAGCAAGGGTCACCGCTATCGAGCCGTTAGAAAATAGCTCTGGTGCATTTATCATCAACTTAACGTCTGATGCCCCTCCTACGCCTTACGGCAAGCTTAAATCAGCGCCCAATCCGGACTCAGAACTATTACTGCATACCATAGACCTGATACGCGGCATTCACGAAGACCTGGGCAAACTCCAAAATCGCAGCATTCCAGTGAGTGGCAGTATTAATGCTGATGCCAACCATAATGACTACATTGAGTTACTGTCCTATCTCATTACCAACTGGGGTATTGCACCCAAACGTATATTTAACCGCTCCGCCAAAAACGGGGATATCGACATCGCTGTCGGCATTGAAGACATACACAGCATCATCACTGCCGCTAACAGCGACCCTGTAGCGCAAGTCTATCAGGCAACCCCTTCGCACTGGAAAATCCTAAACATCAGCGCAACCGGCATTTCCATCAGGCGCTACCATACCGCACAGAAGAACATCAAAGTCGGCAGCTTAATTGCGCTAAAGGCCAGAAACGAACAGCAGTGGTCAATCGGGCTAGTGAAATGGGCCAACTGTGGCACCAGAGACCGCTTAGACATTGGCGTACAATTGATTGCCCCATATGCAGACAGCGCTTTTGCACAGACCTTCCAACACAGCAGCAATACCAAAGTTCTTAAACTGCCAGAAATCAGCGCGGTGAACCAGGCCGCCACTATTATCGCGCCCAGAGGCACTTATATCCAAGGCCGCCAGCTGACATTCACCTGTAACAAAAAAACCGTACAGGCATCCCTTGAGCGGCTAATAGAGAGAACGCATGACATTGAGCGCATTCAGTTCAACATCATGAATTAAATCTTATTCAGCACAATTAGGCTTCACTAAAACATTTTTTTTCGCTACGATACACATTTTCTAGTATTATTTAGTCATATTCAATTTAAAGGTTTTCCTATGAGCGAACACATCACACACCTTAGCGATGCAAGTTTTGAACAAGATGTTCTACAATCGCAAATCCCAGTTCTTGTAGACTACTGGGCAGAGTGGTGTGGCCCATGCAAAATGATTGCACCAATTCTTGATGAAATTTCAAAAGAATATGCTGGCCGCATCAAAGTTGCTAAACTAAACATTGATGACAACCAACAAACGCCACCTAAATATGGCATTCGTGGCATCCCTACACTCATGCTATTTAAAAATGGCAATGTAGAAGCAACTAAAGTTGGTGCACTATCTAAGTCACAACTTACTGCTTTTATTGACAGCAACATCTAAACCCATTACGCTTAGCATAAATCAAAGGCTTGGTTTTAAACGATTAACGCTTTAAAACCAAGCACCATCCCTTCAGGCAACAAAAACTAAGCCTCTGGCATTTAAATCTAAAGCCTTTAATCACCCTACACACATCTTGTTCTAGCGAGACCCCATGCATTTATCCGACCTCAAACATCTACCTGTTACTGAATTAGTAGAAATGGCTATTGCCAATGAAATCGACAATGCCAGTCGCATGCGTAAACAAGATTTAATTTTTGCCATTTTAAAAAATAAGGCAAAAAAAGGGGAAAGCATTTTTGGTGACGGCACCTTAGAAGTTTTGCAAGATGGGTTTGGCTTTCTCAGATCACCAGACACTTCTTATTTAGCTGGTCCTGATGATATTTACGTTTCACCCTCTCAAATTCGTCGCTTTAACTTACACACTGGTGACAGTATTCAAGGCGAAATCCGCATCCCTAAAGACGGTGAGCGCTATTTTGCTTTAGTTAAAGTTGACATGGTAAATGGCGAAGCGCCAGAAAATACCAAACATAAAATTCTGTTTGAAAACTTAACCCCTTTATTCCCTACCATTCCACTCACTCTGGAACGTGATATCAAAGGTGCTGAAAACATCACTAGCCGCGTTATCGATATGATTGCGCCCATCGGTAAAGGTCAGCGTGGTCTGCTGGTTGCCAGCCCGAAAAGCGGTAAAACGGTGATGATGCAAAATATCGCGCATGCGATTACTGCTAATCACCCTGACGTGATTCTGATTGTATTGTTAATCGACGAGCGCCCTGAAGAGGTGACAGAAATGACACGCTCAGTAAAAGGTGAAGTGGTTGCTTCAACGTTCGATGAGCCAGCAACACGTCACGTACAAGTTGCAGAAATGGTACTGGAAAAAGCCAAACGCTTAGTTGAACATAAAAAAGATGTGGTCATCTTACTAGATTCTATTACACGTTTAGCTCGTGCTTACAACACGGTGATCCCATCGTCAGGCAAGGTATTAACCGGCGGCGTGGATGCCAACGCCCTACAACGCCCTAAACGCTTCTTCGGTGCTGCCAGAAATGTTGAAGAGGGTGGCTCACTCACCATTATCGCTACTGCATTGGTAGATACCGGCTCTCGCATGGATGACGTTATCTATGAGGAGTTTAAAGGTACCGGCAACATGGAAATCCATCTTGACCGCCGCATGGCAGAGAAACGCCAATACCCTGCAATCAACGTGAATAAATCCGGTACACGTCGTGAAGAGTTATTAATCGAAAAAGATGTGTTACAGAAAATCTGGGTACTACGTAAACTACTCTACCCAATGGATGACCTTGAGGCGATGGAGTTCTTGTTGGACAAAATCAAGTCAACTAAAAACAATGCGGATTTTTTTGACAGCATGCGTAGAGGCTAACTCCTTTACTTTAAACAATTATCTTGCGTAGCTGCAGCAATATAAATATAATGCCGAGTTACCGCAAAAATTTGCAACATTATGCCGTATCATTCGGCAAACAATAAGAGGCTATTAACATGAAAGATGGAATTCATCCAAATTACCGCGAAGTCGTATTTCAAGACATTGGTGCTGACTTTAGCTTTATCACACGCTCTACTATCGCTGCTCGTGACACTATCAAGTGGACTGACGGTAAAGAGTACCCATTAGTTAAGATCGAAGTATCTTCAAAATCACACCCGTTCTACACTGGTAAACAAATGATTCTTGATACTGCTGGTCGTGTTGATAAATTCCGTAAAAAATACGGCATGTAATTCAACAATCACGACTCTGCTTGCAGATTATCGTTTATCAAAAGGCAGCTTAGGCTGCCTTTTGTTTTAGTATGTTGTTTATACGAACCACTTGCTCATATAAAATGGGCATACTTCAATGATGCAGATCCCGAGCTAATCCACATGCGCTTCCAACTTGATCATGACTGGCAAGGCAATATGTCTACACCGCGCGCGCGCATCGGTGAGAACACAAAAACACAGCTTCTAATCCTCTTATCTATTATCTGGATTTTTCTAGGTCTGATTGGCCATGCGCCTTGGAAACCGCTAGAAACCACTAGTATTAGCATTATTAAAGATATTCTGGACAACGGCCATATCATTGCACCGTTAGCCGTCAACCAATCACTATTAGATTTGCCGCCGTTATATCACTTATCGGCTGCGGGCAGTGCCCAGCTTTTTAGCTACCTATTTGATATCCATGATGGCGCACGCCTGATTAACGCGCTATGGATGTCAATCACCCTGCTCATGGTGGGCATGACCGGGCGTGAGCTCTGGACGCATGGCGTAGGGCGTTACGCGACATTTATTATGATAGGCACCATCGGCCTTATTTTAAATGCACACAGTCTCAACACTGAGATAGCTATGCTAACCAGCACAGCTACCGGTTTTTACGCACTAGCGCTATCAAAACGCAGGCCGTGGCGTGCAAGCCTACTCTTTGGCGCAGCCATTGCTGTTGGCTTCTTAGCAAAGGGGCTGCTGCCAGCATTGATTTTAACCGGCACCGCATTATCATTAGCGCTCTTATTTAAGAATTGGCGCACCAAGAGCTTTGCCATATTTTTCAGTGCTGCAATGTTAGCGGCACTACCGCTAGTAGCGCTATGGCTAGTACCTTTTGCGCTATATTATCCAGAGTTATTTAGTGCCTGGCTTAAATCTGAACTCCATAGTTTTAACCAATCCTACTTTTCATACTTTTTTAAGATATTAATCTGGTATGCATGGCCAGCATTGCCTTTGGCACTTTGGAGTCTATGGCGTCACCGCATGCAACTACTGAGCAAACCAAGATTTCAGCTCATTATTATATTTTTCTTGATTAGCTTAGCGGCGCTAGGCGCAGGCGCAGATAACAAAGATATCAATGCGCTCACCCTACTCCTACCCTTGGTGGCACTAGGTGCCGGCAGTGTAGATCACCTTAAGCGCGGCGCGGCATCTGCATTAAACTGGTTTGGCATCAGTCTATTTGGCTTGGCCGGCTTTCTAATTTGGTTAGGTTGGTTTGCCATGACTACAGGCTATCCGAGCAGAATTAAAGAGCGCATGCAGTTTCTATCTGGCTCTGATAGCGTGCACTTTAGCATTATCAGCCTTGTGCTCGCGGTTATCATCACCAGCATCTGGTTATTTACCTGCGTCAGGGTGCGCCAAAGCAACCGTGCCACCGTCACCAACTGGGCCGTAGGCATGACATTTGGCTGGGGCCTACTGATGACCTTATGGCTACCATTGATTGACAGCGCAAAGAGCTACAAGCCGGCCTTTACGCAGCTACAGCAAGCCATTGGCAACAACAGTGCATGCATCAAAAGCTTAAATATTGGCCAATCGCAACGCGTATTATTAAACTACTACACCAATCTACACCTAGAGCCTATGGATGCACCGCAGTCTGCTAGCTGCGAGTTTTACCTGATACAAGATGAACGCGGCACGACCAGAATGCAACCCAGTGACGAATGGGCTTTAATTTGGCGCGGCAAACGTACCGCTGACAGAAAAGAAAGCTTTAGGCTGTATCAGCGCCAGCACTAAAGTCTACTTTACTTGTGGGGCTATATCCGGGGCTAATCTGAGAGCAAATATCTCGAGAATAAACACCGCGACAATTAATATCTAGTAAGAAACGCTCACCAATCACATATAGCTATGTGATTGGTATAGCAACGTCTGCGATTGTGGATGCAGACAGGGATGGGAGTTATAACTGTATGTGCGATTTAATCGCCGTTTGCACCGCTTGGTGCAAACCGTTGCCGCCCTGCACATTTACATACTCTGCGATTTGCTTACGCATAGGCAATGCCCAGAAGCTATTAAGATGCTTGGCAATATTCTCTTGCGCTTGGATCTGATTCGGATAAGACTCATAAAAGTCACCGATCTGGTTCGCCATCGAAATTAAACGTTTAATATCCATAGACTTTAGCTTCTCTATTTTTATTGATTCAAAATTCTTTCACCGTGACTATAAGCCACATATCGGCTCTCACGCGCAAAGCCTAACAACGTCAAACCACATTCTTGTGCTACGCGCACCGCTAAGCCGGTAGGTGCTGATACAGCAACAAGCAAACTCACGCCTGCCCTAGCTGTTTTCTGCACCATTTCGAAGCTGGCACGGCTGGTGGTAATAATAAAACCATCATTCGCCAAGCCGGTTTTCACGCGGTTTTTCTCCAGCGCCCCTACCAGCTTATCAAGTGCATTATGTCTGCCCACATCCTCACGCACCATGCTGATGGTGCCGTCTGCCAACACATACGCACTGGCGTGCGTAGCACCAGTCTGCTGCTGCAGCACCTGCGTTGCCTGCATCGCCTGTAACGCGCGTTGAATACTTGTTGCCGCGAATACAGACTGAGACAACAAGCGATCAGGATAGCGCACCGCCTGCTCCAGACTCTCGGAGCCACATAAGCCGCAACCAGTCTTACCCGCCAAGGTGCGGCGCTTCTCTTTTAGCTGCACAAAGCGCTCAGTTGCTATCTCACAGTGCAACTCAATACCATTGTTACGCACCTGAACATCTACATCATAGAGTTCACTTGCCTGCTCAATAATGCCTTCAGATAGCGAAAAACCTAATGCAAAATCTTCCAGGTCCTGCGCGGTAGCCAACATTACAGCATGCGAAACGCCGTTATACACTAAGGCAATAGGCGTTTCTTCTGCCAGACAATCCGAGGCTGTCTGCAATTTCCCATCCTGCCACTGCGTAACCTCGAACTGACTGGTGGATACATCTAATATTAAAGACAGCGTTGACTCCTAATTCACTTTTGCTGCGTCTGCCTTTTTACCGGCAAAAGCAATTTGTGCTTCACTAAAGCTCTTGTAGTGTTTCTGCCAATCAGATAACTGACTGACACGTGACACCTGCACTGCCGTCACCTTAAACTCGGGGCAGTTAGTTGCCCAGTCTGAGTTATCGGTGGTAATCACGTTAGCACCAGATTCAGGGTGGTGGAACGTGGTGTAAACCACGCCAACTTGCACGCGCTCTGTAATTTTAGCGCGCAACACAGTCTCACCCGCACGGCTCACAATCCCAACCCAGTCACCCTCTTTAATGCCGCGCTCTTCTGCGTCATGTGGATGAATTTCCAAGATATCTTCTGGATGCCAAGCAGTGTTATGTGTTCTACGTGTCTGCGCTCCCACATTGTACTGCGACAAAATACGGCCTGTCGTCAGAATCAATGGGAATTTAGCATTCACTTTTTCTGTGCTTGGCACGTAGCGCGTCACAAAGAACTTACCTTTTCCGCGCACAAACTCGTCAATATGCATAATCGGCGTGCCATCAGGATGCTCGTCATCACATGGCCACTGCACACTACCCATTTCATCCAGTTTCTTGAAGCTTACACCACGGAATGTAGGTGTTAAGGCAGCAATTTCATCCATAATTTCTGATGCATGATTATATTGCATTGGGTAGCCCAATGCCTCAGATAGTTTGGTCGTCACTTCCCAATCTTCATAACCATTCTTAGGATGCATCACTCTGCGTACAGGTGAAATACGGCGTTCCGCATTGGTAAATGTACCATTTTTCTCTAAGAATGAAGCACCTGGGAAGAACACGTGCGCAAACATCGCCGTTTCATTCAGGAATAAGTCTTGAACAATCACACACTCCATGTTTTCTAATGCGTGTGTGACGTGCTGCGTATTGGGGTCTGATTGCACAATATCTTCACCTACGCAGTACAAGCCCTTGAAGTTACCCTCGCTCGCCTCATCCAGCATATTGGGAATACGCAAACCGGGCTCTTTACTTAGTGACCGGCCCCAAGCAGATTCAAATAAAGCACGTGTCGCATCATCAGCTACATGGCGGTAACCCGGAAACTCATGCGGCATAGATCCCATATCGCATGAGCCTTGCACATTGTTTTGACCGCGTAATGGGTTAACACCCACACCTTCACGGCCAATATTCGCAGTTGCCATTGCCAGGTTGGCTATACCCATCACAGTGGTAGAGCCTTGACTATGCTCGGTAACGCCGAGGCCATAGTAAATTGCAGCATCGCCGCCTGTGGCGTACATTCTGGCTGCCGCACGCATCGTTTCTGCATCCACGCCCAATTCAGCTGCAAGCGCTTCTGGTGAGTTTTCTGGCTTAGCCACAAAATCACGCCACTCTACGAATGAATCCCACTCGCAGCGCTCTTTTACAAACGCTTCCTGCACCAAGCCCTCCGTCACAATCACGTGAGCCAGCGCTGACACTAAGGCAACGTTGGTACCTGGGCGTAATTTAAGGTGGTAATCGGCACGAATATGTGGAGAATTAGCAACCAAGTCAATTTCACGTGGGTCAGCAATAATGAGTTTAGCCCCCTCACGTAAACGACGCTTCATTTGTGATGCAAATACCGGATGGCCGTCTGTTGGGTTAGCACCAATAATGAAAATTACATCGGAATGCATCACTGAATCAAAGGTTTGCGTACCAGCAGACTCACCCAGCGTTTGTTTCAAGCCATAGCCGGTCGGGCTGTGGCAAACTCGTGCGCACGTATCCACGTTGTTCACGCCGAATACGGCACGAATCAACTTTTGTGTGACGTAAACCTCTTCGTTGGTGCAACGTGATGACGTAATTCCGCCGATTGCATCGCTGCCATATTGTTTTTGAATACGGGTTAACTCACTCGCTGCATAGCTGATTGCCTCATCCCATCCCACTTGCTGCCATGGGTCTTTGATGCTTTTACGAATCATAGGCGTAGTGATGCGGTCTTTATGGGTGGCATAACCCCATGCGAAGCGGCCTTTTACGCAGGAGTGTCCGTGGTTAGCGCCACCATTCTTGGTTGGCGTCATACGAACCACTTCCTCGCCCTTCATTTCCGCGTCAAAGCTACAACCCACACCGCAATATGCGCATGTAGTGGTTACGCTATGCTCGGGCGTACCGGCTTCGATGACTGTTTTTTCTATCAGTGTTGCCGTTGGGCAAGCCTGCACGCAAGCACCGCAAGATACGCATTCTGAATCTAAAAAGTCTTTATTGCCGGCAGAAACCTTAGACTCAAAACCACGTCCGGAGATGGTCAGTGCGAATGTGCCCTGCGTTTCTTCACATGCACGCACGCAGCGTGAACACACGATACATTTACTAGGATCAAACGTGAAATATGGGTTAGTTTCGTCTTTTGCAGAGTTAAGATGGTTTTCACCGTCATAACCGTAACGCACTTCACGCAAACCTACCGCGCCAGCCATGTCTTGTAGCTCACAATCACCGTTAGTTGCGCAAGTTAGGCAATCTAAGGGATGGTCTGAAATGTACAACTCCATTGTGCCACGACGAATATCTGCAAGCTTTGGCGTTTGTGTACGGACTTTCAGACCATCAGCAACCGGGGTAGTGCATGATGCGGGGTAGCCACGGCGGCCTTCGATTTCAACCAAGCATAAACGACATGATCCAAACGGCTCCAGACTATCTGTTGCACATAGTTTAGGCACCATCACACCTGCTACTGCAGCAGCATGCATAATAGATACGCCATCAGGCACTGTAATTTCTCTGTCATCTATCGTCAGCGTCACTTGCTTAGCAGCTTCGCTTTTAGGAGTACCGTAATCAATATTTGAGTTGTATTTAATTTCGTCCATAGTTGCCTCCTAAACTGCCTGCGTTTCGGCAGGTAGTCCAAAGTCTTGCGGGAAATGATTCAGTGCGCTCAGCACAGGGTAAGGGGTCATGCCGCCTAACGCGCATAATGAGCCGTTTAGCATGGTGTCACTTAAATCACGCACCAGTTGGATATTCTTGGCATGATCTTTACCTGATCTGATTTTATCAATGACCTCAACGCCACGCGTTGAGCCTATGCGGCAAGGCGTACATTTGCCACAAGATTCCACAGCACAGAACTCAAATGCATAACGCGCCATTTTTGACATATCTACCGTATCATCAAAGGCGACAATACCGCCGTGACCGAGCACTGCCCATATCTTAGCAAACGCTTCATAGTCTAAAGGCGTGTCAAACTGACTCTCTGGCAGGTATGCGCCTAAAGGCCCACCGACCTGCACGGCACGAATAGGCTTACCGCTCGCAGCCCCCCCCCCAAAGTCATATAACAACTCGCGCAAAGTAGCACCAAACGCCAACTCGACTAAACCGTTATGCTTAAGGTTACCAGCAAGCTGAATAGGCAAGGTGCCACGTGAACGCCCCATGCCGTAATCAGCATAATATTGCGCACCTTTATCTAAAATAATCGGCACGGAAGCTAGTGAAATTACATTGTTTACAACGGTTGGTTTACCGAATAGACCTTCAATCGCTGGCAGTGGCGGTTTAAAACGCACTAGACCGCGTTTACCTTCTAGGCTTTCCAGCAACGAAGTTTCTTCACCACAGACATAGGCACCCGCAGCGCGGCGCACTTCCAGATGAAAAGCCTTACCGCTACCTAAAAGATTATCGCCCAAATAACCAGCCTTGTTCGCCACCTCAATCGCCTGATTCAAAGTTACTAATGCGTGTGGATACTCTGAGCGTAAGTAGATATAACCTTGTGTAGCACCTACCGCCACGCCGGCGATGGTCATACCCTCAATTAGTACGAATGGATCACCTTCCATAATCATGCGATCTGAGTAGGTACCTGAGTCGCCCTCATCTGCATTACATACTACGTATTTCTGCTCTGATTCACAGCCCAGCACAGTGTTCCATTTGATACCGGTAGGAAAAGCTGCGCCGCCGCGACCACGTAAGCCTGAGTCAGTGACAGCTTTAACAATGTCAGCGCCACTCAATTTGAGTGCATTTTTCAGGCCTTGATAGCCATCGTGCGCGATGTAATCATCCAGCGATACAGGGTTAATCACACCTACACGCGCAAACGTTAAACGCTGCTGCTTTTTGAGCCAATCAATTTCTTCGGTTAAACCCAAACACAGCGTATGTGGTTTTGCATTGATAAAATCAGCATCAAACAGGGATGGAACATCATTAACTTTCACCGGGCCGTAAGCTACGCGCCCATTGGCAGTCGACACTTCCACCAAGGTTTCCAGCCAGTACAGGCCACGAGAACCATTGCGGATAATCTCTACATCCAAACCACGACTTTTTGCTTCTGCGGCAATCGCAACCGCCACTTTCTCTGCACCTACAGCTAAAGCACTTGAGTCACGTGGAATATATATTTTGGTGGTCATGCTCTTGCCTCCGCAATCAATGCATCCAAATCGGATGGAGACACTCGGCCATAAATTTCATCGTTCATCATCACAGAAGGTGATAATGCACAGTTACCTAGGCAATACACAGCCTCAAGCGTAACAGCGTCATCTGCAGTGGTTTGATGGTAATCAATGTTCAGGCATTTTTTTGCATGCGCTTCCAATGCCTCACTGCCCATAGCCTGGCATGACTCCGCACGGCAAATCTGCATCACATTACGGCCGGGCTTGTGAGTTCTAAAGTGGTGGTAAAATGTAACTACGCCATGCACTTCCGCGACCGACAAAGCCAGTGCTTTAGATATCTGCGGGTAGGCAGCCTCAGGCACATAACCGATATTATCTTGAATCGCATGCAGCAAAGGCATCAATGCGCCCGGGCGGTGTTGATGCTCGGCAATTAAGCGACTAATTACCGCATCCGTATCTTCTAGTGGTGTGTTTGAATCAAGCAAGCTAATATCTCCAAAGCAACTATAATGACGATACACAATCCTACTATAATATAGATGTAAATTGTTAATGAAATGTAAAATCTCATCAGGTATGACAACTCGTGACTGAAAAAGTGCCTACTCCAACATCCAATTACCCTGATAAGCTGATCGACCAGTTTGGCCGTCAGGTTGACTATATTCGGCTGTCTATCACTGACCGCTGCGATTTTAGATGCACCTACTGTATGGCGGAAGAGATGACGTTTTTGCCGCGCGATGAAGTACTCAGCCTGGAAGAGTGCCTGCGCTTGGTAAAAGCGTTCGTACAGCTAGGCGTGACCAAAGTACGTATCACCGGTGGCGAACCGTTGGTGCGTAAAAATGCACTATGGCTATTTGAAGAAGTTGGCAAGCTTGAGAGGCTAAAAGAGCTAGTGCTCACTACCAACGGCAGTCAATTAGAGAAACAAGCTGCTAGCTTAAAGCAAGCTGGCGTTAAGCGCATTAACATCAGTCTAGATAGCCTAAATAGCGAGCGCTTTAAAAAAATCACCCGCACTGGCGAACTAGATAAAGTGCTGCACGGCATACAAGCGGCAAAACAAGCTGGCTTTGACAATATTAAGCTGAACACGGTGCTGATGCGCGGCACCAATGATGACGAAGTACAAGCGCTCGTGGACTTTGCCATTCAGCAAGCCATTGATATTTCCTTTATTGAAGAAATGCCCTTAGGCGAAGTCGACCATACGCGGGAATCTACCTTTGTCAGCAATGCAGAAATCCTTAAAACCCTGCAAAACCAATACGCACTGACTGCCAGCACAACCAACACGGGCGGTCCTGCGCGCTACTGGCGCGTTGCCGACAGCAACACTAAAATCGGTTTTATTTCACCGCATTCACATAACTTCTGTGAAGCATGCAATCGCGTGCGCATCACCTGCAAAGGCGAGTTATACCTATGCTTAGGGCAAGAAGATAAAGTGGATCTGATGCCACTGTTGCGCAACCATCCTAATGATGATCAGCCATTGATTCAGGCCATCTTGAACAGTATGTCGATTAAACCGAAAGGTCATGATTTCGATTTACGGCGCGCTAAGCCTGCGGTGGTTAGATTCATGTCACACACCGGCGGCTAAGTGCCAGTTTCAGCACTTATACTGGCAGGCGGCCTAGCCACTCGCATGGGCGGTGTCGATAAAGGCTTAGTTCCATTCCAATCCAAGCCAATGATTCAACATGTAATTGCCAGACTAAGACCACAGGTCGATGAAATCATCATCAATGCCAACCGCGAGCTGGCGTATTACAACAGCCTAGGCTACCGCGTATTACAAGATGAAATCACAGATTTTGCAGGCCCACTGGCCGGTATGCAGCTTGGGCTTAAGCATGCCACGCATGATTTAGTACTATTTGCACCATGCGACTCGCCATTACTACCGGCTGATTTGGTACAAAAGCTTCAAGCGGGCTTACTGCAGGCTAATGCGGATATTGCCGTGGCCACCTGCGGCACCAACAAACACCCTGTATTTTGCCTATGCAAAAAAACATTACTCCCTAGCCTTGATAGCTATTTAGCACTAGGCCACAAAAAAGTGCAGGCATGGCAAAAAAATCAGCACTACATAGAAGTAGACTTTGGTGTCGACAATGACGCTTTTGAAAACTTAAACAGCCCGGATGATATTACGAAACTGGAGTCAAAATTAGCACAACGCGGCAACGAAAGCACAGACACGCTTTAGACCACACTGTAATTTGCGCGCAAGGCTAAAACAACCGCTTTTAACATAGTAAACTACACCATTAACGCTCAACACTTAACTCAAGTCCACAAACAAATGACCAGCGACACCTCTCTCCAGAACTTAGCCAACAACCCTAGCTGCATGGATGATTATGACCCTAATGCCATGCACGTAGCGAAAGCCCGTGAGTTTATTTGGCAATTTCTAAACCCAGTTTCCACAGTGGAAACACTGGCGTTGCGTGACAGCCTTGGCCGTGTACTAGCAACAGACATCACCTCACCGGCTAACGTACCCAACTACGACAATTCAGCCATGGATGGTTACGCCTTGAAAGGCAGCGACATTGCAACATCGCGCCTCAAGGTGATAGGCACCGCCTTTGCCGGAAGAGCATTTGATGGCACGGTGCATGATGGTGAATGCGTCAGAATCATGACCGGCGCTGCCATGCCAGCCGGCACCGATACCGTGGTAGTGCAAGAGAGAACCGTTGCTGATGGCGAGTTTATCAATATCAGCGAAGCGCCCAAGCCACAGGCAAATGTACGCTACGCTGGCGAAGATCTAAAACTGGGGCAAACCGTGCTGGCCCAAGGTCACCTGATGCGCCCCGCCGATTTAGGCTTAATCGCATCATTAGGCATTGCAGAGGTACAAGCTTACCGCAAATTAAAAGTAGCCTTCTTCTCTACCGGAGATGAGTTGGTCAGCATAGGACAACCCCTTAGCATCGGACAGGTTTACGACAGCAACCGTTATACGCTATTTGGCATGCTCACTAGGTTAGGCGTAGAGATCATCGACATGGGCGCAATTGCAGATGACCCGATACTACTGGAAGCCACACTGCTTAACGCAGCGCAACAGGCTGATGTAGTGATCACCAGCGGTGGTGTTTCTGTGGGCGAAGCTGACTATATGAAACAACTACTCACCAAACATGGCCAGGTCATGTTCTGGAAAGTATCCATGAAGCCGGGCAGGCCACTCGCTTATGGCAAGGTTGGCAATGCTCACTATTTCGGCCTACCTGGCAACCCAGTGGCGGTGATGGTAACGTTTTACCAATTTGTACGCGATGCCTTGTTAAGGCTAATGGGGCAATCCACCCCTGTACCATTGCCCATGTTTCAAGTACAGTGCACACAAGCAATTAAAAAGCTGACAGGACGCACCGAGTTCCAGCGCGGACTATTATTCACCGACGCTGACGGCGTATGGCGCGTAAAACCGACCGGTGCACAAGGCTCGGCGCTATTAAGCTCCATGTCGCTAGCCAACTGCTTTATTGTGTTAGATGACACCGTTGGCAATCTGGAGGCTGGTGCAACAGTTCAAGTTCAGGTGCTAGATGGTATTATCTAGCTTCATATTTATAACGTCATACTTAATTGAGTTTAGTGAGTGTTAAATAATCATGCATGAGATGAGCAACCAGCGCAGCGTAATCCGCCAAACCGACAACCTAGCAATCAGAACTGCTTGTTGTATAATTTCGCGTCATTTTTAAATAACCGTCTCTCAATCAGGTCTATTTTCTTTGAACTCCGCGGCAACACACCCCTCCTCACAGTGGGATAACACCATCGTATGGGCGATTGTTTGCTCCATACTGCTGCATGGTTTGCTCGTGCTGATTATCCCCAACATTCATTTTGATGCGGTAAAAATGCCTGAAGTGCTGGAAATCCAACTGGTGAAACAAGCTGCGCCACCTGCACCGCCACCACAACCAGTACAGCCACCTGCTGAAGTGGTCGAACCACAAACCAAAGCCATCCCCAAGCCATTGCCTAAACCGGTTGTTAAGCAAACACCTAGCCCTATCGTTCAAGAAACCAGACCTATCCCTGAAACCCCTATCATCACGGCAGCACCAGAGGTGATTGCAGTGAAGCCTGCACCTGAGCGCACAGCGCCAACCCACACTCCGCCGGTCGCCGAACCTGTCAAAGAAGCGCCACCAATGCCGAGTCAGGCTGACATTGACAATGCCACTGGGCGCTACGGCAACTCACTGTGGAACGCTATCAGCAAACATAAGAAGTACCCCAAAATTGCACAAATGCGTGGCTGGCAGGGCGAAGCCATCGTAGAACTAGAGCTGGATGGCAGCGGCAAGCTGAAGTCAAAGAAAATCACACAATCTAGCGGCTATGAGGTGTTGGATAAACAGGCACTGGAAATGGTAGAAAAAGCCGTACCATTCCCGACACCTCCAGAGGCACTGCGCAACAGTAATTTCACCATTGTGATTCCGGTCCCGTTCAAGCTCGAATAATCACCAAAATTATTGCTGTGGCTAAAAAAAAGACCTCCCTTAAAGACCTTTTGCTCATTCACGAGCTAGCGTTTATCCTGCTCATTTTTTTAGTCGCATCGATTGGCGCGATTGGGATCCAGCTCCAAGACCAGTCCAGCCAAGAATCCAACCGCATCAACTCACTGGTACAGGAAGTACAGCAAACACGCGGTGACTTATACCGCCAGCTCAAAGAGCTGTTTGATGCTTACTTTCTAGACGACCCAGAAGCGCGGACTGAATACAACCAATTTACCCTTTCAGTAGAAAATCATTTCCAACAATTGCAGCGCCTAGCAGTAGGCGAGGCAGAAAAAGCTGCCATTCATGACCTGCATGCTGGCTATCGCGCGTTTGTGGCGGAGACATCAACACTCTTTGATCAAGATTCGCACCTGAACCGCGCCGACCTTAAAAAAATACTGAATACAGACTTGGAAGCTGGCATCTTTAACCGCTACGAATCGTTACTGGCAAGCACAGAACAGTTGCTGAACCAGAAGCAAACTGAATTAGACAATCAGCTTAAAAACAGCAAACATAAATCCAATTACTTGCTATTTACCCCTCTCGCACTCGCCATTCTGCTTTTAGTGTTCTCACGCGTGTTTCTCAAGCGCTCCATCGTGCGGCCAATTGAAGGCGTATTACATGCCACCACTGAAATCAGTGCTGGCAACCTGACACACAAAGCCCCCGATGAAAACATTGAAGAGCTAGCCTCGCTCTCCAAAGCCGTGAACGAAATGGCGGATAAATTATTAAATAGCCAGGAAAACCTGATTCGTACCGAAAAACAAGCCGCGCAAGGCTTGCTGGTACCGATGCTGGCCCATAACATTCGTAACCCGCTAGCCAGCATACGCGCCACGGCGCAAGTGATGGACGACCCTAACAACAATGCAGAGACGCAAGAGTCGATTGACGGCATTATCAACACCGTGGATAGGCTAGAGCGCTGGACTGGGGCACTGCTGGCTTATTTACATCCACTGCAACCTCAGCCCACTTACACCAATATGCGCGAAATTGTGAATGGCGCCCTCAGCCCGTTACAACAAAAAATTTCGGAAAAATCCATCCAGCTAAAACTGCCCGACTGGCCTAAAGCTAGCGCTGTGCGTAACGATCAAATATTTACCGATCACCACTTGTTAGAACAAGTCATCTACAATCTGCTGCTAAATGCAATTGACGCCTCAGCCAAAAACTCCCCTGTAGAAATCGTGTGCAGAATCACACAAGATGCGTTTGATTTACGTTTGATGGATCGCGGTAGCGGCATGCCGTTTACACCAGACCCCAGCGCCATGAGCGCGCCAACCACCAAACGCTTTGGCACCGGCATCGGCATTCCATTTGCATTCAAGGTATGCGATGCATTAGGGGGTAGCCTACAATTTGCCTCAAGGCTAGGCGGCGGCACCATGATTACCATTACCCTGCCTAGAGTGCTCAGCACTCATCACGCGATTAGCTAACTAACGCCGTGCAAATTTAGTTCAGCATAATACTCAGTCAACACTAACTCTGATTAGCAGCAGTGAGCCAGAATCAATATTTTTCAAAATTATTAGCATTTACTTGCTGTATAGACTTGCCTTAATGAGGCTTTTTATCAACAATGGAGCTAAGTACTATATCAGCGATCAATTTTCTTATGCTTAATCAAACCGTACCTGATTTCCAACTACCTGCAACCAGCGGAAAAACATTCCAGCGCTCATACTATTCGGGTAAATACCTCGTGCTTTACTTTTATCCCAAAGACTCTACGCCAGGATGTACCACTCAGGGCATGCAGTTCAGAGATGCTTATGCAGAGTTTCAGGCTAAAAATACAGAGATTTTCGGCATTTCACGCGACAGCTTGAAATCGCACGAGAATTTTAAAGCCAAATTCAGCTTCCCTTTCGAACTGTTAGCCGATACTGAAGAGGCTGCCTGTACGCTGTTTAATGTTATCAAAATGAAGAACATGTACGGCAAACAGGTAAGGGGGATTGAACGTAGCACCTTTATTATTGACGCTAATGGCACTTTAATTAAAGAGTGGCGCGGCGTAAAGGTAGATGGTCATGCCGCAGAGGTGCTAAGCTTTATCAACTCATTATAGTTGTTAGTGATCACCCAATCGGGATTGGAAAAACTAGGGGGTAAAACTGAAGAATGGGCAATACGAGAGATGAACAAAACTAGGGTTAGAAATTTGTATTAATAGAATCATTACAGGGAATAGCAGTAACTCAACGTAGTATGCAGTCAGTAATTTTTTAATTTAACTCCATTACATTCATCACTTATTAGAAAGTCTTTTATGTCTAAAAAAGATACTGGTATATCCAAACTATTTGTTCTTGATACGAATGTACTCATGCATGACCCCTCTTCACTATTCAGATTTGAAGAGCACGACATCTACCTACCGATGGTCACGCTAGAAGAGTTAGACAATAACAAAAAGGGTCTTACTGAAGTTGCCCGCAACGCACGCCAAGTTAGCCGTAACCTAGAAGACATCGTCAGTTCAGATCTAACCAACCTGGAACTAGGCTGTGCGCTATCTCGTAACGGTAACAAACAAGCTACCGGCCGTTTATTCTTACAAACAACACAACTACACCTAGATTTACCTGGGCTAGCCGGCAGCAAAGCTGACAATCAAATCATCAGTGTGGTGCTGTGTCTGCAAAAACAACACGTCAACCGTCAAGTCATCCTCGTCAGCAAAGACATTAACATCCGTATTAAAGCGCGCGCTATGGGCGTGCTGGCCGAAGATTACTTTAACGACAAAGTATTAGAAGATACCGACGTACTCTATAGCGGCATGAAGGAGCTGCCTGCTGATTTCTGGGACAATCACAGCAAGGCGATGGAGTCCTGGCAAGAGTCTGGCCGCATGTTTTACCGACTCACTGGCCCGCTATGCAAAACTTTTTTAGTCAACGAGTTTGTTTATTACGAGTTTGAGAAGCCATTCCATGCTATTGTGCGCAGCCTAGAGAAGGACACGGCAGTACTCGAAGTGGTCAAAGACCATTTAATCCCCAAACATAATGTATGGGGTATCACGGCACGTAACCGTGAGCAGAACTTCGCCTTAAACCTACTGATGGATCCGGAAATAGACTTTGTTTCTTTACTGGGGCAAGCCGGCACGGGCAAAACACTGTTAACATTAGCAGCCGCGCTGACTCAGGTGCTGGATAAGAAAATTTATTCAGAAATCATCATGACGCGCGTAACGGTACCAGTCGGTGAAGACATCGGCTTTTTACCTGGCACGGAAGAAGAGAAAATGACGCCATGGATGGGTGCGCTAGAAGATAACTTAGATGTACTGAATAAAAGCGATGAGGAAGCCGGAGATTGGGGTCGTGCTGCAACCCAAGATTTGATTCGTACGCGCATTAAAATTAAATCATTAAACTTTATGCGTGGCCGCACTTTCTTAAATAAGTTTTTAATTATTGATGAAGCGCAAAACCTCACGCCTAAACAAATGAAAACTCTAATCACCCGTGCGGGGCCTGGCACAAAAGTCGTTTGTTTGGGTAATATCGCACAAATCGATACCCCTTACTTAACAGAAGGCAGCTCCGGGCTTACTTATGTGGTAGACCGCTTTAAAGGCTGGAACCATAACGGGCACATCACACTACAGCGTGGTGAGCGCTCGCGTCTGGCCGACTTTGCAGCGGAAATTTTATAGGTTCAATTATGTGTAATAAGCTCAACAAGCAGTGCTGTTTTATCATGGGTGACTTCTAATGCGGATGTGTAAAGGCTTTTATACCTTACTCACAGCGCAGTTTTTATCTGCCCTTGCCGACAATGCTCTGCTTTTTGCGGCGATTGCACTGCTTGCTAAAATCCACTCACCAGATTGGCACACGCCCCTATTACAGCAGTTCTTCGTGATTTCCTACATCGTACTAGCCCCGTTTGTAGGATCATTTGCTGACGCCTTACCCAAGGGGCGTGTTATGTTTCTTGCCAATGCCATTAAATTCATCGGTAGCCTCGCCATGCTGCTGGGCATGCCGCCACTCTACGCTTACGGCATTGTAGGCATCGGTGCGGCAGCCTACTCACCTGCAAAATACGGCATTCTGACCGAGTTACTGCCTCCCGAAAAATTGGTCGGCGCCAACGGCTGGATGGAAGGCTCTACCGTAATTGCCATTATTCTAGGTGCATTGCTGGGCGGCAGCCTTGCCAGCCATGACCCTTACTTCGCGATGATTTTCATCACCTTGCTGTACTTGGTGGCTGCGATATTCAACATTTACATCCCTAAACTACCGATTGATCACAAACTGCCGAAAAAGAACCCAGCGTTTATGCTTTACGATTTCTGGCAGTCATTTAAAGCGTTATGGACAGACACCCGCGGGCAAGTGTCATTGGCCGTCACCACGTTATTCTGGGGTGCAGGCGCCACACTGCGTCTAGTTGTGATTGCTTGGGCAGCAAGCACGCTGCATTTTGGCCTAGAACAAGCAACGCAACTAATGGCAATCCTGGCGGTAGGCATTGCGGCAGGCTCTGTTGTTGCTGCTAGTTATATCAAGCTAGAAGAGTCCACCAAGGTCTTACCAGCAGGTATAGTGATGGGCGTTCTGGTGATTATCATGGCATTTGTACAACATTGGCAGCTCGCAGTTGTCTTGCTATTTATTATCGGCGCACTTGCGGGCTTCTTTGTCGTGCCATTAAATGCACTATTACAGCACCGTGGGCATGAGTTAATCGGTGCAGGACACTCTATTGCCGTACAGAATTTCAACGAGCATATCGGCATTCTGTTGATGTTGGGCGCCTACTTACTCATGGTAAAAGCTGAGCTACCTATCAATACCATCGTGATTGTATTTGGCGTATTTGTAAGCCTATGCATGACGTTTATACACAGGCGCTACAGATACCTCAACTAGCTTTGCTCAGCACGTACATGTAGCGTCTTGTAATGCAGGCAAACACGAGGTGCTATGCAGTTGTACTTAGCAGTTGTACTTAGCAGTTGTACTTAGCAGCTCTCCCTGCATTCGTATCCGCTACTGCCTGCTACACGCAGGTCAGGTTCCCTCACCTGCAATCAATCCAGAAGCAATACACTACAAACAACAAAGGGCGCATCAACAAACCATATAGTGGTTTATTGATGCGCCCTTTGTATCAGGCTCAGTATTGATTAATGCAGCTTCACATGTGACTCAGTACGTTTTGCAATCATTCTGGCCAAGGTTTGTAGCGCCATGCTCCAAAAACCATGTAACGCCATCAAATGTAACTTGTACAGTGATTGGTACATGGTGCGTGCGATTAAGCCCTCAATGAATAAACTACTACCTGACAACGCCCCCATCAAATTACCTACGGTGGTATAGCTGCCTAGGTTAACTAATGAGCCATAATCTCTGTACTTAAACTCAGGTAGGTCTGTCTTACCAGCAACGCGCTGTTTTAATGATTTTACCAACATGCTCGCCTGCTGATGTGCAGACTGCGCACGTGGCGGCACTGTAATGTTCTCACCATGTCCAACCCATGGACATGCTGCACAATCTCCGAATGCAAAGACATTGTCGTCTAATGTTGTTTGTAGCGTAGGTTTAACCAGCAGCTGATTAATACGGTTGGTTTCCAAGCCATTAATCTCGCGTAGAAAATCAGGTGCTTTAATGCCAGCCGCCCAAACCACGAGTGCAGATGGAATAAAGCGACCGCTATGGGTTTGCACCCCCTTGCTTGTCACCTCTGTCACACGCTCACCCATGTATAAGTGCACGCGCAGCTTTCTCAGCTCAAGATCCACAGAGTTAGATAGCTTGCTTGGGAGCGCAGGCAGTACGCGTTCACTCGCCTCTATAAGTGAAATATGTACATCACGGTCAGGGTCAATCTTGTCCAGTCCGTAAGCTGCCAACTCACGCGTCGTGTTATGCAGCTCAGCAGAGAGCTCCACGCCGGTAGCACCGGCACCCACGATAACCACTTCCAGCTGCCCCGCCTGCACCGGATCAGCCTGTGTTTGTGCTCGCAGCAAGGCATTGTGCAAGCGGCGGTGGAATTTTTCTGCCTGATCCTGCGTATCTAGAGCGATAGAATGCTCACGCGCACCCTTAACGCCAAAATCGTTGGTGGTACTTCCGACGGCAATCACTAAAGTATCGTATTTAATGGTGCGGCGAGGGATAACCTCAACACCGTCTTCATCATAGTTCGGTGCAATTGAGATTTCTTTTTTAGCTCTATCCAGACTATCCATACTGCCAAGACGGAACTTAAAGTGATGCCAATGGGCTTGCGCCAAATACACCAGCTCATGTTTTTCTGGGTTCATACTACCTGCAGCAATTTCATGTAGCAGCGGTTTCCAGACATGTGTCTTTGATTTATCAATCAAAGTAATCTCTGCCTTACCTTTACGCCCCAAACTATCACCTAGTTTAGTGGCCAACTCTAAACCACCAGCCCCACCACCTACAATGACGATTTGATGCAGTTGCTCTGCTTCCGCTTTACCCATTTTGCACTCCCTGCACACACTATTATTAAATTCTGAAAATAAAAAAACGCTTACTGAGCATCAGTAAGCGTTTTCTATTTTTAAATCACTTACTCGTTTCCAGTGATTGCTGAATTGCTACGAATCCATGCAATAACTTTTAATACTTCATCTGGTTTTAAACCATCAGGTGGATCAGCTTGCATTAAGCCAAAACCTTTTGCGCCCATCCCGCCATTAGTACCATGCCAGATGGTTTCAAACATACCTTTGTTGGTCGCATTTTTTGCATATTTGAAGTTAGGTCCCTGCAGGCTTGGGCCCACAGCACCTTCAGCACGGCCGCCATGACAGGCTACGCATGAATATAAGTTAAACTTCTTTTTACCTGCTTGAATTTCAGCCTCAACACCAATATACGGGTTTTTACCTGTTGCAATAAACTCTTTTGCAGCCGGTGTATCAAATAGCTTAGCGTCAATTTTTAGCGCCGAACCATCTTGAGTTGTTACCAAATCAATCATCTTTACATCTGAACCTGCAGAAGCACTGCCATCTGCACTTTTAGAGCCAGAACCTTGACCACATGCAGCCAGCATTGAAATGAGCGCTACTAAAAATAAATGTTTATTCATCATTCACTCGATTAATTATGAAAAGTTTAATAATAACGCATTTAGTCGTAATAAAAAACGGTCGCAATGGCGACCGTTTTTCTACAACATAAAGCAATTAATTATTCGTTGCCTGTAATTTTGCTGTTGCTACGAATCCAAGCAATTACTTTCAACAAATCATCAGGTTTCAAACCTTCAGTTGGATCTTCCGGCACCATCAAACCTAAACCTTTAGCACCCATACCACCATTAGTACCATGCCAAATCGTTTCAAACATACCTTTGTTTGTAAGATTTTTAGCATATTTCATGATAGCACCAGTTAAACCTGGAGCAATAGCGCCTTCACCGTGACCACCATGACAAGCGTTACATGAGTACAGGTTGAATTTTTTCTTACCTGCTTTAATTGCATCTTCATTACCGATGTATGGGTTTTTACCAGTTGCTAAGAACTCTTTTGCAGCTGGTGTATCGAATAACTCTTTCTTAATATTTAAAGGTGAGCCATCTTGCGTTGCTACTAGGTTGATATCTGCTGCTTGCACATTTACAGATACCAAACCTGTTAATGCCAACATAGAAACTAATAATGTTGACGCTAAAGTTTTATTGCCTAACATGTTATCTCCTAATTTTAATTCACATAAAATGAGTTACGTCCTAATCATGCTAAGCGCACTCTTCAACGTATAGTCATTCAACGTAGGTATTTATATATCGGTTGACTGAACAACGCAAAATAAGCGCACATTTTACTCTGTTTTTGGGATTGCGTCACCGCGAGTTTCTTTATTAACTTCTTTTCCTTTACGATAAACTTTCATGATGCTATCGCCTTCAACAACAGGCATATGCGGAATACCATAATCATCTAAAATTTTGTTAATTTTATCTTTGTTTCTTTCCAATGCGGCATCGATCATCGCCATACGCTCTTTATCAGCTTTACGCACACCAACTGAAATATTCCAGTTAGTTTTACCTTTAGCATTCACCATCTCATAATCAGGTACCATCACAACTTCTAACGGCTCTTTTGATTGTTTAGCGAAATATCCACCGATTGGACCCCACATAATGGCGACATCAATATCGCCAGCAAGCAAGTCATCAATTAAATAACTTGGTGGTAAGTTAAGGTCGCGCTGCATGCGATATGGTCTAGCATTAGGCATTAGGCCGTAATCATTTAACGCAATGGTTGCAGGGCTTTGGCCTACGATACCAATGGTTGCTTTTTTAAGATCTGGACTATCCCAGCCGGTAATTTTCATACCGCTGCTTTTTTTATACACGAATACATGACCTGCACGGTAATAAGGTTTTGATGTTCTTAATGCATCGTAATCTGAGGTAGTACCCATAATCACATCACATTTTTTCGCACTCAACGTATTTCTAATGAAACCCATGCGGTCGTACCAAAACGTAAACGCTAGTTTCTTGTTCAAATCGTTCGCTAATACTTCAGCAATTTTATTTTCAAACCCTTCTAGATTCTTATTTGAATAGGGTAAGTTATCTTGGTCTGCACAGACTCTAAACTCTGTACCATCATCCACACGCTGCACTTCACCAGCCCTGCCTGAAGAGTAAACATCCTCAGCTTGCACACTGCCTATTGCAAGAAAACCCATAAAAAGACCAAGCAATTGCATTCTTTTAAACATTTTTATTCCTTATCATAAAAATGCGGCTCTTACTTCACCGCGCTAAGTAATAGAGTAGTTACTTAATCAAAAGTTCTACCTATTCAAACCTTCAAAACCGACATACGACTATACAGGATAGCCTATGTATGAAACAGCAGATTTTCATGAATCTGGCTTAAATATTGGCTATTTTTCAACATCAATTCACTAAGCATTTATCGCTGTAAACTTACCTTATCTAGATTTAGCAATTGGGCTACACGCAACAAGCGCCCAATAAAAAACACCCCGACGAATCGGGGTGTTTTAGTTACAACTTTTGATACTAGCTTACGATATTAGCTAATAATTTTCTTGTTTTTCAACAATCAATTATAGGCTGAATACGTTCAATGCACCGCCGCCAGGAGCAGCGTTGTATTTAACTAGTTCAGCATAACCACCAGCAGCACCTAAAGCGTCTGTTGGAGTAGTCATACCAAGGTTCATCGCAACACCAGCCCAGCCACCGATACCTGATAGCACGCCAACGTATTGTTTACCTTTGTTACCGTATGTGAATGCGTTACCAATCACGCCAGAACCAACTTGGAATTTCCAAAGTTCTTTACCTGATTTAGCATCAACAGCTTTGAACCAACGATCTAAAGTACCGTAGAACACTAGGTCAGTTGCAGTAGTTAAAGCACCACCCCAAGCTGAGAATTTCTCTTTGTTGTACCATACTTTTTTGTTGGTCATTGGGTCATAAGCACCGAAGCCACCCATCACACCGTCTGGACCTGGGAACATTGTTAATGTTGCACCAACCCATGGTTGACCAGCAACGTATTTAGACTCAACTGGCTCGTATGTCATACATACGTGGTTCAATGGAGAATATACTAAGCCAGTTTTTGGTGAGTATGCAGCTGGTTGTTGGTCTTTAGTACCCAATGCAGCTGGACATACGCCTTTAGCGTTGTAGTCTTGGTGAGTAGAAGCTGATGCCAATTTGTTTGGTACACCAGTTTTCATGTCAACATCAGTTGCCCAGTTTACGAATGGGTGAACTTTTTGAGCAGCTTGTAATTTACCGTTGTGTGCATTCCATGTGTAAGCGAAGCCGTTACGGTCATGGTGCCAAGCGTATGTTTTGCCACCTTTGTCGAACAAGATTACTTCGTTGATACCGTCGTAGTCCCACTCGTCATGTGGAGTCATTTGCATACCCCATTTTGCAACGCCAGTGTCTAAGTCACGTGCGAATACAGTCATAGACCATTTGTTGTCGCCTGGACGTACGTCTGGGTTCCAAACAGAAGGGTTACCTGTACCGTAGTAAACTAAGTTTGTACGTGCATCATATGGCCACCAGCCCCATACAGAGCCACCACCATGTTGCCAACCATCTTTAACTGCTTGTGGTTTCAACCATGTACGTGTACCTAGATCTTTTTCGCCAAATTTGATTTGGTCGTTAGGTAATTTTTTGAAAGAACCGCCTTCTTTGTTGCCGCCGTTTACGTCTTGGTAAACTGACAATGCACTGTATTCAGGAGTTTCTTTGTTGAAGTCTGCACCGATCAACACTTCAGAGTCAGGACCTGTTGAGTATGCTTTCCATGCTAAAGAACCGTCTTTAGCGTTGTATGCTGCGATAAAGCAACGTACGCCGAACTCAGCACCTGAACAACCTGTCAATACTTTGTCTTTGATTACGTGTGGAGCGTTAGTGTTAGTAGCGCCAACTTTTGGATCGTTGATCAATGTTGACCATACTTTAGCACCAGTTTTAGCGTCTAAAGCTACTAAGTTGCCATCGTTTTGTTGTAGGTAGATTTTACCGTCGCCGAAGCCAAGACCACGTGAAACGTTGTCACAGCACAATACAGCTTGTACTGATGGATCTTGTTTAGGGAAGTATGACCAAACGATTTTTTGATTGTTGTCTAGGTCTAATGCGTATACGTTGTTTGGGAATGCTGTATGTACATACATCATGTTACCAACAACGATTGGTGAACCTTCGTGACCACGGTTTACACCAGTAGCGAATGTCCAAGCTGCTTTAAGATTTTTAACGTTGCCTTTGTTCACTTGTGACAAAGCGCTGTAGCCGTTGTTGTTGTGCTGACCACGTGGGTGAGCCCAGTTGTTCGCGTCTTTCATTGCCGCTTCTTGATCAGCAGCTGCTGATGCGATCAAAGGCATCGCCATACCTGCTACCAAGCCAAGTGCTAACTTGATTTTGTTGATTTGCATATTAATCTCCAAAGTTAAACTACTAAGGTTTAAATAAATAGATTCATAACTAAACTAATAAATTTTTGATGTTCCTCAAAATTTTTACTAGCCTTTATGAATCTATTTGTAGCACACTTAATGTGCTTGAACAGAACTATAAACCAGTGAATCATGAATTGCAATACATTGTTTACAATTTATTTACAATTAACTTAACATGTTAAAAATTACCTGTTTCGCGCACGTAACAACAGTAAACCCGTGCACGATTGAGCAATAAAAAATCATTTAAAATCAAATAGAAAGAGAATTACCTCGCATGCAGACCAATATTTACAAGTTGTATCCAGAGCTTGATACATTTAAAGAATGTATGATTAAAGTGGATGATTTGCATGAGATCTATTATGAGGTTTGCGGCAATCCGGAAGGCACCCCCGTGGTGTTTTTACATGGCGGCCCTGGTAGTGGCTGCAATCCGGCACAGCGACGTTTTTTTGACCCTGAACATTACCGCATCATCTTGCTGGACCAACGTGGCTGTGGGCGCAGCAAACCTTTAGGTGAAACCAGAAACAACACCATTGATGATTTAGTGCATGACATCGACCTAATTCGCACCCATCTTGGCATTGACAGGTGGCTGGTATTTGGCGGCTCATGGGGCAGCACACTAGGCATTGCTTATGCCCTGGCACACACACAACATGTCACCGGCCTGATTCTACGTGGCATCTTTTTAAGCCGTAGCAGCGAGTTAGATTGGTTTTTAAACGATGTGAAGGCTTTTTACCCTGAGCCATGGGAAGTGTTATGTGATTACTTACCAGCGGAGGCAAAAGCCAGCCCCATCAATGCTTACCAAAAGCTTATTTTCTCGGACGATAATGCCGTTAGCATTCCAGCGGCCATTCAATGGAACCAGTTTGAGAGCAGCATCATGACTTTGTTACCAAGGCCAGCCAGCGAGCAAGAGGTAGACGGCCCGGTAGAATTGGCTCGCGCCAGGGTGCAAATACACTATATACAGCAGCAATGTTTTCTTGGCCAACGCGACCTACTGGCAGAGGTAACAGAAAAACTAGCACAAGTGCCGACCATTATCGTGCAAGGGCGCTACGACATGGTGTGCCCACCGATTACCGCATGGGAACTAAAACGCGCAATGCCGCACGCGGAGTTGCACTTTGTGGATGATGCCGGGCATTCGGCTATGGAGGCTGGCACCACTTCAGCCTTAATCGCCGCGACTGAGAAATTTAAAAATTTAGATTAATCAGTCAATCATATAAGAAAGTAGTGCTAAGATTCTTACTGGATATTTGGCTTATACTTTCTTAAATATCGGTACGCCAAGCTTACTGTACCGTAGTGCCTGCATATGGAAAATTAAGCGTCATGCCGATCCATCAGGATTTGGCTCAACACAGCATGAAGAAAATCACTTTCAGCCCAAAACCAAATTTAGCGATACGCGACAACTTACGTAAAGCGATTAATATGCCTGGTGAGGTTTACGCTAACCAGCGCTATAACACACCGCTATTTGTGTTTCACGAGATGTTTAAGGCGTTTCAGCGGCACAATGCATTGGGGTTATCGGCATCTTTATCTTTTTATGCGATGTTTGCATTGATTCCTTTAGTGCTTCTCATGTTCTTTCTATTGAGCCAGCTTATTTTCAGCTCTGACTACGCCATAGTTAAACTGGCGATTATTACCAGCAATTTAGTTCCGCAATTCAGCAACGCCATCATGACCGAGGTTTACAGTACGGCCAAACACCAAGTGGCATGGGGCGCACTCGGCCTATTTATACTACTTTGGACCGTGACCCCACTGGCTAGCGCAATGCGCGCCGCTTTCTACAGCATAGCGAGCTTGGTGGAGGCACCTTCGTTTGTTAAGAGAAAGATCAAAGATATTTTTGCCATTATCGGCATGTTACTGCTCTTCTTTTTATTTACTTTTGCCGGCCTGATGCTGGAGAAGGTGATTATCTTCGTAGGTGCCAGCAACCATTTCATACACAACGAAGTGTTCACGACGTTAACTTCCTTAGGCTTAACCACACTACTCATCAGCGCCTTTTACTTTGTGTTCTTTCCTGCGCGTTTATATATTAAGCACATCTTCATCGGCGCCTTATTCACGGCCATACTCTGGCTGCTCATGCGCCCAGCCTTTACCTTATTTCTATCAATGAACGAATCATATAGTTCGATTTTTGGCAGCATGAAAAACCTGTTCATCTCCATTACTTGGCTGTATGTGAACTTTGCTGTGTTTTTACTCGGTACGGAGCTGATAGCTACTTTAAGAAAAAAAGATGTTTTGCTGCTAAAAGGGCTGTTTGACGAACCATTAGAGCATCACATCACCACACAATCGCACTATGTAACGAAGCTGATGCAGCGCTATGGCAAGGTATATGCGCAAAGTGAGACCATCTTTCAGCATGGCGAAGCCACCGATCGCCTCTATTACCTAGTTTCGGGCGTGGTGCATATTATTAAATACGGCAAAGTATTACGCACTGTGCATGCCGGTGAGTATTTTGGTGAAATCGCAATGCTATCCAACACGCCGACCGTTGCCGAAGCAAAAGCAGCCTCAAGCCAGGTAGAAATCATTACAATGAGCACAGATAATATTGAAACATTACTGCTGGACGAGCCTAGAGTCGCCATGAAATTTTTACGCAGATTAGCAATGCGCCTACAGCAACAGGACGAATAATAAACAAAGCAATCTGAACGCAATACAGAATTTGATACAGATTAGGACAAATGATGGCAAAGCAAGCACCTTTCACCCCTCAACCCAGTCAGGCAGAAATGCAGCCAGTTCTGCATTTATTCAACTCAGGCAAAATGGCCGAGGCTGAACAGGCTGCAAACAAGCTGGTGAAACGCTACCCTCATACATTTATCCTGTACCAGATTTTAGGCATCGCTCAAGATAGTTTATCTAAGCCGCAAGCGGCAATTGAGAGCTATAAAAAAGCGCTATCTATCCAGCCCAATACGCCAGACCTGCATTTCAATTTAGGCATAGCCCTCGCCAATACCGGCGAGATACAAACGGCTAGCCAGCATTATCAGCAGGCGATTGCACTGCAGCCTAACTTCTTTGAAGCCTATGGCAACTTAGGCGCACTCTTGCAAAAACAAGGGTTATTAGAAGATGCGATTCAGAACTACCAGACCGCACTGAATATTAATGAAGATGCGCGCGGCCATTTCAACATGGGCACCGCGTTACGTGATCAAGGCAAACTGGATGACGCCATTCAGCATTTTAAGCATGCGATTCGGATGTTTCCTAATTATGCCGATGCCCATAATTACCTAGGTGAATGCTTGCGTGATCAAGGCAATATGGAAGATGCGGTAAAAAGCTATTTGGATACCCTTCAGCTCAACCCTGAACACGCTGGCGCCAATTACAATATGGGTGAGTTTTTGTATCTAGCCAATCGCCACGATGAGGCAGTTGCTTACTTTGAGCGCTCACGCCTAGATGATTGGCAAGAGCGCGCCTTGTATTGCACCTACAAGGCTGAGCATTTTGATGAATTTAAAACCAAGCTGGATGAAATTGTACGCACGCACAAAAAACATGACGCGCCATTTCTCGCCACCTTATCCTCACATTACGCCCGCAACTTTGGGGTAGAGGACAACTACAATTTTTGTAAAAACGGCTTTGATTTTGTTTACCAAAACAGCATTACAGAGCTTGCCGAGCCGAACAGCCAATTTCTTAAAGATTTACTGAGTGACATCGACAACACGGCGATTGAAGTGCGCGCGCAGGGCATGATCATCAACGGCAAACAATCTGCCGGCAACTTATTTAAGCGCCCAGAGGCGTCATTTAGGAAGCTAGGAGAGTTAGTTAAACAAGAGTTCATTAACTATAAGAACCGATTCGCTGGCGCCGACTGTGAGCTGATTAAATCCTTCCCGGATGAACTGGAGTTTACCAGTTCATGGTATGTGCGCTTGCGCCGTGCGGGTTATGTAGACCGTCACATCCATGAAGTTGGCTGGATTAGCGGCGCGGTGTACCTAGTATTGCCTAAAGATAGAAAAGACCCGTTAGAGGGTTGCTTCGAGTATGGGCTGCATGGTGACAACTACCCACAAAAGCATGACGACTTTCCGGTGGGGGTAGCATCGCCTAATGTCGGCGATATCGTACTGTTCCCATCTTCACTATTTCACCGCACCATTCCATTTAACTCCAATGAAGAGCGGATTTGCATTGCCTTTGACTTAAAACCACAAGGTGATATTTTTAGACGGTCTAACTATTGATTTTTTGATAATTAACAACCCTTCTTCTACTGGCCGCACGCGCGAAATCAGTTGGAAGAAGCTTGCACTCACTTGCAGAGTTAGTCTGAATCAGACGCTACATAAGTCTTATATGAATAAGCCAGACTCTCACCGAACTGCTCGTATTCATCTGACCAACACCGTACTTTTAAAATCTCTCAGCAAGGTCTGCGTATATGCCAGTGCAATTAATGGTGCGTTGCCTTTTGCTGGTACATGGCGGTATCTGCCGACTTTAGCAGCTGATTGATGGTTTTTTCATTGCCTTTGAACAAGGTGATACCCATACTGACCGTCACTTGGTAATCAAAGAGCTGCAGCTTATAAGGCTGCTCCACTGCGGCGCGAATCTTATCTGCGACCTGCATCGTCGCAGCGCTCGCCTCGGCAGGATTAACCCCTAACTCGCTTAATATCACGACGAACTCATCCCCACCTAAACGAGCGGCCGTATCCACATCCCGTACGCAACTCTTAATCCTTTTTGCCACCTCAATTAACAACAAATCTCCGGCATCGTGTCCTTTGGTGTCATTCAACCCTTTAAAGTTATCAATATCCAGAAAAATAACCGCACCATATTGGCCGCTTCGCTCACTCACAGCCATAGCTTGTTCTAGCCTATCCAACATCAGTATCCGGTTAGGGATTCCTGTCAACCCATCCTGATTGGCAAGTTTCCACAGCATATTTTGGTGACTAATATGTTTAAGTCGACCACGCTGAATAGAGCGTAGATACCGATACAGAATTGCCGAAGAGGCTAATGACAATACAGCCATTAGCCCTATTAAGCCAAAGCT
Source organism: Methylotenera mobilis JLW8 (assembly GCF_000023705.1). Lineage (NCBI taxonomy): Bacteria > Pseudomonadati > Pseudomonadota > Betaproteobacteria > Nitrosomonadales > Methylophilaceae > Methylotenera > Methylotenera mobilis. The sequence continues at coordinate 2,235,943 of NC_012968.1, forward strand.
CAAGTCATTCCAGCCGGCTTGCCTAGTCATTACAATTAAAAATGGCTCACCCATGCTAGCTAATGATTTCTGATGTTTAAAAATCGGGAATATCGCCACTTCAATTGCGCTGCGTGCACGCCCAGCAACAGAAAATAGCTGACCTTTGGGATCTTGCGCATTAAAGTCTTTATGATAAACCGTCGCACTAAAACCGTCTCTCATCAGATTTTCGCCCGGTCTTTGCAGCTTATCTGCATCGACAATCATATCAACGATCATGTTTTCTTCTGACCTTATCGGGCAAAAAACCACATAAGCAAGATTACCCTGTATCAATCTGAATGGATGACTCGCGACTGGGCGCTGCAGTGTAATTGCCTGTGTGACTGCACTTTCAAGAAAAGGGACACTAGACACATCCAAGCCAATAATTTCATTTGAGCTAGATGACAGTGACTCCATATAAATGACAGGATAATAGAATGGCTTATCTTGAGGATGTTCCCACCCTCTGTGCCCACCAAAAGAAAATGCTTTAAGCATAAAGTCAGGCGTACCACTGAGTCGCCTACTAACAATAAAATCTTGGAGTTGTTTTTTCGCTACTTTTTGTATGATTTCTAATGCAAAAATTTGATCATTAGTACCAATTACACTTCTCACATACACCGATACTTTTTCAGGATTAGTATTACCAATGGCTGCAAACAGGGCAGAAAACCCCTTAAGAACGGTTTCGCTACTCACCATACTTCTGTTGAGCTTATCAACGTAGTCCTCACCATGCTCGGTGAAGCTTTTTTCAGCATCGCGCAGATTGAGATTAACCACAGCCCACAGAGCCACTAAGCAAAGCGACACCCAGACCACTAAAGCCATCAGGATAGCTATGGTCGAAATTGGTTTAATGTCATCTAACTTAGCGTTCATCATATCCCGCTAACTAATCAAGATTAAGGCAAAGCTAACCTATTTATCGCTCAAGGCCTTTGCAACAAGTATCCTCGCGGCAACCCAGTTTTGCAACCACCCTAAAGCATGTATAACACCACCTTTCTACCAAACGAATTGAATGGGGGAGACGGGATAAATACACATGCACAAACGAATAAACCTTAATCCAACTCTCTTTTAATTATGTATATCCTGATATTTATTAACAATCGCCTGTATTTCCGCGTGTTGCTCTAACACTACATCAACACAATTTGCATCCAATTTACCCATTTCTACCATGTGCTTTAACTCAGCAAATGCAGCGTCTAATGACCAACCTAGCTTATATGGTCTAGTGCTCACCAGCGCATCTAACACATCGGCTGTCGTAACAATACGCCCCTCGATTGGAATGGCATCGCCTTTAATTCCGTTAGGATATCCTGACCCATCCATCAACTCATGATGAAACGCCACAATATTACGCATCACTTTAGATTCGGCCAGCTGCTCTAAATTAAAATCCCCTAAAATTTTTTCGATAATCTCAATCCCCTTATCAACATGCGTTTGCATGATGATTTTTTCATCAGGGTCCAATCTGCCTTCTTTTAGAAGTATTTTGTCCGGAATGCCAATCTTGCCTATATCATGTAGTGGGGCGAATAAATACACATGCTCCACAAACTCATCACCCAACCCGCGCTTATGAGCCACGCCTTTGGCAATCACCCTAGAGTAACGCGCCATTCTTTCTATGTGCGCACCGGTTTCAAAATCCCTAAGGTTCGTCAGTTCTTTCGCCATTTCCACAGAAGCAATCACTGTTCGTAATGCTGCCATCTCGGACGATAACGTCATATTAATTAAGCTGGAAAACAACAATAAATCCCGCTGGGTCTGGGGAGTAAACGCAGCCTGCACTATCGAATCAAAGAACAAGAAACCTAATAACACTCCTTGGTCATACATTGGAATCGTATACGACGATTGGTAGCCTTGTTCTAGCAGCCACGCAGAGTGCTGATTACTTGGCTGAATTGACTCCTGAATAGAGTCAATCACACGAGGGCTACCACTTGACGCAATCTCCGATAAAGACACACTATCGCCAAGCTTAATTTCATAGCCTGAAATCGGCATGCCCTGCCTAGTGCTATTCACAAAAGTTTTTAGCGTATCTTCTTTTGCATCATAAATCGCACATCCAATACGATCCACCACAGGCACGGACTCAAGCATGCGCTCATGCAAATGGCTCAAACGCTCATTTAAGGTATCACCATGTTTTGTTACATCAAGGATTTGGGGTCTTATCATATATTCTTAATATTATTGGCCAATAGAACATTACTGTGGAGTAGGCTTTTTCGCAAACATCAGGCAATTTTTACCAGACGCCTCATACACCTCGCTGCATGGCAAGCGCCTACTTTTAAAATTTAAGGCTTTACACCCGTAAGGAAAATTTGGCTGATATGTAATAAAGTAATGAACACAACGAGAGCATAACTTAGTATCTAAATGTGTTGAGTCATTAGTCATAGATTTTATTTACAAAAAAATAGCTACCTCTCAGTAGCCAGAACCGGCGAGTATCATGACGCATGATACCGCACCTGGCAAATCACTCCAATCACTGTCCGCAACATGCAAAGCAGCGACCTACCACCCCAGCGCAAGTGAGAAACTCACCTGCGACGCAAAAAAACAACTCACGCAAAATCAACCATCAACTCAGGCTCTACGTCTGAGATCAAAAGCAGTTTTTTGATAATCATGTGCTGCTAATGGATGGTGTAGTGTGCCTTCTTGCAACACTACGTCCTCAGGCAAAGGCAACTCGTTAATTGCACGTTGCAATGCGAGTTTAGTTGCCTCGTAATTCCAGTCTTGGATTTTGGTGTCGTCTGCAGCATCCCAATGAATAAAAACACCAACACAGATGAACAAGTCGTTGGCTTCGCCAATAGGAATCAAGCCCTCTTTCACACTATCCGCCACTGCCTGTGCCACACCACACTGGGCTGGTCCGAACATCTGCACGGCTTGTTTAGCATTTTTGATATCCACTTTATTAAACATCACGGTGGCTGGTTTTGCCATCATATTAGGCGCAAGCACTGCCAATAAACCATTCACACCACGTTTTTGATTAGTAAGTGTATTACAAAACGCTGTTTCAGCTGGGCTACCGCGTGGACCGATAATTAAGTCGACATGGGCAACCTCATTGCCTTCACCATACAAGGCCTCGCCGACAAATACCTTGTTAATTTTCATCGCGTTCATGATAAACCTCTCCTCATCTGCTATCAGTAAGCACATTGAAAGATTTATCGTTCGTTATCGCTAGCTACAGTCAGTATTGCGGTCAGGAGCATTTAGGTAGCTATCGACCAATTTCAATCACTTACCTCAAGCTATCTCCTATTAGCTAAGACTAGTATTCAGCAAGAGAGTTCTAGTTAAGCTAACATGCTACGCTCAAAACCAGTGGCGATTAAACCACCCATTACTGAACTACTCCAAATTGATACAAAACCTTCGCAGGATGAGTTCGCTATTGTTTTTGCAGTAATTAGTGACGCTAAAAATGAGGACCTGTATTTGCCATTTTTTTAGGATAAATTTAAATAACACCATAAAAATCCCCTAAGGATAAAGCAGCTCATACAAATAGCCACAAAACAAAAACGACCTAGAGAGTTCTCTCTAAGTCGTCTTATTTGGTGGCCCCCCTGTGAGTCGAACACAGCACCAACGGATTATGAGTACAAGTTAGCACTCTCTAACAACGCAGAAAGCTGCAGAATTTTAAGTAGTTTTTTTGGCTAGGTTTTGATGCGCCCGACAAACTGAACCTATGCCGAACCTTTTTGTACAAATACACAGTTTGTTGTGACGTAAAAATCATTAAAATCAATCTGTTACGACTAGCTTCATCCGAACCGAACCCGATCTGGTGTTGAAGTAAAGGGGTGCATACCAGTTGACGTCAAAACACTCTGGCTAATAGCAATCTTTCTGGAGCGCTTCGAGTGTCTATACATCATGCATAGATTCCACTTCCCTTTCTCAAGCCTGTTGGTAACGTAATGTTTGTAGGAGACAGGGTCTTTTGGTGACTTACATTGGTGACGTTTCTGATTACAGTAATGACAAGCTGCAACAATATTACTTTCATGATCTTTGCCACCATCCTGCTTGGCCTCCAAATGTTCTGCTGTACACTGGAACGGTTTAGCTTGCTTGGTAGTAATTTTGTATTTCTTCGCAAACGATTCAGGATCATCTGACCACATCGGTAATTCACAATAGATACAGCGACCTTGTTGAAGGTTGAAAGCTTTGAGGCGGGACTTGATTAAGGTTGTCGGCATAGCGAGCTCCATAAAATTAAGGGAAGCCCACTTGCCTGTAGCAGGACAATCTGGGAACCAGTCGAGATGCTCGTATCTGGCCAAAACAGTACGCAACTAATGAGACGCACTGATCACAATAATATGTAAATTTATCGCGCTTCACAAGGATTACTTTTAAGATTAGCGAATTCAGCACGACAGTGTGGCTAAATCAATATCTGAAAACAATGGTTATAGAAATACCTACAAAATGGATGAATATTGATCTAGCAAGTTTTTACTACTCAGATTAGAGTACCGGTACAAATAAAAAGAAAAGGTAACACAATATGCGATTTAGATTTGTTGGAGCATGCGGTGGCTCAGTCACGGGCTCATGCACACACTTCTCTTATAACAGAACGAATATTCAATTCTTAGTCGACTGCGGCCTTATTCAGGGTGAAGGTGATGAGTCAATTGTAAACTCAAAACCCTTCCCATTTCGTCCGTCAGAAATTGAGTTTATACTTCTTACCCATGCACATCTGGATCATTGTGGATTAATCCCTCGTTTGTACAAAGAAGGATTTACCGGGAAAGTGATATGTACAACAGCTACTGCACGAATGGCAAAAATATCACTCACAGATTCAGCTAAACATCTCAAAGACATATACTCTGAAAATGATGTAAAAAAGATTCGATTTGAGTGTATTGATCAACGTAAGGAGTTTGGACTCTCTCGACTGCTGCCAATTCACACGGATTTATTTGCCTCTTTCTCAAGAACTGCGCATATTTTAGGTTCAGCCACAATTACAGTTAGCTGGATAAATGATGCCGACGAAAAAGCAAGCGTTGTCATGAGCGGAGACCTTGGAAACAACACTAAAGAAAATCCATATCAACCCTTGCTGGCTTCACGGCAGGGAGTTTTTGGGTACCCAGATGCAATTGTAGTTGAGTCGACCTATGGAGCTGGAGTGCGTGATAGCGAGTGTTCAGACTACGACGCTAGACTTTCGGCATTACATAAAGTTATTCAAGATGAAGTATTTAACAAAAAATCTTTGCTTATCATTCCTGCATTCTCTATACAACGAACCCAAGAGTTATTAGTCGATATTTACTGTGTATTTAATCAGTTCTATTCGACAAATGACTCAATACAATCACCAATCCACATTATTAACCAATTCTATGACGAGTTTGAATCTGGGTGCTGGGGCTTTATTGTTCAAAAGTCATTAAAAAATGCAATTGATAAATTACCTATTAATGAGCAAGAAAAGTGGCTCAAATCAATAAAGCAAATTGATGAGGTAAATAAGGCTGAAAGTAAGTCAAATTTTTCATTATCTGAAAATGCTGAAATTTCAATAGCTGATATCAAAAAGTTAATAACTAGCACTACAAACTCCTACCCCATCGACATCAAGCTTGACTCAGGATTAGCAAGAGAAATGTCGACTGTTTATCATGAAGAACTTTGTAGACCACAAATAAAGAAACCAGAGGAGACTCTTTATAGAAACCGTAAAATGGCATCTAGGCTTGGAGTTGAAGATGGCGTTCAGGTAGATGAGTTCATTAAATCTATCTTCCCTAATAATTCAACGACAGATATTGAGATACCATTAGGTGAGCATAAAATTCAATATGTAACTACACCTAAAACTCCAAGAGTAGCCGAACTTCAAGAGCGTGGCGGTATATTGATAACGGGTGGTGGAATGTGTAATGGAGGCCCAGTTGTATCGCACATTGAAAAAGTGATTGATGCAAAGCGTAATTCAACAATTTTGCTCACTGGTTATATGGCAAAGAACTCTGTAGGTGAAAAGTTGATGAAGCATAGTCAAGCTACTCCTAAAGAAATTGAAGCATCGACTGAATCATGGGTTTTGGGAAGTAAAGAGGTTTTGCAGAAAAACATTACGACCAATATTATCCAGCTACAAGGCTTTTACTCTGGACATGCAGATCAAAGCGGACTGCTTGATTTTATATTTGAAATAGTCGGTGAGCAAAAGCAGGAAACTCAAACTAAGCCCTCAGCAGTTTTTATTAACCATGGACAACCTAAAGCAAGAGCTGAGCTTAAAGATGCGATAGAAGCTAGGCTAAATAGTGGTAACGAAGGTGATCGCAATCCAAATGAAATCTACCTGCCAGATAGCCGACAACAATGGTATGACTTCAATTCAAAAAAATGGATAGCACCAGTCCCTAACACAAGAACAGAGGATTTGCTTCAGGATCTGCTTTCCGAACAACTTAAAACCAATGTCTTACTTCAACGACTGGTGGATCAATTAGCTAGTAATAAATATGCAAATAACAATATAAAGAAAAAATAAATACCCAGATAAACTTAAGCTCAATGCTAGTTTATTGTGTCTTTATATGAGAATAATTAGTTCCAGAATAAAGCAACATAATGGACTTTACCCGCTTTAGTAAACGTTTTTTTAACTTCCACTTTGTAACTTCGAAATTTATAGTTAATGAACATTATAGATTAAGCTATATTTTTGAAGAGCAATATAGCTATTTCCGATCTACATGTTCCTTTTCATACTTTAAGAATAAAAATTATGCCTACATACATCAAACCCTATGGCCGTTCTCAAACTGAAGGTTGGGAATGGGACGGAAAAACCTTATGGCCTCGGACCAAGCAAAGGCTGGGAGTTGGATGGAAAAATATTGAAACCATACGCTGGCTCATTAACAAATGGATGGGAATGGGATGGGGCAATATTGAAACCGTATGGACGTTCGGTGCTGGAAGGTTGGGAGTGGGATGGCGCAATGCTTAAACCGCACGGAAGCTCAATGCATGGTTTGTAAAACATTATCCAGGTTCAGAAGTAATAAATGTAATGATACATCCAACAAATGCATTACAGAGTGCTGGAAGCTTTTTACAAAAAGTTGAAATAATGAGAGTAAACGAGCTGAAGCATTTTATAAGTCGAGTGCGTATATTTTTCAAACAATTTGAAAATCAAGATTTCACGAACTTATCAGCTTCACATGTACAGATGTTGTTAAACAGGCACTCACTTTCAAATAAAGACTTACTGAAAGATGTGACTAAGTCTGTAAAAAACAATAAGTAATTCTCGCACTCAACCACATTTTATTAGTAGAGAAACAATTGGCATTCAAGATTGAATCCACTTTTGAAGCTAAATTATTCATTGTAATAATTATTAACAGTCGCGTTTGAACCTCCTTAGCGGCTACTATACGGCTACTAATGAATAAAAAAAGGGTTACGAATTAACGTAACCCTTTGATTTTATTGGTGGCCCCCCTGTGAGTCGAACACAGCACCAACGGATTATGAGTCCGCTGCTCTAACCAAGCATGAGCTAGGGGGCCTAAACTTTTGAAGCCGTTATTTTAAACTAGTCTTGCCCAGTTTCTAAGAAACTTCTCAATCTTTCTGAGCGAGTCGGATGACGCAGCTTACGTAGCGCCTTCGCTTCAATTTGTCTAATACGCTCACGCGTTACATCAAATTGCTTACCCACTTCTTCCAAGGTATGGTCTGTGTTCATTTCAATACCAAAACGCATACGCAACACTTTAGCTTCACGCGGTGTTAATGATTCCAACACTTCAGAAGTCGCATCACGCAAGCTTGCATAAACCGCAGCATCTACTGGTGCCAAGGTTGTGCTGTCTTCGATGAAGTCACCTAAATGTGAATCTTCATCATCACCAATTGGCGTTTCCATTGAAATTGGCTCTTTGCTGATTTTCAAGATTTTACGAATCTTGTCTTCAGGCATTTCCATTTTCTCAGCCAGCAATGCTGGATCCGGCTCAATACCGGTTTCTTGCAAGATTTGACGGCTGATACGATTCATCTTATTAATCGTTTCAATCATATGCACAGGAATACGGATGGTACGCGCCTGGTCAGCGATAGAACGTGTAATTGCCTGACGAATCCACCATGTTGCATAGGTTGAGAATTTAAAGCCACGACGGTATTCAAACTTGTCCACCGCTTTCATCAAGCCGATGTTACCTTCTTGAATCAAGTCAAGAAATTGCAAGCCACGGTTAGTGTATTTCTTAGCGATAGAAATCACCAAACGCAAGTTGGCCTCAATCATCTCACGTTTAGCACGGCGCGCACGCGCCTCGCCTGTGGTCATTTGTTTATTGATTTCTTTCAGCTCTTTAGCTGAAATACCCACTTTGGTTTCTAAATCAATAATACGTTGCTGTTGATCTAAAATGGAGTGATTAAAGCGCGCCAGTTTTTCATTGTACGGATTGTCTAGCTTCAGCTCATCGTCCAACCAAGCTAGATTACTTTCATTGCCTGGGAATGATTTAATAAAGTATGGGCGTGGCATACCTGCTTTTTCTACGCAGAAGTCCAGCACTTTCCGCTCATGGCCGCGCACAGTTTCAACCAAACCGCGCACTTGGTCACATAGCGTTTCTACTTGTTTTGGTGAAAAACGGAATGCCGTTAACTCAACCAGAATTTCAGACAGCAATGCGAGGTATACAGGGTCTTGCGAACCTTTGACTGGCAAAATCACTGTCATCTTTTGGTGTGCTGCACGCACTACTTCAAAGCGTTTCAGTAATTCTTCTTTAAGTTTAGCTAAAGCTTCTGCAGAAATAGCTGCGGCTTTAGCACCGTCTTCATCACCTTCGTCTTCATCTTCGTCAACTTCTGGCTCTTCATCATCTTGCGTATCTTCCGTCATTGCGTCATCTAGACCAATGTCAGAGTCAATCAAGCCGTCAACCAAGTCATCTACGCTCAGTTCATCACGCTCAACTTTGTCCACCATTTCCAGCAAAGCGGCAATGGTAGTTGGGCAAGCGGCAATCGCCTGCACCATGTGTTTCAGGCCATCTTCAATACGGCGTGCAATCTCAATTTCGCTTTCGCGTGTGAGCAAATCAACCGTACCCATTTCACGCATATACATACGCACAGGGTCGGTAGTACGGCCAAACTCAGAGTCTACTGTGGCAAGAGCTTGCTCAGCTTCTTCCACCGCATCATCGTCGGTCACTGCCGGAGGCGCATCAGACATTAACAACGCTTCGGCATCTGGCGTCTCTTCATACACCTGAATGCCCATGTCGTTAATCATACCGATGATGCCGTCGATCTGTTCAGAACCCTGAACATCATCAGGCAAGTGATCGTTAATCTCAGCATAGGTTAGGTAGCCACGCTCCTTACCTAATACGATTAAGCTTTTTAGACGAATGCGGCGCTCTTCCGCGCTAACTTCTTGCAGCTGTTCTGTGTGAACATAATCTTCTGCATTTTTTTCAGCTTGTTGATCACTTTTCTTTGGTCTTGCCATGTCTTACCTCTAGAATTTTAGCTCAGCCACCATACCTACATCACAGATGGCGAATAAGATTACCGTAACCGTGCATTATAACAGAAAATAGCCTTATTTTGGCTGGGGTTTACTGCCTACAGATTTCAACAATGCGATTTCATCTGCAGTTAAAGCGCTCAAAGGTTTTTCGCTAATACGCGCCAGCAGTGACGCGCTTTGCCGCTGCGTATGCACTGCCTGCAATTGCTGACGCGCCCCTGCAAGCTCTTGCGCGTGATCCAACGTATCATCCAGCAACGTTAACTCTCGCTGCAACTCAGGCAACACATTGGCATCAATTTTACTTTCCAGTTCGCGTAACAATACCGCAGGTTTAGAATGGGGATGCAGTAAGCAGATTTCAATCACTTGCCGCAACAAAGCATCTGCATCGTCACGCTCACTCAACAACTCCAAATCATCCTCTTGCGCCAACTCAGGGTGCATCAGCAACATTAAGCCAAAGCGCTTTTGCAGCGACATTGTAGTGCGGGTCAGTTTAGGCTTAGCCTTCATCGGCGCTTTATTCAAATTAGGCAATTTTAATAGCGCCTGCATTTCATCCGCTGACAGCTGCGCCAACTCAGCCACCTTTTTACGCAGATACATGGCGCTACGCGGCGCACTGATCTGTTGCATAATGGGCTCAGCTTCATTCAGGAAACGCACTCGATCTTCCTGACTCTGCAAAGGGTTATCTTCACTTAAGTGCTGCAGTATGTATTGAGACAACGGCATGGCCGATTTAATTTCAGCCTCAAATTTTTCTTTTCCAAACTCGCGCACATAAGAGTCCGGATCGTGCTCTTTAGGCAAAAACAGGAACGATAGCTTCAGGCCATCAGTCAATGCCGGCAACGCATTCATGGCAGCACGCCACGCAGCGGTACGCCCCGCATTATCGCCATCAAAGCAAAATACAATTTCATCAGCCTGGCGCGTCAGCTTAGTGATATGGTAAGGCGTAGTCGCGGTACCGAGCGCCGCCACGGCATACTCAATACCGTATTGTGCTAACGCCACCACGTCCATATACCCTTCAACCACCAGCGCGCGACCTGCATCGCGGATGGCACGACGTGCCAAAAACAAGCCATATAACTCGTGACCTTTTTGAAACAACGGCGTTTCTGGTGAGTTGTAATATTTAGGGGTATCTTCCGGGTTAATGACGCGGCCACCAAAACCGATCACTTGCCCCTTCTGGTCATGAATCGGGAACATGATGCGGTCACGAAAGCGGTCATAACGCCGGCCTTGCTCATTCTCCACCACCAAACCCGCTACAGTTAACGCCTCATTCTCATACTGCGGGAACACGCTTTGTAAATTCTGCCAGCCCGCTGGCGCATAGCCGACCTGGAACTTAGCAGCCACTTGCCCACTCAGGCCACGCGCTTTCAAGTACTCAATCGCACGCGGCGACTTTTTCAGCTCAGCCTTATAGAAATTGGCCGCCTGCTGCAACGCCTCCTGCAAGCCAACAACCACTTTAGGCGCAGGCTTATCGCTATCACGCACCTCTTGCGGCACCGTCATCCCCACCATTTTAGCGAGGTCATGAATCGCATCCACAAAGCTAAGACCTTGATATTCCATAATAAAACCGACGGAAGTACCATGCGCACCGCAGCCAAAGCAATGATAAAACTGCTTGGTGGGGCTTACAGTAAAACTGGGGGACTTTTCATTATGAAACGGACAGCAAGCAGAATAATTGGCACCTGCTTTTTTGAGCGGTACGCTTTTATCAATCACATCGACAATATCAACGCGATTTAGCAACTCTTGAATAAAGCTCTCAGGTATCAAAGTGTCTGCTTTAGCTAAAATAACTACGTGAATAGAATTTGCTAGCAATTCTAGCGCAATCTTTTAAAAACAAAAAAGGAGCTAGCGCTCCTTGTCTTGTCTACTTGCATTTACCGCTACGGGCTAACCTAGACGAGTTTTAATCAATCCAGAGATTTTACCCATATCAGCACGGCCAGCGACTAACGGCTTAATTTCAGCCATTACCTTGCCCATGTCTTTAATACCAGCAGCACCTGTATCAACCACAACCTTTTCCAAGATGGCTTTAATCTCATCTTCAGTCAGTTGTTGTGGCAAATACGTTTGCAACACGGTAACTTCAAACTTTTCTACATCAGCTAAATCATGACGATTCGCTGATTCATACGCAGCAATAGAATCCCGACGCTGTTTGAGCATTTTTTCGATGACAGCAATTACATTGCTATCATCCAATTCAACACGCTCATCTACTTCGCGCTGCTTAATAGCAGCTTGTAGCAAGCGAATTGTACCCAAACGCGCGCTGTCTTTAGCGCGCATCGCGGTCTTCATGTCCTCAGATATCTGAGCTTTTAACGACATGCTAATAACTCTACTTAGCAGCTATTAGTATAATTTTGCTGGCAATGTTTGCTTCATCAAGCGACGATATTGACGCTTAACAGCAGCAGCAGCTTTACGTTTACGTTCCCATGTTGGTTTCTCGTAAAATTCGCGAGCGCGAAGATCATTCAACAAACCAGTTTTTTCAATCAGGCGCTTAAAGCGACGTAGAGCAACGTCAAACGGCTCATTTTCTTTTACGCGTACACTAGACATTTATTCTCTCTTATCTGCAACAAATTTAATTAGGTGATGCTCAAGTTCGCCCAACAAAGGCTCATAAACTTGAGAAAAGTCCACCATTTTAATCGTATAATTACTTTTATTCAATTACTTTTATAGTTTTGTACTATAAAAATGCACTTTAAGACAAAAATGGAACAAAACAAATGTTAGTTTTAGGCGTTGAATCCTCCTGTGACGAAACCGGCATCGCCCTATATGACACCGAACACGGCTTACTATCGCACACCCTGCACTCACAAGTAGAAATGCATGCAGAATATGGCGGCGTGGTACCGGAACTTGCATCACGTGATCATATCCGCCGCGTACTGCCCTTGACTGAACTAGCTCTTAAAGATGCCAATAAAACATTGCAAGACATTGACGCCATTGCCTACACGCAAGGCCCCGGTCTGTCTGGCGCGCTACTGGTAGGCACCAGCTTTGCCGAGTCACTGGCATTTAGCCTACAAATCCCTACCATCAACGTACATCACCTTGAAGGGCATTTATTAGCGCCGTTATTAGAAGACAACCCGCCTGCATTTCCATTTGTGGCCTTATTAGTTTCCGGTGGCCATAGCCAGTTGATGCGCGTAGATGGCATCGGCCAATATGAACTACTGGGAGATACGTTAGACGATGCTGCCGGCGAAGCGTTTGATAAAACCGCTAAACTATTAGGTTTGGGCTACCCAGGCGGACCAGCGCTTTCCAACTTAGCAAAAACAGGTAAGCCGCGCTTTAAACTGCCGCGCCCACTGCTGAATAGCGGTGACTTAAACTTTAGCTTTAGTGGCCTAAAAACCTCGGTCTTAACATTGGTGAGCCAACATCAACCATTGGACGCAGAAACCAAAGCCGACATCGCCTATGAGTTTCAAGAAGCAGTCACCGAAGTATTAACCACCAAGTGCATGAGTGCACTGCGTGAAACGCGACTAGATAATCTGATTGTATCTGGCGGGGTGGGCGCCAACGCAAGGCTGCGTGAAAAACTCAATGCCGCCACAAAACGTAAGCTATGCAAGGTGAGCTACCCACGTTTGGAGTTTTGCACAGACAATGGCGCCATGATTGCATTTGCAGGGGCCATGCGCCTGAAAGCCATGCAAAACAACGCGGATAAGAATTATAGCTTTAGCGTGAAGCCTCGCTGGAATTTAAGTGAACTAGAAGCGCCTTAACCATCATCACCCTCAACACAAGGCTATGATGATAGCAGGGCCGCACTTATTTCTTCTTGCCAAATCCGGCTTCAGTACCGTTTAGCAGTTTTCTGATATTGCTACGATGGCGCCAGATCAAAAATACGGACATCACTAACACTGTTTGCACATAATCTGACAGGCCAATGGCATTATCAGCATTAGCCAGTAAATACCATGCATACACCGGCGCCAGCGCAGCAGCCACCAGCGCTGCTAGTGATGAATAGCGCGACACCGCAAACACCGCAATCCAAGTCAACACAGCAGCGAAAGCCAGCATAGGGGAAATTGCCAACATCACACCCAAGGCAGTCGCCACCCCTTTACCGCCTTTAAAGCCATAGTAAATCGGGTACAAATGGCCAAAAAATACCGCCAAGCCCACCGCGCTGATTACCCACATCACATCAATTGACTGCAAGGCCAGCCACACCGGAAACCAGCCTTTAAACACATCACCTAGCAAGGTTAGAATCGCAGCCGACTTTTTACCACTGCGCGCTACGTTGGTTGCTCCGATATTGCCACTACCCACTGTGCGCGGGTCAGGCAAACCAAACAACCTACTCACCAAAATACCAAAAGCAATTGACCCTAACAGATACGCTGCAACAATCCACACAACAGGTACTAAGGTAACCGGAATAAAACCTAAATCACTCATTTAATCACTCTCTCTATTGTGACACCCTCTTACAGGAAGTCCATTTCTTATTCGCGCAACACCACAATGAATTGTGGTTTAATATTCAGGATATTACTGGATTACCGCCTTGGCGGGAACGACGACATACAAATAAGGCATTATGGATACCATTTTCTTAAGCGAAGTTAAAGTACAAACCAAACTCGGCGTACCCGAGTGGGAGCGCATGACCCCCCAGACCATTATCCTAGACATAGAAATTGGCTACGACCTCAGCCGCGCCTGCCAAAGCGATGATGTGAATGACACAATAGACTACGGCGCTGTGGTTGGCCGCGTGCGTGACACCCTGCAAGAAAACAGCTTTCAACTGGTTGAAAAACTCGCAGAACACCTTTGCCAGCTGATATTAAAAGAATTTAGTGCGTTAAGCGTGAAGATAAAAGTGGCTAAACCTACGATATTGCCTGGATTAAAGGCGCTAGGCGTAGTGATTGAGAGAAAGAAACAACCTTGAATGAAGTTGTAAAAATATGACTTTCGCCAAAAAACAAGATAAATCAAACTGGATTCCCGCCTACGCGGGAATGACAGATTAAGTAGCGCGTCACCCTATTTAGGCACTCCGAGTAGCAAAACCTGCGTGAGCAGTTTCGTCAATCAGCAGTTTGAACACTGCGACAAGCCACTAAATTTCGCGCATAGCGCGGAGTGACTAGCCTCTCGGATGATGCGCCGCATGTAACTTCTTCAGGCGCTCGCGTGCCACATAGGTATAGATCTGCGTTGTCGAAATATCAGAATGCCCAAGCAACATCTGCACTACCCTCAAATCTGCACCGTGATTAAGCAAGTGTGTGGCAAAGGCATGGCGCAGTACATGCGGCGACATATGCTTAGTAATACCCGCTAGCAAAGCATAACGCTTAATCATGTGCCAAAACGTTTGGCGCGTCATGGCATCACCGCGGTTGGTAACAAACAAGGCATCGCTCAGACGGTTTTGTAGAATCTGCGGCCGAGCTGCCTTTAAATAATGTGAAATCCACTCTACCGCATTCTCGCCCATCGGCACTAAACGCGTTTTGCTGCCCTTACCCGTAACGCGCACCACGCTATCACTCATGCTTACTTCGCTGGTTTTTATCGAAACCAACTCTGAAACACGTAAACCACTGGCGTATAACAACTCAAGCATGGCTTTATCACGCAAACCTACAACATCATCCACATTTGGCGCATTCAACAGGGCCATCACTTCTTCCTCATTCAAACTCTTAGGTAAGCTACGCGGCAGTTTGGGTGATTCAATCTGCAATGTGGGGTCTATTGCTATCAGGTTCTCACGCAGGTTATAGCGATAAAAACGCCTTAAGCTGGCGATTAGACGACCAATACTACGCGGCTTACTGAGCGGGAACTTAACCGCCAAATACTGTTGTACATCGGCTTTATCTATGGTGAGCAATTGTTTATGTTGTGAGCTTGCCCAAATAGCAAATGCGGTTAAATCTAAGCGGTAACTGTCTAATGTATTTTTAGACAACCCATCTTCCAACCAAATCGCATCAAGAAAAGAGTCTATAGCTGCCGCATCTTCTGGCGCAAGTGTATACTCACTCATGCAAGCTGCCTTCAGCACTTGTTAACTCATTCTGCAACAACCACTGCTTAATCAGCCAACCATTGTGCGTGCCTTGCATAAAGCCACCTAAGCCATTTTTAGCAACAACGCGATGGCATGGAATCACCAACGGTAAACGATTAGCACCACAGGCGTTAGCAACCGCACGTGGCCCCGAGCCAATTTGCAACGCAAGCTCGCTATAGGTACGCGTTTGCCCGCGTGGTATGGCTGCGATGGCCTGCCACACTTTTTGCTGAAAACTGGTGCCAACTTGCTCTACGGGCAAGCTAAAATCATAACTGGCTTGCTGCAAATACTGCAGCACTTGCTTAGTAGCACTATCCACCAATGAATGTGTAGAAGCCACTTCGAGCGCGATCTCTCTTTGCGGCGGCAATGCCTGCACGCTTGCCGGTAGCGCCAACAGCTCTATCATTAACTGATGATCATGGATAGCAATGCGCACCCCACCAAAAGGCGCACGGATGAAAGCATCATCACACAAGTTTTGAGGGTTGGTATTCATCATGTCATATTAAACCAAAGCCAAAAGAAACCCAAAGGAAACCAAAGCCTGCTTAAACATAGGCAAGGTGGTAGAAACAACGAGTATCAGTGATGTGCATACCTAGCTTAAAACTAGCGTAGAAACGAATCAATACTATCAGGCGCACATAACAAAAAACCCCAATGATTTTCATCAATTGGGGCTTTAAGTGTATTACGCTAAAACTAAGTATTACGCTTTTTCTACTGGCGCCATTACTTCTTTGTCGCGTGCTACTAATTTCTCTTTAATACGTGCTGATTTACCTGAACGCTCACGTAGGTAGTACAGTTTCGCACGACGTACATCACCACGACGTTTCAATTCAATTGAAGCGATTAATGGTGAGTAAGTTTGGAATGTACGCTCAACGCCTTCACCTGAAGAGATTTTACGCACGATGAATGATGAGTTCAAACCACGGTTACGTTTAGCAATAACAACGCCTTCGTATGACTGCACACGTTTACGTGTACCTTCAACTACGTTTACGCCAACCACCACGGTGTCGCCTGGCGCAAATTCTGGGATTGTTTTGTTTAAGCGGGCAATTTCTTCCTGCTCTAACATTTTAATAATATCTGCCATCTTCTTTATCTCTTTCGGTTGCCCGTCGGAGTTCCTTTTAATTGTGAAGAAACTTGTTCCTGCTACTAATCTTCTTGCAGCAGCCGTGTTTCCTCTTTCGTCAACGGCCTTGCGGCCAATAAATCGGGACGTTGATCCCGGGTTCTATGCAATGACATTTTCAAACGCCACTGCTTAATCTTGGCATGATTACCAGACATTAACACCGCCGGTACCTTCACACCTTTATATTCCTCTGGTCTTGTGTAGTGTGGGCAGTCTAATAAGCCATCAACGAATGAATCTTCAATCGCAGAGTCAATATCGCCCAACGCACCTGGCAACTGACGAATAATCGCATCCATCAATGCCATGGCAGGTAACTCACCACCACTTAACACATAATCACCAATCGATATTTCTTCATCTACCTCAGCATCAATTAAACGCTGATCGACACCCTCATATCGACTGGCAAGCAATACCAATCCTTGCTTTTTACTTAACTCCATCACTTTCTGATGGGTTAACGGCTTACCGGCTGGAGACAAATGCACCACCCAACTGCCACTCTGTTCCGTAGATTGCGCTGCTTTCGCGGCGCCTATCGCCTGCTCTAACGGCTGCACCAGCATAACCATGCCAGGACCACCACCATACGGCCTATCATCAACGGTTTTATGATTGTCGCTAGTGAAGTCACGCGGATTCCAAAAGCCAATCTCATAAATACCCTGCTGCATTGCCCTGCTTGTAATGCCATGCTTAGTGATGGCATCAAACATTTCAGGAAACAGGGTCACAATGTCAAATTTAAACGCCATAACTCAATTTTAATGGTTGGATGTTAACGAAAACTAAAAGTCTTCATCCCAATCAACCAGCATTGATTTAGCCTCTAAATCAACCGTCAATACAACATCTGCAACAAACGGGATCAAGCGCTCTTGCGGCTTATCTTTGCCTGCTTCTACCGGCACTGCATCGGACTTAGCTTTACTGTCTGCTTTAGCACTACTATCTGGCTTAACTAGAGCATCAGGTTTAACTACAAGCACATCATTTGCACCTGTTTCAAACACTTCGGTAATTACACCAAAATCAACACCTTGACTGTTAGTCACACGTAAACCGACTAAGTCTGACCAGTAGTATTCGTTCTCATCAGGCTCAGGCAATTGCGCTCTAGGCACAGCAATCTGTTTACCCTTGCAAGCAAACGCAGCATCACGGTCATCGATACCTACTAATTTCACAACAATCACATCGTTATGAATTTTAGCGGTTTCTACCACCATTTCGCGCCAGTCATCACCCTTACCCAGCCACCAAGAATCGTAATCAAATAGACCGTCGATTGCTTCTGTATCGGGCACCACTTTGAGCCAACCATAAACGCCGTAGGGCGCAACTATGCGCCCCATTACCACCATGTTATCCACAGCCATTTTAATGGCTCAGGCTAACGCCTAAGCCTTTTAAATTAAGCGTCTGCAGCAGGTGTTTCAGCTTCAGCAGCTTTAGCCGCGGCAGCAGCTTCTGCGGCTTGAGCATCAGCTTCTGCCTTAGCAGCTTCAGCGGCTGCTTTTAATTTTGCAGCTTCTGCAGCATCAGCTTTAGCTTTAGCAGCTTCAACTTTAGCAGCGTCTTTTGCCTTAGCAGCGATAGCAGCTTCTGGGCCTTTAGCGTGGAATTTAACCAAACGTGCAACTGTTTCTGACAATTGCGCGCCGTTATTTTGCCAGTGAGTAACACGAGCTAAATCAATACGTAAACCTTCAGCATTTGCGCTAGCTGATGGGTTGTAAAAACCAACACGCTCAATAAAGCGGCCATCACGACGGTTGCGTGAATCAGCTACAACTACGTTGTAGAAAGGAGTTTTTTTCGCGCCACCACGAGCTAAACGAATAATAACCATAATCTTTGTTCTCTTTTGAAAAATTTAAAGCAGAAAGGCGCGGATTTTACGTTATTTCTGCACCACTTGGCAAGCTATTTATCGATATTTCTTATCAACCAATAGTTTGTATCAAAAGGTTTATATAAGAAACAATACGAAAGATGCTTAACCGCCAACTTTATGCATGCATTTTATAACGGGTAGGGTCTGCCAACCCTGCGGCAAAGAAGCCGTCGCGCCGCAAGCGGCACGAGTCACACAAACCACAGGCTTCACCTTCACTATCAGCCTGATAGCATGAAACCGTCATGGCATAATCAACACCAAGCTCTGTACCCAGCGTAACGATTTGCGCCTTGGTCATATCGATCAATGGCGCATGTATCGTAATGGTTTTGCCCTCCACCGCACTTTTGGTGGCAAGGTTAGCCATATCCTGAAACGCCTTAACGTACTCACCGCGGCAATCCGGATAACCAGAATAATCCAAAGCATTCACGCCAATAAATATATCCTGCGCCTGCAACACCTCCGCCCAAGCCAACGCTAGCGACAACATAATCGTATTGCGCGCTGGTACATAAGTAATAGGGATGCCCTCTGTAGCACTAACTGGCACTGCAATTGCATCATCCGTGAGCGCAGAACCACCAAACAGCGACAAATCTAGCTGCGCCGTTTTATGCGCGGCAGCGCCCATGACCTTTGCTACATTTTTAGCAGCCTGTAATTCCGCGATATGGCGCTGATGGTAATCCAAGCTCAGGCAATAACACTCAAACCCTTGACTGCGTGCATAAGCCAGCACGGTCGCAGAATCTAAACCACCGGAAAGTAAAACAACTGCGTTTTTCGTCATTTACCAGGCACCTCGCCCCATAAAATCTTATGCAACTGCAATTGCATGCGCACAGGCAATTTATCCGCCAACACCCAATCTGCCAAATCTGCCGGCGCTAACTGGCTATACACCGGTGAAAACAGTACCGAGCATTTTGCTGTGAGCTGTTCTTTTGCCAGAAAATCCTTTGCCCACTCATAATCTGCGCGGCTGCATAGCACGAACTTTACTTCGTCGGCCTTTTTAAGATGGGCTAAATTACCCCATAGATTGTTCTTCAGCTCTCCAGAATCCGGTGTTTTAACATCGAGTATCACAGATACACGAGGGTCTACGGGAGCAATATCTATCGCGCCACCAGTTTCCAAAGAAACACTATAGCCCTGATCACATAAAGCTTTGAGCAAGACGTGGCAATCTTTTTGCGCAAGCGGCTCACCACCGGTCACGGTGACGTATGGCGTAGCGTACTCGGCCACTTTGGTGATGATGTCTTCAACCTCCATATTACTGCCGCCGCTAAATGCATAGGCGGTATCGCAATACACGCAACGCATTGGGCAGCCGGTAAGGCGCACAAATACCGTAGGCAGCCCGACACGTGAGGACTCACCTTGGAGCGAATAGAAAATTTCGTGGATTTTAAGTTTCATCGAATACTTTGCACACCAACAATAAATAACGCAAAAAAATAGCGCCAATTAACCAATGGCGCTATTTTAACTTAAAAGCTTTATTTACCTAAACATAGGCAAACAAACAACTTTTCCTAGACTTACTTAATCGCCTCTAGTGCTTTTAGGCGCTTCTGCGCAGCAGGCGTTAACTCACTGTTAGGAAACTTGGCAATTAAATCACGTAATGTTTTTTTAGCGCCTGGCACTAAACCCAACTGAATCTGGCTATTGGCCATATTAAACATCGCATCCGGCACCTTAGGGCTATCCGCATAGGTATCAATCAGCTTTTGCTGCGTAGCAATCGACGACTTATAGTTCTTTAACGCAAACTGCGAGTAACCTAAGCCGTACATCGCTTCAGATGCGGAACTACTATTAGGATAATCCTTTAGGAATTTATCGTAGGTGTTAAAAGCATCTTTATGCTTAGACTCTTTTGACAAGCCATTGGCTAATTCCAACAACTGGTATTCTTGTGTGTTTTTTTCAGCCACCGCTGCCACAGGTGCTGCAGCCGCAGCTGGTGCAGACTCCAGTTTACGCAAGCGTTCGTCGCTATCTGTGTATAAATCCTTTTGACGCTGCAGTGCAGTTTCAACTTTATGGTTGGCGATTTCTAAATCACCCTTCAACCTGGCGTTCTCTTGCTTTAATGCATCGATTTGCGATTGCATATCAGCAAAGCCATTTTTGGTAATAGCTTCTAACGTTGTCAGCCTGGAATCATGCGACTGCTTTAAGTCTTTCAGTGCTGACTGCGTTGCCTGATTCTGGCTTTGCGCAGTTTTCTCAACCTCTAATATTTTCTTGCGCGCCTCATCGTCATCAAATAATGCCGAGTGACCGCTTATGGAAAATAATTGCGTTGTTAAAAACAGGCTAGACAGAATCAGGTTTTTCATCATTTTTTAAAGTAATACCTAAAAAATTAATCGTTTTCGTAAACTACTTCAACACGACGGTTTTGTTGATGGCAAGCTTCATCTGCGCAATTTGCTGATGCTTTTTCTTCGCCCAAGCTTACTGTTTCGATTTGTTTATCTTGCACGCCCAGCAAGTTAAATGATTTTTTAACTGAAACTGCACGACGTTGACCCAATGAAACGTTGTACTCACGTGTACCGCGCTCATCCGTGTTACCTTGCAATACTACTTTAGCGTTGCTGTTAGCAAGCAAGTATTTAGCGTGTGCTTCCACGATTGGGCGGTATTCCGCTTTTACTGAGTCGCTATCAAAGTCAAAGTAGATGTTTCTTTTTGACAAGATATTGTTTGGATCTTTTAGTGGGTTGTTGCCATTGTTAGCATTGCTATCAATCACCACTTCTTTCACGCCTGAAGTATCTGCCGCACTGTTTGCAGATGATTGTGTAGACGCGCCTGCTGGGCTTTTATCTTGCACAGCTGCTGGTTTGTCTGTCATTGGTGTGCTTTTACAAGCAGATAACATTGCTGCCAATACTAATGCACCCAATACTTTTTTATTAAACATTCCCTTATTCATTACACTCTCCTTTAGTAAAAACAAATCTATCTATACATACCACTAATTCAGTAACGGGCCCCACGCCGGCTCGCGGATATCTCCGCCAGACTCACTCAAGCGCTGTTTCACGCGACCATCTGCAGACACAGCAGCAAGTGCACCACGACCCGCTGACCTAGTGGCATATAGCACCACACGGCCATTAGGCGCAAAGCTAGGCGACTCATCCTGATTACCTTCGCTGAGAATCTGCACTTGTCCGGTTGCTAGATTTTGCAATGCAACACGGTACCTTCCACCATCATTGCGGATCATTGCCAGCGACTTACCATCCGGTGAAAAACGCGGGCTTAAGTTGTAAGTGCCATCAAACGTCACGCGCTGTGCGTCGCCACCGAGAGAAGACACTTTGTAAATTTGCGGGCTGCCGCCGCGGTCTGAGCTGAAATACACCCATTTCGCATCTGGCGACCAAACCGGTTCGGTATCAATAGCGCTACTTTTGCTCAGCTGCTTAAGGCCACTGCCATCGGCATTAATCAAGTAAAGCTGTGAGTTGGCGGCATGCGTTAATACAATAGCCAGTTTACTGCCATCTGGTGCCCAGGCCGGCGCACTGTTATTACCTTTAAAGCTGGCCAATGTGATGCGCTGACCTGTCATTAGTGACTGCACAAAAATGATTGGTTTTTTCTTCTCAAATGAAACATAAGCGATTTTAGTACCATCCGGTGACCATGCCGGAGAGATAATCGGCTCGTTAGACGAAACCACGGTTTGCGGATTAACACCATCAGCATCCGCTACTTGTAGCGCATAACGCCCTTTGGATTTATTAATGTAGGCAATACGACTGGCAAAGATTGCTGACTCACCGGTCAGCTTCTGGTAAATCACGTCCGCGATTTTATGCGCTGTCATCCGTAATTGGCTAGGCGTAATGTTGTAGTCCATATCCGCCAACTGGGTTTGCTTCAGCACATCACCCAACTGGAAACTAACCTTAAGGCGATTGCCAGGCAGCGCTTCGACTTTACCAACGGCAATGGCTTGCGCCTGCAAACTTGCCCAATCACTGTACTTTACTTGTGCGATAGTGCTAGGCTTACTCGCCACGCCTGCGGTTTCCAACACGCGAAACATGCCACTACGGCGCAAGTCTGCGCTAATAATGTTGGCAATATTTTCTTGGTTTTTAACTGCATCCTGATTAAACGGCACAATGGCGATTGGCAATTGCTGCGCATTACCGCCGCTAATTTCAATCTCTAAAGCAGCATGACTTACTGAGGTCATCATTGCGGATACGGTGAGTGTGCAAGCAAGCAGCACCCTCTGAAATAAACTAGGCATTTTTTTCATATATCGTTATGGTCAGCAAGGTCTTAAAAAAGTTCATGAAATTTTACTGTAATCTGCAATAGATGCCAGCGCATTTACACTTGCTTACATTTTACTTGCCCCATATTTAGTCCTTGCTGGGGTGGAAAGTCAGCTTCAATGTCCGGAACTGCGGGAATAAAGTTTTATCTTCAGGCAGCGGTAACGGCTCAGACGCACGAATCGCCCGCTCCACCGCATCGTCACATCCAGCGATACCGCTAGATTTGGTTAACTTAGGCGCCGCACCCAGCTCACCGGTAGGCAGCAAAGTAATTTCAAACCTCACCTCCGGGTTACCGTCGCCGCATGATGATTTAATCACGTTGTTACGGATTTTCGCCTGTATCTTGGCTTTAAATTCATCCACCACACCTGCTTTAGCCGCACTAGCCTTAGGCTCAGCTGAGGTACCAGTGTCACCCAAGCTCTCCTGCTGCAGCTTTTTCAGTGCATCGTTGACCGGTGGTTTTTTAGGCTTTTCTGCGGGCTCTTGCAGCAACTGCTTTTGTAGCTCGGCTAGCTGGTCAGTTTTTTTGACCGGCTTAGCTGGCTCTTTGGGCGGCTCTTTAATTGCTACCTTTTTTAGCGGCTCTTTTTTTTCAGGCTTTTTTTGTGCCTCGTGTTTAATCGCGATTTCCGGCTCGGGCTTAGGTTCTGGCTTCGGTTCGAGTTTGGGCTCAGGCTTAGGAATTTCCTTTACCACAGGCGTAGTAACAACAGGCGCGCTGGCTGCCGGCAAACTATCCCACAACTCAACCTCAGCAACGCTGACAGGATGCGTAGTTTTCCAGTTAAATGAAATCAACAAGGCACCCAGCAAAATAGCGTGCACGCTGATAGAGAGCACCCCTGCCTTGAATGAGTCTGGATTTTCGCGCTGACGTAACATCATGAAAAATTAGCCTACTATCTTAAACAGGCTTAAGCAGCAAACCAACTTTGTCGACCTTGTTGGTTTTAAGTAGATCCATCACGCCAATCACGTCTTCGTATTTAACGTTCTTATCCGCCGCAATGACCACAGAGCGCTCAGGTGATTTGCTTAGCGTGGCCCGCACCGCCACCAGCAGCTCATCGCGCTGCATGGCTTGGCTATCCAACTCTATGCTGCCGTTTTTCTTTACCGTCACCACCACCGGTGGCAATTTAGGTTGATTCAACGCCTGCCCAGCGCCCGGTAGCTCAACGATGCCAGGGTTGGTCATGGGTGCGGTGACCATAAAAATCACCAATAACACCAAGGTCACGTCGATATAAGGCACGACGTTGATTTGATTCATCATGCGGCGTTTACGTGTTCTGCTCATCACGCAACTCCTGTTGAAATCGGTTTAATAGTAAACATCAAAGACATCGCCATATTAAGATTTGCGCTGCAAAATGTTAGTAAACTCTTCCATAAAGCTTTCATAGCGCACAGAAAGTCTGTCAACAGAGCTGGCAAATCGGTTATAGGCAATCACCGCTGGAATCGCTGCAAACAAGCCAATCGCGGTTGCCACTAGCGCTTCTGCAATGCCAGGAGCCACTTGGGTAAGGGTGGCTTGTCCAACACTGGATAAGCCTCTAAATGCATTCATAATGCCCCATACCGTACCGAATAAACCGATATACGGGCTGACAGAGCCTACGGATGCTAGAAACGGCAAATGTGCATCCAACTCGTCCATCTCACGGTTGTAAGCAGCACGCATAGCACGACGCGCACCTTCCATCACGTCGGACACGTCCATACGTGTTTGTTGCTTATGGCGTGCATACTCTTTGAATCCTGCTTCAAAAATGCTCGCCATGCCCTGCGGTTTACGGCGATGAGCAGTGATGCTGTCATATAGCTTATTGAGGTCGCCACCGCTCCAGAATGTGTCTTCAAAATCTTCTGCGTCACGCTCCGCACGTTTAACGGTAGCCACTTTGATAAAAATATACCACCAAGAAAATAGAGAGGTGATGATCAGAATAAGCATCACCAGCTGCACTGGCAAACTTGCACCTGCCACTAGGCTGAAAAAAGACATATCACTACTAGCGTTCATAACTTCTCCACTGTTTATCTACTGCTCTTTTGGTCTAATATACTGTTAAGCAATGTGCTTGCATCAGCGCTGCTTAACCGCAGATGCCAAGATTTTAATCTATTAACCACGCCAATCCGCACGCTGTTAACAACGTTAATTAAGCATTGCTTGTTTTATTTGTGCTGGAATCCCTACAGGCTTGAAGGTTGCGGCATTTACAAAAGCCGCTTTCACATGTGCGTTAACCAGTTGCTCACCATTACGCGTAATGGTTTGCGCTAACTCTATACTGCCGTGGCCGATTTTAACGATATCGCAATGAATTTCAAGCATGTCATTAAAATATGCAGGCTTCTTAAAGCCGATAGACAAGCTGTGCACCACGATAATCACGCCATGACTGTCCTTTACTTCCGTTTGCTCAAAACCCAAAGCGCGCAACCACTCAGTGCGTGCACGCTCCATAAAGTTCAAATAATTAGAGTGATACACCACGCCACCCGCATCTGTGTCTTCATAATACACGCGTACCGGCCACGTAAATTTAGCTAAAACCATTACTGCTCCTGCCATGATGCGCCGTTGGCAATCGCGCCCGGCACCGGCAAGCCAAAGTGCTGGTATGACTGGCTGGTGGCCACCCTGCCGCGTGGGGTGCGCATCAAGAAGCCTTGCTGAATCAAATACGGCTCCAGCACGTCCTCTATCGTATCGCGCTCTTCACCTATCGCAGCAGCCAGGTTATCCAAGCCTACTGGCCCGCCACCAAACTTCTCCAACACCGCAAGCAGCAGCTTTCTGTCCATCACATCAAAACCTAGCTTGTCCACATCTAA
The DNA here is from genome assembly GCF_000023705.1 of Methylotenera mobilis JLW8. Classification (NCBI taxonomy): domain Bacteria; kingdom Pseudomonadati; phylum Pseudomonadota; class Betaproteobacteria; order Nitrosomonadales; family Methylophilaceae; genus Methylotenera; species Methylotenera mobilis. The sequence continues at coordinate 2,261,956 of NC_012968.1, forward strand.
CATTCTTAGCGCAGCATCGGCAATATTGGCATTTACCTTACCATCTGCTTTCACCTGCGCGTAGTCACGTACCCGGCGCAGCAAGCGGTTAGCAATACGGGGTGTACCGCGGGAACGTCTGGCAATCTCCAGTGCGCCACTATCTACCATCTCCACATCAAGTAAACCGGCCGAGCGTTGTACAATACGGCCCAACTCTTCTGAGGTATAGAACTCCAATCTGGACACGATACCAAAACGATCGCGCAAAGGATTAGTTAGCATGCCGGCGCGAGTCGTTGCGCCCACTAGGGTAAATGGCGGCAAATCCAGACGCACACTACGTGCGGCTGGCCCTTCGCCGATCATGATGTCCAGACGGTAATCCTCCATCGCCGGGTATAGAATCTCTTCCACCACGGGGGACAACCTGTGTATTTCATCAATAAACAGCACATCATTGGGCTCTAGGTTGGTCAGCAGCGCCGCCAAATCACCCGCGCGCTCCAGCACAGGCCCTGAGGTCTGGCGCATATTAACGCCCATTTCCTTGGCAATGATATGTGCCAACGTGGTTTTACCCAAGCCAGGTGGGCCAAACAGCAGCACATGGTCTAACGCTTCGCTGCGGCCACGGGCAGCATTAATAAATATCTCCAGCTGCGCTCGGGCTTTTTCCTGACCGATATACTCATCCAGCACTTTAGGGCGCAGTGCGCGCTCCAGCGCATCCTCTTGCGGGCTCACAACGTCCGGGGCGATTAAACGGTCAGTTTCTATCATACAACTTCATCTGCTCTCTTATTTTGCAAAGTTACCCAATGTGACACGAGTGTTAAACCAACGGCTAGTAGCGTTGGCCCTAAAAAAATGCCGATAAAACCAAACGCCAAAATGCCACCTAACACCCCTAATACCACCAACAATAGCGGCAAGTGTGATGAGTGGCTAATCAAGATGGGCTTAACAATATTATCCACCATGCTAATCACCAGCAACCCATAGACCAACAGGAAAATCGCCCAGCCTTGGTCACCATGATTAAATAACCACAATGAAGCGCCACCCCACACCAAAGGCGGGCCGACAGGAATCACCGATAAGAAAAAAGTAGCTAGCGCCAGCAATAGCGGCGCAGGAGCGCCCGCCAGCCAAAATCCAAACAGCCCGACACTGGCTTGCGCTAACGCAGTGCCGAACACGCCTAGCATCACACCTTTCACCGTATTACATGACAACACCAGCATCTCCTGCCCTAGCTCGCCACCCAGTCGTCGTACCATGCTCGTGACTGCAGCCACGAGCTTGGTGCCATCCCGATAAAAGAAAAATGCCACAAACACCACGAGCACCAATTGCACAAACCCGCCCATGACCATCTGTACTACCTTCAATAGAAATACGCGTATCGGCTCTGCATACTGATTAAGCAGGTGCATCAACTCCTCATGGCTCGCCATCACACGCTGCCAAGACTCAGCTAATGACTCACCGATAATGGGCAGGTTTTTTAGCCATGTGGGCGCTACCGGCTGCATGCTTTGCAACACAGCCTGCGCCTCATCCAACATGAGCGTAGCAGAGTCTGCTAGATTTGCCGCCAAATAGGCCATAGGCATAATCATCGCAAACAGCAAAAGCAGCGTCATCATGGCCGCGGCCAGCATATCGCGCTTGCCAAACAACAGCCAAACGCGCTGGTATAACGGCCAGGTAAACACACAAATAATGGCCGCAAACAGCATGGCCGCCATGAATGGATACAACACAAAAACGCAGCCTACTATCAGTAGCGATATCGAAGCGATGCGTGCGATTTGGTTGGTGTTAATCATATTGAGTACTCAAGTGATGGGTGAGATATCTATTAAAGCAACCACCCTTACATCATACTGCATCCTACTTTGAAAGTAATTTTAATGCTTGTTTAATGCCGTCAGTGACACTGATTTCTTTATCCAGCAACTTAACCGCAGCCACTGCCTCACGCTCGTTGTAACCCAGTGCCAGCAAGGCATTAAGCACATCACTAGTGGCAGATTTGGTTTGCGGTTCATTCATTGCCGCCACACCATCAATCGTAAACTTATCTTTGAGTTCCAACAGTAAACGTTCCGCCGTTTTTTTACCAACACCAGGCACACGCGTCAGCATGCTGGGCTCTTGCAGGGCAACGGCCTGCACCAAATCATCGATAGATAAGCCGCTTAAAATAGACAAGGCTGATTTAGCACCAATACCATTTACTTTTAGCAACTGGCGAAAAGTTGCACGCTCTTGGCTGGTACCAAAACCATACAGCAACTGTGCGTCCTCGCGTACTACAAAGTGTGTGAGCATCACGACTTTATCGCCAATCGCCGGCAGATTGTAAAACGTGCTCATCGGCACCTCACACTCGTAACCTACCCCATTACAATCAATCAAGATCAATGGAGGTGTTTTTTCTAACAAGGTACCGCTTAATCGACCAATCATCAGAGATTCCATTACAAAATAATAACGAACAATAACGCATGGCTGCGTATCCCAGCAAGCCTAGATTACAGACTGTAGATGCAGAATACGGTGAGCATTTTAAAACCAAAGGCACAGACTAATCGCAACGTACAAAAACAAGGAGAGATGACATAAGAAAACTAACAGGCAATTATTGCCTAGGCAAAATTACTAAGTTAGGTAATTTAATAGACTGCGTAATTAATCCACAGGATAATTAGCCAGACAGCAATCAACCAACTAGACGCCCGCCGCGTACACGGAAACCGGCAGTCGCCATCAAACCTAAGCCCTGCCCGCCATGCGCATGACAAATCGCACAAGCAAGCGCATCCGCAGAGTCTGGCTTGGGTGCAGCGGGTAATTTAAGCAGACGCTTTACCATCTCCTGCACCTGTTCTTTTTGTGCATGACCATTACCAACCACCGCCTGTTTGACTTGCAACGCGGTATATTCGGCAACGCTTAAATTGCGGATGACGGCAGCGCTAATGGCCGCACCACGCGCTTGCCCTAACAGTAGGGTGGATTGCGGATTAACGTTTACAAATACTTTCTCAATCGCCACTTGATGCGGCTGGTAGGTATCAATCACCTCAAACAAGCCATCCAAGATGACTTTCAGGCGCGCCGGCAACTCTTCACGCTCGGGGTCACCCTCTACCTTGCTTTTTTTGGCACTCGCGGTTTTGATGGTGCCACTGGAGACGTAGGTGATTTTCTCACCTATTTTTTCAATCACACCGAAACCGGTGAGGCGCAAGCCCGGGTCTATACCGAGTATCCGGATAGCACTCAAAGCATACCCCAAGCTGCTTGCACCATGCAGATCTACTCTTCAATCACCGCAGAGGTGTAAACATCCTGCACATCATCTAGGTCTTCCAATGCGTCCAGAATTTTTTGCATTTTGATTGCATCGTCGCCAGTGAACACAACCTCAGCATCAGGCTTCATGGTTACTTCGCCCATCACCGCTTTGAGACCTGCCGCTTCTAGCGCTTCCTTCACCGCTATAAAGTCAGCTGGTGGCGTAATCACTTCAATACTGCCGTCATCGTTGGTCACCACGTCTTCCGCACCCGCTTCAAGCGCAACTTCCATCACTTTATCTTCTGAGGTACCAGGCTCATACACCAAGCTACCACAGTGCTTAAACATAAACGCAACGGAACCATCCGTACCCAAGTTACCGCCGTGCTTGCTTAAGGCATGACGCACGTCCATTACTGCGCGCTGCTTATTGTCGGTTAAACAATCAATAATGATCGCAGCACCGTTGATGCCATAGCCTTCGTAACGAATTTCCTCGTAGCTCACACCCTCCAACTCACCCGTACCTTTTTTGATGGCACGTGTGATGTTGTCTGATGGCATGTTTTCTTCTTTTGCCAAGGCAACGGCCGCACGTAGGCGTGGGTTCATATTGGGGTCACCGCCACCAAGACGGGCTGACACCGTGATTTCTTTGATGATTTTAGTAAAAATCTTACCGCGTTTTGCGTCTTGACGACCTTTGCGGTGTTGAATATTTGCCCACTTACTATGACCTGCCATGTTTAGATCCTAAATTCCAACTAAATAAGGCGGATTTTATCACATGCGTTTACCCAAATTACAGGCTTTTAAATGGTGAGGCTTGAGGGAAATGACTGGTGTCAATCGCATCTAGGCACTAAACCTAGATGCGATGAACTGATGCCGCTACTCTTGCCCGATTGCCGGGTCAACAGGGGCATGCTTTTTAATGCTAACGAAAGAAATAATCACTAACGATAATGCGATTAACACCATGCCAATCAACTCCATACGATTAGGCACTTCGTTTAACTGTATCCATGCTGCTAGGACGCCAATCACCGGTGCCAACATAGATGCCATACTGGCGACGCCTGCAGGTAAAATCTGTAAAGCATACAGCCAAAGTAGCCAAGCCAGCGCGCCGCTCAAAAACACATTAAACAATACAGAGCCGATAAAGTAACCCGTCCATTGAATCGGCGGTGCCGGCACAATAAATGCAATTGCCAGCATAGGAACAGAGCCTAGCAACATCGGCCAGGCCGTCAAGTTTAATAAATCCAGATGCGGGCTGCGCTGATGCAACTTTTTAGAAATAATGGCGGACAGCGCCCAGGATACGCCGGAAATAATGGCCAAAAACATGCTAAAACCATCGGCTCTGATATGTAGCGGATCAAAGATCAGCAACATACCGAACACAGCAGAGATGACAGCCAACCACTGCCAGCCTTGCACTTTTTCACCCAGCATTGGCCACGCAAACAACATTACCCAAAATGGCATGGTGTAAGTAAGCACAGCGGTTTTACCTGCTCCACCTTCCACTAAAGCCCAAATCAGTAAACCGGTAAAACCTACTGTTTGCAGCAAGCCTAATACCAGCATAGTGGGGAACTCTTTTAGCCCCAAAGGGCGCTTGGTGGCATAGATAACGACGAACAGCACAACCGCCCCAAAGAACACACGCATTGCGGCAAATTGGAACGGGCCTGCATATTGCAATGCGCTCTTCATCACCACCCAGTTGTAGCCCCAAATAATGGTGAGTACGATTAGCGCAACAAATGCGCTAATGATTTTTTTTGTACTATTTTCCATCTATTTTCTATGCCTTAATTAATTTGCTCGCGCATCATAGACCCGCTCAAACCGCTTAGTTCCAAATATGCGTCACTGCTTTCCAAACACCATCTGCTTGTTTGCGATAAACCAAATGCACGTTGCCACCAAACGTTTGTTTCTCGCCTTCTGCATTTAACATTGCACCAGCCCAGTTACCGCGCTGATATGCCAAGTTGCCATCTTCTACTGCATCTAACAATCTAAGTTGATGCTCAATCACCCCTGCCTCAATCAGACCAGCAAAAAACGCTTGGATTGCAGCTGCACCTATCACCGGCTCACCTGCCGGCGCTGGCATCACCACAGCATTTTCAGCATAGAGCACGCCTATCGCAGCCGCATTTTTAGTATTGAACGCATGGTCAAAACTTTGGTTAATTGCATTAATTTGTTGTTGAATACTGCTCATGTGATCTCCTAATTTCATGAAAATAAGTTACTTCTATTTGGTTAATTCCGGAATACCTAAATTAATTAAATCGAGCATCTGGTGCATCTGCTCACGCTGCGCTTCACCAAGCCCTTGCATGCACAGCCTTAATCTATGATAGTAATCCGGCATCACCACATCTAGCTTAGCCTGCCCAGCAGTAGTCAAGTGTATCGACACGCTACGCCTGTCATTTTTGCTATACACACGCTCTACCAAACCGCTTTGTTCCAACCCGTCGATAAGCCCAGTCATGGTGGCACGGCTAACACCGGCTTTATCTGCCAGCACCGATGGCGTTGAAGTTTGCGTCTCTTCCCGCATCAGCAAAATGAGCACCCACCAGCGCCCCTGCAGCAAACCATGCTTACTCAAGCAGGCATCTAAGGCGATGGATAAGTCAGTTGCCACGCGCAGCAAATGTAAAAAGCTCGACACTGCCGTGATATCCGCATCGGGATATCGTTCGGCAAACTTTTGGAGCACCCCAGTTGTAGGTAAGTCTTTTAGCTCTAGCATAATTAGGAACATTATAGTTAGCTGGCTAACTATGTCAAGAAAATACTTCAGTCTTAATAATCTGTTATCCATTTGCAGCTACCTTTCAACCGTATTATTTATGCTGAGAAGAAGGAATAGCAGCTCATCTACAAGCCCAAACGCATGTATCAGAGAGCATGGTAGGAAAAAAGGTGCCTAGATACGCTACTCAGGCATGGGTAACATAAAATTAAATTGATAAATAAGTTTTTCATTTAAACTAACGCAGCTAAAAACTGACAAAATCCACTGTAAAATGCACGTAGAGTAAGTTATTTGTTGGCAGTAGTTTTCTATTTTTATCGGTTGAATAAGGAACGTAATGAAACGCTTTTTGATGTTATTAATGGTTGCAATTACTTGTGTAAGTTTTATGTCTTCAATAGCAGAAGCAAAACGTTTTGGCGGCGGCAGCAGCTTTGGCAAAAGCAGACCAGCACCGGCCAAGCAGTCACAAAAAGCACCAGAATCTACACCTAACAAACCAGCACAATCTGGCGCAAGCAAATGGCTAGGCCCATTAGCAGGGCTGGCAGTTGGCGCAGCTCTCGCCAGCATGTTTACCGGATCAGGCATCGGTGATGCCATGGGCTCAATCTTGATAGCGCTAGCCGTTGCCGCCGCCGTGATGTTCCTAATCTCAAGATTCAGGAAACCGCAGCAGCCGAATATGCAATATGCAGGTGCTGGCAACGCATACCAAACACCAAGCACTGAGCCAGTGTTAAGCAGTGGTAACGCAACAAGAAGCAGCCAACCAATTCCAAATGATTTTCCGGTAGATAGCTTTTTGAGAAATGCAAAGGCGTCCTTTATTCGCCTGCAAGCAGCTAATGACAGAAAAGACATCAACGATGTGCGCGAATATACAACGCCGGAAGTATTTGCAGAAATCTCTATGCAAATGCAAGAGCGCGGTAGCAGCGTGCAAACCACAGAAGTGGTTGCGATCAACGCAGAACTGCTAGAAGTGGCAAATGAAGATGCCTACACGATTGCCAGCGTGCGCTTTACGGGTCAACTGCGTGAAAACAATGGTGCACTGGAAAGCATAGACGAGGTATGGCACATACAAAAAGATACGACCAATACCCAAGAAAAATGGTTACTGGCAGGAATTCAGCAACTGAATTAAGCATGGCATGAATTTAATTGCCAATTGAAAAATCAGCATGCAGCAGCAATGGTAACGACTTAGCTAGCTGCTGCTGATTAACCTGGTGCTGATTAGCTAGGTACGCAGACTAAGCACCTTGCGATTGCTCCGCAAAGCTATTACTATCCAGTCCGGTTAGTATCCAATCTATGGGGAATTAGCAGCCTCCCCGTTTCAAGACACTCACGTCCAAGGCCTGCTCAAAATCTTATGGCATAATGCCTTAGAGGAGAAGCTATGGACGCTCATAACAATAACAATCTAAACTCAGCCCCTAACCCAATACCGTTTGTAGAAGCGGTTTTTTACTGGCTCAAGCTTGGCTTTATCAGCTTTGGCGGTCCCGCCGGGCAAATCGCCATCATGCACAACGACTTAGTTGAAAAGAAGCGCTGGATTTCAGAAAAGCGCTTTTTACATGCACTGAACTATTGCATGCTACTGCCAGGCCCAGAAGCGCAGCAACTGGCTACCTACATCGGCTGGCTCATGCACCGCACTTGGGGCGGTATCGTGGCTGGCACCTTATTTTTTCTGCCCTCGTTCTTTATTCTGGTCGGCCTAGCCTATATTTATATGGCCTATGGCGCGGTGCCTGCGGTTGCTGGGGTGCTGTATGGCATTAAACCAGCGGTAGTTGCCATTGTTATGTTTGCCGCGTATAGAATCGGCCTACGCACCCTCAAAAACAAGGTCATGTGGGGCATTGCTGCTGCAGCCTTCTTGGCAATCTTTGCGCTTAAACTACCCTTCCCTGTCATCGTACTGACGGCAGGCCTGATAGGTTATATCGGCGGCAACTATTACCCCAAGTATTTTAAATTAGGCGGTGGTCACGGCGCTGCACAGAAAAGTTTTGGCGCAGCCATTATTGATGATGACACACCAACCCCGGCGCATGCATTATTTAGCTGGCGTAGACTACGGCAAGTGGCCATCGGCGGCATCACACTATGGTTGCTTGCCATGGCTATACTCATGGCCAATTATGGCTGGCAAGGCGCCTTTACGCAGATGGGCTGGTTTTTCACCAAAGCCGCGTTGCTGACTTTTGGCGGCGCTTATGCCGTGCTGCCTTATGTTTACCAAGGGGCGGTGGAACACTACCAATGGCTGAACCCTACACAAATGATAGACGCATTAGCGCTGGGGGAAACCACGCCTGGCCCGCTGATTATGGTGGTGACTTTTGTCGGCTTTGTCGGCGGCTGGGTGACGCAGACATTTGGCGCTGACGCACTTTTCGCCTCGGCCTTTGTTGCCGCAACAGTGGTCACTTTCTTTACGTTCCTGCCTAGTTTTGTATTTATCTTACTAGGTGGCCCCTTCATCGAAACCACGCATGGCAATCTTAAATTTACGGCGCCGTTAAGCGCGATTACAGCAGCGGTGGTCGGCGTGATCGTGAACTTAGCGCTGTTCTTTGCCTACCATGTATTTTCGCCACAAGGACTAACGGGCGCAATAGACTGGCTCTCAGTTGCACTGACCGCTTTAGCTAGTGTTGCGATATTCAAGTACAAAGCCAATGTTATTTTAGTAATCTTAGCTGGGGGTATACTAGGCATGGCCTGGCAACTACTTGCGTAACCGCCTCAAACAACGCCAGCTAAAACTAATATAGCTGGCTATATACACCAATAATTCAAGCCGTACCTTATGTGATGGCAACACCAATCGAGTTTAGCCTCTAATACCCTTGGTAAAAGTAATTATTGGTGTATATTTACTATTTATACAGTATTTTTTGCACGACACTTTTTGGACGTATTTTTACGCATCACAAGGGAGAGCAGCATGAAAACACTACAACAATTACTAGATGGTAAAAAGTATAAAGAGGTCATTTCCATCGCCCCACACCGCCCGGTATTTGACGCACTAGTCGTTTTGGCTGAATACAAAATTGGCGCATTAATCGTACTAGAAGGGCAAAGCTTAGTTGGTATTTTTTCTGAACGCGATTACGCGCGTGAGGTGATACTTAAAGGCCGTTCATCCAAAACCACATCAATTCACGAAGTAATGACCAGCAAGGTGTTGACTGCCACCCCCAGCGACTCGGTAGAGTACGCATTGTCACTCATGACAGAGCATCGCATCAGACACTTACCTGTAGTGGTGGACGGAAAGGTAGTAGGCGTACTCTCGATCGGCGATTTAGTGAAAGAAACCATCGCCTATCAGCAAGAGCTGATTAAGCAGCTACAAAGCTACATTAAGAACTAAGATGCCAATAGTGGAGCTAAAGATAACCTCGGCATCACCGTGATTATTTACCGCGAATCATGGCGCTGATTAAGTTCTTGCCCTGCCATTTAGACAATAACGTCACCGCCAGCAGATGCAGCACAACCATGCCTTGTAAACAGTAGGACAAGGCTTCGTGCAAATCGACCGGCCAGTCCTCACCCCACAATTCATCGGTGCGACTTAGCCAGCCTGTAAGCGCTAGCAATAAAATCAAGGTCCACATCACGTAAACCGCGTACTGCCCTAAAGGGTTGTGTCCAACGTAATCGTGCGTCTCTCGCTTTAACAGCGATTGAAGATGTGACTTAATCGCCTTCACCCCAGGCAAATGCAGCGTTGAAGCTTCTATACGCGCAAAGCAGAAGCCATTGACTAAACGTAACAGCACCAATGCAGCGCAGACGTAGCCTATGAAGCGATGCGCATAGCCAGATTCATTAAAGAAATTAACAATCACCCCTGCTGCCACTAGCCAATGGGTTAGCCGCACGATTAATGTCCACTTCATCATATTAGGGAGCTACCAAGCTGTAATAATAGGCACAACAATACTGAAAACAATTGCATCTTTATCTTCCTAGCGCGCTGTCACTTAAACTACTTAGTTTAATATCAGCCAGAGTAGCGGCACCAGAAAGCGCCATGGTCATTTCGAGCTCGTCTCGCATCAAACGTATTACATGAGCAACACCTAGTGCACCCGCAACAGAAAGCCCCCAAATGTAAGGCCGGCCTATCATCACAGCATCTGCACCTAATGCCAGCGCTTTAAATGCATCTTGCCCGCGGCGAATGCCACTGTCAAAAAGCAGGCAAGCTTTGCCGGCAACCATATTGGCAATTTCAGGCAGCACAGCAAGGCTGGTAGGTACGCCATCCAACACACGTCCACCATGGTTGGACACCACAAGCCCATCGCACCCCAGACGCAAGGTATTTGCAACATCATCAGTATGCAATAAACCCTTCACTAACAGTGGCACTTTGATTTGATCTCGCAACCAAGCGACATCATCCCAACTCGGCGCCTGTGTCATCCAGCCATCAAACACCAAGCTTTGGTTGGCCTGTACCGGCGGCTGAGATAACGGAGACTCCAGATTCACCGCGCGTACATCGTCAGGCAATGCCATCACTGCTTGCTTTACCGGCGCATCTACAGTAAACATCACTGCGTTGTAACCTGCGGATAACGCACGATTGAGCAAACGCAAAGTACGTGGCCTATCACCCTGCCAGTACAACTGAAACCATAAGGGCTGACCTGCCGCCTCGATAATTTCCTCCAGTGATTGGCTGGCTAAGCTGCTGACGACCATTTGCCCGGTTTGTGCATTGGCAGCCATGGCAGCCACACTCTCACCGTGATCGTGAAACAAGCGCTGGTAAGCGATTGGCGCTAGCAATAGAGGATGCTCAAAGTTTTGGCCGAATAAATTAATACGCGTGTGGCCGCATCTCACGTCTGTCAACGGCCTAGACATCAATTGCACCCCATCAAACGCATCTAAATTGGCTTTTAAGCTGATACCTTTACCTGAGCCCCCTTCAAGATAATGTAAAACTTCTGGGCTTAATCTTGGCTGAGCATGTGCAAGATAATCTTCTGCAGTTTGAATGCCGGGCGGAATCGCTGTCAACTTGCTGAGTAAAGCCATTACTCAGCCCATAGCCGCAAAAGATTATGGTAAACACCGGTTAGATGCACAACGGCCTCAGACTCCCCCACCGTTTGGCGTAGCTGTGCGAGCGAGATATCCATATCGTACAGCAGGCGACGTTTTTCAGCGTCACGCACCATGCTCTGAATAAACATAAAACAAGCTACGCGCGCACCTTTGGTTACAGGCGTTACCTGATGCACAGACGAAGATGGATACACCACCATGCTCCCGGCTTTGAACTTGAAGGCGTGGCGACCGAAGGTATCCTCTATCATCAGTTCACCGCCTTCATATTCGTCCGGTTCGGATAAAAACAAAGTGGCTGACACATCCGCGCGCACGTAGCCGCTGCCATCCGGCATCATGCGCATGGCGTTATCAACATGGAAGCCATAGTGATTGGTATCGCCAATATAGCGGTTAAAAAATGGTGGCAGGATTCTAGAAGGTAGCGCCGTAGAGAAAAACAGCGGATTGCGGCTAAGCGCCATGTGCACCAACTGCCTAAGGGCGCGGATTTCAGGCGCATTCTCCGGCAGCTGCTGATTATTCTTTACAATTGCAGCCTGCGTCCCCGCAGTGACTCGGCCATCGACCCAGCTTGCCTTAGCGAGCAAACGGCGGGCCTCTGCCAACTCTTCAGCGGTTAACACATCAGGCACATGCTGCAACATATGATTTCCTTAAATTGCTGTAGTTAATTACTACGGTTAATTACTGTAGTTAATCCCTAAGACCTTCGGCCTTAATGATAGCCAATGTTTTTGTATCGAAATAGATTTCTACTTTTTTGCCGTCTTTATTACGGCCGTACATCTCATAGCAGTTACCATCAACTTTAAACTTCTTGATAGTATAACCTTCATCCGTTAATGCTTTTTTCAGGGTATCTTCTGATGCCCACTCTTCTTTTGGATGCACAGGGCAATCTGCTGACGCATGTGCGTAAATAGGGAGTAAAGCTAATAGTGCGAATAATATGCGCATATTCATTTCCTTTATCAGTTCTTTATCGATTTAAGTTCAGCCCACAGTTGAGCAAGGTTGTAATAATTGCAGTGATTTAGGTCACAGCTATGCTATCGACTACTTGTAGGCTAAATTAATTCAGTAATTGGACGCATAAAAGAAAACCATGCGACCTTGGGCAACACTCTAGTAGTAAATAATAAACAGAAAAAGCCATGAGGGCTACTCATGGCTTTTTTAACGTTACAACTTAGAACTTGATTTCAGTTGTTAAGATTGCGGTTCTGCTGTTGCCAGGCGTCAAGAAGGCGCCGTTATCATATACATCGCCGTAATAGACTTTATTAAACAAATTTTTCACATTTAAACGTACTGCCCATTTTTTAGCTTCATAAGCTGCCATGGCATCCCAGCGCGTATAGCCAGGCACCACATTAGGCTTGAATGCACCATTCACGAAGTTAGTACCTGCACCACCACTTGGGTTATAACCGGTACGTTCGCCTTTAGCCTCAAAACCGCCACCGATTTTCCAGTTGCCGGCGATGGTATAGGTTGTCCACAAATTGGCAGTCATAGCTGGTGTATTACGTGCACGTTGGCCTTTATACCCTGAGTAAGCTTTTGTAATCACGCCAGTGCTTGCATTCACGTTCTCTGCGACTTCCAGAATTTTGGCATCCATAAATGCAACGCCACCAAATACCTCCCAGTTGTCTGTCAAATGACCTGCCACTTCAAACTCTAAGCCATCAGTGCGACGCTTTTTAGTCAGAATACTTGCGGTAGCCTCTAAATCAGTGCTACGTTCCCAGTCTTTAGTTGTACGATATAGCGCGGTACGGAACGATAAATCTCCGTCCAAGAATAACCATTTCGCACCCAACTCAACAGTTTTACTTCTTTCTGGCGGCAATGGTGCTACTGTCAACTGATACAAATCCGCGGTGGGGCTGAATGAATCACTATAACTCACATAGTAGTGACTGTCTGGTGTTTGATGCCATGACAAACCGGTACGATAACTATTTTCACCGTAGCTAAGTTTTGGCGATGTAGCACTTGAGTAGTCAGCGCGTAATTCATCGCGGCGGAGACCAACTAACAGGTCCCAGTTTTTTACAAACTCAATCGTATCTTGTGCATAAACTGCATAGTTATCTGCATCGAATTTAGTTGGAGTTCCTGTTACCTGACTCTCTGTATAACCAGGCACAGATGCAGTTCCTATGTTCCGCAAACTCTGACGGTATGAGTCCTCTTTCAAATACTCAACGCCCGCCAATACTTGATGCTTCATTCCTGCCAAATCTAACTTGGTGCTGAAGTCTGATTGCAAATTCAATGTATCGTAGCTTGATTTTCTTGCCTGATTTTGACCAAGCACTAATGATGCGTTTGTAGGCACTGCATTTGCGGCTGTTTGGTGTGGTGTTTTTGCCCAATATGCACGGTCATAACTTGCACTTCTCAACTGCGTACGCAACTGCGTATCTTCGGAAAACTTATGAGTGAAGATACCTGTAGTGACTCGCGTATCACTATTGTCAAAGTTTTGATTACCACCATAGAAAGTCTTGTCGTCAATTTTACCAGTTGCAACAGTACGATTGGCTGGACGCTTATTGAAGAATGAAATACCAAAATCTGGCACATCTCGCGTTTGCGTGTACACGTGGTTTAGATAAAACTCATTATCCGTACCGATACCCGTACCAAAGCTAACTGCAATACCTTGACGATCAATCTCTGGCCTATCACCAGTCGCTGGATTTTGACGGTAGTTTTCCTCGTGTCTATCCATCACATTAACGCGAATTGCGGTAGTTTCCCCCAGCTTTTTATTGAAATCGCCAGTCATTTGATGGTAAGAGTAACTACCTAAGCTACCTGTAACGATATTTTTGTCTTCAAGCTTAGCCATTTTAGTCACTTGGTTAATCACACCACCAGCCTGACCACGGCCAAACAACATAGCTGCAGAACCTCGCAATACGTCTACTTGCTCCAAGTTATATGTTTCACGATAGTATTGTGCGGTATCACGCATATTATCGAGATAGATATCACCGAATGTGTAGAAACCACGTAGATTGAAGTTATCGCCGCCACGGCCACCTTCAGCCGCGTTAAAGGTTAAGCCTGAAACGTTACGCAGTGCATCGCGTAGTGAGCTGATTTGCTGATCGTGCATCAAGTCATGCGTCACTGAGGTAATCGCTTGTGGGACGTCTTGTGGATCTTGCAGTACTTTACCTACGCGGGTTTTTGTAGCTTGGTAGCCACCAATCTCTTTAACTGCAGCGGCTTTTACATTCACTTCTTCTAGCGTCTGTTGCGGCGCGGCTTCTGCCGTTTTTTCTTCTGCAATTGCGTTTATTGCCGGTAAGGCTAACATCACTGCTAAATACAGTGATTTTTGTGTCAGTGATTTATGTTGTGTCAACATCATGCTTTAGTATCCTAATGATAAATGTCAATCGCTGGCTAACTAAGTCTATTGCATGTGCAACACTTACTGGCTGGCTAAAAATTGGAGTTAAGCTTTACATAAGCCATGCAAATGTAAAACTAGGTAAATTCAGCTGCTAATGATAACTGTTCTCATTTACAATTGCAACTATTATGTATGATTAGCTTCATAATCATTAATCAGTCACTTTCAGCAATATTGATATTGACTGCTTAAGGATAAAGTTAACAACATGCACTCCAACCTTAAAGACGACTCAGCATAACATTGTGCTAAAAACTCATATAAACATGCGCTTATGTGTAGCCAGCCTATTACTGACTGCCAACCAAGCTTTTGCTGAAGGTAGCATTTGGTACCAGGATCAACATGCCCAACAAAACGATCCGCTGCAAACCCAGTTTTTTGCGTTGCCCAAACTGACAGATGATTATCAGTCACCTGACGGACCGTGTGCTCAGCAGCCATCTACTGCAGACTTTGCCAAACCGCTCACATTGGCTGAAGTTGCCAATGCCAGCCTGTGCAACAACCCGCAAACCAGTGAGGTGTGGGCTAGTGCGCGCGTGCAGGCCGCACAACTAGGCATTGCCAAATCAGCATACCTACCCTCATTAACCGACAATATTGGCGGCAACCTTAGCGTGTTGCACCCGGAATCTGCTACCCGAAGCAACCCCAACCTGAACTTAAGCAATAGTCTGGTAGCTAGCTACCTGTTATATGACTTTGGGAACCGCAATGCCAATTTAGAAAGTGCGCGTCAATTATTGCTCTCAGCCAGTGCAAGCCAAAGCAGCACAGTGCAGAGTGTGCTGCTCGCCGCCACCGTGGCCTTCTACCAAGTGCAAGCTAAGATTGCTGCGGTAGATGCGGCATTAGAAGCAGAGCGCGCCAGCAGTGAGAGTTTTAAAGCCGCCGAGGCAAGATACAACGCCGGTGTAGCTACCCCCGCAGATAAATTGCAGGCGCAAACCGCTTATGCACAACTCACGCTGACCCGCATTACTAACGAAGGTAATTTACAAACCGCGTACGGCACCCTAGCTAACGTGATGGGTTTACCTGCTAATCAGAAAATAAGTCTAGTGAGCAGTACAGCCACAACACCTGCCAACATGCCTACATCCGCTAGCATACTAAGCGATGTCAACTTACTGATAGCGCAAGCCAGCGCAAGCCGCCCAGACCTGATTGCCAGCGAGGCGCAGCTTAAAGCAGCCCAAGCCAGCATTGATGCCAGTAAAGCCGCGGCAAAACCTACCATCTCGGTTTCAATGTCTAACAACCTACAGGATGGCTCCAGCTTGGCAACCAGCAACAACTCTACTTTGGGGCTGACGGTAGCAATCCCATTATTTAGCGGCTATGCGCCAACTTATAAAATCCGTGCAGCCGAAGCAACTGCAGACTTACGCGCCGCACAACGCGACCGCTTACGCTTACAGATTTCATTGGATGTATGGACCGCCTACCAGAATCTACGCACCGCACTGCAATCCGTCAGTGCTAGCGAGGCGTTGCTAGCCAGTGCTGAACAATCTTACAAAGTTGCACTCGGGCGTTACAAAGCCGGTGTCGGCAACATTATTGACACACTGAATGCGCAAAGTGCATTAGCCAATGCACAGCAACAGAAGATTCAGGCCGCACTTAACGCCAACATTACTCGCGCTACGCTCGCCCAAGCCATGGGGTCCTTAGATAATGCCATGATCCAATCACTGCCTAGCGCCAACGTTAATGCACTGCCTGCCTCCAATACCCCATAAATAAATTAGCCCACTATGAAACTATTTAAAAACATCATCCTGATTATTGTGCTGATTGCGTTAGCTGCTGGTGCCTATTTTTATTATCAGTACACACACCAAGCCGACCCAGCAGACACCTATCGCTTAGCGGAAATCACTCAGGGCGAAATAGAACAGACCGTATCCGCTAACGGGACCCTTAACCCAGTGACACTGGTGAGCGTGGGTACACAGATTTCCGGTATCGTTAAAAAATTGTACGTAGACTTCAATGATGCAGTGAAAAAAGATCAGGTGCTACTAGAGCTGGATAACTCCCTATTTATGGCACAAATAAGCCAATCGCAAGCCAGCGTGCGAAACAACCAAGCTTCGGTGGAATTGGCACAAGCCAATGAAAAACGCATACGCCAACTATACACACAGGAGTTTGTATCCAAACAGGAATTAGATACCGCGGCGCAGGCATTAAAGTCAGCCAAGGCACAACTGGACAGCGCACGCGGCTTGCTGGCGCGTGACCAGACCAACCTTAACTTCACCATTATCCGCTCGCCGGTATCAGGCGTGGTGGTAGATCGCGTGGTGGACGTGGGGCAAACCGTAGCAGCCAGCTTCCAGACCCCGACCCTGATTAAAATTGCGCAGGATTTATCCAAAATGCAAATCAACTCCAGCTTTGCCGAGGCCGATATTGGCAATATCAAAGTGGGGCAAGTCACCAAGTTTAATGTGGACGCATACCCTAACCGTAACTTTGAGGGGGTGGTCAAACAAGTGCGCCTCAACCCTACCAACACCTCTAATGTAGTGACTTACGATGTGGTCATTTCTGTAGATAACAACGAGCAATTGCTACTGCCAGGCATGACAGCCTACGTCAATATTGGAGTCGCCAAGCGTGAACAGGCATGGCTGGTGCCGAATGCCGCATTACGCTACAAACCTAAATCAAACGATAGCAATGCCGACAGCGCGAAAAAAGAAGCGCGTAAAAATGCAAATGGGCACAAAAGAGGCAATAAAGGTGGCGACCTCAACACTGGCAGCATTTATATCTTAAAAGATGGCAAACCTTTAGCGGTTAAAGTACATACCGGCATTACCGACGGGCGCTATACCGAGATTACCGGCAAAGACTTAAATACGCATGGCATCAATATCGGCACGCAGGTGATTGTGGCAGAGCTGCAAAACAATGGACAAACACAATCAGGCGGCAATATGCGCGGGCCTAGAATGTTCTAGATTGGAATAAGGCTATGCAAAAAACTGTGATTGAGGTTCGTCAGCTATACAAAGACTACCAAACGGCGGCAGGGCCATTCCCCGTGCTGAAAGATGTGAACCTCAGCATTGAGAATGGTGACTACGTGGCCATTATGGGGCAATCTGGCTCAGGTAAATCCACATTTATGAACATACTAGGCTGCCTGGACAAACCCAGCAAAGGCGAATACATATTAGATGGCCATCCCGTTGCCAATATGGAACAAAACGCCGTGGCACAAGTGCGTAACAAAACCATAGGCTTTGTGTTTCAGGGCTTCAATTTATTGGCGCGTTCCAGCCTGCTGGATAACGTAGCGTTGCCGCTGGTATATGCCGGTGTCGATAAAGCAGAGCGCCACGCCCGTGCCAAGCTGCTGCTAGAAAAAGTAGGTTTGGCTAAATACCTAAATTCACGCCCCAACCAAATCTCCGGCGGCCAGCAGCAACGCGTTGCCATTGCACGCGCCTTGGTGAACAAACCCAGACTCATTTTAGCGGATGAGCCCACTGGCAATCTGGATAGCGCAACTAGCGAAGAAATCATGGCGCTATTTTCTGAACTCAATCAAGAAGGTATTACCATCGTGCTAGTAACACATGAACCTGACATTGCCGAACATGCTAGCCGCCAAGTGCGATTTTTAGACGGACGAATCGTGCAAGACACGCGTACCAAAGAAATTGGCATGACCACCACGCAACCGACTAGCGAGGTTATTTGATGTTTACTGCAATGCTAGGTGAAGCGTGGCACGCCATGGGCGCCAATCGGCTACGCACGTTCTTAACCATGTTAGGCATGGTGATAGGCGTAAGCGCCGTGGTATTGATGATGGCGATTGGTCAGGGAGCTGAAGCGGCAGTAAAGCGCTCGATTAGCGCCATGGGTAGCAACCTGTTTGTGGTACTGTCCGGGCCACCTATGGCTGGAGGTGCCAGATCCGCCACTGGCAACGCGCCATCACTGAATGTGAAAGACGCCAATGCCGTAGCTGAGTTGGACGGTGTGATTGGCGTGGCACCGGTCACCATGGGTAAGGCGCAAATCGTGTTCGGCAGTAACAACTGGAACACTGACATTATCGGCACCACCCCCAGTTATTTAGAAATACGTGGCTGGAGTTTAAGTGACGGCTATGCTTTTTCTGAATCAGACCTGCGCTCAGCCACCCGCGTGGCATTGATAGGCAAAACTATCGTACAAAATATGTTTGGCGACAATATAGACCCGATTGGCAAAACCATTCGCATCAAACAGAGCCCTTTTGTGATTTTAGGCGTACTGGATAGCAAAGGCCAAACTTTAGATGGCCGTGATCAGGACGACACCATTATCGTGCCACTCACCACCGCACAGCGTAAACTGTTTGGCAACCAGCTGCCGGGCAGCGTCAGACAAATCATGGTACAAGCCGAATCTGACAACACCATGACCATGGTGGAAGAGGGCTTAAATAGCCTGCTTAATCAACGCCACAATATCCGTGAAGGTGCAGACAGTGACTTCTCGGTGCGCAACCTAACCGCAATTGCCAATTCGGCTGCAGAAACCACACGTACTATGTCGCTACTACTAGGCGCGATTGCTTCGGTATCCTTACTGGTGGGCGGCATCGGCATCATGAACATCATGCTGGTTTCAGTGACAGAGCGCACCCGTGAAATCGGCATACGCATGGCCATAGGCGCACGTCAGCGTGACATCTTGCTGCAATTCCTATTAGAGGCCATTGTGATTTCTATTGTTGGCTGCTTAATCGGCATTGCCATCGGTGTGAGCGGTGCCATCATGGTGAACACCATCACCAAGGCGGAGATTATTATTTCGGTAAACTCAGTAGCTATCGCCTTTGGTGTTGCCGCCAGCATAGGCGTATTCTTTGGTTTTTACCCGGCACGCAAGGCGGCAAGGCTCAACCCTATTGAGGCATTACGTTATCAGTAAACCAACATGACAAGAGATCCATCAATACCCAAGTTTTCTATTTGAATAAACTTAGGCTAGAATATTTTTATGAGATGCTTTGTCTCTACGTTGATAATTTGATACAGAGGCAAATAAGTAGTCGGAAGCAGGAGTAAACGGGAGACCTAAGCCATGCATCTGAAATATTTAACTATCAATTTAGAGCAGTTGCACCCTACAATTAGCATTAGGCTCCTTATACGCATCGGATTGACAGTTCTTTTACTTCTCGTTGCAGCGCTATCATTGCTTAGCCACGCAGAGGCAATGTGTCCCACCCATATTCATAACTACCATGACTGCTCTGCTTACCACGAGCCTGCAATTCTCCAAACCTACCCTCAGTTATTTCTTCGAAAAGACAATCTACTCACCGTACGACTACTAAACGGAAAATCTGTACACTTCAAAGATGTTCCCGCAGACAGTGAAGGCAAGAACGCCGACGATGTCGTTTTGTATTCGGTACAAAAATATTTCCCTGAAATCAATTACGCCTTGATTTCTCTCGCATACGGGGAGGGGCACTCCGCGTACTTACTTAACCTTACCAATGGGCTCAAGACTTTAGTGACTGGTGATGCAATTTTGTCTCCAGACAAGCGAAGGCTCGTGGTTTGGAATATGGAAATAGAGGCAGACTATTCTCCCAATATTCTCAGCGTATACCGCATCACCAACAAAGGATTAATTCTAGAGTTTCTGATAGAGCCGAATGATTGGGGAACAAAAACGGCAACTTGGCGGAATAATAAAACCATTGAATTTTCGAAGACTTCTTTGATGTATGGTGGCTATCAAACCCAGACGCATGTTCTTCGTTTTACTGGGAAAAGTCTTAATTTAGGTGGCTCATGGCAAATCGAATAGATGCGGACATTACAAAATCTATTGTGGCTCAAGACCTAAGTAATACACAAAAAAATGGCGCAGTATTCACTGCGCCATTTTAAACTCACTTACCAAGTAAGCAACTACTTACTCTCGCTTACAAAGCCTAATTTACTCACTCCTGCATTTTGTGCATCTGCCATCAGCTCAGCCAAGAGCTGATAACGCGTTTCTTTGTCTGCACGAATATTAAGCTCAGGCTGCGGTTTCTTTTGCGCCACTTCCTGCAATTTCACTTTTAACTCACCATCCACCAGCGGGGCATCATTCCAGTACATTTTACCTGCGGCATCAATCGCAATTGAAATCACTTCAGGTTTTTCAGGGATAGGCTGACTGCTGGTTTGTGGCAAATCAATCTTCACCGCATGCGTGAGTAAAGGTGCTGTGATAATAAAGATCACCAACAACACCAGCATCACATCCACCAATGGCGTGGTATTAATCTCAGACATAGGCGCTGAGTGCGAGGTAACCCCTGCGTTATTGCCTGACCCTATCATGCTGATGCACCTACTACATGCATCGTTTGTTGCACTGCATCATGTGGCTTTGCATCACGCTTAGTATTAATTACCGCACCGGTAATAATCAAAGTATGCAACTCGTAGCCAAATTTTTCTAACTCTGCTGATAACGCACGGTTGCTACGCACAATTGCGTTGTAAGCCAGCACAGCAGGAATCGCTACTGCCAAACCAAACGCCGTCATAATCAAAGCCTCACCTACCGGGCCTGCCACTTTATCTAAAGTAGCCTGACCGCTTAAGCTGATGCTTGCCAATGCGTGGTAAATACCCCACACCGTACCAAACAAACCCACAAACGGAGACACACTACCCACAGATGCCAACACGGTAAGACCACCCTCCATGTTTGCTGCTTCTTCAGTGATGCTGCGGTTCATGGCACGTGCTACAAACTCGTCTTGTGCCACAATGTCTACTGCCTTTGCAGCATGCGATTTATGATGCTCAGCGGCTTGCACTGCTTTTTCTGCCAATCTCGCCATACCTGTTGCTGAAACCTGTTGACCTTGTTTTACCGCAGCAGCCAAACTTGGCGCTTGCCAAAATGCAGCTAGGTAAGCTTTATAAGCACTACGTGTACGCCAAACAGCGATGCTTTTTGTCACAATAAAATACCAGCTAGCCACTGACATGACTAACAAGATCAAAGCCACCAGCATAGAAACTGGGCCGCCAGCCGTGATAAATTCCCAACTATTAAATTCATACCCGTTTTGCATCATTTACCTCGTTTCATTTGTAATTTGTTTATCACCTTACGGCTTAAATCTTATGGCCTAACTATTTAGTGAAAAATTGATAGGCACTAATACGTACGCGCTCATAGGCTTATTGCTGCGCTTTGCTGGTACAAAGCTCCATTTTTTAACCGCTTCAACTGCAGCTTCATCTAACTTGCTGTGACCACTGCTTCTGTCCACTTGTACAGTGGTAGCTTTACCATCTTCTGACACTAATACCTTGAGCAATACTTTACCCTGTTCGCCCATACGTCGTGCGGACATCGGATAAGTTGGAGCGGGGTTATTCAAATAAGCTGCACCAAAACTCGGCGGCTCTATCGCTGGCTCAGGCACCGCTTTTGCTTTAGCTACCTCCGCTACGGTTTCCGTAGCCTTCGCAGCAGGCTGCGCCTCAGTTGGGGTGTTCTCAGCAACAACTGGAGTTTCTACCTTCTCGGTTGTTACTGGCTCTTTTTGTTCAATTTTTCTGGCCGCATCATCGTTGATCACGCGTGGTTGCTCTACTACTTTTTGCGGCTTAACCACGGCTTTTTTCACTACCGGCTTTTGCTCTACCACTGGCAACGGTTTTTCTACCGGCATATTTTCCACATGGCTCACCAGGCTCACCATCATCGGTTCTGGCGGCTTTACCGGCTCCACGGTTTCTGGTTTAGCATAAAGAATACCAACCAAGCCCGTCATATGCAGCGCGACCACCAAAGCCAACATCCTGTAAGAAACTGTTCGCTCTTCGGCAGACGTTGCATTAGCTGCTTTCAGCGGAGCAGATTTTACATTTAACTTATTAGCAGCTTCCACACTACGCACAGCAGGGTCCAAGAAGAAGTGTGGATTCGCCACCAGCTCTGAATTTGACACCATATCTTCCTCCTATCCTATTGCAAAAAACCAACTGTCATCGCTGACAGTCAGCACTACTTATCGGGTGTTACTTCGTTAAAATCAACTTACCTTGGTTGGTGAGTCTTAACCGGTAATCCTCACCTACATGCTTAATCACCAACTCACGTGCGCCAGCAAACAAAGTCTCACTCGTGATTTCTTTCACAGGAGAAAGCGGCTCTGGTTTAGGTGCACTTTTCTTGTCAGTAAACATCATTTATCTAACTTAAGTATTACTTTAATATTGGGTTAAGTTTTAAGATGCTTACACACCAACAAACTCAAAGCACAATGATAATTGTTATCATTTAGATTTGTCAATAAATTTATTAGCTAATTAACCGCTATGTTATTGATTTTATTTAATTGAGTGTGTCAGTGAACGTTATAATTAACCGCTGTTTGCTTGGCATACACAGCCTGCTCTTGTTGATATAACGTCAACCTAGTCGCCGCATCTGCCAGCAGCATTTTTAACGTGTTCAGTGCGCTACCCTCTATACGCAAACTAATAGCACCAATCTCTAGTTCAGCTACGCTACAGCCTTCACAAAACACAATGCTGCCTATTTCATTTTTTGATAGCAGCACG
The DNA here is from genome assembly GCF_000023705.1 of Methylotenera mobilis JLW8. Taxonomy (NCBI): domain Bacteria; kingdom Pseudomonadati; phylum Pseudomonadota; class Betaproteobacteria; order Nitrosomonadales; family Methylophilaceae; genus Methylotenera; species Methylotenera mobilis. Next base: position 2,285,198 of record NC_012968.1, read on the forward strand.
CGTGAGCATGTCGCTTCATTGTTCATGGCTAAGTCCGGTTTATGATTATTTTCCATGTCGCACCTATTTAGTGAGTATCAATTTATTTTGTTTGGTCACGCGTAAAATGTAAGTCTCGTTTTCGTGGTCTATCATGACCTCTTTCACGTTGGTAAATAACCTATCGCTGTGCAAGCGCTTAATCCTTGTAATCTTAATATCCTCTTGGGTATGCTCCGAGTCTGTCACAATTGCTATATCAAAACTCATGTGCTCTTTAGAAGTTAAATTCGTAATAATTTTCATGATGCCCACCCAATTGATACGTCAATGAAAAAGATGGCCGGCTGACATAAGCGTTTAAGCCTAATGCGACCATTAAATGACCAATTACGATCAAGGAGACGCATGTTTCCATGCAGTTACTACATTTAAGCCACTGTTAGGAGCGACCTAAATTCTGTTGCCACCGCGCTACACGCGGTTAGCGTAATACTCAACCACCAATTGCACATCCACCGGGAACGGCACATCGGTAATGGCAGGTAAGTGTGCAACTTTAGCCAATTGCTTATCTGCTTCCCAAGCCAACCACTCCGGACGCTCTAATGCTGGCTGTTTAATCGTTTCTACCACCATCGGGATATTCTTACTTTTCGCCTTAATGCTAATTTCATCCCCTACATTTAGACGAATCGAAGGAATATTGGCTGGCTTGCCATTCAGCATCAAATGCCCATGACTGACCAACTGACGCGCTGCAATCACGGTAGGTGCAAAGCCGGCGCGAAATACCACGTTATCCATGCGGCGCTCCAGCAGCTGCAACAAGCGCTCACCGGTTGGCTCTTTACCTTTACGCGCATCCAAAATCAATCTGCGCATTTGTGTTTCGGTCAAACCATAGTTAAAGCGGATTTTCTGTTTCTCCAGCAATTTCACACCAAAGTCAGAGCGGCGCTTGCGTGATGCCTTATTGCCATGCTGCCCTGGTGGCGTTGGGCGTGCCTCTATGGTTTTACGTGATAACCCAGGCAAATCAATACCTAGTGCGCGCATCACTTTTAATCTAGGGCCAATAAATCGTGACATCTTAATTCCTTATCTATTTGATATTAATTAACTTATTGCAATGATTTATTGCAATAAATCATTGCAAAGTTCCGTGTGTTTCCAGCATCCAGCTATCATCACTACCGTACTCGCTTACGATACGCTCCCATTGCTTGACCAAGCGCTCAGCAATGTCTTCAATTAACTTTGTCTCTGCATATTCTGGCGCAGTCAGTTTCTTAGCTAAATCACCGGCCAGTATTGCCAACTCTTGCGTAGGTTTAAGTGCGTACTGCGTGGCAACGCAGCAGATTGCCGCCATTAGCTCTTTCGCAGTTGGTAACTCTGGGTCAAATAACTCGCTAGGTGTCTGTAATGCTGAAACTTGTTTTTGCATATTTTTGTTCTCTTATTTCTTACTTTTACGCTTACGCCTGATGCAACTCAGTTTGCATCACCAATTTCGCTACCGCTTTGCGCATCATTTCACTCATCATAAAAAAATTGCGCGCTTCAAGCCGTAAAGAAGTATCACCAATCTCCAGCTCCACAATGTCTTTGGCTTTGTTGTACAGTACTTTGCAATCTTCATTGCCGACGAGTTTTGCTTGGCTAATAACTAATTGCTTGCTCATGATTTACTCCAATCGAGAAGTTAATTAAATGATAATGATTCTCATTTAATAAGTCAACAGTTAATTTCGACTAAATTAGTAGGGTATTTTTATTTCATTATTGATGACGTAGGAAATTCACGAATAAACCTTGTAAATACCAAGTGCGCCAAGGGCTAACGCTATGCACAATTTGGGTTTACACGGGAGAAATTGATGCTAGCAGGACTGAGACAGGCAATAAAAAAGGGAGCTAACGCTCCCTTTTTTTATGATGCTAAACAGTTATAGATACTTCACTATCATGGCATTACTTAAATCCGCCGCTGCAATTGGCAGTTTCACATAATAGCCACTGCCTGAAGCCTCTTGTATCGGCTCACCTTTTTTATTGAATAGGCTTTCCACCACAATATCTTGATTTCCCGTTGGGTGAATCACCTGCAAGCGATCACCCACGCCAAATTTATTACGCGCCTCAACATCAGCTAAACCGTTCTCTGCGTCGTAAGCTACTACGTCACCTACATACTGACTGCGGTTAGAGCTAGAGTAGCCTTGCTTATAATTTTGGTGCTCAGCGGTATGATGGCGCTGATAAAAGCCATCGGTATAGCCGCGATTAGCCAAGTTCTCCAAATCACCCAACAGATTCCAGTCAAATGGGCGACCAGCCAGCGCATCATCAATTGCTTTACGGTAATTTTGTGCAGTACGCGCTACGTAATAGCGTGACTTAGTGCGGCCTTCAATCTTGAGCGAATCCACACCCATTTTAATCAAGCGCTCCACATGCTCAATCGCACGCAAATCCTTACTGTTCATGATATACGTGCCGTGCTCATCCTCTTCAATTGGCAGCAACTCACCCGGACGGCCTTTTTCTTCTATCAGGTAGACTTTATCCGCCAGTGGATGGCGCGGCAGACTGCCACAACCAGATAAGCTGGATTTCTCCATCTCGGCTTTAAAATCAAACTCATCTAGACGAATCACGCCAGCAGCATCTTCTGCCGCATCATGCACTTTATAATCCCAACGACAGCTATTGGTGCAAGTGCCTTGATTCGGGTCGCGCTGGTTAAAGTAACCTGAGAGCAGACAACGCCCCGAGTAAGCAATGCATAAAGCGCCATGCACGAAAACTTCCAACTCCATATCCGGGCATTGCTGACGAATATCCTCAATTTCATCTAACGATAACTCGCGCGATAGAATCACACGTGTAAGGCCTAGCGCCTGCCAGAACTTCACCGTGGCATAATTCACCGTATTAGCCTGTACAGAAAGATGCACCGGCACTTCAGGCCACTTCTCACGCACCATCATAATCAGACCTGGGTCAGACATAATCAGCGCATCAGGACGCATGGCAATCACTGGCGCCATATCTGCCATGTAGGTTTTAATTTTTGCGTTATGCGGTGCAATATTACTCGCCACAAAAAACTTCTTACCGCGTGCATGCGCTTCTTTAATGCCAATTTCAAGGTTGGCCATTGTAAAATCATTATTGCGCGCGCGTAAGCTGTAGCGTGGCTGACCTGCATAAACTGCATCTGCACCATAATCAAACGCAGTACGCATACGGTCTAAATCGCCGGCGGGGGCTAAAAGTTCAGGTATCTTCATCATCTTTACTTCACTTAATCTCTTAAAATCAAAACAACAACGCCATGCGGTGTTATTTTGGCTTTATTCACCTATAATTTTCACAAGCACGCGCTTTTTGCGTCTGCCATCAAATTCACCGTAAAAAATCTGTTCCCATGGGCCAAAATCCAAATCGCCGTTTGTTACAGCAACGACCACTTCACGCCCCATGATTTGGCGCTTCATATGCGCATCTGCGTTATCTTCACCAGTATCATTATGGCGATAGCTACTGACCGGCTCATGTGGTGCAAGCTTTTCCAGCCACTGCGTGTAATCATGGTGCAGGCCGCGCTCATCATCATTGATAAACACACTGGCAGTAATATGCATCGCATTTACCAACACTAAACCTTCACGCACGCCGCTTTCGCGCAGGCATTCGCGAATTTGTTCAGTAATACGGATAAATGCCACACGTGTTGGTGGGTTAAACCAGAGTTCTTTACGATAGCTTTTCATCAAATATTCCTTAGTTTTCAATAGCCTAATTTTAACATTGCATTATCCATTTCAGCCAAATAATTTCCACAAAATAAATATGGTCAAAAAAAAATGGCCCCACACCGGAGGCCATTTCATCACCATGCATAACAGTGAGGTTTATATTTTCACATCATATTGCTGACTAAAGGATTTACCCTCATTATCAGTTGCTACAGCTTGCAGTGCACCGGCTGAGGCTGGGGTAAAGTTAAATTTAAAATATGGATCTTCCGCTGTGCCGACACCTACATCCACCGTCATTAACGGTTTTCCATCATAAACAAAATCTACTTTATTGATATAAAACGCAGGTACAAACCCTTGAGAAACTAGGTCACGCTGCAAACCTGTACGCATAATATGCTTGATATTAAAAGTTGCGGTAGTTGCTGTACCAAACTTGGCTGGCGTCTCTACATTCATTTTGATGCGGCCTGCCGCAGCGCGAACTTCTGCCTCGTTATTTTCTACCATACCGCCACAGCCGCCTGCTGCGCGAATCACGCGCGATGCTAAGTAAAGCTTGCCATCTTCAGTTTCACCCACTAAGCGCACATAGGCATCTGTCTCGAATCTAATCCGTGTTGATAACTGAAAGTCGCCCAGCGCATCAGTCAGATGGTAGGTCGCAGTTAGGGGAATCGGGTTTGCATCCACAAACGCATACAGTTTTTTAATCACCACACCATTGGCGGCTGCACGGTCTATGCTGTAGGTAACCGGTACCTGAGCACCACTCTCGGCGCGCTTAGGAGCATCAATCTTGATAAAGTCGACCTCTTTCATGTCGCGCTTAGCGAAGAAGGCCTCTTTCATCACCCCCCATAATTTAGGGTCAGCCTCTGCGTAAACATTTGTCATAAAAAATAATGACAAACCTAACGCCATCAGCACTTTGAACATCCGCAATTGAAATAGCATACTCATATGACACACTCCCAATAAATATCAGATTTCACCACTATATACTTACCACTGCTACATATCACCACCGTAAGACACAACGATTTAGCAGATAGTTCTAGTTGCGCCGCGCCAGTCGGCACGGTTTAGCAAAATTTATACCGCTTCATTTTCCATATAAAAGAACAACTCAATACCGTTACCCACAGGATCCTTAAAGTTGATTTGCCTGACGTTTAACACCGGCAAATCGCGTGTGGTGTAATGAACACCACGACTCTGCAAGTGCGCTTCCATTGCTGGCAGATCGGTGCAGGTAAATGAAATATGATCAATCGTGGTGAGCACATTGGTTAAAGGCTCACCCTCACCGCGATACTCTGCCAGATGCAGCACATGCGTATCACCGATATACAGCCAAAACCCTCTACTGGTAAACCCCTCACGCGGCCCGACCGCTAAGCCGAGCACATCACAGTAAAAGTCCTTGAGCTTCAGCATCGTCTCGTAAGGCGTGCGTAGATTGTAATGATTAAGTTGGGTGACTGGCATAATATGATTTCAATGAATTGATATAGCAAGCCGATGAGCTCTCGGCAACATTAGTTATGTCTACATACTTTAACATTTTTATGAACATCTTTGTGGCATGGCGTAGCTAGCGCCCAAAGCTGCACGGGATTAATCCCCTTCAAACTCGCATAACGAGAAAGGCACCAAGCCAGCATCGCTTAAACGCTGAGCGCCACCTAAATCAGGCAAGTTAATCACAAACGCGCAGCCCAACACATCGGCTCCTAACTTTTGCAGCAAAGCCACTGTCGCCTCCGCCGTGCCACCCGTAGCAATCAGGTCATCCACCAATAACACGCGCTCACCTTGCGCAACAGCATCGGTGTGGATTTCTACGCGATCAGCGCCGTACTCCAAAGCATAATCATGTCCAATAGTTTCAGCCGGCAGCTTGCCAGATTTACGCACAGGCACAAAACCTACGCCCAATTTATAAGCCAAGGCTGCGCCAATAATAAAACCGCGCGCTTCTATGCCGGCGATTTTATCTACGTTGTGATTAGCATAATGCTGAGCGAATGCATCTATCACCATGCGAAAGCCTATCGGGTCTTTCAGTAAGGTAGTGATATCTCGGAATTGAATACCCGGTTTAGGGTAATGAGGGATAGTGCGGATAAGAGTTTTAATAGTCATGACTGAGCTATTTAAATGGGCAAATCATTAAAAGGAGAATCGCGTAGCGCTAGCTAGAGGCGCACTCGAAGACAGTACGATTAGTACGGCAAGAGTGCGCTAGCTAGCACAAAGCGAGTTATCTTAAGCTGCTGGGTTTTGTGAACGAACACGGATGTGCAGCTCACGTAGTTGCTTCTCGTCCACTTCGTTCGGTGCGTTGGTCATCAAGCACTGAGCACGTTGTGTTTTCGGGAACGCAATCACATCACGAATAGATTCTGCACCCGCCATCAGCGTTACCAATCGATCTAAACCGAATGCTAAGCCACCGTGCGGAGGCGCGCCGTATTGCAATGCGTCTAGCAAGAAGCCGAACTTCTCTTGTGCTTCTTCACGGCTGATTTTCAGCGCGTCGAATACTTTAGACTGCACGTCTTGTTTATGGATACGCACAGAACCGCCACCCACTTCCCAGCCATTTAACACCATGTCGTAGGCTTTAGATAAGCATGCACCTGGGTTAGAAACCAGCAAGTCTTCGTGACCGTCTTTTGGTGCAGTGAACGGATGGTGTAATGCTACCCAACGGTCGTTCTCTTCGTCGTGTTCAAACATTGGGAAGTCTACCACCCACAATGGCGCCCAAGCGCGGCCATCCACGTGACCTTTATCGTGACCCACTTTCAAGCGCAATGCACCCAAAGCCTCGTTCACCACTTTAGCTTTGTCTGCACCAAAGAACACGATGTCGCCATTTTGTGCGCCAGTACGCTCAATCACCGCTTGTAGTGCTGCAACATGAATGTTTTTAACGATCGGGCTTTGCAAGCCTTCTTCGTTCAGTTTGGTGATGTCGTTGATTTTGATATACGCCAAACCTTTAGCGCCGTAAATTTTAACGAACTCGGTGTACGCATCGATTTCTGAACGGCTAATTGCTGCACCGTTAGGTACACGTAACGCAGCTACACGACCACCTGCCATATTGGCTGCGCCGGCAAACACTTTAAAGTCTACGTCTTTCATCACGTCTGACAGCTCGGTGATTTCTAAAGTCACGCGCATGTCTGGCTTGTCTGAACCGTAACGATTCATGGCTTCAGCAAATGGCATGCGTGGGAATTTAGCTGGCAGGTCTACGTTTTGTACATTTTTAAGCATTTGGCGGATCATTTCTTCCACCAAATCCATAATGTCATTTTCTTCCATAAACGATGTTTCGATATCCACTTGGGTGAATTCTGGCTGACGGTCAGCACGCAAGTCTTCATCACGGAAACATTTAGTGATTTGGAAGTAACGGTCAAAGCCTGACACCATCAATAATTGTTTAAACAATTGTGGTGATTGTGGCAATGCAAAGAACTGGCCATGATGCACACGGCTAGGCACCAGGTAATCACGCGCACCCTCTGGGGTTGAGCGTGTCAGCATTGGTGTTTCCACCTCAATAAAGCCGTTTACATCCAAGTAGTCACGTAGTGTTTTAGCCACACGGTAACGCAACATCATGTTTTTTTGCATCGCAGGACGGCGCAAATCAATATATCTGTGCTCTAAACGCACGGTTTCAGTCAGGTTTTCATCATCCAACATGAATGGTGGCGTAAGTGAAGCGTTTAGCACCTCAATCTCGGTCGCTAACATTTCTACTTCACCGGTTGGCAGGTTAGGGTTAACCGTTCCTTCTGGACGTGCGCGCACTTTACATACTACTTTCAGCACGAACTCACTACGCACAGTTTCTGCAACTTCAAATGCGCCTTTGGTATCCGGGTCAATTACGATTTGCGCCAAACCTTCACGGTCACGCAAATCGATAAAAATAACGCCACCGTGGTCACGGCGACGATGCGCCCAACCACATAATGTGACAGTTTGACCAATGTGTTCGCGGTTTAAATGGCCGCAGTAATGTGTACGCATCATAATTTAATCGTTTGAATATTGAGTTAAAAGTTTTGGAATTTTAGCTACGGGCGCAACCACGCCCATAGAAATAATATATTTAAGTGCTTCGTCTACGGTCATGTCCAGCTCTATCACATCCGCCTTAGCCATCATTAAAAAATAACCGCTGGTTGGGTTAGGTGTGGTCGGCACAAACACACTGACATAATCACCGTGCAAGTGATTCACCACATCACCACCCGGGGTACCGGTTAAGAAGGCAATCGTCCATGCCCCCGTGTGCGGAAACTGCACCAATACCGCCTTACGAAACGCATTGCCTGAGTCTGAAAACAGGGTATCAGACACCTGCTTGACGCTAGAGTAAATCGACTTCACCACCGGCAGATGGTTGAGCAACTGCTCCCATAACCGAATCAGTTGCATGCCAAAGAAATTGGTTGCAATTAAGCCCGTGGTCAACACGATTAGAATAGTTAAAATCGCACCGATACCCGGAATATCACGCCCTAAAAAAGTATGCGGATGCCAAGCCTCAGGCAACAGCAATAGGCTTTGATCCATCACGCCTATCAGTGACTTGAGCACCCAGATGGTAATCACCAACGGCACCAACACCAGCAAGCCTGTAATAAAATATTTTTTCATTAGCGTGATTTATTCAGCCGCAACTAGTGACAGGCACAGCCTGTAGCACAAGCGGCAGGCGCCGCACTTGGTTCACTAGCAGTCTCAACGGCTGATGAATCAGCAGGTTTAGCCGATTTACTGCTACCACTACCTTTAAAATCGGTGGCATACCAGCCGGTACCGTTTAACTGAAAGCTCGGCGCTGACAACTGCTTGGAGAAAGTCTCTTTTGCACACTGCGGGCAGGCCTCTACGCTGGCAGCACTCACTTTGCGCATCACCTCTGCTTTGTGTCCGCAGCTACTACATTGATAATCGTAAATAGGCATAGAAAATCACCGTTCTTAATACGTTAAATAACCCGCGATTATACCTGAATCCACTAGATTTTTATGCCGGTCTAAACCGCCCGAAATTTAAGCTGTAAAGACTACCGCGCCTCACTCATCACTATCATCATCTTGCTGATTTTTAAGACGACGCGCTTTCACGCTCTCAGCCAACATATCCAACAACGGCAAGGTCTCTTCCCAGCCTAAACACGCATCGGTAATCGATTGACCGTAGGTCAATTCGCAGCCTGGCGCATGGTCCTGACGCCCTGCTTTCAGGTGTGACTCAATCATCAAGCCCATAATACGGTCATCGCCCGCGTGCAACTGCTCTGCCACGTGTGCTGCTACTTGCGCTTGCAACTGGTATTGGCGCTGACTATTGGCATGTGAGCAATCAATCATCAATTTAGCATTTAAGCCAGATTGCGCCAGCTCAACCGCCGCCGCCTCTACACTCGCCGCATCATAGTTAGGGGTTTTACCGCCGCGTAAAATCACGTGGCAATCTTCATTACCCGTAGTAGAAATAATGGCCGAGCGGCCTTCTTTGGTTACAGACAAAAAGTGGTGCGGACTAGCCGCTGCTTTAATCGCATCTACGGCGATACGGATATTGCCATCGGTACCATTCTTGAAACCAACTGGGCAAGATAAGCCTGATGCCAACTCGCGATGAATCTGGGATTCTGTCGTGCGTGCACCAATGGCGCCCCAGCTCACCAAGTCTGCCGTATATTGCGGTGTAATCGTATCCAAAAACTCGGTAGCAGCCGGCAAGCCTAGCTCATTCACCTCTAGCAAGAAGCGACGCGCCAACTCTAAACCAGCATTAATATTAAAGCTGCCATCCAGATGCGGATCGTTAATCAGGCCTTTCCAGCCCACCGTGGTGCGTGGTTTTTCAAAATACACACGCATTACAATCAATAGTTCGTTACTGTATTTGTGGTATTGCTCCAGCAGGCGTTTTGCATACTCGATGCCAGCTGCATAATCATGAATGGAGCACGGCCCTATCACGACTAGCAAACGATCATTGGCACTATGCAAGATACGGTGGATATCGGCACGGGTTCTCACGATCATATCAGTCGTGGCCGCACTAGGCTCGAGCTTATTCACCAGCACAGACGGCAGCGTCAACTCTTTGATTTCGATGATGCGCACATCATCAGTAATAATTTTATGGACTGGGCTCATTTAGATAACTCATGGGTTGCCGCAAAAAGCATGCAGCAACAAAACTCACAAACAACAAAGCCCGTATAGCGCGGGCTTATCAACAGTAAAACGATGGGGGGTTCTCGACAACTGCAGTTCGCTACGGCTTTATCCGTTAGCGCCAGCAAAATTAACGGCTAATTTTTCGCATTTTCTGCTTTTTTGTCTTTAAAACCAATCGTCTTGTACGATTTTAACACTTTACAGCGCACTTGATACAATTTAGTGGCTTTAACGCAACCATAGCCGAATCTAGTGCCACCAACCTATAGCCTGCTTGAGTTTTAGCCGTAAATTAGAGCAATGCTTCAAACGCATCAATTGGCACAGGCTCACTAAACAAATAACCTTGATAGTGCATGCAGCCGCTATCTAACAAGATGCCCTGCTGCACTTGCGTTTCCACCCCTTCAGCAATCACGTTCAGGTTTAGGGTATGCGCCATGGCAATAATCGTGCGCACAATGGCCTGATTGCCGATACTGCTTGCGATATCACGTACAAATGAGCGATCTATCTTCAATTGGTACAATGGCAACAATCGCAGATACTGCAAGGAGGAATATCCGGTACCAAAGTCATCCAACGAGAATCTGATACCGATATCCTTCAGCGCATTCATGATGGCAACGGCGTCTTCAATATGATCCAACAGCGCACTCTCGGTTAGCTCCAGCTTCAGCAGCATAGGGTTAATGCCATGCCGTGCAATCGCAGTTGTGACCTGCTCGACAAAATCCGCCTGGCGGAACTGTTTGGCGCTCACATTCACCGAAAGGGTCAGGCTGCGCGTGCGCTCACTTTGCTCCCAACGTTTTAATTGTGCGCAGGCTGTATCAATCACCCATGCCCCAATCGACAAAATCATGCCGCAATCTTCAGCAATCGACACAAACTCATTGGGCGGAATCAAACCACGCTCAGGATGTATCCAGCGAATTAAGGCCTCAGCACCCACCGCACGGTCAGACAACCCCACCTGCATTTGATAAAACAGTTGGAATTCATTTTTATCCAAAGCCTTACGTAGCTCGTGCTCCATATCCACGCGCGCCTGTATCCCCTCCTGCATTTTTGGGTCAAAAAAGCTGAGCGCATTACGCCCCAACTTCTTCGCCTGATACATGGCAATATCGGCCTGCTTTAACAACTCGTCAGATTTCAGATTGTTTTTACCAAATAAGGTAATGCCAACACTTGAAGTAATATGATACTCATAACCCTTAAACTGATAAGGCTCAATAAACTTGTTCAGGATTTTTTCACCCACCACTTCTGCCTGAGCCGCCGCCTCAACCTCCTGCTCACTCAAACCCTCCAGAATCACCACAAACTCATCACCACCTAAACGAGCAACAGTATCACCTTCTCTCACACAAGCAGTAAGGCACTCAGCAACTTGTTGCAGCAACAAGTCACCCACATCATGCCCTAGCGTATCATTCAATGTTTTAAAGTGGTCTAGATCCAGAAACAACAAAGCACCGCCACGTCCGGTACGCATAGCAGAAGCCAGCGCATGCGTTAGCCGATCTAAAAGTAAGCGTCTATTGGGTAAATTGGTCAATGGGTCATAAAGAGCCAAGTAATTACTTTTATCTTCTGCCGCCTTACGCTGTGTAATATCTGTGCGGATAGAAATGTAACTCTGTGGCTTTCCATCATCACCGATAAAGGGCGCTATCGTGGTATCCACCCAATACAAACTACCATCTTTTGCACGATTACATATTTCATCATGCCAAACCTGACCGTTAGCCACGGTACGATACATTTCTTTAAAGTATCCCTTGGGGTGATACCCTGAATTTAGAATTGCATGATCCTGCCCGAGTAACTCTTCAATCGAATAACCACTAATTTCACTAAACTTATCATTAGCATAAGTAATGCGTCCCTTAACATCCGTGACCGCAACAATGGCATGTTTATCTAGCGCATATTTTTGGTATTTCAGCTCTTCCAGCGATTGCTTTGCAAGCGCCTCACTCAGTAACAATGCATCCTGTGCTCGCCGCAAATCTGTGACATCATAGAACCAGCCCAATATAGCAGCCGTCCCCTCATAATGTACCGGCCGATAGGAAGCCATCGCCCACACCGGACCTTTCCCTTCAACTATAAGCTGAATCAATTTATCATTAATTGCGTGCCCACTATTCACCTGTGCCAACAGCGCATCATATTCCTCAGCATGCGCGTAATATAACTTAGGATTGCGCCCCATCACCGCGTCTGGCGGGCAATTAATCAGCTCGGTATAGCGCTTATTCGCGAACAAGACCTTATCACCAGAAGACGTAGCAATACGCACAGCGATTGGGCTAGTTTCCAACATCTGAATCACTCGCTCTTTACTCTCACGGTCAGCATCCGCTGCCAGCCGCTTAGCTGTCACATCATGGATGACGCACACCAACTCAGCAGACTCGCCGCTTTCGCCATACACCACATGGCGGCTATCGGATACCCAGCGCACCGTGCCATCTGCCAATACAATCCGATACTCAAGCGCCACGCTGGACTGTTCAAAAACTGCTTTCATTGCCAATTTCGCTTGCGCGCAATCGTCTGGATGAATAAGGTTAATCCACACCTCAATATCGTCAATCAGCGCTTGCTGCGACAAACCGCAAAGCTTTTCTATTGCAGCATTTACGTGATTTACCCGAAAGTCTGGCGCACTTGCGGTCCAAATCACCTCTTCGACCGAATTAAGAATATTCGTGAGATAACTTTCAGTTTTTCGGATTAATGCCTCGCTATTTTGACGCTCAGTGACATCCTGCACAGTTCCCCGAGAGTAAGTCGGATTGCCTGCCGCATCATAATCGGAGGTACCACGCTCATGCACCCACTTCACAGAGCCATCAGCCAGAAGTAGACGATGCGTGATTTCGTAAGGGGTATGGCTAACAACTGATGCCTTGAATGCACAATCCACCGCCTCACGGTCACAAGGGTGTACTGCATTTAGAAACGCTTCATAATTTGCATGGAACTGGTGCTGATCGGTCTCAAATATGTGATAAATCTCTTCACTCCATATCAACTCACCAGTTAGCCAATCTAGCGACCAACTCCCAACTTGAGCAATATGTTGCGCCTCCACTAAAAGCGCTTTACTTCTATGCAGACTTTGCTCCGCATGTGTGCGCTCTACGTCGTGGGCATGCAATAAACTTTGCATTTTTGCCAACTCTGCCAACACGCTATTATCTTGGGCGGGCTTGACGGTAATTGGTATAGAGAAGTCACCAGCACCCACCCTAAAGATATGCTGATACACCTCATCTGCACTTGCCCCTAGCGTTGAGTGCAGCGCCCTATAAGCTCGCCATAGATAGAATATTGACCAAAATGCAACCAATATGAAAAGTATCCGAAATATTGTAGCTACCCACTTGGCGTGCTCCACAGCACTCAATGTACGGCGATCCATCATCAAGAAGGTTTCGTTAATCGGCCCCATAATTTTAGATTTGGCCTGATGATAATGGCTATCCAACAACATGTTTGCAGCTTTTAATCGATTTGCATCAACATCAGCCGCTTTCAACTCAGCTAATTGCATGGCATCAAACTCTAGAGCGGCTAAATCATCTGAGTACTGCTTGGCAGAGGCAAGCTTATCCAGCTCCTCATGCGTAAATCCGGCATCACGCATCATCTCCAATAACGCAACACCTTTGCCTTGTGTGGATGGTGGCGGCAACTTACCGACAAGCACCATATCCCAGTAAGAATGAAAATACCCCTCGGGAAGCGGAATTGTGCCATTACGAATATCTAGAATATTTTGAAAATAACGCTTGTATCGGACATCTCCAGTTAGCACATAAGATTGCACCATACGCGTCAGATCATCTGAAGTCTGCCTAAGCTGGCTGGCTAACTGATGAGAAACGTAGCGAGACTCGCTGGCGGCATCCAATCGTTTTTCGGTATAAACATAGTAGCTAAACACCGCAGCTAAAACTGCAAGCATTAATACAGAAAGCCCTGTTTTCTGGCGAAAAAAGTACGCAATAGTATTCATCTTGAACATCGAAGCATCACCTTAAACCGCTAAATGCGATGACCAGCTAAACACATGTCAACAATGACTTGGCAGCAAATATAGTACAGATTTTGAATATGCAGATTAACCACATCGTGAAGTACAACACACATAAACCTTAGCCCCTTTAAGGAATGCTTGCTTCATTATTGATTAATCCAATAACAAAACCCTAGGAGGCGGCTTCTAGACCCCACTCACATTACATACCAACTTTAGATAAGTTTGAACACCATTTTCAATGGCATATGCAATTTAACAAACTTAATTAGCTTTATCAATCAAAGATTACTTACTATTTGATATAAAACAAAGACTTCTGTAATCAACGCCTGTCTTAAGTTAACACCCATTGGCAAACTTTTAGCTAGCGACGCCGACCTATCCAGCAAGATTTGAAACATACTCGCACACTACTGCTGAAAATTTTGTATTTTCATCCAAGTATCAATTGATGCTTTCAATAGGCGACTTGAGATGAGCCCTTATGAATGCAAGCTCCTGCACAGAGGCTTCTTGGGATTTAGCAATGAGCGCATGATAGTTTTCCAACACTTTAACACCAAACTCAGTTAGCTTAGCACCGCCTCCGTGACTACCTCCAACACTACTCGCAACCAGCGGCTGATCAAAGCACTTATTCACTTCATCTACCAACTGCCAAGCGCGGCGGTAAGACATTTTCATTTGCTTGGCTGCAGCTGAAATAGAGCCGTAGTCATTGATTAATGCCAAGAGCTCAGCCTTGCCCGGCCCCATTGCGGTTGCAGGCCCATTAGATATTCTAATTTTGATCTGATTATTTAGCATATTGCTAATTATAGTGCCTAAAAAATTAAAAACATCTAACTAGCTTAAATATGGCCGTTTATACCTTTAAAAAATATCGACAGCAACGCTACCGCTATATTCATTGAAACACATCGGTGTTTGTGATTAAATTGCACATTATTCAAACGTTACAACAATTCATACAAATGAAAACACCTACGCCACCAACCACACCCAGTCCACCTCGCACCAACTCATACGCAAGCATCTTTTGCTTGCCGCTTTTATTAGCCACAGGGATGCAATACGCATCAGCTGCTGATGGCAGCATTGGCTCATATTATGTAGAGCGCAAAAGTTTTGGCACCTCATTAGAAACTGAGCCGCCAAAATATGTAAAGCAGCTGAATAAGACATGGTTAAAGGATGTGAGTGGCCTTGAGGATGTTAACTGGCTGGATATCGGTTTAGACCACCGCATTCGTTACGAGCATCGTGACAACGACTTTAGACGCGCCAAAGACGTAATTGATGACCCAATCCTGCTCAGAACACGTGCCTATATTGGCATTAAAGATATTTTAGACCCATTGCGTTTTGCGGTAGAACTTGGCGATGCCAGACGCAACCATAGCCAGTTTAGCCGCGAGTACGACACCCGCGACGTCAACCAAGGCGAGGTCGTACAGGCTTACCTTGAGCTGTTCTTTAAAGAAACACTGTTAGGCAAAGATGACCTAGGCAACGAGCGCCCTATCAGCATTAAAGTGGGTCGCCAAGCATTGGAGCAAGGCGACAAAAGACTGGTAGCGCGCAATGGCTATCGCAACACCACCAACAACTTTGAAGGCGTGCGTGCTGTCATCGGTCAACAAAGTAATGACTGGCAGCTAGAAACCTTTGCATTCAAGCCGGTGCAACGTTTTACGGTTCAGGCAGACGAAGATAACGATGCGCAGCATTTTTATGGCGCACTAGCAAATTGGAGAAGGTGGTCTCAAGTCATTAACTTACAACCTTACTACTATCTGCTAGAGCAAGATGGCGACAAAGTGAAATACGACCTCAATGGCCGCGATGTAACAAGCTTAACAAGCAGAATTGACCGCACCATACACACCGCAGGCTTACGCGCATACGGCGTGTTAGGTAAAACCGGTTGGGACTACGATGCCAACTACACCAAACAATGGGGTGAGCAAGACACCAGCCTCACTAATAAAACTAAAGTCGACCATGATGCCTATGCCTACAACGCAGAAGTTGGCTACACATTTGACCAATCCTGGAAACCAAGACTAAGCGGCTTCTATGGCGTGGCAACTGGTGATAAGAGTTCAACCGACAAGAAAAACCAGCGTTTTGAACGCTTGTTTGGCTTCGCACGCCCATGGTCTAACAGCGACACCATAGAAATGTCTAACATACGCGCAACCAAGATAAGAGCAGAGTTTGACCCGAAAGTTAGCTTTATCAAAAACCTGAAAATTGACACCGGCTATAGCTGGTATCGCTTGGAAAGCGACACTGACAGCTGGGGCCCAGCCACATTGAGAGATACAAAAGGCTTAAGCGGTAGCGATATTGGCGAAGAGTTCGACATCACAGCACGCTTCCCGATTAACAACCATATCTACACCACAATTGGTTACGCCCACTTTATGGCTGGTGACTTCACCAAGAATGCCGTGCGCATCGCCAGCAATAAAAACGACCCGACGCGCAGAGACAACTCTGACTATCTGTACGTGCAATTTGAAATCAGTGCGTTCTAAACTATTCATGTAAAACTTGGAGTTCATCATGCAATTTAATCAATACTTAAAGGTAGCAATCGTCAGCATTTTCTTGGCGTTTACCTCAAGCTTAAATGCGGCGGAAAACAAAGACGCAGTAGTTGTGTTCGCGGCAGCCAGCCTGACTAACGCCATCAATGAAATCTCGGCAAACTACGAGCAAGAGAAAGGCGCGCAGATTAAGTCATCATTTGCAGCCTCGTCTGCACTCGCAAAACAAATCGAGAACGGTGCACCCGCAGATATTTTTATCTCTGCGGACACGAAGTGGATGAATTACTTAAAAGATAAACGCACACTAAAAGACAGTACGGTCAGTAACTTGCTGACCAATAATCTGGTGCTGATTGCACCCGCAGGTAAACGTTTTGATGTAAACATGCAAAAATCTTTCGACTTCTTTGGCGCATTTAATGGCAAACTTTGTACCGGGGAAATGGCATCCGTACCCGTAGGTATTTATGCGAAGCAAGCACTAACTTCACTCGCATGGTTGGATGCAGGCCAGTCCAGAATAGTAGGCACGCAAGATGTGCGTGCAGCACTAACTTTGGTGGAAAGAGCTGAGTGTGCAGTAGGTATCGTGTATGAAACTGATGCAAAAATATCTAACAAGGTTGAAGTTATCGCCACCTTTCCAGATAATACGCATGAGCCAATTTTGTACCCGTTGGCGCTCACTAAAGATGCCAGCGCGAAATCTGCAGACTTTTATGAATATTTAAAATCAGATAAGGCAAAAGCTATTTTCACCAAGTACGGCTTTAGCTTCCTAGAAAAAAACTTAGGAAAGAAATAACACGCAAATCAAATGTTGGACTTTTTCAATTTTACGCCAGCCGAAATCAGCATACTGCTGCTATCACTTAAGGTAGCAGTATGTTGCGTAGTACTCACTATTGCACCAGCAATTGCAGTAGCCTGGCTACTTGCCAGAAAGTCCTTCTTTGGCAAATCATTGTTGGATAGCCTGATTCATCTGCCGCTGGTATTGCCGCCCGTTGTGCCAGGCTACCTGTTGTTACTGTTGCTTGGCAATAATGGCTTGATTGGTAAGTTTCTCAATACCCACTTTGGCTTTAGCATCGCCTTTACCTGGATGGGTGCAGTGGTAGCATCAGCAGTGATGGCCTTTCCACTCATGGTACGCTCTATCCGGCTAGCGATTTCGCATGTGGACCGCCGCCTAGAGCTAGCCGCCCAATCATTGGGTGCGCGCCCGCTCAGCGTGTTTTTTACCGTCACCCTGCCCTTATCTATGCCAGGGATTATTACCGGCCTCATTCTGGCATTTAGCCGCAGCATGGGCGAGTTTGGCGCGACGATAACGTTTGTTGGCAATATCGAAAATGAAACCCGTACCTTGCCACTTGCCATTTACTCTCTCACGCAAACGCCTGATGGTGATTTAGCCGCCTTGCGACTGGTGATTATCAGCATGGCGCTGGCGCTGGGTGCGCTCATGATTAGCGACAGACTTGAGCGTAAGGCAAGCCAGCAGATTGGGCATACCCATGATTGAAATTAACGCCACACTTAAACGCCCAGACTTCACCCTCGACGTAGCACTACAGCTAGATCAGCGCGTGACCGCCATCTTTGGCCCATCCGGCTCAGGCAAAAGCACTTTACTTAGCATTATTGCCGGCATTAGCAAACCTGACCAAGGCCGCGTGATGATCAACGGGGAAGCCGTGTTTGATGATGAGAAAAAAATTAACAAACCGATACATCAACGCAGAATCGGCCTAGTGTTTCAAGATGCGCGCTTATTTCCACATTTAAACGTGGAGCATAACTTACGCTACCCATTGAAGTTCACCCCCACGAATGAACAGCAGTTTCATTTCAACGACATCATCAATTTACTGGAAATTGGCGCCTTACTCAAACGTACGACACACCAGCTATCTGGCGGCGAAAAACAGCGCGTTGCACTTGGTCGCGCCTTACTCAGCTCACCTAGACTGCTGATGCTAGATGAACCCATGGCCTCTTTAGATGAGTCCTTAAAAAGCCAGATTCTGCCGTTTTTAAAAAAAGTGGCGGATGAAATCAACATCCCCATGATTTACATCAGCCACTCTAAAGACGAAATCATGCAAATCACCAATAATATGGTGTACATCAACGCAGGGAAAATTGTGGCTTAATCGATTGCATCAATCCAAGCAGCCATTTTTACCACCATATTGCCCAATAAAAAAGCCAGCTAAAAGCTGGCTTTTTCTAAAGTAAATCAACAAATATTAGTATTGTGTCGATCAAAACGGAATATCATCCTCAAAATCATCAAAACCTGAACCACTAGTTGCAGGCTTAGCCGCTGGCGCTGGTTTTGCTTGGCTTTGGCTAGGAGGCGCTTGATTATAATCACCGTAGTCACTGCCCTGATCCATGCCGCCGTCATAACTAGCATTAGAACCACCGCCATCACGGCCGCCCAGCATTTGCATTTGGTCTGCGATAATTTCTGTGGTGTAGCGGTCTTGGCCTTCTTTGGTTTGCCATTTACGGGTTTGCAAGCGGCCTTCTACATAGACCGGGCGACCTTTTTTCAAGTACTCGCCCGCAATTTCAGCCAACTTACGGTACATCACGATATTGTGCCACTCGGTACGCTCTTGCTTGGCACCTGATTTATCTTTCCAGCTATCGGTTGTAGCAATACTGAAGTTACATACCGCTTCGCCGTTTGGCATATAGCGCACTTCTGGGTCGCGACCAAGATTGCCAACCAATATCACTTTATTTACTGATGCCATGTTTATCCTCTCAACAATTGATACACTTGGGCGTCATCCCAATCATACGATTTATCTATTTTCAATATCACGGTGCGCTCTTGCGGCAACACTGCAGCCTCTATCACGCCAGCCAGTTTAGCAAGGCTGTTTCTCACGTTAGCTGCCACCTCTGCCGTCATCTGGTCGGCAGATTCTTCCATGGTGTACATTTTGGTTCTTACCGCTAACGGTGCTTGCATAGAAAACGCTAATAATAGCCATAAAAGCATCATCGTGCCACAAAATATAAACACGCTGGCAAAACCATAAACATGTGAAAGATAGCCACCTAAAGCGCCACCAACAAAGATACCTAAAGACTGCGCGGTGTTATAAACACCCATCGCCGTACCCTTAGCGGCGGCTGGTGCAATCTTGCTGATTAAGGATGGCAATGAAGCTTCCAGCACGTTAAACGCCACAAAATAAACCGTCAGCGAGGCAACAATCCCCCAGAAATAATGTATGGACACCGAAAACATCAATTGCGCCACCAACATCATGGCAATCGCAAGCACAAATACGCGCTTCATTTGCGATTGCTTTTCTGCATAAATAATCGCCGGCACCATTAATACAAAGGAGGCTAATACGATAGGCAAATAGATCTGCCAGTGCTGATTTTCATGCATGCCGCTAGCGCTCACAATCGCAAACGGCACCACCACAAACATTGCCATTTGTGCTGCATGCAAGGCAAAAATTCCGTAATTCAAACGCAATAACTGCTTATTTTTAAGCACATCTTTTAATCTGGCAGGCGTGGCGCTAGCATCAGAATGGTAATGGCTGTGAACAGGATCTGGCACCACAAAACGCACGACAGCAATAGCTGCTAAGGTCAGCACGCCGGTCAATGCAAAAATACCCGGCACGCCTATCCATTGATTCAATATCGGGCCGCCAACCAATGATACCGAGAACGCAACGCCTATGGTCATACCTATCGTTGCCATGGCATTGGTGCGGTGCTCATCACGTGTTAGATCTGCAACCAATGCCGTCACTACCGCAGAAACAGCGCCCGCGCCCTGTAAGGCACGGCCAATAATAATGCCTTCAATACTGCTAGCCAAAGCCGCCACCAAACTACCCAGGGCAAAAATAGCCAAACCCAGATAAATCATTGGCTTACGGCCGTATTTATCTGAGGCCATGCCAAATGGCAATTGCAGCAAAGCTTGGGTTAAGCCGTACGCACCTAGCGCCAAGCCCACCATAAAGCTGCTAGGGTTGCCAGGCAAGGTAGATGCATAAATTGCAAAAATCGGTAAAATCAAAAACATACCAAACATGCGCAAGCCATAGATAGAGGCTAAGCTCAAGGTCGCACGGGTTTCTGCCGGGGTCATTTTTTCTGATGAGAGATGTTGCGGTGAAGACATGAAAAATAATTAAGCTAAATGCGTAAAAGTAGGTATATTAGCAGGTTGCCTTAATGTTAACCTGAATGTTTCATAAAATTGCACACGGCCAATCGCCCGTTTTATGGCATGCAGCGTTTGCTGGCAAGGCTTATGGGCCAAAACACCACCTCTTTCACAAACTTTACCTACATCATAAAATGTTGTGTTGATTACACCGCTATTTTATCAGACACGCAGGTGAGTAAAAGTACAATGGATTTAGCTATATGGATTTAATTCGTATTCGCGGTGCGCGTACGCACAACTTAAAGAATATTTCGCTGGATATTCCACGTAATCAACTGGTTGTGATTACCGGTCTTTCCGGCTCCGGTAAATCTTCGCTAGCTTTTGACACCTTATACGCAGAGGGGCAGCGCCGTTATGTAGAGTCACTCTCGGCCTATGCGCGCCAGTTTCTGGCACGCATGGACAAACCGGATGTCGATTTGATTGAAGGCCTGTCTCCCGCAATTTCCATTGAACAAAAATCCACCTCACATAACCCGCGCTCTACCGTAGGCACTGTCACAGAGATTCATGATTACCTGCGCCTGTTATACGCACGCGCTGGCGACCCAGAATGCCCGGAGCACGGCATCAAGCTTGAGGCACAAACTGTCAGCCAAATGGTAGATAGTGTATTAGCACTGCCTGAAGATACTAAACTCATGATATTGGCACCTGTGGTTTCCAACCGCAAAGGTGAGCAAATTGATTTATTTGAAGAGTTGAAGGCGCAGGGCTTTGTAAGGCTACGTGTTGACGGTAAGATTTACGAGATAGATGCGCTACCGCAGCTAGCCAAAACCACCAAGCATAATGTCGACGTTGTGATTGATCGCATCAAGGTTAAGCCAGACATGAAGCAACGTATCGCAGAGTCATTTGAAACTGCACTACGCTTAGCGGATGGCAAAGCAATTGCAGTGGAAATGGATACTGATAAAGAGTTGCTATTCTCCGCCAAGTTCTCATGCCCAGTGTGTGACTACTCACTTGCCGAACTAGAGCCTCGCCTGTTCTCTTTCAACAACCCAATGGGTGCATGCCCAACTTGCGACGGTTTGGGCAACATCAACTTCTTTGACCCGAAACGTGTGGTGGCTTTCCCACATTTATCTTTAGCCTCAGGCGCCATCAAAGGCTGGGATAAGCGCAACCAATTTTATTTCCAAATGCTGGCCAGCCTGGCCGCACACTACCAGTTTGATTTAGAAACTTCATTTGAGCAGTTGTCCGAGCCCATTCAGAAGATACTACTTAACGGTAGCGGTAAGGAAGAGATCGCGTTTAAATATCTAAACGAACGCGGTGTGTTTTATCAAAAAATCCACACATTTGAAGGCATTTTAAATAACCTACAACGCCGCTATCACGAGACCGACTCACAAACCGTACGTGAAGAGCTGGCAAAGTATCTCAACTCACAAAGCTGCCCAGATTGCGCAGGCACCCGCTTACGCAAAGAAGCACGCCACGTGAAGGTAGGCAATAAAAATATCCACGAAGTGTGTCAGGTGCCACTAAAGTTAGCACTTACTTTCTTTGAATCACTTGAGTTAACTGGCGCCAAACTAGCGATTGCAGACAAAATCGTTAAAGAGATTAGCAACCGCTTAAAATTCCTGACCAACGTAGGTCTTGAGTACCTTTCACTATCACGCTCAGCTGAAACCCTTTCCGGCGGCGAGGCACAACGCATTCGGCTGGCATCACAAATCGGCAGCGGCTTAACCGGTGTTATGTATGTACTTGATGAGCCATCCATCGGCCTGCACCAGCGCGACAATGACCGTTTATTGGACACCCTGAAGCGCTTACGTGACATTGGCAACAGCGTGATTGTGGTTGAACATGACCAAGATGCAATCATGGCTGCCGACTATGTAGTCGACATTGGCCCAGGTGCCGGCGAGCATGGTGGCCGCATCGTGGCAGAAGGCACTCCCACGGAAATTAAAGCCAACACAAACTCTGTGACCGGTGAATATTTGAGCGGAAAACGCCAAATCACTTATAACAAAAAACGCACCGCTCCCGACCCGGAGCGCTGGCTCAAAATGACCAACGCCACTGGTAACAACCTGAAAAATGTAACACTGAAGCTACCAGTAGGTTTACTCAGCTGCATCACCGGTGTATCCGGCAGCGGCAAATCCACCTTGATTAACGATACGCTGTATCGCATTGTGGCTCAACACTTGTACGGCAGCAGCACCGAACCCGCGCCTTACGATGAAATCGACGGCTTGGCATTCTTTGATAAAGTGGTCGATGTAGACCAAAGCCCAATTGGCCGCACCCCACGCTCCAACCCAGCTACCTACACTGGCCTGTTTACGCCTATCCGTGATTTATTTGCTAGCGTGCCGGAAAGCCGTGCCCGTGGCTATGGTCCAGGCCGTTACTCATTCAACGTAAAAGGTGGGCGCTGCGAGGCTTGTCAGGGCGATGGTGTATTGCGCGTGGAAATGCACTTCCTACCCGATGTATATGTGCCATGCGACGTGTGTAAAGGCCAGCGCTATAACCGTGAAACACTGGAAATCCAGTTCAAGGGTAAAAACATCCATGAAATTCTAGGCATGACCGTAGAACAGGCCCATGCCTTCTTCAGTGCACAGCCCGTGATTGCAAGAAAACTGCAAACCTTGCTTGATGTGGGCTTAGGCTACATTACACTAGGGCAAAGCGCCACTACGTTATCTGGCGGCGAAGCGCAACGGGTGAAGCTGGCCTTGGAGCTAAGCAAACGCGACACAGGCCGTACGCTTTACATTCTTGACGAGCCAACCACCGGCCTGCATTTTGCCGATATTCAATTATTGCTAGATGTGATTCATCGCCTACGCGACGCCGGCAATACTATCGTAATCATTGAACACAATCTGGATGTGATTAAAACCGCAGACTGGATCGTCGATATGGGACCGGAGGGCGGCGACGGCGGCGGCACCGTGATTGCCGAAGGTACGCCGGAAGAGGTGGCAAAAAACGAGATTAGCTATACCGCCAAATACCTAAAACTCATGCTGTAGTTAGCGATAAACTAACCCACTGATTAAAATGCAGCTTATGCATTTTAATCAGTGCCACTCAATCACAGCACAACTAAATCATGGCATTGGCCTCTTGCAGCAAGCTATGATAATGCTCAATTGAGGGCTGCCAATCGACACCCCCTAGTTGCAAGCGCTGCAACACTTCTGTATCCCAACTAGCCGTGATGGCATTGGTATCATCCCCGCGCACTAGCCCTTGTGCAATGTGCACCGCCACGTACACCACAGGTGCAACTGCACATGCAGCTTTATCCAAGGGCGTCGCATAGTAACGCAGTACCCGTGAAATCTCAGACGGGAAGTCCCAGCGCAACGCCAGTTCGGCACCAATCTGACAGTGATCCAGGCCAATAACATCACGCTCTACCAAGCACCGCTGCGCTGAGCAAGCTCCTGCGCACAAAGCATCCACCTCTAAAACTGCAGGAGACACCAAGTGCAGCAATAGATCACCGATATTGTGCAAGAGCCCTGCAAGGTATGCCACTTCAGCATCCAACTCCAATTGCTTGGCAATTTCACGGCTGATACCGGCAGCCACCAAGCTACGACACCAGAACTCTTTTAGATTCAAGCCCGGTGCCTTGGCGATGGCGCCAGTGACGCCACTGGCAATTACCAAAGAACGCAGCTTAGCCAAGCCCAAAATAGCGACGGCATCGTCGATATTTTTAACGGCACGTGTCACGCCGTAAAATGAGGAGTTCGCCATCCTCAGTACTTTGGCAGCAATCACCGCATCTTGCTCAATCACTTTAGCTAGCTGATTAATATCAACATTATCTTTGCTGAGCAGCTGCATCACCTCCTGTACCACCTTAGGCAGGCTAGGCAAGCTAACAATCGAATTAAAGAAATCCTCTATAGACTGCATACCCTCTCCTTACGCTACAGCCGATGATACTTTTGGCGCATATCAAAACCAATTAGTGGCAAGCACCTCGCTTCCACTAGGGCACCGGCACCATATGCATTCTGGCCTGTATCGTGCCGGTACGCTTATTAAGATAACGCGTGTACTGATGCTTATCGTAAAAACGGGGGTTGGGAATCATTGCTGCCAACCTTGCGGCCTGACCTTTACTCAAACCCGCCGCACTGGTTTTATAGTAGTGTCGCGCCGCAGCTTCCGCACCAAACACGCCATTACCCCACTCAATCACGTTAAGGTAAATCTCTAAGATGCGACGCTTAGACATCATATTTTCCAGCATAAGCGTAATAATGGCCTCTTGCCCCTTACGCCAAGGCGTACGTTTGGTGGATAAGAACAGGTTCTTCGCCAGTTGTTGGCTAATGGTAGAGCCACCAGCCACAATCTTGCCTTTTTTCAGGTTTTTCTCATAAGCCTTCTGTATGCCGTCCCAATCAAAACCTTCGTGATCAAGAAACTTAGCATCCTCAGAGGCAATCACCGCTCGCTTCAAATTATTGGATATTTTTCCATAATCCACCCACTGATACTTCAGCTCGGCATCAGGTCGTTTTTCTTGAATAACTTCCAAGCGGTCTTCCATAAATGCACTCGATGAGGGATTAAATTTAATCCACCAGCAAATATGCAAAAATATCCAAACCTGATACAACAGCACAAAAGCAATAAAAAGCACTGCCGCGCGTTCTAAATAGCCGCCCACACTGAGAGGCGCTGCATTAGATTTACTATTCATCAACCAAGCGATCATGTTGCCAACGCCCTTATCTTATCCATCACAGGCTTAGTGTTCGGACGCACGCCGCGCCATAAATAAAACGCCTCAGCCGCTTGCTCTACCAGCATACCCAAACCATCCGCCACCTGTGCACCATTTCGACGCGCCTGCGCCATAAATGGCGTTTCACGGCCGTACATCATGTCGTATGCCAATGTGTTTTTTGAAAAAATCGCATCCGAAATTGGCAACATACTATCAGTCAAACCCGCTGACGTTGCATTAATGATTAAGTCGTATGGCTTATCCAACGCATCAAATGCACAAGCGCTGCCATTAGTAATCGATGCAGCCAGTTGCAACGCCTTGTCCAAATTACGATTGGCAACCGTAATCTGTTTAGCACCTGCCAGCGAATTCAATACACCATGCGCTGCGCCGCCTGCCCCCAATATCAATACCTCTTTACCCTCAATGGCAAATCCTAAATTCAGCTCAATATCTCGACGTAAACCAGCACCATCCGTATTATCGCCGTGGATTTTGCCATGACTATTAATCAGCGTATTCACAGCACCAGCGCCAGAACTCTGCGCTCGGACGCTCAAGCTATCGCAAATCTTATAGGCCTCAAACTTAAACGGCACCGTGACATTCAGCCCCTTATAATCGCTCGCCATCAGCTCTTTAACCGTAGCATCAAAGCTATCAACCGGAGCTAGGATCGCCTCATAAGTCATGGCCTGCGCAGTTTGCTGGGCAAAGTCCGCATGAATCAAGGGTGACTTACTGTGTGCGATTGGGTTACCAATCACCGCATACTTATCCACCATCATCAGTTTGTCCAAGGCAAGCCAGCGTGCTTCCAACCGTTAATCAGCGTGCGTTGCTTATATTCATTGGCATCGCCTTCAAAACCTTCCAGCACGTTATACGCATGCAGATAGCCTAAAGACTCGGCAACCACGGCTGCATTATGTGAACGCCCGCCGGTTCTGCACAAAAACATAATTACCGTATCTTTATCTGCGCCCTTTTGCTTCAGCTGCGCCTGTAGATGTGCTGCAAAATCCGGGTTAGCCACCATCCCGGGGTAAAAAGCCCATTCCACATGCAATGCGGTCGGCACACGCCCTACTAGTTCCAGCTCAGCCCTGGTGCGCACATCCACCAGCTGCGCACTCGCATCAGCGCGCAAAATCGCATCTGCCTCCTGCGGCGTAAGCGCACCAGCATATGGCAAACGCTTTTCAATCGCGCGCTTTTCCGCAAGCGCCAAAATTTCCTGTATCTCACTCATGATGCATTTATCCTTAAATTACATGCCAAATTACATGTCCAAAAACAATCTGTTAACGCCTTTTTCTTCACACCATTACTGCCGTTCGAATTATAATAAACCATCTTTAAGATTATGCTTAAACCTGTTGTGACAAACCACGTCACCAATGCCCGTTTGCACCAAAAATGTGCATAAAATCGCAAAATGCATTGTATTGGTGCATCAATCTGAAGTTGGTTTTATTTATCCCCTAAAATTCAAGCGCTTAGCACCTTTCAGATTGGCACGTTTCCTGCTAATCTTATGAGTTGAATTTTTACTTGTTTTATTTTAACCCACACCACTATAGGAGATTCTAATGTCAGTGGAAAATGTAATGAAATTGGTAATCGATAACGACATTAAATTTGTTGATTTTCGTTTTACCGATACACGCGGCAAAGAGCAACATGTAACAGTGCCAGTGTCACACTTTAATGAAGACAAATTTACAGAAGGTCACGCTTTTGACGGTTCTTCTATCGCTGGCTGGAAAGGCATTCAAGCATCTGACATGCAATTGATGCCTGACGCAAGCACTGCATTTATCGACCCGTTCTTTGACGAGCCAACATTGGTATTGACTTGTGACGTGGTAGACCCTACTGATGGCAAAGGTTACGACCGTGACCCACGTAGCTTGGCAAAACGTGCTGAAGCATACTTAAAATCAAGCGGCTTAGGCGATACAGCTTACTTTGGTCCAGAACCAGAGTTCTTCATTTTCGACAGCATCCAATGGGATGTGTCAATGAACGGCAGCTCAGTACGCATCAACTCTGAAGAAGGCGCATGGTCATCAAACGAGAAATTTGAAGGCGGCAACACAGGTCACCGCCCAGGCGTTAAAGGCGGCTACTTCCCAGTGCCACCAGTCGATTCACTACACGACATCCGTTCTGCAATGTGTATCAC
The DNA here is from genome assembly GCF_000023705.1 of Methylotenera mobilis JLW8. NCBI lineage: Bacteria > Pseudomonadati > Pseudomonadota > Betaproteobacteria > Nitrosomonadales > Methylophilaceae > Methylotenera > Methylotenera mobilis. The sequence goes on from NC_012968.1 coordinate 2,312,946, forward strand.
ATTGGAACAACTAGGCGTGCCTGTTGAAGTTCACCACCACGAAGTAGCAACTGCTGGCCAATGTGAAATTGGTACAAAATTCAGCACATTGACACAACGTGCTGACTGGACTCAAATCCAAAAATACGTAATCTTGAACACAGCACATGCATACGGCAAAACTGCTACATTCATGCCAAAACCATTCGCTGGCGATAACGGTTCAGGTATGCACGTTCACCAATCAGTTTGGAAAGATGGCAAAAACCTATTTGCAGGTAACGGCTACGCTGGTTTGAGCGAGTTCGCACTTTACTACATCGGCGGTATCATCAAACACGCTCGTGCATTAAACGCGATTACAAACCCAGGTACTAACTCATACAAACGTTTAGTACCTCACTTCGAAGCACCAGTTAAATTAGCTTACTCAGCTAAAAACCGCTCAGCTTCTATCCGCATCCCATTTGTGCACTCTGACAAAGGTCGCCGTGTTGAAGCTCGCTTCCCAGATCCAATCGCTAACCCATACTTGGCATTCTCTGCATTGCTAATGGCTGGTTTAGATGGCGTGCAAAACAAGATTCACCCAGGTGAAGCTGCAACCAAAGACTTGTACCATCTTCCACCAGAAGAAGATGCTAAGATCCCAACAGTATGCGCATCATTAGAACAAGCACTTGAAGCACTAGATGCTGACCGTGAGTTCTTAACCAAAGGTGGCGTGTTTACTAACGACTGGATCGATGCATACATTGCATTGAAAATGGAAGAAGTAAACAAAGTGCGTATGACACCACACCCAGCTGAGTTTGGCTTGTACTACTCATGCTAATGCGTAGCTAGTTTACGCAGTTGTTAGTTTGATCTAATTAAAAAGGGCGAGCAATCGCCCTTTTTAATTTTTAACGCTAACCAAAACACATTAATTGCAGCGTCAACGCAACACCACAAACAACCGTTAAGCAGCGTACTAGGCCAGATGCAATCCATGTTGCCTTATTTGATTAACTCTAATAAACTCACCTCATGAAAAAACACTTATTGTTATCATTGGTTGCCTTTACGCTCTCTAGCCATGCATTTGCTGAAATCTATAAGCGTGTAGATGCAGATGGCCGCGTGACTTACTCCAACATTAAGAGCAAAGGCTCTACCCGCCTTGAGCTAGACCCTGACACCAATAACATTACCAACGAGAATAGGCCCAAAGCCAGCCCAGCTGCGAGCAAACGCACAACAACACCAGACAGCTTCCCTCGGGTAGATGCCAACACGCAAAACCAGCGCGATGGCAAACGCAAAGAGATCCTACGCAACGAACTTGAGGCAGAAAAACAAGCACTGGAGGAGGCGAACAAAGCCTATGCTGAGGGCGAATCAAATCCAGAGGTTTACAGAACGGCCACGGGACAAACATTCAGAAACGTCCCCAAGTTCGAAGAAAAAATGAAAGGCCTGCAGGCCAATGTAGACAATCACAAGAAAAATATTGAGCTTTTGCAAAAAGAGCTCGACTCACTACGCTAACCTAACGCATCAAACAACGTACACGGCCGCTATTGCACCTAAATGGTGCAATAGCGGCTTTTTTGTTTTCTAATCCTGCTATACTTAAAACCATCACTATCTATGGCTATTAAGCGTCACCAAGAAATATGGCTCAGATAGACTGCATCACAGAAATTTTTTAACTATGAGATTCAATGAGTTAATAAGCTCGATGTATAACTTCGGCACATTTAATAAACTTATTCACGTCACAGCTTAAAACTGGTCTAGCTTTTGCTTATAGTAAGGCAACTAATGAAATGATGAGTGAAGCACTATTATGGTTCAACCAACGCCAGACCACTTTGCTGGCCTAGAGCATTTAGCAACAGCAATCATCCTTTTGGATGATCACTGCCGCGTCGCTTACGTTAACCCAGGCGCCGAAATCATATTCGCCTTTAGTGCCACCCAAATCATCGGCCAAAAGATCAATGAAGTGTTCCCAGACTGCGAGATACTCATGCTTGCGGTGAACAACGCCATTAAAGAACAAAGCCCATTCCGCGAGCATGAGTTCACCATCAGCACCCATAGGCACCACTCCTTTGCCGTTACCTGTACGGTTACCCCTATAGAGTCAATCGTAGCAAGTTTGATATTAGAGTTCCAACCGATGGATGCGCAATTACGCATTGCGCGTGAAGAGCGCATGCTGATTCAACAACAGGCAAATGCAGAGCTGTTGCGTAATTTAGCGCACGAGATTCGCAACCCGCTTGGCGGCCTGCGCGGCGCAGCACAACTGCTAGAGCACGAGTTACCATCGCCTAGCCTCCGCGAATACACGCAAGTGATTATTAAAGAGGCAGACAGGCTACAGGCGTTGATGGATAGACTGCTAATTCCGCACCGTGTACCCAAGTATCAACCTACCAATATTCATGAAGTATTAGAACGCGTGCGCAGCCTACTACTGGCCGAGTCTCCACGCAGCATTCTCATTAAGCGAGATTATGACTTAAGCTTACCAGAGATTATTGGTGACCGTGAAAAGCTGATTCAGGCTGTATTAAATATTGCACGCAACGCGGTACAAGCAATGCAGTCCAATAAAACTCCTAACAGCCAAATTACCTTTAAAACGCGTGCTGAACGTCAGGTCACCCTTGCAAGAAAGCGCTACCGTGTAGCCATTAAGTTGGAAATTATTGATAACGGCCCAGGCATTCCAGCCGATATACGTGACCGTATTTTTTACCCATTGGTATCAGGCAGCGAAGGCGGCACCGGGCTAGGCTTAACCCTTGCTCAAACCTTTGTCACGCAGCATCACGGCATGATTGATTGCGAAAGCACGCCAGGCAATACGCGCTTCACCATACTGCTACCAATTGAAACCACTGCAATCAAACCGATGGCAAAAACGCAATGATTGCGCCTAGTGTTTAATGTGATGTTAAACACGACACTAGTAAATGTAGTGTAGCCCAATAGAATAATAAGCAAAAATTTGTGCAACTTAACCTAGCACGACTGAAAAAGAGAAACCTATGAAACCAATCTGGATTATTGACGACGACAAATCTATTCGCTGGGTCTTTGAAAAAGCACTCGCCCGCACCGATCTTGAGTTCAAAACCTTCCCCTCAGTGGTAGAGGCACTCAACGCACTAGACCACGAACAGCCACAAGTTGTTGTCAGTGATATCCGCATGCCTAACGGCTCAGGTTTAGACCTGCTGAGTGAGATTAAGCGCAGGCACCCAGACATTCCGGTGATTATTATGACGGCATATTCAGACTTGGAAAGTGCGGTAGCAGCATTCCAGGGCGGTGCGTTTGAATACTTAGCCAAGCCTTTTGATGTTGACCAGGCAATTGATATCATCAAACGCGCTGTGGAAGAAAGCACCAGACAAGCCTCCGAAAGTGGCTTCAGTTCAGTAGCGGAAGACACGCCTGAAATCATTGGCCAAGCACCATCCATGCAAGAGGTTTTCAGGGCCATTGGCCGCTTAAGCCGCTCACATGCTACCGTACTGATTAACGGTGAGTCTGGCAGCGGCAAAGAGCTGGTTGCTCGCGCATTACATCGCCACAGCCCGCGCGCAGATAAACCGTTTATTGCCATTAACACCGCGGCTATCCCCAAAGACTTATTAGAGTCAGAGCTATTTGGTCATGAGCGTGGCGCATTTACCGGCGCTGCTGCCGGCCGCCGCGGACGCTTTGAGCAAGCAGACACGGGCACCCTGTTTTTAGATGAAATCGGCGACATGCCAGCCGATCTACAAACGCGCTTATTACGTGTGCTGAGTGACGGCCAGTTTTACCGTGTTGGCGGCCATCAGCCAATTAAAGTCAACGTACGCATCATTGCCGCAACCCACCAAGACTTGGAAGAGCGTGTTAAAAACGGCCTCTTCCGCGAAGACTTATTTCACCGCCTCAACGTGATTCGCCTACGCCTGCCAGCACTGCGTGAGCGCCGTGAAGACATCCCATTACTGATTAAGCACTTCCTGCAACACAGCGCCACCGAACTGGGTGTAGAGGCAAAACAACCCTCGGTTGCTGCACTTAAATTCCTCAGCGCAGTCAACTGGAGCGGAAACGTACGCCAACTAGAGAACGTATGTCACTGGCTCACCGTGATGGCACCAGGCCAAAATATTGACATTGCAGACCTACCGCCAGAGCTAAAACAAGATGGCAATAAAGTAGACTCAAACGGCTCATGGCAAGAAGCACTTGCAGCAGAGGTAACTGACGCGCTCAATCGTGGTGAGCAAAATGTACTGGAATCTCGCACTCAAATCTTTGAGCGCATCTTAATTGAAAAGGCACTAGAGCACACCCACGGCCGCCGCATTGAAGCCGCCACCCAACTCGGCATGGGGCGTAACACACTCACACGGAAGATTCAGGAGCTTGGGATTGAAGAGTAGATCATTAGAAAAATCAGCCACCCCACTATATCTCAGCGGTTTGTAACGGCACTACACTCAATTTAATGCCTCACACGTGGCGAGGATAAGATGCTATGACCTCTCTACGTACACATTACTTCAGTTATCACGCGGCTAAGACAATCATATATCTGGTGCCTTATTATATGAATAAGCAAAAATCAACCTGATGCTCAAAGGAAGTAAGCTTAGTATTGTGCTATCCGTGTCAGATTAGCTGACTTTTAGCCCGCAATAAAGGAAATGAACTTTGCTTATTCGCGTCAATTTTGTTAATAAAAAACACCTGCGCTAGGCGCGCATTATGGTTATTATCTCCAAAAAACTGGTTAGCGCAGTGATGAATATCGCCCTCAAATAAAATTAAGGTGTTATATACGTTATTAACCCTTACCACCTCGTCAAACATACTGTGGTAACTAAAGTCTATGGGTGACTTACTCTTAAAGTTCTCGTCATTCTCTTTAATTGTCTTCCAATACAACTCATCGTCATACGAAGAATTCTTTTTAAACAAAGATGTTCCTGCATCCAAAGGCGCATCAGGTGTTAAATACAGCACACCTGCAAACACCGTATTTTGGTCTTGATGAATCAAACCCGAACCATACTCAGCGCACACAATTTGAAAACTAGTGCTAACTTGCCAACGCATCACATCATGTTCTGGTATATGAAAGACACTGATTATTTTCTTACAAACCTTATCATAAAGCGAGGTACTGATATCACGTAAATCTTTAGTACGACATCCAGGAAAGACATAACCAACATCTTTCATTTCATGACAATAGGTATATTTCTGAGAAAGCGCATACCTCCTGATTTCATCAGGATTCTCATAAAAATCACTAATCACTGTCACTGGATATAAATTCATTACAAAATCTCTTTATATTGCATTACTTGGGCTATACCTATAAAAAAACGGCAACTAAAGTTGCCGTTTTTTTATCTATTACTTAAACACTACAGGGTAACCCCTGCCTTATCCTAGAAGAATAAGATAGCGCCTAAAGAGATAGTTTTTGCTTTAGCTTTAACATCAGCTGCTGCACGGTTGTCTAAATCGCGCTCAGATTCTGAGTACTCAGCAACCAAGTTCAAGTGTTTTGTAAGTGGGTGGTAAGCACCAACTGTCCACATAGAATCTGTAAGATCTTTCCATGTGTCAGCAGAACGGTTGCCGTCTAAAGTTGACTCGCCGTATGAAACGCCCAATTTAGTACCTACACCTGGAAGTGTGTATGTACCTTGTACGTACCACTGGTCTGAATCACGTGATTTACCGTTTGCATCAAAACCGTTACGTAATTGGAATGTTTGACCGATACCGTCGCCTTTACCGTAGTAACCAGTTAAACCGAAACCAGCTACGTTAACTGTAGTACCGATGTCGAATGCTTGAGCGTTGTCAGCACCTGGAGCACCTGCAAAGCCAGATACTTTTTGGTAGATACCAGAAGCCCAAACTTTACCAGCTACGTCGCCAGCCCACTCATAAGAAGCTTTACCTTCGTATGCTGATGATGCGCCACTACGACCAGTGCTTTTTAAGCTAGAAATGCCAGCGCCTTCAGCATCAGCAACAGCATCCCAACCTTGTGTCAAACCAACTGTGAAGCTGAAGCCATTGAAGTTTGGTGATGAGTAAGCAACTTGTGATTTCCAGTCAGCATACATGAAACCTGAACCGATACGGCCCAATGTTGTTGTGTTGCCAGCTAGTGAACCAGCACCACCACCAACGCCTAACAATGTCATGTCGTTCAAGATAGCGTCAGATGCGTAGATACCTAGATCTTTACCTAACTTGATAGTACCCCATGATTTGTCGCCGAATGTCAAGAATGCTTGACGATTTTCTTGTTGTGCTGCTTGGTTACCTGAAGCTTTTGTTGATGCACCTGGATTCAAGCTGATTGTGAAACCAACGTCTAAGTCGTTTTGACGTGTTTTACCAGAAACTGATAAGTAGTTTGGCAACAAACCTGTAGTGATGTTGTTTGATGATGCAGCATCACCGTTACCTAGACCTAAAGCAGCTGTACCGCCGTTGTCACCACTGTATTTAGTAGTTGTGTAGTAAGCGTTTACAACACCGCCGATGTCCAATGTCCAATCACCAGCTGGAATCATGATACCAGCTTGTGCGCTTGAAGCTGCAGCTACTAAAGCTGAAGCAACTGCTAATTTAATTGTTGTTTTCATATAAATCTCCTAAAAAATATTACTATTTTTAATTCTCGATTACCCTATCAGCTTGTCGCCGTTGCCAGCAACCAAACTAAAAAGAAAGTTTGCAAACTCTCTCAACGTTTACTACTTAAGTAGCATTCACTAAGAAGGTAGAGCGTAGTATGCACAAAGATTTTTAGGCTTACAACTAAAAGTTGGGCTTTTTGTCACAATTACTTACATTTGTTGTAATTTTGCAACAATAGAGTTTTTACCGGACGGGCTACAGCATGAAACTTTGCGAAATAGTCCGTAGTTTCGAATAAGGACGGAGTATCTGAGCAGATTATCAATGTCGCGTTCGCTACTAAGCGCACAGCAACATCACCTAGAGGTACTCTTCTACTGTAAACAGCTTGCGGTGCTCTCTGATAGCAAAGCGATCTGTCATCCCAGCGATATAGTCAGCTACCGCACGCGCTTTATCAATTTCTGCATATACTTGAAACTCGTTTGGCAGTAGGCCTGTATTTTCATAAAAACAGGCAAACAGCTCGCGTACGATGCGGACAGCCTTTGCACTCATACGATTTACTTTATAGTGCTGGTATAAGTTTTTACGTAAGAACTGCTTAAGTTCCAGGTTTTGCTTAGCTACACCCTCACTAAAACCGATTAACTGTGGTAGTAGCCTGATATCGGCAATACTGTCAGGCTGGTGTTGTGCGATATTTTGTGCACTTTGCGTACATAGATCCACTACCAAAGTATTAATCATGCGACGTATGGTTTCATGCAGCAGACGCTTTTGCTCCAACACCGGATATTTCACCTTAACCTCGGCTAGATTTTGCGCAAACAGCTCCACTGTAGACAATTGCTCAATACTGATCAAACCAGAACGCAAGCCATCATCAATATCATGATTGTTATAAGCAATCTCGTCTGCGTAGTTTGTCAGCTGCGCCTCTAAGCTAGGGCTGGTTTTTTCGATAAAGCGCACACCTACATCACCAAGTTGCTTGGCATTTCTAATGGAACAATGCTTAAGTATGCCCTCTCTTACTTCAAACGTGAGATTTAAGCCATCAAACTCCGCATAACGCTGCTCCAACTGATCGACTACACGCAGCGACTGCAAGTTATGCTCAAAGCCACCGTAATCTCGCATACAGTCATTCAGCGCATCCTGCCCAGCATGTCCAAACGGTGTATGGCCAAGGTCATGCGCCAGCGCGATGGCCTCGGTGAGGTCTTCATGCAGATGCAAGGTGCGAGCAATGCCGCGTGCCATTTGCGCAACCTCTAGGCTATGCGTCAAGCGTGTACGGAACAAATCACCTTCATGGTTTACAAATACCTGCGTTTTATATTCCAGGCGACGGAAGGCTGTGGAGTGAATGATACGGTCACGGTCACGCTGAAACGCATTGCGCGTTGACGAAGCGGGCTCAGCATGGTGCCGCCCTATAGATTGATCTGGATTGGCAGCATAAGGAGCGAGAGTATTCATGCTTGAATCTTATATTAGGTAAAGCATTTCTGGCAAGCCTGCAAAAAAGCAAGTGAGCAAAACAAAAACTACGCCTACGCAGCCTTTAGTCCTCACATTCACCTAGCAGCGCTCCAATACTAGGTGTTATGTACGCAGTATTGATTAATCAGATTTTAAAGAAAGCGTTTGTTTTAGCTTTTCGGCATCATAATCACTGGTAATTACTGACTTACCAATCGCTTGTTGTAATACCAGTCGAATCTTTCCATCGGCTACTTTCTTATCCAACTGCATTAAGTGCAAATACTTCTCCACACCTAATTTTGGCGCATCTAAGGGCAACTTAGCAGCAGTTAACAGTTGATGAATCCGCCTCACCTCGTCGGCCGTCAGCCAACCCATGCGTTGAGACAAATCGGCAGCCATCATGGTGCCGGCACCCACAGCCTCACCGTGGAGCCATACGCCGTAGCCCATGGCATTTTCTATGGCATGCCCAAATGTATGACCTAAGTTCAGCAATGCCCTTTCACCCGTTTCGTGCTCATCGCGTGCAACTACGTCTGCTTTATTTTTGCACGAGCGATAGATAGCCTCGGTGATTGCCTGTTCATCTAATACCATCAATTGCTCGATGTGCAACTCTAACCAATCAAAAAACTCAGCATCCCTAATCAGGCCATACTTAATCACCTCAGCCATCCCTGCTGAGAACTCGCGCGCAGGTAAAGTTTGCAGCGTATCTATATCTGCTAACACTACTTGTGGTTGGTAAAACGCGCCTATCATGTTCTTACCTAGCGGATGATTGATGCCAGTTTTCCCGCCCACGGATGAATCCACCTGAGATAGCAAGGTGGTTGGAATCTGTATAAAAGGGACACCACGTAAGTAGGTAGCCGCTGCATAACCAGTCAAGTCACCTATCACCCCTCCACCCAGGGCAATTAAAGTAGTGCTGCGTTCACAGCGATTTTGCAGCAATGCGTCATAGATTAAATTCAGTGTTTCACTGTTCTTATACGCCTCGCCATCCGGCAATATAATTGGGATTACCTTCACACCCGCATCCTGCAGCGCATTACTTAAAGTCTCAAGGTAGAGCTGCGCCACCGTTGTATTGGTTACAATTGCCACATGTTTACGCTTTAAATGCGGCAATATCAGCTCTGCATTGGAGATAAGTGAGCGCCCAATATAGATTGGGTAGCTTCTATTCGCTAATTCTACTTTTAGTGTTTGCATAACCATGTTTACTTTTTCAATAAATCTTCAATATAACTTGTAATCTCAAGTGCAGACTGGGCGCCAGTATCTACAATGTAATCGGCTAGACTAGTGTAGATAGGATCTCGCTCTAAATACAAACGCTCTAACTTTTGCTTCATATTGCCACCTTGCAGCAAAGGCCTGGTTTTATCATGTCGGGTGCGCTGGTATAAATCATTGACCTTGCCGCGCAGGTATATAATCTTCCCACTATTTTTTAACAAGACGCGATTCTCAGGCATCAGCACCGCACCACCGCCTGTTGCCATAATCATATTATCCAGCTGACAAAGCTCTTCTAGCGCCAGCGTCTCACGTTTACGAAAGCCGCCCTCACCCTCCAACTCAAAAATAAGCGGAATTTTCACGCCAGTTCTACGCTCGATTTCAACATCAGAATCATAAAACTCCTTATCTAGCTGCTTGGATAGCATGCGTCCTATGGTGGTTTTACCAGCACCCATCAGACCTATAAAGTAAATATTATTCAAATTAAAACCATCCTTATTGCACAGCTACATCTCATACACAAGCACATTAAATTAGCTTCGCCATGCAATCACGCAAAGGCCTGCAAAACAAAATGCCCATCATATTCTAGATGGGCATTTTATCAAAACTATGAACTGTATTAGCACGACATAATGAACATCGCCATTATTGCAACGTTAATCGCTCATCAACTATTTTCGGAGTGATAAAAATCAATAATTCAGTTTTATCATTCTGACGAGTCTTTTTCTTAAATAGATTACCAAAAAGCGGCAGATCACCAAAAAATGGTACTTTACTTACATCGTCACGCTCAATCTGCTCAAAAATACCACCCAACACAGCAGTCTCACCATTACCTACCAGCACCTGGGTGTTGATGTTCTGCGTATCAATAGACGGTACGCCATTGAAGATTTGACCGACTTTGTCTTTCTTGATATCAAGCTCCATGATGATTTTTTCATCCGGCGTAATTTGTGGTGTCACTTCTAAGCTCAACACTGCCGGCTTAAACGCAACGTTGGTAGCACCACTACTTGAAGCTTGCAGGTAAGGAATCTCTGTACCTGCCGCAATTTTTGCTTTATGTTGATTAGCTGTAATCACACGTGGGCTTGATACAATCTTACCGCGTTGATCAGTCTCCATCGCCGTTAATTCCAAATTGAGCAACAATCCAGCTGCAACATTATAAATACTATAGGCAATTGAACCTGCTGCATTTGCAACCGCAAGATTCGACATTAAGTCTGGCTGCCCATCAGAGCTAGTAAATACGCCACCATTAGTTAATGTGGTTTGCACTGCACCGTTATGAGTACCCTGTGTGACCACGCCAGTAGTTGATACTGAAGTTGGCCGATTGCCCAAAGTTCCACTTAATGTACCTACGCTACTACCAGGAGTGCCTACCTGAGTAACACCCAATCTAGCACCTAGCGCCTTGCTGTACTTATCATCAGCAATCACCAGACGCGACTCAATCATCACCTGTTTGACTGGTATATCTGTCTTATTAATTATAGCTTGCACCTGCTCTAAATACTTAGGTGTATCCTGCACAAACACGGTGTTGGTGCGTGGATCCAGCACTGCATTCCCACGCTTAGATAAAATCTTCTGCTTAGGATCACTTAAAATATTTTTTAAAGCCTCCGCTTTCATATATTTCAAAGTAAACACCTCGGTGCGCATAGGCTCAACATCATCAATCTGTTGTTGACTCTCAAACGCTTGCTTTTCTTTTGCAGCAATTTCGTCCGCAGGAGCTACTAAAATCACATTACCATTCTTGCGCTTATCCAAGCCTTTACTTTGCATAATAATCTCAAGCGCCTGATCCCAAGGCACATCTTTAAGGCGCAGGGTCAGGTTACCTGTTACGGTGTCACTGGTAATGATATTCAAACCTGTAAAGTCCGCAATCACTTGCAATACTGCGCGTACTTCAATATTTTGGAAATTCAAAGACAGCTTCTCACCAGCATAGCCAGGTTTTGAGCCACGCACTAGCTTGTTTGGATCTTCTACCACCTGACGCACATCAATAATGAATTTTTTATCTGCCTGATATGCAGATTGTTCCCAATTACCCTTAGGCTCAATGGTCATTCGCCCATTTTTACCCTGCTTTATCGTATCCACATAGAGTACTGGTGTATTGAAATTGATCACATTCAGACGACGTTGCAAATTAGCTGGTACATCCGTGTTAATAAAGTCAACTTCAATAGTTTTACCTTTTTGCTTGATGTTAATACCAGCTGAGGCATCTGACAAATCAACAATAATACGACCCTCGCCATTCTTTCCACGCACAAAATCTACGTTATTGATGGAGACCGCCTTGTTACCCAAAACAGGCTCAGAGAATTTAGTCTCAACACCAGCCCCTGCAACCGCCTCGTTCGCCTGCAGAAGTATTGTCACCTCATTACCTTTTGCGGTGGCGCTATAACCTACGTTCTTTGATAAGTTAAGCACCATACGGGTACGATCTTTACCCTGCGCCAATGTAACACTTTTAAGTGCACCAGCATCTGCTGGAATATTATTTTTGGCTAAGCCATTACCAACTTTGGGAAAATCCAGTGCAATACGAGAAGGATTATTAAGCGTAAAACCTGCCGGCGGATTTGCTAATGGCTGTGTGGTTTTTACACGTATACTCACACGTCCGCCAGGTAACGTTGAATAGTCGACACTTTCAATTTTATTGGTTAACCCAGCCTGGTCTTCAGCGACAGCAAATGCTGAACCTAGAGCCAAGCCAAGCAGCATAGTGGCCTGCAAAAGTTTTGATATCCAAATATTCGTTTTCATTATTTCACCTTAAATCCCACTTCCTAAGAATATATTAAAGTTCTTAGGGCCTAATGCGCTATCACAATAAATTAACCGCCTTAAAACGAACCTTCACTACACAGCAACATCACCCACAAAAAGCTACTACTTACTTAGCCTCTTGCGGCTAAAGCTATTATTCCTGCAATACTAAACTTGTAGTACGCTCCACCCAATCGCCGGTAAGGTCATCTTGCACAAGCTCCAACAACACTACTTCACCATCTTTAATTTGTGTCACTTTGCCGTAATTCTGCCCAACATAATTACCTAATTTAACCTGTTGTACTGACTCATCTGGCGTTTTAAGCAATGCATAGATCAACTTACTTTTAGACAACATACCAACATACTTGAGGCTCTCAAGCGGGTATGCCTCCATAGGCTCTTTAGGTCGATTTAAGTTGGGTTGTAAGGCGCTAGACTTATTAACAGCCTTACGCGCACGAAATGGATCAACCAGCGTACTGTCAGCGTTATATTGTAATGCCATATATGGCTGCACCTCAGGCAATGGCTTTACTCTGGGTTTTACGTCTTTAGTTGCATCACGCATATACTGATCAAGGTCATCTCCTTCTTCAAAGCTACAACCGGCAAGCCCAGCACTCAACACCCCGCCCACTAAAAGGGGCATGATAATCTGCAAGGTAAATATTCGTTTGATAATTTCAGCCACGGTTACTAGCTACCTTTCTTAGCTGCTTTAGCTTTTTCGCTCTCAGCTTTACGTTTTTCTGCGATTTCATTCGCATCCAAATATCGATAAGTCTTTGCAACAGCCTCCATCACCAAGCCGCCGTCATTAGGTCCTGACTTCGTATCTTTAGCATCTTTATTTTTGCCCACAACAAACACATCACCCAGCGTCACAATACGTGACAGCTTTGAGATATCGGTAGCAAAAGCGCCTAGATCATGATAGCTACCAGTGACTTTAATTGATATTGGCATCTCTGCATAAAACTCCGCCAAAGTCTCCTGCCCAGGCTTGAACAACTCGAACTCTAGACCACGGCTTAAACCTGCCTGATTAATATCCGTTAATAAACCATCAATTTGAGAGCGATCTGGTAACTGCTTTAGCAACGCACCAAATGTTTTTTCAATCTCAACCATCTGCGCTTGATATGCGGTTAAATTAATCGCCTGGCTTTTTTTGTCGAAGTAAACTTTCCTTAACTCTTCCTCTTTTGCCTTTTCTGTATCTAAAGACTCCATCGCAGGGCCTAACAGCAAGTAATAACCTAATGCGAGCAACACCAGAAAAACAACACTCAGCAGCACTGCTTTCATTGGTGCAGGCAAACTGCCAGCGTTGTTGATATCGATATTATTAAAATCTTCTAACTTCATGATTTTCTCGCACTTCCAGCTTTCGCTTTAGCACCTGCATCATCAGCTTCTGTAGTTGGTGTTTTTAAACTCACCTTAAGCGTAAATAAATTTTGCTTCTGAGCACCGACGGTAATCGCCTTAATTTCAATCAAAATAGGCGATTCCATCCAAGTAGACTGATTAAAATTACGCACTAATGTCGCCACTCTGGCATTAGTATCAGCAACACCTTCCAGCGTAATCACTTTGCCTTCCTGCTTGATACTTTTAAGATACATGCCTTCTGGCAACTGGCGGCTAAGTTCATCAAACACAATCACCGCTTGACTACGATTGGTCTGCAAGTTCTCAACCACTTGCTTACGCTCAAGCATCGCGCTGATTTGCTCTTTCAAGTCTTTAATATCTGCGATTTCTTTATCTAACTTAGTAATCGCGTTATTAAGGCGTTGATTGCGCTCCAACTGAGAATCAACCTTACTATTAATAACGGTGTAGGCCACAAACAAAATGGCGCAGGCAGCAATGGCAGAAAACAGTGCCATCAAGCCGAACTCACGCTGTTTGGCTTCACGCCTTAATTGACGGTGTGGTAATAAATTGACGCGTATCATATTGCGAACCCCCGCATAGCAAGGCCGCAAGCAATTAATAACGCAGGAGCATCTGTTGCGGCTTGCTGCGCCCGCACTTTGGCACTTGTCGCCATACTATGAAATGGATTAGCGACAATGGTATTAACCTGAGTGCGGTCCTGTACCGTTATGGCAATCTCTGCAATAGAGGCACAGCCTCCTGCTAACACAATATGGTCAACACGATTGTATTGCGTAGAGCTTGTAAAGAACTGTAACGCTCTTGCCACTTCCATCGCCAGCAATTGCACAAAAGGCTGCAGCACCTCCCCTTCATAACTCTCTGGTAGGCCGCCTTTACGTTTAGCGATTTCGGCTTCTTCTTGCGACAAACCAAAGCGGCGCTGAATTTCTTGCGTTAACTGAGCACCGCCAAAACTTTGCTCACGGGCATAGATAGGCACGTTATTATGCAGCACATTAATATGCATCATTGTCGCACCCACATCCACAATCATCACCGTCTGCTCTCGCCCCGCATTAGGCAACTGACTTGAGACTAGTGTATACGCAGCCTCTGTTGCGTAAGACTCGACATCCATTACTATCACTTTTAGCCCTGCGCCTTCAGCTGCAGCAACGCGGTCTTCAATTTTTTCTTTGCGCGCAGCAGCGATGAGCACTTCAACTTCATCTGAATTATTGGGGGTGGGGCCAAGTACTTGGAAGTCAATATTCACCTCATCGAGTGAAAAGGGAATGTATTGATTGGCCTCAGCTTCAACTTGCACTTCCATGTCTTCTTCACGCAAGTCAGCAGACATAATTACTTTTTTGGCGATAACTGCGGATGAAGGCAACGCCAATGCAACTCGCTTCTCACGCGAGCCTAGCAGCTTCCACCCTAGCTTGATTGCATCAGCGACCTTTTCAAGATCACCTACATTGCCGTCAGAGATGGCATCTTTAGCCAAAGGGGAGATTGAATAGTTCTCAAGTTTGTAACCTCCACGCCCATCACTAATAAGCTCAACCATTTTTACCGAGGTTGAGCTTATATCTATGCCGACTAGCGGGGGTACCGATTCTGTAAAAAAGCTGAATTTCAAATTGAAATTCCTTTTCTGATTTCGTTAGTTACGAACATTTCTAATAATTTACATTAAATCCTAGCAACAACTTTAAACCCTGTAAAGCAATTTTTAATTTATTCATTTTTTTAAACTTAATCAGTTAGTTTATGCACGTCAGCAACCATAGCAATTTATAATAGTCCAATATTTTTTCTTGAAATCGAATCACCTATGACTCCAAATAAATGGTGGCACTATCTTTTGTTAACCGTAATTGTTAGCACGTTATCTGCCATTGCTTTTATAGGGATTGCCGTTGCAATCATTTATCCGAGCCTACCCTCGCTAGAAACGCTTACCGATTACCGCCCGAAACTACCGTTAAGAGTTTACTCTGAAGATGGTTATTTAATTGAGGAGTTTGGTGAAGAACGACGCGCTTACGTCAAAATCGAAGATGTGCCAAAAAACATGAAAGATGCGGTACTCGCGATTGAAGACCGCCGCTTTTATCAGCACGGCGGCATTGACACCAAAGGCATTCTGCGTGCGATTAAGAACAATATCACGGGCGTGAGTCATGAGGGTGCCAGCACAATTACCATGCAGGTTGCCAAGAACTTCTTCACCAAGCCCAATGGCAAACGCACACTAGCGACAAAAATCAACGAGGCCTTGCTCGCTATCAAAATCGAGAACAATTTAAGTAAAGATAAGATTCTTGAGCTTTATATCAACCAAATCTACCTAGGCCAGCGCTCTTACGGCTTTGCCGCGGCAGCGCAAGTTTATTTTGGCAAGCCTCTAGAGAAACTAAACCTAGCGGAAACCGCCATGCTCGCAGGCCTACCGAAGGCGCCGTCTGGCTACAACCCTTATCTACACCCTAAGCGGGCCATTGCACGCCAAATGGAAGTGTTGCGCGACATGCAGCGCTACGGCTTTATTGAAGAATCCGTTTATAAAAAGGCCCTAAATCAACCGCTTAGATTTAAAGCATCAAGACAGGCGCGTGACCTATCTGCTGACTACGTTGCAGAAATGGTGAGAGAAAGCTTATACGCAACCTATCAAGATGAAATTTACAGCAGCGGCCTAAAGGTCTACACCACCGTGCGTAAAACCAATCAAGAAGCCGCCAATAACGCGCTTAGAGATGGCATCCTGGACTACGATGCACGCCAAGGCTACCGCGGACCGGAAAAAATGCTCAATCTTAACTCGGCAGTGAGCGAAGTAGATAAAGAGGAAATTACAGAAGCACTCAGCGACATCGATGTCTCTAACGGCTTAATTCCGGCTGCAATTACCAAAATTTCTGAAAAATCCATTACCGTACACACAAAATACGGGGATGACGTTGAAATCAGCGGCAAAGGTTTGGCACTGATTCAAAACACGCTGAATGAGAAAAAACCAGAGAAGCGCCTGTTAAGGATAGGCGCGGTAATTCGCATTCTAAACAACGCGCCATCCACCCCAACGGGTCAATGGCGTGTGGTTCAAGTACCACAGGTGGAATCTGCACTTATCTCAATAGACCCTGAAACTGGTGCAATTCGCGCGCTGGTAGGCGGCTTTGACTTTAACCGTAACAAATTCAACCATGCTACCCAAGCGTGGCGTCAACCAGGCTCCAGCTTCAAACCTTTTATCTACTCTGCCGCTTTAGAAAAAGGTTACACACCAGCCACCATTGTGGAAGATGCGCCACTGAGCTTCTCATCTGAAGAGACTGGTAATAAAGAATGGACGCCACAAAACTATGACGCCACATTTGATGGCCCAATCAGATTAAGGCAAGCCTTAGCCAAATCAAAAAACATGGTGGCAATACGTGTGCTGGATAGTATTGGCCCAAGCTACGCACAAGACTACATCACGCGCTTTGGATTTGCAGCGAAGAACCATCCAGCCTATATGACGATGGCACTAGGTGCTGGCTCAGCAACACCGATGCAAATGGCTAACGCTTACGCGGTATTTGCCAATGGCGGCTACCGGGTTAACCCTTATTTGATCACCAAAATTGTTGACCAAAACGGTAAAGTCATCAGTCAAAGTAAATTCGTCACGGCTAAAGTCGATGCGCCGCGCGTCATTGATGCACGTAACGCTTTCATTATGAACTCTATGATGCAAGATGTGGTGCGATACGGCACAGCAGCCAAAGCCTCCCAGCTTGGCCGCGGTGACTTGGCAGGTAAAACCGGTACCACCAACGACCATTATGATGCATGGTTTACCGGCTATAGCCCTAAACTGGTCGCAGTGACATGGGTGGGCTTCGACAAGCCTAGGCGCTTAGGCCGCAACGAAACCGGCGGCTCCACCGCTCTGCCCATTTGGATTAAATACATGGCGAGTGCTCTGAGAAATGTGCCTGAAACCGACATGCCGATACCAGATGGGGTGATGGCGCTGCGCATAGACCCAACCACAGGTATCCGCGCCGACAATGACGAGAACGGTATTTACGAGTACTTTTATCATGAGAACCCACCACCCGAGGTGGAAACCGAGTTACCGGGTATGCAAGATGGTGGAGAAGCTGTGCCGCTAAGCCAGCCACAGCAAATACTACAGCCCAATATTACGATGCTGCCAAGAAATAGTGCACCTAGGGCACAAGATCAAGCAGCCAGACCGAAGGAAAATAGTGCAGGCGCGACGGCAAAACCTGCTGACACCGCCAAGACAGACCAAGCACAGCAGTTACTTAGCCCGCATTAAGCTCCAATACAACTGGAGTATGGTCTGATGGGCGCTCCAGCTTGCGCGGCGCCTTGTCTATATACGCTGCGGCGCATAATACTTTCAGCGCATCACTAACTAGTATATGGTCGATGCGCATACCTAGGTTACGCCGAAAGCCCATCATGCGGTAATCCCACCAGCTAAAGCTTTTTTCCGGCTGCTCAAACAGCCGGAAACTATCGCTAAGGCCTAAACTTACCAAGTGATTAAAGGCCTCCCGCTCCAGCGGAGAAACCAAGATTTGTCCTTCCCAAGCGGCCGGGTCATGGCAGTCACGGTCTTCTGGTGCAATATTATAATCACCCAACAGTGCTAATTTAGCATGCTGCGTCAATTCAGTTTTAAGCCATGCATTCAAGGCAGACAACCAGCGCATCTTATACTGGTACTTGTCGGAATCTACCGCCTGACCATTCGGAATGTAAGCACACACCATCCTCACACCATTAATATCGGCAGCTAGCACGCGCTGTTGATCATCCTCAAAGTCTGGGATATTGCGCTGTACATTCAAAATAGGGTGACGGCTTAAAATAGCCACCCCATTGTAGGTTTTTTGACCAATATGCACAGCGTGATAGCCCAACTCAGAAAACGCTGCATAAGGAAACTTACTATCTTCTTGCTTGGTTTCTTGCAAACACAGTACATCCGGCTGGTTTGCCGTTAACCAATCAAGCACATGCGGTAGCCTCACGTTAAGTGAGTTGACGTTCCAAGTAGCGAGTTTCATAAGCTTAGGCCAGCAATTAAAAATGTAATAAGACAGGTGCGCAACTCTAGCATGCGCCCATAAGCCAGTCAAAGAACCTATTGTCGGTAGTGTGCGCCCCATCAAATAACTCATTTCTAGTAACGCATTGATATCACCATCAGCCTTAGACGTAAATTCCTTAGCTAGCTATCCGCACCATATGATAGAGTTCACCATTTTTTTAAAACCAACTTTTGAAGTTTAAGCACGTGATAAAAGCCGCAATATTTGACATGGATGGCCTGCTGATAGATTCAGAACGCATCATCATGCAAGCCTGCATCAGCGCAGCGCAACAAGTAGGCATCACCTACACGCAAGCAGACTATGTGGAGCTGATTGGGCGCGCAGGACCAGACTCCACGCGCATTATGACGGCGCAACTAGGCGACACAGAGCGATTTAATCTAGTGATGCAGGGCTTAGATGCCCAATTAGCAAGCTTGAACAACACATTCCCACTAAAGCCCGGCGCACGCGCTCTGCTTCAACACTATCAGGCCCACGATATTATTTGCAGTGTTGCATCATCGTCTGCTAGCCATCACATCACCCAGCGCTTAAGTCAGGTCGGTGTAAGTAATTACTTCCAGCACATCACCAGCGGGCAAGAGGTGGAGCGCGGCAAGCCCAATCCAGATATTTACTTGCTGGCAATTTACAAGCTAGGCCTGCCTGCCGAGGCATGCATTGCATTTGAAGATAGCGAAATGGGCGCACGCGCAGCAATTGCCGCCGGCTTAAAGGTGGTGGTGGTGCCAGACTTAATTCAACCTAGTGACTTTGTAAGAGAACACTGCCATCAGGTAGTCACTACGCTAGATGACTGGCTAAAGCTGATTGGTTAAATATGAGTTAAGCCGCCTGTAATGGCTTCAACAAAAATACGTGTTCAGTAGCACTGCAACGCCCCTTCATACCACCATCCACCTCAACCGTTGCCAGTAGATGTAAACCATAGTTTGCTTGGTAGTATCGCGCAACGGCTAGCACGCCGATAGAAAATGGCGGCCCCGCCACTAGGCTTTGGTCGTACTCATAACAAATCAGCAATTGTGGTGCGTTACAGGTTAGCGCCACCAAGTGCTCGGTGTAGCGTAAGCGCATATCGTCTGGTAACGCGACCAAAGCAGCTCTGTCGTAAGCTGCATCCACATGACCCAACACGGAGGATGAAAGCTGAAAAATATCACCGACAAATATATCAATATTGGCTGCGCTGTAATGCGTAACGCCACCTAACTCATGGATTGTTGGCGTCAGGTGCAGACTTTCGAATAGGTCATGAATCGCGACTGCGCTTAACTCTGCGCCAACGACATGATAGCCAGCTGCCAACAACCAGCCGATATCCACAGTTTTTCCGCACAGCGGCAAAAACACACAAGCACCAGGATTTAAATTTAATGCAGAAAAATATTTAACTAACAATGGATTAGCTTCAGGTAAGTGAAAACCTATCTCACTTTTACTCCATTTTTGATGCCAAAAATCGTGATGCATATTAGTTTGATGTTGATTCTAATGGGTCGATAATAGTTAAGTCGATTACAGCTTGCAGCAAAGCCTCAGTTCAAACCAACAATACTGAACTATCTGCGGGCGCTTTAAGATTAAGTGTAGGTTTGCGTGATGCCACGCAAACCTAGATTAGGCCACAAACCAAGAGTCTGTACTTCAGGTGCCTATAGAGGAGCTATGCTTACGAAGCCATGCCACTGTGGCGTAAGAGTGCATCCAAACTGGGCTCTCTGCCTCTAAATGCCACAAAAGACTCCATCGCCGGACGACTACCGCCCTTAGCCAGCACTTCATTCTTAAATCGCGTCCCCGCCTCACCGGACAGTACGCCCATTTCTTCAAACAAGCTGTAGGCATCGGCAGATAATACTTCTGCCCATTTGTAGCTGTAGTAGCCAGCAGCGTAACCACCTGCGAAGATATGTGAGAAGCTGTTGGGGAAACGATTCCAGCGCGGTGGGCGCATCACCGCTACTTCGTCACGCACTTGTTCAATGAGGTCTAGGGCGGTGAGTTTGCCGTTAGGATCAAAGTCACCATGTAATCGCATATCGAATAGTGAAAACTCAATTTGACGTACCATTTGCATGCCAGCTTGGAAGTTTTTCGCCGCCACCATTTTGTCAAACAGCTCACGTGGCAATTGCGCGCCAGTGTCTACATGCGCAGTCATCTGACGTAGCACGTCCCACTCCCAGCAGAAGTTCTCCATAAACTGGCTAGGCAACTCAACAGCATCCCACTCCACCCCTTTAATGCCGGACACACCATACTCATCCACCTGAGTAAGCATATGATGTAAACCATGACCAAACTCATGGAACATGGTGATGACTTCATCGTGCGTGAATAACGCAGGCTTTCCGCCAACAGGCGCAGAGAAGTTGCAGGTGAGGAAAGCTACCGGTAACTCTACGCCATTGGCACGCTGGCGGCGGCTAATGCACTCATCCATCCAAGCACCGCCACGTTTGTGGTTACGTGCGTATAAGTCCAGGTAGAAATAAGCGATAGGCTGATTGTCGCTGTTACTGATTTCATAAAAGCTTGCATCAGCATGCCATACCGGCGCCTCCACTTTGCGCACATGCACGCCAAAAATGGTTTCCGTTACTTTAAACAGGCCAGCCAGTACTTTGTGCTCAGGGAAGTATTGTTTTACCTCCTGGTCAGAAAAGGCGTATTGCTCTTGGCGTAACTTCTCACTAACGTAAGCCACATCCCATGCCTGCATGTCGCTAATACCGAGTTGCTTAGCATAAGCGGTAAGCGCTTGCATGTCTTGCTGCGCGTAAGGTTTGGCACGCTTAGCCAATGTGTCCAAAAAGTCCGTCACCTGCTTAGGTGTATCCGCCATCTTGGTGGCCAGCGAAAGCTCTGCGAAGTTGTTAAAACCCAGCATGTGCGCTTCTTCTTGCTTTAATCTCAGAATATCGCGAATTAACGCTGTGTTATCCCACTCCGGCTTACTGAGCTCAGAGGCACGTGTGGCGTAGGCACGATATAAAACTTCACGCAGCGCCCGATTGTCTGCGTATTGCAGCACCGGCATGTAAGACGGGAAGTGCAGGCTAAACTGATAACCTTGCTTGCCATCGACTTTAGCGGCTTCTTGTGCCGCCTCAATCGCATCTTGCGGCAATCCGGCCAAATCTGCCAGATTGTCCACCGTATGCTTAAAGTCGTTAGTGTTATCGAGTATATTTTCCTCGAATTTAGCACCTAGTTTAGACAGCGCCTCACTAATGGCCTTAAATCTTGCCTTCTGCTCAGCAGGCAATTCGGCGCCACCTAATTTAAAGTCACGCACCTCTTTATTGATAATGGTTTGCTGCGTTGCACTCAGCGTAGTAAAAGCAGCACTGGATTGAATCGCCTTGAACTTTGCATAGAGGCGCTCATCCTGCGATAGGTCACCGTAAAAATCTGTCAGTTTGGCCAAGTTATCGTTATAAGCTTCGCGTAATTCCGGGCTATTCACCACCGCGTTCATATGCCCCACTTGGCTCCAGCTACGGCCCAATTTTTCACTATGGTCTTCTAGCTTGACGGCAAAATTCTGCCAGGTTGGCGCTTCTGTACTGATAGCTAACTGCTCAACCAGCGCACGCCCCTCTGCAATTAAACTATCTACCGCTGGGCCAACATGCTCAGGTTTGATTTCGTTAAATTTTGGTAAGCCAGCAAAATGTAATAATGGGTTTGACACAAAGAATCCTTATAACTGCATTACTTAAACTGCATTAGTGAATAAAACGAGTAATTGATACTCAAGTGCGCTAATTAACAGTCGCGCTAATTGATAAATCGCATTAATTAATAAAACGCCTTAAATGATAAGCCACCCTAATTAATAAGACGTAGGCACAGCGGGTAACGATAAGTCTCCCCATTACTGGTAGAGATGGCTGCGACGATGCATAAAACAACATTGAACAGCCAAATAATCCCCAGCAACAAGAAACCGACCAGAACGGCAATCAGCACACCTGAGGCAAATTGCGCAATAAGGATGGTGATTTGAAAGTTCAGCGCTTCTTTGGCCTGTGCTGATAGATATTCGTTATCGTCCTTCTTTAACAGCCAAACGATTAAAGAAGGAATGAACGAAAACAGCACCCCGCTCAAATGCGTAATAGTGGCGATGTTTTTATCATCATTACTTGGTACTAATAGCGCGTTGCTCATGGCGGGCCCTCTTCTTATTGAATCTGATTAAACTTGGCAAGGTTGAGTTCAATTTTTTCTATATCGCTTAAGTTTAAAACCTTACGCGCGTGCACCTTAAGTTCGCCCAATTGGCTGTGCAGCACCTGCTGCTTAACACTCAAAATATGTGACGGATGCATAGACAACTGCTGCAAGCCCATGCCCAACAGTAGCTTGGTAAATCTGGCGTCACCCGCCATCTCACCACATACCGATACCGACTTGCCCAGCTTGATACCGGCTTTGATTGTCATCGAAATCAGCTTGAGGATAGAAGGATGTAACGGGTTATATAAATGCGCAACCGCGTCATCGGTGCGGTCTATCGCCAAGGTGTATTGAATTAAATCGTTAGTACCGATGGATAAGAAATCCAACTCATTGGCAAAAGCTTCTGCATTGATTGCCGCAGCCGGGATCTCTATCATGCCGCCCAAAGTAATGTTTTCATCAAACGGGATATCATCTTTGCGTAAACTTTGCTTGGCACGCTCTAGCAACAGCTTGGTTTGCCTTAACTCAGACAGCGTACACAGCATAGGGATTAAAATCTTGATATGCCCAAAATGCGAAGCGCGCAGCAAGGCTCGCAACTGGGTATGAAACAGTTGCGGCTCAGCCAAACACAAACGAATCGCGCGCAACCCCAATGCCGGGTTCGCGCAATTCACTACCGTATCCGAATTAACCTGTTTATCCGCACCTATATCCAGGGTGCGAATAGTAACCGGTGCACCTTTCATCGCCTCAGCCACCGCCTTGTAAGCTAAAAACTGCTCCTCCTCATCAGGCGCATCGTGGCGATTCATGAAAAGAAACTCGGTACGATACAAACCAATGCCGGTAGCGCCCGCTAGCTTGACCGCGGCCACATCTTCCGGCACCTCAATATTTGCCAGCAAATCGATGCTAACGCCATCAATGGTCACTGCCTTAGTGCTCTTGATACGCTTCAGCTTCTGCTGCTCTAGCTCCCATTGATCCTGGCGCAGCTTGTACTCTGCGAGAATCTCTTTGGATGGATTAACAATCACAATGCCCAAGTTACCATCGACAATAATCAACTCACCGTCATTGATTAAGTCGCGCGCGCGCTGCAGGGCAACGATGGATGGAATATTCAAACTGCGCGCCAGAATGGCAGTATGGGAGGTAACACCGCCTACATCGGTAATAAATGCAGCAAACTGGTGCTGCTTAAATTGAATCGCATCCGCCGGTGAAATATCATGCGCCACCAAAATCAGCTTGCGCTCCTGATGCATGGCGCTGATTTGTTGTTCACTAGTCAATTGGCTTGGGTGCCCAAGCAAGGCTTTAATGATGCGCTCCACCACTTGCACTACATCTTGCTTGCGCTCACGGAAATAGACATCCTCAATCTGTTCAAACTGCTCAACGATATCATCCATTTGCAGCTTGATCGCCCACTCGGCATTACACTGCTCGCTACGAATAATATCTTGCGGCACTTCGGTTAACGACTTGTCCTCCAGCATCATCAAATGCGTACCCACAAACGCACTTAGCTCCGCCGGTGCATTTTTACGCAGACTAAGGTTAATCTGCTCCAGCTCAAACTTAACACTAGCAACCGCCTCGTTAAAGCGGTCAATCTCGGTTTCAATCAAATGCTTAGGTAGTTGATAATGAACAACCTCCAGCAAAGCATTAGACACAAGATGTGCCTGTCCAATGGCGATACCGCTAGAAACAGCAACGCCATGAATACTAAAACTTGGATTAGTTAGATTACTCATTCATCCTCACCGAAACGGTTATTAATCAGTGCCACCAAGGTGTCGAGTGCCGTCACCTCGTCCGCACCATTGGCTTCCAACGTTACGATAGAACCTTTGGCTGCGGCCAGCATCATCACGCCCATAATACTTTTGGCGTTCACGCGGCGGCCATTGCGCGTAATCCACACCTCGCTCGCAAACTTACCAGCGGCCTGTGTAAGTTTGGTAGATGCACGTGCATGCAACCCTAGTTTATTAATAATTTCCAGCTCTTTACTAATCATGCTTTGGACCTAGTTATTTGTAAAATCTATTATTTGGAGGAATCCTGCTCATAGCGTTCGCATTGCTGGCTGGTAAACTGCACCACGCCTTCACGACCGCCACTGAGGGCTTTTTCTACAACTACATTAAGCGGCTCATGCCGATAAGTCATGGCACGCACCAGCATGGGCAAGTTCACACCTGCCACCCCAGCCACCACATCCGGCTGCCACAGCTTGGTGACTATATTGCATGGCGTTGCGCCATACATATCAGATAGCACCAGCACCCCATCGCCGCTGTTTAACTGTGCAACTAGCGCCTGTGCCTTCGGTAACACCACATTAGGGTCATCCTGACTATGAATCGCCAATGCAGCAGTTTGTGTCGGCACACCACCTAACACATGGCTTGCGCACCCAATCAGGCTTTCACCTAGTGCACCATGCGTCACAATCAGAATACCTATCATTGTTGAATACCAATCCTATTTATTTTAATTCGCGATGTCGTGTTAATACTTTTTGTTTATCCTTAAAGTATAAACTCAACATTTCCACCAAGTACACAGATCGATGCTGACCGCCGGTGCAGCCGACCGCCACCGTCAGATAGCTGCGGTTATCCTGTATAAAACAAGGCAGCCATTTCCCTACATAAGCCCTAATATCTTGCATCATCTCGCTTACGGCTGCATGATCTTTTAAAAACTCCTGCACTTTTTCATCACGCCCGGTCAAGTCGCGCAGTGCAGGGTCGTAATGCGGGTTAGGCAAACAGCGTACATCAAACACAAAGTCTGCATCCAGTGGAATGCCATGCTTAAAACCAAAAGAGGTAAACAATAAGGTCAAGCCCGTGTGCTCGATAGAAACCACCTCTTTCACCCAGCCACGCAGGGTGTTGGCACTTAAGTAGCTAGTGTCTATCACATGGCCTAGACTGCCCAGCCCGCCGAGCAAATCACGCTCCAGCGCGATACTTTCAGCCAGCGTAGTCGACGACTCGCTCAAAGGGTGCTTGCGTCTGGTTTCGCTAAAACGTTTAACCAAGGTTTCAACATTTGACTCTAAAAACAATACTTGCACATCAATATTTTGCGCCCGGAGCTGCTCGATATGTGCTGGTAAGGTTTCAATCGCAGCACTACGGCTATCAATACTAATCGCAATCCGCTGATGGTTAGCATGCAAATGCTCAGCTATCGTATCTAGCATGGTGGCAGGCAAGTTATCAATACAGTAATAACCACTGTCTTCCAACGCGCGCAATGCAATACTTTTACCAGAGCCGGACAGCCCAGTGACAATAATCAGTTGTTTCATTGGTATTGATGAATCACTTAGTGTTGAAAAATCATTAGTGTTGATAAAGGCTAATACAGCATTTACTTGTGTTGCTTCATGGCGCGCTGTTGGCGCTGCATGAACTGTTTGGTTGCGTTGACCCCACGTAGTAGCAGCATATGGTTACGCACCGCAACCTCCACCAACACCGCTATGTTTCGCCCAGCCGCAATCGGGATATGAACCTTGGTCACTTTTAAGCCTAGCACTTCTTCATGCTGGGTTTTAATGCTTAAGCGGTCCAACATCTGCAGAGTTTGTAAATCAGCTTTTTCCAGCTGGATAATCAAGTCCAACGGCTTGGTGGGCTTCACGGCATTATCACCGAACAATGCGCGTATATTGAGTATCCCCAAACCGCGCACCTCCAGAAAATCTTCTAGCAATGGCGGGCAGCGCCCCTCGATGCGTTCAGGCGATATGCGGAAAAAATCCACAATATCATCGGCAATCAAGCGATGTCCACGTGAAATCAGCTCTAACGCAAGCTCGCTCTTACCGATAGCAGCCTCGCCTTTGAGCAGCACGCCAAAGCCTTGCACTTCCATAAATACACCGTGCACACTGATAGTCTCGGCCATAGCCTGCGCCAGAAAGTGGCTCAAAATATCCATGAGCTCAGGGCTGCGTAAGGTAGAGGTAAATAACGGAACGTTGTGCTGGTTGGCGGCAGCCAACAAGATATCCAGTACATTTTCACCATTAGCCACAATCACAGCGGCTAAATCGGTGGAAAATAAATTATTAATTGCACGTTCAGCATCTGCACTAGGCAAGCTGGTCAGATAATCCATCTCGGCACAGCCCAATACCTGCACCCGGTTAGGATGTACAAAATTAAGGTGTCCAATTAGAGCCAGAGATGGCTTGGTAACTGTTTCGCTAGTGAGAGTATTTGACCCGCCGTCGAGTCCTGCAACCCAATTTAATTTGAGTTTACGGCGGGTTTGTTTGAATAGCTCAGCGACGTTGAATTGAGCCATATTTAAGGTAACAAAAAAGAATTAAATACTAGAAAAACTCAGTCAATGTTTTGATGCTTTACCGCACCATTCGCTTTGTGATGATTGGTATTTTTCTCTTTATGTTTCACCACTTGACGGTCAAGCTTGTCGGTCAACATATCGATGGCACTATACATATTCTCATCTTGGCATTCTGCGTGTAAATCATTACCAGGCACATGCAGTGTAGCTTCAACCTTTTGAGCCAGCTTTTCGACACTCATGGTCACCTTGACATCGATCACATGATCAAAGTGATTGCTGATTTTAGTTAACTTACTGGTGACATAGTCACGTAAAGCGGGCGTAATTTCTAAATGATGACCTGTTAATTGTAAATTCATGACTTGCTCCTTTTGAAAATATTCCGCAAATATTAATTCTTAGAGGTTCGTGATTAAGACTTACAGAACAATTTCAGTTTACAACTTTTCATTCGCTCTGTGGCAAGGAATTCAACAATTTTTTACGTAGATTTCAACAATCAACTTATAAGGATTTTCTTAAGCTTGCTGGCGCGATATTCATAGACTCACGATACTTGGCAATCGTGCGCCGCGCGACCACAATACCCTGTTTAGCCAGCAAATCTGTAATCTGATTATCCGAGTATGGCTTCCTTGGATTTTCTTGATCCACCAACTGCTTAATCAGGGCGCGAATGGCGGTTGCCGAACAAGTGCCGCCAGCATCGGTCGCCACTGAACTGCCAAAAAAGTACTTAAGTTCAAAAATACCGCGCGGTGTCAGCATGTATTTATTGGTCGTCACGCGTGAAATTGTTGACTCGTGCAAATCAAGCTCATCGGCAATCTCTCTTAATACTAGCGGGCGCATGGCAACTTCACCATACTCCAGAAAGTTGCGCTGTCTATCTACAATCGCCTGCGATACACGCAAAATGGTAGAAAAACGCTGCTGGATATTCTTAATCATCCATTTGGCTTCCTGCATCTGACTTTGCAGGTACTGACTGGAACTATCACGATTGCGCTTCAAGATACCAGCGTACAGCTGGTTGATCTTCAGTTTAGGAATCACACTGTCATTTAAGCTGGCAATCCAAATGCCTTTGACCTTTTTCACAATCACTTCATGCTGGATATAGTGCTCTGAACCTATATGGCTAAAAGCACTGCCAGGGCGTGGATTTAAACTGGTAATTAGTTGCTGCACCTGCTTTAAGGTAGCCTCATCACAGCCTAGTTCTTTACGCAATTTCACAAAGTCACGCGAGGCTAACACTTGCAGATGGTGCTTAGCCACCAAATCAGCCATCGCCAAATGCGGTGTAGATTTCGGCAACACCGCAAGCTGCAGTAGCAAGCACTCACTTAAGCTGCGCGCACCTACGCCTGGTGGATCCAAATGCTGCACATGACGCAACGCTGTTTGCAACTCTATCGCATCTATCTCCAGCTCTTCTGGCATCAGCTCGGCAATTTCCTCCAGGCTTTGCTCCAAGTAACCATCATCATTAATGCTATCTACTAGCATCAACGCAAGCGATTGATCGCGCTCGGACAAGGGCATCAACTTTAACTGGGACAGCAAATGCTCACGCAAACTGGTCTGCAAAGTTTCCTGCGGCTTGAAGTCACTGTCATCATCCGCCGGCATGGTGTTTTCATCCCAACGGCTGCCGTTGGAAAACTCATCAAACTCATCATTAAACTCAGCCGAAAACGTGTCTGCGTAATCTGTGCTTGGCACATCAAAATCAGCCGTATCGGACACATCCGCAACACTTGCATTTGCAGACTCTGCGCCATTGAACTCACTCGCAGATTCCGCATACTCAGCATCAAAATTTTCAAACTCAGGCTTAGCCTCTGCAGACTCAGGGCTGGTAGCAGATAAGTCGGCTCCGTCAGCCACCGGCTCTACGGCGTTGCCGTACTCATCCTCGGTGTCGTCACCCCGTTCCAGCAGGGGATTAGTTTGCATCAGCACATCAATTTCTTGATTCAGCTCCAGCGTTGAAAGTTGCAACAGGCGAATCGCCTGCTGCAACTGCGGCGTCAGCGATAGATTCTGTGAAAACTTTAGTTGTAACCCTTGCTTCATAGGCGGAAATCTTTACCCAAATACACTTCACGTACGCTTTCATTGGCCACAATCTCACTTGGCACGCCTGAAGCAAACACATGGCCTTGATTCACAATATAAGCACGGTCGCAAATACCCAAAGTTTCACGCACGTTATGATCAGTAATCAGCACGCCAATATTGCGCGCACTTAAGAAGCGGATAATTTGCTGGATATCAATCACCGCAATCGGATCAATGCCAGCAAACGGCTCATCTAACAAAATAAAACTGGGGTCTGATGCCAAACAGCGTGCAATTTCTACACGGCGGCGCTCGCCACCAGACAGACTCACCGCGGCACTATCGCGGATATGCGTGATGTGCAACTCTTCCAGCAGCGATTCCAAACGGGCTGACATTTCGTCTTCAGGAATGTCCTGCAACTGCAGGATAGCGAGAATGTTTTCAGACACCGTCAATTTACGGAAAATGGAGGCTTCCTGCGGCAAATAGGACAAACCCATCCTAGCACGCATATGAATCGGCAAATGACTGAGCTCCGTGCCATCCAAGGCAATCCTACCGGCGTCCAGCGCCACCAAACCCACTATCATATAAAAACTGGTGGTTTTACCCGCGCCATTCGGGCCAAGCAGCCCGACCACCTCACCACTTTTAATCGTTAACGAGATGTCCTGCACTACCGTACGGGCACCGTAGGATTTACGCAAACTTTCTACAGTTAATTCGCTCATCTTTGTTCACTTATCATGGTTTACTTATCATGCAATTATCGCTTCAACACTATTGTGCAGTACCGGCATTTCTACTGACTTCCAAAGTACGGCTGAACCTTGTGTCTTTCACCGTAGGGATTGGGCCAGTAGAGGTCTCAGGCTTAGGTTTGTTGGCAGGCTCCGCCGGCTTAATTTCCACTGGTGCTTTTTTGTTTTTAGGTTGAATCACCGCACGCACACGTCCGGAGCCTGACGTTGCAGATTGAGAGTTGCCGCCAATCACCTCGGCATACTCGGCATTAGCGTCATACATAATGTAATCGCCATGCACCACATCTTCACCACGCTTTACCCACGCTTTGGTATAAAGCTGCACCTTATCCATACGCCCGTCATACTCAATGCGCTGCGCGCTGCCTTGAATATACTCGCTCTTACCTTCCAGCTTTTGCTTAAAGGTAGTCGGGTTACCTAAAGATGTACTGTGCTGAAAACCTTCCTTATCTTCACGTACGATTAATTTATCCGCACGTATTTCCAAAGTACCTTGGGTCAGAATCACGTTACCGCTGTAGGTACTGATTTGTTTAGCGTCATCGACCTTCATCGTATCCGCCTCTAAATCAATTGGCTTATCACGGTCTGCCGCCTCCGCCCATGCACGGCCAGCCACACCCAACAACAAGCCCCCACAGAGCAGCAAGCTGGATAATGTATTGATGTTAATCATAAAAAGCTGCCTATTCATAGCGTCTCCGAATGCGCGCATGGTTATCTGGTTTATCTTTTGGTTTGTCTTGCTGAGCGACCGCTACTGGCTTTTTAGCCTTAGCCTGTGGACGACTCTTGGTGTTTGGTGTATTTGTTTTTTTTGCCTTAGCGGCGGGCGGATCGTAATGCGCGCGCACTTTATGCAGCAAAGTAACGGTTTGCTGCTTCTGCTCATAAATCATCCCTGTTGCATGCACCACGGTGCCAGGCGCCTGCTTAATGACCACCGGCCTATCGGTGGTTGCATATTCTTGGTTCGGTAAAATTCTGAGGGCATCAGTTTCTATCGTCATTACACCCTTTTCAGCATAAGCTTCCCGCAGCACCACTACATTACCCAACACATCAACCTGCTCGCCATCGCTAGAAACATTACCAGTGTCACCTTCCAGTCTGGTGTAAGGCTTATCTTTGGCAAACCTGGTAAAGCGCGGCTTAACCAAATCGGTCGAGTCTTTATCCGGGAAGTGCTTCATTTCCTGCGCCGCCAATTTATAACGTAGCGCACCACTTGCATCGGTTTGCGTGGTCTCAAAATTATGCATCATGTAATCAGGATCATGACGACTGCTGCCATCCAGTTTAGGCGCCAGAGGCTGCACAGACTTATTAATCCAAAATGTAAGCAAAGCCAGCAATAACAGCAGAGCCAATGGAAAAATAATCGCAGATTTTGTACTAAGCTGCATACTTAAACACCCGCGCTTTTTAAGCCAGATTGCATTAACCGTTTACCCATACTGGTAGCATTTTTCACTTAGTTGGCAATGCTAGCTTGCGTTAAAAATTGAGCCATCTGCCCATCAAATGTATCTTGTGCTTGCATAATCAACTCACACACTTCGCGTACGGCACCGCGGCCACCCTTTTTATGGGTGACATAATGTGCGTGTTTGAGTAGCAAGTCTGGAGAATCAGGCACCGCAATCGCCAAACCACAGCGCAGCATAGGCGGTAAATCAACCACGTCATCACCCATAAACGCACATTGTTCAGGGGTCAACGCTGTACGCTGCATCAAGTCCTGCAAGGCAGCAAGCTTATCTTCTGCACCCTGATAAAAATGTACCACGCCAGTGCTTTCCGCACGCTTTTTAACCACGTTGGAGGTGCGCCCGGTAATAATAGCCACGTTAACACCCGAGGCCTTCAATAGCTTCATGCCCAAGCCGTCGTGCGCATGAAACGTCTTATACTCCTGGCCGTCATCACCTATGGTCAAACCGCCATCCGTCATCACGCCATCAACATCCAGCACTAGCATACGAATGCTTTTTAGACGCTGCGTTAAGCCTAAACCATTGTCTGTACCGCTCACCTAAACCACCTTTGCCAATAAGAGATCATGCATATTTAATGCACCGACTAAACGCCCAGCGTCGTCCACTACTAGCAGACCATTGATTTTGCGTTGCTCCATAATCTCCACCGCGGCAATCGCCAGCTGGTCTTGATGGATGGTACTAGGGTTCACATGCATCACATCCAGAATTTTGGCGGTCATCACGTTCACGTTCTGTTCAAAAGCGCGTCGTAAATCACCATCGGTAAAAATACCGACAGGCTCGTGCTTAGCATTCACCACCGCGGTCAAACCCAGCCCTTTGCGTGACATTTCAAGCAAAGCTTCAGCCAGCCCGGCCTGCTCGGACACGTGCGGCACACCCGCATCAGTGCGCATCACATCACTCACGTGCACCAACAAACGGCGCCCTAAGCTGCCA
Source organism: Methylotenera mobilis JLW8 (assembly GCF_000023705.1). Lineage (NCBI taxonomy): Bacteria > Pseudomonadati > Pseudomonadota > Betaproteobacteria > Nitrosomonadales > Methylophilaceae > Methylotenera > Methylotenera mobilis. Next base: position 2,345,514 of record NC_012968.1, read on the forward strand.
CCCGGGTGCGACCTGGCAAAATCCTCTGCGGTAAAATCACGCAAATCCAGCACACACAGCGCCAGAGCATCTCCCAGCGCCAGCGCCACCGTGGTACTAGAAGTAGGCGCCAAGCCAAGTGGGCAAGCCTCACGGCTCACATGCGCGCTTAAATGAATATTTGCAGCCTTGGCCAAACTGGAAGCGTCATTGCCGGTAATGGCAATAATACTGGCACCTAGACGCGTCAATGGCGGCACGATTGCCAACACCTCATCACTCTCACCGGAGTTAGAGAGCGCAATCACCACATCGCCCGCAGTAATCATCCCCAAGTCACCATGGCTCGCTTCGGCTGGGTGCATAAAAAAAGCTGGCGTTCCCGTGCTGGCCAGAGTGGACGCAATTTTGCCGCCGATATGACCAGATTTCCCCATACCGGTAACAACCACACGCCCTTTGCACTGCAAAATCAGCGAGACCGCTTCACTGAAGCGGTGATCTAAACGCTGTGCTAGCGCATCTATTTCGCTAGACTCCAGCTGCAGAACCTCTTTTGCCAACGCAAGCGTTTGCGCTTGCTCACCCAATGGCGATGCGCTAGCGGCATTTGATTTTTTAATCTGCGATGACGACACCATAACTTTTATCTACGCTTAAAACTTTAAGTGACTAGTATAAAAGGGAATGCTTTGGTGATAAAGCATAATGCATGCTTAACTCAGTAAATTTTCCAAAAATATTCCGTCACGGGCATAGTTTTTGCTATTACTCTGCGCTTTTTACAAAAGTTACGTAAAATCGACTAAGATACTCCAAGTTTTGGATGTGCTTTGTGAAACTATAGATAACCATAAAAACTTAATAATAAAAAACAGCTGCTTATAAAGACAATTATGTCAGGTACACTTCCACTCATTCTCATCTTGCTCATCAGCTCAGTTCTGGCTGTTGCGCTTTTCCGTAAGTTACAACTCCCTGCCATGCTAGCTTACTTCTTGGTTGGCTTAGCACTCGGACCACACACCTTTGGCGTACTACCGGACGACGAAGCCAGCCGCGAATTTGCCGAGTTCGGCATCGTGTTTCTGATGTTTAGCATCGGCTTAGAGTTCAGCCTGCCGCAACTGTATGCCATGCGCAGAAAAGTGCTGGGGCTAGGTGGTGCGCAGGTATTTATCACGCTAGCACTCACCATGTGCATTGCCAAACTAGCCGGGGTTAACTGGGCCGCAGCATTTGTGATTGGCGCAGCGCTGACCATGTCATCCACCGCTATTGTGTCAAAAATTCTGGCTGAGCGCATAGACCTAAACTCTAGACACGGACGCCTGAGCATAGGCGTGCTGCTGTTTCAAGACATTATCGTCGTCCCTGTGTTAGTGCTGATCCCCGCGCTAGGCAAAGCCAATGCCAACATCTTTGACGTGCTAGGGCTAGCCACGCTTAAAGCCATAGGCATGCTGCTGTTTTTGTTTACCGTAGGCAAATGGCTAGTAAACCCTCTATTCAACCTAGTTGCCAGCCAGCGCTCACGCGAATTATTCGTCATGAATGTACTGATGGTAACGCTACTGGTTGCCTTTGCCACCAAAACCGCCGGCTTGTCTTACGCACTGGGTGCTTTTGTCGCTGGCATGCTGATTTCTGAAACCAAATATCGCTATCAGGTTGAGTCTGACATTGCGCCGTTCCGCGACATTCTGCTTGGGCTATTTTTTATCAGCGTGGGCATGCTGCTCAATATCGCAGAGATATTCAACAACATAGGCGTAATCTTACTCACGCTACTGGGCTTCATCCTACTAAAAGCCGTTATCGTGACAGCGGTGGTGCGTTTCGTGAAATACGAAATCGGCGTCGCCATACGTACCGGCATTATTCTGGCGCAAGCAGGCGAGTTCGGCTTCGTGATTTTAGCGCTGGGCGCAGAGCAAAAACTGATTGCCGGCCCTACCCTGCAAGTGGTACTCGCGGCAGCACTGCTGTCCATGGTGATTGCGCCGTTCTTGATTCAATATAACGGCCGCATTGCCCGACGCCTAGCGCGTAGCTACACCCGCAACAGCAGCCAAATCATTGAAGAAATTGATGAAGGCAGCAAGCATTTGAATAATCACGTAGTCATTTGCGGTTATGGCCGTAGCGGACAGTATCTTGGTCGCTTTCTGAAAGAAGAAAACATTCCTTACGTGGCATTGGATATTGACCCATCCCGCGTACTAGAAGCCTCCGCAGCAGGCGAGAATGTGATGTTTGGCGACGCGGCCAGACGGGTAGTACTGGAAGCAGCAGGTGCCGCCAGAGCCAAAGCGCTGATTATCAGTTACGCCGACAACCGCGCTGCTATGAAAATTCTGCATATCGCGCAGGAAAGCTACCCACAACTACCAGTCATCGTGCGCACCGTAGACGATAGCAATATGGAGGCATTGCGTGAAGCTGGCGCTACAGAAGTGGTACCGGAGATCCTGGAAGGCAGCCTAATGCTGGCATCTCATGCGTTAATGCTACTGGGCGTGCCGCTCAACCGCGTAGTGAAGCGCATCAGAATCTTTCGTGAAGAGCGCTACAGCATGTTTAAAGGCTATTTCCGCGGCATTTCAGACACTGAGAACGAGGAAATCGCCAAACAGGAAGTGCGCTTGCACTCAGTGATTATCACAACCGGCGCTTATGCCATCGGCCGCTGCCTCAACGACATGCAACTTGACAGTTTTGAGGTCTCAATTAAAAACATTCGACGCCCACATGCCAACAGCGCACATATGTCTAACGAAAGCCTGCTGGCTGAAGGCGACGTAGTCGTATTGCTCGGTCAGCCTGCCGGCTTGGCCAATGCAGAAAACGCGCTACTGATGGGACGCGTGGCTAATAAGTAAAAGTTTATATAAGTAGAGTATCTAATGGCTAAACCACACACCATGATCATAGGCGGCGGCATTGTAGGCTGCATGACCGCAATGGAGTTAATTCACAAAGGCCACCGCGTTACCATTGTGGAACGCAATCAAATCGCCAGTCAAACCTCAGGCGAATCATCCTGGGCTGGCGGCGGCATTATTTTCCCGCTGCTGCCATGGCAATACTCCGAGCCGGTTAATGCCTTGACCAAGCACAGCGCTGACTTCTATCGCACACTATCTCAGCAGCTAGCGCAAGAAACTGGCCTGCCGACTGATTTTGTACAGTCAGGCTTTTTACTACTGCCAAAATTTGATATCGACGCTGCACAAAGCTGGTGTGTGCGCAACGAAGTCAGCGTGCAACCGGTCAAAGCCAGCGCTTTTGGCGTGCAGTCTAGCGAAGGTGAAAATGCGCTGTGGCTGCCCACCGTGTGCCAAATACGCCCACCGTATTTAATGCAGGCTCTGCGCAAATGGCTGGAGCAACACCAGGTCACCATGCTGGAGCACACACAGTTGCTGCCACTGGAAGAAACGCAGCAGCTCAATGAGTGGCAAACCACGAGTGGAGAGAAACTAAGCGCCGATCAATTTGTGGTCACTTCAGGCGCTTGGAGCTTTGACCTATTAAAAGCCACCAGCGCCAAACTGAATATCAAGCCGATGCGTGGGCAGATTCTGCTCTACCAGCCACAACAGAATCTTGAGCAAATGGTCTACAAAGAAGGTTTTTATATGATTCCTCGCCTAGATGGCTACCTGCTAGCAGGCAGCACGCTGGAAGATGTAGGATTTGATAATGGCGTAACTGAAGCGGTGCGTGAAGAGCTGCGCATGAAAGCAGAGGCAATTATGCCCGAGCTAAAAGGGCAAGCTATTATTAAACACTGGAGCGGATTGCGCCCTGGCACCCCTGAAAACCTGCCAACCATTGGTGCACACCCTACAATCAAAAATCTGTACTTAAATACAGGTCACTTCAGGTATGGACTCACCATGGCCCCCGCCAGCGCCAAACTAATCGCAGCCATTATCTCTGGAGAGTCGCCCACACTAGATGCCTCACCTTATGCCTGTGCGCATTAGCTTTGCACACACACCTGTGTGTACTAGCGCGCTGACATCATCAAAATTAACGCCAACCCATTCAATACGGTGGGATTCTTTCGTTATTTAGGCAGAATTTACCTATACGTAGATTTTAAGCATTGGTAAAATAACACTCCATCACTCATTGCTTTTTGTTTACGAAAAGCCGCTAGTAAACTAGGACAGAACATGCTGCTAATGATCGACAACTATGACTCTTTCACCTACAACTTGGTGCAATACCTTGGTGAACTCGGCCAAGAAGTTTTGGTGTACCGCAATGATGAAATTGATTTAGCCAAAGTTGCAGAGCTAAAGCCTGATCACATCGTGGTTTCACCTGGACCTTGCACCCCGAATGAGGCCGGCATTAGCGTACCTTTGATTAAAGAATTTGCCGGCAAAATCCCGTTACTAGGGGTTTGCTTGGGTCATCAAAGTATTGGTCAAGCCTTCGGCGGCAACATCATTCACGCTAAGCAGTTAATGCACGGCAAAACTTCGCTGATTCACCATAAAAACATCGGCGTGTTTAAAGACTTGCCTAACCCTTACACAGCTACGCGTTACCACTCATTAGTGATTGAAAAAGAAACCTTACCGGACTGCCTGGAAATTACCGCCTGGACCGATGACGGCGAAATCATGGGTGTACGCCATAAAACATTAGCCGTTGAAGGGGTGCAGTTCCATCCTGAATCCATCCTGACCGAACATGGACATGCGCTTTTGAATAACTTTTTGAAAGCTTAAGCCCATGAGTTATGCACAAACGCTGACCCGTTTAATCAACGGAGAAAGCTTAAGCTTTGATGTGATGCAAGGCTTGATGCAACAAGTGATGGCAGGCGAGCTCACCGCAGCGCAGATTGCTGGCGCACTGGTCGCACTGCGCATCAAAGGTGAAACCGTGGATGAAATCGCCGCAGCAGCCAGTGTGATGCGCTCACTCTCCACCAAGGTAGAGATTGAAGACACATCCCACTTAGTAGACACCTGTGGCACTGGTGGCGATGGCATACAAACTTTCAACATTTCTACCGTGAGCGCCTTTATTGCTGCAGCAGCCGGCGCTAAAGTAGCCAAACATGGTGGCCGCTCTGTATCATCCACTTGCGGCAGCGCCGACGTGCTGGAAGCGTTAGGTGTCAACGTCAATCTAAGCCCGGAACAAGTTGCCAACAGCGTGAATCAAGTGGGCTTGGGCTTTATGTTTGCCCCCAATCACCATAGCGCAATGAAGCATGCCGCCCCGGTACGACGTGAACTTGGCATCCGCACCCTATTCAACTTACTCGGCCCATTGACTAACCCAGCCAGCGCCAAGCGTCAGGTAATGGGCGTATTTTCACGCGATCTTACCGGCAAATTAGCGCATGTACTAAAACAGCTGGGCAGCGAGCATGTGATGGTGGTGTGCGGTGCCGACGGTATGGATGAAATTTCATTTACCGGTGACACCTACGTTGCAGAACTAAAGCATGGCGAGGTACTTGAGTACACTGTCAACCCCACCCAGTTTGGCTTAAACCTGCACGATTTAAGCAGTATTAAAGTCAGCAATGCGCAAGAATCCAAAGACATCATCCTTGCCTTACTCTCTGGGAAAACCGGCCCGGCACGCGATATCGTATTGCTCAATGCTGGCGCCGCGATTTATGTTGCAGGCATCACGACAACACTGGCTGATGGCATCAAAGCTGCCGCCAATATGCTAGATGGCGGCCAAGCCATGCAAAAACTGCAAGCGCTGATCACCGCCACTAACGCATGAATCTTACAGCCAAACACTTATGCTACGCACTCATACTGGCTTTAGGCATATGTGCATGCCATCAACCCAGCGCAGAACATAACCAGCCAGCAACAGAACAAACTGCTGTTAACAACCAAAGTGTTGAACAGGCATTTGCGGCTAAACAAAGCAAGGTGCAGGTCAGCGGTACTGGTGTTGCTGTCAAACTACTGGCTGATGACAACAAGGGCGCCAGACACCAAAAATTTCTGGTAAAAATCAACCCGCAGCAAACCTTGTTATTTGCTCATAATATAGACCTCGCCCCCAGAGTGCCGGTGCAAACTGGCGACACAATTTCGTTTAGCGGCGAGTATGTATATAATCCAAAAGGTGGGGTTATACACTGGACGCACCATAGCCCTCAAGGCAGCCATGCTGGCGGCTGGATTATGCACAACAACGAGAAATACCAGTAATCTGCCATGGCCAGCAATCATCCATTGACTGATTTAATGTAATAGCGAAAGCCATATGTCTGACATTCTGAATAAAATTATCGCCACAAAAACACGAGAAGTGGCTGCGGCTAAAGCCAACAAATCACTAGAAATGGTGCAGCAGGAAGCTGCCACAGCCAGCCCAACCAGAGATTTTGTAGGTAGCATACGCGCCAAAATCGCCAACAACCAAGCGGCGGTGATTGCAGAGATCAAAAAGGCCAGCCCATCTAAAGGTGTGATTCGTGCTGACTTTCAGCCTGCAGCTATCGCAGCCAGCTACGAGCAGGGCGGTGCTGCGTGCTTGTCAGTACTCACTGACATCGAATACTTCCAAGGCTCGCCGGAATACCTGAAGCAAGCGCATGCCGCATGTAACTTACCGGTATTACGCAAAGACTTTATGATAGACGCTTATCAAGTCTATGAAGCCCGCGCTATGGGTGCGGATTGCATTCTACTGATTGCCGCCGCCATTGATTTGGCCAAAATGCGTGAACTGGAAACCATCGCACATAGCTTAGGCATGGCAGTATTGGTAGAAGTGCATAATGGCGAAGAACTAGAACTCGCGTTGCAACTCGACACGCCGCTACTCGGCATCAACAACCGTAACTTACGCACCTTTGAAGTCACACTGGATACCACATTAGGCTTATTGGCACGCATTCCTGCGCACAAAATCGTGGTGACCGAGTCTGGCATCTTCACCCAGGCTGACGTGGCGCTGATGCGACAAAATCATGTGCACACATTCTTGGTGGGTGAAGCGTTTATGCGCCAGCCTGAGCCTGGTGTTGAGCTAGCAAAAGTGTTTGCTTAACACTAGCGACCACACCGCACAACTATGTGAATCAGGCGCAACTGCAGCGCTATTTTTATTGAGGTTTAATCATGAGCTACCCCTATTCTCGTCCACGCCGCATGCGCAAAGACGCATTCTCTCGCCGTTTAATGCAAGAAAATGTACTCACCAGTAACGATTTAATTTACCCAGTGTTCGTGCTGGATGGCGAAAATCGGATTGAAGCAGTGGCCTCCATGCCTGGCGTACAGCGTCAAAGTATCGATGTGCTTCTGAAGACCGCAGCAGAGTGTGTAGCTTTAGGCATCCCGGCAATAGCGTTGTTTCCAGTGGTGGACAGTGAGTTCAAAAGCCTGGACGCGGCTGAAGCCTACAACCCCGATGGTTTAGTACAACGCACCGTTGCCGCACTCAAAGCCAACTTTCCTGAGCTAGGCGTGATTACCGATGTGGCATTAGACCCATACACCACGCACGGCCAAGATGGTTTAATTGATGACTCCGGCTATGTGCTGAATGATGAAACCATTGAAGTGCTAGTGAAGCAAGCTATTTCCCATGCCAATGCCGGCGCAGACGTAGTTGCCCCAAGCGACATGATGGATGGTCGCGTTGGCCAAATTCGCGAGGCACTGGAAAGTACACGTAATATCCACACTAGAATTCTCGCCTACTCAGCTAAATATGCCTCTGCGTTTTATGGTCCGTTCCGCGATGCTGTCGGCTCGGCAGCCAACTTAGGTAAGGGCAATAAATACACCTACCAAATGGATCCTGCTAATAGCGACGAAGCCATGCAAGAAGTAGCGCTGGATATTTCAGAAGGTGCAGACATGGTGATGGTAAAACCTGGTATGCCTTATTTGGATATCGTACGTCGCGTTAAAGATGAGTTTGGCGTGCCAACTTTTGCCTACCAAGTGAGTGGTGAATATGCCATGCTAAAAGCCGCAGCACAAAATGGCTGGTTAGATGAGAAAGCATGCGTACTAGAAAGCCTGCTTGCATTTAAACGTGCCGGTGCAGACGGCATTTTGACTTATTTCGCCATGGATGCAGCGCGCTGGCTCAAAGATGAAAGCCACGCAAATTAAATAAGCACAGCTAAACAAACACAGTTAAGTAAGCACCGAAGCTAAGCGCTTACTTAACTGCTGGCAATAAGCGCTTTTAACGCCTCTATTCCAACGCGACCAGCGTTGGTGCCATCAGTAGCTCGCTTGGTCGGCACACGGATATCATCCACCTCAAACACGCTCAACTTAATCAGACCGGTATCCATCTCCAAAGTGAAAACCGGCACCGTTTTACGCTGATCGCCCTTTTTGTCGCGCTTGCCATCGTTCATCACACGATACGACTTTTCGTTCACATCAAACGGAATTTGCTGATTAAGCAAAAACATCTCAACCTCTTTGATGCTATCCGCAAATAAATGTATATGGGTTTCTGCAAGTAGTCCAGCTGTACCGTCCAGCACCGCCCCAGTGAGGTGCGGATTAAACTTCTCCAGAATTTGCATGGTGAATAAAGCATTTTTGCGCAAGTCACGCAGGTTTTCTGGCTGTTCTTCACCTAAGAACAGCGCGTTATACAGCTTAAGCTCTTCTTCCACCTCGGCATTGGAGGGTAAGCTACTATTCTCTAATGCGCCGAGTTGCCGCCCCGCCTTCTTTTTAGCGTAGGCATAATCCGATATACCATCCTCAGCCATCATACGTGCCGCCTGCTGCGCAACCAGCTGGCGAATGTGCTGTAAATTCTCTTTTGCCATTCTGTACTATCTCGATTTAGTGCGTTAGCTGGGCACCATGTGCTTGTGCCATGGCAAAGTGAGCTTAACCTTTGATTTTGACGTCCAGCTGTTTAAGCTTACGATATAAATGCGTACGCTCTAACCCAGAAATCTCAGCCAGTTTATTCATATTGCCCGTCACCGATTTAATGTGGTGATTAAAATACAATCGCTCAAATTCATCGCGCGCCTCGCGTAGTGGCTGGCTAAGATTCACCTCCATCGCCAGCCCCGAAGGAATGACAGTGTTCACCGCGGCGTCAACAGTCACCTGCAACTCAGCATGTAGGTGCCCGTCAAATTGATGCATCACCCGGTTCACGTCATCCAAAGTAATTTTATCGCCCAAGCTGGTTTGAATCAGGTTGCGCACCACGGCATCCAACTGTGCAATATCACCAGGCCAACTCGCGTTACGTAAGGCGTTTAGCGCGGCAATATCAAACTCACGATAAGGCACCGTGGCAATTTCAAACTGCAGATTAGCAATCGCCACCACTAAATCCGGAATATCTTCCTTATGCTCTTCTAACGCGGGCACTCTTAATGACACCGCGGAGAGTATTTGCAACAGGTTATGGTCAAATAAGCCCTCTGCCTGCAGTTTTTGTAAATTATGACTGGTGCCACAAACCACGCGCACGTTATACTTTTCAGCCTTGGTAATCAGCAGCAGCAGACCTTTTTGCTCGGTTTTATTGAGCTCTGCAATTTCCGAAACATAGACTACGCCATCATTTGCCTGTTCCAGTATCTCTAATGGCGCATGCACCAACTGGGAAAACTCGGTTAAGTTTACCCAAGGCGTACCTGCATTATGCAGAAAACGCGCGCACAACTCTGCACCGCAGCCCAATGGCCCAATCAGCAACACCGGGCTAGGTGCTACGCTAGTGCTCATAGCGATTTTATCCAAACGCTCTTTGAGCGCAGCGACGATAGGGCTCTTGCCCAAACTCATCAAATTCATTTCCGATTTAGGCAACTGCTCACTGTGCTTGAGTGCAGTAGCCACCGTTTTTAATAGCTTTTGCAGTGCAATCGGCTTCTCTAAAAAGTCAAACGCACCGATGCGTGTTGCCTCTACCGCTGTATCAATCGTGCCATGACCAGACATCATCACCACCGGCATGGTGAGCAGGCCGCCATTTGCCCACTCTTTCAGTAGTGTGATGCCATCACAATCCGGCATCCAAATATCCAGCAACACGACGTCCGGACGCTCATGCAGACGCATGGCACGCGCCGCAGCCGCATTCTCCGCCAGCTGCACCTGATAGCCCTCATCTTGCAAAATATCACGCAATAATTCGCGTATACCTATTTCATCGTCAATCACTAATATATGTTTTGATGCCATACGGTTCGTTTAATCAATAAGTTAATGTTAATTAGCTGATGAATAGCGGGATGCTAATCGTAATCATAGCACCCGCACTATTCGCCTCATCGCTTAATACGTTCTCAATCTTAATATTGCCTTTATGTTCCTCAATAATCTTTTTCACGATGGCTAAGCCCAACCCAGTGCCATGTGGCTTGGTCGTGACATAGGGCTCAAACACGTGCAACATCATCTCCGCCGGAAAGCCGCCGCCATTATCCTGCACGGTTAACACCAGCATATTGTCGTAAACTGCGGTTGCAATTCGTATCTGCGGCATCAGCGCTGATGCCAAGGCGTCTTGCGCGTTTTGCAGCAAGTTATGCAGCACCTGACGCAGCATGGTGTTGTCGCCCTTGATTAAACAAACCTGCTTGGTTAGCGCTAGCTGGATGCTGACTTTAGGTGCGTCATAAAAAGACACAATCTCACGGATAAGCGCATTCAAATCCAAGCTTTCCAAATGTGGCGTTGGCGAGCGTGCATACTCACTAAACTCGTTCACCATTTTTTTCAGTGCATCCACCTGGTTAACGATAGTTTCGGTTGAGCGCTGCAAAATCTCGGCATCTGCCGCCGACAATTTACTATGCAGCTTATGCGCCATACGCTCAGCGGACAGTTGAATCGGCGTCAGTGGGTTTTTAATCTCATGCGCTAAACGCCGCGCCACCTCACCCCAAGCCGCGTCACGCTGCGCCTGCACCATGGCGGTTGCGTCATCAAACACCGCCACATAGCCGCCATCCGGCAATCGCGTACCACGCAAAGTGATAATCTTCTTACCCTGCGCCGTTGCCAACTCTACTTGTACCTGCGCTTCGTCTTTTTGCACAGCGTCAGGCTGCACACTTAGGGCAATGGTCTGAAAAAAGGTCGCCAGATTAGGTTGTTTTTCGATGATTTTCTCTGGGGTAAAGCCGACATAGGATTCCAATGAGATACCCAGTATATTCACCGTTGCTTCATTAAAGGTACGCAGCTCACCACGCTCATTGAGCGCTAACACCCCTGACGACAAATGCGCCAGTATCGTTTCCAAATAACCACGCGCGGCCTCAACACGTGCGCGGTTCCTATCTGCTGCTTTAGTCGCATCGCCTAATTGCTGCGTCATACTGTTAAACGACTGCACCAGCACCCCCAGTTCATCCTTGCCATGCGCAGGCAGCATGGTGCTGTAATCGCCACTCGCAATGGCTTTGGTACCCTCCGCCAACACGGTAAGCGGCTCAGATAAGCGCCGACTCAACACAAAGGCAATCGCCACAGCGGTAAACATGGCCAGCATCATCACCAAGGTCAAGGTCAATGCGAATACCTCTCGTAATGCGGTTCGGCTATATGAAAGCTGCTGATAATCCTGATACACATCCTGCACCGCCTCAGCCGTAGTGGCCAGCGATTTAGGTACCGGCTGCAATAACTGCAAAATACGCATTTCACCCGCAATATCCTGCACACTCACCGGAATCAGCACACGCAGATACAAACCTTTGCCGTTAATCGGCTCGATATTGCCGTAGATACGCTGCCGCGCTTGCCGCAGCTGCGACACGCTAGGCAGGTCAGGTAAAAAGCTACTGGCATCACCGCTAGACACCGCCAAAATACCGCCTTGTGGCGTAAATAGCGCAGCATCCTGCACACCACTCTTCTCGCGTAAATCATTGAGTGTAGAAAAATGGGTATTAGCTGACTGAAACGCCAAACTGGTCGCCATACTTTCGCCTTTTTCCTTCACATCGGCCAGCATGATCTCCAGTGCAGTTTGCCCTAGGTTCAAGCCGCCCTCTAGCGCGGACTCCACCTTAACGTTAAACCACGACTCTATTGAGCGCGTCAGGAAATTCACCGACACCAGATACACAATCAACCCCGGGATAATCGCCATCAGCGCAAATGACCCCAGTAAGCGCAGCGTAAAGCGGCTCCCCATCACCCGCTGGCGGATATTACGGTACAAACTGAACAGCTGCACACCAATCAACACCACTAGCAATACAGCCAATGCAATATTTAAAGCAACCAATAATGTATAGTGCTCGCCAGACGCAGCGGTATTGGCACTTGCATTTGAGAGCAAGTACAGCAGCAAGCCGCCTAATAACGCACTGGTAAAGACTATGTATTTCATTTGAATAAGCTAGGCGTCCACTCAAAGCGCTGTGAGCTGATTTTCCACTCGTTAGAAGTCATGCCCTCTATGCGTAACGCTTTAGGCAATTTTTTCTGGTCTAGTCGCATCAGCAACACCGCGCGATATCGCTCACCTCTCTCAACATCCGCCTCCTGAAACACTTTCATGTCCTGAATAATAGATAAGTCCTCCAGCGCCTCATCTAGGCTAGCATAAGCACGCTGCTGATCATTGCGTGCAACTATGTATTGGCGAGTTAGCGCGTGATAACTTAAATTAACCTGCTGTGTTGTGGTCACCACTTCATCATCAAACCAGTACTTTTTAGGGGACAGCAGCTGGAACTCAATCAGAAAGCTAAAGGCAAAGCCCTTTTGAATTGCCTTTTCAATTTCGGAGCTAAAGTTGATTTCCGCATCGGCGTTGAGCAGGTATTCGCCCTCGTAAGCGGTTAGATTGGCGCTACGCAGGCGTAAACTGTTACCCTCCGCCAAGACCGAGCTAGAGAACAATACCAACGCAATGATGCAAAAAATAGCCTTAATTTTTTTGCAACAGTGCATAAAAGAAACCATCATGTGAGTTAGAGGGAATAAGCTGACCTTGTATATGCGCAACATTATATTGTGCAAGTGCCTGCTCAATTGGCAATTGCTGTGCATCTGCATTTTTCTGCAAGAATTGATCAATCTGCGCCTGATTTTCTTCTTTAAAAACAGAACAAGTCACGTAAAGCAATTTACCACCCTTTGCCAGCATCTGCCATAAACTTGGTAAAATTTTCGCCTGTTGCGCCACAAATGACGCCACATCAGTCTCTCGTCGCAACCATTTGATATCGACATGACGCCGCACAATGCCAGACGCAGTGCAAGGTACATCCGCAAGAATTCTATCAAAAGGCTTACCGTCATACCAATCGGCAGAACCGGCATCACCCGCAATCACCTGCGCGTTTAAGTGCAGACGCGCCAAATTGCTCTGCACCCGCTCCAGACGTAGCGCATCACTATCTAATGCCGTCATCTCCACCTTAGCCAGCTCTAAGATATGACTGGTTTTACCACCCGGTGCGCAGCAAGCATCCAGTACACGCATACCGTCCTCGGCACCAATCAAATGCGCCGCCAGTTGCGCACCGTAGTCTTGTACCGACACCACGCCGTCACTAAAGCCTGGAATTTTCTCAACCGCCACGGGCTTAGTCAAAATGACCGACTGCGCACCGACTTGTGTCGCCTCAATTTCACTAAGGGCCAACAGTTGCAAGTAGTCGGCAATCGCAATTTTTTGAGTATTCACACGCAAGCTCATGGGTGGATGCTGATTACCTACGCTTAAGATGCCCTGCCATGCATCAGGATATTGTGTTTTCAGCTTATTCACCCACCATTGCGGGTAGGAATAAGTCGCCACTTCATTCGCGGTTAACTTTAACGTCAATTGTGCTTGCTGGCGCAGAAAATTACGCAACACTGCATTCACCAATCCTTTAGCCCAAGCCTTGACTGCAGGACGTCTTAATTGACTAACCGCATGCACCGCCTGATTCACCACAGTAAATGCATCTGCCTTGTCGTGCCTTAACTGATAAATCGCCACCAGTAATAAAGCGTGAATACGCTCGTCTGCCAACGGCTTTTCAAGCAAAGCACGCAAATAGGCATCAATTTCACCATAAAACCGCAAAGTGCCGTAACTCAAATCAGCCGCAGCGCCTTTTTGTTGCGGTGTGGCATTGGGAAAAAGAGACAGTGCCGCAGGCAATGCGATCGTCAGGTTACGACCAGCAAACACTTGATGTACCGCATCTGCAGCGATTTGTTGAGAAATATACAAAATTAGTTTCTATTCATAAATTGCTAAAACACTGATTTTACTTGATATCCGCTCGATTAGGGTTAAGCTAAGCATTATGTTGTCATCGCATCGAGATGCTGATGCGTTGTATGTGTTCGATTCACGAGGAGAGATTCATGAACAAAACAAATATATTAAAGCGTTTACTGGTGACTGGCTTTTTACTTGCAACAGCCAATACGGCGTTTGCAGCGGATGTTGGCGTGTCTATCAGTGTGGGACAACCTGGGTTTTATGGCCAAATTGATATCGGCAACTACCCATACCCACAACCACGCGTCATTTACAGAGAACCTATCATTGTGCATCGTCAGGTAATGGACGTATATGAGCCTATGTACTTACGCGTACCACCTGGCCATTATAAAAACTGGCGCCGCTACTGCGGCCGTTATGGCGCTTGTGGTCGCCCTGTGTATTTTGTGCAAGACCGGTGGTATAACGACGACTTCGTCCCACAATACCGCGCGCACCATCGCGGCGACTACTACCGCAACGATTATTATGACAATCGTGGCAGAGGTGGTTGGGATGATCGAGGCCGCGGAGACCACGACCGAGGCCATGATGGTGACAGGGGAAATCGTGGTAATGGCCATGGCAGGGGAAGAGGCGGAGATAGGGACTAAGACTTGATGCGCGGGGCAACAAGCTTGCCCCGTCTGATATTTAGCACGTTCAGTTAAACTGGCCTTGTAAGACCGTCGGCACAGACTCGCTGTTATCTAATGTACCGTTTTTGCATACCGTTAAAAGCGGCTAGCCATTGCCATTAAACGCGACACACGCTCTGCAGTATCAGGATGCGTACTAAACAATCTATCTAATGATACGCCAGACAACGGATTAATAATCATCATCTGCGCTGTTTCCGGGTGCGCCTCTGCGGTTGGGTTTGCCACTTGGTGTGCATAGTGATGGATTTTCTGCAACGCACTAGCCAAGGCGCGCGGATCGCCACTAATTTCAGCTCCGGCCTTGTCCGCTTCAAACTCACGTGCTCGCGAAATCGCCATCTGTATTAATGTTGCCGCTAACGGCGCCAGTAGCATCACTAATATACCGACTATCGGATTCACATTACGCTCACCCTGATCATTGCGACCACCACCTAACAACATGCCAAACTGCGCTATAGAAGCAATGGCACCCGCTACGGTGGCGGATATCGTGGAAATTAACGTATCTCGATTTCTCACATGCGCAAGTTCATGCGCCATTACCCCACGCAACTCCCGCTCATCCAAAATCTGCATAATGCCAACGGTTGCTGCGACCGCGGCATTCTCGGGGTTACGCCCTGTCGCAAAGGCATTAGGCTGAGACTCATCAATCACATAAACCTTAGGCATAGGCAACTGTGCGTTTTCTGCCAACTGCCGCACCATTTGGTAATAACTGCGGAACTGCACATTGTCTGGTGTAATCTCCTGCGCACCATACATTTTCAGCACGGCTTTATCAGAGAACCAGTACGCGTAAATATTCATCGCGCCAGCCAGCAGCAACGCAATCATCATACCGCCGGCACCGCCTAACGCCGCACCCACCACGCCAAACAAGGCAACAATCGCTGCCATCAAAATCGTCGTTTTCAGCCAGTTTCCTAACATTATTTCACCCTTATCTTATGCTTAGACATTGCATAAAGTGGTGACACTGAGCTTAAAATTCAAGCTGAAATTTCCAAGTTGGTTATGCCCCGCCAAACTGATCACCTGCTTTTAAAGCATGTCCCAGCATAAAGACTGAAGCACTCAAGCGTTTGCCACCTGGGGCTTGTAATTCACTAATGCGCAACACGCCGCCATCACCGCAGGCCACCAAAATACCGTCATGTACATCAAGCACACTGCCAGGAGCGGCGCTACTAGACATACCATCAACAGTGGTCGCCATCCAAAGACGGCATACTTCACCATGTAAAAAGCTTTGCGCAACCGGGAAGGGATTGAATGCACGCACTTGCCTTGAAATTTCTGCAGCACTTTTTTGCCAGTCAATCACCGCTTCTGCTTTTTCTAACTTGTGCGCGTAGGTCACCAACAACTCATCTTGCGGCACACTCGCCAACCGACCCGTTTGGGTTAACACGTGCATCGCCTCTACCATTAAATCAGCACCAATCGCGGCTAACGCATCATGCAAGCCTTGTGTGGTATCGGTTTCAGTAATGGGCACCACGCCCTTACTTACCATAGCACCAGCATCCAAGGCCGGCACTACTTCCATGATGGTGACACCGGTCTCATTATCGCCAGCCAAGATAGAGCGATGGATAGGCGCAGCACCGCGCCAGCGCGGCAACAATGAGGCATGGATGTTATAACAGCCATGCTTAGGCATCTGCAACACAACAGTGGGGATAATTAAACCATAGGCAGCAACAATCATGACATCGGCATGCGTTTCTGCGATTTCCGCCTGTACCGTCGCATCTTTTAAGGTTTCGGGCTGAAACACAAATAAACCATACTGCTCGGCCAATACTTTAATCGGACTAGCTTTTAGCTTCATACCGCGCCCAGCTGGACGGTCTGGCTGTGTTAGCACCATCACAACATCATGGCCAGCCTCAATCAGTGCCGCCAATGCCGGCACGGCAAAATCGGGTGTCCCCGCAAATATAATTTTCAACGCTTTAACCCCTAATCAGACTATTTGCCACGCTGCTGCTTGAGCATTTTGTTTTTAATTCTATTACGCTTAAGTGGGGATAAGTATTCAACAAACACCTTACCCTGCAAATGATCCATTTCATGTTGAATGCACACGCTCAATAAGCCATGCGCCTCCAAAGTAAAGCGCTTACCGTCTTTACCCAAAGCCTCAACCAAAATCTTTTCTGCGCGCGTCACACTCTCGTAGACCCCTGGCACTGACAGACAACCCTCTTCATAAACTTGCTCGCCATCACGCTCCAGTATTTTAGGGTTAATAAACACCTGCAGTTGGTCTTTGGTCTCACTGGTGTCTACCAACAACAGCTGCACGTGCTGATCGACCTGCGTTGCTGCCAAGCCTATCCCCGGCGCCGCGTACATGGTTTCCGCCATATCATCAATCAAGCGGTGAACCGCTGCGTTCACTTCTTTCACAGGCTTAGCCACCGTATGCAAACGCGGGTCAGGATAATTAAGGATATCTAAAATTGCCATAAAAACTCTTTAATATACACATTCAAAAATTCGAAAAAATCTCAAAAGCTGAGCTTTTTCCATAAAAGCTTGATTCTTTAATGAATTACGTGATAAATTTAACGTAAATTCACGGTGTGTGCGGCTCATATTGCACGCCATTGTATGTCGTCTAAATGCATCTTTGACCGAGGTCATCAACATATGTTTCGCAATATTATAACGCTGCTCATGTTTTGTTGCTTAAGCTTCAACCTGAATGCACAAGTAATTGCACTAAAAGAAGATCATCCGGATCGTCACGTCGTGGTCAAAGGTGACACC
This sequence comes from Methylotenera mobilis JLW8, assembly GCF_000023705.1. Classification (NCBI taxonomy): domain Bacteria; kingdom Pseudomonadati; phylum Pseudomonadota; class Betaproteobacteria; order Nitrosomonadales; family Methylophilaceae; genus Methylotenera; species Methylotenera mobilis. The sequence continues at coordinate 2,363,168 of NC_012968.1, forward strand.
TTGTGGTGGATATCTGCCCGCTTCCTTAAAGACCCATGGTTATGGCCCCAAGTTTGGCAGCTAAACCGCGCCCAAATTAAAAACCCGCACTTAATTTATCCCGGCGACGTTATCGTGCTTGATCAAAGTAGCGGCACTCCGCAACTAAAACTATTACGCCCAACCATTACGCTAGAGCCTGGTGTGATCGTTGAACCAGTGGATCAAGCTGCAATTTCTACCATCCCAATCAACGCGATTGCGCCATTCTTAAGCCAGCCACTAGTGATAGAAAAAGATCAACTAGCAGAATCACCAAGAATTATTGCAGGGCCGGATAACCGTGTGGTACTTAGCACTGGCACACGCGTTTACATTAACAAAATTGAAGAAAATAAAGACCTGAATTGGTTTATTTACCGTCCAGGTGACTCCATGGTAGACCCAGACTCGAAAGAAGTGCTGGGGGTAGAAGCGACCTACCTAGGGGATTTACGCGTTAAAAAATACGGCAAGCCTGCAACAGCAGAGGTAACTAAAGCGAAAGAAGAGATTTTTGTCAAAGACCGCCTAGTGCCAAGCGGGGATGAAATTTCCGTCAACTTTACACCGCATGCACCTGACACGCAGATCAAAGGACGAGTGCTGAAGATTTATGGTGGACTAGCCGAAACTGGACCTGGGAGCATTATTTCTATCAGTCGCGGCTCTAAAGATGGCGTAGAAGTGGGGCAAGTACTAGCAATTAGCCGCTACGGCCGCATTATTAAAGACCCTGAGCCGACAAAAGAAGCCAAAGAAGAGGCTAAAAAAGCGGATGCGAAGCCAAAATTAAAAGAGTTAAATTTTGACATTTCCACTGGTGAAGATGGCAAAGCCATCGTTAACTTTGGCAAAGACAAAAAAGAAGCCACAAGCACTGAGCCAGCATTGGAACCAGGCTACATTAAGCTTCCAGATGAGCGCGTAGGTTTAATCATGGTATTCCGGGTATTTGATCGCGTTGCTTATGGCCTCGTTATGCAAGCCAGCGACCCAATTAACACGCTAGATTCTGTACACAATCCTTAACTGCACGCATGACTATCAGTCGCGAAGAAGTTGCGGAAAAGTCGCTATGGGTGAGCTTGGGCAGCATTTCCGGTATAGGGCCACAGACCTTTTGCCAGTTACTGAGAGCCTTTGGTAGTCCCTACAATATCTATGCCGCCAGCCTCTCGCAGTTAAAAGAAGTCGTTTCAGCCACCATTGCTAATGCAATTAGTAATGGTGCCAACCAAGAACCCGCTGCAGAGTTCACGCAATGGCTGGCTGGAGCCAACAACCATCTGATCACGCTTGCAGACCACGAATATCCACGTGCACTCTTAGAAATCAGCGACCCACCACCTTATCTATACGCAAAAGGTAATTTGGCGCTCCTGAATCAACCCAGCATCGCCATCGTAGGCAGCCGCAATGCATCCGTACAAGGTGAAAAAAACGCAGAAGCGTTCGCTTATGACCTGTGCCAGCACGGGCTGTGCATCGTCAGTGGCTTGGCACTTGGCATAGATGGTGCAGCCCACAGAGGCGCACTTAAGGCCGGCGGCGCAACCATTGCCGTAGTCGGCACCGGGCTGGACATTGTGTACCCGGCAAAACACCGCGAACTTGCTCACCAAATTGCGGAACACGGCTTACTTTTGTCTGAGTTTGCATTGGGCACGCCATCCAAGCCACAAAACTTTCCCAAAAGAAATCGCATCATTAGCGGCCTAAGTTTGGGCTGTTTGGTAGTAGAAGCCAACATACAGAGCGGCTCACAAATTACCGCGCGCATGGCTGCAGAGCAAGGCCGTGAAATTTTTGCCATTCCAGGCTCAATCCATTCGCCCATGTCTAAGGGCTGCCACCAGCTCATCAAGCAAGGCGCCAAACTGGTGGATTGCATACAAGATATTACGGAAGAGCTCAAACTGCAGCCTCGCAGCAACACCTTAATATCCAAGGCATCAGCATCTCAAGATAGAGAAATCGCCTCATCTGAGCAATTGCTGCTCGACACCATGGGCTTTGACCCAGCACCTTTAGAGCGCCTAGTCACGCTGACAGGCTTGACGGTGGCTGAAGTTTCATCCATGCTAATGTTACTGGAGCTTGATGGCAAAGTTGCCAGCTTAACAGGAGGGCAATATCAAAAAATTATGTAGTTTTTAATTCAAAAATTTAATTAAACCATTTCGCCTAAATGAATCATTAGTACGTGAGTCATTCATTAAGTGAATCATTAATAAGGATAAAAATCATGTTTGAAGCCTTGGTTTATATGTTCGAAAACTACATTGACACACAATACAGACCCGACAACAACACTCTCACCCGAGAGTTATTTGCCGCAGGGTTTGACGAAGAAGATATTAACGGTGCTTGCGATTGGTTCAATCAGTTAGAATCCATGACCGGCAAGCCAGAGCTATTTCAAATGGCAGATGCTGCCAATAGCCGCATATTTACCGAAATAGAGCTAAAAAAGATATCTGCCGAAAGCATCGCTTTTATTTTATTCTTGGTACAAGCCAACATCCTCAACACTTCACAGCGAGAACTAGTACTGGAACTTGCCATGAACGTTCCGCAAGCCATGATAGGGATTGAGGAAATGCGCTGGATCGTGCTCATGACCACATGGGGTGCCAGCAAGACTGGTCCGGATAAAACTAAAGAGTATTTGTTTATTGAAGATGTATTGCTGAATGAAAAAAAGCCTACACTGCACTGAATATAGCGACTCTTAATTAGAGTCACTTGATACAGCGGCTTTTACTGCTTAGATTTTGTACTAACTCAGAACAACTCGCCATGCCAAGAGCCCAGCATGGCGAGCAAGTCCTTATACGCTACCCCAACTAGCTAGGGGAAAGCGCTCAACCGCTTATTCCTGAACGTTCTCGATAATATTGCTGATGATATTAGATTGATTCAACGTATAGAAGTGCAAGCTAGGTACACCCCAAGCCAGCAGGGTTTCGCACAACTCACTCACCACATCTACACCAAATGCTCTTAGTGATGCCATATCGTCGCCGTACTCTTCTAAACGCATTTTTAACCAACGCGGAATTTCAGCACCGCACACACTTGAAAAGCGCGCCAACTGGGTAATATTGTAAATAGGCATAATACCTGGCACGATAGGCACGTTAATGCCTAATGCATCGCACTGATCAACAAAGCGGAAATAAGCATCTGCATTATAAAAATATTGCGTAATGGCAGAGTTTGCACCTGCAGCCACCTTGCGCTTCAAGTTCTGCAAGTCTGCGGCAGGTGTACGCGCCTCTGGATGAAACTCTGGATAAGCGGCAACTTCAACACTAAAGTGGCTGCCGGTTTCCTCTCGAATAAATGCCACCAGCTCAGAGGCATAACGGAAATCACCAGCACTCACCTCACCTGAAGGAATATCGCCGCGTAGCGCCACCAAACGTTTAATGCCTTGCGTTTGGTAAGCTTGCAATAAGTCTCGAATTTCCGACTTACTGGATGAGATGCCGGAGATATGTGGTGCAGCCTGAAAGCCTTCACGCTGAATTTCCAGCACAGTATCCATGGTTCTATCACGCGTAGAGCCACCCGCACCAAAGGTGACGGAATAAAACTCAGGATTAAACTTTGCAAGCTGGCTACGCGTTTCGCGTAATTTATCCATACCTTCAGTCGTTTTAGGCGGGAAAAACTCGAAACTAACATCAAACTTTTTAGTAGTCGTCTTCATTTGTATGTCTTTATATATATTTCTTCGTGATTATTTATCATCAATTAATAGCGCGGCCAGTAGCCATGAGAACACGCTGTACAGCAATGCGCCTAGTACACCTGCCATTAAGGTATCCACATGAAAGCCCTGTAATGACTGCCCAACAAAATAGAACAGAACCCCATTAATCACTAAAATAAATAGCCCCAATGTGAGCACAGTAATGGGCAGCGTCAGCAAAATCAGCAAGGGTCGAATCAGGATATTGACCAGACCGATGATGAAAGACGCCAGCAAAGCACTCAAGAAGCTTGCCACATGAATATTGGGCAGCAAATAAGCCACCGCTAATAATGCCAGTGCATTTAGCACCCACCCCAATAGCAATTTCATGCGACTGCTCCTTTATACTTTAGCCGTTAAGCCCAGACTTACTTAGTAGCGGTAAGTATCAGGCTTAAATGGACCTTGCTTTTGCACGCCAATATAAGCAGCTTGCTCGTCGGTGAGTACAGACAATTGTGCATTCAATTTCTTCAATTGTAATACCGCCACTTTTTCATCAAGATGTTTAGGCAAAGTATATACGCCTACTGGGTATTTACTGGTTTGGGTAAACAACTCAATTTGCGCGATAGTTTGGTTAGCAAATGATGAACTCATCACATAACTTGGGTGACCAGTACCGCAACCTAAGTTCACTAAACGACCTTTTGCCAGCAGAATGATTTTTTTACCATCTGGGAAAATCACATGGTCAACTTGCGGCTTGATTTCATCCCAAGTGTACTTTTCCAGTGAAGCAACATCAATTTCATTGTCAAAGTGACCAATGTTACAAACAATCGCTTGGTCTTTCATTTTCGCCATGTGGTCATGGGTAATCACATGATAGTTGCCAGTTGCAGTTACAAAAATGTCACCGTGCTCAGCCGCATAATCCATAGTTACCACACGGTAGCCTTCCATCGCTGCCTGCAATGCACAGATTGGGTCAATTTCTGTTACCCAAACTTGGGCTGAAAGTGCACGTAAAGCTTGAGCAGAACCCTTACCTACATCGCCATAACCGGCAACGATAGCAATCTTGCCAGCCACCATCACATCGGTTGCGCGTTTGATTGCATCTACTAAAGACTCACGACAGCCATACAAGTTATCAAATTTAGATTTAGTCACAGAGTCGTTAACGTTAATCGCTGGGAACGCCAACTTGCCTTCTTTATGCATTTGATACAGACGGTGCACACCAGTTGTTGTTTCTTCAGTCACGCCTTTAATTTGCGCCAAACGTGTTGAGTACCAGCTTGCGTCTGTTGCTAATTTAGCTTTAATCGCGGCAAACAAACAGGTTTCTTCTTCTGAAGTAGGGTTAGCAATCACAGACAAGTCTTTTTCAGCACGTGTACCTAGATGCAACAGCAAAGTAGCATCGCCGCCATCATCCAGAATCATGTTGCTGTAGCCACCATCTGTCCATTCAAAGATGCGATGTGTGTAATCCCAGTATTCAGCTAATGTTTCACCTTTCACTGCAAACACTGGTGTGCCGCCAGCAGCAATCGCTGCAGCAGCATGGTCTTGTGTAGAGTAGATATTGCAAGATGCCCAGCGCACGTCCGCGCCTAAGTCTTTTAAGGTTTCAATCAGCACCGCGGTTTGAATCGTCATGTGCAAACTACCGGTAATGCGCGCGCCTTTCAGCGGCTGTGCTTTTGCGAACTCTTCGCGAATCGCCATCAAACCTGGCATTTCTGTTTCAGCAATCGCAATTTCTTTACGGCCAAAAGCGGCTAAATTGATGTCGGCAATAACGTAATCGTTGGCTATATTTTTAAAATCAGCAGTCACAGTATTCATGTGTTTTCCTTGAATGTGTGACCGGGGGGAAGGGGGTGTAGCGGAAGATAATCTATCTCACCCATATCCCGTGCCCGGCACGGTTAATATTGGTGAGCGTCGTTTACTGCAAAGTTCTGAGCCTGGGAGCCTGTATGGTTAACACGCCTCGCAACGCCCCTCAGAAGTAAAGCCATTATACTTGATATTATTTTTAGCGCAATTAAGAATTCGCAACCATTTGTTTCATATAAAGATTTACAAGCTACTCAGCCCATAACTTATCGACGTCGTGCACACCCCAAAACACGGGATCTTCGTGACCAACAATCGCATCATTAGCACCTCCCTTAGAGAGATCTATCACTTCAACAGGCAATCTTGTTTTAGATTTTGTTGAAAAGAATACTTTCACAATCGGCGTCAATAAAGATTTAGGGCTTTGGTCTATCACTACAGCCAATCGCCCTGACTTCAGTTTCACCATAGAGCCTATAGGATAAATACCCACACTTTTCACGAAGGCCTTGAACACAACATCATCAAAGTGCCCCGCCCACTGAGCCATACGTTGCAAGGACACACCTGGCTCCCAACCATCTTTATACGGCCTGTTTGAAGTAACCGCATCATAAACGTCACAGACTGCCCCCATTCTTGCGAAGAGAGTAATCTCGTCACCCTGCAGACGATGTGGATAACCTGTACCATTTACTTTTTCATGATGATGCAAACACACATCTAGCGTAACAGCATCTGTAATATTGGCTTGAACCAACAATTCATGACCGCGTTCCGGATGCAGCTTCACCAATGTAAACTCGTCATCAGTTAATGCGCCCGGTTTATTAAGCACATCTAAAGGAACAGCTGCTTTACCGATATCATGCAACAGCCCAGCTAACCCAGCTTGCTTGACGTGCTGCTCGGACATTCCAAGCTCTTTTGCCAGCGCAACCATCAACGCACACACTGCCACTGAATGCATATAAGTGTAATCGTCTTTGGTTTTAAGTCTAACCAAACTAATTAACGCGCCTTCATTCCTTGCTACTGACTCTGCAATATCATCCACAAACTGCATCGCAGCTTCAGCACGAATAGCTTTGCCCATTCGCACATCATTAAACATTGACGTTACGGCTTTTTTTGAAGCAGAGATCACCTGCTTAGCGCGCGCACGCTCCTCTGAGGAAGTAATGCGCTTAACCTTGGAGATGGGCTTAACAGAAGAATCAGTCTCTACAGGAGCTTGCTGCAACTGGTTGGGGGGTAGATTTTCATGATCTTTCACCTCTACAGGAAGCGCTTCCACTTCATGCAAGACATCCAAACCTTTAGATGTATCAATAACCACTTCTTTAATTGAACTAGCTTGCAATTTCTTTAAATCAGTGGAATCTTCTAATTTAAATGCTTTTTTCCAAAAAGGATGATCTATCCACGAACCTTTTAATTCATGGATAAACATACCCAAACGCACTTGCTTTGTAGAAACGATTTTTAACATGTGATAACGATCAATTAGTTATTGATATTATACCTAGAATGAATAAATTACATTGAACTATTACCCCTAAACTTAGTATTGAATTAAAGCGAATAAAGGATTTTTTGTGAACAAAAAACCCCATTATGCATTTGCATAATGGGGTTTGCATCAGAAGCTTTATGCAGCGTCGCTAACTACAAACCAGCAGCAGCTCGCAATGCAGCCGCCTTATCCGTAGCTTCCCACGTAAACTCAGGCTCGTCACGACCAAAATGACCGTAAGCCGCGGTTTTACTGTAAATCGGGCGCAACAAGTCCAGCATCTGCACGATGCCTTTTGGACGCAAATCAAAGTGCTCCAACACCAACTGTGTCAGCACTTCGTTGGAAACCTTACCTGTACCGTAAGTTTCTACCATTACGCTAGTTGGTTTAGCAACACCAATCGCATAGCTCACCTGCACTAGGCAGCGCGACGCTAAACCTGCCGCCACAATGTTTTTGGCAACGTAGCGACCTGCGTAAGCAGCACTACGATCAACTTTAGATGGATCCTTACCCGAGAATGCGCCACCACCATGCGGTGCTGCGCCGCCGTAGGTATCCACAATAATCTTGCGGCCGGTTAAGCCGCAATCACCTTGCGGGCCACCCACTACAAAACGGCCGGTAGGGTTCACCAGAAACTTGATATCGCCTTTGATTAACTCTTTAGGCAACATAGGCTTGATGATTTCCTCAATCGTCGCCTCACGTACGGCTTCTAAACTCATCTCAGGTGCATGCTGGGTTGACACTAACACGGTGTCGATTTTATATGGTTTGCCATCGACATACTGCACAGTCACTTGTGACTTCGCATCTGGACGCAACCATGGCAGACGGCCATCTTTACGCAATTGCGCTTGACGCTCCATCAATCGGTGACTCAACCAGATTGGCAACGGCATCAATTGGGGCGTTTCATCTACCGCATAGCCGAACATCAAGCCTTGGTCACCCGCACCTTGGTCTAGTGGGTCATCATGCGCACCATCCACACCCTGTGCAATGTCTGGTGATTGCTTGTCATAAGCCACCAGCACAGCACAACCTTTATAATCGATACCGTATTCAGTATTGTCGTAACCAATGCGCTTAATCGCATCACGTGCCACTTTAATATAATCAACATTCGCTGTTGTCGTAATTTCACCCGCTAACACAACCAAACCGGTGTTCGCTAAAGTTTCAGCCGCTACACGCGCAGTTGGATCTTGTGCCAGGATAGCATCCAGAATACTGTCTGATACTTGGTCTGCTAATTTGTCTGGATGGCCTTCAGATACTGATTCTGAAGTAAAAAGGTATTCGCTCATTCATCTGCCTTGGAAAGAAAAAAGTTTATTAAGATACTTACTAAAGGCTGAAGCAAGTATTGGGGAGGTGAATTGTACCTGAATTAGTCATTACATCAAAAAAAATTACTAATTATCAACACATTACCAACCGCATCTGATAGTCAAAAATAGAATTGGTTCATTAACACCATTAACCCGGTGCGAAGATAGCCAACGGCAAATCCACACACGCAACACGCATTAAAAACATGATCAACACACGCAGCATACTGAGCTAGCGTTTAAAACTGACTGTTTTACATATTAAACTGCGATTTTTTCACCGCTAAATATGCATTCTCATTACAATAAACACATGGCTAATATGATTAAATTTACAAAAATGCAAGGCGCCGGTAATGACTTCATGGTCATCGATGGCGTCACACAATCCATCTCCCTCAGTGCAGACACCATTAAAAAGCTCGCCAACCGTCAATTTGGCATAGGCTTTGATCAACTGCTGCTGGTTGAATCATCCGCAGTAGCGGATTTTAAATACCGCATTTTTAATGCCGATGGCAGCGAGGTTTCACAGTGCGGCAACGGCGCGCGCTGCTTTGTACGCTTTGTCGTTGACCAAGGTTTGACCCAGCAGCGTGAAATTAGCGTTGAAACTGCCAGCGGCATTATCACCCCGAAACTAGAAGATCACGGCCTGGTCACCGTGAATATGGGCGCACCTAGATTTAAACCTGACGCAATTCCGTTTGTGGCAGCGTCTGCCGCCACGCACTATGCGCTGGAAGTGAATGATCAAGCGTTCAATATTGCCGCAGTCTCTATGGGCAACCCACACGCAGTACTGACGGTAGATGATGTTGAAACCGCCCCAGTACTCCCATTAGGTAGTGCAATTGAACACCACCCTCGCTTCCCTGAACGTGTCAACGTTGGTTTTATGCAAGTCATGGACGAGCACCATATTAAGCTTAGAGTGTTTGAGCGCGGCTCAGGTGAAACACTGGCCTGCGGTACCGGAGCCTGTGCCGCCGCGGTTACTGGCATTCAATCCGGTCGCCTAAGCTCTCCGGTTAAAGTCTCAGCGCGTGGCGGTGAGTTGAGCATCGCATGGCAAGGCGCAGATACACCCGTGATGATGACAGGCCCGGCCGTCACTGTATTTACCGGTGAGATAGATTTAGACGCTATCTAAACCAAATGCGATCTAATTAATAAAATTTAAAGAAAGACCAATAATGACAAGCAATCAGCATGAGGCAATTTCTGCAGAGGATGTAAAAGACTACCTGCGTAACCATCCTAGTTTTTTTGAAAAAAACGCTACGTTACTCACAGAAATAACCCTGCCTAACCCGCACGGCAGTGGCGTCATCTCACTCACGGAGCGCCAGCAAATAGCGCAGCGCGATAAAATTCGTGTGATTGAAGCCATGATGGCGCAAATGATTGTGCATGCAGAAGAAAATGATGCCACCAGCGCCAAAGTGCACAAGCTTAGTGTCAAATTACTGAATCAACAAAGCTTCAGCGCGCTGCAGACACTGATTGCAGAAACATTAAAACTAGATTTCGCCGTGACGGAACCCCTTATCCGCATCTGGGTAAAACCAAGCAATAGTGCAATTATCCAAGATGCAGTATTTACCCACGTTAGCGACGCCTTCAACGAGTGGGTCATGTCGCTAACGCAACCTTACTGTGGTGCAAAACCTGAAGTAATGGGTGACTTGGTTGACAGCAAACTGCAGTCATTTGTGATTATCCCGTTAGGTAAAATAGCCGCAGACCAGCGCCCGTTTGGCGTACTAATTCTAGGTTCGTCAGACAAGGATAGATTCAAAGCCGGCATGGGCACCATGTATCTGGAACATATCGGCGAGCTAGTGGCGACTGCTCTGCTCAATCATTTATTTGCCTTAAATCTATAAATAGCCGCACATAGATGCTGCATCTAGACGCATATATTCAGCACCTGACATTTGAACGCGGCCTTAGCCAGCTTACCTGCATAAACTATAGGCGAGATATTTCACTGCTGGAGTCTCTCGCCGAAGCTGCTGATTTACAAACGATAAGCCATGCGCAAATCAGGCGTTTTATTGGCAAACTGCACGCACGTGAGCTCAGTAGCAAAAGCATAGCCAGAGCTCTTTCTGCCTGGCGAGGGTTTTATGATTACTTAATTCACCACCACGGCTATACACAAAACCCAGTGCATGGATTGCGCGCGCCTAAAGCAGCCAAGACACTGCCGCAAGCGCTATCGGTAGACCAAGCAGTGAACTTCGTTGATATTCAAGGTGGGGGCACGCTGGATCTTAGAGACCATGCCATACTGGAACTGTTTTACTCCTCAGGCTTACGCCTGGCTGAACTGGTAAACTTGGATATTGACCGCCTGGATTTTACCGATGGCACCGTAGAAGTCATCGGCAAGGGCAACAAAACCCGCATCGTGCCGTTAGGCAGCCACGCGGCAGAAGCCATGCAAAAGTGGCTACAGGCACGTGCGCTCATTCCAACCGCCGAAACCAATAAACAGGCGGTGTTTATCACCCAACAGGGGAAAAGAATCACCCCACGCGCGGTGCAATATCGAGTGAAAGCATGGGCAATTAAACAAGGCGCAGACTCCAATCTTCATCCGCATATGTTACGCCACAGCTTTGCCAGCCATGTGCTGCAATCCAGTCAAGACCTGCGTGCGGTTCAGGAGATGCTCGGCCACGCCAACATCAGCACCACGCAAGTGTATACGCATCTGGACTTCCAGCATCTGGCTAAAGTCTATGATAACGCCCATCCCAGGGCCAAGAAAAAATAGTCAAATTCGACAATACCCTACTAATTTACACTGTTATTATGGCAAAATAACGGTTTAGACGTTAACTTACGAACAAAGGACTATCATGGAACATCAATTACCAGCTTTACCGTACGCACAAGACGCGTTAGTGCCACACATCTCAGTAGAGACTATCGAATACCACTACGGCAAACATCACCAAACTTACGTGACCAACCTGAACAACCTGATCAAAGGTACAGAGTTTGAAAACTTAAGCCTAGAAGAAATCATCAAGAAATCTTCAGCTGGCATTTACAACAACTCAGCACAAATCTGGAACCACACATTTTTCTGGAGCAGCATGAAGCCTAATGGCGGCGGCGCTCCTACTGGTGCATTGGCTGATGCTATCAACGCAAAATGGGGCTCATTTGACGAGTTCAAAAAAGCATTTCAAGCTTCTGCAGTTGGCAACTTCGGCTCTGGCTGGACATGGTTAGTGAAAAAAGCTGACGGCTCTGTAGATATCGTGAACATGGGCGCGGCTGGCACACCATTAACCACAGGCGACAAAGCATTGCTTACTATCGACGTTTGGGAACACGCTTACTACATCGACTACCGCAACGCTCGTGCTAAATTTGTAGAAGTATTCTTAACTTCTTTAGCTAACTGGGATTTTGCTGCAGCAAACTTTGCTTAATACCCCATTATTAGCACCCCCAGTATCTCATTAACCTAAGGGTTCGCGAGATGCCGCGATAAAAAGCCTTAAAGGAAACTTTAAGGCTTTTTATTTGCCTACTAATCGCAAACATTCCCCCATACTGCGATAAAGAACGATTGCGCTCCGTCTGCCATTTATTTTTTGACGGAACAAATACTAAAACTCTGTTAAAATGCGCAACTATGTTGCAAAAATTCATCGTCAACCTCAGCCTTGCCCTGCTATTTGCATTGACGCAGATAGGTGTAGCCACGCATGAAATTAGCCACATTACTAATGGCACGCAACACTCACAAACCAGTGAAAAATCGCAGCAAAAAAGCACGGTTGCCGAGCAATGCGCCCAATGTATTAGCTATGCAAAAATCGCCAGCGGGGTCTTAGCAACCCCAATCATCATCCCAATCAGCCAGCCTGGCTTGATTGCAACATCCAGCAAGCCAAGCTCCTTTCAGCTTTACGCAAGCAGCCCGTATTCGGCAAGAGCACCTCCTCAAATCGCAAGTATTTAAGTTAAAAATGACAGCAAACCACCACGTTTGCTGATTACTTGCTTTTATTTTGAGGTTATTGATATGTACAACTCCCCTAGCCTGCAAGTGCTTAACGCATTTGCATTTAGACCCTTGCTTGTTGCTGTGGCCACAGCACTTTCCACGCCATCCATCGCCGCTGATGCTAATATCGGTATCGACTTACCCACAGTATCCGTCACCAGCAACCCATTAGGCGTAGCCTCTGACGAACTGGTAGTACCAGTTGCAGTAATCAGCGGGCGTGAGCTGTCGCTAAAGCGAGAAAGCACTTTAGGCGAAACCCTCAACGGCATCCCTGGCGTCAGCGCTACACAGTTTGGTCCCAACGCCTCGCGCCCTGTGATTCGCGGATTAGATGGTGAGCGCGTACGCATCATGCAAAATGGCACCAGTATTTTAGATGCTTCTAGCTTAAGCTTTGATCATGCAGTCGGGGTAGACCCGCTCATCATAGAGCAGATTGATGTGGTGCGTGGGCCAGCTGCGCTACTGTATGGCGGCAGTGCCGTAGGTGGCGTAGTGAACGCGATTGACCACCGCATTCCTAAAGAGCAGCTAGATGGTGCCACTGGCCGTGCTGAAACACGCTTTGGCGGCCCCAGCAACACTAGGAATGGTGCCGCAGTCATTGATGTGGGAAACGGCAAGATTGCCATTCATGCCGATGCTTATACACGCAAAACAGACGACCTGGATATTCCAGGTTATGCAGTCTCGCGCCGCAAAAGTGCTGAAGATGGCACTCCACGTGAGAATCGTGGAAAATTGGCCAACAGCAGTGCAGATGGCGATGGCGGTGCACTAGGTGCAGCCCTCACTTTTGAAAATGGCTATATCGGCACCTCTTTCTCCACCATGCGCAATAATTATGGAGTGGTGGCTGAAGAAGACGTACGCATCGATATGAAAAGTGACCGCTGGGATGTTGCCAGCGAGTTTACAGATTTAAGCGGCATCATTAACCGTGTAAAACTGCGTGCCGCACACACAGATTACGAACATCGTGAATTAGAAAATGGCAATGTAGGCACTACATTTAAAAATCGTGGCATGGAAAGCAGCATTGAGTTAGGCCATCGTCCATTTGGTGCATTAAATGGCACCATTGGCTATCAATTCAGCAATACCAATTTCGAAGCGCTAGGCGAAGAAGCCTTTGTCCCCGATGTCAACACACAGAACCATGCAGCGTATCTTTATGAAGAATTGGCCATCGGTCAGCACAAAATCACGTTTGGCGGACGCTTGGGTCACACCTCGGTGGATTCTAAAGATAACGCAAACTTCGGCGCAGGTCAGCGCAACAGCTTTAACCCCAACAGTGCAGGGCTAGGTGGTCTTTACAGCATTAACGCTAACTGGTCAGTGACCGGCAACTTCTCGCATAACGAACGCGCGCCAAGTTATTTTGAGCTGTACGCGAACGGTGCACATATGGCTACCGGCCAGTTTGAAGTAGGCAACGCCAATTTCCAAAAGGAGCGCTCCAATGGCATTGATGCACAACTGCGCTGGAAGGATGCGAAAAACTCATTCAGCATCGGCACCTATTACACTAGATTCAGCAACTTTATTGGGCTATTTGGAACCGGCAATGAAATTGCGGTTGGCGGCGAACTCTTACCAGAAGCCAAATTCATGACAGTACCCGCCGTGTTTAAAGGGTTTGAAAGCGAAGCCAAATTCGGCCTGACGGATAGCGTAAGCCTTAATTTGCTTGGTGATTATGTGCATGCCAAAGATCTGCGTAATGACAAGTATTTACCGAGAATTGCGCCATTACGCCTAGGTGCAGGGCTACAGTATCAACGCAATAAACTGGGAGCAAAATTAGACGTCCTCAAGGCGTTTGCACAAACGCATACCGCCGAGAGTGAATTGAAAACAGATGGCTATATTAACGTAAGCGCACTTGTTTCTTACAAGCTGCCAACCAAACTTAATTTAGAGATATTTGCCAAAGCCAACAACCTGCTTAACCAAGAGATACGTGAGCACGCCTCGTTCTTGAAAGATATCTCCATGCAGGGACAGCGCTCCATATTATTTGGATTACGCGGCGATTTTTAATACAAGGCAGGCACAGTTTAAGCTGACAACAGCTTAAACTGTGCTGGTTGAGCGCGTTATGCGAACAGGATTAAACCCCAGACCACTGCCACAATCAACAAAGCGATAAACACCGCAGCACTGCCGATGTCTTTAGCCTGCTTAGCCAGCGCATGATGCTCGGTAGAGGTGTGATCCACCGCGGCCTCAATGGCAGAGTTAAGCAGTTCCACTATCAGCACCAACAGCACGCTAGCAATCAGCAGCGCCTGCTCAACAGGGCTATGACCTAAGTAAATAGCCAGTGGAATTAATACAATCGCCAGAAAAACCTCTTGGCGGAAAGCATCTTCATGCACAAAAGCCGCTTTAAATCCTTCCAGCGAGTAACCAAAAGCGTTAATCAAGCGGCGAACACCAGTTTTCCCTTTAAAAGGGCTGGTTGCTATATGCTTAGATTTTGGTGCGTCTTGTGCTTGGTCCACAGGCTTATTAGGAGGTGTTGACATCATAGACTTTCTGAAAAAATTGATTACGTAACGTTAAATTGTGAATAGTTTAATGCATGAATTTTAACATGCGCTATCATAACGGTTTAAGCAATAACGATTAGATTATATAAAAGGACTATCATGGCACGTACTGTTAATTGTATTAAACTGGGCAAAGAAGCCGATGGCATGGACTTCCCGCCATACCCAGGTGAGTTAGGCAAACGTATTTACATGAGCGTATCGAAAGAGGCATGGGCCGTATGGTTAAAACAGCAAACCATGCTGGTGAATGAAAATCGCCTCAGTTTGGCTGACCCTTCTGCACGTAAATATTTAGCCGAACAAACTGAGAAGTATTTCTTCGGCGAAGGTGCCGACACTGCTAGCGGCTATGTTCCACCAAAAGAATGATGGTTACTCAATGATTGCCAAGTGGCGCAGTTAGCAGCGCCGCGCCGCCTCACCCATAAAAAAAACGCCAGCAATGCTGGCGTTTTTTTTATTTGATTGAACCTATTGAGTTCAAATTATTTGGTTCAAGCTGTTAAATTTCCAACCAAGTGAGCTACAAACTAAGCCTAGCTTGCTACTCAATACAACTAACCGCTAACAAACGTGCCTAAAGAGCCGGCTTCGTTGGTCTCTACCCATTTACGGATACGATTAGCATCACCTATACGAGTTAATTTACCAGCAGAATCCAGCAACACAATAATTACAGGCTGACCTGAAATATGCGCCTGCATGACCAAGCAGCGACCCGCTTCATTGATAAAGCCTGTTTTTGATAGACCGATATCCCACTTACCGCCACGCACTAAAGCATTGGTATTCACAAAGCTGAGCGGGCTGCGGCGACCGTACAAGGTAATTTCTTGTGAAGCCAGCGTCGTTACCTGGCGAATTTCTGCGTAGTGATACGCGGCATCGACCATTTTGGCTAAATCTTCCGCGGTCGATACGTTATTGCTATCTAAACCAGTTGAATCCACAAAACGGCTTGCATTCATGCCCAGCAATTTCGCTTTTTGGTTCATCGCTTTCACAAAAGCATAGCTACCACCTGGGTAGTTACGACCCAAAGCTGATGCAGCCCTATTTTCTGAAGCCATCAAGGCTAACTGTAACATTTCGCCACGCGTCAGCGTAGTACCCACACTTAACCTAGACGTTGTATGTTTCAGGTAATCGACATCTTCATCCGAAATATTGAGCAGTTCATCCATCGGCAAATGCGCATCCAGCATCACCATCGCTGTCATCAACTTGGTAACCGATGCGATCGGCGTTGGTAAATTGGTATTTTTTGCAAATAACACTTCACCCGTTTGCTGGTTAAGCACCAAGGCTTTGGCTGAAGCTAATTTTAGGGGGGTGGTACCATCGTAGCTATCAACAGCGGCGATCGCTTTACGTGCAGGTAAGCGCGTTTTAACACGCAACGCACTGGTCTTATATTTTACGGCTTTGTACTTGCTGGAAGCTTTAGATTGAGTAGAAACCTGTCTGTGTTTTTTATCAGTTGCCGCATCCGCAGCCACAGGAACCAAGCACAGCGCCAAGCTAATGTAAAATAAAGTAAACTTTTGCAGTGTGCTTTTCATAATGACTTATATCTCATGGAGTTACAGCACAATACTATATAAAAACTTTAGCTTTGTCACCATAATTCTTAAGGAATTTTTAAGGATTTAATGGTTAACCCTCACCTAGATTAAAAATAAATTAACTTTGGCTTAAATTACGTTAAAATTTAAGCCAATCTCAACTAAAAAATCACAGAGCAACCAGCATGGAAACGCCACAAACTTTGTTATTCAGCCCCCAACATTTATGGACAAAAGCTACGGCCGATGGCGCATGGGAAGCCGGTATTACCGATTACGCACAAAACCTGCTAGGTGACATCGTGTTTGTTGAGGCGCCGGCTGTGGGCACCCGTTTGAATGCAGCACAACCATGCGGCTTGGTAGAGTCGGTCAAAACCGGTTCAGATCTGCATGCACTGATCAACGGTGTAGTGCTTGAAATCAATCAAGCGGTGATAGACTCACCAGAACAGATTAACGACCATCCGTATAAAGCATGGATATTTAGATTTAAAGCAGATAACGATGCGGATGCGGAGCAACTACTATCCGCTAGCGCTTATGATGCGCTGACTGACGCCTAAGACAGTGGCAAACTAACGACTCCCCCTCAACGCAGCCTAGCACTTTGCCAAGAGCAAGGCCGCGGTCACAAAACTAAACCACGGGGAAGACCAAGCGCACCGCCTCCACCACTTTGGCAACCTCTGCTCGCACATTAGCTATCATCTCGCGCTCTATGCGCGGCGTTTCCACGGCCAACACCTCATGCACTTTATTAGCCAACGCCTGCTCTGTGGTAGGCAACTCTGCATTCAAACCCTGAATAAAGTCACTCTTCGCCCGCTCTGCCAGCAGAGTAAAGTCCGCTTTCAGTGTTGCGCTTAACTGCTGCGACAGCTCTTCATACAGTGCAGGGAACGTAGCGCCCAGCTTCTGCTGCAACGCCTGCTGAGATTGCAACTGAATCGCATCCAGATAAATATTTAACTCTGATTGCGTATGCTGCGTCAGGTCTTTGTAAATACTGGCAAGGTCTTGCGCCAAGCTGGCGCGATGCTCAGTGAGTATATCCTCGTGCAACCTTGCGATTTTAGCCTGCAAGTCGTGTGAGGCATTCTCTACCGTCAGTTTTTCCAAATTCAGCAACGATGCCTGCAGCCCTTCGGTAAGTGACTGCTCCAGTGTTGGTAGCGTAGCACTTAGGTTATGTTGCACATCCTCCATTACTTGCGACTGCATTTGCGCCAAGCTTTGTGCTAAATCAGCCTTAATAATGTCCACATTGGCGTGTACCATTTTAGGAATTTCGGTGGCAAAATCCGCTCGCGTTCTGTCAACAAATACCGAAGTCTGCTCCATAATAGCCTGCTTTGCATTCATCAGCTCGGTGCCGATTTGCTGCTTGAGTACCTGCTCGGCATCTTGCTGCGCTGCCAACACATGCTCAGCAAACTGCGCATGTTGCTGCGTTAAGTCACTCAAAGCATCAGTTTGGCCAACTTTGATTTCAGTTGACATATTTGACAGGTAATCCAGTAACTCTTGCCGCACCTCATCTTTAATTTTCTGCGCGACAGAGCGTTCAATCTCGGCCGCTATCTGCGGCCTGATTTCAGCGACAATCGTGCTGATTAGCTCAGGCGTGACATTAAACGTATTTGCCAACACTTGCGTGGGCAGGGCATGCACCTCAGTTAACAGGGGGATATCGTCATCTTCTTGCATGTAATTTAATGTCCTTCTAACGTGCCAATAAACGGTTAATTAAGAGGCAGACTCATCGGTAGACTTGATTTGATAACCGCGATCCCGATAAAACTTATAACGCGCCCTGGCGAGCGCCTTATCCGCATCATCCGCGCCCACCAGTTCCACCAAATATTTAAATCGACTAAAAAACGGCGGATGCTCAGCTTTTAAATTAATCAAAATATCATCTTGCAACAACTGCGTGCCTTCTTTATCCACAATAATCGCCACATCATCCTGCTCAGGGCTGCCTGGGTAAGCACTCGGTAGAAAGCTGGTCGCCGAATGCTGCCACAACAATGCCTGCACATTTGCAGACATGACGTCATCTTGGGTAAAAATAGTTAGCTGACGCCGCTTCGCCACCGCTCGATCGCACAATTCGGCAACCTTTGCCAATTTATCGGGAACGTTAAAGAAGAACTCTACACGCGTCATGATAAAAGCACTCGCATCGAATAACGCCCGCTGTTAGCGGGTACGACCAACCAAGAACTCTGTCAACAATGGCACTGGGCGGCCGGTGCCACCTTTTTCCTTGCCAGACTTCCAAGCAGTACCAGCGATATCCAGATGCGCCCAATCATACTTTTTGGTAAAGCGCGATAAGAAGCAAGCTGCGGTGATGCTGCCACCTGCACGCCCGCCAATATTAGCGATATCAGCAAAGTTACTATCCAATAACGGTTGATAGTCATCCCACATTGGCATATGCCATGCACGATCCAGCGCCTGCTCACCGGCTTGCAACAACTCTTTGGCCAAATCATCATTATTACTAAATAGGCCAGTCGCATGATGGCCTAGTGCAATCACACATGCGCCGGTCAAGGTAGCAATATCCACCACAGCGCTAGGCTCAAAGCGTTCGGCATAGGTCAACGCATCACATAAAATCAAACGCCCCTCTGCATCGGTGTTCAACACTTCAATAGTCAGGCCGGACATACTGGTTAACACATCGCCCGGCCTAGTAGCACGGCCATCCGGCATATTTTCACAGGTAGGAATCACACCCACCACATTCAACGGCAAATCCATCTCTGCGATGGTTTTAAACAAGCCCAACACGGTAGCAGCGCCACACATGTCATACTTCATCTCATCCATCTCTGCGCCTGGCTTCAATGAAATACCACCGGTATCAAAGGTAATGCCTTTGCCTACCAGCACTACTGGTTTTTGACTCTTGTCACCTTTAAGATGCTGCAACACGATAAGTTTAGGTGGCTGCTCACTGCCTTGCGCTACAGCCAAAAATGAGCCCATGCCCAGCTTCTGCATCGCTTCGCGCTCCAGCACTTCCACAGCCAAGCCGTAAGTGCTCGCCATTGCCTGCGCCTGCTCGGCCAAGTAGCTAGGAGTACAAACATTAGGCGGCAAGTTGCCCAAATCTTTGGTTAAGCTGACGCCGGCACCTATTGCCTTACCATCACGCAAGCCTGATTCAGCCGCGACTACATCTGCGGCAGCAGTTATCTGGATAACCAGCTTTTTAATGCCTTTTTTCGCTGCTTTTTCTTCTGCTGCATCGGGCTTACGCTTAATCGCATCAAAGCGATAGCTCGCATCTAGGGCAGTTTCCACTAATTGCGACACTTTTTTATGCACATCCACACCAGCTACTGGCAACTCAGCCAGTGTCGTCAACACGACATCAACGCTAATGGCACCCAGCGCCTTTACCGAAGCACGTACCGCCTTGCCGTATTGCTTGGCGCCAAATTCAGCTTTTTTACCCAAGCCTACCAGCAGCACGCGATCAGCTTGCGCACCCGGCACCTGATGCAACATCAAACTAGAGTCTAGCTTACCCTCTAAATCACCATGTTTCAGTACGCTACCGATATACCCTGAGGACAATTTATCAATCGCTTGTGCCGCATCTGATAACTCACGCCCCTCATACACGCCAACGATGACACAATTATGATGCTGTTTTTCCGCTGCGCCCGTTTTTATGCTAAATTCCATAGTGTTAGATCCTAGTTATTGTTGTTACATTAAATTTTTTGCCGAAATGCAGAATCGTCGCTACTTGCAGTAGTTAACTACTCTACAATAGCGCATTAAACATCAGCATCAATTCAATCAAATGTTAAGTTTGATTAAATTATCGCGTGTTTTACATGTAATTCATAGTCGTAAATAAATTGGTTTACTGTCCAGTATATGCTTTTTAGGCACTCATTAATAAAAGAACTCATCTCAACGGCTGCAGGTGCATTCCTCATCCTGATTGGGATTGTGGTCGCCCAGCGCGCGGGTACTTTAGTGCGCCTAGCGGCTAAAGGCATTCTGCCTAACGACGCCATTACCACCATCCTTGGCTTTAACATGGTGAAGTTTTTACCCATGGTGCTCTCGCTCTCGCTATTTTTGGCGGTACTCATGACCTTATCGCGCTGGTATCGCGACTCGGAAATGGTCATTTGGTTTAGCGGCGGGCTCAGTATCAACAACTGGGTACGCCCGGTGCTTACCTTTATCTTCCCTGTCATCCTGTTTATCTTGGCGCTCAGCCTGTTTGTAATGCCGTGGGCAACCAGCAAGGGCGAACTCTATCGCACCCAATTAGAAGCACGCGATGACTTAGCCACTATTAGTCCTGGCGTATTTAAAGAGTCTGCCAATGGTGATCGAGTATTTTTTATGGAAAGTTTTGACGAATTGGGCAATGTCGTCAAAAACATTTTTGTACAAACGATGCAGCACCAAAAGCTGGGCGTGATTGTTGCGGCCCAAGGCAGCCGTTACACTGAAAAAAATGGCGACAATTTTGTGCTGATGGAAAACGGAAAACGCTACGAAGGCAGACGGGGCAGTGCGGAGTTCTCCACCACGACTTTTGAAAAATACGCCATCCGCATCGAGGCAAAAGAAGCAAAAGAAGAGCCGCCCAGCACCCAATCTAAATCCACGAAGGAACTGGTCAGCTCAGCCAACAGTACTAACAAAGCAGAACTGCAATGGCGGCTTGCCATCCCGATCTCGGCACTGATACTTAGCTTACTCGCCATCCCGTTGAGCGCACTAGACCCACGAGCAGGACGCTCAGCCAACTTTATCCTCGCTTTGGTGATTTACATTATTTACAACAATCTACTGAGCATTTTTCAGGCTTGGACCGCACAAGGCAAACTTAGCGCACTGGTTGGCTTATGGCCTGTGCATGCGTTTTTCTTATTGTTGACCATTTACCTATTCCGTCGACGTGCGCAGCAGCTACCCTTAATCCCAAGTATATTTGCAATGCACTGGCTAAAAAAACGCCGCCAAGCTACCTTAGCAAGCTAACCGATTAGCCTTTTATGAAAATCATTACCCGCTATTTATTCAAAGAAATTACAGTCAATGTACTGTTGATTACATTGGCACTTATTGCCATGTTTTCGTTCTTTGATCTGATACAGGAGCTGGAAAGCCTCGGTCATGGCAGCTATGGTTTGAGCAAGATTCTATTATTTGTAGCATTGAGCGCGCCTGGCCACGTGTACGAAGTGATGCCTGTCGCCGTACTGGTTGGCTGCATGTACAGCTTGGGACAGCTTGCTCGTTACTCAGAACTAATCGTATTAAGGGTAAGTGGCATCTCCCTTTACAGTCTGGCTGCCACCCTCATCAAAATAGGCATGCTATTTACCGTCATCACTTTCTTGATTGGTGAGTTAATCACACCGCTTAGCGAAAAAATGGCGCAGCGCATCCGTATCAAAGCTACCGATTCGGTGATTGTGCAAGACTTCAAATCCGGGCTATGGGTCAAAGATGGCCACAGCTTTGTCAACGTCGAAGAAGTGTTGGCAGACACTACGCTGCTAAACATCCATATTTATGAGTTTGATGACAAGTTCAACCTACGCACCGTCAGCCATGCCCACAAAGGACTGTATGAGGATGAGCAATGGCATTTGAAATCAGTATCACAAACGCATCTGGACAAAGATAGTAACCACGTAGAACATTTGGACAAAGCAACTTGGCGCTCGCTGATACGCCCGGAACTACTCAATGTATTACTGGTGTTGCCAGAAAAGATGTCCGCATGGAATTTGTACGCATACATTGACCATTTGGCTGCCAACAAGCAAAAAACCACGCGTTACAAAATGGCGTTATGGGCAAAACTGGTTTACCCATTGGCCAGCTTGGTCATGGTCATACTGGCGCTACCATTTGCATTTATACAGCAGCGCGCAACGGGTGCCAGCACAAAAATCTTTATCGGCATCATGCTGGGCATTTTATACCAGACGCTGAACCAGACCTTTGTCCATCTAGGCCTTTTAAACGACTGGGCGCCAGCATTTAGCGCCATTACGCCAACCGCGCTGTTCCTGCTGGGCGGGCTGGCAATGCTACATCATATCGATAAAAGGTAGACAGCAGCATCCACGATGCCGCCACGATAAAGTGGATGATGAGCAGGTGTTGAATGGGTATTAAATTGGTAGAGAAGCGGCTAAATCACGATAATTTTAGACTTGAGCAATCTATCGTGCAAAAACAATCTATCTTTATCCACCAGCGCCCATACAAAGCCCAAGCCGAATAACACCAAACTTAAGCTAGCTAATAGATAACGCACAAAGGCGCTAAATTTAGGCAAAGGCACATTATTTTCTGTCACCACTCTAAAGTGCCAGGCCTGCATCGCGAGCGTCTGTCCGCTACTCATCCAGCACCGAATATAGTACGCACCTAACAGCCCCCATAGCAGTAGCTGTTGTAGCAAGCGCTTAATACCGTGGGTAGCATCGCCAAATACCGCATAGAACAGCCCTGCAAATACAAGGCTGAGCGCGATGATAGCAAGTAGCTCATAAAGCAAACAGGCACTTAGCTTGAGTAAGCTAGGCGCCTGCGATGTAGGGACGGCTGAGTTTTCAGGATGCATGCGGGACTTCGGTGTAATTTCGTTCAGTGTTAGTACTTGGATTTAATTCAAATCTGCATCTGTATAGGCGTCAGGTGATTCTGCGCGTAGCTTTGCCCGCTCGGACTCAGGGAGTTTTTGATATTCCTGCCACTTTTTGCGCAGTTCGCTCTTTTTATCAGCGGACAAGGCATTAAATTGCTGATGCCTCTTCCTTGCATTTTCACGCTCATAAGGGGTCATGCGACTCCAATTGGTCAGGCGCTCCTTCACCAAGGCCTGTTTATCGGCATTCATCTTGGGGTAGTCTCTGGCAATATCCAGCATTTTCTCACGCTGCCATGGGCGCAATGTATCCCATTCAGATGCCAAGGGATTTAACACTTTACGTTGTGTATCATTCAGCTCAGACCAAGAAACATCAGCAGCATTGGCCACTGAAGCTCCCGCTGAAATCCCACAGATAAGCAACGTACATAAAAAAACTAGGCGCTTCAGCTTCAATTGGTATCCAACCATGCAGTAAATCCCTTGTCTGCGTACGCTTCAGGTGGCAAATCAGATGCCAGCAAGAACGCATCGCTACTTTCCATTTGATGACTAACACTAAATTGTTGCACGGCAAACACCGCAAACAACACCACACATACAATCAACAAAGTAGATAATATGCGATGCTGCTCAAAATAATGCCCCCAGCGCCCTCCACGCCATTGCAAGGCATGACCACTACGGTGCAGGCTATGGCCAGCTAATTGCGCTTCCTGACTCACCAACCTGCCTATGGCTAAACTACGTGCATCAGCCAAACGTGCAGCGTGAGCTTCCGTCACTCCCTGGGCATGGCTATCCAGCAACTCCACTATATTGCGTGCTATTTGATCCTCAACGCTGGCGTCTAACACCGTTGCTTGATCGATATATTTATTTTCACTCGCGCTCATTGCTCGCTCCTATTATTTCGAGCCATGGTTGGGGTTCGTTCCGTGATTGGACAATCCCAACTTATCTAGCCCTTGTTTGCGCAACTCTGTAGCTAATGCATGCACCGCTCGCGAGCAATGCGTCTTCACGCTGCCATCGGAGCATCCCATGATCTCTGCTGTTTCTGCGACATCCATCTCCTCCCAATAACGCAACACAAAGGCTTCGCGTTGACGTGCCGGCAACTTTTCTAAAGCACGTTCAATAAGCTGTATGGTTTGGCTACGAGCAATTTGTGCCGACGGCTCTTCGCTATCATCCCCCACATCAATGGTGTCGAGTGGGTCGCGGTCTTCATTATCCTCGCCACTGCCGCCAAAGGCGGATAACAGCGTGGTCCACAAGTTACGCACCTTTTGCCTGCGCCAGTAATCGCGCATCGTATTTTGCAAAATGCGTTGAAACAGCATAGGAAACTCAGAAGCAGGCTGCGCTCCGTACTTATCAGCCAACTTCATCATGGCATCTTGCACGATATCTAGTGCAGCATGGTCATCACGGACAGCATAAGCCGTCTGCTTAAATGCACGCCGCTCAATCGCTGCGAGAAAGTCAGAGAGTTCCTTGGGTGTTGCCATGTTTAGATATTTAACGCCATATTCAGGTTGGTATTTTATACTGTTAACCAAATCATGTGCGTAAGCGCACCTCATATTCAGGCTCACAGTATATCAGGTTTGCCTTTTCCGCCAGCCCAGCCAGTAGCGAACTAGGCGGCTCATCAGCGGCAAAAGTCGCACTGATTAAAAAACCGACACGAACGGCGGTTTTAGTTACAATCTAAACTTAACCATTTAACACTTGAGTTACATTCATTATGTGGAAACTAATTTTTTGGGCTATCGTGATTGGACTAGTTATCCAAGTAATTAAACGCAACCTAAACGCCAAAGCATACCGAACGCCAGAGCGCGACAAGCGAGAAGAGGCTAATATAGAGAGCATGGTGGAGTGCGAGCAATGCCATGTGCATTTACCTAGGTCTGAAGCGTTTTTAGTCGAAGGTAAGTTTTACTGCTCCAAGGCACACATTAAATCCGACGTATAAGCATGCCATTAACAATTAACCAAGATAACTATCACAAAACACTTACACTCAACATACGCCCATGATGGACCTCATGCTTCGTCAACACCTAACCTCACAAAGTGATCTGTCACTACAGGCGCGTACTATTCGCATTATTAATGTTTTCCGACTAATTCTCAGCCTGATTTTTGTATTACTCTCGCTATATCTTGGGCAAAAAAACTGGGGCGAAATGCAAGATGCCTCATTGTTCTTTAGCTTATCCCTAGCCTACTCTCTGTTCAGTTTCACAATGTTGATTGTGGCGCCGCTCAAGTCTTCCGCACTGGTGTTTTTTAACCCGGTGCAAATCATCATAGACATACTTTTCATCATTGCCATTATGCATGCAGCTGGCGGCATGCAAAGTGGTTTAGGCTTGCTGCTGATCATCACCATTGTTACTGCCAGCCTCATCAGTAACGGGCGCTTAGCGTTGTTTTATGCCGCGATTGCTACCATAGGCTTGCTACTGGAGCAAAGTTACCAAATCGCAAAATGGGATCTGCCAATCTCGGGCTACAGCCATCCTGTAATGCTGAGCCTGAGTTGCTTTGCCACAGCCTGGTTAGGCTACAGCTTTGCCAAGCGCATCCTGCAAAGTGAGGCGCTAGCTTCAGCGCGCGGGGTTGACCTAGAAAACCTGGCACAAGTGAATGCGCTGATTACAGAAGAGATGCAAGATAGCGTTATCGTGATCGATCAGTTTTTGAATATTCGCCACCACAACTCGGCCGCCATGTCGTTCTTGAGTGCAACCCAAACCGATGATGGGGAAACGGTTAAGTTAAATGACAGCGCAATCGAAATCGCCAATGCATTTACGCGCTGGATGCACGCTGATACAGCGAACGAGCATCTGATTATTTCAATTAACAATAAAGAACTCAAGCTCAGGTTCGAGCCTGTCAACCACGACAGCCGACTGCACGGTGCGGTGATATTTATTCAGGACTGGAGCCAGATTCAGTCTGCCGCCCAGCAATCCAAGCTGGCCGCCCTGGGCCGTCTCACCGCCAATATCGCGCATGAAATCCGCAACCCACTCAGCGCCATCAGCCATGCCAACCAATTGCTGCAAGAAGAAAACTTTGGCACACAAAATAACCGTATGCTGCAAATCATCGCCGACAATATCCAGCGCATTGATAAGATTATTAAAGACGTGCTGGAACTCAACCGCCGCGACCGCACCAACCAAGAGAAGTTTGAACTCAACCAATTTATCCTAGACTTTTACACGCAGTTTTGCGCGGTAGAGAAAATACCGGCCAATCATTTCCAGATCAGCCTATTCAAGGACGCATTATTTGTCACTTATGACCAGCGCCATTTGATGCAGATTTTGTGGAATTTATCCAAAAATGGCTGGGAACATAGCCGTAAACAAGTGGGCAGTTTAAAGTTAAACTGTACAAAAAGTGGGCGTGCTGGTTTAAACTTGGAAGTAATAGATGACGGTGAAGGCGTGGCAGAAGAAAATCGCAACAAGCTGTTTGAGCCGTTTTACACCACCAAAACCACGGGCAACGGCCTAGGGCTTTATATTTCACGCGAGCTTGCCGAAGCGAATAGCTCGCGTTTAAAGTACCAAAAGCTAGACGAGGGTAGCGCGTTTACACTACAGTTACAAACCACCAACTAAGGGCCATATTTTTAGTATGCAACAAAGACCTAGCTGCTTAATTGTGGATGATGAAACCGATATCCGCGAACTGCTAGCCATGACGCTAGAGCGCATGGATGTTGATACCTATAGCGCCAGCAGCGTGGAAGAGGCCAAAGCCATGCTGAAATTGCGCCCCTATGCGCTGTGCCTTACCGACATGCAAATGCCCAACGGTACCGGCCTAGACTTAGTTAACTATATCAATGAATTTCATTTTGGTCTGCCGGTTGCTGTGATCACCGCGCATGCCAGCGCCGACAACGCAGTATGTGCGCTTAAGGCCGGCGCATTTGATTATCTGGCCAAGCCTATCTCGCTCAAGCAGTTGCGCCCGGTGATTGAGTCTGCACTCAAACTCAGCGCAAAGTCCGGCCAAAGCAAACCCAACACCTTGGACATGATAGGCAGCTCTGAGCCAATTCAGCATGTACGTACCATGATTGCTAAAGTCTCGCGCAGCCAAGCGCCAGTCTATATCAGTGGCGAGTCTGGCAGTGGTAAAGAGTTAGCGGCAAAACTCATCCACCAAAACAGCTCGCGTGCCGACGGTGCCTTTATCGCAGTCAACTGCGGCGCCATTCCTGAAACCCTGATGGAAAGTGAGTTTTTTGGCTACAAGAAGGGTGCGTTCACCGGCGCCAATCAAGATAAAGAGGGTCTATTCCAAGCTGCCAGTGGTGGCACCCTGTTTTTAGACGAAGTGGCAGATTTACCGCTCGCTATGCAGGTCAAGCTGCTACGCGCGATTCAGGAAAAGAAAGTGCGCATGGTGGGTGGCACCAACGAAGATGCGGTTGATGTCCGCATTATTAGCGCTACGCATAAAAATCTAACCGAAATGATGGATGCAGGCCAATTCAGAAAAGACCTGTACTACCGCCTGAATGTGATTCAACTCAAAATGCCTGCGCTGCGTAACCGACCAGCCGACATCCCATTGCTCACCGAAATGCTGCTGAATAAGCTGTGCCAAGCGCAACACATCGCAACACCTAAAATAGATGCACAAGCCCAAGCCTACATTGCCAGCTTGCCATTTCCGGGCAACGTGCGCGAATTGGAGAACATGCTAGAGCGTGCGCTAGCTCTGTGTGACGGCCAAACCATCATCGTAGAGGATGTGCTGACCGAAGGCAGCCCAGAGGGGCAGGACGTGCGCACCAGCCCTATGTTTGATGACCGCAACACTAGCGAAATCAACCTGACGGACTATCTGGAAGAGATAGAGAAAAAGGCCATTATTCAGGCATTGGATAAAACCAACCACAACAAAACTGCCGCAGCTAAGCTACTGGGGGTGACATTCCGCACCTTACGCTACCGCCTTGCCAAGCTTGGCCTGTCCAAAGAGGCTGATACCGATTTAGAAGCAGACACCGAAGAAGGCTGATACTCAGCAATCGATTATCCAGCAACTATCTGGCAATCAAGACTCCCGCCCACTATTACTGCACCAATCAGCGCAGCAATAGCTCAGCCTAGCACTAGCTAAGCTGAGGTAACAGCCAAAACCAAGTAAGCACTAAGCTCGTAAGCGCCAGCCTAAGCAAGCACCAAGCATAGGTAAGTGACGTAAATCGCACCGTTTACCAACAAGTGCCAAACGCGCAAGCCACCTTTTTGCACCAGATAGCGCAACCAAATAGCCGCTACTAATGTTAGTACAATACCTAATAACACTTCACGGCGCGGCTCCCACGGGGTGAGCATAATACCGATAGCCGGTAACAACGTACCTTGAAACACCATCGCACCGGTAATGTTGCCAAAAGCCAGCGTATCCTTACCTTTGCGTATCCATAAAATACTGTTCACCTTTTCTGGCAGCTCTGTGGCAATAGGAATAATCAACAGCGATAGCAGCAAAGCTGAAATGCCAAGCAAGTGCGAAGCTTCTTCTACACCACTGATAAAGCCTTTAGCGCCCCCGACCAGCAGCGCTAATCCCAAGAACAGCTGCACAAAAATGATACCCATATTATTAGGCAGGCCAAGCTTGCATAAAAACATGTCGCCGCCAGCTTCGGTCGCGTGGCCATCTTCCACCAGCGCTTTGGATGCGCGCAAGGTTAGCATCACGTAAACAAAGTAAATCATCACCATAGAAAAGCTTAAGCCATAACGCACTGCGCTTAAACTATGCGGTACAAACATGGCAATTGCGGCAAAACTAAATGCCGCAATAAAGAAGCTCAGGTCACGCGCAAGGCCCGTGCGCTCAGGGCGCAGATGTCCGTTAACCCCTCTACTGCGCCACACGGATACCGCCATCAAACAGATAGACAGCGTAGCCAACATCAGCGGCGCGCCCAAAATAGCCCCTACGCCGATTTCTTCATTGGTCGCCGCATTTTGCGTACCCGCTAATAATGCCAGCAACGGTACTGAAGTTTCTGGCAACGCAGTGCCCACAGCTGCAAATAATGAGCCAGTCACCCCTTCGGAGATGCCTAGCTTTTCGCCTAAATGCTCCAGCGCATTGGTAAACACCTCTGCCGCGATTAAAATCACGATCAGCATCAGTAACAGTTCTAAAAATACCATTTAAATTTCCTTATATTTCAAGCATCACATCATTAATGTTGGCATTTTAAACTGAACTCAGCATAAAATTAGCAATGGCGGAAAATTACACGATAAATAATGATGGTTTTGTAACACAGGCGCAGCAAATTGCATCGCCCAATTTCGATGCGCGCCCTGACCACGAAATCAGCATGATCGTGATTCATAACATCAGCCTGCCGCCCAGCCAATATGGTGGCAATGGCATTATTGAGCTATTCACCAACCAGCTCAACCCCGATGAACATCCGTATTATGCAACTATCCATAGTTTCAAGGTCTCAGCACATTTTTTAATCCGGCGTGACGGCACACTGATACAGTTTGTCTCTTGCTTAGAACGAGCCTGGCACGCGGGTAAATCCAACTGGCAAACGCGTGAACGCTGCAACGATTTTTCAGTCGGAATAGAACTTGAAGGCTCGGACTTTGAGGCGTTTGAAGAAGTGCAGTACCAAACCCTGAATAAATTAGTAGCCAGCCTCAAGCGCAACTATGCGATTCAAGCTATAGTAGGGCATTCCGATATCGCGCCTGACAGAAAAACTGACCCTGGCCCTTATTTTGACTGGCAAAAATTAACCCATCACCACCATTAATCACTACCAATATATGCAAAGAATTTTTAGTCTGGCCGTTTCGACGCTGCTTATCAGCATACTAATTGCCTGCGGTGCAAAAGATGACAACGCCAGCAAACAGGATAAGAAAAACGGCCCTAAGCCGACGCTAGTCACCGTGACCACGGTGCAGAACACGCCAGTAGAAATGACAGAGGATGGCATAGGCTCACTAGAAGGTTTAATTGACCCCACACTCACGGCAGAGGTCGCCGCGCGCATCATCAAAGTCTATGTCAGCCCAGGCGACACGGTAAAACAAGGCCAGCTGATTGCCAGCTTGGACCCCACCGATTTCAACCTGCAAGAGCGTGAAGCGCAGGCTGAAGTAGCTCGCATTGAAGCACTGCTCAGCAATCAGGAGAAAACTGTTGCTAGGAATCAGGCTTTAGTCGATAAAAAGTTCATCTCGCAAAATGCCGTGGACACCAGCCTGGCTGATCAAAAGGCATTAAAAGAACAATTAGCCGCGGCTAAAGCGCGCATCAATACCATACGCAACAGTACGGGAAAAACCAGAATTTTTGCACCTACCGACGGCGTAGTGGAAAAGAAGATTGTGGACACGGGCGAGTACGTAAAAGTGGGCGACCCTATCGTCCAGATCGTTTCCAATAAGCTGCTACGCGCTTACATCCCATTCCCTGAGCGCGTAGGTACACAACTCAAAGCCGGCTTAAAATTACGCCTCACTACCCCTACCAGCAGCACCCCGATTGAAACAGTGATCCGCGAGTTAAAGCCTTTGATTACTGCCAGCAATCGCAGCATTATTGTGATTGCTGACGTTAAAAACGTAGCTGGATGGCAGGCTGGCGCCAGCGTCAATGCCAGCGTGATTCTAGCTGAGCGTAGCGCGGCTATGATGGTGCCGGAACAAAGCGTAGTGCTACGCCCAGCGGGTCAAGTGGTTTATGTGGTAAAAGATAATCAGGTCCAGCAAGCCATCGTCACCACCGGCGCCCACCAGAACGGGCTGGTTGAAATCACCAGCGGCCTGCAAGCAAACGATGCTGTAGTAGTTGATGGTGCAGGTTTTCTCACCGACAAAGCACCAATCAAAATCGCCGACAACTCTGCCAAACCATAAACCCATCATCTCATGACGCTACCTGAACTCTCAATTAAACGCCATGTGCTTGCATGGATGCTATCTGGGGTCATCGTGCTGTTTGGCATTATCGCCTACAACCGTATCGGCGTAGACCGCCTGCCAGCCATCGATTTCCCGGTCATTATGGTCAACACCACCCTGCGTGGCGCCAACCCCGATGTCGTGGACACCAGCATCACCAGCATCATTGAATCCGCCATCAATACCACACCCGGTATTGAGCATATTCAATCCTCCTCCTCACCCGGTGTTTCCAGTATCAGCATTACTTTTGCTTTAGATAAAAATATTGATGTGGCCTACAACGAGGTGCAAGCCAAGGTAAATCAGGTATTGCGTCGCCTGCCCGTAGATGCTGACCCGCCTACCATCCAAAAGGTTGATACCAATGCTTCAGCCGTCATCTGGCTGGCATTGAGCGGTGACCGCACCATACAGCAGCTCAACCTCTACGCCAATAACGTACTAAAAAAGAAATTTGAAACGATTAACGGCGTTGGCGAAGTCTCCATCGGTGGGCGCCGCGACCGCGTGATTCGCGTCAATGTGAACCCTGAGCGCATGGCGGCTTATAAACTAAGCGCCCAAGACTTGGTAGATGCTTTTAATCGCGAACATATCCAGCTGCCGGGCGGCTTTCTGGTCAGCGCCACCGCCGAACAGTTATTAAAGCTAGACCTTGAGTTTCATGACATTAAAGAACTCTCCGCTTTAATTGTTAGCACAAAAGATGGCATGCCCATTCGCCTGAGCGATGTAGCCAGCATAGAAGATGGACTAACTGACAACCGCCAAATCGCACGCTACAACGGCAAGCCCACCGTGGGCCTAGGCATGGTAAAAATCGCTAATGCCAATACCGTAGAGATTATTAAAGAAGTAGAGCGCCGATTAGACCAAGAGATACGCCCCAATCTGCCGCCCGGGCTCAGCCTGGAAATTTCAACCAACGACGCCATTTTCATCAATCAATTAGTGGCATCACTGAAAGAGCATTTGGTAGAAGGCACCCTGTTTGCCGCCCTGATTGTGCTGATTTTCATGCGCTCGTTTAGCTCCACTGTCATGATTTGTCTGGAAATTCCGGTATCGCTGCTGGGCGCAATCGCGGTCATGTATTTTGCTGGCTACACTTTTAATAGCATGACTCTGCTCGCCTTACTGTTGCTTATCGGCGTAGTGGTAGATGACGCAATCGTGGTACGCGAAAGTATTTTGCGCCATATGTCAGGTGAGGTAGGTGAGGCGCTAAGCCCGGCCGATCTCAAAGATCCAGCCAAAGTAGCACTGTTCCGCTCGCAAGCCACCAGACACGGCAGTAATGAAGTCGTGTTTGCCGTGCTGGCTTCATCCTTATCGCTGGTATGTATCTTTGCACCGGTAATTTTTATGAGCGGCGTCATCGGCATGTTCTTCAAGTCTTTTGCCGTGGTGGTCACCTTTGGCGTACTGGTTTCGCTATTTGTATCACTGACCCTCACGCCCATGCTGTGCTCACGCTACTTAAGCGTAACGCACAAAGAAAACGCCGTGTACAGACTTACTGGGCGCGGCTTGGACTACCTAGATACACAGTATAAAAAGCTGCTAAAAATCACCTTAAAGCATCGCGCTTTTGTACTGATTTTCACCGCCATCTTTGTAGCGACATCCGGCTATCTTACACTCAAATATGTAGAAAAAGACTTTGTACCAGAATCGGATGAAAGCAGCTTTAGCATCAGCCTAAAAACGCCATTAGGCTCCAGCCTTGACTACACCGACTCCAGGCTAAAAATGGTAGAAAACATACTCAAAAATCATACTGCCGAAATTGACAGCTATTTTTCTACCATAGGTACCGGCTCACGTGGCCAGGTGAATGAAGGCCGCGTGAATGTGCGCCTCAAGCCCAAAGAGCAGCGCGCCAAAAGCCAACAAACCTTGATCAAAGAGCTCAAAACCGAACTAGACCAGATCCCTGGTGCGCGCGCCATGGCGGCTCCGCCTTCTGTGGTACGTGGGCAACGTTCAGAAAAGCTACAATTCAATTTAATTGGTAACAACCTACAAGAACTAGGCAGCATCTCTAAACTACTGCAACAAACGCTCGCCAACAATGCAGCTATGGGCAAAGTAGATGTAGACGTACAGCTAAACTTACCACAACTCAATGTGGATATTGACCGCGCACGCGCCGCTACATTAGGCTTGAATGCTCAGGAGATTGCCACGGCTATCAGCTTGTATGCAGGCGGCATTAATGTTGCCAAATACAATGAAGCCACTGGTGACGGCCAGCGCTACGACATACGTATCAAGGCCGCTGAAGGTGACCTAAACAACGTGCAGGATTTAAGCAAAATTTACCTACGTAGCGCAAACGGTGAACTGGTACGCCTTGATGCGGTGGCAGCATTTAAACAAGAGTTAGGGCCTGCGGTGATTGGTCGTTACGATTTACAGTATGCCGTTAATTTTTACGCCAACCCTAGTATGCCACTAGGCGAGGCCGTAAGTTTGGTCAAAGACACTGCGGCTAAGATTGTGCCGCCTGAGTTTACGCTTAGGCTCACAGGCCAGGCCGAAGAGTTTGGTAAAACCCTGAAAAATATACAGTTTGTATTTGCACTGGCGTTTCTTCTGCTATACATGGTGCTGGCTAGCCAGTTCAACTCATTCCTGCAGCCGTTACTAGTCATGCTGGCTCAGCCATTAGCGATTATCGGCGGGTTAA
Organism: Methylotenera mobilis JLW8; assembly: GCF_000023705.1. Classification (NCBI taxonomy): domain Bacteria; kingdom Pseudomonadati; phylum Pseudomonadota; class Betaproteobacteria; order Nitrosomonadales; family Methylophilaceae; genus Methylotenera; species Methylotenera mobilis. The sequence goes on from NC_012968.1 coordinate 2,397,108, forward strand.
TTGCATTGCTGATTTCGGGAGATAGCCTCAATATGTACTCCATGATTGGCCTGGTGCTACTGATAGGCTTGGTCGCGAAAAACTCGATTCTGCTAGTAGACTTAACCAACCAGCTATTAGATAAAGTCAGGGAGAGCGGTGCCGTGATTAATACCACGCATATCAATGCCGCTCTACAAGAAGCTTGCCCGGTGCGTCTGCGCCCGGTACTGATGACATCGCTGACCATTATTTTGGCCTTGCTTCCGGCGGCCATTGGCTTAGGTGCTGGTTCTGAAACCAATAAGCCATTATCTGTCGCAATTATAGGCGGCATGGTTTCCTCCACCTTGCTGACCTTGGTAGTGGTACCAGCCGCTTACTCATTGCTAATCGGCTGGGTGAGTCGCTTACATGCGCGCCGCTACCATCCAGAGCCCCATCTATAAGCTATACCACCCTGAGTGAGGGTACCTAATCTATATGGTTGCATAGCAGCCCGTAATCAGTAGTTGCATAGCAAGCTACTAGCTATGCAGATTGATAAGGGCTTAATGCGGTGTATCCGCCGTCAGTTTTTGCACAATTAAGCTACCCACGATATCGCCCTGCACATTCACGCTAGTGCGCACAGTATCCAACAATCGGTCTATCGGCAGCAAAATTGCGATAGCCTCGGCAGGCAAGCCTACCGACTGCAATACCATCACCATTGTTACCATGCCAGCACTCGGAATACCGGGAGCGCCCATCGCCGCTATCATTGCCGTGAAAAACACGATCATCTGCTGTACCAAGCTTAACTCCACGCCCATCAAATTAGCGATAAAAATGGCTGCAATCGCTTCATACAGCGCGGTACCATCCATATTAATAGTGGCGCCCAACGGCACGACAAAACCTGCGATTTCCGGCCTTACTTGCATCTGCAGGGCTGCTCGCATGGTCACGGGCAGTGTGGCAGAGCTGGAGCTGGTAGCAAATGCCGTGAGCAAAGCATCACGGCTACCGCGGAAAAACCATAACGGCGACTTGCCTGTCACTAAATATAAAAGCAATGGCAACACCACCACGCCATGCAGCAAGGTGATACCTACAACCACTGCTGCAAACTTGGCCAACGTATGAAGTACCGCGATATCCTGCACCGCGACTAATTTAATCAGCAACGCCATGATCCCGAGCGGTGCCAAGTACATCACCCAGCTCACAATGAGCATGGTCACGTCTAGCGCCTCTTGCAATAACGTGCGCAGCTGATTAAAGCGCTCGCCACCTACCACTAGCGCCACACCCAAAATAAGCGCAAACATAACCAACGCCAGCACATCCCCTTTCGCCAGGGCAGCAAATGGGTTTACAAACAAACTATGTAAGAATTGTGCAAAATACTCAGGCAGCGGCAGCTGCTTTGCCTCAAAGCCATGCATGGCATCTTTAAACATCGCCACATGCAAACCAGTGCCCGGCTCAAAATAATTAGCCGCCAGCAAACCTAAGATGATGGCAAGCGTCGTGGTCGTCACAAAATAAAGCATAGTGCTCACCCATACTTTGTGCATTTGCTGATGCTGGCGTAAATTAGCCACGCCCATGGAGATAGAGCAAAACACCAAGGGCACTAGTATCATTTTGAGCAGGTCGATAAACAAGGTGCCCACCAAGCTAGCGCTATACAAACTTACTTGCACCAGTGCATGCTGTGTACCCAACACATGGAAATAAAGCCCTAAGGCTACACCGATGATGGATGCCAATAATATTTGCAAATTGAGGCTAGGCCACTTCATCCTGCGATGCCTTTACATAAGAAAAAAGCGCCGAAGCGCCTACAGCTGAATAAAAAAGGGTAAGATTTTTGATCTTACCCTATTGGACTTAGGCTTTAACTACTTTTGTTTTAGCCGTGCTTGCTTTTGTCGTACTGGCTTTTGCCTTACTCACTTTAGCGCTGGTCGCGCTGTCATCTTTGGGCGCTTTTGCTACTTTAGGCTTAGGCTCTTTTTTAACAGCTGCCTTTTTAGTCGCTTTAGCCGGCACTTCTTCTACAGCCACTTCCTCAATCACTGAATTAAGCTCTGGCTCAGAGGATGCCTCTAGCATAGCTTCAACTGGATTGCCTTCGCTTGGCGCTGGCGCGGTTGTAGCACCCATTTTTTCAAACACAGCAGCAAAGAAACCATCGGTATTATGTAAGTGTGGCAGCAGTTTTAGGTAATCACCTGTATCCAGTTCAATTTGCTGCTGCGCCAAAATTTCGGCGGCATTCAGCAATTTAAAATCAGGGTGCGTAGCTAAGAACTGCTCTGCAATTTTCTCGTTTTCATCACTAAGCAAACTACAGGTGGCATAAACTAAACGGCCACCAACTTTGGTTAGCTTAGCTGCGCGTGCCAGAATATTGGTTTGTTTAACATTGAGCTCAGCCACATCTTCTGGCGTTTGGCGCCATTTCAGATCAGGGTTGCGACGTAGCGTGCCTAAGCCGCTACATGGCGCATCTACCAGCACGCGGTCAAATTTGCCATTTAAGCGTTTTAATTTAGGGTCAGTTTCGCTGCTAATGACTTGTGCGTTCAAATTGCTCAAGCCTGAACGTTTCAAGCGCTGCCCTAAATTATGTAAGCGCTTTTCAGACACATCAAACGCATAGATGCGGCCAGTATTGCGCATGAGCGCGCCTATCGCCAGTGTTTTGCCGCCAGCACCAGCACAAAAATCCGCCACCATCATGCCGCGCTTGGCAGCAACCAAATGTGCCAATAGCTGACTGCCCTCGTCCTGCACTTCGATCTTGCCTTCAGTAAACAATACATGACGGCCAATATTCATACGATTTGGCATACGAATGCCAAGTGGTGAGTAAGGGGTTTTCGTCACATTGGTTTCACCCGAGGTATTTTCGGCAATAAACTTGGCCAGCACTTCGTCGCGTGTGCCCTTGATGGTATTCACGCGTAAATCTAACGTGGCTTGCTCGTGCATGCTACGCGCAATAGTTAAGGCTTCAGCCTCACCGTATTGGGCCACCAGCTTATCCCACAGCCAATCGCGCACGTCTGCCTGCACTGCCAATGGCAAATTGTCGGTAGATTTGGCTTTAATCAAATGTGCCCACTCTTTTTGCTGCTCATTTAGCATAGGCTCTAACTCGCGAATGCTCATGCCTTGCACACGTAATAACCAAGCTAAAATCAGCTTACGTGCGTCATCTGGATCGTTCTCATCGTTGGCAGTAACTGTGCTTAAGAAACGTAAGCGACGCAATACGCCGTACACGCTCTCTGCCACAAATGCGCGCTCTTTGGTACCTAGGTCACGGTTATTACGGAAAAACTCACTTAACTTCGCATCAGCAGGGCTACTAAACGTCAGTAGATTAGATAAAACGATTGCAGCTTGCCGAATTAAATTAGGCGTCATATTGATTCTCTTTGTATATTCTTAAAATTACTTATATTTTTAATTACTTGGTAAATAGCCTAGCCATGAGGCATACGTTAAACAATGCCACTACTATTGTTGGATACGCAACTCGGTTAAGGTTTGTTCTAGCTTTTGTCCATCTTCGTCTATCACCAGAATACGCGCTGGTACGTAACTCTGCTCTGTCGCCAGCCATAGGTCTTTGGTTTCTGCGCCCTCGTGTTCAGTTGGTGTCAAATACAGGGTTTTATACTGCACGCCAGCACAATCTATGGTTTTGAGGTCAGCACTTACTTTGTAGGCATACTGTTTCAGTTTTTTGCCGGTTGTTAGCGGCACGGTAATCGTATTTTTCAACGAAGCGCGCATAAACATAAACTGATACGGATAGCTCGCTAAATCCTGCGTGCCAGGCTTGAGTGGCGAGGTTTCTTGCTCGCCCTTAATTGTCATCACCAGACTTTGTTTTGCCCAGTCGAAATCAGTAAATAATGATTTCTTTTTTTGGTTACCCTGATGCAACTCAAAATGGCTGGGTTTTAAGCCTTGTGCCGTGATTTCACCAGTACTAGTTAACTTACGCTCACCGAGCAAAGCGTACACACCAATACCTTTAGTCACACTTTCAATCTTATAAGTGTTTTTAGTGGTCGTAAACTGCTCATGCACATTAGCAAATGGGTCGCCATTTTTAGTCACCAAATATGTGGCGCTAATACTTTTCGGTATCGTAAATTTTGCCGCTGCCTCTTTCGGTGCTTTTGTCTTAGCAGCAACTGCTTGCGGCATGAGCGCCAGTACGCCCATGCTCACCACAAACGCTAAGCCCCATGCTTTGATTTGATTCATCACTAAAATTCCTTCATTTTAAGACACATCATGCTCAACGCATCAGCGCTGCTTTTGTTACACGACAAGCAGTTTTTCTAACGACTTTAACAACCAGACTAGACAACAATCGTAGGTGCTTCACCTGCATTTTGTGCACGAATGTGACCAATTTCAAACACGGTCTCACCTGCAGCCTCAAGTAATGCTTTCGCTGCTGCTGCGTTTTCTTTGGCCATGACAATTGCCATACCGATACCACAGTTAAATGTCTTGTACATTTCGCTCGGCACGATATTGCCCTGTGCTTGCAGCCATTGGAACAGCGGCGGCAACTCCCAGCCTGACGCCTGAATTTCAGCAGTTAAACCTTCAGGCAACACACGTGGAATGTTCTCGGTAATACCGCCACCGGTAATGTGCGCCATACCTTTAACCGGCATTGCCTCAATCAGTTTCAATAATGATTTCACATAGATACGCGTAGGCGCCATCACCACGTCTTTGAATTTTTTACCGTGGAAGTCAGATTCAAAATCAATGCCTGATTTTTCAATCAGTTTACGAATCAGCGAATAGCCGTTTGAGTGTGCGCCGCTGGAAGCTAGGCCCAACACTACGTCACCCGCAGCAATGGTTGTGCCACTGATCAAGTTGGCTTTATCTACGCAACCCACGGCAAAACCGGCTAAGTCATACTCACCGGCAGGGTACATACCTGGCATTTCTGCAGTTTCACCGCCTACCAATGCACAGCCAGATTGCTCACAACCTTCGGCAATGCCTTTAATCACTTGCGCTGCAACACCAACTTCCAGTTTGCCACAAGCAAAGTAATCTAGGAAAAACAGTGGCTCTGCGCCTTGCACTAAAATGTCGTTTACACTCATGGCTACCAAATCAATACCCACGGTATCGTGCTTGTTCAGCTCAAACGCTAATTTAAGCTTAGTACCCACGCCATCAGTGCCAGAAACTAAGACTGGTTCTTTAAATTTTTGCGGCACCGCAAACAATGAACCAAAACCACCAATCCCGCCTAATACTTCTGGGCGCATCGTGCGTTTGGCAAACGGCTTAATTTGTTCAACTAATGCATCACCCGCTTCAATATCCACTCCGGCATCGCGGTAGCTAATTGAAGTTTTATCTGAATTATTGGCGCTCAAGGGGGTTCTCGCTTTCTACAAAAATTGTGTTCTATCGTTATAATGCTATTTTAACCGAAATGCTTAGTTATCTGAAATGTTGAAGGCCGGAAAACACTGGCTTTTACAAAACAGTCACACTTTACTGAAAGCGCAGAATGAACAAACACACAAATACCGCTTGGCTAGTCGCGGTTTTATCGGTTGTTGGCATCATTTACCTGCTGGGCCCTATCCTTACTCCATTTTTAATTGCGGCCATCTTGGCTTACATTGCCAACCCCTTAGTCAATAAGATTGAAGCAATTCAATGCAATAGCATCGCAAAAAAACTTTCATTCAAACCTAGTCGCACCATCGCCACCGTGTTAGTTCTAGTGTTGCTGTTCGCGGTGCTGACTATCATTTTGCTGATCATGATTCCACTGCTGCAACATGAGTTTGTGCAGTTATCACAGAAGATTCCTGCGTATTTAAATACCGCAAAAACCAGCCTAGAACCTTGGCTACAAAAGAACTTTGGCATCAGCACCGAGATCGATCCAACCCAGATTCAAGCTATCCTTACCGAAAACTGGAAAACTACCGGCAACTTTGCCAAGAATATTGCGCTGAGCTTAAGCAGCCACGGCATGACCATTATCGGCTGGCTAGGTAATGTGGTGTTGATTCCGCTCGTGCTGTTTTATTTGCTAGTAGACTGGAATATTTTGTTACAAAAAATCAGCACTTTATTGCCGCGTTCACTGATAGGCAAAACGCAGGAAATTGCCGCTGATATTGATGCTGTACTCGCCGAGTTCTTACGTGGACAGCTGACCGTGATGCTATTGATGAGCGTTTTTTACGCCACTGGTTTATGGTTAGTCGGCTTGGAGTTTGCACTACCTATCGGTATATTATCCGGCTTATTAGGCTTTATTCCATACCTAGGCTTTGGCTTAGGCCTAACATTGGCAGCCATTTCCGGCGTATTACAATACGGCAACCTCAACGATCTCATTCCGGTGCTGATTGTGTTTGGCATTGGGCAATTGGTGGAAAGCATGGCACTCACACCATGGTTGGTGGGCGACCGCATCGGCCTGCACCCGCTTGTAGTCATTTTTGCACTGATGGCTGGTGGCCAATTATTTGGCTTTGCCGGCATACTACTGGCGCTGCCCGTATCGGCCGCGATTGCCGTCGGCTTCAGGCACGCCAAACAAAAATATCTTAGCAGTCACTTTTATTTAGGTTAGCAGCATGCATAGCACGGAGCATCATTACAAATCCCCGACCAAGCAACTATTGCTGGATATTCAGCCACTGCCACCACCTAGCTTAGATAACTTTATCGAGGGGCAAAATGCAGAGGCACTTTTCAGCCTAAAGCAAGCACTCACTCACGCCGAAGAGGCGCGTTTTATCTACCTATGGGGTGCACAAGGCAGCGGCAAGTCACACCTGCTACAAGCCTGCGAACGCATGGCTCGACAATCTAATTTGCCGCTATTTATTGCAGATGACACGCATACACTAGATGAAGCTGCGCAAATCGCACTGTTTGACCAATTCAACCAGTTGCGCTCCTCTGGCGGCATCCTGATTTCTAGCGGCATTGCTGCCCCTATGCAAATGAACCTGCGCGACGATTTAGCCACCAGATTGGCATGGGGGTTGGTTTACCAACTGCACCCGCTCACCGATGAAGAAAAGGCACAAGCACTGAGAACGCATGCCACAGAACGTGGCATGAAGTTGCCGGATGAAGTGGTGGAGTACTGCCTGCGCTACCTGCGCCGCGACTTGCCAACTCTGATGGCCGTCTTGGATGCGCTGGATGTATGGTCACTCACCGAGAAAAAACCGGTGACCGTACCTATGCTCAAGAAACTGTTACAGCACAACCTGCAAGCCTAGCTTAACGCCGGCTTAGGTACGTATATTTGGGCAATGAACGCTCACCTTAGCAAAGCTAGCCCAGCGCAATCATGGCATTTTTCGCCAGGCCCAACATGCTGTAAAATCACACCCCATTGGCAGATAAACACTCCCCTTATTAAAGTGACCACACATGTTACGTATTAGTGAAATAAAACTCCCGATTGAGAACGCACAATCCTTAATCCACCAAACAGACGAAATTAAAGCCGCTTTGCTGAAGCGCCTGGAAATTGCGGGAAGTGATTTAATTCATTTTGAGATTTTCAAACGTGGCGTAGACGCGCGTAAATCACATGCCATTTTGTATGTGTACAGCCTGGATGTAGAGGTGAAGAACGAAGCAAAAATACTCGCCAAGTTCCGCAAAGATGCACACGTTAAACCAGCACCAGATACCAGTTATAAATTTGTGGCAACTACCGAGGTAGCACCGCAGCTAAGGCCTGTCATCGTGGGCTTTGGCCCAGCTGGCATTTTTGCCGCTCTTATCTTGGCGCAAGCCGGTTTCAAACCTATCGTATTGGAGCGCGGCAAAGAAGTACGTAAGCGCACACAAGACACATGGGGCTTATGGCGTAAAAGTACGCTCAACCCGGAGTCCAACGTGCAGTTTGGCGAAGGTGGCGCCGGTACGTTCTCAGACGGTAAGCTTTATAGCCAAATTAAAGATCCTAAGCACTATGGTCGCAAAGTGATTCAAGAATTTATCAAAGCCGGCGCGCCGGAAGAAATCATGTACGTCAGCCACCCGCATATCGGTACCTTCCGTTTGGTGGGGATGGTAGAGGAAATGCGCAAAACCATCACCGAGCTAGGTGGCGAGATCCGCTTCGAAAGCCGTGTGGATGATATCGTGATTGAAAATAATCAAGTGCAAGCCGTGGTGTTGCAAACCGGGGAGCGCCTAGCAACCAACCATTTGGTGTTGGCAGTAGGCCACAGCGCACGCGATACGTTTGAAATGGTGCACCAGCGCGGCATTTACATTGAAGCCAAACCGTTTTCGATTGGCTTCCGTATCGAACACCCGCAATCTATTATCGACAAAGCCAGATACGGCAAGAGCTACAGTGAGGACTTACTCACCAAGCTAGGCGCAGCCGATTACAAACTTGTACATCATGCAAAAAATGGCCGCTCAGTTTACAGCTTCTGTATGTGCCCTGGCGGCACTGTGGTTGCCGCAGCATCAGAACCTAACCGCGTGGTGACTAACGGCATGAGTCAATATAGCCGTAATGAGCGCAATGCCAACGCGGGCATAGTCGTAGGTATCACGCCAGAGCAAGATTACCCTGGCCATCCGCTGGCAGGGATGGAACTACAGCGCCAGTTGGAAAGCCAGGCATTTATCGCTGGCGGTAGCAATTACCATGCGCCTGGCCAGCTAATCGGTGATTTTCTGCAAAACCAGCCCTCTACGCAGTTTGGTGAAGTCACTCCGTCTTACAAACCAGGTGTACACCTCACCAACCTGGCATCGGTGTTACCAGAATTTGCCATTACCGCGATTCGTGAGGCTATCCCGGAGTTTGCCAAACAGGTCAAAGGCTTTGACTTAGCTGATGGGGTACTGACCGGTGTAGAAACACGCACTTCCTCACCCATCCGTATCAAACGTGATGACGACAGCTTGGAAAGCATTAACACCAAAGGCTTATATCCTTGCGGCGAAGGTGCTGGCTATGCCGGTGGCATCTTGTCGGCTGGTGTGGATGGCATTAAAGTCGCAGAGGCAGTGGCGCTTAGTATTATCGGTAGCCAGCATTAACGGCGCCTGAATATTATCTGAAGCTAAGTATTATCAGCCTTCAGGCATTACCGACGCTCACTAGCAGCGGCATCAATACAGCCACTTTCATACTGCATCAGTTGGGCGTACACTGAACACTCTGACTTCTGTGTCAGTGTTCACTCAAGGAGCTGCATGATGAAAGCTAACATTTGTGGAGCCGAACGTGTCGTGCGTATTATTGCAGGGCTTGCTTTAATCGCTTGGGCATTATTTGCAAACGGCCCAGTTTGGGCTTGGATAGGTGTGGTGCCGCTAGTGACTGGGCTGATTAACTTTTGCCCTGCTTACGGCATGCTTGGTATTAGCACCTGTAAAACCAAACATGAATAAATAAAAAAGGCGGCTGAAAAGCCGCCTTTTTATCGCTAGTTACTGCTTAATCCCAGCTATTGCCTAATTAAGTAATCAAACGCACCTAATGAAGCTTTAGCCCCCTCACCCATGGCAATAATGATTTGCTTGTAAGGGGTAGTTGTCACGTCGCCAGCAGCAAACACGCCTGGCAGCGATGTTGCGTTATGGTGATTCACTTCTACTTCGCCGTACTTACTCAGGTTTAAAGTACCTTTTAACCAATCGCTATTCGGCACTAAACCAATCTGCACAAATACACCATCCAACGCCAAATGCTTAGACTCACCTGTGACGCGGTCGGTATACGTCAAGCCATTCATCTTGTTACCATCGCCCGTCACCTCAGTGGTTTGTGCGCTGGTAATGATGGTCACGTTATGCAAAGAACGTAATTTCTTCTGCAACACGGCATCGGCTTTTAACTCGGTATCAAATTGCAGCAAGGTCACATGGTCAACAAAGTTGGCCAAATCAATCGCTGCCTCTACCCCGGAGTTACCACCGCCGACTACTGCCACTGGCTTGCCTTTAAATAACGGACCATCACAGTGTGGGCAATAAGCCACGCCTTTGCCACGGTACTCTTTCTCACCAGGCACATTCAACTCTCTCCAGCGTGCACCGGTAGCCAGAATCACCGATTTACTTCTTAAGGTAGCACCGCTCTCCAGTTTCAGCTCGATTAAATCTTCGTTTTTGTTGCCATGCTTGCCTGGCTCAGTGAGTGAAACCGCACGCTGCAAGTTTATGATTTCTACATCGTAGCTTTTTACGTGCTCTTCCAGCGCCATTACTAGTTTTGGCCCTTCGGTTTCCTTTACCGAAATAAAGTTTTCAATGCCTAAGGTGTCCATCACCTGCCCGCCAAAGCGCTCGGCAACAATACCAGTGCGTATGCCTTTACGTGCCGCATAGATAGCCGCAGAGGCACCCGCAGGGCCACCGCCCACGACCAACACGTCAAAAGGCGCTTGTGCATCTAGCTTTTTCGCCTCACGCGCCACCGCGCCAAGATCGATTTTTGGCAGGATTTCATCTAGTTCCATACGGCCTGCGCCAAACACCTCACCATTTAAGTAAATGGTTGGCACGGACATAATTTCTCTTGCTTTAACTTCATCCTGATACAGCGCACCATCAATCATCACATGGGTGATGTTGGGGTTAATCACCGCCATCATATTCATGGCTTGTACTACGTCTGGGCAGTTATGGCAGCTCAGTGAAATATAAGTCTCAAAATGGAAGCTACCTTCAATCGCTGCGATTTGCGCAATTTTTTCTGGCTCTAGCTTCATCGGGTGACCGCCCGTATGCAATAGCGCCAACACTAAAGAGGTAAACTCATGACCCATAGGAATACCAGCAAAACGCACACCGACCGCTTTATTTGCTTCGGCATGACCTGCACCACGCTTTACAGCAAATGATGGTTTGCGCGCATCATCCTCCATCGTCAGCGTAATTTTGTCTGACATGCTGGTGATTTCCTCCAGCAGCTCACGCATTTCCTGTGCGGCTGGTGTTTCATCTAATGACGCAGCCAACACGATAGGCTCACGCAACATCTGTAAATAGGTTTGCAATTGGGTTTTGATACCAGTTTCTAATGCCATGATTGCTCTCTTCTTTAAATTCTTTTAGTTTGGTGTGACGTAACACAACCAACGCTACTTAAAATAAAGGCATTATCTTTTGAATAATGCCCTTGTTATTTCACTGCGCTAAGAGATGTTTGCTCGTTAGCGCAGTACTGCTTTGCTTACAACAATAATTAGATCTTACCTACTAGGTCTAATGATGGTGTTAATGTTTTAGCACCTTCTTGCCATTTAGCTGGGCAAACTTGGCCTGGGTTAGCTGCTGTGAATTGTGCAGCTTTCAATTTACGTAGTGTTTCTTTTACGTCACGTGCGATTTCGTTGCTGTGGATCTCTACAGTTTTGATCACGCCTTCTGGGTTGATCACGAAAGTACCACGTAATGCCAGACCTTCCTCTTCAATATGCACGTCAAATGCACGTGTTAATTTGTGTGTAGGGTCGCCCACTAATGGGAATTTTGCTTTACCCACAGCTGGTGATGTTTCGTGCCATACTTTGTGTGAGAAATGCGTATCAGTTGTCACGATGTACACTTCTGCACCTGCTTTTTGGAATTCAGCATAGTTATCAGCAGCATCTTCAACTTCAGTAGGGCAGTTAAAAGTAAATGCTGCCGGCATGAAAATTACCACAGACCACTTACCCTTCATGCTTACATCGCTCACTTCAACAAATTTACCATTGTGGAAAGCTTCGGTTTTGAATGGTTGTACTTGTGTATTGATTAATGACATCGTTCTTCCTATCTATTGATTAAAAAAATGGTTAATAAAGCGATCAATTCATGGTTTGAATTATAAAGACCGAAAATTAATAAATCCAATATATCATTCTAATGATATTGATAAATTAAATTTATGATAAAACTATGCTGCCGTACTTTGATATCGTGATTTACAATGAATATAGCCTAAACTGCATCAAGCTCTCCGCCACCTTAAACCGAGGTAACGGCAATACTTTGTGTGGCGCTTTCACCTAAATTATCATGCCACGTCACTTCTACCACATCACCTAACTTGGCCCCCTTTAATCTAAAGGTTAAGTAGGGATTCTTAGCAATGCCCGTACCCCACTGTGCCTCGATTACCTGCTTGCCATTTAAGGTAGCCGTCAACAACTGCACAAAATGTGCAGGCACTAATTGGTCATGGTCATCTTTTCTGCGCCCGGTTTCCATGGGGTGACTCATCAACACCTTCACTTCAGTGTAGTCACCCTTCAGTTGGGCGCGCATTTTCATGTTGCTATCCATGTAAGCTCCTAAGTACGCGATAGTATGCTGTGGGGATTACCACTGCGTGAAACAAGATCGCCCGCATCCATGTTAGCCACAGCCATTTTCTAGCACCGTAATATTTTTACTGCGTGTGAAATATTGCGTGCCAGCCTTTACGACGACTTTCAGATCTGAGGTTTCTGCCATTTTGATGCGTGTAATCACAAATGGCTCAGCGCCATTACTGAACATAAAATTGGCAATCAGCGGCGTAGGGTTATGCTCGACTAAAATCGCAATCGCCTCGGTATTCTCAATCTTACTTTGCACTTCCACCTGCACAATGGCACCATTCTCGGCACGGTCGGGCGCGATAATCACGATATCCTGCGAGGAAATCTCGGCATTAATATTTAAATACTTGCTGACATCGTTGATTTTCACCGCTTCAAACGCAGGCTTATTCCATAATGCTGCCCATAGCTTGAGCGGCGCTAACGCAATCAGTGTCAGCATACCTAATAAGAAACTTCTACGCTGCATATCACCCCCTACAGTTTTGCCTTTTTGTCATCGCCCATCATTTGCCTAAGCTGCCTTAAGCGCGCCTCCACAATGGATTGCTGATAAAAATCACCATCGTTTGCTTTCGCCGCCAAATCCATCTGCTCAATAGCACGCGCCAGATCATATTTCCTAAAATAAGCCTCGCTCTGCGCCTGGTGACTGAGCAGCACTTTATGCTGCATAGTGTAAGCCTTGGCCAGCAAGTCATAGAAATATGCGTCATTTGGGTACAAACTCTGTTTAGCCTTAACTAACTGTATCGCCGGCTCTGCCTGCCTGGTAGCGAGGTAGTGCTCGGCATAACCATAAATCAAGGCACGGCTATCCGGGAAACTTCTTAAGCCTGATGCATATCTTTCTGCAGCGGCCGCGGGCTTATCTCTAGCCACTTCTAAACGGGCGGCCAAGCTTGCAATCATGGGGTGTGGCGCGGCATTTTTCTGCAGCCAGGCCAGCTCTTTGTCCGCCGCTACCCATGCGCTTTTACGTAACAACGCTACCGTTAGACCGTAATGCTCTGCCGCAGCATTGGCATAACGCTGCTCACGAATATTCTGCTCAAATAAATCAATCGCCGCCTGATCGCCCCCCAACGTGGCTCGTAGCTTAGCTTTTACGTACTGAAACTCTATGCTATCGCGCACTTGCTTATAGTGCATCTGCTCTACACGGTTAGTCACATCCGCAATACGCTCTGAAGTTAAAGGGTGGGTACGTAAAAAGCTAGGTGCGTTACCCTCGGCAAAGCGCGAACCGCGCTGCAGGGTTTTAAAAAACTCTGGCATGGCGCGTACATCAAAACCGCCCGAATCTAAAATCTGCAAACCGATACGATCCGCCTCACGCTCGTGCTCTCGTGTGTAATCGAGCTGATTTTGCACGCCTATGGCAGAAGATGCCGTGAGCGCTCCCGTCGCCAGCTGCGGGTTAGACCTTGCCACCAGCAATGCTAACGCAATACCAGCCAAGTTCTTAAATGTATCGTACTTTTGCGAGGCCAGCATACGCGCCAAATGACGCTGTGTTACGTGGCCGATTTCATGCCCAAGCACACTGGCCAACTCAGATTCACTATTCGCGGCAAGTATCAAGCCGGTATGTACCCCAATCACCCCGCCCGGCATAGCAAAGGCGTTGATGGATGGGTCCTGCACCACAAAAAAGTTAAAGCTCTGCCGCTTGTCCGGGCCATTCGCCACTAACTTCCCACCTAAGCTTTGCAGGTAATCAGTGACTTCCACATCATTTAATACTTCATCGCTCACCGCCACCTGGCGCAAAATCTGCTCGGCAATTTCTTGCTCCTGCAAAGGTGAAAGCACCGTGGCAGAAACATCGCCCAAATCTGGCAATTCATTGGCTACTGCTAGATGACCATGCGCAACGGCTACAACTAATAATATAATGGCTAATAATCTAATGGTAGGTAAAGTTAATTTCATCATTACTATGATAACGTTTGTAGTTGAATGTTTCATAATTCTGCGCAAATTATCCGCCATCAGCCCAAGCAGTTCAACACGGCAACACCCTAAATACCGAGACACTCAAAATGACCAACCCACTTACCCACTTTGATCAACACGGCCAGGCACATATGGTCGACATCGGAGAAAAAGCTGAAACGCATCGTATTGCCATCGCCAGCGGCCACATCAGCATGCTGCCAGCGACCCTGGCCCTGATTCAATCCGGTACCAGCAAAAAGGGGGATGTACTTGGCATTGCCAGAATCGCCGCGATTCAGGCTGCAAAGAAAACCTCAGACCTTATCCCGCTATGCCATCCCATTTTCCTCACGCGCATTGCGGTGAGTTTTGATGTAGATGAAGCACTATCCAGCATCAACTGCACCGTTACCACTGAAACTTATGGCAAAACAGGTGTAGAAATGGAAGCACTCACCGCAGTGAGTGCTTGCTTACTCACCATCTACGACATGTGTAAGGCAGTAGACAGAGGCATGGTGATTGCGGATATAAAACTGCTAGAAAAACAGGGCGGGAAGTCTGGACACTGGATTGCCGAGAAGTAAGCGTGTCTTATCAAGCGCAAACTTGTCAAAACCATATCCACTAAAACCAGACTCGGGGTGAACGTTTTATTCAGTTGATACCTGAAAAAATAGCTTGATCAACACCACGCAAAACAGGCTATGCCTTTATTTGGCATAGCCTTTAGCTAGCATTAATGCGGCTTTAATTGCTCATCACCGGTGACTGGCTCCGTGCCTTTTACATCACCCTTATATTTTTCTTCACTAAAGAACAGCGGGAACAGTAACGGCAACAACAACAGGGTGAAAACTGTAGCGGTAACTAGGCCGCCGACAATCACCACCGCGAAAGGACGCTGCGTTTCTGAGCCGATGCCGTGCGACAGTGCTGCTGGTAGCAAGCCCAAACCGGCCATTAGCGCGGTCATCAGAATCGGACGCAAGCGTACCACCGCACCTTCCAGCACAGCTTCTGCGATGCTACGGCCTTCTAACAGCAGATGATTAAATTGCTCCACCATAATGACGCCGTTTTGTACCGATATACCGGCTAGCGCAATAAAACCCACCGCCGCCGAAATAGATAGGTGCAACCCAGCTAACGCCAAGCCGGCAAAACCGCCGATCAAGCTGAACGGAATCATCAACAACACAAGCAGTGCGTTGCGCACCGAGCGGAAGGCGCCGAATAACACCACAAAAATCAGCATTAATGAAAGCGGAACAATCACCTTGAGGCGCTTGATTGAGCGCTGTTGGTTCTCGAACTGACCACCCCAGGTCATGGTATAGCCCGGTGGTAGCTTGACTTGCTCCTTCACCTTGGCCATCGCTTCTTTTACAAAGCTACCTTGGTCACGGTCTATCAAGTTGGCTTTGATTGCCACAATGCGAGAAACCCCTTCACGCGCCACGCGTGATGCGCCTTGCTTAATCGTGACATCAGCCACTTCCCCTAAAGGAATCGTGCCGGCGTTATTGGGTAAGGCAATTGGCAGTTCGTTAATATCATCCAACGAGTCGCGGTAATCTCTGGCCAAACGTAGCGTGACATCAAAGCGGCGGTCGCCATCATAGAATGTGTTGGTCGTGGTACCGCCCAATGCCGTTTGCACTGAAGCATTCACATCATTCACGTTCATGCCGTAACGTGCCAGCTTTTGGCGATCTAAAGTAATATCCAGTTCCGAGTTACCAGAAATACGGATAGCCGCCACATCGGTAGCACCTTGCACCGAATTGAGTACAGTGGCCACTTGGTCTGATTTTTCTTCCAGCACTGCTAGATCCGGGCCAAATATTTTGACGGAAATCTCGCCTTTAACACCAGACAAGGCCTCTTCCACGCTATCTTGAATCACTTGCGAGAAGTTGGTTGGAATACCCGGAATTTGATGGATCTTGCTGGAAATATCAGCAATCAGCGCCTCTTTATTACTAAACTTCCAGCTGTCTTTAGGTTTTAAGTCCGCCAATATTTCAATATTGTTGGGGCCTTTAGGGTCGGTACCATCATCAGGCCGCCCAACATGACTTACCACCAAATTCACTTCCTGATAGCTGGTCAACACGCTGCGAATATTGCGTTCAATTTCCTTGGTTTTTTCTAAGCCGGTAGAAGGTGGCATGCTGATGGTGAGCCAAATATTGCCTTCATCCAGCTTGGGCAAGAACTCTGAGCCCAACAATGGTGACAACACCAAGGACAGCACCAGTAAAGAAACGGATGCCACAATCACAGGGATGCGTACCTTCACCACCTTGAGCAGGGTGCCACGATACCACTCTTGTGCGTTATGCATCCATGAGCTGTGTTTTTCAGCCATGTCGGTGCGCTTCATTAAGTAAGACATGAGCGCTGGCACTAGGGTGAGCGTGAGCAAAATTGAGCCTAGCAAAGCAAAACTCAAGGTAAACGCCATGGGCGAGAAGATTTTACCTTCTACGCGCTGGAACGTGAAAATCGGCAGGAAGGCCAGAATAATAATCACTTTTGAAAACAGGATAGGGCGTCCCATTTCAATCGCCGTATTTTTGAGCGTGGTAACACGCCATGAATGCGTGCCGTGATGGGGGAACTCATCTACTTTCGCCAGTGACAGTTTCACCATAAGTGCCTCCACCAGCACCACCGCACTGTCGATAATAATACCGAAGTCCACCGCGCCTAATGAAATCAGGTTAGCAGAAACGCCGCGTATATCCATGACGATAAAGGCAAACAACAGCGACAGCGGAATAATTGCCGCCACGATAAGCGCGGCACGCCAGTTACGCAAAAAGATGATAAGAATCGCCACCACCAGAATCGCGCCAACAATCATGTTTTCGGTCACGGTGTGTACGGTGTGGTGAATCAAGCTAGTACGGTCATAAAAAGGCCGGATTTTCACACCCTCTGGCAACTTGGCATTTACCTCGTCCACCTTGGCTTTTAAGGCTTCAATCACCTTAGCCGGATTCTGGCCTTTGTTCATCAAGACTATGCCTTCAATCACATCATCCTGATTGTTAAAGGCCACGATACCTGAGCGGAAACGATTGCCTATCACCACTTCGCCTACGTCTTTCACCAAGACAGGTTTGCCTGCACTCGATACAATCACCGTTTCGGCAATGTCATCCAGCGAGCGGTATAAACCTAATGAACGCACAACCAGCGACTCATCGCCCCGGTGCATGAGGCCGCCACCTACATTGCTACTGCCGTTGTTGAGTGCCTGATTAACTTGATCGATGCTGAGGTTGTACTTCTTGAGCAGGTAAGGGTCCAGCTTGATTTGGTACTCTTTGACCGCACCGCCAAAACTAGTAATATCAGCAACACCGGGCACCGTTCTCAACACTGGGATAATCTGCCAGTCCTGAATAGCGCGCACCTCGCGCTGCGGCATATCTTTAGGCGCCTCTACCAAGAAGCGGTAAATCTCACCCACCGCCGTAGTGAGTGGAGCTAGCGTAGGCTGGTAACCCGGTGGCAGACTGACGGCCTGCAGTTTTTCCAGCACTTGCTGACGGGCAAAATAGTCATCGGTCTTTTCAGAAAAAGTCAGTGTCACCACCGATAAGCCGGTAATAGACACCGAACGCATTTGCGACAAATTCGGCACACCACTCATCCCATGCTCAATCGGCAGCGTCACCACACGCTCCACCTCTTCTGGTGCCAAGCCTGGCACTTGCGTCACGATACCGACATGTACGTCCTCAACATCAGGAAAAGCTTCAATTGGCAGGTTCTGCACCGAGACGATACCGGCGACAATGAGGATAAACGTTGCAATCAGTACAAAGGTACGTTGTTGCAGCGAAAAGGTAATGAGTTTTTCTAGCATTATTTATCCGCGGCCAGCTCTGAGTTAATCAAAATAGCGCCTTTAGTGACCACGCGCTCACCAGCTTTGAGGCCTTCTTTAATCGTGGCGTAATCACGCCCTTGTAAATCTAACGTGACACGGCGTTTTTGAATATGGCCATGACTGGTTTCAACGAATACAAAGCTATACAGGCCTTCTGTAATCAGCGCACTATTAGGGATGCGAATGACTTTTTGCTGCGTCATATTAAGCGGGGTAACTTTGGCGTACATTTCTGGGCGTAATTTGCCTTTGCTCTCTACCGAGCAACGCACTTGCACGCGACGGCTCACCGGATCCAGCATGGTACCCATAGACTGTACTTTGCCTTGAAACTCCTCATCAGGATAAGCATCCACCTTGATACTCAAGGCTTGGCCTAGGCTGACTTTGCTAAGATCGCGCTCTGGCAAGTCAATAATTGCCCAAAGATGATCTGGGTTGGTAATAATAAAGAGCGGGTTAGGTGCATCGGGGCGCACTTCATTACCGAGGTTGACCTGACGGTCTACCACCATGCCTGCCATCGGTGCTTTCAGTATAAAACTTTCATTGCTGCTAGCGTGGTCAATGCCCAAGTTGTGTAAGCGTGATTTGGTACGCGTAGCCTCAGCTTGAGATTGCGCCATATCAGCTTGTACTGCCTCATACTCTTTGTGCGCAATCACGCCACCATCTAACAGCAGCTTACTGCGCTCTAGCGCTTTTCTTTTAAGGTCTAAATCAGCCGTTGCCTTGCGGTAATCAGCCACAGCAGAGCCTAGGTCTGGCGAATCAATCGTCAACAGGGCCTGGCCAGCCTTTACCCTATCACCTAATTGCACCTGAACTTTGATGGCACGCCCTAAGACTGGGGAACTGATGCGTGAAGTATAGTTTTCATCAAAACTGATTTTGCCATTCAATGGCTCAGTGGTGGAGGCCAGTACTTCAACCACTGGCTCAATTTTTAAATTAGCATCTTGCGCAGAGTTTTCTTTTAAAATTACTTCGTTTTCGGCTTTGGCATGTGGCGCGGGCTTGGGGCCGGCCAAGAGTGGGGTCGGTAGCACGATAGCGGCTCCAACCAAGAGAACTGTGAGTAAAGAGTTGAATCCGTGCTTCATGTGCTTACCTTATGAATACTTAATTTTGATAATCTTCTGTTTTTATTGCCGCTTGCCATGCTGCCAGTGCCTTTGCATAATCAGCGTGGGCGGTGGCGGCATCTAGCTGTATTGAACGCAGTATACGGCGTGCATCCAGCAAGTCCGTGATACCGGTAGCGCCGTGGTTATAGGCGAACTCGGCAGCATCTGCGGCTTTTTGTGCTTCGGTCAAAATTTGCGTGTCAAAACGATTAACTTTTTCCAAGGCTGCATTTAAATCTGCACGGGCACGTGAAATCTCACTCACCGCGGAGGCTCGCGCCTGCTGTTTTGCTTCCAGCGCCGATGTCAGATCTACTTCCGCTTTGGCAATCTCACCTTGATATTCATAATTGGTAAATAAAGGGATAGTAATCGCTGCCCCAATGGTATTCGTGTCAGAACCTGGCATTTGTCCGGGAAAGCGTTGATACTGCAGCGCAATATTCACATCGCGCGTTTTTAAGGCATTGGCGAGGCGCTGATTCTCTTCTGCTTGCCTAGTCCGTGCATCAGCCGCTAATACATCAGGGCGGGCATCCACATCTTGCACCGTACTGACAGCCTGACTCAGTGCCGGCCAGCCATCTTGCGCATACAAACGCGCGGCCTCATTTTCCTGCCCCATCATATAAGCCAGGTTGGCTTGCGCCTTTTCGCGGTTGGCTTTTGCCTGGCGTATGTCATTTTGTATTTTTAGCAAATCTACGCGCATTCTGGCTACGTCGCTCGCAGCAATATCCCCGACTTTTAATCTGAGCTCAGCTGCCTGAATGGCTTTTTCGTAGGAAGCACGATTGCTCGCAAGAATTTTCTCCGTTTCTTGCGCTAACACTAAGTCGTAATAAGCATCATTGAAGCTCAATAACAGTTGACGTTCCGCATCTTTCAAGTCGTAATTGGATGCTTTAATCGCATTCTTAGCAGACGCCATACGTAGCTCGCGCTTATCGCCGCGCTCTATCCACTGGCTGACCTGCACGCTGGAGTTAAGCGTTTGATCCGATAGGCTGTTGCTGCCATTTTGGTTTCTATTACCAGCGGAGCGATTCAGGTTAAAGCTGGAAACACCAACGGACAAACTAGGATTAGGCTTTTGCGAAGCCGTGATGGCGTTAGCTTCAGCCCCTTGTACCATGCGCCTCGCGGAAGTCAGCTCTTTATTATTTGCTTGAAATAGTTGCCGGGCTGCGTCCAGCGTTAGATGTGCCAAATCAGTTTCGGCATAGGCAGTGGGTACATTACTCAAAAAACCGAGCACAAGGAGATAAGCAACTTTTTTCAACATTGTTATTCGCTATGATTATTTTTTAGTCAAATTTAGGGGATATCTTTAGCTGTTTGGAATCAGGTAGGACGCTTAATTGACTATAAGGTGTAAGAAAAATTCCATGGATGTATTAAGTGTATCCATTAACTCCTGATTTGTATCTAGCTTGTATCAAGTGCCCGCATTAAGTTTAAACTTAAGCTCAACGCGACCAAACACATACCAAACTAAAGCCAAACCATAAATGGCAGCACAAAAATAACCCCGCAGTATATCCTACCCCGCCATCTTAATTATTAAGAATTGATGAATTTAGCTTAACTATCACAGACAAATTAACTAGCACTGACAAACTGTTCGAAATTCGCCACATTCACTGGCCGGCTAAAGTAATAGCCCTGGAAATAGTCGCAGCCAAATTCGCGCAACAGTTCGAATTGCTCTACCTGCTCCACCCCTTCTGCCACGATATCGCAATGGATGGTTTTGCCAACCGCCAGCACCATCTGAATAATGGCTGCATCATTTGAATCGGTAAGTACATCATGCACAAATGACTGATCAATCTTAATTTGCGTCACCGGCAGCTTTTTAAGGTAGACCAAAGATGAATGCCCAATGCCAAAATCATCTAGTGCAATGCGCACCCCCATCTGCCGCAGGATACCAATTTTATGGATCACATCGTCCATATTATCAATCACCGCTGTTTCAGTCAGCTCAAGCTTCAGCAAACTAGGATTGATGCCAGTACGTGCCAATATCTCGCGCAGCTCTTGCACGAAGTTGATATATAAAAACTGCTTGGCGCTAATATTCACCGAGAGCTTGATTTGGCCAAGTACAGGGCTCGCCTCCCATGTTTTCAGTTGCTCACATGCCTGCTCTAGCACCCAATGTCCAATTTTAATAATCAGATTCGACTTTTCTGCAATCGGTATAAACTCTACCGGGCTGACATTACCCAAAGTCGGATGGCTCCACCTCAGCAATACCTCAGCCGCTACCACCTGTTTAGCCACATTCACAATAGGCTGATAATTCAGATACAACTCCTGATTAGCTAACGCCAGCCCCAGCGCAGCCTCCAATGCAAAGTTTTTTTCTATACTTTCTTGCGTGAGCTGGTCATAAAAGCGATAAGTATTACCGCCGCTATCTTTTGATAGATACATTGCGGTATCTGCATGCCGTAAATGGTCTTCAAACGTCAGCGCATTGTCATTGAACAAAGTGACACCGATACTGGCACTGGTAGCAAACTCAAACAAGCTCAGGTAGTAATTTCTATTCAGCTCTGCCAGCAGCTTTTGGGCAATCTCGCTCACCTGTTGATAAGCAATGCTGGCATTCTGATCCAGACTTTCCAGTATCACCACGAACTCATCGCCACTCAGCCTAGCAACGGTGTCGCCGGCGCGCACCGTATGTTGAATGCGATGCGCCACTTCTATTAGCAATTGGTCGCCTACATCGTGACCCTTGGTGTCATTGAGTACTTTAAATTTATCTAAATCAATAAACAATAACGCGCAGTAGGTCTTCGCCCGCTGCGCGATGGACATGGCATGCTGATAGCGATCTGCGAGCAAACGTCTATTCGGCAAGCTAGTTAGCGCGTCATAATACGCAAAATTTTCAATTTCCTGCCGCGCTCTTTTCTGCTCGGATATATCTCGCACAAAGCCGGTGACTAAAGACAGATTATTATCTTTTAATGCAGTAAGCGTTAACTCAATAGGAAACTCGCTGCCATCCGCCCGCATCCCCACCAGCTCGATGCGCTGGTTAAAAATATGCGTAACACCAGTCATTTTATATTGCTGATGCCCGGCATGATGTGCATTTCGATAGCGTGCCGGAATAATCAGGTCTGGCATAGATTTACCCAACACATCTTCTTTTTTGTAGCCAAAAATACGCTCAGCTGCCGGGTTAAACTCAACCAACAATCCGGCTGAGTCTATGGTAACAATGGCATCAAACGCGCCATCAATCACTGAGCGCAGTTTTTTGTCATTTTTTTGTATGGTCATATGCGCTAAATTACGCTCAGACTGCAAAGCGGAAATTAATAGCATGGTCACCACTAAGGCCACCATAAACGTCCACAGTGAAAACACACCCTCACTTAAATCATGGCTGTAAAAATTACCGCTACCCTGCGATGTTACCCACACGGCTATGCTGGATAAAATAATCACAAAGAACGAACCGCCAACCAAACCAAAGCTCATGGAGGCCCATATCAGCATGGGCAGAATCACGAACATGGATAAAATAAACTGTTTATTGAGATCTGGCACCGCGCTCACGATAATGAGCTCAACGCAGACAAATAAAATGATCCATGCCAGCAGTTGATAGCATCTGTCGTTGCAGCTGAAAGTGCCCTTTCTGCCGAGATTGAGCACCAAAGGCAGGGCAAGCAGCACGCCGAGGCTGTCACCCAGCCACCAAATAAACCAGATACTGGATAATTTATCAGTTGGAGCAAGCCCGGTAATGTATAAGCTAAACGTTCCGCCAGTCGCGCACACGGACATGCCGATCAAGGCGACGGCAATCATCAGAAAAATATCTTTTTGCTTATAGAGATGATGATTAAAACGTAATTTTGGCAGGAGGTAGGCTGCGAGGAGAGGGCCAAGTGTATTAGTGATTGCAATCAAAACACTGGCGGTGAGAGGTAAAACAGTTAATTCAACAAGTAATGATGCGACAAAGACAGCCGGAATACTGACACGCCCCCAGCGCATGATGGCGCCAACCGCAATACCGGTAGGCAGCCAAATCAGCGTTGCTACCGACTCTTTATAGGGCACCATCAGCCCAAGTTTAGCGGTGACAAAATAAGCAAACGCTACTGCTACAAAAGTAATTAACTTTCCTTTGAAAGTCAAAAAACGATATTGAGCAATAGCGTTTTGCATCACCGGCGCTTAGCTGATATCAAGACCGTCTTGTACCAACTCGGCAGCACGAAGCACTGCCCGTGCCTTATTTTGCGTTTCCATCCATTCACTTTCAGGGACAGAATCGGCCACGATGCCGGCGCCAGCCTGTACATAAAGCATGTTGTTTTTAATCACGCCGGTTCTAATCGCGATGGCAACATCCATATCACCATTAAAACCCAAATAACCGACAGCACCCGCATAAATGCCGCGCTTGCTAGGTTCTAACTCATCAATGATTTCCATCGCACGCACTTTAGGCGCGCCAGACACGGTACCGGCAGGGAAGGTCGCTTTAATCACATCTATCGCATCCATGCCTGGTTTGAGCTTACCTTCTACATTGCTCACAATGTGCATCACGTGCGAGTAGCGCTCTATCATCATGTTATCGGTCACTTTCACCGAGCCTGTCACCGCAACGCGGCCTACATCATTACGTCCTAAATCCATCAATTGCACGTGCTCGGCACGCTCTTTCGGGTCTGCCAGCAACTCTTCTGCCAAGGCAATATCCTGCTCGCGTGTCTTGCCGCGCGGTCTGGTGCCTGCAATTGGCCGTGCGGTCACCGTGCCGTTTTCAAGTCGCACTAGAATCTCAGGGGAGGCGCCCACCACATGATGATCGCCCATGTCGTAATAGAACATATAAGGCGATGGATTCAGGCTGCGTAAGGCACGATATAGCGATAACGGCGGTGCAGAGAACTGTTGCGACATACGCTGTGACAACACCACCTGCATGATGTCACCATCCAGAATATACTGCTGCGCGCGCTTAACTGCTGCCTTGAAGTTATCTTCACCAAACTCTGAGCTAGCTGTGGTTTTTTCTGTAGCAGCAGATTTTGGAATGGTGACTGTACTTCTTAACTTCTGCATCAACTCATTTAGGCGCTGCTTAGCTTGCTCGTACGCGTTTGGTGCAGTCGCATCTGCGTAAACAATAAAATAAAGCTTACCGCTTAAATTATCTACCACGGCCAACTGCTCAGACACCATTAACAGCACGTCTGGCGTTGCAATCGCGTCTGGCTTTAGCTTGTCAGCCAAGCGCTTCTCAATGTAGCGCACGGTTTCGTAACCAAAATAACCGGCCAAACCGCCAGTGAATCTAGGCAAACCTTCATAAGGCGGCGTTTTAAAACGTGCTTGGAAACTTTTCACAAAGTCCAACGGGTTGGCATTTTCCACACTTTCCACCACGGTATCGCCATCCAGCACCTGAATATTCTTGCCATGCGCCACAATGCGCATTTTTGCAGGTAAGCCAATAATGGAGTAACGGCCAAAACGCTCACCGCCCTGTACAGATTCCAGCAGGTATGAAAAAGGCTGGTTAGCAAGTTTCAAATAAAGGGAAAGCGGGGTGTCGAGGTCAGCAAAAGTTTCGAGTACCAGGGGAATGCGGTTATAGCCCTGTGCTGCCAGGGCGTTGAATTCTTCTTGATTAATAGTATTTAACATAAACTTCCTAAGACTAAATTATCGTGTTCTTAAAAAATCGCACGCCACATGATTGATGTGTGCGCTGCGCTTCGTAGATTAGCGTTGCCAAGAGCCTCGCCAGCTAAAAGAATCATTAAGAAACTTATCGTATAAATAGTCGTATGCGCTGTGCTTCATATTCGAAGTTATGTTTAAAAGTAATACTAGGTTAATAAATGAATTAAGTCAGGTAAATGCTCGATAGTGGCATCCACCATACTCTCGTCGATTGCCTTACCTTGATTATACCCATAGGGCACAGTAACAATATAGCATCCTGCAGCGTGTGCGGCTACTACATCCGTATCAGAATCTCCTACCAGCATGGATTCTGTTTCCAGCACTCCTAATTTTTTACAGATATGATGCAGCTGCATCGGATTGGGTTTCTTTTTCGGTAAGGTATCACCAGAAACAATCAACTCGAAAAAATCTGCCAATCCTGTCGCATTCAGTAACGGCAGTGTAAATTTTTCGGGTTTATTTGTGACACACGCGAGCTTAAAGCCGGTGCGCTTGAGTTCATTAAGGGTTTCTAGCGCGCCATGATATGGCTGGCTAGTGCTCACGTTCTGAGCATAGTGTTCAAAAAACAAAGCCTGCGCATCGTTGAGCAAAGCTTCATCTGGCTCCACCTGCGTACCGTTGGTTACACAGCGTTTAACCAGCATTTGCACACCCTCACCGATATAACGCGCGATTTGCGCCGGCGATTTATTTGGTAAGTTCAATGCGCTCAGCATCTGATTTGCCGCATAAGCAATTTCAGGCGCAGTGTTCACCAATGTACCGTCAAGGTCAAACATAACGGCTTTAACATGAAATCCCATGATGATTTACTTGAGTTTCAATGACGCTGATTTAAAGCTAGATTAGTTCCAACACATCGGTCTAAGAACGCCTAGCAGCTCTTATCGTAGCGGCTAGGCAATCTTAAATGATTGTGCTTATTTTACAGTTGCTAAAGATGCACGCATTTCAGCCACTACGGTGTTGTAGCGATTTGCATCGGTATCTTTAGGTGAACCAAAAATTGCAGAACCAGCAACAAAAGTATCTGCACCAGCACGTGCAATTTCTGCAATATTTTGTGCATTTACGCCGCCGTCTACTTCCAACCAGATTTGACGGCCAGTTTTTTCGTAGTATGCATCGATACGTGCGCGTGCTAATTTTAGCTTTTCTAATGTTTCAGGGATGAATTTTTGACCACCGAAACCAGGGTTCACTGACATCAATAGAATCATGTCTACTTTATCCATTACATGGTCTAAGTAGCTTAATGAAGTAGCTGGGTTGAACACCAAGCCTGATTTACAGCCTAAATCACGCACCATGGCCAAGCTACGGTCGATATGCTCAGAAGCTTCCGGGTGGAAAGTGATGATGTTTGCGCCCGCTTTAGCAAAGTCAGGAATAATGCGATCTACTGGTTTAACCATTAAATGCACATCAATCAATGCGCCCACTTTTTTTGCAGTTTCGCGAATTGCATCACACACCAATGGACCAATAGTGAGGTTAGGTACGTAGTGGTTGTCCATTACGTCAAAATGCACGATGTCTGTGCCTGAAGTAATCACATCTTCAATCTCTTGACCAAGTTTGGCAAAGTTTGCAGAAAGAATACTTGGGGCAATTCTAAAAGTTTTATCCATGGCAATATCCGTCAAATTAAATTTATTAATCAGTTTAAAGCGTTATTTTAACCTTATTTCACACTAATAAGATGATGCTTCTTGCTTAAGATAGTCCAATCCCTCAAAATTACACTTATGCAGTTATATGTTATAGGCGTGAACCACACAACCGCCCCCATCCAAATCCGCGAGCATGTCGCTTTTAACAGCGAGCATCTTGGTAGCGCCCTGCGCGAGTTGACCATGCACGACGCTTCGGAGGCGGCCATTTTGTCTACCTGCAACCGCACCGAGCTGTACTGCAGTACGGACGACCCGCAAAAAGCGCTGGCCTGGCTGTCGCAGTATCACAACATCGAGCAAACCGCGATTGCCCCTTACATTTACACCCTACCGGACAATGAAGCGGTGAAACATGCGTTCCGTGTGGCGTCTGGCTTAGATAGCATGGTACTGGGCGAACCACAGATTTTAGGTCAGTTTAAGCAGTCGGTAAAAATCGCCCAAGACGCCGGCACTCTAGGCACCCTGTTACACAAGCTGTTCCAACGCACGTTTGAAGTAGCCAAAGAGGTACGCACCAACACCGACATCGGTGCCAACTCTATTTCCATGGCGGCCGCGGCGGTCAAGCTATCACAGCGTATTTTTGGTGACATCAGCGCACAAAAAGTGCTGTTTATTGGTGCAGGGGAAATGATAGAGCTATGTGCAGACCATTTTGCCTCGCAAAAACCCAAAAGCATGACCATTGCCAACCGCACCATTGAGCGTGGCTCTAACTTGGCGCAAAAAATCAATGGCGAAGCCATGCTGCTGAATGATTTACCTGCACACTTTGCCAATTTTGATATCGTCATCACTTCTACCGGCAGCACATTGCCCATCATCGGGCTAGGCATGGTAGAAAGCGCAATCAAGGCGCGCCGCCATCGCCCGATTTTCATGGTGGACTTAGCCGTACCACGTGACATTGAGCCTGAAGTAGCTGAATTGGATGACGTTTTCTTATATACGGTAGATGATTTAGCGCAAGTGGTTTCTGACGGTATTGAAAACCGGCAGACTGCCGCGGTAGAAGCAGAAATGATTGTGGAAACCCGCGTTGAAAATTTCATGCAGTGGTTTAAAAAACGCGATGCTGTTCCCACCATTAAAGCATTGCGCGACCAAGCTGAGCATATGCGCAAGGCCGAGCTAGATAAAGCCTACAAACTGCTGCAAAAAGGCGAAGCTCCGGAAAAAGCGCTAGAAGCATTGAGCGTGGCACTCACCAACAAATTCCTGCATGCGCCTAGCCATGCTTTAAACAAGACGCATGGCGACGAACACGCGAAACTAGAAGAAATTCTAAAAGACTTATATCAAATTAAAAGTTAAGCAGTATTACTTAAGCAATAAACCTTGAGAAACAAACAATGAAACCAAGCATGATTACCAAGCTCGCTAATTTAAGCGAGCGTTTAGATGAAATTGACCGTTTAATGAGCAGTGAGGGCATCACTGACAACATGGACAATTACCGCAAACTAACGCGCGAACATGCAGAAATTACGCCTATCGTAGAGCAATACCGTGCATTTGAGCAGACCGAAGCCGACATCAACGAAGCACAAACCATGCTTAACGACCCGGAGATGAAAGCGTTTGCACAGGAAGAAATTGAAGCAGGCAAAGCCAAACTTGAAGCGATTGAAGCTGCACTGCAAACCCTGTTGCTGCCAAAAGACCCGAATGACGACAAAAACATCTTTTTAGAAATCCGTGCTGGCACCGGCGGTGATGAGTCTGGCTTATTTGCCGGTGATTTATATCGCATGTACTCTCGCTATGCAGAGCGCCAAGGCTGGAAAGTTGAAGTGATGTCAGCCAACGAAGGCGAAATGGGTGGCTACAAAGAAATCATCGCCAAAATTGAAGGTTATGGCGCGTATTCAAAACTCAAATTCGAGAGCGGCGGTCATCGCGTACAACGCGTACCGGATACGGAAACCCAGGGCCGCATCCATACCAGCGCCTGTACCGTGGCGATCTTGCCAGAAGCAGATGAGGTTTCTGATGTGGTCATCAACCCAGCCGACGTGCGTATCGACACTTTCCGTGCTTCAGGTGCCGGTGGTCAGCACATTAACAAGACCGACTCCGCTGTACGCCTCACCCATGCACCTACCGGCATCGTGGTAGAGTGCCAAGAAGGTCGTAGCCAGCACGCCAACAAGGCGCAAGCCTTTGCCGTACTTGCCGCACGCATCAAAGCCAAGCAAGTGGACGAACAGCAAAGCAAAATTGCCAGTGAACGTAAAAGCCTGATTGGTAGTGGCGACCGCTCAGAGCGTATTCGTACTTACAACTACCCACAAGGCCGCATTACCGATCACCGTATCAATCTTACTCTATATAAAATTGATGCCATTACCGAAGGCGATATGGACGAACTGATCGGCGCACTGGCAGCAGAGCATCAGGCAGACTTGCTCGCAAGCTTGGGTGAAGATAACTAGCCCCAGATAGCTAGCCATAGAAAACCTCTCAAAGACCATTAATTGACACAATCTGTACGCAGCACATGGCTAGTAGCCCAACAGCGCCTAATTCAGCACTTAGCACTAGAGGCTAACGATGCAAAATTCGAGGCACAACTGCTGCTGCAGAGCGCACTCAAGGTAAAACGCTCCTGGCTGCTGGCACACGAGCAAGATGTGCTGCCAGCCAGTGTAAGCGCAGACTTTGAGACTTTGCTAACACGCCGCCTTGCAGGTGAACCTGTTGCTTACATATTAGGTTACCGCGAGTTTTACGGGCTCAACCTCAAGGTTAGCCCAGACACCCTAATTCCAAGGCCAGATACAGAAACATTGGTAGAGGCCGCCTTAGCAAAAATCCCCACTGATACAGACTACACAATCCTGGACTTAGGCACCGGCACGGGCGCAGTGGCACTAGCAATCGCCCAACACCGTCCACACACACAAGTGACGGCAGTTGACGCATCTCAAGGCGCACTGCATATAGCTGAACACAACGCACAGCAACTAGGTTTAACGCAGGTACGCTTCAGCTTAAGCCACTGGTTTTCGGCGGTAGAAAGTGAAAGATTTAACCTCATTATCAGTAATCCGCCCTATATTGAGCAGCACGACCCGCACCTAGGCCAAGGGGATTTAAGGTTTGAGCCTATCTCGGCGCTAGCTTCTGGTGTGGATGGCTTGGATGATATACGTGAAATCATCGCGCACAGCTTAATCCACCTGCAACCACAAGGCTGGCTGATGCTGGAGCACGGCTACAATCAAGCGCATTTGGTGGCAGACCTTATGGCAGAAAGCGGCTTAGTTGATATCGAGACCATCAAAGACCTAGGAGCGAATGACCGCGTCACTATAGGCAAAAACCCACTAATAGTGAGCACTCACTGGGACTGAAATCATCACAGTTAGCGCATGACAGCAATGCCAATCAACAGCTAACAAAAAAATTACACTAGCAACGCACCCCTCGTGCACACACCCGCGCCTGAACAAATACGCTAAGAAAATGTCTGAAACAGTAAGCACCTTTCATCATCAATGCATATTAAACCCATGACTGATCGACTTATCTTATTAGCCTACACCAGCGTTGCAACACACCCGATGACGCACGATGAATTGCTATCACTGCTGGATTCAGCACGAAATTGCAATCAGCGCCACGGCATCACCGGCATGCTGCTGTATATGGATGATTGCTTTTTTCAGGTGCTAGAAGGCGAAGAGCTCACTGTAGATGCCCTATACGAAAAAATCTGCCTGGACAAACGCAACCACCATGTAGTGAAGCTGATTAGAGAGCCCATCACGCAGCGTAGTTTTACTGAATGGACCATGAGCTATGAACATGTCACACGTGAGGAAATGGCATCATTCACCGGCTTGACCGATTACCTTGACCAAGACCACCCTGGATTTAACGGCATGGCAGCAGGGCGGGCGCGCCAACTGATAGAGGCTTTTAAGAACGGGGCATGGCATCGCCATGACCTGACACAACAAAAATTTATACACATCGGGATATAGCGCGTTAGCAGCATAAACTTTTGCAGTGCGGCATAGTATAATCAAACTATGTCTGAAAATAACTCTATCGGCATTGTTGCCCCACAAACCGCACACTTTAGCGAGCCGCTCACTCTTAAAAGCGGCGCAGTGCTAGCGCAATTCAATCTTGTCTACGAAACCTACGGCACCTTAAATGCCGATAAGTCCAACGCGGTGCTAATTTGCCACGCGTTATCAGGCACACACCATGTGGCAGGCAAGTATTCAGAACAAGACAAATACCCAGGCTGGTGGGACAACTTAGTGGGTCCCGGCAAGCCGCTGGATACCAATAAATTTTTTGTGATTGGCGTCAACAACCTAGGCGGCTGTCACGGCAGTTCTGGCCCGGTTAGCATCAACCCTGCCACAGACAAACCATGGGGCTCTGCTTTCCCCATCGTAACAGTTGAAGACTGGGTAAACTCGCAAGCACGCCTGTTAGACCAACTTGGGATTACGCAACTAGCTGCAGTCATCGGCGGCAGCCTTGGCGGCATGCAGGCACTGCAATGGACTATCGCCTATCCGGATCGTGTACGTCACGCCTTGGTCATTGCCTCAGCACCTAATCTTACCGCGCAAAACATCGCGTTTAACGAAGTGGCACGTCAAGCTATTATCACAGACCCTGAGTTTCACGGTGGTGACTACTACGAGCACGGCGTGGTACCACGCCGTGGCCTACGCATCGCGCGCATGCTGGGCCACATCACCTATTTAAGCGATGACGCAATGGGTGAAAAGTTCGGTCGCAAACTGAAAGACGACATCAAATACGGCTTTAACGTTGAGTTTGAAATGGAATCTTACCTACGCTACCAAGGCGATAAGTTTGCCGGTGAATTTGATGCGAACACTTACTTGCGCATGACACGAGCCTTAGATTACTACGATCCTGCGCTGGCCTATGGCGGCGATCTAAGCAAAGCACTCAGCCAAACTCAAGCTAAATTTCTAGTGCTGTCATTCACCAGCGACTGGCGCTTCTCACCTGCGCGCTCACGCGAAATCGTAAAAGCGCTGCTTGATAACGAAAGCACAGTCAGCTATGCAGAAGTTACGGCAGCTCATGGTCATGATGCATTCTTAATGCCAGATAAACATTACCACGCTATCTTACGTACCTATTTAAGCAACATTGAAGTTGGTGGTAACCATGCAAAATAATGTAAATATTACAAAAAATGTCACCGAGTACCGCCAAGATTTTGCAATTATTGCAAACTGGGTGAAGTTTGGGACAAAAGTGCTGGATTTAGGTTGCGGCGATGGTGAGTTATTACAATTTTTACGCAGCTCATTAGAAATTAAAGGCTATGGCGTAGAAAAAGACGATACCAACCTCATCGCCTGCGTTAAAAACGGTATCAACGTGATTCAAATGGACCTGGAAGACGGTTTATCAGGCTTTGAAGACCAGTCATTCAACACCGTGATACTGTCACAAACCCTGCAAGCCATGCACAATACAGAAGAAATTGTGCTGGAAATGCTGCGCGTGGGTAAAGAAATCATCGTCACTTTCCCCAACTTCGGCTATTGGCGCAACCGCATGCAAATCACAGCAGGGCGCATGCCAGTTTCAAAAGCACTACCGTACCAATGGTATGACACACCTAACGTGCACTTATGCACGATTAACGACTTTGATTACTTCTGCCAGCAGCACGGCATTGAGATACTTGAACGCCGCGTCATTACCGACGGCAAAGAAGTGAACTTCATGCCCAACCTACTGGGTAGCCTCGCCATGTACCGTCTAAAATCCAAGTAGTTTAAGCCCAAATAATCTAGAACTCAGGTCATTGAAACCCTAGTAATGTCATTGCAAAACGCTGCCCAGCCTACCATCCGCCAATCACTGATGAGCAAAAAGATGCTCATCTGCGTATTTACCGGCTTTAGCTCTGGGCTGCCACTATTTATTTTAATCAGCCTACTGCCGGCATGGCTACGCTCTGAAGGGGTAGACCTAAAATCGATAGGCCTATTTGCGTTAATCAGCCTACCATTTACCTGGAAGTTTTTGTGGGCGCCGCTATTTGACCGCTTCACGCCACCGCTAGGGCGCCGCCGCGGCTGGCTGGTGGTATGGCAAGTGTTATTGCTGCTGTCTATTCCAGCATTTGGTGCGTTTAGCCCCAAGTTTGATATATGGAGCATTGCCTATCTAGCCACAGTCGTGGCTTTCTTTAGCGCATGTCAGGATATCGTGCTGGACGCCTACCGCCGCGAGCTCTTGATTGATGCAGAGCTAGGCTTAGGCAATGCGGTTCATGTCAACGCCTATAAGATTGCAGGTCTGGTTCCGGGCTCGCTGTCACTGATACTGGCAGACCATATGCCGTGGAGCAGCGTATTTACTATTACCGCACTATTTATGCTGCCAGGCCTAGTGATGACGCTACTGGTGTCAGAACCAGCATTAAAATATGGCGCACCAAAAACTTTGCGCGCGGCGATTGTTGAGCCGTTTAAAGAGTTTATCCAACGCAACGGCTTAAAATCAGCACTGTTCATTTTGGCTTTCATCTTCCTTTATAAACTTGGCGATAGCATGACCACCGCGCTCGCTACGCCGTTTTATTTAGACATGGGCTACAGCAAAACCGAAATTGGTTTAATCGCTAAAAATGCAGGGCTATGGCCAAGCGTGCTAGGTGGCCTGATTGGCGGGCTGTGGATGATCAGGCTGGGTATCAATAAATCATTATGGGTTTTTGGCGCGGTACAAATGCTGGCCATTTTGGGCTTTGCATGGCTGGCAGACGCTGCAAGCAACCCCGCGGCATTCAGTGCCACCCTTGAGTTGGATATATTTGGCACCAGTTTCAGCCTTCAAGAGCGATTGCTATGGCTTGGCATGGTCATCGGTGTAGAAGCGCTGGGAGTAGGGCTGGGCACCGCTGCATTTGTTGCCTACATTGCCAAAACCACTCATCCACTTTACACCGCCACCCAGTTTGCGCTGTTTACCAGTTTGGCCGCAGTGCCGCGTACATTTGCCAATGCAGCAACCGGCTATATGGTGGAAAGCATGGGCTGGCGCGACTTTTTCATACTCTGCTTTATCATCGCCATCCCCGGCATGCTGTTACTGCTAAAAATTGCGCCCTGGCATGAAACCGCAAAAGAACTGCAAGCCGACGCATAGGTTTTTAAGCATAGTCTATGATTAAAGGCGCATGATCACTAAAGCGCTCATCTTTATATACGCTGGTTGATACCGCTTTGGCAGCGAAAGCTGGTGTCGCAATCTGGTAATCAATACGCCAACCTACATTATTAGCCCATGCCTGACCGCGATTACTCCACCATGTGTAACAGGCATCTGTCGTATCCGGATACAAGGTGCGATAAACATCTACCCAACCCATGTCGTCAAACAACTGAGTCAACCATGCGCGCTCTTCAGGCAGAAAACCTGAGTTCTTGCGGTTACCTTTCCAGTTTTTCAGATCAGCCTCTTTGTGTGCAATATTCCAGTCACCGCAAATCACTACATCACGCCCACTTTGTACCAACGCATGTAGTTGTGGCATAAAGCGCTCCATCACGCTGAACTTGAATGCCTGACGCTCTTCACCGCTAGAGCCTGAGGGCAAGTACAGTGACACCACACTCAGATTGCCAAACCTGGCTTCCAGATAACGCCCCTCACTATCAATATC
This sequence comes from Methylotenera mobilis JLW8, assembly GCF_000023705.1. Taxonomy (NCBI): domain Bacteria; kingdom Pseudomonadati; phylum Pseudomonadota; class Betaproteobacteria; order Nitrosomonadales; family Methylophilaceae; genus Methylotenera; species Methylotenera mobilis. The sequence goes on from NC_012968.1 coordinate 2,431,538, forward strand.
TTCTATACCTAAGCCTTCAATCACACTGTCAGCTTTAGTTTTTGAGTAGATGCCAACGCCGCTATAGCCTTTTTTTTCCGCATAATGGAAATAGCCATAATAACCTTCCGGATTCAGCATTTGCTCCGTCATATCGCCAGCTTGCGCCTTGAGTTCCTGCATGCAGATCACGTCCGCATCTTGGTTTTTTAACCACGCATACAAACCTTTGTTGGTTGCAGAACGGATGCCATTTAAATTTAACGATATAATCTTCAAAACTTTATTCCAAATAATTAACAGAAACTATCATGACCCAACCACTCGATCAATTCAGGCAAGATTTTATCGCATTTGCAATCCAAAAAGAGGTTTTAAAATTCGGTGAATTTAAAACCAAAGCCGGCAGATTAAGCCCTTACTTTTTCAACGCCGGCTTGTTTAACGATGGCGAAAGCCTGATGAAACTGGGTGAGTTCTACGCGCAAGCAATTAAAAACTCAGGTATTGCGTTCGACATGTTATTTGGCCCAGCTTACAAAGGCATTACGTTAGCGGCAAGTATTGCCATTGCACTTGCCAAAGATGGTCACAATGTACCCTATGCCTACAACCGCAAAGAGGCAAAAGACCACGGAGAAGGCGGCGTGATTGTAGGCAGCCCACTCAAGGGGCGAGTTCTCATCATCGACGATGTGATTTCAGCAGGCACCTCAGTGCGTGAATCTGTTGAATTGATCAATGCCAGCGGCGCCACCGCTTGTGGTGTAGCGATTGCTATCGACCGGCAAGAGAAAGGTTTGGGCGAGCTTTCAGCAGTGCAGGAAGTGATTAATAGCAACAAAATACCGGTATGTGCCATTGCTAATTTAAACGATTTGTTGGCCTATTTAAACGATAAAACCGAGATGGCGCAGAACTTGCATGCGGTCGAGGCATATCGACAAAAATATGGCGTGATTTAATTTAAGGCTTGGTCAATCAAGGTTAAGTCGAGCAAGATTTAGTAAACTAAGCTCAATTAAACCAGACTTAAATGTGGCCGCGAAAGGTGATTGCAAACAAAATGCAGAAATTGTTAAGACAGCAACCTAAAACACAACAACCCAGCCAAGCGGCCACACTACCTATCCAAAAGTTTGTAATGTACAGTGTTTACGCACTGGGCTTACTGCTATGCACAGCACAATACGCAAAGGCAGAAGGTAGCGGCAAGATTCTGAAATGGAAGGACGAAAATGGCGTCACCCACTATGGTGACAACATGCCTAGCCAATACAACAACCGGGAAAACTCGCAGATTAACCGTCAAGGCATCACAGTTAAACACAACGTGCCGAACAAAGGCAATGCTGATGAACTTAGCAAACTAGAGCAAGCCAAAACCGAGCAAGCCAAGAAAGACAAAGCACTGCTAGGCGCATTTACCAATGTGGGTGAGATTGATTTAGCCTTAGAGCGCAATATTCAACTGGATAAAATTGCCTTAGATAACCTAAAGCAAGAGCGAGCCACGCATCAAAAGAGCTTGGATAGCAAAAAAGCCACGGCAGCGACCTTGGAGCAAAAAAAGAAAACAGTGCCTAAAGATCTGAAAGCTGACATTGCCGATGAGCAGACACAAATCAGCCGCTTGGATAAAAACATCGAAGATAAAAATGCTGCCATTAGCGAGACACGCAAGCGATTTGAGGAGGACAAGAAGCGCTATACCTTGCTAAAAAGTGAGCCCGCAGGGCAAGCGCAGTAAATGCGCTGCGAAATCAGTAAGCACTTTCGCAAGCAACTAGCCAAACTGTTACCAAAGCTAGCCTAAACAATTAGTTCAAATAACTAACGCGGTTACGCCGTGTATGTCCTATAAACAAAAAATCCTGCGGTAGTTAACCGCAGGATTTTTTTATTGCCAGTACCGCAAATCAAGCCTAACTAAGCACCTAGCTTGCGCTTCAATACCTCATTTACCTGTGCCGGGTTGGCTTTGCCTTTAGAAGCCTTCATCGCTTGGCCGACTAAAGCATTAAATGCCTTTTCTTTGCCTGCCTTGAACTCTTCTACCATAGCCGCATTGGCCGCTAACACTTCGTCGATAATGGCCTCAATCGCACCAGTATCCGAAACTTGCTTGAGGCCTTTGGCTTCGATAATGGCATCCACTTCACCCTCACCATTCCACATGGCTTCAAACACTTGTTTAGCCGCGTTATTAGAAATAGTGTTATCCGTGATGCGTTTAATCAGCGCCGCCAAGCTCTCCGCACCCACAGGTGATGCTGCCAAGGATTTTTCTTCTGCATTCAACTTAGCAGAAATCGCACCCATCACCCAGTTAGCGGCTGGTTTGGCTTCGGCACCGGCATTCACTACCGCCACGAAGTAATCCGCTAGTGCGCGGTCTGCCGTGAGTGTAGCCGCATCGTAGCTAGTTAAGCCAAACTGACTTTCAAATCTGGCCTTCATCGCCTCTGGCAGCTCTGGCATTTCTGCCTGTATGCGTGCCTTATCTGCTTCGGTAATTTCTAATGGTAATAAATCAGGATCCGGGAAGTAGCGATAGTCATTCGCTTCTTCTTTGCTACGCATGGCGCGCGTTTCACCGGTATCCGGGTTAAACAGTACAGTAGCCTGCTGAATGGTGCCGCCATCTTCCAGCGTTTCAATCTGCCAGCGCGTTTCATACTCAATCGCCTGCTGCATGAACTTGAATGAGTTCAGATTTTTAATTTCACGGCGCGTGCCCAACTTTTCAGTGCCTTTTGGGCGCACAGAAACGTTCACATCGCATCTGAAGCTGCCTTCCTGCATATTGCCGTCGCAAATACCTATCCATTGCACCAACTCATGCAGTTTTTTGGCATAAGCTACCGCTTCTGCTGCCGAGCGCATATCAGGCTCGGTCACAATTTCCAGCAAAGGTGTACCAGCACGGTTTAAGTCGATACCGCTCATGCCCTCTACCGCGCCATGCACAGATTTACCCGCATCTTCTTCCAAATGTGCACGCGTGATATTAATTGCCTTTTCATAAGCAGCGTTTTTGCCTACTGCCGGCACTTGTATGGTGACCGCGCCTTTACCCACCACCGGTAACTCATACTGGCTGATTTGGTAACCTTTAGGTAAATCCGGGTAGAAGTAGTTTTTACGCGCAAATACAGAACGCGGTGCGATGTCAGCATGTATTGCCAGACCGAACTTAATCGCACAATTCACTGCTTCTTTATTCAATACTGGCAACACACCAGGCAAGGCAATGCTCACTTCACACGCCTGTGTGTTAGGCTCGGCGCCATAAGTGGTGGAAGCACCTGAGAAAATTTTAGTATTTGTTTTTAACTGGGTATGTGTTTCTAACCCAATAACGACTTCCCATTCCATTACTTAGACCCTTCCAATACATCAAGCTCCGGCATAGCCGCATGCCAATCTGTCACTTGCTGATACTGATGCGCCACGTTTAACATACGTGCCTCATCAAAATAATTACCGATAATCTGCAAACCTACAGGCAAGGCTTTACCATCAGCACTAGTGCTGAAACCAGCCGGCACACTCATACCTGGCAAGCCTGCTAAGTTGGTGGAAATGGTGTAAATATCTTGCAGATACATCGCCACAGGGTCATCTACCTTCTCACCTGCTTTAAATGCAGTGGATGGTGCCGCTGGCCCCATAATCACATCACATTTTTTGAAAGCTTCCTCGAAGTCTTGTGCGATTAAACGACGAATCTGCTGCGCTTTCAGGTAATACGCATCGTAGTAGCCTGCGCTCAACACATAGGTACCGATTAAGATACGACGCTTGACCTCAGCACCAAAACCTTCAGCACGGCTCTTACAGTACATATCCATCAAATCGGTATATTCAGAAGCACGGTGCCCATAACGCACACCATCGTAGCGAGATAAGTTACTAGACGCCTCAGCCGGTGCCAATACGTAGTAAACCGGAATAGATAAGCCAGTATTCGGCAGTGAAATCTCTACAATTTCAGCGCCTAGTTTTTTATACTCGGCAATGGCATCTTCAATTACCTTACCCACGCCCGCATCCAAACCTTCGGCAAAGAACTCTTTCGGCAAGCCGATACGTAAACCTTGCAAAGGCTTATTCAAATCACGCGTGTAATCTTCTTTTTCGCGATTCAAGCTGGTGGAATCGCGCTCGTCAAAGCCTGCCATCACGTTCATCATCAATGCGCAGTCTTCAGCAGACTTCGCCATCGGCCCAGCTTGGTCCAGGCTGGAAGCAAAAGCAATCATGCCGTAACGTGATACCACGCCGTAAGTTGGTTTTAAACCGGTAAAGCCACACAGTGAGGCTGGTTGACGAATTGAACCACCAGTATCGGTACCGGTAGCCGCCGCACATAAGCGTGCCGCTACTGCCGCCGCACTGCCGCCGCTACTGCCGCCAGGCACACGGCTGAAATCCCAAGGGTTTTTTACGCCGCCAAAGTAGCTGGTTTCATTGGATGAACCCATCGCGAACTCGTCCATATTGGTTTTACCCAAGTTCACCGCACCCGCTTGGTCAAACTGCGTAATCACATGTGCGTCATAAGGCGCGATAAAGTTTTCCAGCATTTTTGAGCCGCACGTGGTTTTCCAGCCTACCGCACAAAAAATATCTTTTTGTGCAATCGGGATACCAGTCAACGGTGTTGCGTTGCCAGCGGCAATGCGCACATCCGCCGCCTTCGCCTGCGCTAGGGTTTTATCCTGGTCTAAAGCAATATAGGCATTGATGGCTGGATTCAGTGCGTCAATGCGGTTTAAAAAAGTTTGCGTCAGCTCTACGCTAGAAATTTCTTTATTAGCCAACATTTGGGCTAATGTTTTTAAGCTACTGTTGATCATGATTGCGATTACTCGATTACTTTAGGTACAAGATACAGGCCGCTGTCCACAGCAAGCTCTGCCGAACCATTGCCCAGCACTGGCGAAATTTTTTGGAAAGATTCACGCTGATTGGTTTTGGTCACCACATCGTCACGTAAACGTTGCACCACGTCTTGTGAATGCGACATAGGCTCAATCCCCGCAGTATCCACTGCCTGCATTTGCTCGATCAGGCCCAATATGCCAGTCAGTTTTGACAACGTTGCCGCAGCATCACTATCGCTTACTTCCAAGCGGGCAAGATGCGCTATTTTTTTTATATCATCAGTACTCAGTGCCATGCTTCTAACAATCCGAAATGGTTAGTTGAAATTTGATAAGTTTGCAGCAAACTTACCTTTTTAATCTATTGTTTGTAAATTCAAGGAACAAGTGCTTAACCCGGCAGTCTTCATCCAAGCGCGACTTGTGTGAAATTAACCCCGGTGCACCTTAATTTTTCCAATGCATCTTAATTTTCAACAAGATATACGGTATTATAACCTGATTTTTCGTGTACCTTAATCGCGCCATCTACGATTAACTGAGGATTGCCTCAGGATTAACCAAGCACGCAGCACTAAACCAGCACCACACCACAGGAAAAACATAATGTTAGGCACTATAAGTAGTTATTTCTCAAACGATCTTGCCATCGACTTAGGCACAGCAAACACCCTCATTTACTCACGCGGCAAAGGCATCGTTCTAGACGAACCATCCGTGGTCGCGATTCGTCTAGAGGGTGGCCCTAACGGCAAAAAAATCCTTCTAGCCGTTGGTGCTGAGGCAAAAGGCATGCTAGGCCGTGCACCTGCCAATATTCAAGCGATTCGCCCGATGAAAGACGGCGTGATTGCAGATTTCACCATCACTGAGCAAATGCTCAAATACTTTATCCGCCGCGTGCACGATTCACGTTGGTTTGCACCTAGCCCACGCATTATTATTTGCGTACCGGTAGGTTCTACCCAAGTTGAGCGCCGTGCAATTAAAGAATCTGCAGAGCGCGCCGGTGCTAAACAGGTGTTCCTGATTGAAGAGCCAATGGCAGCAGCGATCGGCGCCGACATGCCAGTATCAGAAGCTACCGGCTCTATGGTGGTGGATATCGGCGGCGGCACCACAGAGGTAGGCGTCATTTCACTAGGCGGCATCGTATACGCTAAGTCAGAGCGCGTAGGCGGTGATAAATTCGACCAAGCCATTATTGATTACATCCGCCGCAATTACGGCATGCAAATTTCTGAGCCAACAGCGGAAGCAATTAAGAAAAAAATCGGTTCTGCCTTCCCAGGCTCAACCGTGCTAGAAATGGAAGTTACCGGCCGCAACCTGGCAGAAGGCTTGCCACGTAAATTCACCATTTCCAGCAATGAAATTCTGGAAGCACTCACCGAGCCACTAAATGCCATCGTAGGCGCAGTAAAATCAGCTCTAGAGCAGACCCCACCAGAACTGGGTGCCGACATTGCAGAAAAAGGCATGGTACTGACTGGCGGCGGCGCACTATTGCGCGATTTAGACCGTCTGCTGATTGAAGAAACCGGCTTGCCAGTGATTGTGGCAGAAGATCCGCTTACCTGCGTGGCACGCGGTTGCGGTCGCGCCCTAGAGGAAATGGACAGACTAGGCAGCATCTTCGCTTACGAGTAATCACACGCAAATACTAGACCTAGACAAATACTAGACTTAGATAAGAACAGCTATCCAGTAAAAGCAGCTAAAGTACAAGCATAATCTCGCTTTCACTTACAGCATTGAATTTTCTCAAGGCGTTTAGCGCTTTCAGGTCTAGTTAAAATTTAGTCTTGAGATTGACAAGAGATTTACTCGCAGCACCTAATAGGCCGTATTATTACGGCCTATGTCTTAATTAACAGCATTAAAGTTTGGAATCAGAACGTACTCACAATGGCCGGTTATCATCAAAATCTGGATCAACAGCAAGCCCCAGCTTTTTTTGCGCGCGGCCCTAGCCCACTGGCACGTCTGGCGTTTTTCTCTGCGCTATCATTGACATTAATGGCGACAGACTCACGCCTGCAATATCTGGGTACCGCGCGTGAGCACTTAATGGTGGTATTGCAACCATTGCAATTTATTGCAAATGCACCTTCTATGCTTTACGACTCAACCAACGAGTATTTTTCTACCCATCACCGTTTACTCAATGAAAATCAATATCTGCGCAAGCAGGCACTGGTGCAGGCGATTTCGCTGCAGAAAATGAAAACACTGACGCTGGAGAATACCAATCTGCGTCAACTATTAGCTGCCAATCAATCACTAGAAGAATACAGCCAGCTTGGCGAAATTCTGCATGTAGGACGCGACCCTTTTACCAAGAAAATCGTCGTCAATCGCGGCAGCAACCATCAGGTGGTAGATGGCGCAGCCGTGGTAGATGCCAAAGGGATAATCGGTCAAGTAACGCGCACTTATCCAGCCAGCAGCGAAGTCACCCTGATTACGGACAAATCACTGACCATCCCCATCCAGATTGAGCGCAATGGCTTGCGTGCCATTGCGTTTGGCCATGGCCGCGATAACACGCTAGACTTGCCATTTCTACCTGCCAACGTAGATATCAAACCCGGTGACAAGCTAGTGACATCCGGCATTGACGGCGTTTACCCCAAGGGGCTGGCAGTCGCCACCGTGACAGACATCCAAACCAGCGCAGACTCGCCGTTTGCAAGAATCGTCTGCGTGCCGACTGGTGGTATTGAAAATCATAAGCAAGTGCTCATTGTCAGCATCTCGCAGCCTGACAGCGTTGCCAACACCAGTGCGGCCAGCCAGCGTGCAAACAACAATGACATAGCCGCAAAAACCACCAAGCCTGAAGCAAGCCAAGCACTAGCAGGTGCAGCTAAAACACCGACAAACAAAGTACCAGCAAATGCTCCGGTAACTAACACGCCTACGGCGCCAGCAGTGCAAGCCGCAGCGACTTCGGCGCCGGCCACCTCAGCAGAAGCAACTCAACATAAACAGCCAGCTGTAGCAACTGAACCTAGCACCAGCCACAAACCCCATGCACAAGACTAAGTTACAAACCATTTACCTTTCACTGCTAGTGGCATTTGTATGCGTACTATTGCCTTGGTCAGGCAGCGCGCTCAAACTGCGCCCGGATTTTGTACTATTAGTCATCATCTTCTGGATTTTGCGCGCACCTAACAAATGTAACATCGGCACCGCATGGTTTATCGGCCTATGGGTTGACCTAGCAACCGGTGGCGTTTTTGGCCAATATGCACTGGCTTATACCATCACCACTTTCGTCGCTGTTATCTACCAGCGTCGCTTGGTGTTATTCAGCAATACACAGCAATTGGTTTATGTGTTGTTATTACTGCTTATTTCACAAGTGACTTTACTCACCGTTAAAATATTCTCCGGTAACGATGTATTAGGTTGGACTTATTTCCTACCCAGCCTCACCGGCGTTATCTTGTGGCAGGCCGCCGTTGCGCTTGGCTTAAATACCAGCAGACCTTCCCGCAAGTGATGTAAGCATGGTTGCTGAACTCAAAAATTATATTCATGAGCAATATTATTTCCGGCTACGCCTAGGGGTGGCCGGCTTAGTTGTACTCTGCCTATTTACGCTGCTGGCGTTCCGCTTTTATTATCTGCAGATTCTGCATTACGACCATTACCAAACACTGGCTGAAAACAACCGCATTTCACTAGTGCCGACCATCCCTAATCGGGGGTTGATTTTAGATAAAAATGGCGTGGTACTGGCGCATAATTTCTTTGTCTACACCTTAGAGATCACACCATCTAAAGTAAAAAACCTAGACAGCACCATTGCTGAACTGGGGCAGTTGATTGAAGTCAGCTCACAGGATAAAAAGCGCTTTAAGAAATTTAGAGAGCAAAGCCATAGCTTTGAAAGTGCCCCTATCCGCACCCATCTTAACGAGATTGAAGCTGCCAAGTTCGCAGTAAACCACTACCGCTTCCCCGGCGTTGAGATTAAATCACGCCTGTTCAGGCACTATCCCCTGGGAAAATTGGGCTCACACATGGTGGGTTATATTGGGCGCATTAACGATAAGGACATCGAAAATCTGAAAAATGATGGTGTTTACTCCAACTACAAAGGCTCAGACCACATTGGTAAAAGTGGGCTAGAGCAGTTTTATGAACGGCAGCTGCACGGAGTAACCGGATTTCAGCAAGTGGAGATTGACGCAGACGGGCACGCGGTGCGGGTACTCTCCAGCAACGCACCTATCCCCGGTGACAATCTGATTTTATCGGCAGACAGCAAGCTGCAGGAAATCGCAGAAACTGCTTTTGGCGAAAGACGCGGCGCATTGGTCGCAATCAACCCCAAAACTGGCGAGGTATTAAGCTATGTCAGCCAGCCTACATTCAACCCCAACCTGTTTGTAGACGGCATTGATAGCGAAAACTGGAAACTGCTCAACGAGTCCCTAGATAAACCTTTAATCAACCGACCACTACGCGGCATTTACCCGCCGGGCTCTACGTTTAAGCCATTTGTGGCGCTAGCCGGGCTAGAAGCAGGCAAACGCACCCCACCATTCTCGATTCAGGATGGTGGATTCTTCACCCTGGCCGGCAGCAGCCACCGCTATCGCGACTGGAAACCAAGCGGGCACGGCATGGTGGATATGCAAAAAGCCATTACCGTATCCTGTGACACTTTCTTTTACGGGTTGGCCATGGAACTGGGTATTGAGAGGCTCACTTCTTTTGTCAGCCACTTTGGCTTTGGCAGAAAATCAGACTTAGACATCAAAGGCGAAATTGGTGGCCTGCTGCCTACACCTGAATGGAAAAAACGTCGCTACAAGCAGCCGTGGTTCCCTGGTGAAACCGTCATTGTGGGTATTGGTCAAGGCTATACTTTGGTCACACCGCTACAATTGGCTCAAGCAACGGCTATTCTGGCCAACAATGGGGTGGCGATGAAGCCGCATTTAGTCACTAAAATCCAGAACAGTCTAACCGGCAAGCAAACGGATGTTCCAACCGTCGTGCAAGACCGCATTGAGCTTAATCCGGAAAATATGGCGATTGTAAAACGTGGCATGGTGGACGTGACCTTGCCAGGCGGCACCGCGGCAAGCGTGGGTGCAAATGCACCTTACTCCATCGCGGCCAAAACAGGTACCGCACAAGTGATTGGCATCAAGCAAAATGAAAAATACAACGAGCATGGCATGAATGAGCGCCATCTCGACCATGCCTTGTTTATTGCCTTTGCCCCAGCCGAAGACCCTACCATCGCTGTAGCCGTTATCGTAGAAAATGGCCGACATGGTGGCTCCACCGCTGGGCCGATTGCAAGAAAAGTCATGGATTATTATTTACTAGGGAAAACACCAGCCATTGAGCCCTCGGCAGTAGCTGCTCCTGTGCCTGCAGGCGCCACGGGCACGGCAACCATCCCTGAGGAAGAGCCACATGATTAGCAAATTATTTCAATTCTTATTCAAGCACTTAGATTCATTTCTCATGGCTTGTCTATTTTTTGCATTGCTATTAAGCCTGTTCGTTCTGTATAGCGCTTCTGGCCAAGACTTTTCGCGTATCTACGCACAAGGCATCAACGTGTTAGCAGCACTGGGCGTGATGTGGTTAGCTGCCAATATTTCACCGCTTAACTTGGAGCGTGCAGCGCGGCCACTGTATATCCTCGGCCTATTGCTGTTGATTGCCGTGGCACTCTTCGGCACCATTAGTCACGGCGCGCGCAGATGGTTAAACCTAGGCTTTATGCAAATACAGCCATCAGAACTGATGCGGATTGCAGTACCGATGATGCTCGCCTGGTATTTTGCCAGCAGAGAGGGGAAGTCCAGCGCTAGTAACTTTGTCATTGGCAGCTTATTACTCGCTTTTCCTGTAGCACTGATTATGAAACAGCCAGACTTAGGCACATCATTATTAATCGCATCCTCAGGTTTCTATGTGTTATTTCTTGCCGGCTTAAGCTGGCGCTTTTTATTAGTCGCATCAGCCTCATTACTGGCATTAATGCCGGTATTTTGGTCGTTATTGCATGACTACCAAAGAAAGCGCATTGAAATATTGTTCGACCCCACCCAAGATCCACTAGGCGCGGGCTACCATACGATACAGGCCATTATCGCCATCGGCTCCGGCGGCAGCGCAGGCAAAGGCTGGCTCAATGGCACCCAAACACAGCTAGACTTTTTACCTGAGCGCACCACCGATTTTATTTTTGCAGTATTCAGCGAAGAATTCGGCTTCTTGGGCAATATGTTACTGCTCGCTTTATTTAGCCTGATTATTGCGCGTGGCCTGGTGATTGCCTCGCAGGCGCAAAACACGTTTTCAAGATTGTTAGCGGGCAGTATCACGCTGAATTTTTTCTCGTACGCATTCGTCAACATGGGCATGGTAAGCGGCATTTTGCCCGTGGTTGGTGTACCATTACCCCTCATTAGCTACGGCGGCACCTCACTGGTGACACTGTATCTGGGGTTTGGTATTTTGATGAGTATACACTCCCATAAAAAACTCGTTGCAACCTAGTAAGCTGCAGCACTGAGGAGACATTCATGGCTACTTTCCAAAAGAGCTTTATCATCTTATGCATGGCATTACTGACCGCCTGCGCTGGCACCAGCACCAAGCCAGAGTCTAGCAACACTAAAAGCAAACCATCCAATAGTGCCAGCGGAAAAGGCGGCGGCTATTATCTGGATGACGGCCCTGGTGACAGCTCCGGCATTGATTTTGACAGCATCCCGGATGCACAGCTTAAAACCGAAAAACCTTTGGTCAGCAGTAATAAGCCGTATCAGGCTTTAGGGAAAAAATACGTGCCAATGACCAGCTACGCGCCTTACAGCAAACAGGGTGTCGCCTCCTGGTATGGCAAACGCTACCACGGCCGCAAAACCTCTAGCGGCGAAGTGTACGATATGTACGGCATGTCCGCCGCACACACCACCTTACCGATTCCTAGCTTTGCTAAGGTCGTCAACCCAGCCAATGGCAAAGCTGTGATTGTGCGCGTGAATGACCGTGGCCCATTCAAGAGTGATCGATTAATTGATTTATCCTACGCAGCCGCCCACAAATTAGGCCTAGTGGCTAACGGCAGCGGTACGGTGGAAGTCACCGCGATTGACACCAGCCCAGAAGCATTAAAAAACACGGCAAACATTACTGTAGCCAAAGCGGAACTAACCAATATCAACAAAACTCCAACCCCGGAGCCAATTAACGTAAGCAGTACAGCCAAGCCGTTAGTTTCAGAATCAAGCACCAGCAACGAAGTACGCACGCCTAGCTACTATGTGCAAGCCGGCGCTTTTAAGAATGAGGCTAATGGCGAGCTGCTACAAAAGAAAATTCTTGACCTCGACCTTGCAGGCGATGTGGCCGTAACTAGCGTGTATAATAATGGTTTACATCGCGTTAGATTAGGCCCTTTCGTCAATAGGAAAGAGGCTGACCTTCATGCAAACAAAGTACGTAATCAACTCAACATTTCCGCAATTGTTACCAATCAGTAAAGCTACACTTTAGAATCTCATGCATATCATCAAAACAAACGTTTTCACTCGCATTATCAGCGCAACTACACTAGCAATCAGCCTAGTTGCCACCTCTTTCACCAACTTGGCACATGCCGGTGCCGCGCAAATCGCACCGCCACCTAGCCTAGCGGTGAAAGCCTATTTACTTAAAGATTTTAACAACGGCTATGTGATTGCGCAAAACAATGCCAGCATGCGCGTGGAGCCTGCGTCTCTCACTAAAATCATGACCGCTTATCTTGCATTTAAAGCCGTGAAAAATGGCCACTTGCAACTGAACCAAACCCTGCCGGTGAGCGAGCATGCCTGGAAAACCGAAGGTTCAAAAATGTTTATTGAACCAAACAAACCAGCCACGGTGGATGAGTTGCTACACGGCATGATTATCGTGTCTGGCAACGATGCGTCGATTACGCTGGCCGAAGGCATTGCCAGTTCTGAGCCACTATTTGCACAAATGATGAACAAAGAAGCAGAACGCCTAGGCATGAAGAATACCCACTACATGAACGCTACCGGCTTGCCAGACCCACAGCACTACACTACCGCTGAAGATTTAGCGACCTTGGCGATGGCACTGATTCGCGACTTCCCAGAAGAATATAAACGCTTATATTCAGTAAAGGAATATGCTTACAACAACATCAAGCAGCCTAACCGTAACCGCCTGTTATGGCTGGACCCGAATGTAGACGGCATGAAAACCGGCCATACTGAATCTGCAGGTTATTGCTTGATTTCAACCGCAAAACGCGACAACACGCGCTATATCTCTGTGATATTGGGCGCACCGACCGATACTGCACGCGCTACCGAGAGCCAAAAATTATTGAACTACGGTTTCCAATTCTTTGACTCTGCTTTGGTATACAAACAAAACAAACCGGTGAGCAAGCTTAAAGTGTGGAAAGGTGAAGTCAATGAAATCAACTCCACCACCGCGAATGACCTGTACCTGACCCTGCCTAAAGGTGAATACGCCAATGTAAAGGCAATTGCTTCAAGTACTCAGCCACTAATCGCCCCGATCAAAAAAGGTCAGGTGATTGGGCAAGTTAAATTTGTACTCAATGGCAAAACCATTAGCGAGCGCGCATTGGTGGCGGACAGATCCGTTGCGACTGCTGGCTTATTCGGCCGCGCTTGGGACTCTATTAAACTACTGATGCAATAAGTGTGATCACGATGACCGATATTGACCCACAAACCACACCGCCACTTATCGAGTTTCCATGCAACTTCCCCATCAAAGTGATGGGGGAAACGCAAGACATATTCACGACGACGATTATTGGCCTGATTCAAACCATCGTGCCTAGCTTTAGTGCTGAGCAGGTGGAAATGCGAGCGAGCAGCAATGGCAAATACATCAGCCTGACCTGTTCGGTGGATGTGGACTCACAAGCACAGCTTGATGATGTTTATCGCTTATTAACAGCGCATCCTTTAGTGAAATATACGCTTTAAGATGCGCATCAGCTTGTGATGCTAACCAATATTATTGTTAGAAATCTAGGCATCACCTCATTTGAAGCCACTTGTGAGGCGATGCAGCAGTTCACCGCAGCACGCACGCCTGAGTCCGCAGATGAGATATGGCTCACCGAGCATACGCCGGTTTACACGCTTGGGCTTAACCGCAAACAGGTTGCACCGCCATCGCGCCATGATATCGCCGTAGTAAATACAGATCGCGGTGGCAAAATCACCTATCATGGGCCAGGCCAAGTCATCATTTACGTATTGTTAGACTTATCCAAACGCCATCTTAATATACGCAGTTTGGTCAGCCTGCTGGAGCAGACAGTGATAGAATTACTTGCGCAATATCAGGTAAGCGCAGTAGCAAAAGCGGATGCACCGGGTGTGTATGTAAGTGTAGGCAACACGCAAGAGGCAAAAATTGCCTCATTAGGCTTACGAGTAAAGAACAACTGCTGCTATCACGGCCTCAGCCTGAATATAGACATGGATTTAAGCCCATTTAGCGCGATTGACCCCTGTGGCTACAAAGGGCTGGCAGTGACACAAACCAAAGACCTCGGCATTGATGCCAATATACAAACCATTGGTGAGCAACTTGTAACCATGCTTGCCAGCAAACTAGAGCATTTGCATGACGAACCTACCTCCTAACAGAGCACCTAAAGTGGCTGGCGTGAAAGAAATCGACGCAGCCAAAACCTCGCGCATCCCGATTAAAATTATTCCGCAGCCAGTGCAGCGCAAGCCAGACTGGATACGCATGAAGGTGCCTGATGGCGAGCGCTATCAGGAAATTAAACGTGTACTACGTGAAAACAACCTGCATACTGTATGCGAAGAAGCCAGCTGTCCTAATATCGGCGAATGCTTTAGCGGCGGCACGGCCACCTTTATGATTTTGGGTGACATTTGCACACGCCGTTGCCCATTCTGCGATGTAGCGCACGGCAAACCGCTGCCACCAGACCCCAATGAACCGGAAAATCTTGCAAGAACCATTGCGCAGATGCGCTTAAACTATGTAGTCATTACCAGTGTAGACCGTGACGACCTACTGGATGGTGGCGCTCAGCATTTTGTTGACTGCATTCAAGCGGTACGCAAGCACTCACCCAATATCCGCATTGAAATTTTAGTGCCGGACTTCCGTGGCCGCCTAGATGTTGCAATGGAAATTCTGCGTAAAGCCCCGCCTGATGTGATGAACCATAATCTGGAAACCATCCCTAGGCTGTATAAACAGGCAAGACCAGGCTCGGACTACCAAAATTCGTTAAACCTATTAAAAGTGTTTGGTGAAATGTACCCGCATGTGCCGACTAAATCCGGCCTGATGTTAGGCCTAGGCGAGACGGACGAAGAAATTTTAGCGGTGATGCAGGATTTGCGCGCGCACAATGTCAGCATGCTGACATTGGGGCAGTATCTGCAGCCTAGCGTGCACCATTTACCGGTGATGCGCTACGTAGAACCACAAACTTTTGAAACTTTAAAACAAAAAGCTGACATGATGGGCTTTAATAATACCGCCAGTGGCCCCATGGTAAGAAGTAGCTATCATGCTGACGCACAAGCCCATCAAGTGATCACTTAACGATGGAGCCCCGCTGCCAGCAATGACCTCTAACTAACTGCGTTAAAGTTTTAAAAAAGGAAAATATGGTTCCGCATCTAACAACAGCACTTAATGGCCCACTGTTATCTCTAGAAAAAAGCATGCTAAACGCCATGCCGAAAATTGAGCATTGGTTTCGCACACAATGGTTAGATCATGCGGCACCATTTTACGCCTCGGTTGATTTACGTAACGCTGGTTTTAAATTAGCCCCGGTTGATACCAATTTGTTTCCTGGCGGCTTTAACAACCTGAATCCGGATTTCTTACATTTAAGCGTGCAGGCCGCGATGGTAGCTGTAGAGAAAATCTGTCCAGAAGCCAGCCGCTTACTCATCATTCCGGAAAACCACACCCGCAACACCTATTATTTACGCAACGTAGTGGAGCTAGCCAATATCTTAAAACAGGCTGGCATGGATGTAAGAATCGGTTCTATCTCTCCAGAGATTACCGAGCCCACCGTGCTGGAAACACATGACGGCCAGCCATTACTGCTAGAGCCTGTGGTGCGCGAAGGCAATCGCCTCAAACTGGCGGCAGCTAAAATAGGTGACACGCAACTAAGTGAGTTTGATAGCTGTGCTGTTCTGCTCAACAACGATTTATCTGGTGGCATTCCAGACATCTTGCAAAACTTAGAGCAAAACCTAATCCCGCCATTATATGCAGGTTGGAGCACGCGCAGAAAATCACAACATTTTGATGCCTACAATAGCGTGGCACGTGAGTTTTCAGAGCTACTGGGCATAGATGAATGGTTGTTGAATCCATACTTTGAAACCTGCGGTGAAATTGACTTTAACGCCAGAACAGGTGAAGACTGCTTGGCGGCTAAAGTGGAGTCATTGCTTGAAAAAATTAAAATCAAATACGCAGAATATGGCGTGACGCAAGAGCCGTTTGTGATCGTAAAAGCCAATGCCGGCACCTATGGCATGGGCATTATGACCGTAAAATCACCAGATGATGTACGCGGACTCAATCGCAAAGCACGCAACAAGATGTCCGTGATTAAAGAGGGGCTGGAAGTCACCGAAGTGATTATCCAAGAGGGCGTTTACACTTTTGAGAGCATCAATGATGCGGTAGCAGAGCCAGTGGTCTATATGATGGACCACTACGTGATAGGCGGCTTTTACCGCGTGCACACGGGGCGAGGCATAGACGAAAACCTGAATGCGCCTGGCTCACATTTTGTACCGCTAGCATTTGAAAAACCCTGTACCTTGCCCGACTGCGCAGGCTCACCGGACGCCACGCCTAATCGTTTTTATGCCTATGGCGTGGTAGCGCGTCTGGCGTTATTAGCCGCGGCCATCGAGTTGCAAGAGCAAGACCCTCTCAACCAATAAAGCCAGCGCTATGAAACTCGTCTTTATTCTAGACCCACTCGCAAGTCTTAAGAGCTACAAAGATACCAGCCTTGCCATTATGCGTGAGGCCAGTCAACGTGGTCATGAGCTGTATGTGTGCATGCAGCATGACTTGTTCCTACGTGGTGCACAGGCCAGAATTAACGTGCAGCAGTTTAACTTTGCCGGAGAAAGTTATGTCACGGCAGAAAAAGTAGAGTGTGCGCCTAGCGCGTTTGACGCCATTATCATGCGTAAAGACCCGCCGTTTGATAACGAATATCTTTACAGCACCTATCTACTTGAAATAGCAGCGCAACAAGGTGCGCAGGTATTTAACAACCCAAGTGCGATTCGTGGCTGGAATGAGAAGCTCTCAGTAACACGTTTTCCACAATTTGCACCGGAGTTTCTAGTCACGGCTAACCAAGCCTTGATTCGTGAGTTTCTCCACACGCATACTGACATTGTAGTGAAACCCTTAGATGGCATGGGTGGTAGCAGTATTTTCCGCCTAACATTGCAAGACCCTAACATCAGCGTGATACTGGAAACCATTACTCAGTTCGGCACACAAACCGTGATGGCGCAACGTTATCTACCTGCCATTGTGCAAGGCGATAAGCGCATTATTGTGATTGATGGTGAACCATTACCTTATGCCCTGGCACGAATCCCGATGGCAGGGGAGACGCGCGGTAATTTGGCTGCAGGCGGCACTGGTGTTGCACAACCGCTGACTGAGCGTGATCGTGAAATTGCGACCACCGTTGGGCAAGTGCTAAAACAAACCGGCTTGTTCTTGGTCGGTTTGGACGTGATTGGCGAGCACCTTACCGAAATCAACGTCACCAGCCCCACCGGCATGGTAGAAATTGCCAAACAAACCGACTGCAATCCTGCCGCTATGTTTATTGACGCTCTAGAGCAACGACAGCTCAAATAAATGCGTAAAGGATTAAAACCCTTATTCATTGTAGCAGCATGCTGCCTCGCAATATGGGGACTCATTAGTTACAAACAACCCAAGCTCTACCATAGCCAAAGCTACGTATTTGGCACCCTGGTTGATATCAGCATCTATGGTGAGCCGGAACAGCGCGCCAAAGTGCTGTCTAATCATATTCTGCAGGACTTTCAGCAGCTGCATCAGCAGCTGCATGCTTGGAAGCCAACAACCGATAATCAGGCCAGTGAACTAGGTGCCCTAAACGCCGCATTCGCTTCAGGCAAACCGGTACAGATCAGCCCGCGCATGGCGGAAATCTTACTAGATGCTACTAGACTATCCAGACAATCTGATGGCTTATTTAACCCCAGCATCGGCCATTTAATTGGCGCCTGGGGCTTCCAGCGCGATGAATTCAGTGCGGTTAATATCGATACAGCCTTAATCACCCAGCTGGTTAAGGCGAATCCCAGCATGTCAGAGATCGTTATTAAGAACAATACTGCTTACAGTAAAAACCCAAAGCTAAAATTGGATTTAGGCGGCTACGCCAAAGGTTATGCCTTAGATCAGGCGATAGACTATCTACGCAAGCAGCAGGTGCACAATGCCCTTATCAATATTGGCGGCAATATCATTGCGCTGGGCCAACATGACGATAAGCCTTGGCGTGTAGGCATACAACACCCACGCAAACCCGGCGCGATTGCGTCGCTGGATTTGGATGATGGCTGGGCGATTGGCACTTCAGGTGATTATCAGCGCTATTTTATGCTGGGCGGCAAACGCTATTGTCACATCATCGACCCACGTACAGGCTATCCAGTACAGCACACGCAGGCAGTTACCGTACTCATTCCGCCGCAAGCCGCACATAGCACGCAAGCTGGGGTTTTATCTGACGTTGCATCCAAACCTATTTTTATTGCGCCATTAGCCAATAAAGCAGAAATGGCAGCAGCAATGGGCGTCCAACACTATATGGTGATTGATCAAGCCGCGCAGGTATACATCACGCCAGCCATGCAAACCAAGCTCACTTGGCTGGATACAGACCTCAAGAAGCATTTGCATGCGCAACCTACTGCACAACATTAACAGCGCCATCCAGATTGGCGATTGGTGCGTGCTCACTGCCGGCATCATCTTGGTGGCAGTACTGTTCCAACAATTATGGTCGCATCAAGATGCAACGCGCGTACAGATTCGCCATGGTGACCGCATCTACGGCACATATAGCCTCAACCAGCAGCGGGATATTCACGTACAGGGCGCGATGGGTGCTGCCACGGTGAGCATCTTGCATGGCAAAGCTAGATTTTCTCAATCACCATGCCATAATCAGTACTGTGTACACCAAGGCTGGCTCTCACGCGCGGGGCAAGCCGCCATTTGTTTGCCCAATCAACTCAGCTTGGAACTTATTGGTGAAACCAAACCTTATGACTCGCTCAACTATTAACGCTATCATGACACGGTAAATCTATAGATACCTATAGACTCACCATAGATGCAAACATGCTGATTAAAACCACAATAGAAGACCACCGCATTGCCAAACTGGCCGCAGTCGCTATTGCCCTGCATATGCTAGAAGCGGTAATCCCATCACCGCTACCGGGGGTGAAACCAGGCATCGCCAATATTGTGACTCTATATGTGTTATTGAAATATGGGTTTGCCAGCGCAGCTTGGGTAAGCATGCTCCGCGTATTTGCCAGCAGCCTATTGCTCGGGCAGTTTCTATCGCCAACTTTTATTCTAAGTCTAGCCGGTGCGATGTTAAGTTTAGGGGTACTAAGGCTATGCATGTACCTACCAAAAAAACATTTCGGCACTGTATCACTCAGCATACTCGCTGCTTTTGCGCATATTGCTGGGCAATTGATTATCGTCAGGCTATGGCTGATCCCACATGCCAGCGTAGCTTACCTAGTCCCCGTCTTTGCAATGGCAGCGCTGTTTTTCGGCCTCATCAATGGCGTCATTGCCAACAAGTTACTCTATAATGAAACATCTACCATCGATACCGCATCTAAAAACAACCAACATTAGCTAATCGACCATGTTTCATACACTTACATCACATGCTAAAGCGCACAAAACCTTTATAGCAGCAGTGATGGTATCGCTGCTATTGCATACGCTATTTTTGTCAGAGTTCTCTTTCACACTACCAGAAATAACTAATAACCAGCAGCAGCTTAATGTCAGGCTCACACCAACACCTGCGCCCGTCATGGTAAAAAAGATCTTAGAAAAAAGCGCAAGTAAACCTAAACAAAAGAAACCTGAAAATTCGAATACCGAAAGCAGTAAACCAACAGACAGCATCAGCACGACGCCTACTGAAGATAAGGTTTATTTACCAGCAACCGACGATGCACCGGTACCTCCAGTAAATACTGAGCCTGAGGCGGCTAGCTTAGATGATGCCGTTATGCCAAGCGAACCATCCATGTCGGAAACGGAAGTGGCCGTAACACCGCCACAGTATATAGAAACAGAGTTCGAGGTATTTCAAGGTGACAGCAAGAGCGCGGTCGGTAATGCACGCATCACTTTCAATATAGATATGGCTGGTAGTTATGCAATCAAGAGCACCATTGAAGCCCAAGGGTTAACTGCGCTGTTCTTCCAAAACTTAGTACAAGAGAGCCAAGGAGTAGTGACAGAACAGGGACTAAAGCCCAGTTATTACTCGTACCGATACGGTAATAAAAAATCGCAAACCGCTAAATTCCACTGGGATGATAGCACCTTAACGATGCGTACAGAAAAAGGCGAAAAAACCGAAAAGTTAGAAGCTGGCACGCAAGATTTATTGAGTTTTATATACCAATTCATGTTCACACCACCTTTGGTGTCTAACGCAATCAACATCACCAATGGCAAGACATTGCGTAATTACAACTACCGTTTTGAAGGGGAAGAAATCATCTATTCAAAGCTTGGCGCGCTCAATACTATCCATTTAATCAGAGCTAACGCAAATAGTGAAGAGAAAACAGAATTATGGCTAGCCACGGACTACAAGAATCTACCGATAAAAATCCGTAAAACTGAAAAGAATGGCAGTGTGATAGAACAGGTAATTAGTAGCCTTAACACTACACCAGCTTTGAAACCACAAGAGCCCGATGTCACCTGGTAGTACTAAAAAATAAAGAGCGGCTTTGCCGCTCTTTATTTTTAAACAATTGCTATTTTTTAATCCAGTAACTCACGCCAAATTGCCCGTTTACTTTGAAACTTGGCATTACCACTGCTAAATTCCGTGGTGACTGGCTCAAACTTTGCGTCTGCCGTCACTGCAGAAACCACTGGCTTACCTGCAATATACATCACATTAAAACCAACAATAGGCGCATTGGTTTTTGTGGAAACCAACCCAGTAGATAGGTTTGGCGGCTTACCAGTATCATAGCTAAAGAAATTAAAGTAACTATAGCCACCAGGGCTGCAAACTGCATTAGAAGGTATAGTAGTTGGCACAAGTATCGTGCCAGCAACTAGTTGCCCTGCCACATTTTGCCGCTCAGCTGCTGTAGTGGTATCAGAGGCCGCAGGCACGTAGAAATTTACAAACCAGCCATCACCGTTGGTCATATCCACATTATTAGTTGACCCTGTACGCGTGTTGCTAGGTGCACTAAGCGTTTGCTCAACCAAAGTGTTACGCGGATTATCTATTGTAGGGCCATCGCTATCCTTAATTGCATAAAGTGTCTGCTGTTGTTTATCAGTCAAGTCATTAATCTCTAGATACTTACCCGTCCCAACAAATACAACGCGATACTCTCCCACCTTACCTAGCTCTGGCCGCACGGTAATCGGCTGTCTATTGCCTTGTGGGTCTTTTAAGATAGCCACAAGCTTAGGATTAGGGCTAGATGGCGTAGCACTGATATCAAAACGCCATAAATTACCTAGTAAATCCCCGCCATAAATCCAGTGCGCTATAGTTTCCTTGTCCGCATCTGCAACATCAGACCAAGCAGAAATATCTGCCAAGCCACTCGGTGTTACATTATCACCAGCACTAGTACTAATATGACTAACAACTGGAACACCAGTCATGGCATTCAATACATATAACACGCCTTTACCACTTTCACTGCCGCCACCATTGTTATATCCAGAGGTTAATACCACCACCCATTTATTTTCAGGTGTTTTCGTAATAATGGGGTTACCAAAACTATAACCCATATTATTATCGGTACGTGTACAACCCTCGCAATCCGAATTACCAAACTCCCATAAGAGGATAGGCGAATCTGGGTTAGTAATATCTAAAGCATAGTATCCTTTGCCACCAGCATTCAGGCCACCGACTAAAATAGTTTTCCAAGCAGACCCGTCATAAACATCACCGACAACTGTGTCTCCATTCACATAATTGGTATGCATGGTTGAGTAGTTCTTATCAGCCAACTTCCACATATTAGGAATCACCATACTTGGCACATAAGCCCAACGCTCTTCGCCTGTATCTGCATTAAAAGCATGCAGCATACCGTCATTGGTACCAATATATACCGTCTTGCCCCTGCCTGCAGTTATGCCACTAGGGTAGTTGTTTTCACTATATTTAAATACCGGATCACCTACAAAAACAGGTTTAGACTCCAGCGCATCACCTAAAAATGCCTCGCGATAACGGAACAAGCGGTTCACAGGCGTGTTAGTACCTCGGTCTTCATACGTGATACTTCCACGCAAGAAGTTGACTAAATTGGCTTCTTTAGCGTTTGGCTGTTGCGTAACCGCATCTAGCGAGGTCCATTGGCTCAATTTAGGCGCTAGATAAGCCTGTTGAAAATAAGACTGCTGTACAGTTGTCATGTTTGTATAATCAAAGCTCACCAATGCCCCACCTTTATTCATCCAAACTTGCCTAGTACCTGCTGCGGCCTTAGCTGCAATTTGCCCAGTCCCAGCCTTAGCTGCTGCTACCTCGACCTTGCAATTTGTGCCATCCATGCTACCACCCACACAACTGCTTGCATTAGGAGTTACACAATAATAGATATTACTGCCGCTAGTTGGCTCTGCCACAATCGAACTGGGTGCAGGGCATGAGGCAGTGACGATATCTTCAACGCTCCATTCTGCAGACTCACTCACTTCACCCGTCGTCGTGTTAATGGTGCGTCTTTCTAAGTTGCCTGTCCATTTAACTGTGGTGTAGCTCGCCAAATAAGCATAGTTATCCCCTTGCACAGGATTAAGCGTGCTGGTTGCGGCAGCTGCGCCTGCACCAACTTTTGCATTGATTTGAGTCAGTGCATCAGCTAAACCCTTGGTAAGCTGCGCCGGGTCTTTAGCACTAAAATAAGTACCCTGCCCATTGACCGCTGCATGCCAGAGGTCATCCACCGCGCTTTCACTGTCTGCCACAGGCAACGGCCAATCCACTGTGGTAGTGCCTACGCCAGTTTTAAGCTTATAAAAATCACCTGAGGTTGCAGTTTTATAGTCACTGCTATACATTAAAGTACCGTCAATACCCAAGCCCAAGGTAAACGTGGTCATGTGCTGCTTCGGGTTATTATCGGTACCACTTACAAACACATTATTCTCGCAAACATCCAGACCTATTGTCCCAGTACAGTTGCTTAAATCACTAGTACGCAGGTCAGTGTCATAATAATATTTAGCAACGTCGGCCAAGCTATTGGTGCTTGCAGTTTTTCCCTCATTCATCGGGCGTGGGACACCATCCCCACTATCCATATTACCTACTTGACCGGTACCCGCAACATTTTTCACATCACTAGCCGTGTCTGTATTCCAGTAACCATCGGTGGTTAACAGTGCGAAATTCTGTTGGCAAGAGTATTGCACCGGATCGGAGGAACCTATAGGCTTTTTGCCAGCATAAATTCTGCCCACTACTGAAAGTGCAGAGCGCAACGGGGTGCCACCACTGGGGTCTATGCCAAACAACTTAGTGTACCATTGCTCTTTTTGGCTGCCAGTACCATTATCAAACTTGTTGATTGGTAAGTAATTGCTGCTTTGGCTGCTAATTGTAACAAAACCAACTCTGTAACGATTATCAATCGGTTTAAACGCCAAGCTAGCAGCAGTTTTCATCGCTTGTATACGCGTACGGTAATAGGTATACCAATTAGCAAAATTGGTCATTTCCTGCACATAACTACAGGTATTGCCGCAATCGGTACGTGCGGCTGACTTAGGATAACTGTTAGTTGAAGCAACAATATCGGTGCGGCTAAAAGTGTAAGGTGGCATCGCTGATCCACTGACACCACCTGCAGCATTCGCAACATTGCCATATGTCGCGCTATTGTTTAATGTAATTTGCAATGTGCCGTTACTATTAGTGCCTGCAGCAATAGCAGTGATAGTGATTGTAGGGGTATTTGCTCCATCAGAAACTGCTATGTAATCAGGGCTAGAAATACAAGCATTAATTTTGGCAACAATTGCATCGGCTAACGCCTTACGTCGCGTATTTAAATTTGGGCCCCCTGTTGGGGTGTATGTTGCAGCGGCGCAACCAGTACCGGTGCTCATAATCTCCACACTATTTACTTTGACACTGCTGACAGTAGTAGTGCCGGAGCTACTTACATTCGTAACCGAGAACGAACCAGTCGCCGTCGCACCAGAGCCTATATAGCGTGGGTAGATATAATCACCGGAGCGCGTTGATTTGCAGGTAGTCATTGATGAGTCAGTGCACCAACGCGACCTAGCTGGAAAGCTATAACTAACACCAGCTACAGTCGTTGGCACTGCCGATAATACGCAATTAACTAGCTCAGACTCACTGCAATACTCGGTTGGCACCACTGAGTAGTAATACGGTGCGCCAGACACCTTAATTAAATTGGCTAGCATACCAGACGTCGCCTGCTGATTTGGCACACCTGAAGTACGCCCATATTTATAGATTGCATTAGGGTAAAGATAGCCGCTATTCTTGCGGCATACGTTGGTGTCAATAAGTTCGCTGGCACTAGGGTCCCGTTTAGTGCACCAAACACGGTCCGGATAGTTGGTGGTGAGATCCACATAATTGGTGGTTACCAACAATTGCGTAGTATTTTGCTTATTGTAAGAGTCTGTCCTTACATTGGTCGGCGTAGTTTGGTCACCTCTACTTGTACCATCTGCATTCACACCTGCTGTATAGCGAATCGCCGGGTTGTAGTATTGGCTATTCATATCACTGTTCATAAAAGGTACATCACCGACTACGCACATATCCAGCACACGGGTTGTACCACTTAACACGCCGGGGAGTACAACACCTTTTGGGTCTGATGCACTACTTGAATCTAGTAAATCATCGTCGCCACTATCACGGCAATTTCTATCGTTGCTGCCTGGAGTCTGATTGCTATCGCTAATGTAATCTGGTGTGTAATCCTGCTTCATGCTTCCAGAGTTATCTAAAATAAACATCAAATTGGGCAGCACATTAGTGGTTGTGGCGTTTGCCAAAGGCACTGTAGCCAAATCAACCGTAGCTGCATGCACCGATAGCGGTAACATACCGCCTAAAAGTAAACAGCCAGCGATGGAACAAGAGGTTAACAAGGACTGTATATAGTTTTTCATGATTTAATCCTAATAAACAAATGCTTGCGTAAAGCTAAGCGTATTTCTAGGGCCGGTTACACGCACGGTAACCCTATACATTGGCACATCACCCGAACTAGACAATTGCCCTCCGGCAGTACCATATTCCTTTGTAGTCTGTGAGCCTGGGCTTGTTGATGTAGCACCCAGAAGACATTTTTCTTTTGCTTTGTACAACCCGGTACTAGGTAATACCGTACCAGCCACGCACATTCTCTCTACCACATAGCTTATAGTATTGCCGCTACTGTCTTTACCTGCAGAAATACCCGTGCCAGTCGCCAAACTAGAGCCAGTAGTAAAACGTGTTTTTGCATCGTCTTGGGGCGATGCATAATAACCATTATTCACGCTATCGTTATTGAGCAGGGCTGTTTGGTTTGCATCCAGCCACTTAATAGCAGTTTCAACACCAGTATCTGCCGATGCAGTTGCAGATTGCTTAAATGCCAAGTTACCTGCAATTAATGTATTGGTATCTACTGATCGAATCAATGCTACCGCTGCTAGCGACATCACTACCAGAGCCATCAACGCAAAAAATAACACCACGCCACGTTGTTTGTACATACTGTGCTGTGTAGCACCGGCCTGCCGCATTGCAGTAGCAAGGGTGCTGTTTTCATTAAGTGAGTTCATGATGAATTTACTCATAATACGTTTCTGGACCAGATAATATTACGCAGTGGAATAATGGTTTCATAAACGCGATAGCGGTAACGTTGCCAATCTGCAATGGTCGTCAGGTCAACCACAGGCGCTGGTGAACCCGCTTCATCAGGCCAAGCAACTGGCGCATTCAAGGTAACCGCGTCTTTCTCCAGCTGCCCATTTCTGGCCACCACTGCGACACGTACAGCCTTAATACGATTTCTATTTGCTACTGTTAGCCCTGCCGCGGCCCAAACACCAGTGGCATCAACCCAAGCGGTGACTCTATTATTGTTTGCAGCGTCTGATATACCATACTGTGCCTGTATATTCACAATGTCTGCCACGCTGGCTTGGCCATTACGTTCAAGCATGGCGTTATTAACACCATAACCAACTGCACTCCAATTACCCAAACAGAATAAACTAGCGCCAGATTTTGCACTAGCTGCCACTTTACCGCCGCCATCGACGGCAACTGTTACTTTAGTAGTAGCAGTAACAGTTCTGATCTTTGTCATTGCGCAAATACCCTGACTCACGATCATGGCAACATTGTTGACCTTGCATCCCATATTGTTATCTACAACAATTTCCGGTAAGCCAGCAGGATTACTGGATATCAGTGAAGAGAATCCACCCATAGGCGCATCACCATAACGTACCGTAATTTGGTCACTACCATTACCGCCATCTACTATCGTGATCGGGAACATATCAAAGTCTTCAACAAACGGCGTATCTGGGTCATCATATGAAGGCGATGGACTACATTGCATAGGTGAGCCTCTAGGATCAATTTCTGGCAAGCCAAATCCGGCCATTTGTACGTCTCGCTGAATATTGTAAAGCGCAATATTGCCGTTAGTTTGGGCATCAGCAGTACCGGTGGTACTACGCTTTTGACCCTCAAACACGGAGAAAACCTGCATAATCACCAAAGTAACCAGCATCCCAATCACCAAGCCAACCATGATTTCAACCAAGCTGAATCCAGCTTGAGACATACTGATGGATTTGCGTCTGCAGTCATCAAGAGGCAGGATATTTGCATCATTTCTTTTAGTATTTATTAGCATCTAAAACGCCTCTAATTCATATTCAACAATTGCAGATTAATTTGATAGCACTCTAACAATTGAAGCATTCATTACCACATTATGTGCCTCAGCCTCGCCCGGCGCCTGCCAAGTCACTGTCACCTGAAACTGGTTCAAATCTGGCTGTGTCACGGTACGCTTACCATTAGGCAACAAGGTAGGAATTGCCGTCTGATTTTCCAGATAATTAATGGCATTATCTGAATCTGCCCATATCTGGCCTATTCTTTGCTGCGCCACATAACTTGCATCCGCACGATACTTAGCATTACTGGTATTACTCAGCATAGATGCCTGTAGCCCAACCAATGCAAGAATGCCCATAGAAAAAATTACAAGCGCAATCAATGCCTCAAGCAACATCATCCCTTGCTGTGCTTTGGCACTGGTTACGCTGGCACATAAACGTTTGCTCAAAAAATTTGCTCTATTATTCACATTAATACCTCTTACACATTTAGCATTTGCGAGAGTCATCTGAAGACTGAGCTACGGCGGGATCACACATTCTAATATTCCCTCCCACACCAACCGTAATACGTAATGCACGGCTGCCAGATATAGCCGTAGAATCAATGTCAACAGATGTAAATGAAGCTGGCGTTGTGGCGCCTAAATTACTAAAAACTACAGAAGTTTGCGCAGCAGGTGTCGTTAAAACAGTGATATTGGCAGTAGATCCTTCGTTTTGACTACGACTCTTTATCGTAGCAGGGCAATCATCAACACCATCACCGTCAGTATCTCCTATCGCAACAACACAGCCCACTGTCCAAGCAGAATTACCTGTAAATACAAACTGAACTTGTGCATTGCGCTTAACTGCCTCTGCACGTGCGACTTGCAAGCCATTTTGAATGGACTCTGCGGCACTACGAATACGAGTATTTTCTATCCAATCACGATAACTGGAAGCACCTAACCCTGCCAACACTGCGATTAAAGCAATCCCAACCATCAGCTCGACTAAACTATAGCCCAGCATGTTGCGCTTGGGGGCTGAAACTAACATGAGGCGCCTTTGCCTGTTAACCAGCAGTTGCCAGTAACGCCATCATATTTGGAAGATCTAACGTCACTTTGATCCACCGTATATTGAAAATTAGCCATCTCGCCCACACCATCTGCAACCAACTGAAACGTCGCGACTGTTGTGTTATTGCATGTATAAGCAAAATATTTTGCCCCACTAGCAGGTGCACAAGGGCCGCCAACATATGTGCGATTATCCTGATAATACTGCTCCATTCTTACTTTCAGGTTTGCCAGAATAGAAGGAGCTTCAGCAGCCCTACCTTTTCTAACGTAATCGGTATAACTTGGCAATGCTATAGAGGTCACTATGCCGATAATTGCCACTACTACCATCAACTCCACTAAAGAAAAGCCTCTCTGTAATCCATACGATTGGCGACAACGACGTGACTGTGTATTCAACAAAATATTCATAGCTATTTTCCTTTTTTCCTAGGTTGCATCCTCTGCTTAATTTTTTCGCATGTCTATTAGCATCCGACAAATGGTAAATTTAGCCTAATAAGCGGTTACTTAGATCTTTCTCCCAAATGACAATGCTCATTTGTGCCGGGCTAACGCTTAGTAAAAAAATGGTAGAATAGCGTCTTAATTTTTTAATGAGATGCGTCATCTCACTACAAACACGTAGATAACCAACAAAAGGCTATTTCAATGCGCGAAAAACTGATTATATTTCTGCTCATTTCAAGCAGCGTATTAAGCGCATGCGGCACCAAAGGTCCGCTATACATCCCTGAGAAGGCATATCCGCAGCCAACCACGCCTAGCAAATAAATCCGGCATTTTTACCCCTTAACTGTTAAGACATCACCGTGAATACTTTTACACTCAAAAACAACGTGTTACATGCTGAAAATGTAGCGCTGACACAAATTACAGAAAACTTTGGCTCACCTTGCTACGTATACTCGAAAGCTGCGCTTAGCCAGGCTTTTGAGCGTTTTAGTGCTGGCTTTAAAGATGCGAACCACTTAGTTTGCTTCGCAGTGAAATCCAACCCTAGTCTTGCAATCTTAAATTTGTTTGCTAAGCTGGGTGCTGGTTTTGACATCGTATCTGGTGGCGAGCTGGCGCGTGTGATTGCTGCTGGTGGCGACCCGAAAAAGGTAGTATTTTCTGGCGTAGGCAAAACCGCAGAAGAAATGCGTGCCGCATTGGAAGCCGGTATTTTCTGCTTTAATGTAGAGTCTGCCAGTGAACTGATACGCCTAAACGACGTAGCGGCCTATATGGGCAAAATCGCGCCGGTTTCTCTGCGCGTCAACCCAAATGTAGATGCAAAAACCCACCCTTATATCTCCACCGGCTTAAAAAACAATAAATTCGGCGTTGCGTATGAAGACGCGCTGGATATTTATTTACAAGCAGCAGAAATGTCCAATATCGCCATTCATGGCGTGGATTGCCATATTGGTTCACAAATCACGGAGTTATCACCATTCCTGGATGCGTTTGATCGTGTGCTGGCGCTGGTCGATGCATTGGCGGAAAACAACATACAGATTCAGCATATTGACCTAGGCGGCGGCATTGGCATTTGCTATAGCGATGAAACACCTCCTGAATTCACCGCTTACGCAAAAGCGATGCGTGAAAAGCTGGGCAATCGTGATGTGAAACTGGTATTTGAGCCGGGCCGCGCTTTAGTGGGCAACGCTGGGGTATTACTGACCAAGGTTGAGTATTTAAAACCGACCGAATCCAAGAACTTTGCAATCGTGGATGCGGCCATGAACGACTTGATGCGCCCAGCACTCTACGATGCTTACCATGACATTCAAGCAGTTGCGCCACGTAATGAAGCGGCCGTAAACTATGAAATCGTAGGACCGGTGTGCGAGAGCGGAGACTTTTTAGGTCACGACAGGAATCTAGCTTTACAAGAAGGAGACTTGCTAGCCATTATGTCCGCAGGTGCATATGGCATGAGTATGTCTAGCAATTACAACACCAGACCGCGTGCGGCTGAGGTGATGGTAGATGGCGACCAATGCCATTTAATCAAAAAACGTGAGCTAATTGCGGACTTGTTCGCAAATGAAAGCACTGTACCGAACAGCTAAATACACTTGCGAATCGCTGTGGGTGACTCAGTTGCGTGAGTTATCAGTTGTTAGTTGAGTAACAATCAATAGCAGTCATAAAAAAAGCGAAGATTTATCTTCGCTTTTTTTATATCTTTCTAGTCAAAAATCACCGTCTTGTTTGCGTATAGCAGAATACGGTTTTCAATATGCCAGCTCACCGCTTTAGATAGCACCACACGCTCCAAATCACGCCCTTTTTGAATCAAGTCTTCCACTTGATCACGATGTGAGATACGGTCTATGCCTTGCTCAATAATCGGGCCTTCGTCCAGCACCTCGGTCACGTAATGACTGGTGGCGCCAATCAATTTCACACCGCGCTCAAAGGCACGGTGATAAGGGCGTGCACCAATAAAGGCCGGCAGGAAAGAGTGGTGGATATTGATAATGCGCTGTGGATAACGTGCCACAAAATCCGGTGACAGAATCTGCATGTAGCGCGCAAGCACGATTAAATCAATATCGTAATCGGCAAATAGTTTAAATTGTGCAGCCTCAGCTTGCGCTTTATTGTCTTTGGTGACTTGGATATGGTGAAAATCTATGCCGTAGAATTTAACTAGACTTTCGGTATCACGGTGATTACTAATCACCAATGGAATTTCACAGGCCAGCTCACCGCTTTTGTGTCTATGCAACAAATCAGCCAAGCAATGGTCATACTGCGATACCATGATAGCAACACGCGTTTTATGCTGGGATAGCTTAAGCTGCCACTGCATACTGAATTTGTTGGCAACTACAGAGAATGCCTGATCAAAGCTAGCTTCATCTAAATTAAAGCCGTTGAAATCCCATTCCACGCGCATTAAAAATAGATTATTTTCCGCATCTTGATGCTGGTCTGCGTGTAAAATATTGGCATTGTGCTGAAGTAAGAAATCAGCGATGGCTGCGACGATGCCTTTAGTGTCTGGGCAAGTAATCAGTAGGGTTGCAGTATTTTTCATAGTAAAAATTTATAATCTAGCTAATTTCGGCACTATCAGCACTCAAAGACGATAAGACGACCATTAACCGATAATATTTTTAAAGTTAATTATTTTAAAAGAAGCAATTATACCTGATGCGCTTAGCGCCTGATGTAATTTGAATGTGGATGACATATGAACAGCGAACAATCTACGCTTAACCCTCTGAGCAGTATCACGCCGAACGATGCAGCCATCGTGCTCGCCAACCCGCGTGGCTTCTGTGCAGGCGTCGATCGTGCAATTATTATTGTAGAACAGGCGTTAGAGAAATTTGGCGCACCGATTTATGTGCGTCACGAAGTGGTGCATAACAAGTTTGTCGTAGACGAGCTACGTGCCAAAGGTGCCGTGTTTGTTGAAGAGCTGGATGAAATCCCTACCGGCAGTATTGTGATTTTTAGCGCACACGGTGTATCTAAAGCGGTAAGAGCAGAAGCAGAGTCACGCGGGCTCACTGCCTACGATGCCACTTGCCCGCTAGTGACCAAAGTACATATTGAAGTAGAGAAAATGCGTAAAGCCGGCATGGAAATCGTCATGATAGGGCACAAAGGCCACCCTGAAGTTGAGGGCACCATGGGGCAGGTTGAGCAGGCAGGCAACAGCAATACTGGCATGTACTTAGTGGAAACGCCGGAAGACGTTACCGCACTCACTGTGAAGGACCCGAGCAAGCTGGCTTACGTTACACAAACCACGCTTTCTATGGATGATGCAGCGCTGGTGATTAATGCGCTTAAGGAAAAATTCCCGCAAGTTAATGCGCCTAAGAGCGATGATATTTGCTACGCCACACAGAACCGCCAAGACGCGGTAAAAATCATGGCGCAAGATTGCGACTTGGTCATTATCGTAGGCTCACCCAATAGCTCAAACTCCAATCGCTTGCGTGAAGTAGCAAAGAATCAGGGCATAGAAGCGTACATGGTGGATAACGCCAGCTATTTAAAACCAGAATGGTTAGTGAACAAGAAAAAAGTAGGCGTGTCCGCCGGCGCATCTGCGCCTGAAGTGTTGGTGCAAGAAGTGATTGCACAATTACAGCGCTTTGGTGCAGGTAACGTACAGGAATTACAGGGCGTAGTAGAAAGCGTAGTGTTTCAGCTGCCTAAAAACCTGACCAGTGCAGCCAAGACCGCCCGATAACACAACAACAACTCGCGCCAAATTGAAAACTTATAAAACCCCAGTCTCTGCACTTGTGCTGATCTACACGCCGGATTTACAAGTATTGATTATGGAACGTGCAGATAAAGCTGGGTACTGGCAATCGGTCACCGGTAGCGTAGAAGGTGACGAAACCCCGCAACAGGCTGCGGCCCGTGAGTTGGCTGAAGAAACTGGCTTAGATGCAACACAATATACGCTGGAAAACTGGAAGGTATCTAATGTATATGAAATTTACCCTCACTGGCGCCATCGCTATGCCCCTGGTGTCACTGAAAATCGCGAGCACTTATTTGGCTTGATGCTACCCAGTGCCTTGCCTGTTAAGCTAGCACCTAACGAACATTTGCAATATCAATGGGTCGATTGGCGTGAAGCTGCAAAACGGGTGTTTTCCTGGACCAACGTAGATGCATTAAGACGATTAGGTGAACGACATCAATTAACTTTAGAAGACTTAACCTTAGAAAACAAGGAATAAGCACTCTGCGGGAATACCCCGCACGTCGACTTACTCCATGTTTCCATTATAAAATATGCACTTTAGTGTGCACACTTTTTTAAAATACTATGTCTATTGCAACCATACCAGCAGCACCAATTAAATTCGATAAATTTCAAGCAGCAGATGACGCTGATTGCCAGCGCCGCATCATTGCCGCCAAAGAGAAATTAGGTAAGCGCCTTGTTATTTTAGGCCACCATTACCAACATGAGAGCGTGTACCGTCATGCGGACTACACCGGCGACTCGCTCAAGCTCTCACGCTATACCGAGAATCTGGACGCTGAATACATCGTGTTTTTAGGCGTGCATTTCATGGCTGAAGTCGCGGATATTTTAAGCCGCCCAGAGCAAATTGCGATTCTGCCCGACCTTGCCGCGGGCTGCTCTATGGCCGATATGGCTAACCTTGCCAAAGTGGAGCGCAGCTACCGTGAGCTGAACAAAGTACTTAACTTTGATGAGCAAATCACTCCAATTACCTACATTAACTCTGCCGCAGACCTTAAGGCGTTTTGCGGCGAGCATGGCGGCATCGTCTGCACCAGCACCAACGCAACAAAAATATTGGAATGGGGTTTTGCACAACGCGAAAAAGTGCTGTTCTTCCCAGACCAAAACCTAGGCCGCTGGAGTGGCTATAAAATGGGCATCCCACTAGAGCAGATGCCGGTATGGGATCCAGACCAACCGCTAGGCGGCCTAACTGTAGAGCAAATCAAGAACGCGAAGATTCTTCTATGGAAAGGGCACTGTGCTGTGCACCAGATGTTCCGCCTGCAAAATATAGAGAGATTCCGTGCCGAACACCCGGATGGCTTTGTGATTTCGCACCCAGAAGCGCCGTTTGAAGTTTGTCAGCACTCTGACTACGTGGGCTCTACCGAGTATATTTTGAAAACCATCAGCGATGCCCCCGCCAACACTAAATGGCTAGTAGGCACAGAATTAAACCTAGTGAACCGTCTTGCTGAACAAATGAAGCCTGAAGGTAAACTGGTGCAGTTTATGAGCCACGTAGTGTGCGAATGCTCAACCATGGCACGTATAGACCCGCAACACTTGGCTTGGGTGCTGGAGAATTTGGTAGAAGGCAAAGTGGTCAACCAAATTAAAGTACCTGCGCACGAGGCTAAATTGGCTAAATTGACCTTAGACCGCATGTTGGCTGCATCTTAGCCAGCCAGCGTAATCATTTACGTTG
This sequence comes from Methylotenera mobilis JLW8, assembly GCF_000023705.1. Taxonomy (NCBI): domain Bacteria; kingdom Pseudomonadati; phylum Pseudomonadota; class Betaproteobacteria; order Nitrosomonadales; family Methylophilaceae; genus Methylotenera; species Methylotenera mobilis. The sequence continues at coordinate 2,465,705 of NC_012968.1, forward strand.
AAAGAGACTGAATTGACTTGTCCATTATGCGGGCCTACACCCCATGAAATCTTATGGTTAGATGATTTCTGCCGAGTGGTATTGCTTAACGATGCAGACTACCCAGCCTATTGCCGTGTAGAGTTGCTAGAACACGTTAAAGAAATGTCCGACTTACCACCGCAAGACCGGGCACGCATGATGAAAGTGGTATTTGCGGTGGAAACCGCGCTAAGAATGGTGTTCAATCCGGACAAAATCAACTTAGCTAGCCTAGGCAATAAAACCCCGCATATTCACTGGCATGTGATTCCGCGCTATGAACATGACAAACACTTCCCGAACTCACACTGGGGGCAAGCAGTGCGCGAACACAATGCCTCACTACTTAATGCAACAACTAAGCAAACGCTAGCTGACACTATAAACACATTGATTAAATGTGCGCTTAAAGCAAGTTAACTTGGCGAGCTAAGCTAAAGTGGATTAACTCAAATAAGTTAAATTAGTGCCTGCCAACTGCAGTAGCTTAAACCAATAGACGCTCAACAACTTTGCCATTGACTAAATGGCTATCGACAATTTCATCTATATCGTCGTTATCCACAAAGGTGTACCACACTGCCTGCGGATATACCACCATCACCGGCCCATCATTACAGCGATCCAAACAGCCTGCACGGTTAATGCGCACTTTACCTGCACCGTTTAGATTGAGCTTTTTCACCCGTGACTTCATGTGATCAAAAGCCTGCTCCGCGCCATGATCCATACAGCAGGCGGCACCGCCTTCGCGCTGGTTCAGGCAGAAAAATACGTGGTATTGAAAGTGGCTCATAATGTTCTCATATCAATGCTTAAGACAATTGCAGGGGGTATTTTCAGCAGCAGCCAGGCCAATCCAGATTTTAACGCTACAAACGGTGCATGCTACATGCCTGACGCACGCTATACACCTCAAGCGACACCTAAAACTGATGGCGCTACTCAGTAGCTAGGCTTTCTTCCTTGGTAAATGTCCAAGTTCTGGTAATGCTGAGCACGTCGATCTCTTTGCGTACATCATCTGGAAACTTGGCATAAGGTGCTGCCAATTCCACAATATGCCTTGCCGCGGCATCCAGCACTTTATGCCCAGAACTACGGTTAATTTCTATCGACTCAATACTGCCATCGGCCTTAATCGAAACCGTCATTTGCAGCTGACCATAAAGCTTTAGGTTTTTTGCAGCTTCAGGGTAATTCAGATTACCAATTTTCTCTACTTTTTGCCGCCATGCCTCTACATATAACGCATAACGATACTCCTGTGCCCGGCCTCCGACAAACTTACGCTTGGGTCGCTTTTGGTATTCATCCTGCTGCTTGGAAATCAAAGCCTCCAGACGATCCATTTCCAGCGCTGCTGCAGTCACATCCTGCAGATTAATTTTCTTACTCAAATTCTCCTGCGGTGCAGTATCAACCTCTGTGGCGCTCACCTTTTGCACCGGCTGCGATTCCACCCGATGCGTAGCCTCCAGCTGGGTCATCAATGCTTGCGCTTGCTTTTCTAGCACCGCAACGTTTTTCTTCGACTGTTTTTCTTCCGTTGGTTGCTCTGCCGCCTTGGCCGCTTGCTTAGCGTTCACCACAGGTTTAAGTGTCACGTCAGCTTGCTGCTGTTTGAGTGCAGGCAATGCTGTCTTCATCTGACGGTCCAAATCTGTATTGCCGCCGCGGTCCAGATTGGCTTGCGCATAAACCTCTGTGTTTTGTGGCTTGGACTTGGTTTTGGTATTGACCAGCATCACTTCCAGCACCGGCAATTGATCACGAAACTTTTTAAGCTCAGGCTCAAAATGAATGCTCAAAACGACCAAATGTATAAGCAAAGAGATACTCAATGCAATGGACATAACACTCATTGTTTTAATTTTCACAATGAGTGCAGCCAATGGATTTAACGCTGCGGATGCTTTGGCCAAGTATTTACGCTTCTGTTAATGCATCTTGTTTTAAGGCATCGAGTAACTTTTGGTGAATGCCGCCAAAGCCACCATTACTCATAATCAATACATGGTCCCCGGCAACCACTGCTTGCTTAATCGCCTGAATTAACTGCGCTAGGTCATCGTGCACTTGGGTTTTATGGGCGATAGACGCAAGTGCGGCACCTGCATCCCAGCCTAAATTGGCTTGATAGCAAAATACCAAATCCGCTTGCGCCAGACTAGCTGGCAAGGCATTTTTCATCACGCCCAGCTTCATGGTATTAGAACGCGGCTCTAATACCGCCAGAATGCGCGCAGCACCTACCTTAGCGCGTAAACCAGCGATAGTGGTTTCAATCGCAGTTGGGTGATGGGCAAAATCATCATACACCACCACGCCACGGCTCTCGCCACGCACTTCCATGCGGCGCTTCACATTTTTAAACTCTGTTAGAGCGGCGATGCTCACATCAACCGCCACACCAGCATGGCGCGCAGCGGCAATGCTAGCCAGCGCGTTCATGCGATTGTGCTCACCTAACAAGCCCCATGCCACATGTCCTTGCATCTGGCCTTTATAAATCACATCAAAACTGCCATCACCTTGTGCGTTAGTGGCTTGCCAATCATCGTCGGTGCCAAATTTATCTACAGGTGTCCAGCAGCCTTTATCCAGCACGCGCTGCAAGCTGGTTTCTTTACCATTGGCCACCACCAAGCCTTGCTGCGGCACTGTTCTAACCAAGTGATGGAACTGTTTTTCAATCGCACTCAAATCTTCAAAAATATCGGCATGATCAAACTCCAGATTATTCAATACCGCCGTACGTGGGCGGTAATGTACAAATTTGGAGCGTTTATCAAAAAATGCCGTGTCGTATTCGTCCGCTTCAATCACAAAGAAGGGCGATACGCTGTTTTTATCTTGCACAGGTACTTGCGGGAGACGAGCGGATACCGAAAAGTTTTCAGGCACACCACCAATTAAAAAGCCTGGCGCCAAGCCTGCATATTCCAGTATCCACGCCAACATGGAACTGGTGGTGGTTTTGCCATGCGTACCAGCCACTGCCAGCACCCACTTACCTTGCAGTACGTTTTCAGCCAGCCATTGCGGGCCGGAAATATAAGGCAGGCCACGATTAAGGATTTCTTCCATTAATGGATTACCGCGTGACACCACGTTACCAATGACGTAAATATCCGGATTTAACGCAGTTTGCGATGGGCCAAAGCCTTCAATCAACTCTACGCCCTGTGCTTCAAGCTGTGTGCTCATTGGCGGGTAAACATTGGCGTCACAACCTGTGACCTTATGGCCTGCGGCCTTGGCCAGCACCGCAATACCGCCCATAAATGTTCCGCAGATACCTAATATATGAATGTGCATAAGCTCTTTTTACTTGTTCTATTCGATAAAATTTTAAGACAGATTAGGCGCTAACCAACGTTCTAAATACTCTTTAGTTAAGCCTCTGCGTTTTGCCATATCTTCTAATTGGTCTATGCCAATTTTATCCACACTGAAATATTTACTTTCCGGATGTGCAAAATAGAAGCCTGAAACCGCAGCCCCAGGTGACATGGCAAATGACTCAGTTAATGCCATGCTAATCGCTTCAGCTTGCAGCAACTTGAACATATCCGGTTTTACCGTGTGGTCCGGGCACGCAGGGTAGCCTGGCGCTGGACGGATACCTTGGTATTGCTCTTTAATCAGACCTTCTTTAGTTACGTTTTCATTCGGCGCATAACCCCAGAAATCCACACGTACACGTTCGTGCATATATTCGGCAAACGCTTCCGCCAGCCTATCCGCCAAGGCTTTTAACATGATGCTGCTATAGTCGTCATGCGCGGCTTCAAAGCGTTGCTCGTGCTTTTCTATCCCCAGACCAGCCGTCACTGCAAACAGGCCGATGTAATCCGGCGTGCCTTTAGGTGCAATAAAATCTGCTAAACATTGGTTAGGGCGGGCAATGCCATCAATCACCGGTTTCACGGTTTGCTGACGCATACCGTAGTAAGTAAAGGCAATATTGGTGCGTGTTTCGTCGGTGTAAATTTCAATATCATCATCACCCGTGCGATTGGCCGGATGCAACGCCACCACACCATTGGCGGTGAGCCAGCGCCCGTCGATGATTTTTTTCAACATCATTTGCGCTTCATTGAACAACTTGGTGGCAGCATCGCCGACTACTTCATCTTTCAAAATAGCAGGATAGAAGCCCGCCAGATCCCAAGTTTGGAAGAATGGTGTCCAGTCTATGTATTGGGCAATCACGCTCAAATCTGCGTTTTTAATCTCGCGGCGACCGATAAACTTAGGTTTCACCGGTGCATCTGCACCTGCAAAAGACAAATCGGCTTTGTTAGCGCGTGCTTCGGCAATGGTGAGCATAGGCGTGCCTTTTTTATTGGCATGCTGGGTGCGCGCTTTTTCATAATCAGCCTGAATCTCAGCTAGGTACGCGCCGCGCGTTTCTGGCGTGAGCAAGTTCTGCATTACCGTGACCGAGCGCGAAGCATCCGCAACGTACACAATCGGGCCATCATAGTGCGGGGCGATTTTCACTGCGGTATGCGCACGTGAGGTAGTGGCGCCACCAATCAATAGCGGCATTTTCTGCTCGCTGAAATACGGGTCGCGCTGCATTTCACGCGCCACATGCGCCATTTCTTCCAAGGAGGGCGTAATCAAGCCGGATAAACCGATAATGTCGGCATTTTCCGCTTTAGCCATGGCTAAAATCTCAGAGGCGGGCACCATGACGCCCATGTTTACCACCTCAAAGTTATTACATTGCAGCACCACGGATACGATATTTTTGCCGATGTCATGCACATCGCCTTTTACCGTGGCAATCACCATTTTGCCTTTAGGCTTGGCCACGATGCCAGTGCGCGCTTCGTCAGCCGCTTTTTCTGCTTCGATAAATGGAATCAAATGTGCCACGGCGGATTTCATGACGCGCGCAGACTTCACCACTTGCGGCAGGAACATTTTGCCTTGGCCAAACAGGTCGCCGACCACGTTCATACCGTCCATTAGCGGACCTTCAATCACATGAATCGGCCTGCCACCAGCCGCCGCCACTTTCTGGCGTGCCTCTTCGGTGTCATCGACAATAAACTCGGTGATACCATGCACCATGGCATGACTTAAGCGTTTTTCAACCGGCACTGGGTTTTCAGGCGTACCGCGCCATTCCAGCGTAGCTGCCTCTTTTTTACCACCAGCCACTAGCGTGCTGGCAATCTCAATCATGCGCTCGGTGGCGGCTAACGGATTATTTGGGTCCACCACGCGGTTAAGCACCACATCTTCCACGCGCTCTTTGAGCTCTGGCGCTAGGTCGTCATACACACCCATCATGCCGGCGTTGACGATACCCATAGTCATACCTGCTTTGATGGCGTGATAGAGGAACACAGTGTGTATCGCTTCACGTGCGGGATCGTTGCCACGGAAACTAAAGCTTACGTTAGATACGCCGCCAGAAATCTTGGCATAGGGCAGGTGCTGCTTAATCCAATGCGTGGCGTTGATAAAGTCCACCGCATAGTTGTTATGCTCTTCAATACCGGTCGCAATCGCGAAAATATTCGGGTCGAAAATGATATCTTCCGGTGGGAAGTCCAGCTTTTCTACCAACAAATCATAAGCACGTTTACAAATCTCAATCTTACGTTCAAAGGTATCAGCCTGACCTTTTTCATCGAACGCCATCACAATCGCGGCTGCGCCATAGCGCTTACATAACTGCGCCTGGCGGATGAACTCTTCTTCGCCTTCTTTCATAGAAATAGAGTTAACCACGGCCTTACCTTGCACGCATTTTAAGCCCGCCTCGATTACGCTCCATTTTGAAGAGTCGATCATAATCGGCACGCGCGCGATATCAGGCTCAGACGCCACCAGATTCAAAAAATGAGTCATGGCTTTAATGGCATCCAGCATGCCTTCGTCCATGTTGATGTCGATGACTTGTGCACCATTCTCTACCTGCTGGCGCGCTACCGTCAGTGCTTCATCGTACTGCTCGTTGATAATGAGGCGCGCGAAGGCTTTGGAGCCGGTTACATTGGTGCGCTCACCCACGTTCACAAATAGCGAATCGTCATCCACCACAAACGGCTCTAAACCAGATAACTTCAATGTGCGCGGCAACGCAGGAAGCTGACGTGGTGGCAAATCTTTAATTTCGTTGTAAATGGCATTGATGTGCGCAGGCGTGGTGCCACAGCAGCCGCCAGCGATATTTAAGAAGTTGCTCTGTGCAAACTCTTTTACCAAACTCGAAGTGACATCAGGCGTCTCATCAAAGCCAGTATCGCTCATGGGGTTAGGCAAACCAGCATTCGGGTAGATACAGACAAAAGTATCGGCAATCGAAGACAGCTCTTCTACATACGGACGCATTAAGGTAGCGCCCAATGCACAATTTAAACCAATTGTAAGCGGTTTGGCATGGCGTACAGAATGCCAAAAGGCTGTGACTGTTTGGCCGGACAAAATACGGCCGGAGGCATCGGTCACCGTACCGGAAATCATAATAGGCAGGGTACGTCCCACCTCTTCAAAATAGGTATCAATCGCGAACAAAGCCGCTTTACAGTTAAGCGTATCAAAAATGGTTTCCACCATTAAGATATCCGCACCACCTTCAACCAGCGCACGCGTTTGCTCCAAGTAAGCATTTACCAACTGGTCAAAATTCACGTTACGGGCTGCCGGGTCATTCACGTCCGGAGAGATAGAGGCGGTTTTAGGGGTAGGGCCTAATGCACCGGCCACAAAGCGTGGTTTGTCCGGTGTGCTGTATTTAGCGCAAGCCGCTTTTGCCAGCTTGGCTGCTTCGACGTTCATTTCATACACCAAATGCGCCATATGGTAATCATCTTGCGCAACTGCGGTGGCACCAAAAGTGTTGGTTTCGATAATATCTGCGCCAGCGGCCAGATACTTTTCGTGGATTTCCTGAATAATCGCTGGCTGGGTTAAGGTCAATAACTCATTATTGCCTTTTACAAACAACTCGCGCTCACCCGCAGGCGCTTTAAAATCAACAAAGCGCTCACCACGATAGTCAGCTTCGGTCAGCTTATATTGCTGAATCATTGTGCCCATCGCACCATCCAAAATCAGAATGCGTTGCGCCAGTAAAGCGCGTAATTGGGTTTCTATCGGAGAAATTGTTAATTGAGCCATGAAAATCAGTCGTTAAAATTTTCTCAATTTTATCATGCAAGTATCTAGTTGCTGAATCTAGTTCTATATATCTAGTGCCCAGTTCTATACGTCACCACGTCTATATTGCACGGCTTCGGCGATGTGAGCAGGTTTAATCTCAACCTCTCCCGCCAAATCGGCAATACTGCGCGCAACTTTTAAGATACGATGATAAGCGCGTGCTGATAGATTAAGGCGTGATATCGCCGTTTTTAATAAAGCCAAACCTGCCGCATCAAGCTGACAATGCATCTCTATTTCTGCAGTGCCAAGTGCAAAGTTCGCTTTACCTTGACGCGCCAGCTGCAAATTGCGTGCTTTTTCAACCCGTAGCCTGATCACATCGCTGGCTTCCGCGTCGGCAGCTGCCGTCAGCTCATCCTCTTTTAATGCCGCTACTTCTATATGCAGATCGATACGATCCAGCAACGGACCGGATATTTTGCCTTTATAGCGCGCAACCTGATCAGGCGTGCAACGGCATTTATTGTTGAAATGCCCCAAATAACCGCAAGGGCAGGGGTTCATGGCGGCAATTAGCTGAAACTGTGCAGGGAAATCCGCCTGACGTGCCGCACGCGAAATAGTGATATGCCCGCTTTCCAAAGGCTCACGTAACACCTCCAGCACTTTACGGTCAAACTCCGGCAGTTCATCTAAGAATAAAACGCCGCGGTGTGCCAATGAAATCTCACCTGGTCGCGGCACGCCACCGCCACCCACCAATGCCACGCCTGAGGCAGTGTGATGGGGAGAGCGGAATGGACGCCGCTTCCAATGTTCCACTTTATATTGACCATTGAGCGACTGTAGCGCAGCGGATTCAAGCGCTTCGTCTTCTGCCATGCTTGGTAGTATGCCGACAAAACGGCTGGCCAGCATACTCTTACCAGTGCCGGGCGGCCCGCTCATAATCACACTATGGCCACCAGCCGCAGCAATCTCTAAGGCACGTTTAGGTGCGGACTGACCCTTAACCTCACTAAAATCTGGATAAACAATCGGTTGCGCCTGACATTGTGCGTCCAATTGCACCAATAAGGTGCGCCCAGTTAAATGTGCGCACACTTCTAGCAAGTTTTTTGCCGGATAGATCACAGCGTCACTCACCAATGCCGCCTCTAGCGCACTGTCGGTAGGCAAAATAAAGGCGCGTCCACTCTGGTAAGACTTATAAGTCATGGCCAATGCACCGCGCACTGGGCGCAATTCACCGGTGAGCGCCAACTCACCCGCAAACTCATATTGAGATAAAGCTGCTGCCGGAATCTGGCCACTTGCTGCCAATATGCCGAGTGCGATAGGCAAGTCATAACGCCCACTCTCTTTGGGCAAGTCAGCCGGTGCTAAATTTACCGTGATACGCCGTGCCGGAAACTCAAACTGTGCCGTTTGTAAGGCAGCACGCACGCGGTCTTTACTCTCTTTTACCTCAGCCTCGGGCAAGCCTACAATTGTAAAGCTAGGCAAACCATTGGCTAAGTGCACCTCTACCACTACCTCTGGCGCATCCATGCCAGTAAGCGCCCGACTATACAATACGGCTAAGCTCATCTCGCTTACTTTCCTTCTAGCTCAGCCAGCCTGGCCTCAAGTGCATCAAGCTTTGCACGTGTATTGCGTAGCACTTCAGCCTGCACCTCGAACTCCTCGCGCGTCACAAGCTCCATTTTGGTGAATGCGCCCTTTAATAGTGCATTCAGGTTTTTCTCCACATCCGACAACGGCGACGTTGCCATTACCTCTTTGATTTTATTGGATATTTCGTTAATTTTATGTGTATCTAACATATTAAATTCCTTAGTAATAAGGTCTAGTTTAGCAGATTATCTCCCAGTATCACATCAACGCCACAATCAAATGATTCAATATCATATTGATTTTAAACAGTTTTATTATTGGCACGGCAATTGCTTAATCAAAATCGTGGATTTTTTAGATAACACTTTTTTAACTTGGAGTTAATAGCATGCGTAAATCAATACTAACACTAGCTGTTTTAAGTACACTCGCCCTGCCTTCATTCGCATCGGCAACAGAAGAAACTGCAGAAACAACAGCCAAAGCACCGGAATCTGCTTGGTCATTAACATCAAACGTTGGCTTTGTTTCAGACTACTATGCACGTGGTGTTTCACAATCTTGGCATAAACCAGCTGTTCAAGGCGGTATAGACGTTGCTCACTCAAGCGGTTTTTATGCTGGTGCATGGGGCTCAAGCGTTACACCAAACACATTCCCTGACGCCACTGTAGAGTTAGATGCATACGCTGGCTACAATGGTTCAATCCCAGCAGTAGATGGCTTAGGCTACTCTGTAGGTGCAATTGGCTACTTCTATCCAGGCGGCAGCTGGAGCAAATACACATACAACACGGCACCAGGTGTTAAACAAACTCCACAAGGTGGTCGCTGGGATACCTATGAAGCTAACTTCGGCTTGTCATACAAATGGCTAAGTGCAAAAGCATCAGTTACATTAGGTGACTGGTACGGCGCGGAAAAGAAAACTGGCTGGGATGGCGGCACTAGCGGCACAACTTATTTAGAGTTAAATGCAGCATACCCATTACCATGGTACGACTTAACCTTAGTAGGTCACATTGGTCACTTGAATGTTGCTGGTGAACTTAACAAAACCTACACATCAAGTTCAGGTCAACAACCATCTGCAACAAATGAAAGTGGCAATCCTGATTACACAGATTACAAACTTGGCTTAAGCAAAGCATTCAAGATTGCTAACTCTGAAGGCTGGAATGCAGGCGTTTACTATGTTGGCAACACCAATGGTAGTTACTGGGGCAACAAAGGCTACGGTGGCTCAAGCTTTAATGGCAGCAAACAAGCTAAAGATTTAAGTGCTGATCGTGTAGTTGTGACTATCGGTCGTACGTTCTAAATTTTTCAGTAAAATAACGGGCGTAGCGCCCGTTATTGTTCTTAACAACCAAAGGAGACATACATGAAATTTGTATCCGCAATTATCAAGCCTTTTAAGCTTGACGAAGTGCGCGAGGCACTTTCAATTATCGGTGTACAGGGCATCACTGTAACCGAAGTGAAGGGTTTTGGACGCCAAAAAGGCCACACAGAGCTGTACCGTGGCGCTGAGTACGTAGTAGATTTTTTACCAAAAGTTAAACTAGAAGTAGCGATTAAAGATGAGTTGCTAGACCAAGTAGTAGATGCGATTGAAAAATCTGCAGCTACAGGTAAGATTGGCGACGGTAAGATTTTTATCTTTAATCTAGAAGAAGTCTACCGCATTCGTACCGGTGAAACCGGTGTAGAAGCTCTATAAGGGGATCAATAATGAAGAAACTACTCTCGATGTTTGCGTTAGTTACCATGTTGGGTTTCGGCTTCACAGGTAACACATACGCAGAAGATGCTGCGCCAGTGGCTGAAGCCGCGACCGCGGTTGCGCCAGCTGCCGAAGCAGCTGCTGCTGCAGTTGCACCTGCTGCGACAGAAGTTGCTCCGGCAGCTGCGCCTGCACCAGTACCAAACAAAGGTGATACCGCATGGATGTTAATTGCAACCGTACTGGTAGCTTTAATGGTAATTCCTGGCTTGGCATTGTTTTACGGCGGCTTAGTGCGCCAGAAAAACATGCTGTCTGTACTGATGCAAGTATTCATGATTTTCTCGCTCATGGCAGTATTGTGGGCAATCTATGGCTACAGCGTTGCGTTTACAGGTGGCAGCCCGTACTTTGGCGGCTTAAGCAAAGCATTCTTGGCTGGCGTTACTCCTGATTCATTAGGCGCAACCTTCAGCAAAGGTACTTACATTCCTGAGCTTGTGTTCGTAGCGTTCCAATTAACGTTTGCTGCAATCACGCCATCATTGATCGTTGGTGCATTTGCTGAACGTATGAAGTTCTCTGCAATCTTGGTATTTATGGTGTTGTGGTTCACATTCTCTTACTTGCCACTAGCACATATGGTTTGGTACTGGGATGGTCCTGATGCGATCACCACTGCAGCTTCACTTGATACTGTAGTTGCTAACGCAGGCTGGTTATGGGCTAAAGGTGCATTAGACTTTGCAGGCGGTACAGTAGTACATATCAACGCTGGTGTTGCTGGTTTAGTTGGTGCCATCATGGTTGGTAAACGTATCGGTTACGGTAAAGAAGCAATGACTCCTCATAGCTTGACCTTAACTATGGTTGGTGCAGCATTACTATGGATTGGCTGGTTTGGTTTCAACGCAGGCTCTAACCTTGAAGCTAACGGTTATGCAGCGCTTGCTTTAGTAAACACATTTATTGCAACTGGTGCAGCAACCTTGTCTTGGACATTCTCTGAGTGGTTGTTAAGAGGCAAACCTTCAATGTTAGGTGCAGTATCTGGTGCAGTAGCTGGTTTAGTTGCAATTACCCCAGCTTGCGGTTTCGTAGGCCCAATGGGTGCAATCGTTATCGGCTTGTTAGTATCACCAATCTGCTACTTCATGGTAGCTAAAGTGAAATACGCGCTTGGTTACGATGACGCATTAGATGTATTCGGTATCCACGCAATCGGTGGCGTATTCGGTGCACTAGCAACTGGCGTGTTTGTTAACCCAGCTCTAGGTGGCGTAGGTGTTGTTGATTATGTAGCAAATGGCGTAGCAGCTTACGACTTTGGTGCACAAATGACTGCGCAAGTTTATGCAGTAGTAACTGCAATCGTGTTATCAGCAGTGGTTTCATTCATTGCGTTCAAGATTGTAGACGTACTAATTGGCTTACGTGTAAGTGAAGAAGCTGAACGTGAAGGCTTAGATACAAGCGAACACGGTGAGCGTGCATACCATAGCTAGTAGTAGATAGCGGTAATGCAAAGGGGCGCATGTGCGCCCCTTTTTTTATGCCTAATGGCATGAGTTAATAGATAAATCTAATCGCCTTATACATCACACTACAGCAAATAGTTACATGCCTAACACATTTATCTGTGACTCCATACCTGCACCATGGAACTTGGCAAATACTTTGGCTATGGCTTCACACCATCCTTTTATTTGGCCTTGCTTTCCATAACTTTAGTTTCCATATAAGGCCTTCTACCCAAAAACTGGTTTTTTAACACATCATGCTGACGTGTAACTTCTTCCTCAGCTTGGTTGGCATTCACCTTACTCGCATCAACTTCCTGCTGTTTAAGCTGCTGCACTGCATTGCTTTGCTCTTTGTTTTCATCTGCACTGGCATTAACGCTAACAGCAAGACCCAATGCCATCAATAATACGCATAACTTCATTAGTCACTCCTAATGCTTCTTTAAAATTGATAATAGACCCAAGAAAATAACCCGTGTGTTTAAAACCGAATAGCGGCTTTAAACCGGGCCTGCTAGGTAAGGGCTAGATAAGATGGGGGAACATGATGCATGGGCGCGTTTAAGCGCACATGCATCATGTTCAGTCCATGCTTAACGTTGATTGCTACTACTTCCAGCCACCGCCTAGTGCTCGGTATAGGTTCACCATGGCGCTAATCTGTTTCTGTTTGGTTTCAATCAGCTCACTTTTTGCTTCCAGCGCTTCACGCTGAGTTAACAAAATCTCTAAATATTCTGCTCGAGCAGATTTAAACAGCTGATTTGCCACATCTACAGATTCAGTCAAGGCTTGTACCTGTGTCGTTTTCAGTTGGTAATTTTTTTCTAAATTATCAATGTTCGACAGCTGGTTTGCGACTTCACCATAGGCATTGATAATGGTTTTCTCGTAGTCATAAGCCGCCTGTATCTGTGTTGCATTGGCATTTTTATACACAGCGGTAATAGCATTACGGTTCACCAATGGCGCCATCATGTCGCCCGCCAGTGTGTACATCAAAGACTCTGGCGTATTGAGCAGGTATCTAGGGTTAAACGCCTGGAAGCCTACCCCGGCACGAATCGCGAACGAAGGATAGAAATTAGCCTTAGCTACCTGAATATTCAGGTCTGCTGCGGCTAACTCCAGCTCTGCCTTCCGGATGTCTGGTCGATTTTCCAGCAACTGCGCAGGCACGCCGGCCTGGACCATCTTAGGCTTAATATCCATAAAGCCGGCACTCGCTCTTTGAATCGGCTGTGGCGTTCTACCCAGCAAGAAGTTAATGCGATTCTCCAGCTCTACTTGCTGCTGTTTAATCACATACTGCCTGCTCTGATTTTTCTTCACTTCCGCTTCAAATCGCTTCACAGCCAGAGAGGTTGTTCTAGCGTACTTTTTAAGCTCTTTGGTCACTTCGAGCGCATTTTGCTGGATCTTAATATTCTGCTCTAAGTTATCCAGCTGGTTATCCAGCGCGATCAGCTCATAATAGGCATTGGCAATTTCTGCTACCAGATTAGTCACTAAGAAGTTTTTGCCCTCTATCGAAGCCATGTACTCCATGCCCGCTACTTTAGTAGCGTTTCTCAGCTTCTTCCAAACGTCTAATTCCCAAGAGGAGTACAAACCAAATTGATAGTTAGGTAAAGGGTCTGGAAAAGCCTTACCTTCTTTAATTTCCAGACTTTCTTCTACCGCACCATTACGCGTAAAGCGGCCAACTTTCTCCACCTCTGCACCGGCGCCGAAGCTCACAAATGGCAGATACTCACCACGGCGGGCCTGAATCTCATTTTTGGCCATGCTAATACGCTGCGCCATGATATTCACTTCCTTGTTGTTGGCAATGGCAGTGTCTATCAACGCCGGTAAATAGGCATCATCAAAAAAGTCCTTCCAGTTCACATTTGCGGTATTTTCGCTGCTTTGTGCCGACTGGTTATTAAATTGCTCAGGAAGCTTAGTGTCCGCCTTTTTAGTTGTTAATAAAGGGATGGAACACGCCTGCATCGAGAGGGCTAACGCCCCCGCGACTGCTAATCGGATATAAGTAGGTTTATTTGTCATCATCTTTATCTTCATCTTTATTGTAGTGATATAGCTCTGTAAGAGGTTTGAACTCTTCATTTTTAATCAATGATTTGCCTTCTTCCATTTTTGCAAATAGATAGTAAAGACCAGGAATCAAGATCACGCCAAAAACAGTACCGAACAACATACCACCCAACGCCGAGCTACCAATGGTGCGGTTACCCACAGCACCTGCACCCGTCGCCACTACTAATGGAATCAAACCTGCAATAAATGCAAACGAGGTCATCAAAATTGGACGGAAACGTGCTCTAGCACCTTCAATTGCTGCTTCAGCAACCGACATACCCTGCTCGTGTTTTTGTACGGCAAACTCCACGATCAACACGGCATTTTTGCCCAGCAAACCAACCAGCATCACCAGCCCCAGCTGCGCATAAACGTCATTGGCTAGACCTAACGTTTTAAGCAGGAAGAAGGTACCAAACACACCCGCTGGTAATGACAGAATTACCGCTAGCGGTAGCAGGAAGCTTTCATATTGCGCGGCCAATACCATGTAGACGAACACCAAGACCACCGCAAAAATGATCATCGCTTCGTTACCACGTTTAGCCTCATCAAAAGATAAGCCTTCCCAGCCGATGTCATAGCCATGCGGTAAAGTAGCCGCAGCAACTTCTTGCACCGCTTTAATCGCATCATCCGTGGTGTAACCTTTAGCCGGTGTGGCACGAATCGTGGCTGAGTTATACAAGTTGTAACGTGTAATCTCGTTTGGACCTTGTATCTTCTTCATTTTCATAAAAGATGAGTAAGGCACCATTTCACCGTCTTCATTTTTTACGTAATAGTTCAAAATATCACTAGGATATCTACGGAACTCAGGGCCAGACTGCGTGTATACCCGGAAGAAGTTATTGAAGCGGATAAAGCCTTGCTCAAAGGTACTACCAATCAAGATATTGAGGTTATCCATTGCTTTACCAATAGACACGCCTTTTTGCATGGCAGCCTTATTGTCAATGTCCAACTCATATTGCGGATAATTGGCCGCATAAAACGTGAACAAGCCGGTCAGTTCTTTACGTTTACCCAACTCCGCCATGAAGTCCTGGTTGATTTTGTCAAACTCGTGGTAATCCGTACCATTGGTTTTATCCAACAAACGCAATGCCAAACCAGATGCTGCACCATAACCAGGCACCGCAGGCGGCTCAAAGAACTCGACAATCGCACCAAAGTTTTTGGTTTTTTCTTCCAGTTCTTCAATAATTTGCTGTACAGATTTATCGCGTTTAGACCAATCCTTCAGGTTAATCAAACAAGTACCAGCATTAGAACCACGACCTTCGGTCAGAATCTCATAACCTGCCAAGGCAGATACAGACTCAATACCTTCAATCTTCTTGGCTTCTACCTGCAACGCACGCGCTACCTTATTGGTCGCCTCTAGCGTAGTGCCTGGCGGCGTTTGAATAATCGCGTAGATTTGTCCCTGATCTTCACCTGGGATAAAACCAGCGGGTAAAGTTTTATTGATGGTAAAAGTAGCGAAAGAGAAGCCTACCAACGCTAACAGCGTCACCACTCGTAGCGTCACAATCTTGCTTAAGAAATTGGTATAACGCCCTGTCAACTTCTCAAACACGCGGTTAAACACATCAATGAAATAACCAATTGGTGTTTTTCTCTTAACGTGCCCATGATGATTTTTTAGCAGCATTGCGCACAGCACTGGGGTCAGTGATAGCGCAACCACACCAGAAATCACAATAGATGCCGCCATGGTAATAGAGAACTGACGGTAAAACACGCCCACAGGCCCAGTCATAAAGGCAACTGGCACAAACACCGCGGTCATCACCAAGGTAATCGCGACAATCGCACCACCAATTTCACCCAACACTTGCTGAGTAGCCTTGTATGGGCTTAGCTCCGCATTTTCTTCCATTTTGGCATGTACCGCCTCTACCACCACGATGGCGTTATCCACCACAATACCAATCGCCAACACCAGCGCAAACAAGGTGATGAGGTTAATGGTAATGCCAAAGATCTGCATACAGAAAAAAGTACCAATCAAGGACACCGGCACCGCCAAGATAGGAATCAAGGTAGAGCGCCAATCGCCAAGGAAAATAAACACGACCAATGCCACCAAGATAAATGCTTCAACCAAGGTGTGCAGTACTTTATCAATCGAAGCATCCAGGAACTTAGAAACGTCATAGTCGATTTCATATTCCATACCGGCAGGGAAAGTGCCCTTAAGCTCTTCCATCTTCTCCTTAACTTGCTCAATCACCTCACTCGCGTTACTGCCGTAGTTCTGCTTCAGAATAATCGCAGAGGACGGATAACCATCTTTATTCGAGTAAATATCAAAGAATTCACTGCCTAGTTCCACCTTGGCAATATCTTTCAGTTTTAAGATTTCACCATCAGAACTGGCACGGATGATAATGTCTTCATATTGCTCAGGCTTGTTATAGCGCCCTTGGTAAACCAACACGTACTCTTTTGACTGGGCAGCAATACCTGAGCTCTGACCCAAGCGACCTGGGCGACCGATAATGCTCTGTTCGTTCATCGCTTTCATGACTTCTTCAACAGAGACTTTATAAGCACGCATCCGGTCTGGGTTCAGCCAAATACGCATCGCATATTGACGGCTACCAAGAATCTTCGCACTGGCGATACCATTTACACGCTGTATCTCTGGAATCAGATTGACGTTAGCATAGTTGTACAAAAACTTCTCATCAGCATCTTTATCTTTACTGAACAAGTTGATGTACATCAGCATACTAGGTTGCACACGCTCAACTACCACACCCTCTAGCTGTACTAACTCAGGCAGGCGGCTCATCACCTGGTCCAAACGTGTTTTCACGTTAATCATCGCTTGGTTAGGGTCTGTACCCAGGCCGAAAATCACCTGGATGGTCGCTTCACCCGCGCTGGTTGCATCTGACACGATGTATTTCATGCCAGGCACGCCGTTGATGGCACGCTCAATGGTAATCAGCGATGACTGCACCAATACATCGGCACTTGCACCTGGGTAGGCTAACGACACAATCACGCGCGGTGGCGCAATGTCCGGGAACTGCGAGGTAGGCAATGTCCTGATCGACAGGAATCCTAGAAAGACAATAATCAGCGACAGCACAATGGCCATCACTGGTCTTTTGATAAATATATTAAACATATAGGGCCTCTTCTTTCACTATTCTGCGTGCAGTTCTAATTGTGAAAGTACTTTGTCTGGCGCTACAAAATTAACGCCGATTTTTTGGCCGTTACGTACCTTGCGCAAACCTTCAATCAAGACTCTGTCGTCATCTTTCAGGCCGCTTTTTACCACAAACACATGTGGCAACTCGGCAGCAATAGTAATCAGCCTTTGCTCTAGCTTGTTCTCTTTGTTCACGACATAAACATAGGTTTTATCTAGAATTTCAAAGGTCGCTTTTTGCGGGATTAGCATCGCATTTTTGTATGGGATATCGATTAAGATATTACCGGTCTCACCATGGCGCAGAATTTGGTTAGGGTTAGCAAATACCGCCCTAAATTCGATGTTACCGGTTTTGTTGTCAAAATCCGCCTCGATGGTTTCAATCACACCCGGCTGATCAAATATTTCACCATTAGCCATTTTCAACTTAACGTTAACGGGTGCTTTTGTGGTTTTGGCAATTTTATAATCCAAATACTCTGACTCAGGCACATTGAAATAAACCCACATTTTGCTAATGTCAGACAGCGTGGTTAGCAAATCACCTTCATCTACCAGGCTACCGTTTCGCACATTAAAGTGATCCATTACACCGCTAAAAGGCGCGTTGATATCGGTAAAGTTTAGATGCGTTTGTGCAAGCCTAACCTCAGCCTCAGCTTTATCCAGCCTAGCTCTAGCTAATGCAAGCTCATTTGGTGAAACGATATTTTTTTCTGACAGGGCTTTAGTATTTTGATACTCAATCCGCACCACTTCAGCCTCGGCTTTAGATTTTTGCAAATCCACTTGATACAGATTAGGCATAATTTTAAACATGCGCTGACCTTGCTTCACCGCCTGGCCTTCATCTACAAAAATATCTTGCAGATAACCACGTTCCAGCGCCCGTAACTCAATATGCCTGAACGCATGAATCTGGCTGACATACTCTTTCACAATGGCAGTGTCTTTACGCAGGGGTTGCGTCACCTCAAGTTTCGCCTCTTCCTCTTTTGCCTCTTCTGAATGGTGGCAACCAGTGATGAGCAATACGGTAAGGCCTAATGCTACAAACAATTTATTAATCATATTAATTTCTAATTTCTAAAATTTAAAAAATTTTGAAGCTCAAATACGCTAGATTGCCGCTACGACACCAAGGCTTAAGCAACAAGTGCTAGATGCCAAAGCGGCGCCAGACAAGCTGAAGCGACTTTGCTGAATACAGTCAGTAAAACAAATGATTTGTAGACTTTGGCTAACGCAAACCTGCGCTTGAAACATACGCAAGCATCATCACTGCGGGTGCAGTGCCTCTAGCTATACGCAAGTTAAAGAATGGGTTACATGACTAGTCTGTTAAATCTGAGCAGCATCACGATGCCAGCTCATGTTAAACCGACTAATTGAACGGGGGAGAACGGGGTCGTACGTGGTAAAGAAAAGTAAGACGAGGTAAGGCCTCGTTTAGAAGCGCAAACGATATGAAATATACGCTGGCAAAAATAAAAACAATGCTGGACAGCATGACGTCTCGCGGCGGTCCATCCTGCGGAGGAGGCTCGGAGTCACCGGTGAGGCTTTGAATTTCAGCCACACGTAAGCGCGGTGCATCGTCATTGTAAGAAGAATTATCAGAATACTGAGCCAGGAAAACAAACCCAAGCACGGCAATCAGCACTGTTAGCGATAACAGTCTGATTCTAAACGCAACTGAATTTAAGTTCTGGCCCATAAGGTTGTTTGTACAATCCTGTAAATAAATATTAAGCACGTTTTCCGCTTAATTATTTGGGAACATACTATATGAAAAGCGCCAATTTAACAACGATTCAATCGCTTACGACTAAAATGTTGTCAATAATCAAGCGCTAATCAGCACAAGATGACCACTAAACAAATAAAAACTAGGCAAATAAGCTGGCTAGCAAAAACCGTGTTTGTTGGACAAACGCAAGCCAAATAGTTCCAATTTGCATCACACCAAATAAATCCGCTTGACTTTCATAACTAAATAACTAATTATTTAGTTATGAAGAGCGTAACAGAGATTCCTGCTAGCTTTAAAAATACCGCTGACATTTTCATCGCCTTAGGAGATGAGCATAGACAGCTGATTCTGCTTGCCTTTGAAAAGGGTGAGAAATTAAACATCATGCAAATTACCTCTACCACCACGCTCAGTCGCACCGCAGTCACGCATCACCTTAAGGTGTTACATCGCGCCGGCGTTCTAGCTTCAGAAAAAATCGGCAAAGAAGTATTTTTCTGGATAAATAGTTCGCTGGTTGCCAATGCTTTGCAGCAAGTCTTAGATTACATTCGAAACGAAACCTGATTAACCTACGGAGCACAAATGATAGCAACACTGTTACAACTGGTTTGCCGCATTATTTTCAGAGTAGACGTCTCTGGCGTTGCCAATCTGCCTAAACAAGGCAAGTTGTTGATTATTGCCAACCATGAATCATTTCTAGACGGCTTGCTGTTAGGCTTATTTTTACCGATTCGCGCCACGTTTGTTGTGCATACCACCGTACTTAATCATTGGTTATTTAGGCAAGTATTACGCCTCACTCCATACTTGGCAGTCGACCCTACTTCGCCGCTCGCCATGAAAAAAGTGATTAAGTTGCTGGAGGCCGGCAAACCCGTGGTGATATTCCCTGAAGGCCGCATCACACTCACCGGTTCGTTAATGAAAGTCTATGATGGCCCTGGTTTTGTCGCCGCAAAAACAGGAGCGATGATTTTGCCGGTGCGCATTGACGGCGCAGCACGTTCCTACTTTAGCCGCCTCCGTGGTAGCCATCCAAGAAGGTTATTTCCCAAAGTCACCATCAGCATCTTACCGATACGCCACATCGACATGCCACAAGCGCCTACCGCCAAAGCCAGACGCAGACTTGCTGGTGACGCCATGCGCCGCGAAATGCAAAATATGCTATTCAGCTCTGCGCCCATCAGCACCTTGTTTAGTGCATTTCTAGATGCCATCGCAACCTATGGCCGTAGCACCATGCTGGTAGAAGACATGCGTCAAGTGGAGGAAAGCTATGGTGACTTATTGAAAAAGAGTCTTGCCTTGGGACGGCTTACCAACAAAATCAGCAGCAAGCATGAAAACATTGGCGTACTTATGCCCAATGTCACCAATACAATTTGCCTGATATTTGGCATGAGTGCCTTTGGCAGAGTACCTGCAATGCTGAACTACACCGCAGGTAGTGCTGGCATTCAAAATGCCTGTACTGCAGCAGCCGTTAAAACCATCATCACCTCACGCGCGTTCATTAAAACTGCAAAACTGGAAGAGGTTGTCTCCGGCTTAAAAAGTATCAACATTGTCTATCTTGAAGACCTATTCAAACAATTCACTTGGCTAGATAAGCTATGGCTGATGGGTTTCGCACTGTGGTTGCCAAGACTAGCTGTCGACAAATGCAAATCCAGTGATCCTGCCGTGGTGCTATTCACCTCAGGCTCCGAAGGTAAACCCAAAGGCGTGGTGCATACGCACACTAGCATTCTGGCAAATATCGCACAGATTAGATCCGTGATTGACTTCTCCATGCAGGACAAATTCATGATGGTGCTGCCGCTATTCCATGCATTTGGTTTTACTTGTGGTGCCATTATGCCGTTAGTCGCTGGTAGCAAGTTATTTGTGTATCCATCACCGTTACATTACCGTGTGATTCCAGAGGTGATTTATGACCGCGGTTGTACCGTACTTTTCGGCACCAGTACTTTTCTGGCTAACTATGCCAAATTCGCTAACCCTTATGACTTTTATAAACTACGTTATGTAGTGGCTGGCGCAGAAAAGCTGAATGAAGAGGTACGCAAAACTTGGATGGATAAATTTGGTATCCGTATTCTAGAAGGCTATGGCGCCACCGAATGCGCGCCGGTATTAGCCGTCAACACGCCAATGGCGAACAAAGTAGGGTCAGTAGGTACACTCATGCCAAGTTTAGAGGCCAAACTGGAAAATGTACCCGGTATTGAGCATGGTGGATTGCTCTCAGTGCGTGGACCAAACGTGATGCGTGGTTATTACCTGTTTGACAACCCAGGCGTGATACAAGCCCCCAAAGACCAATGGTATAACACTGGCGATATCGTCCAACTGGATGAAGATGGCTTTGTATTTATTAAAGGCCGCGTCAAACGCTTTGCCAAAGTCGCAGGTGAAATGGTTTCTTTAGAAACGGTAGAAAGCATTGCGAACCATGCCTCACCACAGCATCAGCATGCGGCTACTACCAGCCCAGATGCACAGCGTGGCGAGAATATCATGCTTTACACCACAGATAGCTCCCTTAACAGAGAGCAACTCGGTAATAGTGCAAAAATACTGGGTAGCCCAGAGCTTGCGGTTGCCCGCAAAATCATATGGGTCAATGCGCTGCCGCTATTGGGCACAGGGAAAACTGATTACGTTACACTTAAAAAGATGGCGGAAGACTTATAGCCACGAAGCTAACGATGCAGCAAACAAACAACAAAACTAGCAATCAAGTCACCATAAAAAGGCCCAACCCATGAGTAACCAATTTCAATTGATGCAAGAAAAACGGTTTCGTCCGTTTTTCTTTACCCAGTTTTTAGGCGCATTTAACGACAATGTGTTTAAAACTGCGCTTATTACTTTGGTGGCATTTCATACCGCAAGCCTGACCAGTATTGATGGAAGTACGCTGGCAACCTTGCTGCCAGGCTTATTTATCCTGCCATTCTTCCTGTTCTCGGCTACAGCAGGACAATTGGCAGATAAATATGAAAAGTCACAAATCATCCGCCTAGTTAAAGTGTTTGAAATTGGCATTATGCTATTTGCCAGCATGGGATTTTTTCTGCATAACATCTGGCTGCTAGCAACAGCACTATTCATGATGGGCATGCATTCCACACTGTTTGGGCCAGTGAAATATGCTTACTTACCGCAACACTTAAGCGAGCACGAAATCGTGGGTGGTAACGGCATGGTAGAAATGGGCAGTTTTGTGGCGATTTTACTTGGGCAAGTACTCGGCGCCTGGCTCGCCATGCAAAACGAGCATGCCGCATTAACCAGCATCACCGTATTAGGCATCGCCGCACTAGGCTACTGGACTAGCCGCGGTGTGCCTAATTCGCCGGCGGCAGCCCCTAAGCTTCACGTCAACTGGAATCCAATCACCGAAACTTGTAAAAGCATCAAGTTCATCTGGCAACACCAAGCCATCTGGCTCACGATTATTGCTATTTCCTGGTTCTGGTTTTATGGTGCAACGCTATTGGCACAATTCCCCAATTTTGCAAAAAACATCTTGCACGGGGATGAAAGTCTATTCATTTTATTACTATCCATTTTCTCACTAGGCATAGGCATAGGCTCCCTCATGTGTGAAAAGCTCTCTAAGGGAAAAGTCGAACTGGGGCTGGTGTTGTTTGGCGCGTGCGGGTTAACAGTGTTCGGCGTTGATTTATATTTTGCCAGCACCAGCATCTATGAAAGCCTCAACAATAAAGCCTTGCTGGATTACGCAGCGTTTATTGCCAAACACTATGATGCAACAGGACACTTGATTTTCACTTATTGGCGCTTGCTTGCCGATATTGCATTGATTGGTGTTTTTGGCGGTTTATATATCGTGCCGTTGTACGCGTTTATCCAAACCCGAGCCGAGAAAAGCCATCAGTCACGCGTCATTGCTGCCAACAATATTCTCAACGCATTGTTTATGGTGGCATCAGCACTGTTTTCAGTGCAGATTTTCAATCTGGGCTTGAACATTCCGCAGCTATTTTTAGTCACAGCACTGCTTAATGTCTTCATTATGATTTATTTATGCATACGTCAGCCTGTTTACCTGCGCACCTTTATGGCTTGGCTAAAGCCCAATCCATAAACAGCGCTAAACATCAGGCAGAAAAATATCTTTAACCTTATAATAGCAAAACTATTTTACTGTCTACACGCTCATGTCTTTGATTAAGAAACTACACCAATCTATCTGGAAATTTTCCGCTAAATTAGGCCCATTTGCACCATTGATTGCAATGCTTCTTGTGGGTCTCGCAATGTTGTCGGCAACCCGTTTGGGGCTGGTGCTATGGAAGTTTGAGCGTGTCAGCAACACTGGTAAGTTAGCCGAGATTTTGCTGCAGGGCGTGCGTGTAGACGTGATACAGCTATGCTTAATTGCCTTCATCCCATTACTGCTCACCCCTATATTGGCAACGCAGCGCCTGTTTAAAGTTTGGCAAAGGTTCAGTTATGTTTGGGTAAGCATCGCACTGGTACTACTAGTGTTCTTAGAAGCCGCTACTCCGGGCTTTATTAGTGAATATGACGTAAGGCCTAATCGCATTTTTGTGGAATACTTAAAATACCCGCATGAAGTATTTAGCATGCTTTGGGGCGGCTTTAAAGTAGAAATCTTTAGCGCGTTAGGTGCCGTAGCATTAGCTGTATGGCTAGTGCATAAATTCATGCGCCCTTGGCTCAGTTTGCCATCCAGTTGGTCAAATACCAAAACCTGGCTGGTATGGCCACTGATTGTAATATTAGCGGCTTTGGGTATACGCTCAACATTAGGCCACCGTCCTGCCAACCCGGCTTTGTTTGCAATCACTGCAGATAATATGGTCAATAGCCTTGTGCTTAACTCCGGCTACTCTGTGTTTTATGCCACCTACAATTTAATTAAAGAAACTAAATCCAGCGACATCTACGGCAAAATGCCGCGTGACGAGATATTCAAAATCACCGGCGCTAAAGATACGGATATTCCAACCCTGACCACGCTGCATCCTAGCCATAAGCGCGACAAGCCGCTTAACCTGGTGATTATTTTGCAGGAGAGCTTGGGCGCCACCTTTGTCGAGTCTTTAGGCGGTGTACCAGTCACGCCCAACTTAGAGAAACTCAAAGAACAAGGCATTTGGTTTGAACAGCTATACGCCACCGGCACCCGTTCTGTGCGCGGCATTGAGGCGGTGGTAACGGGCTTCCAGCCTACCCCAGCGGATAGCACGGTTAAGCTGTCAAAATCACAAAAAAACTTCTTCAGTATTGCCGCATTATTGGAAAAACAAGGCTATAACACCGAGTTTATCTATGGCGGTGAGTCACATTTTGACAATATGCGTAGCTTTTTCCTAGGTAATGGCTTTAACCATATTGTGGATCAAAAGGATTATAAAAATCCTGTGTTTTCCGGCAGCTGGGGGGTTTCAGACGAAGACCTACTGAACAAAACGCACGAACAGCTCATGGCGCACCACAATGCTGGCAAGCCATTTTTCACGCTGGCATTCTCATCTTCTAACCATGCACCATTCGAGTTTCCTGACGGGCGCATAGAGTTGTATGAGCAGCCTAAAGCGACAGACAACAATGCGGTGAAATATGCAGACTATGCTATCGGTGAGTTTTTCAAAAAGGCACAGCAAAGTCCGTATTGGAAAGACACGGTATTTTTAGTAGTGGCAGATCACGACATCCGTGTGCGCGGTGAAGCCTTGGTACCGATTACCCACTTCCATATCCCTGCGCTTATTTTAGGCGCAGACATCAAGCCGCTACGTTATACCGGGCTTGCCAGCCAGCTTGACCTGCCAGTGACTATGTTGTCACTGATGGGCATACAAGCTGCGCACCCAATGACAGGCCGCGATTTATCCAGCCTGGCTGCCGATAGCCCAGGCCGCGCCATGATGCAATACAACGACAATTATGGCTGGATGGAAGAAAGCCCATCTGGCAAGGAAGTGGTGGTATTGCGCTCAGGTAAGCTACCGGCGCACGGCTTGTATGATCCAAAAACTAAAAAAATGACTGAAGTAGCAGCGCCGGCCAATGCCAAAGAATTGGAACAGCGTGCCTTGGCAAACGTATTGCTGCCAGACCTTCTTTACAACGAACAGCGTTACCATTTACCGTAAACTTGCATGAACAACTTAACTAAACAGCGTAGCATGCTGACCGGGTCTATCATCAGAAAAGGTCTAGCCTACATTTTCAGCGGCAAAATGCGCGTCAACCAGGCGCACCTACCGCCCGCACAGCATCAGGTACCGAACGACTTTATCGGGGTTTGCGTGGCATCCGCCACCGACCCTGCAATGGATGATTATGTAGTGACAGAGCTGCTCACCTTAGGGATTAAACAGGTACGCCTGGACTTCACTTACGGTGATTTAGAAAGCTTTAACGCGCGCTTTCTGCAACGCCTGATCAATGATGGCTTTAGCGTCACTTTGCACCTGATACAGCCATTTCAGCATGCCAAAAACATGGAGAGTAAAGCAGAGCAGGCTACTTGGCAAACTTTCGTAAATAACGTTATCAGCCGCTTTGGCGGCCAAATCCCGCGTATAGAAATCGGCAACACCATCAACAGAAAACGCTGGGCGGGCTATACGCCCAATGGCTTTATCGCGGCCTGGAATATTGCTTATACCAGCATCAAACAACAGCAGATTGAGCTAGCAGGCCCTAACGTTACCGATTTTGAGCCTATCTACAATATCGGCATATTAAGCCAGCTCAAAGCACGGCAGCAGTTACCCGACGTGCACAGCAACAATCTATTCTCAGAGCGTGTTTCCGAGCCTGAACGCTTTGACCACCGGATACTGAAATACCGCTGGGCCACCATTTTTAAATACAACCTAGTGAAAAAGGCACGCCTGCTCAGAAAGATAGGCACCGACTTCGGTATTAAACGCTTTATTTCACCAGTGGCATTTTGGGCCATTTATCGCATCCAGCGCTTACTGCCGGACGGCGAACAAAAGCAAGCCGACTATGCTGCACGTTATATGATCCTGAATGCGGCATCCGACGCACTAGATCAAGCGTTCTGGGGCTCGTTTATCTGCCACCGCGAAGGTCTGATAGACGATGGTTTGTTGGATGCAGAATACCCTGCACTAGAGCGGGTTACCCACTATGCCAGTGTTGATGGCAAACTAGAGAACTTCTGGCGTCACGCCAGCTTTCACGCCATTAAAACTGTGGCGGCTATGGTGCAAGGTGCAGACTATATTCAGGCAATCTCCAGTGCCAATGGCTTGGAAATTCACCACTTCCAGACCAAGGAACACAATATCCATGCACTATGGACTATCAACGGCAAAGTAGCATTGTTGCAAGACATCTATGACAGCGCCGACCTCGACACAGCTGAAATCATCCACCGTGACGGTCAGCCGCTGGCCGCGCCAGCCCACTTGGTGAATGAATCACCTATTTATATACGCTGGCCTAAAAACCACGTGGTTAACATCAAGCCTAGCTATGGCCTTGCACAAGACTTGGCCATCCATGCACATATTACAGGGCTGCAATACTACCCATTCCGTCAGAATAATTGGTTTGGCATGATATTGGCTCGCAGTGCAGAAGAGGCGGTGCTGATCGGTGAACAATTGCATCCGAACAAGCTGGTGAGCCCGCAAAAATCAGGCGCACTACGCCATGCGCGCAATGCTATCTGGGCATTGCCAGACCCGCGCAATCCCGATGCGCAGGTCACCGTGAAACAACCGGTGAAGATGTACCCACACAAGGCTTTCTTGGATAGATTCAAACCAAGTAAAGCCAAGCGCAGCTGGAATGGCGCTGTGGAGCTACTAAGGCGCGGTATCAGCACCGCGCACCCTGTGGCTTTTTTCGAGCAGACCGGGGATAAAACTCTCAAACAGAATTTTTATATTTGCGACTACGTGAAGGCCGACTGCTCGGTAGGTGAGATGTTCGTGCACTTTGCCAAAGGCAATAAAGAGTTCCCATTTGCCGGCAAAGACTATGCAATTCGTGCCGAAGATGCTTATACCCAGTTAGCACAATACCTGCACCGCATGCATCAAACCGGTACCTTCTTCCGAGATTTATCCGGCGGCAATGTCTTGGTGCAGCTACAGAGCAACCGTCAGCTGTCATTCTCACTGATTGATACCGCACGCGCGCATTTCTATACGCACCCCACCGCCATGAAGTACCGCATTTCTGACTTAGCCAGAGTATGCAACAAACTGCATTGGGCAGGGCGTGAGCGCTTTATGAGCTTGTATCTCGCCAATATCGGCAGAAAACTTACCCTGCAGATTAAACTATCGCTCTATTTATATGACTTTAAAGTAGCATTTAAGAGAAAGTTTGGGCGCAAGGGCATTAAAAAACTGAAACAGAAATTCAGAAAGTAAAGCCTGCCTGACAAACAAAGCTGTTTCTAATGATTTTCACTAGCCAGCTTTAATGAACAAGGTCATGTCACAAAACCGGGCTAGCCGTAATATCTCTCTCACGTAATGCAATTGTATTTAAGCAAATGCGAGACGAATTTATATAAAAGGAGAATTACTATGTGGACAACACCAGCTGCTACTGAAATGCGTTTCGGTTTTGAAGTTACAATGTACGTAATGAACAAGTAATATCTTACGTATAAATAAAAAAGGGTGCTGATGGCACCCTTTTTTATTTATACGCATCATTTAAGAAGCTACACCCCTATCAGACAATTACGTCTAAGCGAGGCATGAGAACACTGCCTTATTGCGTTTTAATCACGAAGCCCTTAGGTAAAAATACCCAAATCTTGCCGGCTTGCTTCATCGCACCGGCTTTCGCGCCGGCAGCAGCACCAGCGCCCCAGAAAAAGTCAGCTCGTACGCCACCTTTAATCGCACCGCCTGTATCCTGCGCCATCATTAAGCGTTTGAGTGGCTTGTTGCTATTAGGCTCAGTGGTAGATAAAAACACCGGTGCGCCCAATGGTACAAACTTAGGATCTACCGCCACACTGCGCTCCGCCAAAATAGGCACGCCTAGTGCGCCTAAAGGCCCTGGCAAGCCAGCTGGTAGCTCTCTAAAGAATACATAGCTAGGGTTCTGATTCAATAAGTCGCGTAGCTTATCCAAATTATTACGCGCCCAGTTCTTAATGCCCTGCATGGAGGCTTGCGGCAGGGTCAGCTCACCGCGCTCAATCAGCAAACGGCCTATCGAGTTATAGGTGTGGCCATTCTGATCGGCATAACCTACATACATTTGCTCGCCAGTATCTAGCTGCACTACGCCAGAACCCTGAATTTGCAGAAAGAACACATCGATAATGTCGTCAATATATACAAACTCACGTCCCTTCACTGGCGACGCATCGGTCTCAATCTCGGCACGGTTATAGTAGGGCACTAGCTTGTTGCCGACTAAACGGCCACGTACTCGCTTGTACTTCAGCTCTGGGAACACACTATCTAGCTCTACCGTAATCAAGTCATCCGGTGTGGTGTACAAGGGGTTAGGGTACTTGGCAGATTTGGTACGGCTACCCTTCAGCACCGGTTGGTAGTAACCGGTAATCAAGCCCTGCTCAGAGCCATCAATATTGCTGGTTTTATACACCGAGAAATTTTCTTGAAAATAGCTCAATACAGCTTGTGTTGGCGGCTTGCTTGCAGTGTCGCTGTTTAGTTTTTGTGCGGCGCTGCAGGCATTCTTCCACATCGGTTTATTCACTAGGGTAGAGCAGCTTTGCATCCACGCAGGCCAGGCTAGGCTTAAATTATCTAGCTGCAAGCCATCAATATCGCTCCAATCGGCGGTTTGCAGCAAGCTGTAATCGGATAGCTTTGCCATCTGCTTTTGCTGCTCAGCCGAAGCCTCAGCAGGTTTGCTACCTGCTGGTACTTGTACGGGTGCGCCACTAGCGCAATCACATTTTGCTTGTGGTGGAGCAGGCGGCGTCACCGGTTTAGTGGTGGTGTTTGCACATGCAGTGGCAAGCAAGGTGAGCACTACAAGCAAAGTATTCTGTGCAATTTTTTTCATTTTTATCACAAGTCTAGTGTGTGGGATATTTAATGCTGAAATGAGTGCAGTGCAACCGCTATTTAGTGCAGGATTCTAGGCATCGCTAGAGCAAAAGGCGCAATGACCGCATCAAACTGCGTGCCGTCCTCGGCAACCATTTGGTAAGTACCATGCATCTCACCCATCGGCGTGTTAATCAAGGTGCCGCTGGTATATTCATGCTGCTCGGCAGGCTTGAGCAAAGGCTGTGCGCCGACTACGCCCAAACCTTTAATCTCTTTACGCTCACCGTTGGCCTCGGTCACCACCCAATGCCGGCTAATCAACTGCGCAGCGACATTACCGGTATTAATAATGGTCACATGGTAGGCAAACGCATACTGATTGTGCTCAATATCCGACTGTTCAGCGATAAAAGTAACCTCTACTTTTACCGTGCATTCATAATGTTTATCGCTGCTCATCTCGCGTTCAATACCTAACCGACAGTGCAAAAGTAATAAAATTCACAAGCTAATCTAGCCGTTTGAATCTGTGCCCGCAGGCTTGCATGTAACATGCAAAGCAGCGGTGTGCCGATTCAAACGGACATAGAGCCCTATTTAGAGATTAAGCCTGTGGTTGGTGAGCTAGGGCTAGCAGAGTACAGCTTCTTGGGCATACGCCCAGCCAAGTAAGCTTCACGACCGGCCTCTACCGCCTTTTTCATCGCACCTGCCATTAATACAGGGTTATTGGCAGCAGCAATTGCGGTATTCATCAACACGCCCTGGCAGCCGAGCTCCATTGCAATCGCTGCATCAGAAGCAGTACCCACGCCAGCATCCACCAATACCGGGATTTTTGCATTTTCAATGATGATTTGCAGATTCCATGGGTTTAAAATACCCATGCCTGAGCCTATCAGTGATGCCAGTGGCATTACCGCGCAACAGCCAATCTCTTCCAGTTGTTTAGCGATAATCGGGTCATCCGAGCAATACACCATGACTTCAAAACCGTCTTTTACCAAGGTTTTAGCAGCAGCCAGCGTTTCAGTCATATTGGGGTATAAAGTGTTTGGGTCGCCCAACACCTCTAATTTCACTAATTGATGACCATCCAATAACTCGCGCGCTAAGCGTAACGTACGCACTGCCTCATCCGCAGAATAACAACCTGCTGTATTCGGCAAATAAGTAAACTCTTCCGGCGGCAAATAATCGAGAAGTGAAGGCTCACCTGCAGTTTGACCAATGTTAGTACGGCGTATTGCCACCGTAATGATTTCTGCACCGCTGGCATCAATTGCTGCACGGGTCTCGGCAAAATCCTTGTATTTACCAGTGCCCACCAACAAGCGTGATTGATAGGTCTTATTTGCTATTTTCAATAAATCTGACAACTTATTATCCTTCATCATTCATTAATCGCGAATTTACCATCGCAAGTTTACAATCGTGAGTCTATTCAACGTGGCGACTAACCACCACCGACTGCGCCGACTATCTCTAATTTGTCACCATCTGACAGCTTGGTATGCTCAAATTGGCTACGCGGCACAATTTCACCATTGAGCTCTATTGCCAAGCGTTTTCCCACTAATTCGAGCTGCTCTACCAGCTGTGCGGTATTCATGTGCGCAAGTTCAAAACTGCGCGCTTTTCCATTTATTGTAAGTTGCATAGAAATTGCACCATTATGACTAAAACCATATGACAAAGACTTAAGTGATTAAAACCGTGTGATTAGTTCAAGAAGCAAACGCCTGACTAACGCACCGGATAGGAATTAACCTGAAACTGTATAAACCTGGGTGATTGTTTACACAAATAGATTTAAAACAACATTTTACGGAAATTCTAAAGTAACATTTTACGGAAATTATAGTGCTCTTAGCAAACCTTAATTTAGCTAATTCTAATTTTTAACAATTCTGCTCAATCATCGTAGAAAATGCCGTATTTGCATGCGCATAAAGTACACATATCGCACAAAAAACACGTGTAGCGTTGTACAATATCTCGAGTTTTTTATTTGAAAAGTCTATTCAGAGAGCTATCATGAACATTCAAAGTAACATTGCTGACCTTAACACACCAACCGGGGTTATGCGCACATATATCCACCGCCCAACAGGCAATGGAAAGTATCCTACTGTTTTATTCTATTCAGAGATTTTTCAGCAAACCGGCCCGATTGAGCGTGCTGCTAAAATCATCGCTAGCCACGGTTATGCTGTATTAGTTCCAGAAGTGTTTCATGAACTTAATCCAATTGGCACAGTATTGGGTTATGACGATGCAGGCCGTGATAAAGGTAACGCCGACAAATCTGCAAAAGATGTTGAAGGCTACGACACCGACAATGCCGCGATGATTGCTTTTGTGAAACAACAAGCTTGGTATAACGGCAACATCGGTGCTATGGGCTTCTGTATCGGTGGCCACTTAGCATTCCGCGCTGCATTACAGCCTGAAATCAAAGGTACTGCTTGCTTCTACGCAACGGATTTGCACACCCAAGTGATTCCTAACAAACCTGGCCAACATAGCATGGAGCGCCTCAGCGATATTACTGGCGAGCTATTGATGATTTGGGGTAAACAAGACCCGCATATCCCTGCCGCTGGCCGTGCAGATGTGTATAAAAAATTAGGTGACACTAACATCACATTCACATGGCATGAGTTCAATGCTCAACATGCATTTATGCGTGATGAGGGTGAACGTTATGACCCGCAAACTGCAATGATTGGTTACCAACTGGCATTGAATCTGTTTAGCCGTACTTTGCACCAGTAAGCTAGACATCAGTAATCCAAACGCCATGCGATTTATTAGCATGGCGCACAAACAAAAAAGCCTGATCATATCGATCAGGCTTTTTTATATCGTTTACTTAGCTAGCGATGGATAAAACAGAAAACTACACATGATATTGCAAGCTATGCGCCCTAATTGCGCTAAGCATCGCTGCCGCGTTTTCTGGCGGTGTCCATTGCGTGATGCCATGTCCTAAGTTAAACACGTGGCCATGGCCGTTGCCATAGCTAGCTAATACCGCAGCCACTTCACGCTCGATCGCCTCAGGCGTTGATAACAGAATAGCTGGGTCCAAGTTACCTTGCAACGCCACTTTATCACCCACACGTTGACGCGCGCTACCGATATCTACCGTCCAATCCAGTCCCAATGCATCTGAGCCTATCTCAGCTTGCGCTTCCAGCCATAAGCCACCACCCTTGGTGAATACGATGCTTGGCACAGTGCGACCATCATTGGTTTTAATTAAACCATTGACGATTTTTTGCATGTAATTGAGTGAAAATTCTTTGTAAGCATTGTGCGCCAAGGCACCGCCCCATGAGTCAAATATCATCACCGCCTGTGCACCTGCCATGATCTGCGCATTCAAGTATTGAATCACAGTTTGTGCCGTGGTTTCTAGAATGTGGTGCAGCAGCTCAGGGCGTGCGTACGCCATTTTTTTCGTATTCAAGAAGTCCGTACCACCTTTGCCTTCCACCATATAGGTAGCCAGCGTCCACGGGCTGCCAGAGAAGCCGATTAACGGCACGCGGCCATCTAAAGCCTTGCGTATGCTTCTTACCGCATCAAACACGTACTGCAACTTGGCCATATCCGGCACTACCAGCTTTTGGATATCTGCTTCTTGCTGTAAGGTACGCTCGAACTTAGGGCCTTCACCTTCTTCAAAGTACAACCCCAAACCCATGGCATCAGGCACGGTAAGAATATCTGAGAACAGAATCGCCGCATCCAGCAGTGGATAACGGTCTAAAGGCTGCAATGTGACATCGGTCGCAAATTGTGCATTTTTGCAAAGCTGTAAAAAACTGCCCGCGGTTTTACGGCTCTCACGATATTCAGGTAAATAGCGCCCTGCTTGGCGCATCATCCACACTGGCGTGTAATCCGTTGGTTGGCGCATCAATGCTTTTAAGAACGTGTCGTTTTTTAATTGATTCATTTGGTTACCTAAATAAAAAAGGACACAAAGTGGTTTTACTTTGTATCCTTTATTTTTACATTGTCATACTGTGGCGTTAACTTAACGTGGCAATACTGATGAGCCCATCAAAAATTCATCTACTGCACGCGCAGCCTGACGACCCTCACGGATTGCCCAAACCACTAAAGACTGACCGCGACGTACGTCACCAGCCGCAAACACTTTGTCTTTGTTGGTTTTATAGCTGCCAACACCGTCGGTAGTTGCTTTAGCATTACCGCGGTTGTCTTTTTCTACACCAAATGCTTCTAGCAGTTTTTGGATTGGTGACACAAAGCCCATGGCCAAGAACACTAAATCAGCTGGAATGGTGAACTCAGTACCAGCAACTTCAGACATCTTGCCATCTTTCCACTCTACGCGAGCACCTTTCAGTGCCACTACTTTACCGTTTTCGCCAATCAGCTCTTTGGTAGTGATAGACCAGTCACGGTTAGCGCCTTCTTCATGTGAGCTAGAAGTACGTAGTTTCAATGGCCAGTTAGGCCATACCAACTCTTTATTTTCTTTCTCTGGTGGTTGTGGCATCAACTCAAACTGGGTGATGCTAGCTGCACCATGACGGTTTGAAGTACCAACACAGTCAGAACCGGTATCACCGCCGCCAATCACAATCACATGCTTACCGGTAGCTCTAATTTGGTCTGGAATAGTATCGCCAGCCACCACCTTGTTTTGCGGTGTTAAAAAGTCCATGGCGAAATGTACGCCATCCAACTCACGACCAGTTACTGGCAAATCACGTGGCTGCTCAGCACCTGCTGCCAATACCACTGCATCAAACTCGGCCACCAAGGCATCAGCGTTTACGTTCTCGCCTACGTGTTGGTTCACGCGGAACTCAACGCCTTCAGCTTCCATCTGCGCCATACGGCGGTCAATGTGTGATTTTTCCATTTTGAAGTCAGGAATACCGTAGCGTAGCAAGCCACCGACACGGCTGTTTTTCTCCAACACCACAACATTGTGACCGGCACGTGCCAATTGTTGCGCCGCTGCCAAACCAGCAGGGCCAGAACCAACAACCGCTACTTTTTTACCAGTTTTGTTTGGATTAACTTGTGGCTGTACCCAGTCGTTTTCCCAAGCTTTATCTATAATCGCGTGCTCGATAGATTTAATACCTACCGCATCCGCATTGATATTCAGTGTACATGCTGCCTCACACGGAGCAGGGCAGATACGACCGGTGAACTCCGGGAAGTTGTTGGTGGAGTGCAATACATCAATCGCACTGCGCCAGTCTTGTTGGTAGACCAAATCATTCCAGTCCGGAATGATATTGTTGATTGGACAACCCGTTGTACAAAATGGAATACCGCAATCCATACAGCGTGCACCTTGCTGCTTAGCTTGGTCATCTGTTAAATGCAGTACAAATTCTTTGTAATTTTTAACGCGATCCTGTACTGGCAAATTTGCCTCGGACAGACGTTCAAATTCCATAAATCCCGTTACTTTACCCATACTATAAAGCCTTTTCCCTAAAGAGTCTCTTTACTTGTTTCATATTAAAAGCGACTCTAGGCCGCTACTAGCGCTTTATCTTCAGCCAATTCAATCAAGGCGCG
This sequence comes from Methylotenera mobilis JLW8, assembly GCF_000023705.1. Lineage (NCBI taxonomy): Bacteria > Pseudomonadati > Pseudomonadota > Betaproteobacteria > Nitrosomonadales > Methylophilaceae > Methylotenera > Methylotenera mobilis. The sequence goes on from NC_012968.1 coordinate 2,500,359, forward strand.
TTTGTATTCGTTTGGCATTACTTTAACAAACTTGGCACGTGCGTTATCCCAGTCAGCAAGTAGCGCTTTAGCGCGGCCACTGCCTGTATATTCAGCATGCTTGTTGATTAAAGCCAGCAAGGTTACTTCATCTGGCTGATCCAAATGATGCACTGCATCTGGCGCCACATTGTCAACATGCTCAACTTTCTCTAAAGACACCATACCCATATTGCAGCGTTTTGCAAATAAGCCATCTTCATCGTAAACATAAGCTACGCCACCACTCATACCAGCTGCAAAGTTTTGACCAGTCACGCCTAACACCACGACTGTACCGCCTGTCATGTATTCGCAACCGTGGTTACCTACACCCTCAACCACTGCGGTAGCGCCTGAGTTACGTACACAGAAACGCTCACCAGCTACGCCGCTGAAATAGCTCTCACCGGTCGTTGCACCAAACATCACGGTGTTACCCACAATGATGTTCTCGTGTGAAATACCACGGAAGGTTGTTGGTGGTTTGATCACAATACGGCCACCGCATAGACCTTTACCTACGTAGTCATTGCCTTCGCCAGTTAGGTTAAAGGTAATGCCTTTCGCCAGGAATGCAGCAAAGCTTTGGCCTGATGTACCTGTGAAATTCACATGGATAGTGTCGTGTGGTAAACCAGCGTTACCGTAACGGGTAGCCACTTGGTTAGACAACATGGTACCTACGGTACGGTTAGTGTTGGTGATAGGCAGATCCAATACTACTTTGTCGCCTTTTTCCAACGCTGGTGCTGCTAATGCAACTAATTGGTTATCTAATGCGTTAACCAAACCGTGGTCTTGCACGTCGTTATTCTTACGTGACACGCTTGCTGGCATATCTGGTTGGTGGAACACTTTGCTGAAGTCCAGGCCGCTGATTTTCCAGTGGTCGATACCGGCTTGCATATCCAACAAATCTGGGCGACCAATCAGGTCGTCAAACTTAGCGATACCCATAGATGCCATCAACTCACGTACCTCTTCGGCAACGAAGAAGAAGTAGTTCACTACGTGCTCTGGTTGACCTGTGAAGCGTTTACGCAACTCTGGGTCTTGTGTCGCCACACCCACTGGGCAAGTGTTCAAGTGACACTTACGCATCATGATACAGCCTTCAACGACCAATGGAGCAGTAGCAAAACCGAACTCATCCGCACCTAGCAAGGCGCCGATCACCACGTCACGGCCAGTTTTCATTTGACCATCAACTTGCACTACCACGCGGCCGCGCAATTGGTTCAATACCAAGGTTTGCTGTGTTTCAGACAAACCTAACTCCCACGGCGCACCTGCGTGCTTGATAGAAGAAATAGGGGATGCACCAGTACCGCCATCATGACCTGCGATCACGATATGGTCAGATTTAGCTTTCGCCACACCAGCAGCTACCGTACCCACGCCAGTTTCAGATACTAATTTTACTGAAATCGAAGCTTTAGGATTAGCGTTTTTCAAGTCATGAATCAACTGCGCTAAATCTTCAATCGAGTAAATATCATGGTGTGGAGGAGGTGAGATCAAGCCAACGCCTGGCACAGAGAAACGCAATTTAGCGATGTACTCTGATACTTTATGGCCTGGTAATTGACCGCCTTCGCCTGGTTTAGCACCTTGCGCCATTTTAATTTGAATCTGGTCTGCATTTGCCAGGTACTCAGCAGTCACACCGAAACGGCCTGATGCCACCTGCTTAATGCTGGAGCGCATTGAGTCGCCAGCTTTTAGATTGATGTTACTCTCAATCAAATTCGCACCCAGCACGTCAGCCATGGTGGTTGCGTTAGCCACAGGGATAAAGCGCTTAGCGTCTTCACCACCTTCACCAGTGTTAGATTTACCGCCGATACGGTTCATCGCAATCGCTAGTGTTGCATGCGCTTCTGTTGAGATAGAACCCAATGACATCGCGCCAGTAGCAAAACGTTTAACGATTTCTTTTGCTGGCTCTACTTGCTCTAATGGAATCGCCGCGCCTGCTGATTTGATTTCAAACAAGCCACGTAGCGTCATGTGACGGCGTGATTGGTCGTTAATTAACTTAGCATATTCTTTGTAGGTGTCGTATTGACCGGTACGTGTTGCATTTTGCAGCTTCGCTACAGACTCAGGCGTCCATGTATGCTCCTCACCACGCACACGGTAAGCGTACTCGCCGCCTGCTTCTAGGTGGTTTGCCAATACCGGGTCAACGCCGAAAGCAGCAGTATGCAGACGCACAGCCTCTTCAGACACTTGATCTAAGCCAATACCTTCAATATTTGTCACCGTGCCAGTGAAGTACTGCTCTACAAACTCACTATTTAAACCGATCGCTTCAAAAATCTGTGCGCCGCAGTAAGACTGGTAAGTAGAAATGCCCATTTTAGACATCACTTTGTATAAGCCTTTGCTGATTGCTTTTACAAAGTTCTTATTCGCAACATAGCTATCTGTTGCCAAGTCTTTAATGGTCTCAAAAGTGAGCCATGGACAAACTGCCTCTGCGCCGTAACCTGCCAACAATGCAAAGTGATGCACTTCACGTGCTGAACCGGTATCTACCACCAAACCAGTGCTGGTTCTTAAGCCTGCTTTAACTAGATGCTCATGCGTTGCTGAACAAGCCAGCAGCGCAGGAATAGCCACGCGGTCTGCACTTACGTTGCGGTCAGACAAGATTAAGATATTGAAGCCATTTTGCACCGCATCTGAAGCTGCTTTAGTGATGCTGGCAACCGCTGCTGCCATACCCGCTTTACCTTGTGTGGCAGGGTAGGTAATGTCTAACACCAATGATTTATATTGGTTTTGCGTTAAGGTAGCAATCGCTTTCAATTGCTCCAACTCATCCAGCATCAATACTGGCTGGCTCGCCTCTAAACGCATAGGCGGTGTGGTTTCGTCTAAACCTAACAAGTTTGGTTTAGGGCCAATGAAGGTGATCAATGACATCACCAACTCTTCACGAATCGGGTCGATAGGTGGGTTAGTCACTTGTGCGAACAATTGCTTGAAGTAGTTGTACAAGACTTTTGGTTTCGCTGACAACACTGGCAATGCAGCGTCGTTACCCATAGAGCCTGAACCCTCTTCACCGCTTTGAATCATCGGCTGCAAGATAAACTTGATGTCTTCTTGGGTGTAGCCAAATGCTTGCTGTGTATCTAATAAATCTGCAGCCAACTCTAGCTCGCCTTGTACTTTTGGCATATCGCTCAAGAAGTAACGTGATTTTTCAATCCATTGTTTGTAAGGCTTGGCAGTAGCCAGCTCTTTTTTCACTTCTGCGTCATCAATAATGCGGCCTTGCTCCATGTCGATTAACAACATTTTGCCTGGTTGCAGACGCCATTTTTTAACGATTTTTTCTTGTGGGAATGTCAACACACCCATTTCAGACGCCATCATCACGATGTCATCATCTGTTACCAAGTAACGTGCTGGACGCAAACCATTACGGTCTAGCGTAGCACCCACCATACGACCATCAGTAAACGCTACCGCTGCTGGGCCATCCCATGGTTCCATCAATGCAGCGTGGTATTCGTAGAACGCGCGGCGCTCTTCATCCATCAGTGGATTGCCTGACCATGCTTCTGGAATCAACATCATCATCGCGTGCGGCAAGCTATAGCCACCCGCTACCAATAACTCTAAGCAGTTATCGAAACAGGCAGAGTCAGATTGACCTTCGGCGATTAATGGCCATAGTTTTTCCAAATCTTCGCCAATCACGGTTGAGCGCATCGCTTCGTGACGAGCCGCCATCCAGTTCACGTTACCTTGTACGGTATTGATTTCGCCGTTGTGCGCAATCATGCGGAACGGATGTGCCAAGTCCCAAGCTGGGAAAGTATTGGTAGAGAAACGTTGGTGCACTAAAGCTAATGCTGACACAACGCTTTCATCGTTTAGATCTTGGTAGTAGATGCCAACTTCGTTCGCTAGCAACATGCCTTTGTACACGATGGTACGTGATGACAATGAAGGCATGTAGAACGCTGCGTGGTCAGTTAATTCAAGCGCGCGTACTGCATGCTCGATACGTTTACGAATCACGAACAGTTTACGCTCGAATACGTTTTGATCTGTGCCGCTAGTCGCGATAAACACCTGACGCATGGTCGGCTCTACATCGCGCGCAGCTTGTGCAATATTGCTGTTATCTACTGGCACATCACGCCAGCCCAGCAAGATTTGATTTTCTTCTGCAATGATCGTTGTGAATAGCGCTTCACAGGCAGCACGGTTGCTCGCAGTTTGCGGCAAGAACACATTACCTACTGCATATTGACCTACCGCAGGCAGCTCAATACCAAGCTTGGCAGCTTCTTTGCGCATGAAGGCATCCGGCATTTGCATTAGCAAACCAGCGCCATCACCCAACTTAGGGTCATAGCCGGTTGCGCCACGGTGCGTTAGGTTGGTTAATAGCTCCAAACCTTTTTGCACGATATCGTGACTTTTTTTGCCTTTAATATGTGCTACGAAACCAACGCCACAAGCATCGCGCTCGTTTGAAGGTCTGTATAAACCTTGTTTTGCTGGTCGCCCTGCATACAAATCAGGATTAACTGCAACTGCATCATCATGTGCAGCCAGTGCGTTTTCAGAACCAATTTGCTTACTTAAATCTGTTGCCATATTATCTAATCACAAAACATTTAGCGGAACCTTCAAGTTTACCGCTAAATGCCTATGAGTTCAATAAGATAGGACTTAAAGATAAATATTTTTTTATCTACCGTCTAAAAGTAAGCGAATCAGGCAAAGCGAGCTTTGCCTGCTGCGACTATCGTCAAGCGCTAGCGAGCAGCCACTGCAGCAAATGCTTTTTTAGCCGCCGCTAAAGTAAGAGCGATATCAGCATCCGTATGCGCTGCAGACACAAAACCAGCCTCAAACGCAGATGGCCCTAAATAGATGCCTGACTCCAGCATGCTGTGGAAGAATAGATTGAAGTTATCTTTATTGCTCTGCATTATTTCAGCGAAGCTGGTAGGACATTGCTCACTGAAATACAGACCAAACATACCGCCAACGCTTTGCGCACTAAATACAACACCCGCTTCTTTTGCTGCAGCCACCAAGCCATCCACCAGCTTTTTAGTTTTCGCAGCAAGCTTGGCATGAAACTCCGGCACCTGAATCAGTTTCAAGGTTTCCAAACCGGCCGTTACCGCCACTGGGTTACCTGACAAGGTACCAGCCTGATACACCGCACCCAGTGGTGCTAAGCACTGCATAATATCTTTACGCCCGCCGAACGCACCCACCGGCAAACCACCACCGATTACTTTACCTAGCGTTGTCATATCCGGCTTAATGCCATATAGCGCCTGCGCGCCGCCTAGATGCACACGAAAACCAGTCATCACTTCATCAAAAATCAGCACCGTACCATGTTGCGTACATAGCTCGCGCAAGGTTTGCAGAAACTCCATATGTGGCACTATTAGGTTCATATTGCCGACCACAGGCTCAATAATCACACAGGCGATTTCATCGCCAGCTTTTGCAAACAACTCTTTTAATTGCTGCGTGTTGTTGTATTCAAGTGTCAATGTATGCGCTGCCACTTCCGCCGGCACACCCGCTGAGCTAGGCTCGCCAAATGTCAGCAAACCAGAACCCGCTTTTACCAATAACGCATCGGAGTGACCGTGGTAGCAACCTTCAAACTTCACCAATTTATTACGGCCGGTAAAGCCGCGCGCCACACGAATCGCACTCATGGTGGCTTCGGTACCACTGCTCACCAAGCGCACTTGCTCCATGCTGGGCACCAGTTTATTGATTAGCGCCGCCATTTCCAGCTCCAAGCCGGTTGGCGCGCCAAATGACAAGCTATTAGCTGCAACCGCCTGCACTGCACCAATCACATCCGGGTGCGCGTGACCAACGATCATCGGCCCCCAAGAGTTGATGTAATCAATGTACTCTTTACCATCAACGTCCCACAGCTTAGAACCCAGGCCTTTTTTGAAAAAGATAGGCGTACCGCCTACGCTACGGAACGCACGCACCGGCGAATTAACGCCACCAGGAATAAGTTGTTGTGATTTCTCAAAAAGAGCTTGATTAGATGAAGTCATGATTGAAATAGCTTTGTAAATTGTTGAGAGGTTAATTTTACGTCATCTGCATTAAAAATTGCATTGATGACCGCTATGGAGTTTGCGCCAGCAGCAATCGCTAATGCTGCATTTTCCAAGGTGATACCGCCGATTGCAACGCTAGGTACCTTAAGTTCGGCTTTTGCCTGCGTAAATAAATGCAAGCCAGCTACCGGTGCATTGGGCTTGGTACTAGAAGCAAAGCAGGCGCCAAAAGCCACATAATCTGCACCTAGCTGCTGTGCTGACAATGCCAGATCAAAACGGTTATAACAAGATGCGCCCAAGAGCTTATGGCTACCTAACCTAGCCCTCGCTTCGGCCAAGTTGCCATCATCTGCACCCAAGTGCACACCATCCGCATCCAAGGTCAGACATAGCTTGATGGAGTCATTAATAATGAATGGCACTTGATATTGACGGCACAGCGGCAACAAGGCGCGCGCCTGCTGTGTTTGCAGCTTGTGGTCGGCCAGCTTGTTGCGATACTGCAACACGCCGATGCCGCCTTGCAAGGCCGCTTCTACCTTGGACAGCAGGGTATCGGTATCCTGCTCGTCAGGCGTAATGGCGTACAACCCTTTAATCACGCTCATGCAATTGCACTCATCATCGCGGCGTTAATGGGTTTTTGCGCTGCCGTCACCGCTGCCAGCGGTAGTGTCTTCTTCGTCACGCGCCCAGAACATACGGTCTGGAATATATTGCCCCATACCAGGCCTGAAGCCATTTTTCAGGGTTTGCCATGTATATTCCTGCGCCTCCAACACGGCATCCTCTATGCTCAGTCCATGCGCCATGCACGCAGCAATGGCACTGGTCAGTGTGCAGCCAGAACCATGATAACTACCAGGCAAGCGCTCCCATTTATAGGCTTTAATCAGCTTATCTTCACCATACAGGGTGTTCGTCACCTCCGTAGTACGCTCATGCGTGCCGGTAATCAGTACGTACTCACTTCCCATGGCCAGCAAACGGGCTGCGCTTTCATCCAGTGAGGTCAAACCCACCTCATCCGCCTCATCGGCAAACGCAAAGCGGCGTGCCTCTAAGCTATTAGGCGTAATTAACGTTGCCTGCGGGAACAGCAGCTCCATCATGGCTTCCATCATTTCGTCATTGCTTAAATCATCACCACGGCCAGAGGTTAGGATAGGGTCTATCAACAGCGGAATATCCGGGTAATCCGCCATAATTTCGGCAATCACCGCAATATTCTCCACCGAACCAAGCAAACCCAATTTGAATGCAGACACCTGCACGTCTTCTAAAATAGCGCGCGCCTGATCATTCACCCAGTCGGAGTCCATCGCCAGCACACCATCTACACCCACAGTATCCTGCGCCGTGATAGCAGTTACCACCGACAAAGGATGGCAGCCGATACTGGCAAAAGTAAGAATATCTGCCTGCAGCCCAGCACCGCTACTAGGGTCTGTACCTGCGAATGTCAAAACTGAGGGAGGTGCTTGGTTTGCCATAAATATAATCTAACTACTAGAAGGTGGAGCGGGTGACGGGAATCGAACCCGCGTATCGAGCTTGGGAAGCTAGCGTTCTACCATTGAACTACACCCGCCAAAATGTGAATTATACTCCAATCGATTCAAGTTAATGATACGGCCGTGAAAACGACTGCTTGCAGGCTTGCGCCACCCAAGTCACATGCGGCCATCAGACTTAACCACAATAATAATATGTACTCTTTCTTGCAGAGCGCGCTAAATCCTACCTTGTATAAATCCCGCAAAATCTGTATTCTTTTTATATACTCAGACCACTCAACGCTTGGTTAATATTTGGGTAACATATTGATTAATATCACCCAGTATCGCCATCCGTCCGATAATGGCATAGCTCTTGCCTAATTATCTTTATCAAGCCAAAAAGGCGTAGGTTAAAAAAACAGCATGTCGCGCACCCAAACAAAAGCTTTTCTCTATTTCATCGCACTAATTTTATTCGTCATTGCACTGCGCATCGTATTGATGACTAGCATTCCTTTGCTGGACACCACAGAGGCTCGTTATGGCGAATTGGCCCGCGTGACGGCAACCGGCAATTACTGGTTAATGCCGCATATGTCGGCAGACCAGCCCTTTTTTGCTAAACCACCGCTCGCCACATGGTTTGCGGCCTCTAGCTGGCTAGCCTTTGGTCACAATGAGTTTGCGCTGAGGTTGCCTTCATTGCTTATGGTGCTGTTATCCAGCCTTGCGCTGTTATACGGCGCACAAAGCCTAAAGCTGACACGCCAGCAATGGCTGTTTGCTACGTTTGTGATGCTGACTGCACCGATTGGCTTTATTAGTGCCGGCGCGGTGATGACCGATGCCACCCAGCTCGCCGTTGTTACCTGGGCGATGGTGTTGTTATGGCGCTTGCAAACAAGTGCGACACCATTAAAGTCGGACCAATATGGCTTATGGATAGTGCTGGGGATAGGAGCTATTGCTAAAGGGCTGGCGACTTGGGTGCTGATTGGCTTACCTGTATTGCTGTTCTGGGTCTGTTCATCACGTGAGGTGATTTATAGCCACATCAAGAAAATATGGTTTTGGCCAGGTATATTGCTATTCATCGGCTTAGTATTGGCCTGGTATATCCCTGCGGAAATTTATTATCCGGGCTTTCTCAAGTATTTTATTGTCGGTGAACACTTCCAGCGCTTTCTTGAGCCCGGTTGGAAGGGTGATATGTATGGCACCGCACATCGCCAAGCCATAGGCATGATCTGGCTATACTGGGCAGCATCTATCGCTATCTGGCTGCCGCTATTTGTTTACAGCATGGTTAAAGATAAGCCGCTAATCAACACCAAGCTAGACGCAGAGACAAAATGGTTATGGGCGTGTGTGCTAGCGCCATTATTGTTTTTTACCCTGTCGCGCAACATCATCTGGACCTACACCTTAACGGCGTTACCCGCTTTTGCGCTATTAACAGCCAAATTCTGGTCAACCATAGGCCACCGTTTTAAGCGGGTAATGCAGGTGTTAATTGCGGCTTGGCTCATTTTAGCCACGTTCGCCAGCCTGGTATGGATTCCGCAACAGACGGAAACCCGCTCTGTACGCAAACTGGTGCAAACGGCGCACAGCCAACACCCAAGCTTGCCGCTATATGCGTATAGCTCTGATCAGTTTTCCTTAAGTTACTACACCAGCGGACAGATTCAACTGATAGAGGATTACGCTGCTGTAACCAACTTACTGCAACAGCCAGACACGCTGCTCATTGCCAACGCAAAACTCGCGCCGCAGTTAACCGCAAATGGGCAGGCCGTAATTATTGCCAACAATAATTACCACGTGTTATTAATGACAAAACACAAGTAGGGTGATGCCTACGGCTCAATCTGCTTGATGTCACTGCAAACAGATTGAGCCGCTTTATCCATCTATGACGGAACCATTACAACAGCGTTATTGTCATATTTTTGCATCAGGATAAAAACAGCGATCGCATATACCAAACAACTGGTGCGTTGCAGCGTGATACCGCTTAAAGCAGCGATTTTCAGAAATTGCAGCGCTTTGAGCCCACGCTAGCAGAGGAATGCGGGTGATACGCTTATGGTCAAGTCTAATGTCAAGGATATCGCGTGCAGGACACGTACCATGGGCATGAAACAATGGTTATCCATCATCATTGGCGCGTCACTTGCATTCCTCTGCTAGTTTGTTAAACCTGCAACCCTAGCAAACCTCAATACCAAATCTCAATACATGGAAAACACGTTGATAGGTAAAGCACGCTAATGGGTAATGTCTGGATGGTTTGCGTGCTGATGGATGACAAATTTGACTAAAACCCGTGCACCATGGAAAATAGCGACACTGGGCAAGTAGAAAAACATGACTTCATGAATGCTAGATTACCCTATTACTGCATAAACACTTAGACTTAAATACTTACTTAAAATACTAAAGCACGCTTGCCAATCAACGCTATATTCAATGCTCTATAAATTGCTTTCAATTAAAACTATCGCACGGCTGATTTCGATTATCGGAATCTTGACCACGCTTGCTTTGATTACGCAATCGAATATTGATTTATACGAAGATAGAATCACTGAAAGCACTCAGCTTGCCGCAGCGCAACCCGATAAAGATGGTAACCGCGACTTAAGCGACACCATTGTCGATATCATTCCTCGTTCCACCTACACGTATTACACGTACATCATGTTGCACCATGATTATGCGAGCTACCAGGAGCCTATTTTGCTCCTGCATCTAAGACCCCCCCTCCCAAGCCATTCTTTGGCTTAACTCTTGCTTGCCAATCACTAGAGATTGGCATTTGCACAGAACCCTACGCTCGACTAGCTCACACAGCCACAGGCCACGTATAGCCCGTGGCTGAACTGTGCTAATCGTTGCGCTTACTTCCATCACAAAGGAAAAGTATTCATGCCTGCATTTGGTGCAAATTCAGGGGTAAGTTACCCCCGAACCATAGCTTTAACATTTATGTTATTGGGCGGTATCGCTGCTAGTTTCACGGCAACGGCTGCGCCCAATTACTCCATTCATCAAATTATTAGCATTGCTGCCGAGCAAAATCCGCTGCTTAATATTTACAAAGCGCGCGAAGACGCCGCCACGGCCTCGGTCATTACCGCTAAAACCTATGCCAACCCAGAACTTGAACTGCAAGGTGGCCCCACGCGCTACAGAACCCCTGGCGGGCTAGGCTCTAGCGGCAACTGGGTAGTGGGCATCTCGCAACCTCTAGATTACCCAAGTGTGCGCAATGCCAAAATTCATATGGCAGAACAGAACATCGCGGTAGCCTCGCTAAGCACAGAGGTCACCAAAAGAGAATTAATCACCCGTGTAAAAAGCGCGTTTTATGATGTGCTACAGCGTGAGGCTTTTCTTAGCCTGACCGAAGCCGACTATAAATTATTAAAAGACATTCGTGACCGTGTGAAACTAAGGGTAGAAGTAGGCGAGTCCCCCAAGTACGAACTGATTAAAGCCAACACAGAGGCGCTGGCAGCGGAGCGCGATTATCAATCGGCCAAAACACGTGTGATGGAAGGCAAGGCTTACCTAAGAGGCTTAGTCAGCGCCGCCATTCCGGAAAATTTTAACTTGGTTGGTGAGCTGCCGATTGCCAGCAGCCTGCCGCAAATTGATGCATTGCGCGAGCAGATGCACGACTCACCGCAGTTGAAGCAGATTCGTGCTGCCATCAAAACTTCTGAAGCAAATTTACGTTTACAGGACGAATTGCGCAACCCTGGGCTCAGCCTGAAGGCAGGGGTGGAGCAAGACCCGGACTTGCGCCAGTTCCGCATCGGGGTGGCGATACCGATTCCGGTTTGGGACAAACGTAGCGGCCCAATTGCGCATGCTGCGGCCGAGCTAAAAGAAGTGCATGCTGTACTCAGTGACCGCGAACTCACCATCCAGCGCGATATTGAATCAGCGTACCAGCGTTATCTGATTGCACAGCAGCAAGTTTCCGCATTTGAAGATGGTCTGCTGGAGCAGGCTGAATCGGTACTTAAGGTCGCAGAAGCTGCTTATCGCTTTGGTGAGCGCGGCATTCTGGATTATCTAGATGCGCAACGTACTAAGCGTGCGGTCAGAAAAGACTACTTATCTGCACGCTACGAATACATAAACGCCATGCTCACCATAGAGCGTTTACTTGGCTATGAACTTTTGGAGGTTAAACCATAATGACTGCTCAACCCATTACTACCCATCACTTTTTTAGCAAAAATCTGCTGCTGGCATTTTGCATGGTTGGCATCATGTTAACAGGCTGTTCTTCAAAAGAAGAGGTAGCGCCAACCAAGGCAAAAGCCAAGGATGTGGATATCGTTGATATCAGCAACCAGCTCGCCAAGCAAGTCACCTTGCATACCACAGGAAAAATTGAGATGCGTGACACCATGCGCTTACCCGGCACCATACAGGTAGATGAACAGCGCATGGCTAGAATCGGCGCTTCAGTGACTGGCAGGGTGAAGGACATTGAAGCCACACTAGGCCAAAAGGTCAGCAACGGCCAAGTGCTCGCCACTTTAAACAGTACAGAATTAGCGCAGAGCCAACTGGTTTACATTAAAGCCGCGCAACAGATCGGTTTGCAAACCAAAGCGGTGAATCGTGCCAAACTACTGCAAGAAGCAGATGTGATTGGCTCCGCCGAGTTGCAACGCAGAGAGGCAGAGTTAAGTGCTGCCCAGGCCGATTTAAACGCAGCACGTGACCAATTGATCGTACTGGGCATGAGCGAGTCGGCGATAGACAAGCTGTCTAAATCTGGCCAGATTCACTCTTACAGTAATGTGGTATCACGTATTAGCGGCAACGTGATTAGCCGTAAGGTTAACCTTGGCCAGGTAGTACAGCCGGCTGAAGAGCTATTTATCATTGCCGATTTATCTCATGTATGGGTAGTAGCTGAAGTGCCCGAACAGCAGATTGATCTGATTCAGATTGGTGAAGAGGTGTTAGTGGAGATTCCAGCGCTGCACAACAAGCAATACACCGCAAAACTCATCTACGAAGGTGACGTGGTGAACCCGGAAACCAGAACCGTGACCGTACGCTGCGACATTGAAAATGCTAACCGCGAAATCAAGCCGGATATGCTGGTCTCTATGCTGATTAAATCTAGCCCAACATCCAAACTGGCGCTGCCGCTACAGAGTATCGTACGTGAGAATGACAAAACCTACGTCTACGTGCAGCTTGCACCAAATAAATTCCGCCTGCGCGAAGTAGAGCTTGGGCCAGAATACATGGACATGGTGACCATCACCAATGGTATTTCTGAAGGCGAAGTAGTAGTCAACGACGGCGCGTTCCATGTGAATAACGAACGTAAAATTAAAGAATTGGAGTAAAGCATGATTGAATCTCTGATTCGCTCGGCGCTCAAACAGCGCCTGATTGTGCTGGTCATCGCCGTGGCGCTGATGATGGCCGGTATCTTTGCATTACAAAAGCTATCCGTGGATGCATTTCCGGATGTGACCAACGTACAAGTACAAATTGCTACCCAGGCCACCGGCAAGTCACCGGAAGAAGTAGAACGTTTTATCACCGTGCCGCTAGAAATTGGCATGACTGGTCTACCCGGCCTAACCGAGATGCGCTCCCTCAACCGTAATGGGCTATCGCTGATTACCTTGGTATTTACAGATAATACTGATGTTTATTTCGCACGCCAGTTGGTGATGGAACGACTGATGGAGGTGATGGATAAAATGCCGCAAGGCGTCACCCCCATTTTAGGGCCGGTGGCCACAGGCTTGGGCGAAATTTACCAGTACACCCTGGATAACCCAGCAGATGGCGAAACCAAGTTAAGTGCGGAAGAGCTCACGGAGCGTCGTTCGATTCAGGACTGGATAGTGCGCCCATTGCTACGCGGCATTCCCGGAGTGGCAGAAATTAACTCGCAGGGCGGTTATGTCAAACAGTATCAGGCTTTGGTGAATCCAGACCGGATGAATCACTACGGCCTGAAATTACAGGACATCTACTCGGCTTTAGCCAAAAATAACGCCAACAGTGGCGGCGGCGTGTTACCGCAATTTGCAGAGCAGTATCTGATTCGCGGTGTAGGCTTGATTGAAAGCTTAGACGACATTCGCAATATCGTACTCAAAGAGCAGAGCGGTGTGCCGGTATTTATGCGCGATGTAGCTGAAGTGAAGCTAGGCCATGAAGTACGCGTGGGGGCCGTGATGAAAAATGGCTATACCGAGTCTGTAGGCGGTATTGTCATTATGATGCGCGGCGGTAACGCCAAAGAAGTAGTGAGCCGTGTCAAAGAGCGTGTAGAAGAAATTAACGCCAAAGGTATGCTGCCAGATGGCCTGCAAATTGTGCCTTACTATGACCGCAGTGAACTAGTGGATGCAGCACTGTTTACCGTGAGCAAAGTACTGGTAGAGGGCATTATTCTGGTAGTACTGATTCTGTTCCTGTTCTTGGGTGATGTACGCTCCAGCGTAATTGTAGTGGCCACGTTGATTTTGACGCCGCTCATCACTTTTATGGCCATGAATCATTACGATATTTCTGCCAACCTGATGTCACTGGGAGGCTTGGCGATTGCAATTGGCTTAATGGTCGATGGCTCGGTGGTGGTGGTAGAAAATGCGTTCCACCATCTAGGGCACCGTCAGGGCGAAAGTAAGATTCGCGTAGTACTAGAGGCCGCGGCAGAGGTAGCCACACCAGTGCTGTTTGGCGTGGGTATTATCATCCTGGTGTTTTTACCGCTCATGACCCTGCAAGGCATGGAGGGTAAGATGTTTGCACCATTAGCGCTCACCATTGCCATTGCGCTATTTGTATCTTTGATTATCTCGTTAACGCTGTCACCCGTGCTGTGCTCTTATATCCTGAAAGGCGGCTCTGGCGAAGATACCAAATTTATTCAATTTATCAAAAAACCCTACATCAAGATGCTGAATTGGGTATTGGTGAATGATAAAAAACCATTGCTGGCGCAACCGGCGTATTTATCGCGGCACTGTTGGTGGTGCCGTTACTGGGTACCTCGTTTATCCCAGAAATGAAAGAGGGCTCTATCGTGCCTGGTATTAACCGCGTGCCCAATATTTCACTTGAAGAATCCATCAAGATGGAAAATGAAGCGATGCGCTTAATCATGGAAAAAGTGCCTGGGGTAAAGTCCGCCATGTCTGGTATCGGTCGCGGTGAAAGTCCGGCAGATCCGCAGGCGCAAAATGAATCTACGCCCATCATCAGCCTTAAGCCGCGCAGTGAGTGGCCAGAGGGTTGGACTCAAGATGATATTGCGGACAAGATGACCGAGGTGCTGACAGAAGGCCTGCCCGGCGTGCAAATTGTGATGGCACAGCCTATTTCAGACCGTGTGGATGAACTGCTTACGGGCGTGCGTTCTGATGTTGCAGTCAAAATATTTGGCGACGACATGGGCAAACTCAAAAGCAAAGCGGAGGAGATTGTTAAAATCGCCGGCGCCATCCCCGGCGCTGTGGATTTACGCGTAGAGAAAATATCCGGTCAGCAATATCTGAATATCACCGTGAACCGCCAGGCCATTGCACGCCAAGGCATTAACGCTTCAGATATTCACGATATTATTGAAACCGCAATTGGCGGCAAAATTGCCACCGATATCTACGAAGGGCAGCGCAGATTTTCAGCAGCAGTGCGCTTCCCGGATAGCTTCAGGAATAATGTAGAGTCTATCGGTAATATTTTAGTTACTTCGCCCAACGGCTCGCGCGTGGCACTTCGAGATTTAGCACAAATCGAAATCAAAGACGGCCCGGCGCAGATTAGCCGTGAGCTGGGTAAACGCCGTATCGTGGTAGCAATTAACGTGAAAGACCGTGACCTAGGGGGCTTTGTGGCTGAGCTACAATCGGTGCTGACCGACAAAGTGAAGCTACCGGACGGTTATTATCTGGAGTATGGCGGTCAGTTCCAAAACATGGAGCGCGCGCTCAATCACTTGATGATTATCGTACCGGTGACAGTCGCTGCGATATTCTTCCTGCTGTTCTTGCTCTTTAACTCGATTCGCTTTGCCACCATGATCATTATGATCCTGCCATTTGCCTCAATTGGCGGCATATTTGCGCTACTGGTCACTGGTGAATATCTCTCGGTGCCGGCATCTGTTGGGTTTATTGCATTGTGGGGTATTGCCGTGCTGAACGGGGTAGTGCTGGTATCTTACATCCGCTCACTGCGTGAAGAAGGCAAAAGTCAGATGGAAGCGATTATTGAAGGCTGCCAGCAAAGGTTTAGACCGGTGATGATGACCGCCACCGTGGCGATGCTGGCATTGGTACCGTTTTTATTTGCCACCGGCCCTGGCTCAGAAATACAGCGTCCATTGGCAATTGTGGTAATCGGTGGCTTAATCAGCTCGACGTTATTGACCTTGGTGGTATTGCCTACGCTGTACCGCATTTTTGAAGAAGCTAAAATTGAAGCTTAACCAATCGTTGAAAGGGATTGTGTAATGAAAGAAATCAGAGCAGTAATACAACCGCACCGTTTGGCTAAAATTCGCTCGTCTCTGCGCAATATCAAGGGCTTCCCGGGCATGACTGTCAGTAAAGTAGATGGCTGCGGCCATCACTTGGCAAAGCCCGCCCAAGGCATACGAGAAGAGCTAACAGACTATAGCCCGAAGGTGATGATTGTCATGGTGGTGAGCGACGACTTGCTGGAAGGCATTTTGCAAACCATCGTAGAAATCGGCCATACTGGCCAAGTAGGAGACGGCATCGTCTGGGTCACACCAGTAGAGCGCTTTATCCGTCTATCTGAGCAAATTAATGTGGTTGATTGTTAGGCTGAAAGGCTAATAATCAACGTAATAGCACTTTGTAATAACAAACAGTAATAACACGTAGTAACGCTGTATCGTCTATGCCTACTGGTCTCTTGCTCCGCATTCATTCATGGCATCAGGGCAAGTAGCATAGATGCTACGCCTAGCCTCAGCATGCGGCGTCAGCACTAATTAAATTAACGCCGCTTGCATCAGAACTCCAACGGGTTCACGTCCACCGCCCACCTTACCTTAGCTGCTATCGGCGCTGCCCTTAATTGATGCACCAACTGCGTCAATAACTTTTGTAATGCCGGGCGCTGCTGTGCATGCATCAAGATATAACCGCGCTCCATGCCTTTTAAGCGCTCCATTTGTGGGCGCACCGGGTCATAAGTCACCACCTGCTGACTTAATGCGCGCGCACTGCTAAATGCCAGCTGCAAGAACTGCTGCACCAAGGGGAAATCATGGGCTTCAGCCCTAAGCAAAGCGGTAAACACATAAGGTGGAAACTGCACCTGCTCACGCTCCTGCAACAAATCATTAGCATAACTTGCATAATCCTGGCTGCGTAGCGCGTTAAATAGCGCATGCTCAGGAAAGGCGGTTTGAATAATCACTTGCCCAGCCTTATCGGCACGCCCTGCGCGCCCAGCTACTTGCATCAACTGCGCAAACAAACGCTCACTCGCCCTAAAATCCGGGCTGTGCAGGGCGCTATCTGTATCTATCACGCCTACTAAGGTTAAATTAGGGAAGTCATGCCCCTTCGCCAGCATTTGCGTGCCGACCAAGATATCAATTTCCTGATTGTGCACCCGGTCCAATATCTCCACGAGCGCATGTTTACGGCTAATGCTGTCTCTATCCACGCGCGCGATGCGTGCAGTTGGCAAGAGCGTAGCTAACGTTTGCTCCAAACGCTGCGTACCATGGCCGGTTGGGTGTAAATCAGCATCGCCACAGCTTGGGCATTGATGCGGAATTCGCTGTTCATGTCCACAATGATGGCAGCGTAGTTTTTTCTGCCCCAAATGTACAACCAAACGGCTACTACAACGCGTGCAAGGCGCAATCCAGTGGCATGCTGTACATAGCAATACCGGCGAATAACCTCGGCGATTGATAAATAATAACGACTGCTCCTTGCGTTCCAGCCGCAAGCGCAATGCGGCTACCAGCTGCGGCGTTAAGCCGTGCTGCAAATTAACCTTAGTAGTATCAATACAGTCAATTTTAGGCAGCTGCGCCGCACTCACCGCACGCTGCTTAAGTGTAAGCAAGCCGTATTTATTGGGCTGACTAGATGCAGCGCTGGTAGCCTGCCCATTGCTACCCATGGCGTTGTACCAGCTTTCCAGCGCTGGCGTGGCCGAGCCCATCACGACCGGGATATTCAAGCGCTTGGCGCGCACTAAGGCAACATCGCGCGCATGGTAGCGCATGCTGTCCTGCTGCTTATACGAGCTATCGTGTTCTTCATCAATCAGAATCAACTTGAGGTTAGGAATAGGCGTAAAAATGGACAGGCGTGTGCCGATAATAATTTGCGCAGCTCCAGATTGCGCCAACTGCCAATTATGTAAGCGCTCACTCTCACTCAAACTACTATGTAAGCTGACTAGGTTATACTGAGGCAAGCGCGTTCGGAATCTAGCTTCCAGCTGTGGCGTCAGGTTAATTTCAGGCACTAGTACCAACACTTGAGCACTCTGCTGTGCAGCTCCGTCTGCACCTTGCTGCAAAACGTGTTGCATCAAGCGGATATACACCTCAGTTTTACCACTGCCGGTAATCCCGTGCAGCAACCAAGCCTTAAAAACCTGTATCTCCTGCGTAATACTCGTCACCGCGGCCGCCTGCTCTGCGTTCAGCGCGGGCTGCGGTGTCTGCAAAATCGCCGGTACCCGCTTTACCGCCAGCACCTGTTCAGCCGTGGCATAGCCTAAATTGACCAGCTCTTTTGCCGCTTTACGCGCACTGCCGGACAGCGCATCCAGTACCGCCTCGGTCTGCTCCCCCTCTGCTTGTAAGGCTTGCAACACCAGGCGCAATACGCGCTGCCGCTTGGGTAGGGACTCTAAATCTACTTGCCTGCCAGCATCCGTGATTTGATAACAATATTGTTTGCGGGCAACGGCTGGCGCCACTTGGCGTAAACGCGCCGGTAAAGCTGCCAGCAAAGCCTGTCCAAATGGATAATGATAATAATCCGCACTAAATCTAATTAAACTTAACACTTCTGCATCTAGCGGCACCTCATCACTAAACGCCTGAGTGATAGGCTTCAATTTCTCGATGGCAAACTCGCTGCTATCAGCCTCATCCATCACTATGCCAATCTGATTGCGGCGGCCAAACGGTACCAGTACACGCTGGCCGACCTGCACCTGCTGACCTGCGCTTAAATAATCAAATAAGCGCGCTAGCGGTACATCAAGTGCAATTTGTAAAATTGGTTTAGGCAATGGTAATAACGCTAGTAATTAAAATTGAATGACATTTAAAAGTTAATAAGAACAAAGTGACTTTAAGCTAAAAATTGGTGAAATCTGCCATCTAACATGTGGCTTTTGGCGCCCAAATGTCGCTTATCAACAGCCTCTAGAGGGGTGTTGCAAGCAGAACTTCTACACTTAGCGCACTAAACATTAACTATGCACCAATATGGGTTAAAATACCGTTTTTAGATTTTATGTAATTATTGTGAAAACACATCTTACCCAATTACTGACAGCTGCCGCAAAATCGATTGCGCCAGAACTGACCGACCTTAATATTATATTAGAGCGTCCAAAATCTGCTGACCATGGCGATTTTGCCACAAATTTGGCATTGATTTTGGCTAAACCGCTAAAACAAAATCCACGCGCTATCGCAACGCAAATTATTGAAGCATTGC
This sequence comes from Methylotenera mobilis JLW8, assembly GCF_000023705.1. Classification (NCBI taxonomy): domain Bacteria; kingdom Pseudomonadati; phylum Pseudomonadota; class Betaproteobacteria; order Nitrosomonadales; family Methylophilaceae; genus Methylotenera; species Methylotenera mobilis. The sequence continues at coordinate 2,519,697 of NC_012968.1, forward strand.
CTACTAGCGAATACATCGCCAAAACGGAAATTGCTGGCGCAGGCTTTATTAACTTCTTTTTAAGCCCACAATCTAAGCAAGTGGTGATTAAAGATATTCTTAACGCGGGTGCGCAATACGGCCGCAACAGTAGCGGCAAGCAGCAAAAAGTACAGGTAGAGTTTGTATCAGCCAACCCAACCGGCCCTTTACACGTAGGCCATGGCCGAGGTGCAGCGGTAGGTGATTGTTTGGCTCGCCTATTGGACGCTAATGGCTGGGATGTTACCCGTGAGTTCTACTACAACGACGCTGGCGCACAAATCGACAACCTGACCATTTCAGTACTGGCAAGATGCAAAGGTATTTCTACCGAGCATGAGAGCTTTCCAGAAAATGGTTACCGTGGTGAATATATCAACGATATTGCTGCCGCTTTCTTAGCCAAACACACCGTGGTGGCCGATGACATTGAAGTCACCGCTAGTGGCGACATCAATGATTTAAATTCCATTCGTGCCTTTAGCGTGGCGTATTTACGCCACGAGCAAGATTTAGACTTAAAAGCGTTTCAAATCAAGTTTGACGTATTCTCACTAGAAAGTGCGCTCTACACCACCGGTAAAGTGGAGCAAACCGTGCAAGCGCTGATTAAAAGCGGCCACACTTATGAACAAGACGACGCGCTATGGCTTAAAACCACAGACTTTGGCGACGACAAAGACCGCGTGATGCGCAAGACCGATGGCGGTTACACCTATTTTGTACCAGATGTGGCTTACCACACAGACAAATGGAACCGTGGCTTTGTGCGTGTGATTAACGAGCAGGGCGCAGATCACCACAGCACGATCACCCGTGTGCGCGCTGGTTTACAAGCTATGGATATCGGCATACCGCAAGGCTGGCCAGATTACGTGTTACATCAAATGGTGACCGTAATGCGCGGTGGCGAAGAGGTGAAGCTCTCCAAACGTGCTGGCAGCTACGTCACCTTGCGTGATCTGATTGAAGAAGTTGGCTGTGATGCCACGCGTTACTTCTTGGCCGCACGCCGTGCTGACTCACAATTGGTATTCGATATTGATTTGGCACGCAGCCAAAGCAATGACAATCCGGTGTACTACATTCAATATGCGCATGCCCGTATTTGCAGCGTACTCAGCCAATGGAATGGTGACGTAAGCAGCTTAGCGCACGTTAACCTAAACCCACTCACTACCGCGCACGAAACTGCATTAATGCAGCGCCTAAGCGAATACCCGGAAATCGTGGCCAACTCCGCCACCGAGCTGGCACCGCATGTGGTAGCAAATTACTTAAAAGAGCTGGCTAGTGACCTGCACAGCTACTATAACGAATACAAATTCTTGATTGAAGATGAACAGTTAAAACTGGCTCGCTTAAGTTTAATTAGCGCTACGCAGCAAGTGCTTAAAAACGGCCTGGATTTACTGGGTGTTACCGCTAAAGAAAGAATGTAAGGAACCATTATGAGCAGGGATTACAAACCTAGAGCAGACCGCGCGCCCAAGCAAAGCCAGGGCAATCCATTTGTCACCGGCTTATTGATCGGGTTTTTACTGGGCGTTGCAGCGTCTTTAGCAGTAGTGATGATGATTAAGGGTGGAGAAAGCCCATTTGCCGATTTAGCCGCACCAACCAAACCGGTGTCTGAGAAGATTGCGGAAACGGCGAAAGAAGAAGCCGCACAGGAGAAGGCTGCAACTGAAGAAAAAGCCAAACCGACTGAAACGGCTGAAGACAAAACGCGTTTTGACTTCTACACCATACTGCCCGGCAGCGAGCGCCAAGTTACAACTGAAGAAGTGAAAAACAAAGAGCAAGCTGCGGAACCATCAGCAAAAAACACCTACTTTTTACAAGTGGGCGCTTTTCAGACTGAAGACGAAGCAGATAACATGAAAGCCACGCTGGCTTTGCAAGGCTTTGAGGCGGTAGTACAAACCGCCACTATTCCTAACAAGGGCGTGTGGCACCGTGTACGCGTGGGTCCGCTCAAAAATCTGGAGCTGATTAACAAAACCAAAGCCGATTTAGCCAGCAATGGCTTTAAATCTGATTTAATTACCATCAACAATGAAACCCAATAGCCGTTGCACAGGTCAATGCAAAGTAATCGTGGTCAGCTAAGGGTGCTGAGTAGAGCAGTGCTTGTCAGCCAAATTCTAGCTGACGCGTTGGTTGTATAGCTAAACAGCTAATCGGTCGAATAACTAAATGGTTTAGTAGCTGAGTTTTTAAGTACAAATTTAAAGAATCGTTAACAAGGACAATATCAATGAAAAAATTTTTAACCGCCTTAATGTTGCTAGCCTCATTTAGCGTAATGGCTGAGCCGCAAATGGGCAAAGACTTTGACCGCACCGCTCAAACCATCAACACCGACAACCCAAATAAAATTGAGGTGATTGAGCTGTTTTGGTATGGCTGTGGTCATTGCCACAGCATGGAAGCACCAATCAACGCTTGGATTAAAAAATTACCTGCCGATGTGACATTTAAACGCGTACCAGGCCTGCCGCACCAAGCATGGGCGCCTATGGCAAAAACTTACTACGCAATGGAAACTCTAGGCGTGTTAGAGAAGTTGCACACACCGCTATTTGAAGCAATTCACACCAAAAAAACACTTAACCCTACCGATGAAAAAGCAGCAATTGCCTGGGTTACCCAACAAAGCGGCCTAGACAAAAGAAAAGTGGAAGAAGTTTTCGGCTCATTTGCTACCAACACTAGCTTGAATCGTGCCGCTAATATCTTCCGTTCTTCAGGCGCAACTGGCGTGCCTAGCTTGATTATCAATGGCCAATTCATTACTTCCAGCACCATGGCTGGTAACAATGATGCTGCGCTAAAAACTGCGGACTATATCATTGCTAACATCCGTGCCGACAAAGCTAGAGCAGCAACTCCAGCAAAAAAGTAACCAGCGCGACACCCCACTGGTTTAAAGCCTGGATTAGCGCTTGGTATGAAAAGCTTTTTAATTGGTAAACTTTTTAATCAATGAATCTAGTCAAGTTGACCTAAACTTAAAACCCCGTTTCTGCATCATGGCAAAACGGGGTTTTATCTTTGGATGACCTGTCACTCCACTATCAACAATAATGAAAGATGACGATGAAAGTCTTTATCACAGGGGCATCCAGTGGCATAGGTGAGGCGCTAGCATACGAATATGCTAAGCGCCATCCGCACCAAGATACGACTATTGGATTAGCAGCAAGACGTAGTGGGCACTTACAAGCGTTGCAACATACTTTAGAAACTAGCTATGGCGTCAAATGTGAGGTTTATGCATTGGATGTACGTGACGGTGACGCGCTCACGGCTGCCGCTCAACATTTTATACAGCACCATGGCACTCCTAACGTGGTAATAGGCAGCGCCGGGGTCAGCAGTGGCACCCTCACCGAAAATGCCGCAGATACCGATGCATTTCAAGCGGTAATGGATATTAATGTGATGGGCCTCGTGAATACCTTTCAACCATTTATTCACGCCATGCACGCAGCCGCAGCCAGCGGCCATAATGCGCAACTAGTCGGCATCGCCAGCGTAGCGGGCGTCCGCGGCCTGCCGGGCGCTGGGGCCTATAGTGCATCCAAAGCCGCCGCTATCGCTTACCTGGAAAGCCTACGCGTAGAAATGCTGCATCACAATATTGCCGTTACAACCATCGCCCCCGGCTATATTCGTACGCCCATGACCAATATCAACACTTATAAAATGCCATTTTTAATGGATGTCGATATCGCTGCACATAAGTTTGTGAGCGCCATTGAGCGCAAAAGACGCTTTGTGGTCATTCCATGGCAAATGGGCTGGGTAGCGCGACTGATGCGGTTCATTCCGCCAGTCTTATGGGATTATCTGGCAAAGAATGCCCCCCATAAACCACGTATTAATGTCGAGTAATTGCAGTGACGGTGTATCCGTCACTGCTCATCTGATTAACTGTTATCGCGCAATCGGCTTATAACGGATACGCTTAGGTTTAGCGCCTTCTTCACCCAAACGTTTCTTCTTATCGGCTTCATACTCTTGGTAGTTGCCGTTAAAGAACGTCCATTGTGATTCACCTTCCGCCGCTAGAATATGCGTGGCAATACGGTCTAGGAACCAGCGGTCATGCGAGGTCACCAGCACGCAGCCAGGGAACTCAAGTAAGGCATCTTCCAGTGCGCGCAAGGTTTCCACATCTAGGTCATTTGACGGTTCATCCAGTAGCAGCACGTTAGCGCCGGCAATCAAGGTTTTGGCCAAATGTAAACGCCCACGCTCACCGCCAGAAAGTTGGCCAACGATCTTGTTTTGGTCACCACCTTTAAAGTTGAAGCGGCCGATGTAGGCGCGACTAGGCATTTCAAACTTGCCTACAGAAATAATATCAGCACCGCCTGACACAGCCTCGAACACACTCTTGTCATCCGGCAGACCAGCACGCGATTGATCTACAGCCGCCATTTTCACGGTAGGGCCCACTAGAATTTCGCCGCTGTCAGGCTGTTCCATGCCTTGCAGCATACGGAACAGTGTAGACTTACCGGCACCGTTCGGGCCAATCACGCCGACGATAGCACCCGGTGGAATGCTGAAAGACAGGTTATCAATCAGTAAGCGGTCACCAAAGCCTTTAGATACGCCGTTAAACTCAATAACCTGATTGCCTAGACGCTCACCAGGTGGAATAAAGATCTCTTGTGTCTCGTTACGTTTTTGGTACTCAACCGAGCTCATTTCCTCGTAGCGGCTCAAACGCGCTTTAGATTTAGATTGGCGTGCCTTGGCACCTTGGCGTACCCACTCCAGCTCTTGCTTCATGGCTTTGCGGTGTGCATCTTCCTGTTTCTGCTCAGTCGCTAAGCGTGCTTCTTTTTGCTCCAACCAGCTAGAGTAGTTGCCTTTCCAAGGAATGCCTTCGCCACGGTCCAGCTCTAAAATCCATTCAGCAGCATTGTCGAGGAAGTAGCGATCATGCGTAACCGCCACCACTGTGCCCGGAAAACGTACCAAGAACTGCTCTAACCATTCCACTGACTCCGCATCCAAGTGGTTGGTTGGCTCATCTAAAAGCAGCATGTCCGGTTTGGATAGCAATAATTTACACAGCGCTACACGGCGTTTCTCACCACCAGATAGTGGGCCAATCTTGGCATCCCAAGGCGGTAAACGCAGTGCGTCTGCTGCGATTTCCAGTTGGGTTTCTACATCGGCACCGCTGGTAGAAATAATGTTTTCGTATTTGGCTTGCAGTTCAGCCAATTTATCAAAGTCTGCATCCGGCTCGGCATAAGCAGCATATACCTCTTCCAGCTTTTGCTTGGCTTCCATCACTTCGCCTAGGCCAGCTTCCACCTCCTCACGCACGGTCTTATCGGCATCTAGCTCTGGCTCCTGCGGCAAATAGCCAATTGAAATATTAGGCTGCCACTGCACCTCGCCCTCAAACTCTTTATCAGCGCCCGCCATAATGCGCAGCACGGTAGATTTACCTGAGCCGTTTAAACCAAGCAGGCCAATCTTAGCGCCAGGGAAAAAAGACAAAGAAATATCTTTAATAATCTGTTTTTTAGGAGGAACGATTTTGCTCACGCGGAGCATAGACATTACATACTGAGCCATGATGTTATTTTGCAAATTTTAAAGATGCAAGCTTAACAGAAAGTAGGGGGCACTTACTAGGCAACACCAGTAGAATCAATAGATAACGGTATAATGTGGCCACTTATAAAACTTAAAGCATAAAACCCATATGGCGCTTAAATCTACCATCTACAAAATTGACCTCAACATTGCCGATATGGATAGGCAGTATTATGGGCAGCACAACCTCACCGTGGCGCGTCACCCGTCAGAAACCGATGAACGCATGATGGTGCGTGTGATTGCATTTACACTATTTGCTTCAGAGTCACTGGCCTTTGGCAAAGGCCTCAGCGATGAGGATGAGCCAGATTTATGGCAAAAAGACCTCACCGGCGCTATCGAGCTGTGGATAGGTGTAGGTTTACCCACAGAAAAAGAAATCCGCAAGGCAGCAGGGCGTGCGCAGCAAGTAGCCGTAGTGCTCTATGGTGGCAAAGTTGCCGATATGTGGTGGGAGCAAAACAGCAAAGCTTTACTCAAGCTAAATAATTTAACCGTGATTAACCTGCCAGAAACTGAAGAGTTAGCAAACATTGCAGAACGTGGCTTCGACGTCAGTTGCACCATTCAAGATGGGCAAATCATGGTGGGGCATAGCAATGGCACATTACACATTACCCCAACGATTTTAAAAGAAAAAAGCACTTACTAAATTTGCATTTTCTAAGCAAAAAGATTGCTGTAGTAGTCTTAGCTAAGAAAAAATGACTTTGTAGGCGGCATTTGCGCCAGCTGGCGCATGCTCAAGTTTTTGATAGGTGGCGCCTGCAAAATCTACACAAGCCTGCTGAAATGCGCCAGTTACTAGTGTTTCACCTTGGTTAGCGACATCTTCACCAAGCTTACATGCAGCATTCACTTCAGCGCCAAACACTTCAGTATTTCCTACACGTAAAATCTTACCGAAGCCCAGCCCCACGCAAAGATGAACTCTTTCCTGCTCAAGTTTAGCTTGATTGTATGGAACTAACACTTTCTGCATCACCATTGCACATTGCAAAGCTTTTTGCGGCTTACGAAAAATCACTAAAAAAGAGTCGCCATCAGTTTTAAGTAAAAAACCTTCATGTTGCTCAATCACAGGTAACAATAAGCGCTCAGATTCATAAATCGTCTGCAAGAAATGAATGATGCCATACTCTGCAACTCGACGAGAGAATCCCGCTAAGTCCGTCATCATCACACACCACTCTTCACCAAACAAATCCCAAATACGCTGATCTATTTCAGTCTTGTTCGTATCTGGCAACAATCTCTGTGCAATTAGGTCATATAGGCGACCTTCAGAGTTCCGCATGGCAGTTTTAGCGTTGTGGCTCATCGCGTCCAATCCTAAACATGCAACAGCAATCCCTATTCTACGGTCACGCTTTTCGCCAGATTCCTAGGCTTATCCACATCAGTGCCTTTTAATAGCGCTGCATGGTAGGCCAGCATCTGCACGGGGATGGTATGCAAAATAGGCGAGAGCACGCCCACATGACGCGGAGTACGAATCACGTGTACACCTTCTGATTCAGTAAAATGGCTATCTGCATCCGCAAATACAAACAGCTCGCCGCCGCGTGCTTTGACTTCCTGCATATTCGACTTCACTTTTTCTAGCAAAGCATCGTTCGGAGCAATCACTACTACTGGCATGGCGCTATCCACAAGGGCCAAGGGGCCGTGTTTAAGCTCGCCCGCAGGGTAAGCCTCGGCATGGATGTAAGAAATCTCTTTAAGCTTCAAAGCGCCTTCCAGTGCGATAGGGTAATGAATGCCACGCCCTAAGAATAAAGCATGCTGTTTGTTGGCAAATGAGTTTGCCCACTCACGAATTTGCGGCTCTAGGTTTAACGCATGCTGCACGCTACCCGCCAATTGGCGCAGTGCGCCTAAATGCGCTTGCTCAGCCTCTGCATCTAGCAAGCCGCGTTGTTTTGCCAGTGTGGCAGCTAAAGTGAATAAAGCGACTAATTGCGTAGTGAACGCCTTGGTAGACGCCACGCCGATTTCTGCACCAGCGCGTGTGTAGAACACCAACTCTGACGCACGAGGAATGGCGCTCTCTTGCACGTTACAAATGGCCAAAGTTAAATGCTGACCTAATGCCTTGGCATGCTTCAGCGCCTCCATGGTATCTAATGTTTCGCCAGACTGAGAAATAGTCACAATTAGCTGGCGTGGATTCGGTACAGACTCGCGATAACGGTATTCGCTGGCAATTTCTACGTTGGTGGGTAACTTGGCAATGCTTTCCAACCAGTATTTAGCGGTAAGCGCCGCATAATAACTGGTACCGGCGGCCAGGATTAAAATGCTATCCACTTGCGCAAATACAGCTGCGGCATTCTTACCAAACAGGGCCGGTGAAAAGTGATTATCATCAATCAATGCCTCTATGGTGTCGGTTAATGCACGTGGCTGTTCATGAATCTCTTTTTGCATGAAGTGCGAGTAAGGGCCCAATTCCAAGCTGGCCAGTGACACGTCACTCATATGGATTTTACGTGTAACCTCGGCGCCATCACGGCCCAAAATGGTCACACCTTCACGACGAATATCTGCCACATCGCCATCTTCTAAGTAAATCACCTTACGGGTGACGGAAAGCACCGCAGAAACGTCAGAAGCAATGAAGTTCTCACCTTCGCCTAGGCCGATTAGTAGTGGGCAACCCAAGCGGGCCGTCACCATATGCTCTGGTTCTTTTTTAGAAATGACACTGATCGCAAATGCACCAGTCAGTTCAGCGACTGCTTTTTGTGTTGCCGCCAGTAAAGGCAGCGATTGATGGTAGTGATGAATTAAATGTGCAATCACTTCGGTATCGGTCTGCGACTCAAACACATAACCCAAGCTTTTTAAGCGTGCACGCTGCTCATCATGGTTTTCAATAATGCCGTTATGTACCACGGCCACTTCGCCATTCAATTGGCTAGGTGACATATGTGGGTGCGCATTGCTTTCAGTCACGCCGCCATGCGTAGCCCAGCGTGTATGGCCAATACCGACCAAACCACTAAGTTGCAACTCATTTGCCTTTTCTGTCATGGCAGAAACACGACCCACGGCGCGCACACGCGCAATCCCTGTATCGTTTAATACAGCAACACCGGCTGAATCATAGCCCCTGTACTCTAGGCGGCTTAAGCCCTCGATTAAGGTTGAAACAACGTTTCTATTTGCTACTGCACCTACAATGCCACACATAGTTTTACTCTCTTAATTTTTGTCTCGATTTGCTTATACCAGCAGAAAGCCGATTGGTTCGTATTTACCATGCCCAGATTACATGGGCTGATGCATTACTTGGCCTGATTGCTACTCAAATCATTTGTAAGGAATTACTTTTTAATCTTTTGTGGTCGCTTCCAACCTGTAATCGTCTTTTGCTCTTTGGCACGACAAAAGGTGAGGGCATCAGCTGGTGCGTCTCTGGTAATCGTTGAGCCAGCTGCAATTGTGGCGTTTTTACCGATGGTAATCGGTGCCACCAATTGTGAATCTGAGCCAATAAAAGCACCGTCTTCAATCACCGTTCTAAATTTATTGGCACCATCATAATTGCAAGTAATGGTACCTGCACCGATATTCACTGCCTTGCCTACTGTGCTATCACCCACATAACTTAGATGGTTAATCTTGCTGCCTACATCTACCTGTGCGTTTTTCAGCTCAACAAAGTTACCAACATGTGTATCCGCAGCCAAGGTAGTACCAGGACGCAAGCGTGCAAACGGGCCAATCTTGCTATTTTCACCCACAGTAGTGTCATCAATGTGCGTAAACGCAGCAATTTGCGTACCTGCAGCAATCACAGCATTTTTAATCACACAATTCGCAGCAATCTTCACACGGTCGCCTAACGTCACCTTGCCTTCAAACACGCAATTGACGTCTATCTCTACATCACGCCCACACTGTAGTTCACCACGCACTTCAATACGTGCTGGGTCTTTTAAGGTAACTCCTTGCTGCAGTAGAGCTTGTGCGACTCTGGCTTGATGCACACGTTCGATTTGCGCCAAATCTGTTTTTGCATTAATACCGGTGACAGACCATTCATCAGTGGTGATTTCAGCCACTACACTCACTTTGTCTGCTACAGCCAATGCCACAATATCGGTTAAGTAATATTCACCCTGTGCATTATTGTTAGTGATTCTGGATAGCCAGCTGTTGAGATGAGCATTGGGCATGGCCATAATGCCGGTATTTACCTCAACAATCGCACGCTGCTCTGCTGTGGCGTCTTTATGCTCCACAATCGCATGCACCCTGCCATTGGTATCACGCACGATACGTCCATAACCGGTAGGGTCAGCCTTATTAAACGACAGAATCGCCAGCTTGTTATCAGCCTGTGCAATCAGACGTTTGCAGGCATTTACATCCACCAGTGGCACATCGCCTAACAAAATCAGCGTGTCCGCATCTGCATCTAGGTAGGGCAAAGCTTGTTGCACCGCATGCCCGGTGCCATGTTGCTCCGCCTGGTTTACCCAAGTAATGTCCTCGCCGCTAAACGCTTCTTTCACGCGCTCGCCACCAAAACCATAAACAACAATAATCTTATTAGGCTGCAATGCTTTGGCGCAATTAATCACATGTGCCAAGATCGGCTTTGCACCAACGACATGTAAGACTTTAGGTAAATCAGAATGCATGCGAGTGCCTTTACCCGCAGCCAGTATCACGATATTTAATTTGTTCATGTGTTATTTAAGTCTATTTCTATACGCACTAGATTTGTATGCACAAAGTATAACAAAAAAGGCAACCGAGGTTGCCTTTTTGCTTTTACACCATCTTCACCGCAACTAGTGCGTGTTTTTGCGTAAGCGTTCGATAGTTTGAATCTGTGCCACGGCTTCAGACAATTCTGCCTGTGCTGTTGCATAGTCAATATCTGAAGATCTGTTTTTCAGCGCTTCTTCAGCCGCTTCTTTCGCAGCAATCGCTTTTGCTTCATCTAAGTCATGGCCACGTACTGCTGTGTCAGCCAATACAGTTACCACGCCAGGTTGCACTTCTAACATGCCACCTGAGATAAAGATTAACGTTTCTTCAGCTTCGCTCGCTTGCTTAATACGCAAAGCGCCAGGCTTGATGGTAGTGATCATCGGTGCGTGGTTAGGGTAGATACCTACTTCACCAGCACTTGCAGGAGCAACTACAAACTCAGCTTCACCTGAGAATATACTTGCCTCTGCACTAACTACATCAATATGAACAGTATTTGCCATTATTTTTCCTTAAAGCGTTTAACTAATTAACCAAGTAAAACTTAGTTAAGTGTTTTAGCTTTCTCAACAGCCTCTTCGATACCGCCAACCATGTAGAAAGCTTGCTCTGGTAAGTGATCGTATTCACCAGCAACAATCGCTTTAAAGCCTTTGATTGTTTCTTTTAGTGGTACGTATTTACCTGGCGCGCCTGTAAACACTTCAGCAACGTGGAATGGTTGTGACAAGAAACGTTGGATTTTACGTGCACGGCCAACAGCTAATTTGTCTTCTGGTGACAACTCGTCCATACCCAAAATCGCGATAATGTCACGCAATTCTTTGTAACGTTGCAATGTTTGTTGAACTGAACGTGCAACTTGGTAGTGCTCTTCACCAACCACTAATGGGTCTAATTGACGTGATGTTGAGTCCAATGGGTCTACCGCTGGGTAGATACCTAAAGATGCAATGTCACGTGACAACACAACGGTTGAGTCCAAATGTTGGAATGTTGTTGCTGGTGATGGGTCAGTCAAGTCATCCGCTGGTACGTAAACCGCTTGGATAGAAGTAATAGAACCTGTTTTAGTTGAAGTAATACGCTCTTGTAGACGACCCATTTCGTCAGCTAGGGTAGGTTGGTAACCTACAGCTGAAGGCATACGGCCTAACAACGCAGATACTTCAGTACCGGCCAAGGTGTAACGGTAGATGTTGTCAACGAAGAACAACACGTCACGGCCTTCGTCACGGAATTTCTCAGCCATAGTCAAACCTGACAAAGCTACGCGTAAACGGTTGCCTGGTGGTTCGTTCATTTGACCGAATACCATCGCTACTTTTGATTCTTTCATGTCGTCTAGTTTAATAACACCAGCTTCAGCCATTTCATGGTAGAAGTCGTTACCTTCACGAGTACGCTCACCCACACCTGCAAACACTGATAAACCTGAGTGTTGTTTAGCGATGTTGTTGATTAGTTCCAACATGTTAACGGTTTTACCCACACCAGCACCACCGAACAGACCCACTTTACCACCCTTAGCGAATGGGCAAACCAAGTCAATCACCTTGATACCTGTTTCTAACAGGTCAACTGATGGAGATAATTCTTCAAAAGTCGGTGCTTTTTGGTGAATAGAACGGCGCTCGTCTGATTCGATAGGACCAGCCTCATCGATTGGGCGACCCAATACGTCCATAATACGACCCAAAGTACCTGTACCTACTGGCACTTGAATTTGTGCACCAGTTGATTTAAACGCAGTACCACGTGCAAGACCATCAGATGAGCCCATGGCAATCGTACGCACAATGCCGTCACCTAATTGCTGTTGCACTTCCAATGTCAAACCAGCTTCCGCTTGGCTTGATGCATCATCAATAATCAACGCTTCAAATACTTTTGGCATTTGATCACGTGGGAACTCAACGTCAACCACCGCGCCAATACATTGCACTACTTTACCAATATTTGCTGTACTCATCTTTTTTCCTCGACTCAAACGTACTGTTAGTCAGATATTTCTTTAATTAAATTCTTTGCTTGCTGCGTCTTATCGTTTTGGCCACTACGTCACCATGCTAGGCAAGGTTAGTAACGGCCAATCGACAATCTCGCTACGCTACCGCTGCCGCGCCACCAACGATCTCTGAGATCTCTTTGGTAATCGCTGCTTGACGTGCTTTGTTGTAAACCAGTTTCAATTCACCAATCACGTTTTTCGCATTATCTGACGCTGACTTCATCGCTACCATACGTGATGATTGCTCTGATGCCATGTTTTCAGACACTGCGTTGTAAACCAATGACTCAATGTAACGTACCATCAACTGGTCAATTACTGGCTTAGCTTCAGGCTCGTAGATGTAATCCCAATGACCTTTTGCCGCACCGATTTCAAGCGCACTCTTTACAACAGCACTAGCACTCAACGCTTCAGATTTCTCTGTAGTTGGATGTGTACCCAAACGCTCAGCCGTCAATGGTAGCAATTGCTCCATCACCGGCTCTTGCTTCATGGTGTTGATAAACTTGGTGTAGCAAATATGCAACTGGTCAATTTCACCAGCAGTATAAGCGTCAAGCATTACCTTAATCGTACCGATGAGTTTATCCAAATGTGGCACATCACCTAAACCAGTGATGTGTGACTTCACATTAGCACCAACGCGGTTCATAAAGGTGAAACCTTTATTGCCAATCGCGCTTACAGACAATTTCTTGCCTTCTGCTTCCCAAGATTTCATTTGGTTTACAGTTAAACGCAATACGTTAGTATTTAAACCACCGCACAGACCTTTGTCTGAGCTCACCACAATCACGCCAACATTCTTAACATTGTCACGCTTTAACAAGAAAGGGTGCTTATATTCAGAGTGTGCTAGCGAAAGGTGAGCTGCAACATTACGAATTTTCTCAGCGTATGGACGTGATGCACGCATTCTATCTTGCGCTTTACGCATTTTAGAAGCAGCCACCATCTCCATCGCCTTGGTGATCTTGCGTGTATTTTCTACACTCTTGATCTTGGTTCTAATTTCTTTACTACCAGCCATTCCAATACCCCTAGGTAAGTTATCCTAATAGTTAGATATTAGTAAGCAGTCGTCGCTTTAAAGTCTTGAATTGCTGCCTCAAGTGCTTTTTCGTTATCGCCGCTTAAGTCTTTGCTTGATTCAATCGCATCAGCTAATGCTTTGTATTTAGAAGCGATGAAGCCGTGCAATTTGCCTTCGAATGCCAATACTTTGTTAGTAGCAACATCATCGAAGTAACCTTTGTTCGCAGCAAACAAGGTAATTGCCATGTTTGAAACGCTCAATGGTGCGTATTGTGCTTGTTTCATCAACTCAGTAAACATACGACCGCGGTCTAGTTGTTTACGGGTTGCTTCATCCAAATCAGAAGCGAACTGCGCGAAAGCAGCCAATTCACGGTATTGCGCTAACGCTAAACGTACACCGCCGCCTAGTTTCTTAATTACTTTAGTTTGCGCAGCACCACCTACGCGAGACACTGAAATACCAGCGTTAATCGCAGGACGGATACCAGCGTTGAACAAGTCAGTTTCCAAGAAGATCTGACCATCAGTAATAGAAATAACGTTGGTTGGAACGAATGCAGAAACGTCACCAGCTGCTGTTTCAATCACTGGCAATGCAGTCAATGAACCAGTTTTGCCTTTAACTTCGCCGTTAGTGAATTTCTCTACATACTCTTCGTTTACACGAGCAGCACGCTCTAACAAACGTGAGTGGATGTAGAACACGTCACCTGGGTAAGCTTCACGGCCTGGTGGGCGACGTAATAGCAATGAGATTTGACGGTAGGCGATCGCTTGTTTAGTCAAGTCATCGTATACGATCAATGCATCTTGGCCGCGGTCACGGAAGTATTCACCCATAGTACAACCAGCGTATGGTGCCAAGAATTGCAATGCAGCTGAGTCAGATGCTGAAGCTGCAACTACGATGGTGTATTCCATCGCGCCGTTTTCTTCCAATTTACGCACCACGTTAGCGATAGTAGAAGCCTTTTGGCCGATCGCAACGTAGATACAGGTCATGTTTTGACCTTTTTGGTTGATGATCGCATCCACCGCAACTGCAGTTTTACCTGTTTGACGGTCACCAATAATCAACTCACGTTGACCACGGCCTACTGGCACCATAGAGTCAACTGATTTCAAACCAGTTTGTACTGGTTGTGAAACTGATTTACGTGCAATAACGCCTGGCGCAACTTTTTCAATTTTGTCGGTCAATTTAGCATTCACTGGACCTTTACCATCGATAGGCTGACCCAATGCGTTCACAACACGACCCACTAATTCTGGACCTACTGGCACTTCTAAAATGCGACCAGTACATTTACATGTGTCGCCTTCAGTAATGTGCTCGTAATCACCCAATACCACAGCACCCACAGAGTCACGCTCTAAGTTCAGCGCCAAACCAAAAGTGTTGCCTGGGAATTCGATCATCTCACCGGCCATTACGTTTGATAGGCCGTGAATACGTACGATACCGTCTGTTACTGAAATTACTGTACCTTGTGTACGCGCTTCAGCTGAGGTAGAAAAATTTTCTAATCTGCTTTTAATCAGTTCACTGATTTCTGATGTAGATAACTGCATGTAAACTCCTAATAGTTTCTTTGCCTAAAGTTAGGCCATTGCCTGCGTCTTATGCCGTAAGCGTATAGGCTAAATTTTGTAACTGACCTTTGACGGATGCGTCGATCACGGTATCGCCAACAACAATTTTGATGCCACCAATGAGTTCTGGGTCAACAGAAACACTAGCCTCTATCTTTTTACCAAACTTAGCTTCTAAGCGTTTTACCAGGTCTTTAACCTCAGCCGCACTTGGTTTAGCTGCTGCAATAATTTCAGCATCTAAAGTACCTTCATCCTGTGCTTTTAACGCTTCAAATGCGCTTGAAATTTCTGGCAAAATGGATAAACGACCATACTCAACCAAAACTTTGACAAGATTTTGTCCGTTTTCATTAAGTTGATCGCCACACACTTTCAAGAAAGTTGCTTGCAAATCACTGCTCACAACTTTAGGGTCTTGAATATAGGCTTTAATTTGCGCGTCATTGGTAACGGCAGCGGCAAAACCCAACATCTCAGACCATTTGCCAAGTGCCTTTTGCTCACGACCTAGTTTATAAGCCGCTACTGCATAAGGTCTTGCGATGGTTGATATTTCAGCCATGTGATTTCCTTTATCCCTTAGCCTTATAGTTCTGCAGCTAGTTTAGACAACATTTCGCTATGCGCATTTGCGTCGATTTCTTTACGCAAAATCTTTTCAGCGCCGGCGATTGCCAATGCTGACACTTGTGCACGCAAACCTTCTTTAGCACGGTTTACTTCTTGATCGATTTCAGCTTTAGCACCAGCCAAAATACGGTCGCCTTCAACCTTAGCATTGCCTTTAGCTTCTTCAACGATTTGTGAACCGCGTTTTTCAGCTTGCGCAATAATCTCGCTCGCTTTTTGTTTTGCTTCAGCCAATGTCACTTCTGACTTTTTAGCCGCAACTTCTAAAGCACTGCGGCCTTCTTGCGCTGCTGCCAAACCATCAGCAATTTCTTTTTGGCGCGTTTCAATCGCTTTTAAAAGCGGCGGCCAAACGAATTTCACTGTGAACCAAATCAACACAGCAAATGCGATAGCTTGTGCGATAAGTGTAAAGTTAATGTTCATTTTTGATCCATTTTGTTAATCATAAAAGCACTAGTCATTAAACAGAGGTTAATGACTAGTTAGCTTAATTTTGCTAATTACTGAGCAACTACGCTTAATAATGGGTTAGCAAATGCAAACATCATTGCAAGACCAACACCGATAATGAATGAAGCGTCAATCAAACCTAATAGCAAGAATACTTTACCTTGCAAAGCTGGGATCATTTCTGGTTGACGAGCAGCGCCTTCCAAGAAACTTGCACACATAATACCGATACCGATACAAGCACCAGCAGCGCCCAAACCAATAATTAAACCAATACCAACGCCTGTGTAGGCTTGAATCAATGCTAATGCATCCATGTTATTACCCTCTCTAAAATTAAACTTACAACTAACTACAAAAAATAAAACTACTTAAATTGAAACAAAACCTTACTAGTGACCTTCATGCGCCATGGCTAGGTAAACAACCGTTAACATCATGAAAATAAACGCTTGTAACGCAACAATCAGAATGTGGAAGATAGACCAACCAGCACCTAAAATTGCACCTGCAATCGTGCCAGTTAAGCCTGTAGCAGCCCACATACCTAGCAACAAGAAGATAACCTCACCAGCGTACATATTGCCGAATAGACGCAATGAATGTGAAAGTGGTTTTGATACGTATTCAATCAAATTGAACATGAAGTTAGCAGGCCATACCCATACTTTGGTACCGAATGGTGCACAGAACAACTCATGAATCCAACCGCCCAAGCCTTTAACCTTGATTGCGAAGAAAATCATTAAAATCCATACAGATAGCGCTAGAGCGAAGGTGGTGTTGATATCTGAAGTAGGTACCGCACGCCACTTTGCATGCTCGCCGCCAAAGAATGAAACAATACCGGCAACCCAGTCAACTGGTAAAAAGTCCATGGAGTTCATGGCGAATACCCATAAAAACACGGTTAATGCAGTTGGTGCGATAAAGCTATGACGGTTGCCGTGGAAAATGTTTTTCACTTGGTCATCAATAAAAGCAAACACCAACTCAACGAAGGCTTGACCTTTGCTAGGCACACCAGCAGTGGCTTTGCGTGCTACCAGCCAGATCAAACCCATCACAATCAAACCTAAGGCTACTGACATCACAAACGTATCTACGTGTAATGTCCAGAAACCAGCGCCTTCGTTTAGCGGATGCGCATTGAAACTTAAGTGATGCTCGATATAAGCTGAAGGAGTGAGTGCGTGTTGTGCGTTATCTGCGTGTTCTGTAGCCATAATCTAATATTTTTCTAACTGACGTTGTTTAAATTACACGTTTAACTTACTGAGGGCTGCACCAGAGAATAGTGCGGCAGCCGCCAAACCAGCAATCAGTGCAAAAGGCACCAATTGTTTATAAAAACTAAATACGATAACCAAAATCACAATTATCATTAAAATCTTAACGGCTTCTGCTTTGAGCAAATTAATCAAGATTGCTGAAGCATCCGTTTTATTTGCACCGCGCTTGGCAACTAAACTTGCCAAGTAAGCTCCAACTACCACACTTAAACCGCCGAAGACCGCTGACAGCGCTGCGTGTGCACCTGAAGCAAAATACATCACCAAAGCAACAGCAAGCGTAGCAACTAGCTGAATTTTAAGCATTTTACTAAAAACATCTGATGTATTTAATGCTAACAATGACTTAAATCCAGTTAATTTAAAAGCTTGTATAACGCCTGATCATGCCAGGCTTTATGTATCCATTTCCACAACACCAAGACCTTGATGTAGCAAAGACCGCGATTTTGAATTATTAGCGGTTTTTAGTCAATAGCTAAGTTGTAAGAAAATGAAACACTTAGCGCGCAATTCTGCTGATAATATCGTCTAACTGATCTAAATTTGTGTAGTTAATTTTCAACACACCAGCACCATTTGCACTGGCCTTAATACTCACACTTGCCCCCAACCTGTCACTTAAAGTTTCCTGCAGCCTGATGACATCAGCATCTTCTTTCACCGTTGGCGGTACTTTTTTAGCCGCAGCCGGCTGCTCGGCAACTTTTTTCACCAGCGCTTCCGCCTCACGTACCGACAAACGCTGCTGCACAATCTGTTCAGCCAGCATTACTTGTTGCGCACCATCCAAACCAACTAATGCACGTGCATGTCCCATATCCAACTTACCGTGCATCAGCATTTCCTGCACCGCACCGGTCAAGGTAAGTAGGCGGAGTAGGTTTGACACTGCTACGCGTGAGCGTCCTACCGCATCAGCGGCTTTCTCATGCGTCATGGCAAACTCATCGATTAAACGCTTAATGCCTTGCGCTTCTTCTAGTGGGTTAAGATTTTCGCGCTGGATATTCTCAATCAACGCCATCGCCAACGCTGATTCGTCTGCTATTTCGCGCACTAATACCGGCACCTCAAGCAAACCTGCACGCTGACTTGCGCGCCAACGACGCTCACCAGCAACAATCTCATATTGCTCATCCGTCAATTGACGAACTAGAATAGGCTGCATAATGCCTTGTGCTTTAATTGAGTCAGCCAAAGTTTGCAGCGCTGTTTCATCCATATAACTTCTTGGCTGATATTTACCAGGACGCAACTGCTCAACTTTTAGCATCATCAGCGAGTCTGCCTCGCCAACACTCCCCATATCCCCAGCGAGCAGGGCATCAAGGCCACGCCCTAAACCTTTTAACTTAACCATATTTGCTTCTCTTTAAACTTATATTTTTTGGGTAGACCGTACAGCCTGCTGTCAGACTCTATTAGTAATTTCTCTATTGGTAATTTCTTGTGCGAGTTCCATATAGGCCACCGCGCCTTTGGAGCTTTTATCGTAGCTCAACACCGGCACACCATAACTGGGCGCCTCGGCTAAACGAATATTGCGCGGGATCACGGTCTTGTAAACCTTATCGCCAAAGTGGCTAATCAACTGTGCAGAAACCTGCTGTGCCAACATATTGCGGTTATCAAACAGTGTGCGCAGCAAACCCTCAATCTCTAAAGTAGGGTTTAAATGCGCGCGCACTTTTTTAATGGTATTCACCAAATCTGACAAACCCTCTAGCGCGTAATACTCACACTGCATAGGAATCATCACCGCATTGGCGGCAGTGAGCGCATTCACCGTCACCAGATTGAGGGCAGGGGGGCAATCAAGCAACACCACATCGTAATCATCACTCAACTTACCAATCGCTGTTTTCAAGCGCGTCTCACGCGCCAACTCATTCACCAACTCTACTTCGGCACCAGCTAACTCTCGATTGGATGGCGCAATATCAAATCCGCCTTTTTCACTACTCACTACAACTTCTTTTAAGGTTTTCTCACCGATCAACACATGGTAGATGCTTAATTTAAGATGCGCCTTATCTATACCGCTACCGGTACTTGCATTACCTTGCGGATCTAAATCTATTAACAATACACGCTTACCCAAGCTAGCCAGACTTGCCGCCAGATTGACGCAAGTTGTAGTTTTACCTACCCCACCTTTTTGATTTGTGATTGCCAATATTTTCATTATATTTTTCTTTGCATTTTTTATGATTACACGCATGCCTAATCAGGCACTCAAAACTGCTCAGTTAACTTATATACTATGACGCTTGCTTTAACACGACTAAATGACGCTCCGCATCCAACCCAGCCACCCTCAGCGGGCGAATCTCCGTAGGCTGCACGCTGCTCTTCTTAAATTCATGCTCAGGCACAACACCCTTCATCGCCAGCCAAGCGCCATCTTCCACCAACAAATGCTTGGTCAGTTTGATAAACAACGCAATTTCCGAAAACGCACGCGAGATGATGACATCAAATTTTTCAGGCATCTCTTTGCTAGGCACAGTTTGCTCTTCAATGCGCCCATGAATCACGCTGAAGTTTGCTAAGCCCAACTCCGCCTTCACCTGACGCATGAAGCTCACTTTTTTTTGCACCGCATCAATAGATGTTACTTGTAACTCTGGTAGGCAAATCGCCAGCGGTATACTCGGCAAACCCGCACCTGCTCCAACATCTAGTAAGCGTTTACATTCGATGTGCGCGAGTACAGACAGGCTATCCAAGATGTGCAACGTTACCATTTCCATAGGTTCGCGCACTGCAGTGAGGTTGTGCACCTGATTCCACTTATAGATCAATGCCACGTAGTCCAACAGCTTTTGCGTTTGTTCCGGTAGCAGGGTAATTCCCATTTCCTGCAGGCCATTTTCTAACTTAGCCTGCAACTGTGCACGATCATCCGACTTAAAATTCTTTGGCATATTGCCCGTCATGCTACATTTCCCATATCTGCATTGCTGTTAGTTAAACTCTTCGCACGTGATTTACGTTTTAAATAAACCAGCAATAAGGAAATCGCCGCTGGCGTAATGCCAGAAATACGGCTGGCTTGACCTATAGTCTCTGGCTTATGCGCATTTAATTTTTGCTGTGCCTCTATTGGTAAACCATGAATTTCCCTATAGTCCAAATCCTTGGGCAATATGGTATTTTCCTGCCCACGACTACGCGCCACTTCTTCCACCTGGCGATCAATATAACCCTGATATTTAGCAGAAATTTCCACCTGCTCACGCACTGCAGGCTCCAACTCACCTAAACCAGAAGCATCTAAACTAAGCACAGCTTCATAGCTCACCGCGGGGCGGCGCAATAGCTCAAACAAGCTATATTCATGCTCAAGCGGCTTGCCAAATACAGCCTGCATTTGCTCTGCACTTAAGTTGGCCGGCTGTACAAAGGTTTTTTTCAAACGCTCCTGTTCGCGCTCAATCGCTTCTTTTTTGCGGCTAAATGCTTCCCAGCGTGCATCATCTACCAAACCCAGCTTACGGCCGATCTCAGTCAAGCGCATATCTGCGTTATCTTCTCGCAACTGCAACCTATACTCGGCACGACTAGTAAACATGCGATAGGGCTCACTCACTCCGCGTGTAATCAGATCATCTACCAGCACACCCAAATAGGCCTCATCACGCGCAGGGCACCATGCCTCTTTACCTTGCGCATACAATGCTGCGTTAGCGCCGGCAAGCAAGCCTTGCGCGGCCGCCTCTTCATAGCCAGTAGTGCCATTAATCTGGCCGGCAAAAAACAAGCCTTGCACTGCTTTTGTTTCCAAGCTTGATTTCAAACCGCGTGGATCGTAATAATCATATTCAATCGCATAACCTGGACGCAGAATATGTGCGTTTTCCAGACCACGTACTGAACGCACCAAAGCCAATTGGATATCAAAAGGCAAACTGGTAGAAATACCATTTGGGTAAATTTCATTGGTTGCCAAACCTTCAGGTTCCAAGAAGATTTGATGTGACTCTTTATCCGCAAAACGGTGGATTTTATCCTCCACGCTAGGGCAGTAGCGCGGGCCAACGCCCTCAATCACACCTGTGTACATAGGCGAACGATCTAGTCCGCTGCGAATAATATCGTGTGTACGCTCATTGGTATGCGTAATCCAACACGGCAATTGCGCAGGGTGTTGTGCTGCATTACCCAAAAATGAAAACACCGGCACAGGATTATCACCCGGCTGTATCGTCATTACTGAGTAATCAATTGTGCGCCCATCAATACGTGGTGGGGTGCCGGTTTTTAAGCGGCCTGCTGGCAAGCCGATTTCACGTAAACGTGCTGCTAGCGAAACAGATGGTGGGTCACCAGCGCGTCCAGCTTGATAGTTTTGCAAACCCACATGCACCAAACCACCTAAAAACGTACCGGCGGTTAACACGACAGCTTTCGCTGCAAAACGCAGGCCAATCTGCGTCACCACACCAGCGGCACGATCACCTTCCAAAATAATGTCATCTACCGCCTGCTGAAATAACCAAAGGTTTTCTTGGTTTTCCAAACGATGTCGAATCGCCGCTTTATATAACACACGGTCTGCTTGTGCACGCGTGGCACGTACGGCAGGACCCTTGCTTGAATTCAAGATACGAAACTGAATACCACCCTCATCGGTGGCGGCAGCCATCGCGCCACCCAATGCATCAATCTCTTTAACTAAATGCCCCTTACCAATACCGCCAATACTTGGATTGCACGACATTTGGCCCAAGGTTTCAATATTATGTGTGAGCAATAAGGTTTTTTGACCCATTCTTGCGCTGGCAAGCGCTGCCTCAGTGCCAGCATGTCCACCACCCACCACAATCACATCAAAAATATCAGGAAAATTCATATTTTAATCACAAAAAAACGTTATTACTCAAGAGGTAGCAGTTTAACTTAAACTCAAGTTTAGGTCATGCATAACGCTACTTATAATCAATGTTTCACGTGAAACAATCAAAAATTACCGCGCTGTCATAATTTATTCACAAATTAGCAATAAAATTCGCTTTAATCGATATCATGCAAGCTATAATTGGTTTAGAATTAAGTCATATTATAACAATCACAATCAATATACTTTTGTTTAACTAGATTTGGTTTATTGGTTTATTACTAAGGAGTCGCACGTGAAATACACCCATATTGTTTTGGCCACGTTACTAGGTTTTGCTTCACTTACAGCCCATGCTGCGCAAGCAAACATTACCAACGCCGAAGGACTAACAAAAAAATACACTGGTATCGCACAAACGGTTAACCCAGAATTCGTCACCTCTGTAACAGAAGGTAAGATGTTCTTTAACCGCAAGTTCAAAATGCCTAACGGCAAAGAGATGGCTTGTGCTTCATGTCACACAACCAACCCAGCTAACCCAGGTAAACATGCATTAACTGGCAAATCAATCGAGCCATTGTCACCTGCAGTTAACAACAAACGCTTTAAAGATATTGAAAAAGTTGAAGAGAAATTCACTGAACACTGCAACGAAATTATCGGTACAGATTGTACAGCAGCTGAAAAAGCTAACTACATCATCTATCTACTAACTGAAAGAACACCTTCGGCTAAAAAATAATTAACCTCTGTTAATTTGAAGCAGAATCTCGCGAGAGGTTCTGCTTTTTTTATATCCATCTTTGCTCAACCTAACAATCACAGTAAATATAAACAGTACATGGCGCTATGTTGTTGGCTAAACCAACACCCCCATAGCTAATTAGCACACACCCCGCAACACAGAACTCTATTCAACAAAATCATCTGCAGCAGTGCCATCAACCCGACAACCCTGACAAAGCAAAACAACCACGGCATTGTTTCACGTGAAACAATCTACAGCACCCCCTTCGGCATCAACACCTTAATGCATCAGTATTGACTTGTATGCATCTGCGCGCCTATAGTACCTATAGCAATAAGTGCAAGAACGAACATTAGACCGACAAATAATACTAAGGAGAATTTTATGGCTGGAAAATTTGAATTAAAAACAGCAAAAAGTGGTCAGTTTCACTTTAATTTATTGGCAAGTAACGGCCAAATTATTTTGCAATCTGAAATGTACGAGACTAAAGCCAGCGCATTAAATGGCATCGCTTCCATCCAAAAAAATGCGGCTGATGATGCACGTTATGAGCGCTTGGTATCAAAAACAGAAAAGCCATACTTTGTACTGAAAGCCGGTAACCATCAGGTTATCGGTCAAAGCCAAATGTATGAAAGCGAAGCTTCACGCGATAACGGTATTGAATCTGTGAAGAAAAATGGTCCTGAAGCCACCATTACAGACCTAACAGCATAAGGGTTACAAAAAAAATGGCGCCTACTAAGGCGCTATTTTTCATCATAAAACCATAATTTTAGCAACCAACAGAGAGTTAATCGCTACCTCAACATGCGAAGCAAACTTACTTGCCTATACAGAATTTAGAGAAAATCTCACCAAGCAAATCATCTGGAGTGAATTCTCCCGTAATACTACTTAATGCTTCTTGTGCTAAACGTAATTCTTCCGCCACCAACTCAGCCGAGTTTATTTGACTCGCCGCCAAATCCAAATGCGCAGCTACCTCTGTTAATGCAGATAAATGCCTAGCACGCGCCATAAACACACCCTCAGCATTATTTTGGTAACCCGCCAATTGCAACAAGTGATGTTTCAGCAGATCGACACCAACTCCAGTTTTTGCAGAAATATAAATATGTATTGCATGGTCTTGCTCTGTAATTAAAGCTGGTTCTTGCGTCACATCTATCTTATTATGCACCCAAACTTTTGGGATTTTTTGCGGCAACCTAGCTAAAATCGATTTTTCCACCTCGGTAATACCATGAGTTGCATCAACCAATAATAATGCGATATGAGCCGTTTCTGTGGCTCGCCAAGTTCGTGCAATGCCGAATTTTTCCACCTCATCGTCGGTTTCACGCAAGCCCGCGGTGTCAATTACGTGCAAAGGTACCCCATTTATTTGTATCGCGTTCTTAATGGTGTCACGTGTAGTTCCTGCGATAGCAGTCACAATCGCCACTTCTTCACCAGCCAACTGATTCATCAAACTGGATTTACCAACATTGGGCTGTCCCACCAACACCACATTAATACCTTCACGCAACAAACTGCCTTGTTTTGCTTTTACAAACACAGCCTGCATTTCAGCAATAATTGCATCCAACTTATCTGCCACACGCCCCTGGGTGATGAAGTCGATTTCTTCTTCAGGAAAATCCAAACACGCCTCTACATACATGCGCAGATCAATTAATTTTGAAAGTAGGGTATTAATCCGCTGCGAGAACTCGCCAGACAATGAACGTACCGCACTTTTAGCCGCCTCTATCGTGGCAGCGTTAATGACATCAGCTACCGCTTCAGCCTGCGCCAGATCCATCTTATCATTGAGGTAAGCGCGTCGTGTAAATTCTCCAGGTTCAGCTTGGCGCGCACCTAGTGCAATACATCTGGCCAATAGGATTTGCATCAAGGCAGTGCCGCCATGCCCCTGCAACTCTAGGACATCTTCACCAGTATATGAATGCGGGTTGGGGTAGAAAATAGCAATGCCGCGATCGATTAAATCACCGTCAGCTTGCAGAAAATCGAGATAAGCAGCATGGCGCGGCTTGGGGCAATGCCCAAGTACACTAACTGCAATCGTTTGAGATAAAGGGCCAGATACCCTGACAACACCAATACCACCGGCGCCACTTGCTGTGGCGATGGCGGCTATGGTATCTGCGGAATTAGTGGTGTTCACCTGATTTTTTTACGTGGCTTTGCTTTTTGGCAACAGATTCTGCATGAATCATTTTGTTAACGTACCATTGCTGTGCAATCGATAGTACGTTATTGACCAACCAATACAACACCAAGCCTGCTGGGAAGAAGAAGAAAAACACGCTAAATACCACTGGCATCCAAGTCATCACCTTAGCTTGCATAGGGTCTGTAGGCTTAGGGTTAAGCTTGGTTTGCACAATCATGGTTGCGCCCATAAGAATAGGCAAAACATAGAATGGGTCTATGGCTGACAAATCTTGAATCCAGCCAAAGAACGGTGCGTGGCGCAGCTCAATAGAGCCTAGTAATACCCAGTAAAGTGCAATAAATACAGGCACTTGGATCAAAATAGGGAAGCAGCCACCCATCGGGTTAATCTTCTCTTTTTTGTATAGATCCATCATGGCCATCTGCATTTTTTGGCGGTCATCGCCAAATTTTTCTTTCATGGACTGCAAACGTGGTGCCAGTTCACGCATTTGTGCCATGCTGCGATAACCTGAAGCAGACAGTTTAAAGAATGCGGCTTTAATCAAGATGGTAAGCAAGATAATCGCTACACCCCAGTTTTGCACCAAAGAATGAATTTTTGATAGCAACCAGAACAATGGTGATGCAATCACGGTTAACCAGCCATAATCCACGCTGTACTCCAAGCCTGGCGCTGCGGCAATCAAGTCATTTTTGGTTTGCGGCCCTGAGTAGAGGCGGGCAGGCACAGTAAGTGTAGCGCCTGGCTGAATGGTACTTAATGTACTCTTAGTACCAATTCTGAAAATATTGCTGCTTAGCTTTTCAGTATAAAATTTACGTGCCAAACCGTCTTTAGGAATCCAAGCACTTACAAAATAATGCTGCAAAATACCCACCCAACCGTCATTGGTGGTGATATTTAACGGCTCTTTTGCCATATCTTTAAACGCAAGTTTTTTGAATTTACCAGCTTCGGTATAGTAAGTGCCGCCTGTGAAAGTAGGCATCAAGGCAGATCCTTGATTAGACTCGCTGTCATGTACGATTTGATAGTACACAACCGGGGTAATCGCTACACTGGTGTTATTTTTAATTTCATAATTTACGTCTATTTCGTAACGATTACGATGGAAGGTATATACCTTATCCACAGCAACGCCATTGCTCACAGCACTCAAGCGCACTTCCAGCTTGTCCTGGCCATCTTGCATTTGGTAGCTAGGTGCAGTGCTGCTAAATACGGTGTTGTGTGTAGGTAAATCTTGGCCAATTAAACCCGTTTGTGCAACATAAAGCATAGGCTTTGCAGCATCATCCAACAACAGGAAGTTAGATAGGTTGTCATTAGCGCGGTGTTTACGTAGCTCAAGTTTACGTAAATCACCCCCCATGGTGTTGATGTTAATCTTATATAAATCGGTAGTCACCGCGATATTTTGGCCAGACTTCAGGGCATAAGCTGTATCTACTGGCGCATCAATTGCTGCAGCACCAACCTCTGCACCAACCTCTGCACCAGCTTCAGTACTGGGCACAGAACCTACACTGGCGACAGGTGCCACCGGTACTGGGGCGTGTTTAGTTTGCCATGCATCCCATAACATCAGAATAGACATTGAAAAAATTACGAATAATACTAAACGTCTTGTATCCATATTGTTTTATAAGCAATCTATATAAATATTTAGTAATGCAACCGAAAAGAGAATATTAAGGTACTGGATCATGCCCACCCTCACACCAGGGGTGACAGCGGCATAACCGATGAACCATGTAGTAGCCACCGCGCATAGCACCGTGTCTTTGAATCGCCTCTACTGCATATTGTGAGCAAGTAGGGTAAAAACGACATTGTTGCCCAAAAAAAGGACTCAAAATGAATTGATATCCTTTAATCATCCAAATCAATAAACGCGACATACCGTTACCGCCAAACCATGATGCCTGCAGTGCAGCAATAAACATGCATTATAAAGGCTGATTACCTTTTAATGGTGAAGCATTGGTGTTGTTTTGTTGTGAATTTAGAGAGGTGCGTTGATTAACTTTTTTGAGCAAAGAGTCAAACTCTTGCACCACAGCTAAAAAATCTTTTTTATTAAACTTTTTCTGCACGCGCACCACTAGATCTAGCGGGTTAATGCTTTGCTGATGCAGCCGAAAAAACTCTCGCAACACACGCCGCATGTAGTTTCTGTGTACTGCCGATTTCGCTGTCTTTTTCCCAACAACTAAACCCAGACGAGGGCGAGCTAAGGCATTAGGTTGATAATGAACCGCCAAGAATTGCGCAAAAATACGCTTGCGGAAATTAAAAACGGATGAAAATTCATCCGTTTTAATAAGCTTAGCTTGTTTTGTAAACCTAAGCGCGTGCACTATGTTTAAGTTTCTACTGCAATAAAAAATATACAGCGAAAGCAACGCCTATGGCGTTACTAACTTATAGACCTAAGCGTGAACGACCTTTAGCGCGACGAGCAGCAATAACAGCGCGGCCACCTTTAGTTTTCATGCGAACTAAAAAGCCATGTGTACGTGCGCGACGTGTTTTAGAAGGTTGATATGTACGTTTCATGTGAATCTCCGACGAGCAAAATGCTACAAAGGGCGCTATTAAACCCGATAACACAGTGTTTTGTCAACGTTTATTTAGTTTTATTAATCAAGCTAACTTTTTAATTATTATCAGTTTTAATTTATAA